>CAZIWV010000008.1:0-164563 GCA_964543145.1 uncultured Pseudomonas sp.
ACGCCGGCCTGCATTCACGCCGTCATTGCTCATTCAGTCGTCTCCCATCAGCTTTGTGGCCTGTTGTTCAGGCGTCTACTAAGTAAAATTCAAGCCGCGCAAAAAATTTGCCAAATGGTAAAGAAAAGCCCCATTTCTGACAAGGCAATTACTGGATACAAAATGGCTAGAAGCCTTGTCGGACGCGGGATTAGCGCATGCGGCAAGTTGTCGCAAGTAATACTTTCGCCCATAAAAAACGCCCAGCTCCTTTGGGAGACTGGGCGCTTTTGAACGAAGAGCGAATTAACGCTTCGAGTACTGCGGACGCTTACGCGCTTTACGCAGACCGACTTTCTTACGTTCAACTTCGCGGGCGTCACGAGTGACGTAACCAGCTTTGCGCAGGGCAGGACGCAGAGCTTCATCATAGTCCATCAGAGCGCGAGTGATACCGTGACGGATTGCGCCAGCTTGGCCGCTAACACCACCACCCAGAACGGTGACGTAGATGTCGAACTTTTCAACAGTCTCAGTCAGCTCCAGCGGTTGACGAACTACCATGCGGGCAGTTTCGCGACCGAAAAAGTTTTCCAGAGTGCGGTTGTTGATGGAGATCTTGCCAGTACCTGCACGCAGGAAAACGCGAGCGGTTGCAGTCTTGCGACGGCCAGTGCCGTAATTTTGAGTCGCCGACATAATGAACTATTCCGTTAAATCTTCAGTTCTTGGGGCTGCTGAGCAGTGTGTGGGTGAACAGCACCCTTGTACACTTTCAGCTTACGGTACATGTCGCGACCCAACGGGTTCTTCGGCAGCATGCCTTTAACCGCGGTCTCGATCACACGCTCAGGCGCCTTGGCGATCAACTTTTCGAAGTTGATCGACTTGATGCCACCCGGGAAACCGGAGTGAGAGTAGTACATTTTGTCAGTGGTCTTGGCACCGGTTACACGTACTTGCTCAGCATTGATAACAACGATGTAGTCACCGGTATCAACGTGAGGCGTGTATTCGGCTTTGTGTTTGCCACGCAGACGACTAGCGATTTCTGTGGCCAGACGACCCAGAGTCTGACCTGCAGCGTCGACGACAAACCAGTCGCGCTGAACAGTTTCCGGTTTAGCAGTAAAAGTTTTCATTCTTTAATAGCCTCAGGGGCCGCCCTGAAAATAAGACGGCGGATCTTACTGAATTGTGCGCACTTTGACAAGCAAAGGCAGCCAGAGACGGACGCTATCGGGGGCTCGGGTCATCACGTCCGTACGGCGAGTTCAAGCAGGCTAGGCATCCCCTGCTGAAAACAGCTGCGGAATTATGCCGATTGCAGGAAAAATATCAACCTGATTTGATGTGCCTTTTGCACGAGGAGAAATTCATGCAGTTTCGTAAGCTCGGCCGCACCGATCTCGATGTCAGCGCAATCTGTCTGGGCACCATGACTTGGGGCGAGCAAAACACGCAGGAACAGGCCTTCGAGCAAATCGATCAGGCCCGCGCCGCTGGCGTTAACTTTATCGATACCGCAGAAATGTACCCGGTGCCGCCGCGCGCTGAAACTTACAGTCGCACCGAACAAATCATCGGCAATTACTTTAAAGCGCGCGGTAATCGCGGCGACTGGATCCTCGCCAGCAAGATTGCCGGCCCAGGCAATGGCATTGATTACATTCGCGACGGTCAACTCAAACACAACCGCGCCCATATTGTTGCTGCCGTTGATGCCAGCCTGAAACGCCTGCAAACCGATTACATCGACCTCTATCAGTTGCACTGGCCCGAGCGCAGCACCAACTTTTTCGGGCAACTTGGCTACCAACATAAAGAACAAGACTTCACACCGATCGCCGAAATTCTCGAGGCGCTGGACGAACAAGTGAAAGCCGGCAAAATTCGCCACGTCGGTCTGTCCAACGAAACACCGTGGGGCACCATGAAGTTTCTGCAGTTATCCGAGCAACTTGGCTTGCCCCGCCCAGCGTCCATTCAGAATCCCTACAACCTGCTCAACCGCAGCTTTGAAGTCGGCTTGGCCGAGGTGTCGCTGCGCGAACAATGTGGCTTGCTCGCCTACTCGCCAATGGCGTTTGGCATGCTTTCGGGCAAGTACGAAAACGGCGCCCGCCCGGCCGATGCACGCATCAGCCTGTTCAGCCGTTTCACCCGCTATACCAACCCACAAGCGCAAGAGGCCTGCTCGCGCTATGTCGCACTGGCCCGTGAGAACGGTCTGGATCCGGCGCAGATGGCGCTGGCATTTGTTACCGCTCAGCCCTTTGTGACCAGCAACATCATTGGCGCGACCAGCCTGGAACAGCTGGAAAGCAACCTCGCCAGCGCTGACCTCACCCTCAGCGCAGAGTTGTACGCACAGATTGATGCTATTCACAAAGCGCAGCCAAACCCGGCGCCCTAAGCCACCAGAAAAACAAAAAGCCCGGCAGTAACGCCGGGCTTTTTTATTCAACAGAACATCACAGCGACCGCGAAATAATCTCTTTCATGATTTCGTTGGTCCCCGCATAAATCCGCTGCACCCGCGCGTCAGCCCAAGCACGCGCCACTGGGTACTCCCACATATAGCCGTAGCCGCCGTGCAACTGCACACACTCATCCAGCACCTTGCATTGCAGATCGGTCGTCCAGTATTTGCACATGGCGGCGGTCGGCACATCCAGCTTGCCTTCCAAGTGCTGCTCCAGGCAGCGGTCGACAAATACGCGCCCTACCTGCACTTCTGTGGCGATTTCGGCCAACTTAAAGCGGGTGTTCTGAAAGTCGCTGATGGATTTGCCAAACGCTTTACGCTCACGGGTGTAGTCCAGCGTCCACTTCAGCGCCGCTTCGGCATTAGCCAGCGCGCCAAGCGCCACGGTCAAACGCTCTTGTGGCAGTTCCTGCATCAAATAGGCGAAGCCCATGCCGGCCTGGCCGAGCAAGTTTTCCTTAGGTACGCGCACATCTTGGAAGAACAGTTCGGAGGTGTCCTGCGCCTTCATACCGACCTTTTCCAGGCGCTTGCCTTTGGCGAAGCCCGGCGTGCCGGCTTCAACCAGGAAAAGACTGGTCCCTTTCGCGCCGGCTTTAGGATCGGTCTTAGCGACGACAATCACCAGATCAGCCAGGAAGCCATTGGTAATAAAGGTCTTCGAGCCATTGATCACATACTCGTCGCCATCCAATACCGCCGTGGTTTTCACCCCCTGCAGATCGGAACCGGCGCCTGGCTCAGTCATGGCGATAGCGGTGACCATTTCGCCCGACACGAGCTTGGGCAGGTATTTGAGTTTCAGGTGTTCAGAGCCGTAATGCAGGATGTACGGCGCGACGATATCGGAATGCAGTGAAAAACCGATGCCGCTCAAGCCAAGACGACTGATTTCTTCAATTACCACGGTGCTATAGAGAAAATCCGCAGCCATGCCGCCATATTCCTCCGGCAGATGCGAACACAGCATGCCGGCCTCGCCCGCCTTGTTCCACAGCGCACGGTCGATATGCCCGTCCTTCTCCCATTGCGCGTGATAAGGCACGGCTTCCTGTTCAAGAAATTTGCGCACGCTGTCACGGAACAGCTCGTGCTCGGAGCTGAAGAGGGTTCTAGGAATCATTGTTTTACCCACCGAAATACGTCTACGCCGATATTGGCAAGGGCTCGACTGTAGGGCAGTCCAACGTTCCGACACACTGGACACATGCGACAAAAAATAAGACGATCCAGCCAGCCACTGACCACTATCCCCTAATAAGAATAAGCATCCATGCCAACTGCTCAGTCCAGCGCACTCAAGCGCGTCGCCATCCTGGCCATTGAGGGCGTGTTCGCCTCCACCCTCATGCAAGCCAAAGATTTTTTTCATATGGCCAGCCTCCGTTACGGCCGCCAACTAGGCCTGGGTCTAACGCCCGCCTTCGACATTCATCTGGTGAGCCCCGACGGCCAGTCAGTACCCAGTTTTAGCGACGTGGTATTGCCGGTCAGCGGCGGTCTGGAGCCGGCAGACATCATCATCCTTCCGGCTTACTGGGGCGACTTCGACGTGCTCTGCCAACGCTACCCGCAAATTTTCACCTGGCTGCGCAAACAGCACGCCGCTGGTAGCGTGATCTGCGGTGAGGCCATGGGCGTGTTCTGGATTGCGCAGGCAGGCCTTTTGGATGGCAAAGAAGCCACCACTTATTGGCGGTTTTTCCGCGAGTTCAGCGAACGCTTCCCCAAGGTGTTGCTGAATCAGGAAAAACACCTGGCCGATGCGGACAATCTTTATAGCGCCGGCGGCACCACTTCGGCCTGCGATCTTTACCTGTACCTGATTGAGCGCTTCTGCGGCGCCAGCGTGGCGCAGGCGGTGGCCCGCGACATCCTCTACGAAGTGCAGCGCAACTACACGCCAGGGCGCATCGGCTTTGGCGGGCAGAAGCTGCATCAGGACGTGACCATCCTGCAGATTCAGCAATGGCTTGAAGAAAACTTCGCGGAAAAATTCCGCTTTGAAGACGTAGCCCGCCAACACGGCATGAGCATTCGCAACTTTATGCGCCGTTTTCAAACGGCCACTGGCGATAAACCGCTGCACTACCTACAACGGTTACGGATCGAAACAGCCAAAGGCCTGCTTAGCGCCACGCGCAAAAGCATCAAGACCATCAGCTACGAAGTGGGCTACGACGACGCCAGCTTCTTCGCCCGGTTGTTCCGTCAGCACACAGAACTGTCGCCCAACCAATACCGCCGCCAGTTCCAGCAAAAGGACAGCCATTCCTAGGATGGGGGTTGGTCGCCCTGCCCTGCGACCTATGATCGGCGTGTGAACCTCTAACAAAAACAGGTACTTGTCATGCGCCCTTTACTCCTTGCCCTGCTCATGCTGTGCAGCCTCGTAGCTGTGGCAGACCAACAATGGAAAGCCTTCCCCTACGACCAGAGTGGCTACGACTACTCCGGCGACAAGCTGCGCCAAGCGTGGCCGCAGTTGACCCGTGGCTTTGGCGATAACTACCCATTCCCCGATGCGGACTGGGTGATCAAAATGGCCACCACCTATCCAAAAGCACTGGAAATGACCGTCGCCGGCGGCACTGGCTTTACCGGCAAACCGGAAGAAGCCGAGATTTACGCGCAGAAACTGCAAAACGTTTGGCGCCTGATGTTTAAAGGCGATTTTGCCCAAGCGAAAAAAGAAGGTCTGGCCTTAGGCGTTGGCGGGCAGATTCCGGCGATGTTTGCCCAAGTGGTGTACGCCATGTTCCTGGTGCCGGACCAAGCAGAAAAACATCGTCTGCTGGAAGAAGTCATCGACTACACCGACAAGGCCGGCGAGCTGGTGCAGGCCGATACCGTGGCGCAATTTGGTCGCGTCTATGCCAAAGCGCGCCTAGGTGAAGAACTGTCAGTGCCGGTGGTACTCAAGCGCGGCTACACCAGCCAGATCCCCAAAGAACTCGATGCCCTACTGGCCAAACAACCCGACCAACCTTTTGCTCTGGCGCTGTACGGCGGCTATGAGGCCGGGGTGATACGCAAGGTCGGCAAGCTGGTGGGCAAAATGACCTACGGCGTCAGCTCGGACAAAATGGAAACCTACTTCGCCCAGTCCTTTAAAGAAGCCAACAACCTGCCCATTGGCCATTACGAATACGCCAACGCATTGAGCTATGTGTATGGCGACGATGAGGAAGCCAAAGCCATTCAACACCTCAAACAAGCCGTAGCGCTTAAGCCCATCAATGCCATGGAGGCGCTGGAAGTAGCGCATGCCAAAGAGCTGCTCAACGCCCATGAACAGAAGGTGGCGCAAAACTAAACAGGCGAGGTGCTAGCGAAACGGTGCGCAGCTGGTGCCTGCCCATAAGCCACAAAAACAAAAACCCCCGCTCTATGGCGGGGGTTTCTTAGGCACCTAAGCTCGGTATTAAACCGGGCTTTGTTCGTTAGGCCTGTCCAAGTTAGAAGGCGACGCGATAGTGCACGGTGTAGGCCTCTACACCATCGTTCGGCTGGCTGATCCCGGCATTGGAGTAATGGATGGCACGCAGCCCCACTTCCTGACCGGCAAAGCGCAGGCCAACGCCCAAGCGATCTTCAAATTGGAAGGACGAGCCCAAGTCGTTGCTTTCCAGTTCGGTCTTGGCAAACAGCGCCACGCCGACACCGGCTTCCACATAAGGACGTACGTTCTCTCCAGCGAATTCGTAAACAAATACCGGGGAGAAAGACACGCTGTGGTTACTGGAGGTTTTATCCCCGTCCCAATAGGTATACCCAGCGTCCCAATAGCCGGTCAGACGGCCGACATCGCTCTGCCACCAGCTGGTGCCGAAATCAAATTGGGTGGCTAGGCGCACGACAGCTGTGGAGTCACCTGACTGACCAATGGCGACGGTCACGTCAGCAGCTTGTGCGGAGAAGGAAATACCAAGGGATACGGCTGCAGCGGCAACCAAAGAAATCAACTTCATCTCAACTTCCTTTTGTATCAGGTTGATCACAAGACCTGCATTTGGGCTTGATTATAGAAATGTTGGCTATAAACGGAAGGCGCTGTCCTACACAGAAATGCCTGTTGAAACGCTGACGTTTCCGGCCTGTGATAGTGCCAGAGCCCCCGTGCCACTAACGCAGCAGCGGATTAACCCTGGCCTCCCTGCCAAGTAGGAGCGGCAGTACCAGAAATAGGTTCGAACTATTTCCACTTGACCACAATTGCGTACATTGCGCCGGCCCCTGAGACAGAAGATCACGCTCGCCAAGCAGCCGTTGCAGCTGCTTGGCCACCGCCATACCGGTGTCGATCAGGGTCACTGACGGCGGCACCAATTCCAGTAAAAGCGGCTTGATAAAAGGGTAATGGGTGCAGCCGAGAATCAGCGTGTCGCAGCCCTCGGCCAGCAGCGGATCGACATAACTGTGCAGCAGTTGGCGAGTGACCTCGCTGTGCAATTCGCCGGCTTCAATTAATTCCACCAAGCCAGGACAAGGGCGAGTGATAACCCGTACATCACTGGCAAAACGGTCGAGCAATGCCGCGAACTTGGCGCTCTGCAAAGTGCCAGTGGTGGCCAGCACCCCGACCACGCCACTGCGGGTAGCCGCCGCTGCCGGCTTTACGGCTGGCTCCATACCAATAATGGGCAGATCAGGGTACTGCGCCCGCAGCTCGACAATGGCTGCTGCAGTGGCCGTGTTGCACGCAACCACTATCGCTTTGGCGCCCTGTTCCAGAAGAAAATCCGTAATAACCGTGCTGCGCTGGCGGATAAACTCGGCAGTCTTTTCACCGTAGGGCACATGGCCGCTGTCAGCGACATACAACAGGGTTTCGTTTGGCAACAGCGTTTGAATTTCGCGCAGCACCGACAATCCGCCCACGCCGGAGTCGAACACACCAATGGGCGCGCCTTTACTCATGAGCGCCGCCACACACGGTGCAGTCCGGGTCGCGTTTAACCCGCAGCTCGCGAAAGCGTGAGCCCAGTGCGTCAATTAACAACAAACGGCCTACCAGCGGCTCACCAAACTCGGCCAGCAGTTTTAACGCCTCCAACGCTTGCAACGAACCAACCACCCCCACCAACGGGCCGACGACGCCGGCTTCGCTGCAGGTTAGCTCGGCCTCGCTGCCGTGCCCGTATAAGCAGTGGTAGCAAGGGCTGTTGGGCTGACGCGGATCAAACACGGAAAGCTGGCCTTCCAGGCGAATCGCGGCGCCACTAACCAGCGGCTTTTTCGCCGCCACGCACGCCGCGTTTACCGCCTCGCGGGTGCCGAAGTTATCCGAACAATCCAGCACCAGGTCCACCGCCTCAACCGCAGCGGCCAAGCTATCGGCATCCAGTGCGCTGCGGTGGGCGTGGAGTTTCAGGTGTGGGTTGATGGCCAACAAACGGGCGCTCATGGAGTCGACCTTGCTCTGGCCAATGCTCGCCGTGTCGTGGGCGATTTGCCGTTGCAGGTTGGTCAAATCAACCGTATCGAAATCGGCCAGGTGCAATTCGCCGACGCCAGCTGCTGCCAAATACAAGCCCACTGGCGAGCCTAAACCACCCAAACCAACAATCAATGCTCGGCTGTTGTTCAGGCGCAGTTGGCCGTCGATATCGATCTGACTAAGCAAGATCTGCCGGCTGTAACGCAGCAGCGCTTCATCGTTAAGTGAGTCATGCATTGGCGTACCGCCCCAGGCTGATTCGTTCATGGCCGGCCAAATCGCGGCGGCTTTCGATAGCTGTAAAGCCTTGCGCTGCCAACAGCTCACGGACGGCGGCAGCCTGGTCAAAACCGTGTTCCAACAATAGCCAGCCGCCCGCCACCAAGTGCGCGGGGGCTTGCTGAATAATCAGGCGAATATCATCCAGCCCATCGATGCCCGCCACCAGCGCGCTGGACGGTTCGAAGCGCACATCGCCTTCAGCCAGGTGTTTATCGTCTGCGGCGATATAGGGTGGGTTGCTGACGATCAAGGCAAAGGTGTGTCCAGCGACAGCGCTAAACCAATGGCTCTCGGCAAACTGCGCATTGCCCAATTTCAGACGGCTGCGATTGCGTTCGGCCAGGGCCACGGCTTCTGGTACGCGGTCGACGCCGGTGACCCTCCAGCCCGGCCGCTCAGTGGCTAAGGCCAGGGCAATTGCGCCGGTGCCAGTACCCAGGTCGAGGGCAGCGATGGGGTTGTGGGGCAGCAGCTCAAGCGCGGTTTCCACCAGCAGCTCAGTATCCGGACGCGGGATCAACGTGTGCGGCGCCACTTCCAGATCCAGGCTCCAGAAGCCCTGCTGACCGAGAATATAAGCCACCGGCTCGCCCTGCTGACGGCGCTGGATGGCGGCCTGAAAGTGCTGCAATTGTTCAGCACTCAACTCGCGCTCCGGCCAGGTACGCAGATAGCTACGCGGTTTACCCAGTACGGCCGCCAACAACAACTCGGCATCCAACTGCGCAGTGTCTGAGCCAGGCAGGGCCACACTGTTCAGCAGGTTTTGAATGCTTGAGGCGCTGCCTTGGCCACTCACGGGTCAGTCGCCCAGTGCGGCCAATTGGTCGGCCTGGTATTCGCTGAGCAGCGGCTCAATCACCGCATCAACGCCACCGGCCAACACATCGTCGAGGTTATAGAGGGTCAGGTTGACGCGGTGATCGGTCACCCGCCCCTGGGGAAAGTTATAGGTGCGAATACGCTCGGAGCGGTCGCCGGAACCCACCAGCAAACGGCGGGTATCAGAGATCTCTTTGTGCGCGGCCGCTTCCTGCTGATCGTTAAGCTTGGCCGACAACCAGGCCATGGCCTTGGCGCGGTTCTTATGCTGCGAACGCTCTTCCTGGCACTCGACAACGATGCCGGACGGCAAGTGGGTGATACGAATGGCCGAATCGGTTTTGTTTACGTGCTGACCACCGGCACCGGAGGAGCGGTAGGTGTCGACGCGCAGGTCTGCCGGATTGATCTCGATGGCTTGCTGCTCATCGGGCTCGGGCAAAACGGCCACGGTGCATGCCGAGGTATGGATACGGCCTTGGGATTCGGTTTCCGGCACCCGCTGGACGCGGTGCGCACCGGACTCGAACTTGAGCTTGGCGTAAACGTTGTCACCTTCAACGCGGGCGATCACTTCTTTATAGCCGCCGTGCTCGCCGATGTTCTCGGACAAAATCTCCACCCGCCAGCCGCGCTTTTCGGCGTAGCGCGAGTACATGCGGAACAGGTCGCCGGCGAAAATCGCCGCCTCGTCGCCACCCGTGCCGGCGCGCACTTCAAGAAATACGTTGCGCCCGTCGTTGGGGTCTTTGGGCAGCAGCATGCGTTGCAGACGCGCTTCCAGGTCGGCCAGTTGCTCTTTGCTGTCGGCCACTTCCTGCTCGGCCATTTCGCGCATATCCGGGTCGCTGTCTTTGAGCAACGCCTGGGCGCCTTGCATATCGGCGGTGACTTTGCGGAACTCGACCAGCAACTGCACCACCGGCTCGACCTCGGCGTATTCCTTGGAATACGCGCGAAATCTGCTCTGATCGCTGATCACTTCGGCGTCGCCAAGCAGCGCCGTCAGTTCCTCGTAGCGGTCGTGGATCATGTCCAGTTTGTTTAGCAGTGACGCTTTCATTGCGGGGCTTTATCCGTGGTGCTCTCGTCGAGCGCAAAGAGTTCCTGAGCCACGGTCAGCGCATCAATGCGCCCGTCGGCCGAGAGTTTTTTCAGTTGCACGCTGGGGGCGTGCAGCAACTTATTAGTCAGGCCGCGGGCCAATTGCGCCAATGCCTCTTCGGCCGACGTGCCATTGGCGAGCATGCGCTGGGCCTTAGCCAACTCGTCATCACGCAAGCGTTCAGCCTGTTGCCGGTAGGCCTTGAGTACATCAACAGCGGCCAGTTCACGCAGTCGCGACATAAAGTCACTGGTGCCGATTGCCACCAGTTCTTCGGCGGCCTGGGCGGCACCTTGGCGGCTTTTCAGGTTCTCGGCGATCACGTCATGGAGATCGTCGACGGTATATAGATAGACGTCATCCAGCTCGCCCACTTCCGGCTCGATGTCGCGTGGCACGGCGATATCGACCATAAAAATTGGCTTGTGCTTGCGTAGCTTCAGCGCGCTTTCCACCGCGCCTTTGCCGAGAATGGGCAACTGGCTGGCGGTGGAACTGATGACGATATCGCTGCTGACCAGCTCTTGCGGAATCTCCGAGAGCAGCACCGCATGGGCGCCGAACTGCTCAGCCAATTGGCTGGCGCGCTCCAGGGTGCGGTTGGCAACGACGATGCGTTTTACGCCCTGCTCATAGAGATGACGAGCCACCAACGTGATGGTTTCGCCGGCCCCGATCAGCAGCGCGGAGCTGTTGTTCAGATTGGAAAAAATCTGTTTGGCCAGGCTGACGGCGGCAAAGGCTACGGAGACCGGGTTCTCGCCAATGGCCGTGTCGGTGCGCACTTGTTTGGCGGTACTAAAGGTGGCCTGAAACAAACGCCCGAGCAGCGGGCCAACGGTGCCGGCCTCGCGAGCCACGGCGTAGGCGGACTTCATCTGGCCGAGAATCTGCGGCTCGCCGAGTACCATGGAGTCCAGCCCAGAAGCCACGCGCATCATATGCCGCACAGCAGAATCATCCTGATGCACGTAGGCACAGGCGCGTAATTCATCAAGGCTGAGTTGGTGATAATCCGCCAGCCAGGCCAGCACGCCGTCGGCGGTCAGGCTGTCTTGCTCGATATAGAGCTCGCTGCGGTTGCAGGTCGAGAGAATTGCCGCCTCGCGGCTGGCGGTGCGCGAACATAATTGCTGCAATGCCTCAACCAACTGCTCCGGGGTGAACGCCACGCGCTCGCGGACGTCTACCGAGGCGGTCTTATGGTTGATACCAAGGGCAAGAAAGGTCATGCAGGGTCGCTGACAGAATCGGGAAGCCGCCAATTGTCCTACTTCACCAGATTGAGAACAACCACCGCTGACCATTGTCCTAAATGTCGGTAGCCTGTGATGCGCAGAGCCAACCATAGATAGGCGCTCGCCCCATGGGTTTTGCCCCACGGCTTGTGTCATGATGCCCAAACCGCCGGTAAGTCGCCCTTTCCTATATATGAATAAATCGTTGCCATTGTTCGCCGCCGTCTTGTTTCTCGGGGGCTGTGCCAGCCTGAGTCCTTCCAAGCAGGACGGTACACCGCCGGTGGAAGACACCGCGCCAGCCGCCGTTGCCAAACCTCAAGTGTATGGCTCGTTCAGCGAAGAGACCCTGCTCTCGCTGCTGACCGCCGAGCTTGCCGGGCAGCGCAACCGCTTCGATATCGCCCTGGAAAACTATATCCAGCAAGCCAACGAAACCCAGGATGCCGGTGTTGCCGAGCGTGGGTTCCGCATTGCTGAATACTTGGGTGCCGATGAGCCCGCGTTGGAAACCTCGCTGATCTGGGCAAAAAACGCCCCGGACAATCTCGAAGCGCAACGCGCCGCCGCCATTCAACTGGCGCGTGCCGGGCGCTACGACGAGTCGATGGTCTTCATGGAGAAAGTCCTGCAAGGCCAGGGCGATACCCACTTCGACTTTCTCGCGCTTTCCGCCGCCGAAACCGATCCCGACACCCGTGTAGGCCTGCTGCAAAGCTTCGACCGCCTGCTGGTGAAATACCCGGACAACGGCCAACTGCTGTTTGGCAAAGCCCTGCTCTTGCAGCAAGACGGCCACCCGGATACCGCACTAAAACTACTTGAAGACCAAAAAGCCGCCACCCACGACGTGGCGCCGTTGCTGCTGCGCGCTCGCCTGTTACAAGGTATGAAACGTGGCGATGAAGCCGTGCCGCTGCTGGAAAAAGGCATCAAGCAACACCCGGACGACAAGCGCCTGCGCCTGGCCTATGCCCGCTTGCTTGTGGAGCAAAATCGCCTGGACGACGCCAAAGTTGAGTTCGCCTCTCTGGTGCAGCAGTTCCCGGATGACGACGATCTGCGTTTCTCCCTGGCACTGGTCTGCCTGGAAGCCCAGGCCTGGGAAGAGGCGATCGGCTATCTGCAAGACCTGGTCGAACGCAACAGCCATGTCGACGCCGCCCACTTCAACCTCGGCCGCGCCTACGAAGAGCTAAACCAGAAAGACAACGCCGCGCAGGAGTTTGCCCTGGTCGGCCCTGGCAATGACTACCTGCCGGCACAACTGCGCCAAGCCAATATTTTGTTCGACAGTGGCCGCAGCGGTGAAGCAGCGAAACTGCTCGCCGAAGCGCGCGACAGCCAACCGGATTACGCCATTCAGCTGTACCTGATCGAGGTAGAAGCGCAGTCAAGCCGTCAGCACTACGACGATGCCTGGGCCGTGATTGAAAAAGCGCTCAAGCAATACCCGGACGATCTCAATCTGCTCTATACCCGTGCGATGCTGGCGGAAAAGCGCAACGACCTCGCCCAGCTGGAAAAAGATCTGCGCACCATCCTTAGCCGCGAGCCGGATAATTCCATGGCGCTTAACGCCTTGGGTTACACCTTGGTAGACCGCACCACTCGCTATGCCGAAGGCCGCGACCTGATCCAGAAAGCGCACAAGTTGAGTCCGGATGATCCGGCGATTCTCGACAGCCTGGGCTGGGCCAACTACCGCACCGGCAACCTCAATGAAGCAGAGAGCTTGTTGCGCCAAGCTCTGGAACGCTTTCCTGATGCGGAAGTGGCGGCCCACCTCGGCGAAGTGCTGTGGGCCAATGGCAAACAGGCCGAGGCGAAAAAAGTCTGGGCTGCTGCGCAAAAAGAACAACCCGACAACACCATCCTGCGCGAAACACTTAAGCGCCTGACCGGTTCCGAGAAGCTTTAAGCCCATGCGTTTGCGCCACCTCCTCGTTATTGGCCTGCTCACCGTACTTAGCGGTTGCGTAGGCCTCACCTCCCATGAATCGCTGGAAGGCCAGGGCGACCCGGCCAAATGGCAGGCCCATAAAGAACGCACCGTTGCCCTCAACGGCTGGCAAATCAGCGGCAAGGTTGGCATCCGCGCCCCGAAAGATTCGGGCAGCGGCACGCTGTTTTGGCTGCAACGTCAGGACTATTTCGATATTCGCCTGTCCGGCCCGCTGGGGCGCGGTGCTGCTCGCCTGACCGGACATGCCGGCGACGTCACCCTGGAAGTGGCCAACCAAGGCCGCTACCAAGCTGCGTCAGCGGAAGAACTGCTCGAACAACAGCTGGGTTGGCGATTGCCAATTTCACACCTGACCTGGTGGATTCGCGGCCTCCCCGCACCGGATAGCAAAAGCAATGTCACGCTCGACAGCGAAAGCCACCTGCAACGCCTGACACAAGACGGCTGGCAAGTGGAATACCTCAGCTACGCCGAACAGAACGGCTATTGGCTGCCTGAGCGCATGAAGCTGCATGGCCGCAATCTCGACGTCACCCTGGTGATTAAGGACTGGCAACCACGCCAGCTGGGCAAGTGATGTCTGCTGCTCGCCTCACCCTGCCGGCGCCAGCCAAACTCAATTTGATGCTGCATATCATCGGCCGCCGCGCCGATGGTTATCACCAACTGCAAACCCTCTTTCAGTTTCTCGACTACAGCGATGAGCTGAGCTTTGCTCTGCGCGACGACGGCGAAATTGTTTTACACACAGAAATCGATGGCGTGCCTCACGACAGCAACTTAATCGTGAAAGCCGCGCGGCAACTGAAAAATAAAAGTGGCTGCGCGCTGGGCGCGGATATTTGGCTGGAAAAACGCTTGCCCATGGGCGGCGGTATTGGCGGCGGCAGTTCCGATGCCGCAACTACCCTGCTCGGCCTCAATCACCTGTGGCAATTGGGCTGGAGCCTCGAACAACTGGCCGAAATCGGCATCGGCTTGGGCGCTGACGTACCCGTATTTGTGCATGGCCACGCGGCCTTTGCCGAAGGCGTGGGCGAAGTGCTGACTCCGGTAGAACTGGAGGAACCGTGGTTTCTCGTGGCAATACCGCAAGTATCTGTCAGCACAGCAGAAATTTTCTCTGACCTGGAGTTGACACGCGATTCTCCCGCGATTACATTGTCGGCCGTTCTCGAGCGGGGCGGTCGTAATGACTGTCAGTCGGTGGTCGAGAGGCGTTACCCAGATGTTCGTAACGCTTTGATCTTGCTAAACAAATTTGTTTCAGTTAGATTAACCGGCACTGGATGTTGCTTGTTTGGGAGCTTCCCTAACAAAGCCGAAGCTGATAAAGTCGCGGCCCAACTTCCAGACTCCCTGCCAGGGTTTGTTGCTAAAGGTTGTAACGTTTCGATGTTGCACCAGCGGTTACAAAAACTGTCCTGAGAAGCGGATGCTCGGCATCCAGTTGCACACTACAGGGGCGTCGCCAAGCGGTAAGGCAGCAGGTTTTGATCCTGCCATGCGTTGGTTCGAATCCAGCCGCCCCTGCCATTTTCTATACTCATCCAGGTATACCCTCAGCCGGCAGGTACTGCGCGTGTCCAAGATGATGGTCTTTACGGGGAATGCTAACCCCGATCTGGCTCGGCGTGTCGTACGTCAGCTGCATATCCCTCTCGGTGACATCTCTGTCGGTAAATTTTCCGACGGCGAGATTACAGCCGAGATCAATGAAAATGTCCGCGGTAAAGACGTTTTCATTATTCAGCCGACTTGCGCTCCGACCAACGATAACCTGATGGAACTGGTAGTGATGGCTGATGCCTTCCGCCGCTCCTCGGCTACTCGTATCACTGCTGTTATTCCTTATTTTGGTTATGCCCGACAGGATCGCCGTCCGCGTTCCGCACGTGTGGCTATCAGCGCGAAAGTCGTCGCTGACATGCTTACCGTAGTCGGCATCGACCGTGTTCTCACGGTTGATCTGCATGCTGACCAGATTCAGGGTTTCTTCGATATTCCGGTAGATAACATCTACGGCTCCCCGGTTCTGGTGGATGACATTGAAGATCAGCGCTTCGAAAACCTGATGATCGTGTCCCCGGACATTGGTGGCGTCGTGCGTGCACGTGCCGTTGCCAAATCCCTGGGCGTGGACCTCGGGATCATCGACAAACGCCGTGAGAAAGCCAATCACTCTGAAGTGATGCATATCATCGGTGATGTCGAAGGGCGTACCTGCATTCTGGTCGATGACATGGTCGATACCGCCGGCACTCTGTGCCACGCGGCCAAGGCCCTGAAAGAGCATGGCGCAGCCAAGGTCTTTGCCTACTGCACACACCCTGTGCTGTCGGGTCGGGCCATCGAGAATATCGAAAATTCCGTGCTGGACGAGCTGGTGGTGACCAACACCATCCCGCTGTCCGCTGCAGCACAAGCCTGTGCACGTATCCGTCAACTGGATATCGCACCGGTTGTTGCCGAAGCGGTTCGCCGCATCAGCAATGAAGAATCGATCAGCGCGATGTTCCGTTAAGGGCCCTGCCCTTCGCGAAATGTCTTGTTGACGAAAAGCGCCCCGCCCCGGCATTCCTGCCGGGGCGGGGCTTTTTTGCCCATACCGTGTTCGGCGCTGGTCGCAAACGCCACTCGGTCATGGCTATTTTGGAGATACAAAATGAACGATTTTACTCTGAATGCTGAAGTGCGTTCCGACCTGGGGAAAGGTGCGAGCCGCCGCCTGCGTCGTCTCGCCGCCCAAGTTCCTGCCGTAGTTTACGGCGGTGAAAAAGCGCCTGTTTCCATCACTCTGCTGGCTAAAGAAGTAGCCAAGCTGCTGGAAAACGAAGCTGCCTACAGCCACGTCATTACCCTGACCGTTGGTGGCGCTGCTGAAACTGTAGTGATCAAAGCTCTGCAACGTCACCCTGCCAAGGGTCACGTACTGCACGCTGACTTCATCCGCGTTGTTGCTGGCCAGAAACTGACCGTTCATGTTCCATTGCACTTCATCAACCAAGAAACTTCGGTTGGCGTGAAGCAGCAAGGTGGCGAAGTTTCCCACACCGCCGCTGAAGTTGAAGTGTCCTGCGAAGCTAAAGACCTGCCGGAATTCATCAACGTTGATATGGCTAACGTTGAAATCGGTCAGATCGTTCACCTGTCCGACCTGGTTCTGCCAGCTGGCGTTGAACTGGTTGCTCTGGCCCACGGCAAAGACTTGCCGGTAGCCAACATCCACGCTTCGCGCGTACCAAAAGAAGACGAAGAAGGCGCAGCCGAGTAATTCTCGCCTGCTCTAAGGAAGGGCTCCTGTCGTGACTGCCGTACAACTGATCGTCGGCCTGGGTAATCCAGGCGCTGAATACGAACAGACCCGGCATAACGCGGGGGCCCTTTTTGTTGAGCGTCTCGCTGCGGCCCAACGGGTCAACTTAGTAGCAGAGCGCAAATTTTTCGGTCTGACGGCGCGCTTCAGCCATCAAGGCCACGATATTCGTCTGTTGATTCCCACGACCTATATGAACCGCAGTGGCCAGGCCGTTGCGGCCATGGCCAGTTTCTACCGCATTCCGGTAGACGCCATTCTGGTCGCGCACGACGAACTCGACATGCCACCGGGCGTTGCCAAATTCAAACAAGGCGGCGGGCACGGTGGGCATAACGGCTTGCGCGACATCATCGCGCAACTCGGCAATCAGAATACCTTTCACCGTTTGCGGCTTGGCATTGGCCACCCCGGTGAAGCCAGTAAAGTGTCCGGCTTTGTGCTTGGCCGCGCCCCGCGCAGCGAGCAGGAAAAGCTGGATGCCAGCATCGACTTTGCCCTCGGCGTGCTGCCAGAGGTTTACGCCGGGGAATGGAACCGGGCGATGAAACTCCTGCACAGCCAGAAGGCCTGACCACTCTTTTTTAGCGAATTCACTTCCGCGAGGATTACACCATGGGATTTAACTGCGGCATCGTCGGCCTGCCTAACGTTGGCAAGTCCACCCTGTTCAACGCCCTGACCAAATCCGGTATCGCGGCGGAGAACTTCCCGTTCTGCACCATCGAGCCGAACAGCGGCATTGTGCCGATGCCCGACCCACGCCTCGACGCGCTGGCAGCCATCGTTAACCCCAAGCGCATCCTGCCGACCACCATGGAATTCGTCGACATCGCAGGCTTAGTAGCCGGCGCCTCGAAAGGCGAAGGCCTGGGCAACAAGTTCCTGGCCAACATCCGCGAAACCGACGCCATTGCCCACGTAGTGCGCTGCTTTGAAGACGAAAACGTGATCCACGTTTCCAACAGCGTCGACCCCAAGCGCGACATCGAAATCATCGACCTCGAACTGATCTTCGCCGACCTCGATAGCTGCGAAAAACAACTGCAGAAAGTGACCCGCAACGCTAAAGGCGGCGACAAAGACGCCGTGGCGCAGAAGGCCCTGCTGGAACAACTGATCAACCACTTCACCGAAGCCAAGCCCGCCCGCAGCCTGATGAAAAACATGGGCGCTGACGAGAAAGCGATTATCCGCGGCTTCCACCTGCTGACCACTAAGCCGGTGATGTACATCGCCAACGTGGCTGAAGACGGCTTTGAAGACAACCCGCTGCTCGACGTGGTGAAAGCCATTGCCGAAGAAGAAGGCGCGATCGTTGTACCGGTATGCAACAAAATTGAAGCGGAAATTGCTGAGCTCGACGACGGCGAAGAAAAGGACATGTTCCTCGAGGCCCTGGGCCTGGAAGAGCCTGGCCTGAACCGCGTGATTCGCGCCGGCTACGAAATGCTCCACCTGCAAACTTACTTCACCGCCGGCGTTGAAGAAGTGCGCGCCTGGACTGTCCGTGTCGGCGCCACCGCACCGCAAGCTGCTGGCGTGATCCACACCGACTTCGAAAAAGGCTTTATCCGCGCCGAAGTGATTGCCTACGACGACTTCATCCAATTCAAAGGTGAAGCTGGCGCCAAAGAAGCCGGTAAATGGCGCTTGGAAGGCAAGGAATACGTGGTTAAAGACGGCGACGTGATGCACTTCCGCTTTAACGTCTAAGCCGCGGCAACGCTGCAAAAAAAGGCCGGCCCCTGATGAGGGAGCCGGCCTTTTCTTTGCACTCGAACTTAACCTGCGTGTTTTTGCAGGTTAGCCATCATGGCTTGCAAAGCTTGCAGGCTGTCTTCTGGGTGGCTAGCGCCGTCGAAGTCGCCGATCTGTTTCCAGGCCGCGGCGACGTCGTCGGCATCAAAACCGGCTTTGGGGTCGAAGCCGGCGCCATTGCTGCGTTCCCAACGAACTTTGCCGATCCAGCCGCCGCCCACTTCGTACAGACCTGCGGTGTCTTGGCAGTTTTCGCTGCCCAGGTACACCACCAGCGGGCTGATCAGTTCGGGCTTGAGCTGTTCGAATACTTGCTGCGGGATCAACCCTTCGGTCATACGCGTGCCGCCAGTGGGGGCGATGGCGTTGACGAAAATATTGTTTTTGCGCCCTTCAATGGCCAGGGTGCGGGTCAAGCCATAGAGGCCAAGCTTGGCCATGCCGTAGTTGGACTGACCAAAGTTGCCGTAAATGCCAGAAGTGGACGAGGTAAAGATCACCCGGCCGTAATTCTGCTCACGCATATGCGGCCAGGCGGCGCGGGTTACTTTGTAGGCGCCGGCGACGTGCACTTGGTAAACCAGGTCCCAGTCAGCGTCTTCCATTTTGTGGAAGGTTTTGTCGCGCAGGATGCCGGCATTGTTAACCACCACATCGATACGGCCAAAGGCGTCGAGGGCGTTTTGCACGATCTTATCGCCGTCGGTAACCGAATCGTGGTTGGCCACGGCGGTGCCGCCGGCTTCACGAATTTCTGCGACCACGCGGTCTGCTGCCGAAGCGTTGGCGCCTTCACCGTGGGTGCTGCCGCCCAAGTCGTTGACCACCACCTTGGCGCCGGCTTTGGCGAACGCCAGGGCGTGGGCGCGGCCAATACCACCGCCAGCACCGGTGACGATCACAACCTTATCTTCAAAACGAACGGACTCGCTCATAAACAGCTCCTGTGGCAGATGGCAGAACATGCATTGCGTCGAGTTTCCGGGAGCGCAGCGGCCGCCACAATAAAGACGGCCAGACCTGAATGGCGCCCAATAAGGTTAGGGCATGATTCGCCGCAGGCTTGAGCTATCGACCGGGGGTCGGCGCGGGGCAGCGCTCGGCCGCTTCTACGGGCGCGGCAACGGCGCTATAGCGATACATAACATCGCGGTCCGGCGCCCCACCGGCAATGATCAAGAACATGCCGAAACTGCTGGTGTGGATCCCCGCTTGCAGCTCCGCAGGGTTATTCAGGTTCAGGGTTACTTCGCGGTTGTTATGGCCCCAGGCCAGAAGCGGAATACCGTTAAAGTCACTATCAGCGAAGTGGTATTGCTGCCCGTCCAACGTGCCAGCAATGCTTAATTGCCCCACACAACGGCCCGCACGATGCAGGCGCACGGTGAGTTGCTGGTCAGCCTCAATCTGTAAATGCACCAGCCCGGCGGTGTCGGGTGCATCGAGTACCGGGAAGTTGGCGCGGCTGGCCAGTAACGGCCAGAGCCCTGGTGCGTATTGCGCACTGCCCAGCGGCTGCTGGGCGTACCAGCCACCAAACAGCAGCGGCGAGTCCTCCACCGGCGGAGTGCTCGCGCAGCCGCCCATAAACAGCACCACCGCTAGAACCGCGACCTTGCGCATACCGCCTCTCACCGAAAAAGTCTGCGGCTAGGCTACAGCAGCGCTCGCCTGCGCGGCACGAAAAGCCCGGTAATGTTGTAGCACCTGTTCCGGCGCTTCGGTTTGCGGGTAATGGCCGATGCCATCGAGCAGCACCGTGTCGGGCTGGGGGATCAGCTCGCGGTAGCGCGCGACCATATGCGCGCCGGAGATCGGGTCGACCGCGCCATCAATTACCCGCAGCGGCACACCGCCCTTTTGCATCGCCGTTACCCAGCGATCCCGCTGCTGGCGGCGCTCAGGAATGTAATGAATCAAGCGGTGCATGACGGCTGGGCCATTCTCGCGGGCGATCAGGCTCCAGAAATCGTCGAGCTCCTGCTCGCTAGGCTGCGTATTGGGGCCAAACACTTGGGCAAAGCTGGCGGCCAACTTCTTGCGGCTAAACAGGCGTCCCATCAGCGGACCTAATGGGCTTAGCAGCAGCTTTTGCACCAGCACCGGACGATGGGTTTCCGGGAACAGACCACCGTTGAGAAACACGCAAGAGGCCAAGCGTACGCGGCCTTCGTGATGCCGCGCGATAAGCTCCTGCGCCACGCTATCGCCATAATCGTGGGCCAGCACGTGCACTGGGCCGTCGATATGCAGATGGCGCAGCAGCGCTTGCTGGATATCGGCCTGCTCCAGCAAGCGGTAGTTGTGCCCACGGGGCTTGGCCGAATCGCCAAAACCCAGCATGTCGCAGGCAATCACCTGGTAGTGCTGGGCCAAGGTATGCCACAGGTAATGCCAGTCCCAGCTCGCGGTGGGAAAGCCATGAATCAACAGCAGCGGCTCGCCCTGGCCAGCGCTCCAGTAGGCAATGTTATGGCCCTCAAAGGTCAGGCTCTTCCCCTGCGCACGCCAGTCACGCAGGGGAATACCGGCGAGTGCCGGCGCCATCAGACGGCGTAGCCAGGGTTTTGCTGATCGAGCTTACGTAGCAGTGCCGGCCACGCCAGGCTGCCGCCCATGCCTTGGGCGGTTTTCATCACGCCCTGCACCATGGCTTTGGCGCCATCGAGGATTTGCTGCGGAATGTGGATAAGTTCAGCGCCGCCGCTCTGCGCCATGACCTGCACTTCGCAGGCGCGTTGCAGGGTGAACATCATCAGAAAGGCGTCGGCGATGCTGCTGGAGCAGGTCATCAGGCCGTGGTTGGGCAGAATCATAAAATTGCTGTCGCCCAGGTCTGCCTGCAGACGGGCCTTCTCTTCATGGTTCAGCGCCACGCCCTCATAGCCGTGGTAGGACAGGCTCGACAGCACAAATAGCGACTGCTGCGACAACGGCAACAGGCCCTGCTTTTGCGCCGATACCGCAATACCCGCAGCGGTATGGGTGTGAATCACACAACCGACGTCATGCCGCACTTCATGCACGGCGCTGTGAATGGTGTAGCCAGCGGGGTTGATCTCGTAAGGGCTGTCCATTTGCTTGACGCCGTTGAGGTCGACCTTTACCAGGCTGGAAGCGGTGATCTCATGGAACATCAAGCCGAACGGGTTGATGAGGAAGTCTTCGGTGCCGGGCACCTTGGCGGAGATATGGGTGAAGATCAGATCGTCCCAACCATGCAGGGCGATCAGGCGGTAACAGGCCGCGAGGTCAACACGGGCCTGCCACTCCGCTGGGGAGACGTGGTCTTGGATATTGGGCACGGATTTAATTTGCGCAACGGTCACGGTAGCCACCTCGGTTTTATTGTTTTAAGTGAGGTAGGAGTCTAGCGAGGGATACCGAGGACGGTAGTCGCTATTGCAGCCAGGTTAGTGGCCTTGGGAGTCAGAGGGCTGACGGGGGATTTAAAACCTTCGCCCCAGCCGTCTCCCGCAAGCGGGCAGAGGGGGCGGACTGCGATAGCGCCGCAATAGGCGATAAACTCCCCTCGCCCGCTTACGGGAGAGAGGCTGGGAGAGAGGGGCTTTTCAGGCCTTGAATGCAGTCACCAAGTCCGCCAACCATGGCTCAGCATCACTCTCCGGCGTCACCGTCTCACTGGCATCCAAACGCAGCATAGGCAGCACTTCACGCAGCCCCAGCTCGGCAAACAACTCACGCAGCTGCTCACCACCGCCGCAAAAGGTATCGCCATAGCTGGCATCGCCCAGGCCGATCACCGCACCGGGCAAACCGCGCCACTGGCTTGGCAGCTCATCACGAATGGCGTAGTACAACGGTTGCAGGTTGTCTGGCAGCTCGCCCATGCCGGTGGTCGAGGTCACGGCAAGAAAGGCTTCAGGGGCGAAGGCTTTGAGCTCTTCCAGGGTCGCGCGCGGGTTATGCCAGGCCTCCAGGCCGGCGGCCTTAAGCAACTTTTCAGCGTGACGCGCCACCTCTTCAGCAGTGCCAAATACCGAACCAGACAAAATCGCAACTTTCATCAAAACGCTCCCCGCACTGATTAAAAACGCCGGGCATTATGCCTGAGCTTCAGCTCCCCAAAGCCCTGATCGCCAATCGCGATAGAACGAGGCAGGAACCCCGCTTATCGGAAATATCCTACAAGAAGCTAATAAAGCCGTGGGACTGATGTCCCAGCACCACATCTTTATCCGTTGCCCAGCTGTTCGGAGCACGCCATGCAAGACCCACTGCTGACCAGCGAAGAGCTGGACTTCATCCAAGACCTGCCGTTCACGGCGACGGGACAGCCGCATACGCCCAGCTTAAAAGTGGACGGCGGCACGCAAACCAAAGCCTTGCTTACCTGCCTGGCGGCTAGCGATCAGTTGACCATCGAAGCGCACTTCAACGGCGAGCGCGTGACCTTTCCGCTGAATCTGGTCGAAGACGAGTTCCATAGCCTGAGCCTGGAGCTCGGCGTGCCGCAGGTGGTGGAACAAGGCGCGCCGGAACGGGCGTGGCGTTTGCACCTGGACACCCCCATCGCGTTGCAGGACGACAACGGCAACGCCAGCGGTATGTGGCTACACAGCTTGTCCACCACCGGCATGTTGGTCGAGGTGCGCCACAACGTGGTGCCCAACCAATGCAAACTCTGGCTACCACAAGGCAGCAGCGCACCGATTCGCCTGCAAGGCATCCTCGCCCGGCGCACCGATCAGCGCTTGGTGGCGTACCGCCTGAGCGGGCGCAAAACCTCGCACGGCGAGCGGTTACGCCAGTACATCTATCAGCAACACCGCCTGCTTAATCCGCTGGAAGCCACCCAAACCAGCTGACGAACTGCCCGCTCTAGTACGCATCTCTGCTGGCATTTACCGGCACAAAACCACTACTCTTTGCACCAGACGCCCCGCCACCCCTGGGGCGCTTTTTTTGCCAAGGCTTTACCAGAGCCGCCGCAAGGTTTTGAGGAGATACACAATGTCTGCTTCCCCCGTCACCCTGATGGTGGCTCGCCGTGTGCCCCGTGAGCAGTACCACGACTTTATGCTCTGGCTGCGCGAAGGCGAACAACTGGCTACCGACTTTCCCGGTTATCTCGGCTCTGGCGTACTCGCCCCACCGGCCGACGATGACGAATTTCAAATCGTATTCCGCTTCGCTGACGCCGAACTGCTCGCCAGTTGGGAGCACTCCGCCTCGCGCCGTGCCTGGCTGCAACGTGGCCAAGGGCTGTTCGCCCAGCCGCTGGAACACCGCGTGCAAGGCATTGATGCCTGGTTTGGCAGCGCCAGCCGCAACGTGCCGCGCTGGAAACAAAGTGTCGCCATCTGGCTGGCGTTTTTTCCGGTGTCGCTGGCGTTCAATCTGATCTTTGGCGGGCTGCTCAGCGAGCTACCGCTGGCCGTGCGCATCTTGCTTAGCACCCTGGCGTTGACGCCGCTGATGACCTACTGGTTTATTCCCCTCTCCACCCGCCTGCTGGCGCCGTGGCTGCATAAGCGCAAAGCGTTGCGCGAGCCATCGGCGTCGACGCTGGCCACTGCGGCTGAGTAGAACATCAGGTAGCACGCTGGCTTTTGTGCCAGGCAGCAGACTGGGGTAACGTTGCGGGGCCCGCTTTTACCGGCGGGCCTTTTTCTTGCCTGCGAGTCGCCCATGTCTGTTGCTGCCCCCATTCTGCTCACTGGCGCTGGCCAACGTGTTGGCCTGTTCTGCGCCGAACGCCTGCTTGATGACGGCCACCGGCTGATCCTTACCTACCGCCAGGAGCGGGAAAGTGTGCAGCGCTTGCGCGAGCGCGGGGCGATCGCTATTCAGGCGGATTTTTCCAGCGAGGCGAGCATTCTGGCCTTTGTCGCCGAGCTAAAAACCCATACCGACAGCCTGCGCGCGATTGTGCATAACGCTTCGCAGTGGCTGGCCGAAACGCCTGGCGATGAAGGCGCCATCTTCCAGCAAATGTTCAGCGTGCATATGCTCGCGCCTTACTTGATCAACCTGCATTGTGCAGACCTGCTGCGCCGTTCCAGCCCAGCGGATATCGTGCATATCAGTGACGATGTGGTGCACAAAGGCAGCGCCAAGCACCTGGCCTATTGCGCCAGCAAAGCCGGGTTGGAAAGTTTGACCCTGTCGTTCGCCGCCAAGTACGCACCCGAGATAAAAGTAAACGGCATCGCCCCGGCCTTGATCCTCTTCAACGAAGGCGATGACGCCGAGTACCGCAGCAAAGCGTTGGCCAAATCTGCGCTGGGTATCGAGCCTGGCGCCCAGGTGGTCTACCAAAGCCTGCGTTACTTACTGGATAACACCTATGTCACCGGCACCACGCTAAGCGTCAACGGCGGCCGGCATTTGAAATAAACACGGGCCCAGGCCCTCGTTAAACGATTGAATGGAGTACACCGCTATGCCGAGACTGGAGCCTGGAATGGCGCGCATTCGGGTCAAAGACCTGCGCCTGCGCACCTTCATCGGAATCAAGCAGGAAGAGATCGATAACAAGCAGGACGTGCTGATCAACCTGACCATCCTCTACCCCGCTATCGACGCCGTGCAGGTCAACGACATTGAGCACGCGCTGAACTACCGCACCATCACCAAGGCCATCATTGCCCACGTGGAAAACAACCGCTTCGCCCTGCTGGAGCGCCTTACCCAAGAGCTGCTTGATCTGGTAATGGCGCACCCGGCCGTACGTTATGCCGAAGTGGAAGTGGATAAGCTGCATGCCCTGCGCTTCGCCGAGTCGGTGTCGATCACCCTCGCCGGCCACCGCTAAAGCGCTTGCCCGCATTGCCGTGCGGGCCTGGCGCTTTTATCATCGCGCCCACCTTCCCCCGCACGCTCTCGGAGTACCGCGCCATGACCGAGCAAGAACAGATCGAACTCGAAGCCGCCGCCTTTCGCCAGCTTGTGCAACACCTGCGCGACCGCACCGACGTGCAGAACATCGAGCTAATGAACCTCGCTGGTTTCTGCCGCAATTGCCTGTCCAAGTGGTACAAGGCCGCTGCCGACGATATCGGCCTGCCCGTGAGCATCGACCAGGCCCGCGAAGAGATCTACGGCATGCCGTACAGCGAATGGAAGAGCAAACACCAGAAAGAAGCCAGCAGCGATCAGCAGGCGGCGTTTAATAAGGGCCACAAGTAATGACTGCACTCTCCGATTTCCGCGCCGCGCTGCACAGCGACGGCCATCTGTTCGCCAGCACCCTGGCGTTTATTGCCGAGCACTATGATTACCAGCCCAGCGCCTTTGTAAACGGCAACCAGAGCAACGCCAGTGGGCAGAACGAAGGCTCGTGCAAAACCCTCGGTTTGGCCCTGCTTGAAGGCCTGAGCTTGGAAGAAACTTTGCGCGCGTTTGGTGAGCATTACCGCAGCGTATTGGCCACACCCACCGGCACTGACCACGGCAATATTCGCGCCCTGATGGAGACCGGTTTGAGCGGCGTCAATTTCGAGCAGCAACCGCTCAAGCGCAAGGCTTGAGGCGCTAAGCAAAGAAAGTTTTCTTTGTAGCCAAAATCCTACATACATCACAGAAACCACCGCTTATTCTGCCCGCCGGTGTACACCATGGACGGTGCCCTGCGGCTGCAAGAATGCGCCCCACCGTCCGCTCGCTGGAGTTGCACGGATGCAGCAAACCTTGATGCAGCAACAAACCCTTGTGTGGAAACCCTGGTTTAACCCAGGCGTGGAAAACCTGCGCCTGCGCCAGGACGACAGCGGCATTCATGCCAGCAGCCATTTGATTCAGAGCGTGCGTGGTAACAGCATCGCCGCCACCTACGTGCTCAACTGCGACCCGCGCTGGCGCTTTCGCCGTCTGTGGCTAAAGGTCGACAACCTCGGCCAGCGCAGCCTGACCCTGGAGCGCGACATTCGCGGACGTTGGCTGCTCAATGGCCAACCGCGCGACGACCTTGGCGACTGCCAACACGTGATGCTCTCGGCCACGCCGTTTACCCATACACCAATCCTGCAACGCAGCGCCTTGGAAGTGGGACAAAGCGAAGACGTGCAAGTGGCCTATGTGGATATGCTCAGCTTTACCGTGCAACCGCGTAGCCAGCGCTACCAATGCCTGCGCCAGCAGGATGAGCACACGCTCTATCGCTACGAGACAGCAGGCAAACAGAGCCGGGAACTGACCATGGATAGTCAGGCGTTCTTGACCAAGGCCAGTGAGCAATACCTGCGCCTGACCTCAAAGCTGGCGTTGGAATTGAATACCTGGGTGTAAGGCGACGTAGATTGGGTCGGTCCGCGTTCGGTGAGCGCAGCGAACGCGGATCGGCCCAACCTACTTCAGGCCTTAGCTGGCACCCCCACCACTTCAAACGCAGACTCCGCGCTCCAGCCTTTCAGCCGCTCCACACTGGCCCGATAAGGCTTCAAACCCTTGGCCAGTAGCACCACCGAGAACAGCACGGCCACGGTGGTGACGATCAACAGCGAATACTTCACGGCGTTGTCATCGCCAAACCCGTAGTCGGTTACTAACGCGACAGCAGTCGGGCCAATGCCCAAGCCAATCAAGGTGATAACAAACAGGTAAATCGCCGAGGCCTGCCCGCGCATTGAGTTGGGCATGATGTCTTGAATGGCGGCTGGCGCCACACCAAACGGCATGCTTAGAAAGAACACCGCCGGCGCCATCAACACCGAGGCCATATTGCCGGTGCTGGCCAGGGGAAAAGCCACTACACACGGCAACGCCCCTAATGCTGCGATAAGACCCACGCGCATATTGCCGTCGGTGCGCCCGCGCTTGTTCATCCAGTCAGCCAAGCGCCCGCCAAACACAATCCCTAAGCAACCAAACACGGCCACGATGCTGCCGTACACCACGCCGACATGGCCGGCGTCCCAGCCATAGGTGCGGATATAGAACGTTGGAATCCACGCCGCGCTGCCGTAGCCAGCAAATGCCAGGCCGGCAAAGCCAAAGTTGTGGCACAACACAGTGCTGCGGTTGGCGCGGATGTAACGGCCCACTTCACTTAACGGCACCGCCACACCGGCCCCCACGCCACGGCGCGTTGGCTCACGCACGGCGAGCATCAGCAAGGTAAACAGCACGCCGGCGGCGCCCAGCAGCAGAAAGATCAACTGCCATGGCCGCACTTCACCCAGCACCGGCAGCACCACATCGCCTTGCGCCGAAGCGAATTTGATCACCAAACCGCCAAGCAAAAACGCCAGGCCTGAACCCAGGTACACGCCCATGGAATACACGCTGATGGCTGTGGCGCGGCGATCACTGGGGAAGCTGTCGGCAATCAGCGAGTAGGCCGCTGGCGACAACGCCGCCTCGCCCACACCCACGCCAATGCGGCACAGCAGAAATTGCCAATACAGCCTTGCCATGCCGCAGGCCGCGGTCATTGCGCTCCAAAACAGCACGCCGATGGCGATCAGACCGCGACGGCTTTTGGTGTCTGCCAGGCGCCCAAGGGGAATACCGCACACCGTGTAGAACAGCGCAAACGAAAGGCCCATCAACAGGCTCATTTGCGTGTCGCTGATTTCCAGATCGCGGCGGATAGGCCCGACCAGCAGGTTGAGAATCTGCCGGTCAATAAACGAAAGAACGTACGCCACCATCAAGATGGTGACAGTGCCCCAAGCGCGGAGGCTGGAGGGATAACCGGCATTATTGTTGTTATGCACCATGGTCTCCTTCGGCGCTGCCAATGCAACGCGCGGCCGTTGAAAGTGCTCGCAGAGTAGCCCTATCACGCGGTGAATTTGGCCGTTATCAGCCAAGCGAATGGAGAGTAGGAGAGTTGGCGAATGACCTGAGCGGTCGCGGGAGTTTTTCCCGGAAAAATTCGCACTTTGGGCGGATTGACGAGCTCGTTATTCGAACCGCCAATCACTCTTTCGAACGCTGTCGGTGCACAGCGAAGCGCGTTACAGCCCTTTAACCGCGTAGATGCCCGGCGCGTTGCGCCAGTAGCCTTTGTAGTCCATGCCGTAACCAAACACGTAACGGTCTACGCAGGGCATGCCGACGTAGTCAGCCTTAAGGTCTGGGCGGGCTTTGCGGTCGTGGGTTTTGTCGACCAGTACGGCAATGCGCACATTTTTAGCGCCAGCATGGCGGCAGAAGTCGATGATCGCGCCAAGGGTGTGCCCCTCGTCGAGGATGTCGTCGATGATCAACACGTCGCGGTCAATAAAGGAGATTTCCGGCTTGGCCTTCCAGAACAACTCGCCGCCGCTGGTTTCGTTGCGGTAGCGGGTGGCGTGCAGGTAGGAGAGCTCCAAGGGAAAGTCGAGCTTGGGCAGCAGTTTGCCAGAGAAGATCAGCCCACCATTCATCACGCAAAACACCACTGGGTTGCTCTCGCCCATTTCGCTGTTGATGGCAGCGGCCATGGTGTCGATGGCCACTTCGACCTCGGCGTTGCTGTACAGGCAATCGGCTTCGGCCATCACTTGGCGGATGTGGGCTAGATCGACGGACATGGGCTATTCCTCACGGGGTTTAGGTGCGCCGATCAAAACCTGATCAAGGCGTCAAAATAAAAGTCGGCAAAGGTACGCATCCCCCTGCCTTGGGGCAAGCCCCATCGGTCACGTGTCGGCGATAGTGCGCGGCGTATCTGTTGGCGACATTTCCTGTCCGCAGGCACAGGAAATGTTGCAGACCACCCGGTCACCCCGCCACTTGGCATATCGAATGCTTTACTCTTGTCACAATTTTTTGCCGTCCTGTCTCGGAGCCCCCCATGCCTATCCGCGAAATCCGCCACCCATTGATCCGCCACAAGCTCGGTCTGATGCGTCGCGCCGATATCAGCACAAAAAACTTCCGTGAACTGGCGCAGGAGGTCGGCGCGCTGCTCACCTACGAAGCGACCCAGGACCTGCCCCTGGAAACTTACGCGATTGAAGGCTGGTGTGGCAGCGTCAACGTGGAAAAAATCGCCGGGAAAAAGATCACCATCGTGCCGATTCTGCGTGCCGGCATTGGCATGCTTGAAGGCGTGCTCAGCCTCATCCCTGGCGCCAAGGTCAGCGCTGTGGGCGTGGCCCGCAACGAAGAAACCCTACAAGCCCACACCTACCTGGAAAAGCTGGTGCCGGAAATTGATGAGCGCCTGGCGCTAATCATCGACCCGATGCTGGCTACCGGCGGCTCCATGGTCGCCACCATCGACCTGCTGAAAAAAGCCGGCTGCAAAGACATTCGCGCCATGGTCTTGGTCGCCGCGCCTGAAGGCATCAAGGCGGTACAAGACGCCCACCCCGAGGTGATGATTTTCACCGCTTCGATCGATGAAAAACTCAACGAACACGGCTATATCATTCCGGGCCTGGGTGATGCCGGCGACAAGATCTTCGGCACCAAGCAAAAGGACGCGTAACCCATGCAGGACGAATTTAACGATCCACTCTGGCGCACCGTACTGTCGGGTGCACAGATGCTGTTCGTGGCCTTTGGCGCGCTGGTGCTGATGCCGCTGATTACCGGGCTGGACCCTAACGTGGCGTTATTCACCGCGGGCCTGGGCACCATTCTGTTCCAGGTAGTGACAGGCCGGCAGGTGCCGGTATTTCTTGCTTCGAGCTTTGCCTTTATCACTCCGATCATTCTCGCCAAGGGCCAGTTCGGCCTGGCTGCGACCATGGGCGGTATTGTTGCGGCAGGCTTTGTTTATACCTTCCTCGGCCTCGCCGTGAAGATCAAAGGCACCGGTTTTATCGACCGCTTGCTGCCGCCGGTAGTCATCGGCCCGGTGGTGATTTCCATCGGCCTGGCCATGGCGCCTATCGCCGCCAATATGGCCATGGGTAAATCTGGCGACGGTACCGAGTTGATTCCGTACAAAATCGCCATGTTGATTTCCATGCCGGCGCTGCTGACCACGCTGATTGTGGCGGTATTTGGCAAAGGGATTTTCCGCCTGGTGCCGATCATCTCTGGCGTATTGGTGGGCTTTGCTGCCGCGTTCTATTTCGGCGTAGTCGACACCGCCAAAATCGCCGCCGCGCCGTGGCTGGAACTGCCGAAATTCACCGCGCCGGAATTTAACTGGCAAGCCATTCTGTTTATCGTGCCCGTGGCCTTGGCTCCTGCGATTGAACATATCGGCGGCGTGATTGCCGTGGGCAGCGTGACCGGTCGCGACTACCTGAAAAAGCCAGGCCTGCACCGCACCCTGCTGGGCGACGGCATCGCCACCTCGGTGGCTGGCCTGTTTGGTGGCCCGCCTAACACCACCTACGCCGAAGTCACTGGCGCGGTCATGCTGACGAAAAACTACAACCCGAAAATCATGACCTGGGCGGCGATTTTCGCCATCGTCCTGGCCTTTATCGGCAAGTTCGGTGCGCTGCTGCAAAGTATTCCGGTGCCGGTCATGGGCGGCATTCTCTGCCTGTTGTTTGGCTCGATTGCGGCGGTGGGCATGAACACCCTGATCCGTCACAAGGTCGACCTCAGCGAAGCGCGCAACCTGGTGATCGTTTCCGTGACCTTGGTGTTTGGTATTGGCGGCGTGCTGGTGGGTACCGGCACGGGCCCTGATGACGTTGGCCTGAAAGGTATCGCCCTGTGCGCCATCGTGGCGATCGCGCTGAACTTGCTGCTGCCGGGTAACGACAGCTGGAAGCACAAGCGTGATGGCGAGATTGATATCTAACCCCCGTCGTCCCTGCGCAGGCGGGGACCCAGACTTTCTCCGCGAACACCTACACCCGCACGAACCTGGATTCCCGCCTACGCGGGAATGACGGTGTTAAGCGCAAGATCAGGTCGCCCGCACCTACACGGGAACGGCGCGCGCTGGGCTACCGGCTTCCGTACAAAATCCTCTCCGCCAACGCATCCGCCACCCTTGCCGGCGAGCGTTTATCCGCCTGGGCGTGGCCGTAGATTTCCGTCAGACGCCGGTCGATCTGGGTCAGATGGGCGGTGATCGCCGGCAGCTCCTCGCCGCGGTGTTTAAGCGCTACGTAGATCAAGCCACCGGAGTTGATCACATAGTCTGGCGCATACAGAATGCCGCGCGCTTCCAAATCATCCGCCGCTCCGGGGCTCAGCAATTGGTTATTGGCCGCTCCCGCCACCGCCGAGCAGCGCAGCTTGGCCACGCTTTGGGCATTCAGTACACCGCCCAGGCCGCAGGGCGCGAGGATGTCACACGGCGTACAGAGCAGCGCTTCGTTAGCCACCGGCCGCGCGTTGAGTTGCTCCACGGCCAATTGCACCCGGCCGGGGTCGAGGTCACTGACAAACAGCTCGGCGCCTGCTGCGTGCAGTTGCTCGGCCAGGGCGAAGCCAACATTACCCAGGCCCTGAATCGCCACTCGCAGGCCTTCCAGATCGTCACTACCGAGGCGTGCCTGGGCAGTGGCGCGAATGCCGGCAAATACCCCCATGGCAGTGTGTGGTGAGGGGTCACCGGCACTGGTGGTACTGGTGACGTGGTCGGTGTACTGCGCCACGCAATCCATATCTGCACTCAAGGTGCCGCTGTCGATGGCGGTGACGTAGCGGCCGCCAAGGCTATCAATCGCCCGGCCAAAGGCTTCAAACAAGGCGGCGCGGTTGTCCACACCCGGCGGGCGCAAGATCACCGCCTTACCGCCGCCCTGGGCCAAGCCGGCCAGCGCTGCTTTGTAGCTCATGCCTTGGGCCAAGCGCACGGCGTCGTCAATGGCGGCTTTTTCGTCGGGGTAACTGAGGTAACGACAGCCGCCCAGGGCCGGGCCTAAGCGGCTGTTGTGGATAACAATAACGGCCCGCAGCCCGGTGGCAGAATCGTTAAAACAATGCAGGGCCTCGACACGCGCCGCTTCCATTAAAGCGAACATGTGATGACTCCTTGTTTTTGTAATTCCCAGCAGTGTAGTTGGCCGTTATCGACCCAACCGACCAGGCAAGCATAAGCCCCGCCCTTGTTGACGATCGCGGGCATAACGCAGCGCTGGACGAAGCCCCGGCGAAGCGCTACAAACCTAGGGCGACCCGGAGAAACCGATGACCCCACGCCAAGCCTGCCTTGCCGCTATCGACCGTGAACCACCCGCGCTATTTGAAGCCGCGCTATGGGTTGCCGCCGAACATGATGAAAGCCTGGTGCCGCAGCAGGTACTACGCGATTTAAGCGGGTTGACGCAGCAGGTCCGCAGCGGACTGCCTAACCTTCCCACCAACGAACTGGCCCAAGCATTGCTGCGGCGCCTGGGCGAGCTGGATTTTCACGAAGACGACAGCAGCCCCCTGCTGCCCCGTAGCGCACTGCTTGACCAGGTGCTGCTGCGCCGCCGAGGCCAACCCCTGTCGCTAGCGCTGATCGCCCTAGAGCTGGCGCAGCGTCTGCAACTCCCCCTGCAAGGCGTAAATTTCCCCGGCCATTTTCTGCTGCGCGTTCCCGGCGCCGACCACCTGCTCGACCCCTGCAGCGGCCGTCGCCTCTACACCCGCGACTGCCGCGAACTGCTCCTGCGCACCCTCGGGCCCAAGGCCGAACTGCACGCCAGCCACCTGCAAAGCTGTAGCCCCCGGCAAATGCTGCTGCGCCTGTCGCGCAACCTGCGCAGTTTGCACACCCACGCCCAGCAGCCGCTGGCGGCGCTAAAGGATGCCGAACGGGTATTGCTGCTGGGGCAACCGAATTTGGTCGATCACTTGGCCCGGGCAGATATCTACCGCCACCTCGACTGCCCGCAAGGCGAGCGCTACGACGTTGAGCGTGCGTTATTGCTGTGTGACGACACCGCGCAGCGCTTGCTACTGAGTGAGCGGCTACGGCAGTTGCGGGCCACGCCGGAACTGCACTAGCGCCAGGCATGCACAGCATTGTTTCGTAGGGGAGGTGGTAATGTTGCCGGTGCGCCTCTTGCCCCTAGCTCGGCACATTCACAACTGCCCGATACAACTGCACCTGATTGCGTCCGTTGTCCTTGGCCAAGTACATCGCCGCATCGGCGTTTTTAGTCAGTTGCACCTCGTCCTGACCATGCTCGGGAAAAAGCGCAATGCCGGTACTTGAAGACAAACTCAACGGCTGGCCGCAGCCCAAGTCAAAGGGTTGATTCAACGCGTCGCGGATTTTCTCGGCGACTACTAACGCATCTTCATCACCGTCGATCACCGGCAGCAACACGACAAATTCGTCACCGCCCATGCGCCCAACAATGTCGGACTCACGCACGCAGCTCTGTAAACGCTCGGCCACTACCTGAAGCAACGCATCGCCCACGTGGTGGCCGAGGGTGTCGTTGATGGGTTTAAAGCGGTCGAGGTCAATAAACATCAACGCCAGACGCGAGCGATTGCGCCGTGCCTGGGCCAGGGCATGGCTTAGGTGATCGCTAAACAGGGCGCGATTGGGTAGACCGGTCAAGGCGTCGTGCTCGGCTTGGTGCCGCAGGCGGGTTTCGCTGTCGCGCAGTTCGCGGGTCATTTCCCGCGCCAACGCGTGTGCCCGTGAATGTCCGGTCGTCAACACCCAGGTGAGCACGGTCAGCAGCAGGCTTAAGGCAAGCCCAGCACCGGCAATCAGCCCGGAGTTGTCCTTGCTGATCGGCCGGTCGTGCATCTGATCACCAAGAATTTCCAGGGTCCAGGTGCGCCCGGCCACTTCCAGGTATTCCACCGCATCGCTGCGCACGCTGGCGGTACGCGCAGCGCCTTGGCTGGAGTCGTAGAGTAAAGCTTGCTTGGCCTGTTTGACCCCTTCATAAATCCTGATCGGCGTGGCACTGGAGCGTGTGCCGTAGAGACTGGCCATCAGCTTGTTGATGCGCAGCGGCGCTACCACCCACCCCACCAGCGCAGCCCGGCGCTCTGCTTGGGTCTCGTGGGGTTGGCCTTTGGCGTAGACCGGCAAAAACATCAGAAAGCCGGCTTTGGTTTGCGCATCGGTTTCGCCGGGGATCACCAACTCAACCTTGCCGGTAATCTTGGCGTCCCCCGAGTCACGCGCACGCTCCATAGCTATGCGCCGTTCGGCATCGACATAGGGGTCGATGCCTAACACCAGATGACTATTGCCCGAGAGTAGCTCCATCTGCACCACCGGCGCATAGAAGTCGCGCTCACCCTCAGGCCGCACTTGGTAGTCGGCAATGCCGCTGCGGCGCTGTTCGGCAATCAATGCAGGCAATTCGGCACGCGACGTCCATTGCACAAAACCGATGCCTTCCAGCCCGGCGTAGTCGGCGCCCAGTTGCAGCGAGTCCAGATAGGTTTTGAATTCCTCGCGGCGCACCAGATCGGAGGCGGCAAACAACCCCTGCACACCGCGCAGCACCTGCTCATACGTGGCGATACGTTGGTCAATACTGCCAGTGGCTTCGCGCAGGTTGTAGTCGGCGGTTTCCAGGCGGTCGATCAGGGCATTGCGCTGCTCGTGGTGCCAGAGCCAGTAGGTCACGCAGAGGGATACCAGCAGTATCAACGGCGCGAGCAATTTATAGCGCAGGCCGAGGGGGGACATGATCAGAAATCAACCAGCGTATGGGCCAGGTCAGCCGGCAGGTACTTGGCAAAAATACGTTCCACCGTGCCATCGGCGCGCATTTCGTCCACCAGCGCGCGCCACTGTGCCCGCTCCTCAATCGACAACGCCTTGTTGGACATGATCAAGCCATGGGGCGTAGGCGGATCGCCGGTTTCCACCACGCGGGTGTGTTGACGGATGGCCTCGCTCTGCACCTGTGGGTAATCGAAGGGCTCGATGATCATGCCCTGAATCTGGTTACTCATTAGCACTTCATAGAGCGGCTCCAGGCGCGCGGCATTGCGCACCCGGCGCTGGGTAGTGAGCTCATCGACCAATTCATTGGCCCGCGGGCTGTAGCGAAAACTGCGGATGACCCCGAGTTGCAGCGCCGGGTTGGCGGCAAATTCGGCCAGCGACTTGACCTGCGCGTCCTCACGCACCAGCAGGTAATACTGATCTGAGAAGTACCAGGCAAAGCTGGCATAACGGTTACGCGACTCGTCAGCTATGCCCGACAGGCTGAAATCCAGCGCCCCCTGCTCAATCAACTGCCAAATGCGCGCGCGCGGCAGCAAGGTAACCGTGACTTTGCAGCCGCTGCGTTTAATCAGTTCGTCGGCAAAATCCTTGTCGATACCGGCATCGGTATCGGCGGAATACAGCAGGCCGTGATCATGCAGAGCCAGGCTTAATGTACGGGTACAGGTGACCGCTGGCGCGGCCAGCGCCAGGCTTGATGCCCCCAGAACGAGTGCACCGAACAAACAGCAAAAAGACCGCCGCATAGCACCCCATACCCCGAATACAGACGACATCACACGTAAGAGTTTTCCTAGTTATACGCCTGCCCAGACAAAAGAGTAGGTCAGCGCTAAGAACTTGCATGGCTTCTCGCCACTATCTTCGTCTTGGCGCGTGCACGCGCATACAACAACGCCCCTGACGGGGCGTTGTTGGCTCATTACTGCTGTGCCGTTTCCAGGTCTTTCTTAGCTGGCTTGGGCTTGATCAAGCTGAAATCGATCAGCGACTTCTTGCCGGCGTAGGGGTCGCCGATCAACCGCGGCCGTTCTTTAAAGCTGGCGCTGACAATGCTTTTACTGGCGTCGTACTCATCAAAGCTGAGCCCGGCCAGATCAGCCCAGGTGTGAATCAGCTGCGAGCTGCTGTACGGGCGATTGGTATCGGCCGTCAGGTTCCATTCATGCCCCTGGCGCCACTTGGGCGAGGCCCAGACCATAAACGGAATGGTGTACATCGGCGCCGTCGGTTTGCCCTCGTTGCGCCCCAAGACATTGCCCGACTCGGAGTCGAACACGTCTTCGCCGTGGTCGGAGAGGTAGAGCAAAAAGCCGTTGTCGTCTTTCTTGGCGTATTCGCCAATCAGGCTGGACACCACGAAATCGTTGTACAGCACGGCATTGTCGTAGCTGTTATAGGTGGCCACTTGATCATCACGCAACCGCGCTGGCGCGCCAGTGCGGTCGGTGAACTTCTCGAACTCTGGCGGATAGCGGTACTGATAGCTCATGTGCGTGCCCAGCAAGTGCACTACGATAAACTTCTTCGGCGCGTCTTCCTGCAACACCTTGGCAAACGGCGCCAACACATCACCGTCGTACTGACGGGCGTTCTGGTTGCGGTTGTTGTTCAGATACACCTGCTCATCGGCCTGCTCGGAAAACGTGGTGAGCATGGTGTTGCGCTTGGTCATGGTCTGCTGGTTGGTGATCCAGTAGGTCTTGAACCCGGCCTGTTTCATCATGCTGACAATCGATGGCGTTTTCAGATAGAGATCAGGGTTCTCTTCGTCAGCAAAGGTCAGGACCTGTTGCAGCGCCTCGATGGTGTAAGGGCGCGGGGTAACCACGTCATCAAACACCAGCAGGTCTTGGCGCAGCTTGTCGAGGTTTGGCGTGGTATTGCGCGGGTAGCCATACAGGCTCATACGCTGGCGGTTAGTCGACTCGCCAATAACCAGTACGAGGGTCGTGGGTTGCTCGCCCAGGCTACTTTTCAGATTTTTCAGCGGCGGCACCTTGGCCGCGTCAGTCAGCATGCCCTGCATATTGTTCAACTGCTCGCGGTACTGGCGATAACCCAACACCAACTGCCACGGCACAGCCGGCTCTACACGCGCCTCTACCTTGAGCATGGCGGCGGCGAAGGTTTTTTCTTGCAGGGTCTGGCTAATCAGCGGGTAACCCACTGAACACAGCAGCATCACCACCGCCATCACATAGGCCGGACGCCCGCTCATTTGCAAAGGCCGCACCCGACGCCAAAGCAGATAAGCCAATACCGTATGCAAGGCAAAGCCGGCGATCATCCACCAGGCAAAGTACTGAGTCAGGTACTCACTGCTTTCCGCCATGTTCGACTCGAACATGATGAAAATAACGCTCTGGGAAAACTCCTGGCCATAAATAAAGAAGTAACCAAGGCTAACCAGCGAACCCAGCCACAACACCACACCAATAACACCGGCAATAGCACGGGTTTTGGCCGGAAACAGCAGCACCGGCACCAACCACAGCGCGCTCAGCAGAAAGGCTTGGCGAAAGCCGGTGAAACCCGACGTGCCCGTGATTTGAATAAGCAGTTGTGGAGCGCAGGAGAAATACCAGAAAAACAGGAATAGCCAGCCTATGCCAGCCCAGTCGATGCCCCAGCTCTTCTCACTTCGTACTTGCATACCGCTTGCTCCACCAATAACCACAAATCCTGGGCGGGGCAAAAACCAACACACACCGCACCAGATCGTTAGGGCGTGCACCGTAAACGCAGCGGTGTGAAAATTTTGTCGACGTGAATGGAGAGCAAATGGGGCGTGAATCGGAGGGCAGCCCCCTAGTTCCTAAAAATAAATATTTACCGGCCCCTCTCCCTTAGCCGGGCGCCCACAAGCAGGCGAGGGCTAGAAGCTCTTGATCTGCTCTTGATCTGCTCTTGATCTGCTCTTGATCTGCCCGCCCCGTTTATCGCAGGCCGAGCGGAGTCGTTGAGCAAGGGGTTGAGCGGCAGGGACGCCGCGAGAGGCACATCGGGCCATGGAAGGCCCGTTGTGCCGTGCCCCTGGAGCAACGACGCAGCGAGGGAACCCGCAGCGCAGCGGAGGGCCAAGGTAGGGGCTAGCGTTTTTGGGTACTTTTGGGGCAATGCCAAAAGTGCCTCGCGCGTAAGGCGCGAAACAAAACGTTCAGCGCTCGCGGTAACGAAAGCCGGCATACATAAAAAGCAAAAGCCGGTGCGCACAGCACACCCTACGCCATCGCGTAACGCCCATTACATCAACCACCCCAACGCCTTAGCCCGCGCCACCGCCTGCGTCCGCCGCTCCACCCCGAGCTTCACATTAATCCGCCGCGCATGCGTCTTCACCGTGTGCAACGAAATATGCAACCGATCAGCAATCTGCAAATTGGAATAGCCCTGAGCAATCTGCTCCAACACCATTTTCTCCCGCGCGCTCAACGGCGAACTCTCCGGGCTGCCCTGGCAGCCCGCGCCGGCCTGGTTGAGCAACATGCGCAACTCCAACGGCTCGGCCAACTGCGGCAACACCTGCTCCAGCCACTGGCCAAACTGGCCATGCAGCGTTTGCAAATCCGGGCTCACGCCTTGCTGCTGCGCCGTCTCCAGCGCCAGCCGCAACGTTGCCTGCGCGGCCTTTTCCTGACCATCGCTGAGCAAGGCCTCAACTAAGCTAAAGCGGCAGCGGTTAAGCAGGCTGAAGTAGCCGCTACGCTCACAATCGTCAATCAACGCGTGCAGGGCGTGCAACGCCAGCGGTACGTCCCCAGCCTGCAGGTCAGCCAACGCCAGTTGATAACGCAAACGCGGCAGCAAGTCGTAAAAGCCCGACGGCGCCAGCAGGTCGCGTTCGAGGTAGCTGTCCAATGTTGCTTGCAGTACGGCCCGCGCCCGCTGGGTTTCGCCCTGGCGCAACCACAAGGCGCCGTGGGCCAGTTGCAAAACAGCGCGATAACGCACTTCCGGCACATGTTGCCATTGCATCAGGCGCTCGGCCTTGCGTAGCAATTGGAAGGCCAAGGTGTAGTCGCTGGCCTGCGCCGCCAAATCGGCCAAGCCCTGATAACCAAAAATAACGTAGGCGTCTTCGCAGGCTTCCGCGGCATGCAGGCCGGCGCTGTAAGACGCGTGCGCCGCCTCAGTTTGCCCGCGGCTGGCCAGCAAGCTGCCACGCAGTAGCAACAGGCGACCAAGCACCGGGCCCTGGCGTCCTGCTGCTTGCAGGTGTTGCAGGCAGAGTTCGGAGAGCTCCATCGCAGCATGGGTTTCGCCGAGGATGGTCAGTTGGTGCACGCGGTCGACGCTAAGCAAGGCTTCAAACAACACGCTGCCGTTAAGGCGCGCCAGTTTCAGGCCTTCCTGAATATAGTCATGGGCGTCGTCCAACAAACTTTCCGAGAATGCCTGTTGAGCCAACGCCTGGTAGCACAGGGCGCGCTGCGACCAGGCTTCATCGGCCAACACCTCAAGGGCTTGCAGCGATTGCTCACGGGCACCGCGCTGGCCGCGCTGGCGTTGCAGCACGCCCTGAATGGCTTGGTAATGCGCCAAGAGTTGTTGCTGTTGACGCTGGGTGGGTTGGGGAAAGAAACGGCCAAGGTCGACCAGGCACTCGTCCACCTCATCCAGCCGCGCGCAAATCAATAACGCCCATGCCTGCAGGGTAATCAGCCGCGGCGTGCTGGAGTACAAGCTGGCAGGCAGCTCATGACGCCATTGCAAAAATTGCGCGACGCTCTGCCCCACCAGCAATTGCTCCTGGCCGAAGCGCTGTAGGTAATTGGCCGCCACATCGGGCTGGTTGGCGAACAGCGCATGCTCCACCGCCGCGCGCACATCGCCATGGCTGGCAAACCATTGGCAGGCGCGCACATGGGCCTGAGTCGGTGCCGGCGCGTTGCATTGGCGCTTGAGCACGGCGGCCACCGGGCGGGACAAACGGAACCACTCGCCGCAGCTGTCCAGGCCAAGAAAAAACATCTGCCGCGCATGCAGCTCTGCAAACAAGGCGCCACCGCCCTCGTCCACTACGTGCTCGCACAAAGCGGCGGAGAAACGCGGCATATGCGAGAGCAGCGACAAGGCTCGCAGCAGGTCTGGCGACAACCCGTTGAGCACTTCGCGGGCGATATAGTCGTTAAGCAATGGGGTGCCGGCACTCAGGCGCTCGGGCAGGTTTTCTACCGTGCCTTTAATTAATAACAGGCACACGCCAGCCACCCAGCCTTCGCTGTTGTGCAGCAATTGGGCGCGCAATTCAGTGGGTAAATCCAGGTGATGCTGTTGCAGCAGGCCATCGAGTTCGGCCTCTTCCAGGGCCAAAGCCTGGGCATCAAGCTCTAGCAAATCGCCTTGCAGCATCAGCCGTGGCAGGTTCCACGCTGGCCGGCGGCGGCCACCGATCCACCAGCGCAAGGTATGCGGCGCCTGCTCCAGCAGGCGGTCGAGGCAATCATCCAATTCGGCGCAGGCTTCGCGTGGGTAGTCGTCGAGCACAATCCACAGCGGCTGCTCAACGCGGCTCAGCAAGCTGCATAGCTCATCGTAGGTATCGCCCTCTTCCACCGCACTGCCGAGGGCCTTGGCCAGGCGCTTGAGCAAGTCTTGCGGGGTTAACGCACGGCCAAGCAAGTCGAGCCACACCACGTGGGTGCCCAGTGGTGCCTGACGGACACATTCATTAAGCAAAACGCTTTTGCCAAACCCGGCCGGCGCGCAGATTAACGCCAGGCGACTGTCGCCAGCGAGCAGCGCCTGAACCAGGCGTGGACGGGAGAGGTGCGCGGCCGGCAAACGCGGCAGCGGGCTGTCGGGTAAACGCAGGGCGCGCGGTCCAATTGGGTGGACATTAAGCATGGTCGATGCCTCTGCTTTTGTTTTTATAAATGGAGCTGCGAAGGATCTTATCCAAGATCAACTCTCAATAACGCGGCGCAGACAAAAAAGGCGACCCGTGGGCCGCCTTATGTCTTTTGCTTAGCGGCGATCATCACGCTGCCTGATCACCGCAACAACGTTTAACGAACGCCGGCGTTACGCAAGGCCGCCGGGGTGTAGTCGGTGGCGGAGGTTTTGATGCCGTACTCAACCGAGCGTTTCTCTTCATTCATCATGCCGATGGCCAGGTAGCGGCCCGCAATAATGTCGTAGAGGGCTTCGTAGGCGTAGCCAGGAGCCTGAGCAACAAACTGTTGGTACAGGAAGGCTTCACCCACGCGCCACAGTTGGCCACGGCCGTCGTACAGCTCGGAAGCAGCGATTTGCCAGGAGTCTTCGTCGACGTAGAACTTACGTTTGCCGTAGATGTTGCGCTCGCCGCTTTTCAGCGTGGCTTCCACTTCCCACACGCGGTGCAGCTCATAGCGCGCCAGGTCGGAGTTGGTGTGGCCGGCTTTGAGAATGTCGGCGTACTTAACGTCCGGGGATTGCAGCTTGTAGTTGTTGTACGGGATGTACATTTCTTTTTTGCCGATCAGCTTCCAGTCGTAACGGTCAGGCGCGCCGTTGAACATATCGAAGTTGTCGGAAGTACGCAGACCGTCCGAAGCGGTACCTGGGCCGTCGTAAGACACCTGCGGAGCACGGCGCACGCGGCGCTGGCCGGCGTTATAAATCCACGCCATGCGCGGCTCGGCTACTTGGTCGAGCGAGTCGTGCACCAGCAGCACGTTACCGGCCAAACGCGCTGGCTCAGTCACTTGCTGCTTAAAGAACAACAGTGCGTTGGCAGCCTTGGCCGGGTCCAGACCTGGCATACCGGCAGGGAACGACACCTCATCGGTGAAGTGCACCAGGGTGTAGCTGCCATTGGTTTGTGGTGTGGCCTGCACGATGTTGCGGCGCAGGTTGCCACCGCGATAACGGGTGATGTGGTTCCACACCACTTCCAGGCCGTTCTGTGGAATCGGGAAGGCGTAGTAGCGGCTGTCGGTAAAATTCTTCAGGCCGTTGCCGCCTTCCATCAACACGGTTTTTTCCGCGCTGACTTTCGCCGCTTTGTTGATGTCTTCCGGCACGTTGGTGGTGCGGTGAGTGGTGTACACCGGCATTTTGTAGGTGTCGGGGTAGCGCTTGAACATCGCCAGCTGGCCAGCGGAGAGCTTGGCTTTGTACTGGTCAACGTTGGCGGCAGTAATCACAAACAGCGGCTTTTCGCTGGCAAACGGGTCACCGAGAAAGCCGCCGGCATTTACCGACGCTGCGTTCTTGGGCAGGCCACCGGTCCACTCCGGAATACTGCCGTCGGCGTTACCGGCTTTCTCACCGCCCAGCGGCGTAAGGGTAGAACCCAGCTTGGCCACGTCGGCGGCCGGCACGGCAGCCAGCACACTGCTAGCGAGCAGCGAGAGGGCCAGGGCACCCAACAGATTTTTCGTTGTTTTCATTGTTCTTGTAGTCCTCTGTTATTTGCGCAAAGCAATGCTTAGAAGTTCACGCCAACGCTAAGGGCGAGGAAGTCACGGTCGGTAAGTACGTTGTAATCGCCACCAAAGAAGTTGGTGTAAGAAATACCCGCGGTGTAGGTGTTGCGGTACTCGGCATCCACACCAATGCTCGCGGCTTTGGCGCCTTCGTTGAAGTTGGGGCCATAACCATCAACATCGTGGGACCAGGACACGTTCGGCTTGAGGTTGACGCCAGCGAAGGCATCGCTGTAATCCCAGATAGCGCGAGCGCGGTAGCCCCAGGAGGTGTTGGTGTAGTAACCGTGACGGCCGCCCTGAGTTCTGTTGCCGAAGGTGGAGTCGCGACCGTAACGAACGCCGTTGATACCCTCGAGACCGCCAATGGAGTTGGCACCAATCTCACCCACGACCGTCAGGCGATCAGCGCCCATAACCTGGTCGAAGAAGTGGGTAAAGGTGGTTTGGATTTGCGTAACTTCTTTACGGTTGTAGCCACGATGGTCGTCGCCTGCAGTCCCAGCAGCAGCGAGTACGCCAGCAAGACCACCCCCCGCTCCGGTAAAGGCACCTGCTGGATCGGTAGCCGCCAACGGGGTCATATCGTTGGTATTAATCTGCAACGGCATGTTCGGCCGATAGCTGACTTCACCGGACCAGGCAGTGCCTGTGGGCAAGGTGGTGGAGAAGCTCAAACCGTAGAGTTGAATATCTTCCGGGTACTCGAAGTAATACTTGCCACGTCCCAAAAGAATCGGTTGTGCCAACGCCCCGCCGGCAGTTGTGAAGGCCCGCTGAATGTCAGCCGCATTGCCGTTCTGAATACCCAGAAACGGTGTGCGCGAGTGGTAGTTAATAAAGTACGCACCGTACTCGGTTTCATCCCCTTGCCAGCGCAGCGCAGCGCCCCACTGTCCGGAGTCACTTGCATCGCGATCACCGCCACGTGGCACCGCCAGCCCCTGGGAGTTGACGTCTACACCGATGCTAGAAAGCAACGCCCTAGTACCAGGTGCGTTCAGCGTCCGCACAGTGGCGGCATCCAGGATGCGGTAGTTGTTGTTGCAACCTTCCTGCAGCACGTCGGTACTGGAGAAGAAGGTGCCGCAGTTATCCACAACGGTCTGGTCCCACTCCAACTGATAGAACGCTTCAGCAGAGAGGTTTTCGGTAATGGTCTGCGACACATAGAACATATTGACCGGAATCAGACCTTCCTTGACCTCAGCGCCTGGACGGCGGAAGGCGGAAACGTCGACCGGGTTGATCGAGTTGATACCGTTCTGGATAAAGGTACTTTCACCCCAGCTCACTACCTGCTTACCCAGGCGCACGCTGCCCGGCTGCTCGGCGATGGCGTAGTTGTGATAGACGAAGGCGTCGAGCAGTTGGTAGCCCGACGATTTGGCGCCCATTTTCGCGTCGCTGTCGTCGATGTCAGCCAGCTCACGGCTTTCGTCCTTGAGTTCGAAGTCGTACCAGTACTTGCCGCGCAGGAAGATGCCGGTATCGCCGTACTTCAGCTCCAGATCGTGGATGCCTTTGAAGATTTTCGAGAAGGTCTTATCGCGTTGGAAATTCAACCGACCGTCGTCGTTGGTCTGGGTAAACGCGGTGCCGCCATTGGCTTCGCCGATGTAAGTCTGGTCGCGTTTGGCAGTCGACCAGCTGGCACCGATGGAAAGCGAGGAATCGAATTGGCCTTCGATCTCGCCGATATTGAAATTCACGGCCTGCGCTTGGGCCGAGGCACCCAATGCGATCGCGATTGCCAGAGTCTTTGGCTGGAACAGTCCGGGCCTTTTTGTTGTTGTCATGCGGCTCTCCTAGTTGGTGGAACTGGAGAGCACCGTACTCAGCGGATGACAGACGGATAAGCGCACGAAGGATTGATTCTGTGTGTCGCCCAAAAGGATGAATGCCCGCTTCACATGGCCATTGCAGAGCACCAACACTGCAATGAATGGAGCACCATTCAACAGCCTGGGAACTTTTGCTTTCCGGCAGTAGAAGAGGAATTAGCCTGTAGGCCTGTAGTACCTATAAACCCAGGGGATGGCGGGTTAATCGGAAGGGGGCGGTAACTGGATACGGAAAGATTTGGCGCAGCACCCAGCACGGCCCAAACAAGGCGTAGCGTGTGCAAAGGGGTGCTGAAAAAAGCCCCGCAAATGCGGGGCTGATAGGAAGCGGTAAAGCGTCGTTACGATTTCAACGGATTGCCCAAGCCAGCCGGCGCCTTTTCACAGAGTGCGGTCAAGGCTTCAACCCACTGCGGGTGGTCATTTACGCACGGCACCAGCACCAGGTCTTGGCCGCCGGCTTCGTGAAATTGCTCCTGGCCGCGAATGCCGATTTCTTCCAGGGTCTCGATGCAATCGGCAACAAACGCCGGGCACATCACCAGCAATTTTTTCACGCCCTTTTTGCCCAGCTCATCCAGGCGCGGCTCGGTGTAGGGTTCGATCCACTTGTTCTTGCCCAGGCGCGACTGGAATGAAACCGACCACTGATCCGGTTTGAGCCCCATAAGCTCGGCAAATGACTCAGCACTGCGCTGGCATTGGCTGCGGTAACAAAAGGCCATGATCTCGTCGCTGACGCCTTTGCTGTTAGGCGCGCGCAAGTCGTGTTTGCGATCACGCACCAGCTTGCGGATATGGCTTTCCGGCAGGCCGTGGAAGCTGAACAGCAAGTGGTCGAAACCCTGCTCCAGGTAAGGCTTGGCGCTGGCGACCAAGGCATTCAGGTATTCAGGCTCGGCGTAGAACGGGCGCAAGGTGGCGAACTCGAAGTTCAGTTGCTGCTCCTGCACCACCCGCTTGGCTTCATCGATCACCGTGGTGATGGTGCTGTCGGCGAACTGCGGATACAGCGGTGCCAAGGTGATTTTCTTGATGCCTTGTTTGGCCAAGCGCGTCAGCACAGTTTCAAGCGATGGCTCGCCATAGCGCATGGCCAATTCCACCGGGCCGTGTTTCCAGGTCTGGGCCATCGCCGCTTGCAGACGCTTGCTCAGCACAATCAGCGGCGAACCGTCTTTCCACCAAATAGAGCCGTAGGCTTCGGCCGAGGCTTCTGGGCGCTTGATCAGAATCAGCGACACCAGCAAGCGGCGAATCGGCCACGGCAGGTCAATTACGTAAGGGTCCATCAAAAATTGATTGAGGTAGCTGCGCACATCGGCCACTTGCGGCGAGGCTGGCGAGCCAAGGTTGACCAGAAGCAAAGCGTGATCGGTCATGCACATTCCTTAGCGAGGCAAGTTGGATAGGTGGAAAAGGCGGCACAGCATCGCCCAAAGCCGGCGAATTGCAAAACCAAATCCGCCTATTACGGGCATTATAAGAACAGATACAACGCCTGATCATCTGGCCAAACAAAGCAGGCATCGCGCGGCGAAGCGTTCTATACCTAACTACAGCACACAGGCCGTCGAACCTGTGGCCAATCCGCGAATCAGAGCGAGGGAAGCGCCCGCGCAAGCACATGCGGTTGCCGCTGAGGTACAAGCGCTGGCGACCGCCCAATTGCTTCAAGTCCATGGCCAGCTTCAGGAGATCGTCCGCCCAGCCTACGAAATTAGAGGTCAGACATGAGTTTCCCCATTGCCATTATTGGCACCGGCATCGCCGGTCTTTCTGCCGCACAAACCCTTCACGATGCGGGTTTAGCCGTACAACTGTTCGATAAAAGCCGCGGTAGCGGTGGGCGCATGGCCAGCAAGCGCAGCGATGCCGGCGCGCTGGACCTGGGCGCACAATATTTCACCGCCCGCGACCGCCGTTTTCTTGAGACCGTGCACCAATGGCAGGCGCGCGGCTGGGTCGCCGAGTGGACGCCGAGCCTGTACACCTTTAATAACGGCGTACTCGGCGCCTCACCCGATGAGCAGGTGCGTTGGGTTGGTGCACCGCGTATGAGCGCCATCACCCGCGCCATGCTGGGGGCGCTGCCGGTTAAATTTTCCTGCCGGATCACCGAAGTATTTCGCGGCCCACAGCACTGGACCTTACAAGATGCAGAAGGGCGGACCCATGGCCCGTTTAGTCACGTCATCATCGCCACTCCGGCGGCGCAGGCCAGCGGTTTGCTGGCGGCGGCGCCAAAACTGGCCGGGGCTGCCGCCAGCGTAGCGATGGATCCGACCTGGGCGGTGGCGCTGGCCTTTGCCGAGCCGCTGGACACCCCAGTAGAAGGTTGCTTTGTGCGCGAAGGGCCGCTCGATTGGCTGGCACGCAACCGCAGCAAACCTGGGCGCGACACCGAGCTGGATACCTGGGTGCTGCACGCCAGTAGCGCGTGGAGCCGGCAACACTTGGACCTGAGCAAAGAAGACGTGATCGAACAGTTGCACGGTGCCTTCGCCGAGCTGATCGGCTGTGCGCTACCGGCACCGGTGTTCAGCCTGGCGCACCGTTGGCTCTATGCACGGCCGGCCAGTAGCCATGAATGGGGCTCGCTGCTAGATGCTGACCTAGGGCTGTATGCCTGCGGCGATTGGTGTCTGTCCGGGCGTGTAGAAGGTGCCTGGCTGAGCGGCCAGCATGCGGCTAAGCGGTTGTTGGATCATCTGCATTAACAAAGATTAGCGTTGCGGCCAACCCCTCTCCCGCAAGCGAGAGAGGGGAACACAACCGCGATATACCGTTGGAAATGCGCTCAAGCCCTTCAGTCTTTCCCCTCGAAACAAACAACAACAGATGACGCCTCCGGTTTTTCATGATTAAAATGTTATGTTATTACATGTTTTTCACGGAACCCGGACATGAAGTCACCTGCCCTCGCCTCGCTCGCCGCACTCTCGTTTAGCCTATTTGTAACCCCGGTCACCGCCGACGATCAGCCGTTGGAATTGGAAGAAACCAGCATTTCCGCCGACCACGCCGATGAACGTGCCGACGGCCCAGTGCGTGGTTATCGCGCTACCCGCTCAGCCACAGCCACGCGCACTGACACTGATATTCGCGACACCCCACAAAGTATCAACGTCGTGTCTGCTCAAGTGCTCAGCGACCTCAACAGCACGCGCATCGACCGCGCGCTGGATTTTGCCGGTGGTGTCTCGCGGCAAAACAACTTCGGCGGGCTGACCTTTCTCAACTACAGCGTGCGCGGCTTTACCACCGGCGAGCTGTACCGCAATGGCTTTGCCTATAACCGTGGCAGCAACAGCGCCCCTGACGCGTCCAACATTGAGCGCATTGAAGTGCTTAAAGGCCCGGCGGCCAGTTTGTATGGCCGTGGCGATCCCGGCGGGCTGGTGAATATCGTCACGAAAAAACCCCAGGCCGACGCCTTTAACAGCCTGCAACTAAGCGCCGGCAGTTGGGATCGTTATCGAAGTGCGCTGGACGTAAACACGCCGCTCAACAGCGAAGGCACCCTGTTGTCACGGGTGAATATGGCGGTGGAAGACAACCACAGCTTCCGCGACCACGTCACCAGTCAGCGCAAGTTGGTGAGCCCAAGCCTGTCTTGGCAACTGAGCCCCGACACCGTCTTGCTGATCGAAAGCGAATTCAGCCGCACCGAGTCGGTATTCGACCGAGGCATTCCTGCGGTCAATAACGAAATGGGCGCGGTGTCGCGTTCCACCTTCCTCGGCGAGCCGAATGACGGCGAGATTCGCAATAACAACCAGATGCTGCAGATCAGCCTTGAGCACTTTCTGAACGACAACTGGAAAACCCGGCTAGCCACCCACTACAGCCAAGGCACGCTCAATGGCGACAGCTCAGAACCCCAGCGTTTAGTGGGCCAGCAGGTGTCGCGTTTTTATCGTCAGCGCAATTTCGAGTGGAACGACAGCATCACCCAAGCCGAGCTGCACGGAACCTTCGAGCTTGGCGGCTGGGAGCATCAAACCCTCACGGGCCTGGAGTACGAGAACTACCGTAACAGCCAGAAGTACCCGCAAAGCGCCACCTCGCTGGGCTATGGCCTGGACGTGTTCAACCCGGTTTACGGCCAGCCTAAACCGACGATCACCAACAAAAACGACTTCTTCGAACACACCGAAAGCCTCGCGTTGAACCTGCAAGACCAGATCGTCTTTTCGGAAAAATGGCGTGGCCTGCTCGGCGTGCGCTTGGAACGTATCGAGCAACACGCGCTCAACCGCAGCACGCGCGTGGATAACACCCAGGAAAAAGACGTCGCCACGCCGCGCCTGGGCTTGCTCTACCAACTCACCCCACAAGTGGGCGTGTTCGCCAACGCCTCGACCTCGTTCAAGCCCAATAGCATGGGCACCCAGGGCCAGGTGTTTAAACCGGAAAAGGGCATCGGCTACGAGACCGGCTTAAAGCTCGACCTGTTCGATGGCCGCGTCGGTGGCACCGTGGCGCTGTTCCATATCGATAAAGAAAACGTCCTCACCACCGACGGCAATGGCGACAGCATCGCCGCCGGCAAGGCCCGTAGCCAGGGCTTGGACCTGCAATTCAGCGGTCAGCTTAGCGACGCCGTGCGGGTGATCGGCGCCTACGCCTATATCGACGCCGAAGTCACTAAAGACAACGTCATCAAAGAAGGCAGCGACCTGCTCGGCATCGCCCGCAACAGCGCCAGCCTGATGGCGGTTTATGAGTTCCAGGACGGCGAGCTGCGCGGCTCGGACGTTGGTATCGCCGGCAACTATGTGGGCGAGCGCTCCGGGCAAACCGGCACGCCGTTCGAGCTAGCGGCCTACAGCACCGTCGACCTGCTGGCCCACTACAAAGCCAGCGAGAACGTCAGCGTGGGCCTCAACCTGAACAACCTGTTCGACCGCAACTACTACGAGCGCTCCTACAACAGCACCTGGGTGCTGCCCGGCGACCCGCGCAACTTCAGCGTCAGCCTGACCCTTGCCCTTTAAAACCCACTAAAAATAAGGACGCACCATGCCTAAATTTCACCTGATGCTAATCGCCGCCCTGTTCACCTTGGAAGTGCAGGCCCACGGTCTGTGGACCGAACAACGGCGCGGCAATATCGAAGTGATCTACGGCCACGGCGCTGAAGACGACGCCTTTAAAGCGGACAAAGTCAGCGGCGCCTGGGCCTTTGATGCGCAAGGCAAGGCAATAGAAGTGAACATTCACCGCCTAGACGACCACGCCCGCCTGCAACCCGCCTCCACGCCCGCGAGCCTAGCAGTGGCCCTGGACAATGGCGCCTGGTCGCAGACCCCGGACAACAAATGGATCAACCAAGGCCGCTCAAAAGTACCCACCGCCGTGCACGCCCTGCACACGTGGAAATACAGCCTGGCCATCTACCAGGCCGGCGCCAGATTGCCCGACCTCAGCGCCTTGAAGCTGCTGATCAAGCCGCTGCAAGACCCGCTTGAAGTCGGCCCAGGCAAACCGTTAAAGGTGCAGGTGCTACTGGATGGCAAACCGGTGTCTGGCATCAACTTGATTGGCGACTACCGCAGCCAGCCCTCGACCGTCAGTGCGACCACCGATAAGAATGGCCAGGCCGAAGTGCTGGTGCGTAACGAAGGGTTGAACATCATCGCCGCCGAGACCAGCGTGCCGGTGAGTGGCGATGCGGATATCGACGAGCGAGGGTTGTTTACCTCGCTCAGTTTTGTGGGAAGTGCACACGAGGAATAGCCCGGCTTGTTGCGCCGCCCTACAAAACCGCCGCAATAAAAACGCCCGGTCAAAGCCGGGCGTTTTTATTGCGGGTACAGGCGTTACAGCGTGCGCAACGCGTCCACCAGAGCCTGGTTCTGCGCCGGGTTGCCAATGGTGATGCGCAAGAACTGCGCAATCCGCGCTTGCTTAAAGTGCCGCACGATCACGCTTTGTTCGCGCAACCCAGCAGCCAGCGTTGCAGCATCCTTGTGCGGATGGCGGGCGAAGATAAAGTTGGCGCCTGAGGGCAGCACTTCAAACCCCAGCGCGGTCATCTCGGCCACCAGCGTCTCGCGGCTATCAATCACGGCTTGGCGGGTTTGCTCGAAGTAGGCTTTGTCCTCAAACGCAGCAGCCGCACCGGCAATCGCTGCGCGGTCTAGCGGGTAGGAGTTAAAGCTGTTTTTGATCCGCTCCAGCGCCTCGATCAAGTCAGGGTGGCCGACGGCAAAACCAACCCGCAGCCCCGCCAGCGAGCGGGATTTGGACAGGGTTTGAGCCACCAGCAGGTTCGGGTAACGGTCGACCAGGCTGATCGCCGTCTGCCCGCCAAAGTCGATATAGGCTTCGTCTACCAGCACCACCGAGTCCGGGTTGCTTTGCAAGATCTGCTCAATGGCATCCAGCGCCAGCACGCAGCCAGTCGGCGCATTGGGGTTGGGGAAAATAATGCCGCCGTTAGGCTTGGCGTAATCCTCGGGGCGAATCTGGAACTGCTCATCCAATGGCACCGCGTCGAACGGAATGCCGTACAGCCCGCAGTACACCGGGTAAAAGCTGTAGCTGATATCCGGGAACAGCAGCGGTTTGCCGTGTTGGAAAAGGCCGTGGAAGGCGTGGGCCAGCACTTCATCCGAACCGTTGCCGACAAATACCTGAGCCTGCTGCACGCCGTAGTAATCGGCCACTGCCTGCTTTAAACGCTCGCCATTGGGATCTGGGTACAGGCGCAGGTTGTCGTTCAGCTCGGCCTGCATGGCGGCAATGGCTTTGGGCGACGGGCCATAGGGGTTTTCGTTGGTGTTGAGCTTGACCAGGTTCGTTAGCTTGGGCTGCTCGCCCGGCACATAGGGCACCAGGTCTTTAACGAAGGGGCTCCAGAATTTGCTCATTACCCTTCTCTCCTCGAATTCGTAGGTGTTTCATCGGCCGCGCTTACGCGGCCGGCCACTTAGTCTTTGATGCGGTATTCGGCGCTGCGGGCGTGGGCGGTCAGCGACTCGCCACGGGCCAGCACGGAGGCGCTTTTGCCCAACTCCGAGGCACCTTCAGCCGAGCAATGAATGATCGACGAGCGCTTCTGGAAGTCGTACACGCCCAGCGGCGAGGAGAACCGCGCGGTGCCGGAAGTCGGCAGCACGTGGTTGGGGCCAGCGCAGTAATCGCCCAAGGCTTCAGCGGTGTAGCGGCCCATAAAAATTGCGCCGGCGTGGCGAATCTGCGGCAACCAAGCCTCCGGGTCCGCTACTGACAGCTCCAAGTGTTCCGGAGCAATGCGGTTGGCCACATCAATGGCCTGCTGCATATCTTTCACTTGAATCAGCGCGCCGCGCGTTTCAATGGAGGTACGAATAATGGCTTCGCGCTCCATGGTCGGCAGCAGCTTGGCAATGCTCGCCGCCACCTTGTCGAGAAACTCGGCATCGGGGCTAAGCAGAATGGATTGCGCGTCTTCGTCATGCTCGGCCTGGGAGAACAGGTCCATGGCGATCCAGTCCGGATCAGTCTGGCCGTCGCACACCACGAGAATTTCCGAAGGGCCGGCGATCATATCGATGCCGACTTTGCCAAATACGTGACGCTTGGCGGTGGCCACGTAGATATTGCCCGGGCCGACAATCTTATCCACTGGCGGCACGCTTTCGGTGCCATACGCCAGCGCCGCCACAGCTTGCGCGCCACCGATGGTAAACACGCGGTCGACACCGGCGATGCAGGCAGCGGCCAACACGATTTCATTGATTTCGCCACGCGGGGTTGGCACCACCATCACCACTTCCGGCACACCGGCGACCTTGGCGGGAATGGCGTTCATCAATACCGAAGACGGGTACGAGGCCTTGCCGCCGGGCACATACAAACCGGCGCGGTCCAGCGGCGTGACCTTCTGGCCAAGTACGGTGCCGTCGGCTTCGGTGTAGGTCCAGGAGTCTTGTTTCTGTTTTTCGTGGTAGCTGCGCACTCGCTCGGCAGCCACTTCCAATGCTTGGCGCTGCTCGGCGGTGATGCGGGTCAGGGCCAGTTCCAGGCGCTCACGCGGCAAGATCAGGTCGGCCATACTGTTTACGCTCAGGCCATCAAAGCGCTGGGTGTATTCGACTAGGGCGGCATCACCGCGCTCGCGCACGGCTTTGATGATTTCCAGCACGCGCTCGTTAACGCCGTCGTCCGACACGCTTTCCCAGCTCAGCAGATGATCCAGATGCTTGGCAAAGTCCTGGTCAGCGGCATTGAGTCGGCGGATGGCGATAGGAGCGGTCATAACGGGCCTCGTGATAGTCATGGACGTTAAGAGCGGTTGAGCGCAGGTGCGGGTTCAACCGGTTCTCGAGCGTCGCTAGGCTACCAAGCCAATCCTGTGGACGCCCGAGAAAGATGGCTATGAACAGAATAGGCAGGCGTGACCGATGGTCACGCCGAAGAGGTAGTTAGCCTCGGTGGTTGGCTTCCACCGCATCGCGCAGGGTATCGATCAAGGCCTGGATACGCTTGTGCTGCATCTTCATCGAGGCTTTGTTAACGATCAGGCGAGAGCTGATATGGGCGATCAGTTCCTGGGCCTCCAGACCGTTGGCACGCAAGGTGTTGCCGGTGTCGACCACGTCGATGATCTTGTCGGCCAGGCCAACCAGCGGCGCCAGCTCCATGGAGCCGTAGAGCTTGATCACTTCAACCTGACGACCTTGTTCGGCGTAGTAGCGCTTGGCGACGTTGACGAACTTGGTGGCCACGCGCAGACGCCCTTTAGGTTCCGGCACACCAACGGCGCCAGCGGTCATCAGCTTGCACTTGGCAATTTGCAGGTCCAGCGGCTCGTACAAGCCCTGGCCGCCGTATTCCAGCAGTACGTCTTTACCGGCAACACCGAGGTCAGCTGCGCCATGCTCGACATAAGTCGGCACGTCGGTGGCCCGCACGATCAACAAACGCACGTCGTCCTGGGTGGTGGGGATAATCAGCTTGCGGCTTTTGTCCGGGTTTTCGGTCGGCACGATCCCAGCCTTGGCCAGCAATGGCAGGGTGTCGTCAAGAATGCGGCCTTTGGATAAGGCGATGGTCAACATGGCGCGATGTGTCCTTAAAACCTGGTTTCCAGCGGTGGCACGAGGCCCTGACTACTGCGGCGCGGCAATCAGGGCGCGGCCTTACTAGCCCGGTACGCGGCGAATTTTCGCGCCCAGCAACTGCAGTTTTTCTTCGATGCACTCGTAACCACGGTCGATGTGGTAGATGCGGTCGATCAGGGTGTCGCCCTCGGCAACCAGCGCCGAAATCACCAAGCTTGCCGAAGCCCGTAAGTCGGTGGCCATGACTGGCGCGCCCTTCAGGGTTTTGGTCCCGGTGACGATGGCCGTGTTGCCTTCAACTTGAATCAACGCGCCCATGCGGGTCATTTCATACACGTGCATAAAGCGGTTTTCGAACACGGTTTCGATGACCGCGCCGGTGCCTTCGGCAATGGCGTTGAGGGCAATAAATTGCGCCTGCATGTCGGTCGGGAACGCCGGGTACGGTGCGGTACGCAGGTTCACGGCTTTCGGGCGCTTGCCCTTCATGTCCAGCTCGATCCAGTCCGGGCCGGTGGTGATCTCGGCGCCGGCTTCCTGCAGCTTCAACAGCACCGCTTCAAGAATGGTTGGGTCGGTGTCTTTCAACTTCACCTTGCCGCCGGTAGCCGCAGCGGCCACCAGGTAGGTACCGGTTTCGATACGGTCTGGCATAACGCTGTAACGCGCGCCGCCAAGGCGTTCAACGCCATCAATGGTGATGGTGTCGGTGCCGGCACCGGTAATTTTGGCGCCCATGGCGATCAGGCAGTTCGCCAGGTCGACCACTTCCGGTTCGCGCGCGGCGTTTTCCAGCACGCTGCGACCTTTGGCCAGGGTGGCGGCCATCATGATGTTTTCGGTACCGGTCACGCTGACGGTATCAAAGAAGAAGTGCGCACCGCGCAAGCCACCCTCAGGCGCCTTGGCTTTGATATAGCCGCCTTCCACGTCGATGATCGCGCCCATGGCTTCCAGGCCACGGATGTGCAAATCAACCGGGCGCGAACCAATGGCGCAACCGCCAGGCAATGCCACTTCGGCTTCACCGAAACGGGCAACCATCGGGCCCAGCACAAGGATCGACGCACGCATGGTTTTCACCAATTCGTACGGCGCCACCAGGGTTTTAATCGCGCGGGCGTCAACTTCAACGCTGAGCTTTTCGTCGATCACCGGCTCAATGCCCATGCGACCGAACAGTTCGATCATGGTGGTAATGTCGTGCAGGTGCGGCAGGTTGCACACAGTGACTGGCGCGTCGGCCAGCAGGGTTGCAGCCAGAATCGGCAGGGCGGAGTTTTTCGCCCCGGAGATGCGGATTTCGCCATTGAGGCAAACGCCGCCGGTAATAATCAATTTATCCATTAGAAGTCTCGTCGCCCGTGGGCTTAGGAACGCTCGGCCCATGCGGCGCGGCTGAAGAATTTCATGGTAACCGCATGGATACTGCCATCGGCGATCCAAGGGTTGAGGTGGGCATAGACTTGCTGCTGACGTTTGACCGGGCTCAGGGCCGCCAGCTCGTCGCTGATCAGGTTCAACTGGAAATTACAGCCTTCGCCTTCCACGTTGACCTCGGTATCGGACAGCTTTTCCTCAAGGAGGCTTTTTACTTCTATGGCCTGCATGCTAAACCTCAATCGGCGCCCTACGCGCGCGGGTCGGCCATGATACAAAAAAGCCCCCCGCCTGCGAACCCCGGAATACGGAACACTGACAAGGGGCGATAGATTTTGTCGGCTGCCGCCAGGTTTTACCGGGCTTTGCGCCCTGCCTGGCCACTCACGCTTGCAGCGGCAAGATGTCCAGCAGCCCGGACACCTCGGCAATCTGGCGCATTTCCACCGGCAAACTACGCACCGACAAGGTTTTGCCTGCGCCTTGGGCCACACGCATATACGCCAACAATAACGACAAACCGACGCTGCTGGAGTGCTCAACTGCCGAGCAATCCACCACCACCGTAGCGGTGCTAGAAGCCCGAATCAGCTTTTCGCCCTCGGCGCGCAGTTGCGCACCGGTACGAAAATCCAACACACCTTGCAGGTGCAAAACGCCGTCGGCCTGTTGGCGAACTCCGCTATCAGTCGTCATGACCTGCAGCCTTTTGCCCGTCTTCGGTGTTTTTGGCGTTAGCCACAACCTGCGCCCAACCGTCGATGGTCTTGTCCAGATCGTTGCCGTTTTTCTGCATCGCGTCGGCGAACTGGTCGCGGAACAGCTTGCCGATGTTGATGCCGTTAATGGTCACGTTACGCAGCATCCACTCACCGTTGACCTTGGTCATGGTGTAGTTGACCGGGTACACGGTGCCCTTGGTGTCACGTACTTCCATATTCACACTGGTGCGGTCCGGGTCGGACTGCTTGGCGTTGCTTGGCAGCACACGAATGTCCTGATTGTTGTACTCCAGCAAGGCGTTGCCGTAGAACTCCATCAGGCTGCGTTTGAAGTTTTCTTCAAAACGCTTCATCTGCGCCGGCGTGGCTTTGCGCGAATATTTGACGGTCATGATGCTGCGGGAAATGCCGTCGGCATCCACCACCGGACCAATAATGCGGTTCAGCGAGTCGTAGAATTTTTGCGGGTCGGCCTTGTACTGGTCTTTATTGGTCTTGAGGTCGCTTAACAGTTGGTCAGTGGTGCTTTGCACGATGTCCTGGGCGGCAGGGCCGGCCGAGGCAACCAGTGGAAACACCGCCAACATCACCAGCAGACCGCGACGCAGAGCGCTCAACATGCTCGAATTCCTCACTTGGATTCTTTGTTAACCGAGTTGATCAGGAACTTACCAATCAAATCTTCCAGTACTAACGACGACTGGGTGTCTTGAATGGTTCCGCCATCCTTGAGCAGCGCTTCTTCGCCGCCGACGCTGATGCCGATGTATTTTTCGCCAAGCAGACCGGCAGTCAGGATAGAAGCGGTGGAGTCCACCGGCAGGTTATCCACCCGCTTTTCCAGCTCCATGGTCACACGCCCGGTGAAGGTGTCGCGGTTCAGGTCAATAGCGGTGACCTTGCCAATGCCCACGCCGGCCATGGTGACCTTGGCGCGCACGGTAAGCCCGGCGAGGTTGTCGAAATCGGCGTAGAGCTTATAGGTGTCCTGCCCTGTGCCAACCGTCAGGCCACTGACGCGCAATGCCAGGAGCAGCAAGGCCAACAGACCGGCCAAGAGGAACAGGCCGACACCAATTTCCAGGGTGCGGTTTTGCATCAGAAATCTCCAAACATCAGGGCGGTCAAGATGAAGTCCAGGCCCAGCACGGCAAGCGAGGCATAAACCACTGTTTTGGTGGTGGCGCGGCTGATCCCCTCGGACGTGGGCTCACAGTCATAACCCTGGAATACGGCAATCCAGGTCACCACAAAGGCAAACACGATACTTTTGATCAGGCCGTTGAGCACATCCTTCTCGAAGGACACGCTGTTCTGCATATTGGCCCAGAACGACCCTTCAAACACGCCCAACCAATCAATCGCCACCATGGCGCCACCCCAGATACCCACTACGCAAAAGATCATGGTTAGCAGCGGCAGCGAAATAAAGCCGGCCCACAGGCGCGGGGCGATGATGTACTTGAGCGGGTCAACACCGATCATTTCCAGGCTGGAAAGCTGCTCGGTAGATTTCATATTGCCGATCTCGGCAGTCAGTGCCGAACCGGCGCGGCCGGCGAACAGCAGCGCCGTCACGACCGGACCCAGCTCGCGCAATAGCGTCAGGGCAACCATCTGCCCTACCGCCTGTTCCGAGCCGTAGCTGGACAGAATGTTAAAGCCTTGCAGGGCCAACACCATGCCAATAAACAGCCCGGAAACGACGATGATCACCATCGACATCACGCCAACCGAGTACAGCTGCTTGATCAACAAGTGACCAAAACCGTTACCGACATTGCCGCGACCAAACAGCGAGCGCAGCAGAAAAACGGTGGAGCTACCCAGCGAGCCGACGGTGTCGATGCCCGCTCGGCCGAGCAAGCGAATACGTTCGCCAATGGATTTTTTGCGCATCAACGCGTCCCCAACAGGTCGTCGCGGTAGGCCGCAGCCGGAAAATCGAACGGCACGGGACCGTCGGCGGTGCCCTTCATAAATTGGCGAATGCGCGGATCATCCGACTCCATCAATTCTTTTGGCGTGCCGTGGCCGAGCACCTGGGTGTCGCCCACTACATATAGGTAGTCAGCGATGCTGGCGGTTTCGGCCAAGTCGTGGGAGACCACAATACTGGTGATGCCCAAGGCATCGTTAAGCAGACGAATTAGGCGCACCAGAATGCCCATGGCCATTGGGTCTTGGCCAACAAAGGGTTCGTCGTACATTAGAATTTGCGGGTCCAGGGCAATCGCCCGGGCCAAGGCCACGCGGCGTTTCATGCCACCGGAGAGTTCGTCCGGCATCAGCTCAATGGCGCCACGCAAGCCAACGGCCTGCAGCTTCATCAGCACGATGTCGCGAATCATGTCTTCGGGTAACTGGGTGTGCACACGCAGCGGAAAGGCCACGTTCTCGAATACATCGAGATCGGTAAACAGCGCACCGCTTTGGAACAGCACGCCCATTTGCTTGCGCATATCGAACAGGTCGCTGCGCGACAACTCGGGCAGGTTCTGGCCGTTGACCAACACTTGGCCGCTGCTGGGCCGCAGCTGGGCGCCCATCAATCGAAGCAAAGTGGTTTTACCACTCCCGGAAGGCCCCATGATGCCGGTGACCTTGCCGCGAGGGATGGAAATATCGACATTCTTGAAAATGCTGCGCGAACCGCGCATGAAGGACACACCCTTCAGCTCGACCGCGTAGGCGTGATCGGCACTCATCTGAACTCCTTGGTGCAGCCGCCTATCAGACGCCATGCTTCACAGTGGGGACACCACCGCTGGTGAACATGCCGGATAGGGCCGCAACTATATCACCGGCATCCGGCCACGCCCAAGGCGGAAACATCTGCAAAGGCAAACCCGTATGGCGCAGGCGAAGTGAGACCAAGTCGATGCTGCACGCACGCTCCAATATTCCAGGGTGAGCCGGGCCGGCTTTACCGCTATAATCCCCGGCTTTTCACGCGGCCACTGTCCTTAGTTATGAACCAGACCAACGATCTGATCCAATCGGCACTGCGCACCGTCCGCCTTGAAATCGAGGCCGTAGAAGGTCTGCTCCCCCGTATTGACGCGGCTTTTGTCAAAGCCTGCGAACTGATTCTGGCCAGTAAAGGCCGTGTAGTGGTGGTTGGCATGGGCAAGTCTGGCCACATCGGCAACAAGATTGCCGCCACCTTGGCGAGCACCGGCACCACTTCCTTTTTTGTTCACCCAGCCGAAGCCAGTCATGGCGACATGGGCATGATCACCCGCGATGACGTGGTGCTGGCCCTTTCCAATTCCGGTTCCACCGCCGAAATTGTTACCCTGCTGCCGCTGATCAAACGCCTGGGCATTACCCTGATCAGCATGACCGGCAACCCCGATTCGCCGCTGGCCAAAGCCGCTGAGGTCAACCTTGATGCACGCGTAGCCCAGGAAGCGTGCCCGCTGAATCTGGCGCCCACCTCCTCCACCACCGCCTCTCTGGTGCTCGGCGACGCTCTGGCCATCGCCCTGCTGGAAGCCCGTGGTTTCACTGCTGAAGACTTCGCGTTTTCCCACCCCGGTGGTGCCCTCGGCCGCCGTCTGCTGTTGAAAGTGGAAAACGTCATGCACAGCGGCGAGCAGCTCCCCAAAGTGCAACGCGGCACCTTGCTACGCGACGCGCTGATGGAAATGACCCGTAAAGGCCTGGGCATGACCGCGGTATTGGAAGACGATGGCCGCCTAGCCGGGATCTTCACCGACGGCGATTTGCGCCGCACCCTGGACCGCGACCTGGATATTCGCCTGGCCACCATCGACGAAGTCATGACCGTGCACGGCAAGACAGCGCGCCCGGACATGCTTGCGGCCGAAGCGTTGAAGATTATGGAAGACCACAAAATCGGCGCGCTGATTGTGGTCGACGAGCAGGACCACCCTATCGGCGCCTTTAACCTGGGCGACCTGCTGCGCGCCGGAGTGATGTGATGAGTAACGACCTATTGCAGCGCGGCAAGACCATCAAGCTGGCTGTGTTTGACGTCGACGGCGTACTCACCGACGGCAAGATTTACTTCCTGCCAGATGGCGGCGAGTTCAAAACCTTTAGCACGCTGGACGGTCAAGGCATCAAGATGCTGATCAACTCGGGCGTGCGCACCGCGATCATCACCGGCCGCTCAAGCCCGGTGGTGGAACGCCGCGCGCAAAACCTCGGTATTCATCATTTGTATCAAGGCCGCGAAGACAAGCTGGTGGTGCTCGACGAGCTTCTTGCCGAACTCGGCCTAAGCTATGAGCACGTCGCCTATTTGGGCGATGACCTGCCGGATCTTCCGGCAATCCGTCGTGCGGGCTTGGGCATGGCTGTCGCCAACGCCAATGACTTTGTTCGCCAACACGCCGATGGTGTGACCCAAGCTCGCGGCGGCGAAGGCGCTGCACGTGAATTCTGCGAGCTGATCCTGCAAGCGCAGGGCAATCTCGACGCGGCTCAAGCCGCTTATTTATAGAGTCGACTATGCTGCGCAAATTGCTTCTTACCCTATCGTTCGGCCTGGCGGCCTTGCTGGTCGCTGCCCTCGGCTACTGGAACCTCAACCCGGAGAGCTTGCTGGAACAGAAGCCACAGGCAGTTGCCGACAATGCGGTGGATTTTTACGTGATCAACGCAAAAACCACCGAATACCAACTCGACGGCACGCTGCGTTACGAGATGACCAGCGACAAGGTTGAACACTTGAAAGAAAGCGACAAGAGCCTGGTGAGCAAACCCGACCTGCTGTTGTATCGCGAAACCTCACCGCTGCCGTGGCATGTACAAAGTGACCGTGGCGAGGTGTCGCCAGGCGGCACTGAAGTCGAGTTAATCGACAACGTCCGCATCGCCCGCACCGATGAAAAAAATCGCCCCACCATCATTACCAGCAGTCGCATGACCGTGTTTCCGGACAAGGAATTTGCGCAGACCCAGCAAGCCGTTAGAATCGAGGCCGCCAATGGAGTGACCACGGCTAATGGAATGAAAGCGTATTTGAAAGACAGCCGGGTGCTCCTGCTGTCCAACGTAAGAGGCCAGCATGAGGTTCGTTAACCAATTTTCCCTTCACACCCTATCCCTGCTCCTGAGCCTGGGCGCGGCAATTGCCAGCTCCAGCGCGTGGGCGTTGCCCACCGACCGCGATCAGCCGATTCGCGTACAAGCCGATAGCGCCGAGCTCGATGACAAAAAAGGTGTGGCGGTGTACCGCGGCGACGTGGTGATTACCCAAGGCAGCATGAAGATCACCGGCAACACCGTGACCATCACGCAAAACGCCAGCGGTGACATCGAAGTGTTTACCGCCGTGGGCAACCCGGCCTACTACGAACAAAAACCGGCTGTGGATAAACAGATCGTCAAAGCCTATGGCCTGACCATCCAGTATTTCGCTGCCAAAGACCGCATTGTGCTGATCGACCAGGCCAAGGTGATTCAAGAAGGCAACACCTTCGAAGGCGAGAAAATCGTCTACGACACCCAGCGCCAGATCGTTAACGCCGGCCGCGCCAACGGCACCAACGTGACCAGCCCGCGCCCGCGTATCGACATGGTTATTCAGCCCAAGAACAAACCCGCTGGCGCCCAGCCAGCCGACAAACAGGCGCAGTAATGGCGACTCTTAAAGCCCAGCACCTGGCCAAAGCCTACAAAGGCCGCCAGGTGGTTCGTGATGTCAGCCTGTCGATCGAAAGCGGCCAGATCGTTGGTCTGCTCGGCCCTAACGGTGCCGGCAAGACCACCTGCTTCTACATGATCGTCGGCTTGGTAAATGCCGATCAGGGTCGTGTATTGATCGACCAGGACGACGTCACCCACTTGCCCATGCATGGCCGCGCGCGCGCCGGCATCGGCTACCTGCCGCAGGAAGCGTCAATCTTCCGCAAGCTGTCGGTAGCCGACAACATCATGGCCATTCTGGAAACCCGCAAAGAGCTCGACAGCGCCAGCCGGCGCAAAGAGCTGGAAAGCCTACTGCAGGAATTCCACATCAGCCATATCCGCGACAACCTCGGTATGAGCCTCTCCGGTGGTGAACGTCGCCGCGTGGAAATCGCCCGCGCCCTGGCCACTGCGCCGAAATTCATTTTGCTGGATGAACCGTTCGCCGGTGTCGACCCTATCTCAGTGGGCGATATTAAACAGATCATTCACCACCTCAAGGCCAAAGGCATTGGCGTGCTGATCACCGATCACAACGTGCGCGAAACCCTGGATATCTGCGAAACCGCGTATATCGTCAACGACGGTCAGCTGATCGCCGAGGGTGATTCGGCCACCATTCTGGCCAACCAGTTGGTGAAAGAAGTCTATTTGGGTCACGAGTTCCGCCTGTAGGGGTGGATACAGGCGCCTGCTTGTAGGCGCCTTCTGTAGTCATTTACAGATCTCCACTACAGACTTCGATTGAGGGCTAGGCAAACCCCTCAGAGTTAGGCATATAATTTGCTTCCTGGTGGCGCCCCGGCGCCCTCGTTGTGGAAGCGCGTATGCGCCGGCGAATAAGGTCTTAAGCCCCCTCCATGAAACCATCGCTCGTCCTAAAAATGGGCCAGCAGCTGACGATGACACCGCAGCTGCAACAAGCCATCCGCTTACTCCAACTGTCCACCCTGGATCTGCAACAAGAGATCCAAGAGGCACTGGAGTCCAATCCCATGCTCGAACGCCAAGAAGAAGGCGAGGACTTCGACAATAGCGACCCGCTGGCCGACGGCGCCGAAAGCGCACCGCCCGCGCCCAACAGCGAAGAGTCCTATCAGGAAACCAGCTACCAGGAAAGCTCGGCGCCGACCGTCGACAACCTGGAAGAAGGCGAGTGGAACGAACGCATCCCCAATGAGCTTCCCGTCGACACCGCCTGGGAAGACATTTACCAAACCAGCGCCAGCAGCCTGCCCAGCAACGATGATGACGAGTGGGACTTCACCACCCGCACCTCGGCCGGCGAGAGTCTGCAAAGCCATATGCTTTGGCAACTGAACCTGGCGCCGATGTCCGATAAGGACCGGCTGATTGCCGTTACCCTGATCGACTGCATCAACGACCAGGGTTATCTCGAAGAAACCCTCGAAGAAGTACTCGACGCCTTTGACCCCGAGCTGGATATCGAGCTCGACGAAGTCGAAGCCGTGCTGCACCGCATCCAGCAATTCGAACCTTCCGGCATTGGCGCCCGCGACCTGCGCGAATGCCTGCTGCTGCAACTGCGCCAGCTGCCCGCTAAAACCCCGTGGCTAGCCGAAGCGCAGCGCTTGGCGGGCGACTACCTCGACCTGCTCGGCGGGCGCGACTACAGCCAACTGATGCGGCGCATGAAGCTCAAAGAAGATGAGCTGCGCCAAGTCATCGAATTGATCCAAAGCCTTAACCCGCGCCCAGGCTCGCAGATTGAAGCGAGCGAGCCGGAGTACGTGGTGCCCGATGTGATCGTGCGCAAGCACAACGAGCGTTGGCTGGTAGAGCTGAACCAGGAAGCCATGCCGCGCCTGCGGGTTAACCCGCAATACGCAGGGTTTGTCCGCCGCGCCGACTCCAGCGCCGACAACACCTTTATGCGCAACCAACTGCAAGAAGCCCGCTGGTTTATCAAAAGCCTGCAGAGCCGCAACGAAACCCTGATGAAAGTCGCCAGCCAGATTGTCGAGCACCAACGCGGTTTCCTCGATTACGGCGACGAAGCGATGAAGCCCCTCGTGTTGCATGACATTGCTGAAGCAGTGGGCATGCACGAGTCGACCATCTCACGCGTTACCACACAAAAATTCATGCACACCCCGCGTGGCATCTACGAGCTGAAGTACTTCTTCTCCAGCCACGTCAGCACCTCCGAAGGCGGCGAATGCTCGTCTACAGCGATACGCGCAATCATCAAAAAACTGGTTGCAGCGGAAAATGCGAAAAAGCCGTTGAGTGACAGCAAGATCGCTGGTTTACTGGAGGCACAGGGCATTCAGGTAGCCCGTCGCACAGTCGCCAAATACCGCGAATCCCTCGGGATAGCGCCTTCGAGTGAACGTAAGCGACTGATGTAAACGCCACGTACCACAGTGGCAGACGGCTACACTGATCCAAGGCCAAAGTGTTCCGGCGACAAGCCCGTTAGCTTGTCTCTTACACACGGCAATAAGGAGAAAGCGGTATGCAAGTCAACATCAGTGGACATCAGCTGGATGTGACCGACGCCCTACGCGACTATATCGATGAAAAACTCAGTCGATTAGAACGCCACTTCGACAAGATCACCAACGTGCAAGTGACCATGGAGGTCGAGAAGCTCAAACAGAAAATCGAGGCAACTTTGCACATCGCCGGTGGCGAAGTTGTCGCCAACGCCGAACATGACGACATGTACGCAGCTATCGATCTACTTACCGACAAACTCGACCGCCAACTCATCAAACATAAGGAAAAGCAGTTGGGTCGCCTGCAAGGCGCCACAGCTCGCTGACACCACCCCAACCCATGATTCGACTTGAAAATATCCTGACCCCCGGCCGCTCCCTCGTGGGCGTGCCGGGAGGCAGTAAAAAGCGTGTACTCGAACAAATTGCCAACTTGGTCGCCCGCGAACTGCCCGACCTCGATGGCCAAGATATTTTCGAAAGCCTGGTAGCACGGGAAAAACTCGGCTCTACCGGCTTTGGCAATGGCATCGCCATTCCACACTGCCGCTTGCCTGGTTGCCCCTCGCCCATCAGCGCCCTGCTGCGCCTGGAGTCGGCGGTCGATTTCGACGCCATTGACGGTGCGCCGGTTGACCTGCTGTTTGTGCTGCTGGTGCCCGAGGCCGCTACTGACGAACACCTGGAGCTGCTTCGCCAGATCGCCAGCATGCTCGACCGTAGCGATGTTCGCGACCAACTGCGCCACGCCCCTACCAGCGAACATCTTTATCAGGTTGTCGTCGACGTACAAAACGGCCGCTAAGCGAACGGGTGACTGTGCATGCGTTTGATCATCGTCAGTGGCCGCTCCGGTTCAGGTAAAAGCACCGCGCTGGACGTGCTTGAAGACAATGGCTTCTATTGCATTGATAACCTGCCTGCCGGCCTTCTACCCGAGTTAGCGGAACGCTCGCTGCTACACACCGAGCTGTTGCAACCCTTGGTGGCGGTGTCCATCGACGCCCGTAACCTGCCTAGCCAACTCAAACGTTTTCCAGAAATTCTTGCCGAAGTACGCGCCCGGCATATCCACTGCGATGTGCTGTATCTGGACGCCGATGACGAGACCCTGCTCAAGCGCTTTTCCGAAACTCGCCGTCGTCACCCGCTAACCAGCGACGTACGCTCGCTGGCCGAAGCGATTCACGATGAAAGTGTGCTGCTCAGCCCGATCACCGATCTGGCTGACCTGAAGATCGACACCACCCACCTGAACCTCTACCAACTGCGCGACACCTTAAAGCTGCGCCTGCTTAACAAGCCGGAGCCGGGTACGGCGTTTCTGGTTGAATCGTTTGGGTTCAAGCGCGGTATGCCGGTGGACGCCGACTTGGTGTTCGATGTGCGCTGCCTGCCCAACCCGTATTGGAAGCCTGAGCTGCGCGAGCATTCGGGATTGGATGTGGTAGTCGCCGAATACCTGCAAGAACAGCCCGACGTACAGGAAATGTACGACGATATTTACGCCTATTTGCACAAATGGCTGCCGCGCATTGCCGCCAGCAACCGTTCTTATGTCACCGTCGCCATTGGCTGCACAGGCGGTCATCATCGCTCGGTATACCTGGCGGATCGACTGGGCAAAGAACTGAAAAAAACCCTAAAAAATATTCAGGTTCGCCACCGCGACCTGTAATGGCCGAACCGTTTTAGAAGGACTTAAGCAGCAATGCCTGCCTGTGAAATCACCATCATCAACAAACTCGGCCTGCATGCCCGTGCCGCCGCCAAATTCGTCGGCGTAGCCGGTCGCTTCCCTTGCCAAATTCGCATTGGTCGCTCGCCAGAAAGCAGCGTCGACGGCAAAAGCATCATGGCAGTCATGATGCTCGCCGCCGGCAAAGGCACAGCTATTCATTTGAGCACCGAAGGCGAGCAAGGCGATGAAGCCCTGGCCGCGCTGGTGGAATTGATCAACAACCGCTTCGACGAAGGCGAGTAACGCGCCTGATCGGGCGCCAGCGCGGCGCCTTTTAGCAGAAATACGCGCAACCGGTGCCGGGGCTATTAGCCCCAGCCGACCATCAGCTGCCAGCGACGGTCATTTTTTCGATCAGCACCGAACCCGTACGGATATTGCTGCGCAGCTCCAGGTCGTTACCCACAGCGACGATCTGCTTGAACATATCGCGCAGGTTGCCGGCGATGGTCACTTCCTGAACCGGGAACTGAATTTCGCCATTCTCGACCCAGAAACCACCCGCACCACGGGAATAGTCGCCGGTGACCATATTCAGTCCCTGGCCCATCAGCTCAGTGACCAACAGCCCACGGCCCATACGCTTAAGCAGCGCTTTCTGGTTTTCATCGCCATGGCTGACAAACAGGTTGTGCACGCCACCGGCGTTGGCCGTGCTTGGCATGCCCAGTTTGCGACCCGAATAGGTGGCAAGAATGTAGGACTGCAACTGACCTTTCTCGACAAAAAACTTGCCGTAGGTGGCCAAACCATCGCCGTCGAAAGAAGCACTGCCCAGCGCGCCACGGATATGCGGGCGCTCATCCAGGCTCAGCCACTCAGGGAATATCACTTGCCCCAAGCTGCCTTCGAGAAACGAGGATTTGCGATAAATACTGCCGCCCGACACCGCCGAGAGAAAATGCCCAAATAGCCCAGTGGCGAGTTCCGCCGCAAACAGCACCGGCACTTCACAGGTCGGCACCGGACGCGCGCCCAGGCGGCTCACGGCGCGCTCGGCAGCGCGGCGACCGATACTGGCGGCGTCGGCCAACTCTTCACCACGGCGGCTCACGTCATACCAATAATCGCGCTGCATCAGGCCGTCGGCCTCGGCGATCATTACGCAGCTCAAGCTCTGTCGGGTACTGGCGTAACCGCCAACAAAACCGTGGCTGTTGCCATATACGCGGCAACCTTGGTGGGTATTGAGGCTGGTGCCATCGGCGTTTTTGATCCGCGCATCGGCGTCAAAAGCGGCAGCTTCACATTCCAGCGCGCGCTCAATGGCTTGCTCCGGGGTGATATCCCAGGGGTGATACAGGTCCAGGTCAGGCAGGTCACGCGCCATGAGTTCGGCGTCGGCCAGGCCCGAGCAATCGTCTTCCGAGGTGTGTTTGGCGATGGCCAAGGCGGCAGCAACGGTTTCACGAATCGCCGCATCGCCGATGGCCGAGGTGCTGGCCGAGCCTTTGCGCTGGCCCAGATAGAGGGTGATGCCAAAACCCTGGTCACGGTTGAACTCGACGGTTTCCACTTCGCGCTGGCGCACCGAGGTGGACAAGCCCTGCTCCACCGACACCGCCACTTCGCAGGCGGTCGCGCCCTGGGCTTTGGCTTCGGCGAGAATTCGCGCGACTTGCTCCTGCAATTGCGGCAGGGCCTGTGGCCCAACTACGTCTGCTGCACTCATAACCTACAACTCCAGTTCTAAGACCAGTCACCTGGCCAGGCCGGACAAGCGGCCTCTGACTCGTTATCATGGCGGCGTTTCCAACTGGATCTGCCCCATGTCTGACTATTCCGACGACTTCTCCGAAGAGAAGAGCAAAACACAGGTCAAGCGCGAACTGCATGCGCTGGTTGACCTTGGCGAACGCCTGACCACGCTCAAACCCGCCCTGATTGATAAACTGCCGCTTACCGACGCCCTGCGTCGCGCCCTGGCCGAAGCGCCGAAACACACGGCGAACATCGCCCGTAAACGGCACATCCAGTTCATCGGCAAGCTGATGCGCGATCAGAACATCGATGAAATCTTGGTACTGCTGGATCAACTTGATGCCTCGACCCGGCAGTACAACGAACGCTTCCACAACCTTGAGCGCTGGCGTGACCGTTTGGCCACCGGCACCGACGACGTGCTTGAAGCCTTTGTCGCCGAATACCCGGACGCCGACCGTACCCACCTGCGTCAGCTGATCCGTCAGGCCCAGCATGAAACGGCACAAAACAAAGCCCCGGCCGCCACACGCAAAATCTTCAAATACATCCGCGAACTGGATGAAACCAAGCGCGGGCTGCGCTAGATAGCCCAGCCTCCATCCCCCTGGAGCGGCTCTAACCGCTCTTAGAGGGGGGCTTGGCTACACCCAAGCGCTGCTGCAAAAAACAACGGCAAAAATCAGCGCCAGAAAAATTAAAAAACCCAACAGTTCTACCAAGCCCTCATTGGTGCCTCGCCGGGTTGCGTCATAACGCCCTCCGGTAAAAAGCCAAAGGATCCAGCGACCGAGCTGGTAGAACACAATGTCTACCAGCAAATCGCCGATTACCCAGAGGACCCAATCGGCCATCAGCTCCCTGTCCCACCCACGGTAATCAAATCAATCTTCAGCGTCGGTTGCCCCACTCCGACCGGCACCGACTGCCCGTCTTTGCCGCAAACACCCACGCCGCTATCCAGCGCCAAGTCGTTGCCGACCATGGACACCTTGCTCATGGCTTCCGGGCCATTGCCGATCAGGGTGGCGCCTTTGACCGGGGCGGTGATTTTGCCGTCTTCGATCAGGTAGGCCTCGCTGGTGGAGAACACAAATTTGCCGCTGGTGATATCCACCTGCCCACCGCCCAGGTTGGCGCAGTACAGGCCCTTTTTCACTGAGCGAATAATTTCTTCCGGGTCGCTCTCGCCAGCCAGCATGTAGGTGTTGGTCATACGTGGCATCGGCAGGGCGGCGTAGCTTTCACGGCGGCCGTTGCCAGTTACCGGCACACCCATCAGGCGGGCGTTGAGCTTGTCTTGCATATAGCCCTTGAGCACACCATTTTCGATCAGGGTGGTGCATTGGGTTGGCGTGCCTTCGTCGTCCATGCTCAGCGAACCACGGCGACCGAACAGGGTGCCGTCGTCGACGATGGTGCACAGGCTGGAGGCGACTTTTTCGCCAACACGGCCGCTGTAGGCCGAGCTGCCTTTGCGGTTGAAGTCGCCTTCCAGGCCATGGCCCACCGCTTCGTGCAGCAATACGCCGGACCAACCGGCGCCCATCACCACCGGCATGGCGCCCGCTGGCGCCGGAATCGCTTCCAGGTTAACCAAGGCCTGACGCAGCGCTTCACGGGCATAACCCATGGCACGGTCTTCGGTGAGGAAATACAGGTAGTCGGAACGCCCACCGCCGCCATGGCCACCACGCTCGCGACGGCCATTCTGCTCAACGATCACGCTGACGTTAAAGCGCACCAGCGGCCGGATATCGGCGCCCAAGCTGCCATCGGCAGCAGCCACCAGAATGCGTTCCCACACGCCAGCCAAGCTGACGGTCACGCGGGTAATGCGCGGATCAAGGGCACGGGTGGCGATATCGACGCGCTTGAGCAGGTCAACCTTTTCCGCGCGGGTCATCACTTCCAGGGGGTTATCCGGCGCATACAAACGCGCCACCTCCGGACTGACAAAGGCTTGCACGCGACCCTGCTGGCCAGCACGGGCAATCGAGCGGGCAGCGCGGGCGGCCTGGCTCAGGGCTTCGGCGGTGATCGCGTTGCTATAGGCAAACCCAGTTTTTTCGCCCGACTGGGCGCGCACGCCCACGCCTTGGTCGAGGTTAAAGCTGCCTTCTTTGACGATGCCGTCTTCCAGCACCCAGGTCTCGGAAACCTGCCCCTGAAAATACAGGTCCGCGGCATCAATCCCCGGCCCAACCAACTCGCCCAACACGCCCGGCAAGTGCTCCAGGGTCAAACCGCCAGGCCCCAAAAGGTGCTCGCTGACGGACATCAACAGGTCGCTCATAGCTACTCCAATAGGCGCTGTGGCCTTTTAAATCGGTGCCTTTAGGTCGGCGCCTTGAGCGACGACACAGCAAATCGGCGGTGTGCAAACACCGGCATACGTTGGCGGATGTCCGCCTGCTCAACCGCATCGCGGTTGGCCAACAGCGCAGCCGCGCCTTGGGCCTGCTCGGCAAGCACTCGCCCCCAGGGGTCGATGATTGCCGCATGGCCAAATGTTTCGCGCCCCTTCGGGTGCAAGCCGCCTTGTGCCGCGGCGAGGATATAGCACTGCGTTTCAATGGCCCGCGCCCTGAGCAGTACTTGCCAGTGCGCCGCGCCCGTCACGGCAGTAAAAGCCGCTGGTGCGGTAATCAATTCTGCCCCGGCCTCGCGCAGCGCGCTGTACAGCTCGGGAAAGCGCAGGTCGTAACACACGGTCAAACCCAACCGTCCTACCGGCGTATCGGCCACCACCACATTGCCGCCAAAGGCATAGTCATCCGACTCACGGTAGCGCCCACGGCTGTCGGCCACGTCGACATCGAACAGGTGCAGTTTGTCATAGCGCGCTGCTTGCTGGCCCTGATCATCGATCAACAGCGAGCAGGCATGGGACTTGGCGTCGGGCTGCCCTTCTGGCGGCAGCGGGATTGTGCCGCCGACTATCCATAAGGTGAGGTCGCGGGCGGTCTGTTTCAACCATGGCAGGATCGGTCCGTGACCTAGCGCCTCGGCACGACCGATAGCGGCGAAGTCGCTGCGGCCCATGGCGGCGAAGTTTTCTGGCAGCACGGCCAGCTTCGCGCCGCCCTCGGCAGCTTGCTCCAGCAACTGCCGAGCCTGGGCCAGATTAGCCAGCACATCGTCCTGGCTGACCATTTGGATTACCGCAAGGGCCATACGAGCTCCAAAGCCACGCTCACGCCCATAAGACTAGCGAGGTTTTTCAAAAGGCTTGTCGAAACTGATCTTCGGATCCTGCCACGCGCCCTTAACGGTGTATTGCACGCTGGCAAAACGGGCGACCTGTTTGCCCAGCAGTTTATCCACCACAAACAGGGCACCGCCAATGGCCGGTGCGCCAACGATCAGCGCCGCCAAGGGCAAGTTATTGCTCAAAGGCAGCGTCACCAACAGCTTGGCATCGACCTGGTTGCTGACCATATCCAGGGTGCCGTTCATTTCCAGGTTGCTCGACGGCCCGGTCAGGGTAATCGGTTCACGGGTCACGTACACGCCATTGCTGGCCACCAGCAGGCCTTTCACCCGGTCGTAGCTCAGGCCTTTGGACAACAGGTCAGAGAAGTCCAGGCGCAGGCGACGGCCGATGGAGTTGAAGTTCAGTAGGCCAAATACCCGCAGCGCAGCGGTCGAGCCTTGGGCTTCAACAAACTGGCCTTTGCGCAAGGTTGGGTCGAGGCTGCCGCTAAAGCGCTTAAGGCTGATCCAGGCTGGCGAGCCCGGCCAGCGGCCGTCGATATCCATATGGAAGTCTTCGCTGGTAGCGGTGGGCGCAAAGCCCCAGGCGAGCAATACGTCGGATAGATTGCCGCCGCCGATCCGCCCCTTGAACGAGCTGCTGGTAGCGCCCGGCGCGCCCTGCCAACCCACATCACCTTCGAGCTGCAACCCTTTGAGGCCCATCTTCACCTCGCTAAAGTTCACCCCGTTCGCCGTTGGCCGCGCCTTTAACGACCAGGCGCCAAGCAACGCGTCGCCCTGGTAAACGCGGTCGATGCTGAGGTTAAGCGCGGGGATCTGCCGCGGGTCAACATTGGCCAGCGGGTCTGGCTCATCCACTTCCACGGCGTTCGGGTCTGCCGGCTTGGGCGGCTGCGCAGGCGGGAAGCGCAGGTGCTTGAGCTGCACATCGATAGGCGCGCCATCGGCCACTGGTAGGCCAACCTGGCCGCTGACTTTGTCGCTACCCAAGTTGATGCGCCAGCCGGTGTCCAGGCGGGTCATCTTCACGTCGAGGTTATCAATGTCTGCGCCCAGGCCGTGGAAAGCGCCGATACGCAGATCGGCGCTGTTGAAGAACTGCTTGGCGCTGGCCGCTTGGTCGCCAGCGTAGCGTTTGGCCACGTCCTGCCAGAGGCTGGCGTCCAGCTCGGTAATTTCGCCGTTAACCTGCAAGCCCTTGGCGCTAGGAACACTGGCGGTGCCGCTGCCCAGGCGCAGTTCGGCGCGGCCATCGCTGATGCCACTGGCGGGCGCGCTGGCAGCCAGGCTGGCGAATTTATCGTAGGTCAGCGCGTAGCTGCGCTCGGCGCCCTGCAAGCTCATGCGCCACTGGCTGCGACGCTCATCGGCAGCAGCTTTGCCCAGCGGTGCTGGCAAGTCGATAGTCAGGCCTTTAAGCGTGGAGTCGACCTGCAACTGGCTGTTGTCGCCATCCAGGGTCACGGCCAACTGATACGGCAGCTCACCGGAAACCGGCAGCGGCCGAGTCACCGCCAGCCAATCGGTGAGGCTTTTCAGCGCCACGCTGCCGCTGGCTTCGATACGGCTGGTGGGCTTGCCTACGCTTTTACTGGCTATCGCTTTACCGCGAACGGGACGGCCAAACACCTGGGCGCGAATATCCGCTGCGCTAAGGCCGGTGGCGGTGTCGTAGCGGAAGTCGCCTTTGATTTGGCTCAGGTCAAGCTTGGGCGACGGCATGCTCAGCGTGGCGCCGTCGGCGGAGAAGTCGACAATGGCACGGGTGGCCGGGCCAGGCCCCAAGGGAATATCCAGATTAAGTTTGCCTTTCAGCGCGCCCTCGCCACCCCAGCCGGCAAAGATGGAGCCGGTGCCAATCGGCGCTTCCTGCAGAATTTTCAAGGCATCGGCCATGCTGCTGTCGACATTGCCGGTAATCAGCAAGCGCGACGGCTGGCCTTTGGCAACATGCGGTACATCAACATTTACATCGCTGACCGTGCTGTTAAGCAACTGGCCACTGGGGGCACGCACGCGCACACCGGTGTCTTCGATCAATACATCGCCGCTGACGTTTTTCAGTGCAGGCCAGCCGGGCTGGAAGGCCAGTTCAGTGTCATGCACCTTGAAGAACAGACTGATGCTATGGGCCGCATCTTCGGCGCCTTTGTTCAGCGAGCCCTGGTATTGGAAATAGCCTTGATCAATGGCGCCGCCGTGGATGGTCGTGGTCAGCCATTTGGCTAAGTCCTGGCTAAAGCTGGGCACCAGGGTGGGTAAATATTTCTCCACATACTGAGCATTGCCTTCCTGCAGGCCGACGCGCAGGTCCATATAGTCTTCGGTGTTCGGCGCCAGGGTCAGTCGAATCAGGAAGTCGCCGGCCAATTTGCCTTCGTCGCCCAGCAGTTTCATATAGGGCGCGATCAAGGTGAACGCATCAGCGTTAAGGGTCCAGGTCAGGCGCGCATTGGCCTTCTGGTAACGCCAGGGTTTGGGGAATAGATGATCCAGATGCAGGGCGAAATTTTCCGTGTCCATGCGCAATTCGCCATGGCCGAGATCACCGCTGATGCTGCCGCTTACGTTCTCTGCTGCGGGTGCGCCGCCATAGGCGCTAAAGCTGATTTGCTGGAGGTTGGCGGCAAACTGCACGCGCTGATCAGGGTCAGCGGCCTGAGGGGTGATGTTCACTTGCACGTTATGCAGCGCGCCTCGCGGTTGCAGGCCGTGCAGCACTTCGGCGGCCTTGGCCGGCAGTGGCGCCAGACCTTCGATAAGTGGCGTCAGTGGCGCCAGGTCGAGACGGTCGGCGGTGAGCTGGTAACTCTGTGGGCGGTTGTCGGCAGCCGCTTGGTAGGTAAGGCCGACTTGCACTTCGCCCCAACGCGTTTGCCCAAGGGTGGCTGCCAGGGAATTGAGCAGCACGGTATAGCCTTGCTCGGTGCGATTGAGGTAGGCCATCACCGCCAGATCATCCACTTCTACGGCCGGGCGCTCAGCATAGGCGGCGCGCAGCTCCGGCGCATGCAGCCGCGCCACCGCCCGCTGCACCGCGCCGTCGGCCCAGGACAGCCAGAAGTCGCCGCCAGCCTGCACCCGCTGCACGTGCCAGTCGCGGGTAACGCCTGCCGGTAGCCACCGCGCCCAGTCGCTTTGCGGCAAACTCAGGAAAATCTCGGCCTGGGCCTCACGCCAGGTTTTCGGCTTTACCCGGGCATCGACGCTCAGGCTCAGCGGCTGGCCATCGGGCAAGGTCAAACGCCCGGCAAGACGCTGACGGCTGCTGCCGGTGAGCAAGTCGAGGTTGACGTAGGTAAAGGTCAGCGGCTTGCCCTGTTGCGGCTCAAGGGTGAGTTGGCTGTTAACCAGGGAAAGCTGGGTGATGCGCTTGAGGCTGCGCAGGATTTTTTCCGGGTCTAGCGGGGCGTTGTCGTTGCGCTGCGGCAGGCCTTCGAACGCCCAGTGGCCGTCGGCGTCTTGCACGGCGCTGAGTTGCAGGCCGTCGACTTCCAGGCTGCCGATTTGCACTTGCTGGGCCAGCAAACTGGCCCATACGTCCGGCTCCACGCGCACTTGATCCAAGCGCAGGGCGCTGGGGCCTTCGCCTACCTGCACGTCATGGGCGACCAGCAACGGCGCCAGACCACGCCAGCTGCCTTCAAGGCTGCCGATGCTGACTGGCAAACCAACGGCGGCGCGCACTTTGTCTTCAGCCTGTAGCCGGTAGTCCGCCACCATCGGCACCAGCAACCGGCCCACACTGACGTACAGCGCCGCCACAATCAGGCCTGTTGCACACAGGTACAAACCGCAGCGCAACAGGGTGGCAATTAAGCGGGCGAGGCGCTGCATGGTCAGGCGGCTTTCCTATTATTTTGAGGCCGAGTCAATTTCGGCGAGCCGCCTTTATACGCAAAGGCGGTTTCGGGCACGAGAGGAGTCAGAGTAGGACCACGTCATATTGTTCCTGCGAATACATGCTCTCGACCTGAAATTTGATGGTGCGGCCAATAAAACTCTCAAGGTCGGCGACGTTACCCGACTCCTCATCCAGCAGGCGGTCGACCACTTTCTGGTTGGCCAACACACGATAGCTCTCGGCTTGGTAGGCACGGGCTTCGCGCAAGATTTCGCGGAAGATTTCGTAGCAGATGGTTTCCGGAGTTTTTAACTTGCCGCGCCCCTGGCAACTGATGCACGGCTCGCAGAGGATTTGTTCCAGGCTTTCGCGGGTGCGCTTGCGGGTCATCTGCACCAGGCCCAACTCGGTAATGCCAATGATGTTGGTCTTGGCGTGGTCGCGCTCCAGTTGTTTTTCCAAGGTGCGCAACACTTGGCGCTGGTGCTCCTCATCTTCCATGTCGATAAAGTCGATGATGATGATGCCGCCCAGGTTGCGCAGGCGCAGTTGCCGGGCGATGGCAGTGGCGGCTTCCAGGTTGGTCTTGAAGATGGTTTCTTCCAGGGTGCGGTGGCCAACAAAGGCGCCGGTGTTGACGTCGATGGTGCTCATCGCCTCAGCCGGGTCGATCACCAGATAACCGCCGGATTTCAACGGCACTTTGCGCTCCAGCGCCCGTTGAATTTCATCTTCCACGCCATACAGGTCGAAGATCGGCCGCTCGCCGGGGTAATGCTCGATGCGGTCGGCCACTTCCGGCATCAGTTCATCAACAAACTGGGTGACCTTTTGAAAGGTTTCTCGCGAATCGATGCGCAGCTTTTCGGTACGCAAACTGACCAGATCACGCAGGGTGCGCAGGGCCAGGCTGAGGTCTTCGTAAATAACCGAAGGCGTTGGCGCGGTTTTCATCTGCGTGCCGATCTGGCTCCACAGGCGGCGCAGATAACGGATATCGGCAACGATCTCATCGGCCCCGGCACCATCGGCGGCGGTACGCAAAATAAACCCGCCGACCTCTTCAATACCCTCGGCGGCGATGCAATCGGCCACCACTTTTTTCAGGCGCTCGCGCTCGACTTCATCTTCAATGCGCAGGGAAATGCCGACATGACTGGTGCGCGGCATATACACCAAGTAACGCGAGGGGATCGACAGCTGCGTGGTCAGACGTGCGCCTTTGCTGCCGATGGGGTCTTTGGTCACCTGCACGGTCAGGCTTTGGCCTTCGTGCACCAGGGCGCTGATGGTTTCTACCGCCGCGCCTTCACGGGTAGAGATTTCCGAGGCGTGGATAAACGCCGCGCGCTCCAGGCCAATATCGACAAACGCCGCCTGCATACCCGGCAGCACGCGCACCACTTTGCCTTTATAGATATTGCCAACGATGCCGCGACGCTGTGTGCGCTCAACGTGCACCTCTTGCAGCACACCGTTTTCCACCACCGCCACACGCGATTCCATGGGGGTGATATTGATCAGAATTTCTTCACTCATGGCTGCTTCTCGCTAAAGCCCTGCCAGCAGGGAATGCCGAATTCGGCGAGTAAGGTTGCAGTCTCGCACAAGGGCAGGCCAACCACCGCTGAATAGCTGCCGCGCATTGCGTTAACGAAGACCGCGGCCAGGCCCTGAATAGCGTAGCCGCCGGCTTTGTCTTGCGGCTCGCCACTGAGCCAGTAGGTCGCCGCTTCGGCGGCGGAGATGGCGCGAAAGCTGACGTCGCTAGTGACCAGGCATACCTGGCTGCGTTGGCCGTCGCTCACTGCCACGGCAGTCATAACCTGGTGTTCACGAGCGGAAAGTAATTGCAGCATGGCCAGCGCGTCGGCCTGGTCGAGCGGCTTGCCGAGAATCTGGCCATCAAGCACCACGGCGGTGTCTGCACCTAGTACCACGGCATCAGCAGGATTTTCTAAGGTCGCCAAGCCCGCTGCCGCTTTGGCCAAGGCCAGGCGCTGCACATAGGCGGCGGCCGACTCCGCAGGCTGCACAGTTTCGTCGATAGGGGCGCTAAGAATCTGGAACGAGACGCCGATCTGCGTCAGCAGCTCGCGGCGTCGTGGAGACCCGGAAGCCAGGTAAAGCGTGGCCATCAGACCTCTCCCTGTCGAGCAGTACCGAGGCGCTGGCTAGAAAAGCCTCGCCCCGCTTAGTTGACGTTCAAACGCTTTTGGACACCGCGCAAAAACACCGATACCCACGGCCAGAGCAACGCGCTGACCAAGGCCGGCAGCACAAAGGCCAGGGTTGGCGGACGGTTGCCGGTCAACGCATTGAGCCACAACTGCACCAACTGGGCCAGACCGAACACCACCAACAACACCAAGCTCTGTTGCCACATGGGGAACATGCGCAGGCGTTGATGCAGGCTCAGGACCAGAAAGGTGATCAGGGTAAGGATCAAGGCGTTCTGCCCCAGCAGCGTGCCGTACAGCACATCCACGCCGATGCCCAAGAGCCAGGCAGTGGTCATGCCCACGCGATGCGGCAGCGCCAGCACCCAATACGTGAGGATCAGGGCCGGCCACAGCGGACGGCCGACTTCCATAAAGTCTGGCAACGGCGCCACGCTGAGCAGCAAGGCCAAACCGAGGGTAAACCAGATCACCCAGCCATTATTCGGGCGCAAACCAATCATCGACGCTCTCCCTGAGTAGCCGGCTTGGCAGGTGTGGGCGTGGTTGTTGGTTTTGGCGTCGTGGCTGGCTTAGGCGTGGCAGCCGGCTTAGGCGCGGCGGCCGGTTTTGGCGTAGCGACCGGCGCGGCAGGCGTAGCACTGGCTGGTGCAGCGGGAGCAGCCGCCGGCGCCGGTGTGGCCGATGCTGGCGCCGCAGCGGGCTGAGCACCCGCCGCGTTTTGTTCGGCCTGACGATCGACTTTTTCCTGCGCTTCGGCCGAATCGGTGGCGCGCTGTTCCGGGCTGCGGGTGTCCGAGAACACCAACAGCACATAGCGGCTGCGGTTTAACGCGGCAGTCGGCACGGCGCGCACAATGGCAAACGGCTGGCCAGAGTCATGCACCACTTCTTTGACCACCGCTACTGGGTAACCCGCCGGGAAACGCTGGCCCAGGCCCGAACTGACCAACAGATCGCCTTCTTTGATATCCGCCGTGTCAGCCACATGGCGCAGCTCCAGGCGCTCCGGGTTACCGGTGCCGCTGGCGATGGCGCGCAAGCCGTTGCGGTTTACCTGCACCGGAATGCTGTGGGTGATATCGGTGAGCAGCAACACCCGCGAGGTGTAGGGCATCACTTCCACCACCTGGCCCATCAGGCCACGGGCATCGAGTACCGGCTGGCCAAGGAACACACCGTCCTTGCCGCCTTTATCAATCAGAATGCGATGGGTGAAGGGATTGGGGTCAACGCCAATCAGCTCGCTGACCAACACTTTCTCATCCACCAACGAGGACGAATTGAGCAGCTCGCGCAAGCGCACGTTCTGTTCGGTCAACGCCGCCAGCTTTTGCAGGCGCCGCTCCAACAGCAAGGCTTCGGCTTTGAGCTTTTCGTTCTCACCGAGCAATTCGCTGCGGCTGGTGAATTGCTGGGTGACACCATCCCACAGACGGATCGGAAAATCGGCCAACCAATAGAATGGCGTCAGCACCAGGCCCATTTGGCTGCGTGCGGATTTCAGGGAATCAAAGCGGGCATCGACCACCATCAGCGTGGCCGACAACACCACCAGCACCAGCAGGCGAACCCCCAGTGAGGGGCCTTTGGCAAAGAGCGGCTTAATGGCTGACTGCTCCAATGCTGAAGTGAATGTTCATACGGGTCGCATCGCTGGCTGGTGGGCTGAGGTTCGTGTCGTGTGGACGGAGTGTACCGGCGTAAATGCAATGAGCCCACCGGAGTGGGCCCAACACCAACAGCGCTTTTCTGATGCTCAGGCCGTTTGAAAACGTAGCGAGCGCAGTACCTCTCATGCGGCCTGCAGCACTTACTCGCTGGACAGCAGATCCATCGTGTGACGATCCATCATCTCCAGAGCCTTACCGCCGCCACGGGCAACGCAAGTCAGTGGATCTTCAGCAACGATCACCGGCAGGCCAGTTTCCTGGGCCAGCAGTTTGTCGAGGTCACGCAGCAGGGCACCACCACCGGTGAGCACCAGGCCACGCTCGGCGATGTCGGAAGCCAGTTCCGGCGGCGATTGTTCCAGGGCACTTTTCACCGCTTGCACGATGGTGGCCAGGGACTCTTGCAGCGCTTCGAGCACTTCGTTGGAGTTCAGGGTAAAGCTGCGCGGTACGCCTTCAGCCAGGTTACGGCCACGTACGTCTACTTCTCGCAGTTCGCCACCGGCGTATGCCGTGCCGATTTCCTGCTTGATGCGTTCAGCGGTGGATTCACCGATCAGGCTGCCGTAGTTACGGCGCACGTAGGTGATGATTGCTTCGTCGAAGCGGTCGCCGCCCACACGTACGGATTCGGCATACACCACACCGTTGAGGGAGATCAGGGCGATTTCAGTGGTACCACCACCGATGTCGACGACCATCGAACCGCGCGCCTCTTCTACCGGCAGGCCGGCACCGATGGCAGCAGCCATTGGCTCTTCGATGAGGAACACTTCACGGGCACCGGCGCCAAGGGCCGACTCACGAATGGCGCGACGTTCAACTTGAGTGGATTTGCACGGCACGCAGATCAGCACGCGAGGGCTGGGCTGCAGAAAGCTGTTTTCGTGCACTTTATTGATGAAGTACTGCAGCATTTTTTCGCAGACGCTGAAATCTGCGATAACGCCGTCTTTCATTGGACGAATAGCAGCGATGTTGCCGGGCGTACGGCCAAGCATGCGCTTGGCTTCGGTTCCGACCGCAACGACACTCTTCTGGTTGCCGTGGGTACGGATGGCGACCACGGATGGCTCGTTCAGCACGATGCCGCGTTCGCGAACATAAATCAGGGTATTGGCAGTGCCCAGGTCGATCGAAAGATCACTGGAAAACATGCCACGCAGTTTCTTAAACATGGGATAGGGACCCTAGGCAACGCGTGGGTAAAAAAGTGCGGCAAACTCTAACAACGACGGGGATTTTGGGCAAGGCGCCAATATGTTAAATTGCCGCCTTTTCCCGGCATTGGCGCCGACTTGGCGTGTTATGACCGCGTGCTGATGTTATCTGTTCCGTACGACATTCCCTACGGACTTCTACTCGCCTCTCGCAGGCCGTTCTATTTAATTGGAGAACACCCGATGGCGCTTGAACGCTCCGAGGTGGAGAAAATCGCTCATTTGGCCCGACTGGGTCTTAACGACGCCGATATCCCCCGCACCACTGAAACACTCAATAACATTCTCGGCCTGGTCGATCTGATGCAAGCGGTGGATACCACCGGCATCGAGCCCCTGGCCCACCCGCTGGAAGCGACCCAGCGCCTGCGTGAAGACAAAGTCACCGAACAGAACCAGCGCGATGCCTACCAAGCCATCGCCCCCGCCGTGCAAGACGGCCTGTACCTGGTTCCTAAGGTTATTGAGTAAGGAAATGGACATGCACCAACTGACCCTGGCCGAGATTGCCCAAGGCCTGGCGGCCAAGAAATTCTCCTCTGAAGAGCTAACCCGCAGTTTGCTGGCGCGTATCGTCCAACTGGACCCACAGCTCAACAGCTTTATCACCGTTACCGAAGACAACGCGCTGCAACAAGCCCAAGCCGCCGACGCCCGTCGCGCCGCTGGCGAGACCGGCGCCCTGCTCGGCGCGCCGCTGGCGCACAAAGACTTGTTCTGCACCCAAGGCGTGCGCACCAGTTGCGGCTCGAAGATGCTCGACAACTTCACCGCACCCTACGATGCCACCGTGGTCGCCAAGCTGGCCGCCGCCGGCGCTGTTAGCCTGGGCAAAACCAACATGGACGAATTCGCCATGGGTTCGGCCAACGAATCGAGCCACTACGGCGCAGTGAAAAACCCATGGAATCTCGAGCACGTTCCGGGCGGCTCGTCCGGCGGTTCAGCTGCCGCTGTAGCCGCGCGTCTGCTGCCAGTGGCCACCGGCACTGACACCGGCGGCTCGATTCGCCAGCCCGCCGCACTGACCAACCTCACGGGCCTCAAGCCCACCTACGGGCGCGTTTCGCGCTGGGGCATGATCGCCTACGCCTCGAGCCTTGATCAGGCCGGCCCATTGGCGCGCACCGCCGAAGACTGCGCCCTGCTGTTGCAAGGCATGGCCGGCTTCGATGGCAAAGATTCCACCAGCGTTGATGAGCCAGTGCCGGATTACTCCGCCACCCTCAACAACTCGATCAAGGGCCTGCGCATTGGCTTGCCGAAGGAGTACTTCAGCGCCGGTCTCGACCCGCGTATTGCTGAGCTGATTCAAGCCAGCGTTAAAGAGCTGGAAAAACTCGGCGCCGTGGTTAAGGAAATCAGCCTGCCGAACATGCAGCACGCCATTCCGGCGTACTACGTGATCGCTCCAGCAGAAGCGTCCTCCAACCTGTCGCGGTTTGACGGCGTGCGCTTCGGCTACCGCTGCGAAAACCCCAAAGACCTCACCGACCTGTACAAACGTTCACGCGCCGAAGGCTTCGGCCCGGAAGTGCAGCGGCGCATTATGGTTGGCGCCTATGCGCTGTCGGCCGGTTACTACGACGCCTACTACTTGCAAGCGCAGAAGATCCGCCGCCTGATCAAAAACGACTTTATGGCCGCGTTCGAAGACGTCGATCTGATCCTTGGCCCAACCACGCCCAACCCGGCCTGGAAGATCGGCACCAAAAACAACGATCCGGTCGCCGCTTACCTCGAAGACGTCTACACCATCACCGCCAACCTCGCTGGCCTGCCAGGTATTTCCATGCCGGCGGGTTTTGTCGATGGTTTGCCGGTTGGCGTACAACTGCTCGCGCCCTACTTCCAGGAAGGTCGCCTGCTCAACGTCGCTCACCAGTATCAGCTCAACACTGACTGGCACACGCGCACACCAGCAGGCTTCTGAGGAGAAACACCATGCAATGGGAAGTTGTAATTGGCCTGGAGATTCACACCCAGCTCGCCACCCAATCGAAAATTTTCAGCGGCAGCGCCACCACCTTTGGTCAAGCGCCCAACACCCAGGCCAGCCTGATCGACCTGGGCATGCCGGGCGTACTGCCAGTGCTCAACGAAGAAGCCGTGCGTATGGCCGTTAAATTCGGCCTGGCGATTGATGCTGAGATTGGTCAGCACAACGTGTTTGCGCGGAAAAACTACTTCTACCCCGACCTGCCCAAGGGCTATCAGATCAGCCAGATGGAATTGCCGATTGTGGGCAAGGGCCACTTGGACATCACCCTGGAAGACGGCACGGTCAAACGCGTCGGCATCACCCGCGCCCACTTGGAAGAAGACGCCGGCAAAAGCCTGCACGAAGACTACAGCGGCATGACCGGCGTAGACCTTAACCGCGCCGGTACGCCGCTGTTGGAGATCGTCTCTGAGCCGGACATGCGCAGCGCTAAAGAAGCCGTGGCCTATGTCAAAGCCATCCATGCGTTGGTGCGTTACCTGGGCATTTGCGACGGCAACATGGCTGAAGGTTCGCTGCGCTGCGACTGCAACGTATCGATCCGCCCGAAAGGCCAAGCCGAATTTGGCACCCGCTGCGAGATCAAAAACGTCAACTCGTTCCGCTTTATCGAGAAGGCGATCAACAGCGAAGTGCAGCGCCAGATCGAACTGATCGAAGACGGCGGCAAGGTCATTCAGCAAACCCGTCTGTACGACCCAAACAAAGACGAAACCCGTGCCATGCGCAGCAAAGAGGAAGCCAACGACTACCGTTACTTCCCCGACCCTGACTTGCTTCCGGTGATTATCGACGACGCCTTTTTGGTTACCACCCGCGCCACCCTGCCGGAGCTGCCGCCGCAAAAACGCGAGCGCTTCCAGGCGCAGTTTGGTTTGTCCGCCTACGATGCCAGCGTACTGGCCTCCAGCCGCGAACAGGCTGACTACTTTGAGCAGGTGGTGAGCATCAGCGGCGACGCCAAGCTGGCGGCTAACTGGGTAATGGTGGAGTTGGGCAGCTTGCTCAACAAACAAGGCCTAGAAATCGATGCCTCGCCGGTTAGCGCCGAGCAATTGGGCGGCATGCTCAAGCGCATCACCGACAACACCATTTCCGGCAAGATCGCCAAGATGGTATTTGAGGCGATGGCCAACGGCGAAGGCAGCGCCGATGACATCATCGAAGCCAAAGGCCTTAAGCAAGTCACCGACAGCGGCGCGATTTCCGCCGTGCTGGACGAAATGCTCGCCGCCAATGCCGAGCAAGTTGAACAATACCGCGCCGCCGATGAAGCCAAGCGCAGCAAAATGTTTGGCTTCTTTGTTGGCCAGGCGATGAAGGCTTCCAAAGGTAAAGCCAACCCGCAGCAGGTTAATGAACTGTTGAAGCAAAAACTGGAAGGCTAAGGTCTGACCTCGATTGGCTCCCCTCGCCCGCTCGCGGGAGAGGGGCTGGGGGAGAGGGGCTCTCCAACAGCCCCCTTTCCCTACACCCTCCAAGAAGAGACTGATCGGCGCAATCCCACGGAGACACAGGTATGTGGCGTCTGCTATTTGCTGGAAGCTTGCTCCCCCTTCTCACTGCCTGCACCACGCCCTCGTTTATGGGCGGCGGCAGCGACACCTCGCCTAGCTACAACGGCCACTACAACGAAACCGGCGAAGCGTCGTTCTACGGTGCCAGGCACCATGGCAAAAAAACCGCCAGCGGCGAGCGCTTCGACCAGAACCAACTGACTGCGGCGCACCGCACCCTGCCCTTCGGCACCCGCGTGCAGGTCACCAACCTGGACAACAACAAAGCCGTGGTCGTACGCATCAACGACCGTGGTCCTTTCAACCGGAAACGGATAATCGACATTTCTCACGCCGCCGCCGAGCAACTCGACATGCTGCGCAGCGGCACCGCGCCCGTGCGCGTGCAGAGCCTCGACTAAGGAATGACAGACATGACCGATCCGAAGAAAACCGGCGAACAAATGCGCCGCCAAGTCATGGGCGACACCTTTGTCGACCGCGCCCTGAACAACGCCACCGAGTTCACCCAACCGCTGCAAGACTTCGTGAACGAGCACGCCTGGGGCGGCGTGTGGAACCGCGAAGGCCTGCCGCTGAAGACCCGCAGCTTGATTACCCTCGCCGCCCTCACCGCGTTGAAATGCCCACAAGAGCTCAAGGGCCATGTGCGCGGCGCGCTGAACAATGGCTGCACGGTGGAAGAGATTCGCGAAGCGCTGCTGCATTGCGCGGTGTATGCCGGCGTGCCAGCGGCCATTGACGCGTTTCGCGCAGCACAGGAAGTGATCGAGGCGTGGCAGGCGGACGCCAAGTCGTAAACCGCGTAGTGGTGCGCACAGCACACCATGGCGTACGAGCCAGAATTTCAAGCCAAGCCCAGCAGCAAAAAACCGCGCAATTAAAAAGCCGAGCACAAGGCCCGGCTTTGATCACAAACCAAACTCCTCCTACATATTCGCCTCTGCATACTCCGCCAACACCGAGCGCGGTACACCCTGCAGGGTGATATGCACGCCATGGGGGAAGTCTTTGAAGCGTTCAGTCAGATACGTAAGCCCGGAGCTTGGCGCCGACAAGTAAGGCGTGTCGATCTGCGCCAGGTTACCCAAGCACACCACCTTCGACCCCGTACCCGCGCGGGTAATGATGGTCTTCATCTGGTGTGGCGTGAGGTTTTGGCATTCGTCGATCAAAATCAGGCTTTGCTGGAAGCTTCTGCCGCGAATGTAGTTAAGCGATTTGAACTGCAACGGCACCTTGCCAAGGATGTAGTCCACGCTGCCGTGGGTGTTCTCGTCGTCCATGTGCAGGGCTTCGAGGTTGTCGGTGATGGCGCCCAACCACGGCTCCATTTTTTCTGCTTCGGTGCCGGGCAGAAAACCAATTTCCTGGTCCAGCCCCTGCACACTGCGGGTGGCAATAATGCGCCGGTAACGCTTGGTGACCATGGTCTGTTCAATGGCGGCCGCCAGGGCCAGGATGGTTTTGCCCGAACCGGCGGCGCCGGAGAGGTTGACCAGGTGAATGTCCGGATCAAGCAAGGCAAACAGCGCCAGGCTCTGGTAGATATCCCGCGGGCGCAGCCCCCAGGCTTCTTGATGCAGCAATGGCTCCTGGTGCAGGTCGAGAATCAGCAGCTCATCGGCTTTGATGCCTTTGACCCAGCCAACAAAGCCCTGCTCGTCGATGATGAATTCGTTGATATGCACAGCCGGCAAGTTGTCGGTCATCTGCACGCGGTGCCAGGCACGGCCGCGGTCCTGGCGGGTGTCGACCTTACTGACACGGTCCCAAAACGAGCCGGTCAGGGTGTGGTAACCACGGGGCAACAGCGAGATATCGTCGACCAATTGGTCGGTGTGGTAGTCCTCGGATTCAATGCCACAGGCACGCGCTTTCAGGCGCATGTTGATGTCTTTGGTCACCAGCACCACGGAAAGGCCCGGTTTGCGCGCCTTCAGATCTACAAGCTGGTTGATGATTTTGTTGTCGTTGAGGTCTTCCGGCAGCCAGGTGATGGGCTCGGCACGACGGCTCATAAGGATGGACAGGTAACCGCAGGGCCCGCTTTTGTCGCGCTGGATGGCGACACCGTGTTCCACTTCTTCGGGGGAGGCCGCGCCTAAAATCTTGTCGATCAGGCGGATGGCTTGCCGACATTCTGCTGCGACGCCTTGCTTACCGGTTTTGAGTTTGTCTAGTTCCTCCAGGACGGTCATCGGGATGGCGACGTGGTGTTCTTGGAAATTCAACAGGGCGTTGGGGTCGTGGATCAGAACGTTGGTATCGAGGGCGTAGAGGATTGGAGCAGTAGGGCTGGAGCGTCCGTGGTCATCCATACTCGGTCACCTTCTTATAGGAGCCAAGCGACGGAATGCCGGAACAGCGCTCCGCCGCACGAACCTTCGATATCCCCGGCCGTGGCGGAGGATACTGCACACCCTGGGGTGCTACAGAACTCGACGGTCTACCTTTAGATACTCCAAAAAAGGTGACAGGAAAAAGTAATTTTTGCGTTTGCCCGGTTTATTTTTCGGTGCGACGAAAAGCCCTTGGCGTACCCGAAGCGTCTCGTTAAAGTCGGAAGTCCGGCTAGCCACAAACAGCAATTCCCTACATACATTTCGGTATGCAGGCCTCCTCGCTCTATCCTCCGCACCCTCTGTATTTCTTCCCCAACTGCTGCGCGCCCGATGCAAGGCACAAGTACCCGCGTGCGAACTGGTATGATGCGCCGCTTTTTTCGCCGCACCTCTTTTGCCACACCCGAGCAAAACCGGCGCCTGCATGGCTGCTGTGCTTTGCTGACACAACTAGATCGGCCAATACCCGGAGCCCACCCATGCTGGAAAGACTGTTCCAACTCAACGCGCATAACACCACGGTGCGTACCGAGATCCTTGCCGGGATCACGACTTTCCTGACCATGGCCTACATCCTGTTCGTCAACCCGAGCATCCTCGGCGAAACCGGCATGGACAAAGGCGCCATCTTTGTCGCCACCTGCCTGGCGGCCGCCATCGGCTCGGCGATCATGGGTTTTATCGCCAACTACCCAATCGCCCTCGCCCCGGGCATGGGCTTGAACGCCTTCTTCACCTATACCGTAGTCCTGCATATGGGCCATACCTGGCAGGTGGCGCTTGGCGCGGTGTTTATCTCGGCGTGCATGTTTTTTGTGCTGTCGATCTTTCGCATCCGCGAGTGGATCATCAACAGCATCCCGCTGGAGCTGCGCTCGGCGATTGCCGCAGGTATCGGCCTGTTTCTGGCGCTGATCGCGCTAAAAGAAGCCGGCATCGTCGTCGCCAACCCGGCCACCTTGGTGGGCATGGGTGACCTGAGCAAACCCGAGCCGCTGCTGGCCATCCTTGGCTTCTTCATCATCGTCGCCCTGGAGGCACGCAAGATCACCGGCGCCGTCCTGATCGGCATTCTGGTCACCACTGCCGCAGGCATCGCCCTGGGCGTGTCGCAGTTCGGCGGCGTGTTCTCAATGCCGCCATCGTTGGCTCCGACCTTTATGCAGCTGGATATCAAAGGCGCGCTGAATATCGGCCTGGTCACCGTGGTGTTCGCCTTTCTGTTTGTGGATATCTTCGATAACTCCGGCACCCTGATTGCCGTGGCGAAGAAAGCCGGCCTGATGCGCGCCGATGGCCATATGCCAAAGATGGGCCGCGCCCTGATTGCCGACAGCAGCGCCGCGATGGTCGGCTCGGTACTGGGTACCTCGACCACCACCAGCTATATCGAATCCGCCGCGGGCGTGAGCGCCGGCGGCCGCACCGGCCTGACTGCCGTGGTGGTCGCCGTTTTGTTCCTGCTAGCCCTGTTCCTCGCGCCATTGGCCGGCAGCGTTCCGGCGTTTGCCACCGCACCCGCCCTGCTGTTTGTTGCCGTACTGATGACTGCGGGCCTGGCGGAAATCGACTGGAGCGACATCACCGTCGCCGCTCCGGTGGTGATCACCGCGCTGGCCATGCCGCTGACCTTCTCCATCGCCAACGGCATCGCCTTTGGTTTTATCGCCTGGACCGCCATCAAACTGCTGGCTGGCCGCGCCCGTGAGCTGAGCCCGGCGCTGGTGATTCTGTCGATTCTGTTCGTGATCAAACTGGGTTGGTTCAACGCATGAGTGCAGCGCAGTTCGACCCAAGCCATTACGCCGCGCAACTGGCAGAAAAGCAGCAACGCCTGCAAGACTTGCTGGCACCCTTCGACGCCCCAGCACCGCAGGTATTTGAATCGCCGCGCGAGCACTATCGTTTGCGCGCCGAGTTCCGCTTGTGGCGCGAAGGCGAAGAACGCTTCTACGCCATGTTTGCCGCCGGCGATAAACACACGCCGATCCTGATGGAAGACTTTCCCATCGCCAGCCAACGCATCAATGACCTGATGCCGAAACTGAAAGCCGCCTGGCAAGGCAGCAAGGTGCTGGGGTTCAAGTTGTTCCAGGTGGAATTTCTCACCACCCTGGCCGGCGATGGCCTGATCACCCTGTGCTACCACCGCCCACTCAATGACGAATGGCAGGTTGCCGCCGCGCAGTTGGCCAGCGACTTGGGCGTGAGCATTGTCGGCCGCTCGCGCGGCCAACGCTTGGTGGTGGGCCGCGATTACGTGGTGGAAAAACTCGACGTGGCCGGCCGCACGTTTAGCTATCGGCAACCGGAAGGCGCTTTTACCCAGCCCAACGGCACGGTCAACCAGCACATGCTCAACTGGGCCTACGAGGCCTTGGGTCAGCGCAGTGACGACCTTCTAGAGCTGTACTGCGGCAACGGCAACTTCACCCTGCCGCTGGCCACCCGCGTGCGTAAGGTGCTGGCCACCGAGATCAGCAAAACCTCAGTGAATGCGGCCCTGGCCAATCTGGATGACAACGGGGTGGATAACATCACCTTGGTGCGCCTGTCGGCCGAGGAACTCACCGAAGCGCTGAACGACGTGCGCCCGTTCCGCCGTTTGCAAGGCATCGACCTCAAGGCTTATGAGTTCGGCAGCGTCTTTGTCGACCCGCCGCGCGCTGGCATGGACCCGGACACCTGCGAGCTGACCCGGCGTTTCGACAATATTCTGTATATCTCCTGCAACCCGGAAACCCTGGCGGCGAACATCGCCCAACTCAACGACACTCACCGCATTGAGCGCTGTGCGTTGTTTGATCAGTTTCCGTACACCCACCATATGGAATCCGGCGTGTTACTCACGCGCCGCTAAGCTGGTCCCCAGGCTGGGCGCCTAGCACAGGCAAAAGCCAAACAACAAAAAGCCCCGCATCTGCGGGGCTTTTTGTTTGCACGCGGCTTAGATCGCGCCGCGGCTACGCAACAGATCCAGCACCAGCTTCACGCCCTCTTCCACCGACACGCTCTGGGTGTCGACCACCAGGTCCGCATTCAGCGGAATGTCATAGGGGAAGGACTCGCCCGGAATGTTGTCGCCACCGGCGGCATACAGACCTTGCGGGTCACGCTCGGCGCACACCTGCGGGGACGCCTGCACATACACGGTAAGCAAACGCTGATTGCCGATCAGGGCTTTGGCCTGTTCACGGCCTTCAGCATCCGGCGCTACAAAGGCAGCCAGCGTGATCAAACCCGCTTCGTTGAACTGACGAGCAACGTGAGCCGCACGACGCCAGTTCTCGGTACGCCCGGCGCGATCTTGCGGCAGACCTTTGTTCAGGTCGTGGCGCAGGTTCTGGCCATCCAATACGTAAACAGCGCGACCCATATCGAACAGCTTGCGCTCAACCGCATAGGCCAACGTGCTCTTGCCCGCACCCGACAGGCCGCTGAACAACACGGTAGCCGGCTGCTGGCCAAAGCGCGCCGCGCGCTCTTCGGTCGCCACATGGGCCAACTTGCCATGCAGACCGCCACCCTGGCCGCCCACTGGTGCGGCAATGATCATGCCGGCGCCGACGGTGCCGTTGGTAAGGCGGTCAACGATGATAAACGAGCCAGTGGTGCGGTTACGGTCGTAGCCGTCCAGGGCAATAGAGGCATCCAGGCTGACCCGCACCTTGGCGATCTCGTTCAGTTGCAGACTGCTGGCGGCGCCCTCTTCCAGGGTGTTTACATCAACCTTGTGCACAATGCTGGCAATCGAACCCGGCACATAGCTGGTGGCACGTTTGATGTCGTATTTCTTGCCCGGCAGCATCGGTTCTTCAGCCATCCACACCAGCATGGCTTCAAAGCTGTCGGTCACCTGCGGTTGGCTGTCGGCATGCACCAACAGATCGCCACGGGAGATATCGATTTCGTCTTCCATGGTCAGGGTAATGGCCTGACCTGGGCCGGCGCTTTCCAACTCACCTTCAAAGGTGACGATGGATTTCACCCGGCTGCTTTTGCCCGACGGCAACACCACCACTTCATCGCCTTTGTGCACGATGCCGCTAGCGAGGGTGCCGGCAAAACCACGGAAGTTCAGGTTTGGACGGTTAACGTACTGCACCGGGAAACGCATGTCGGTGAAGTTACGGTCGGCGGAAATTTCCACGGTTTCGAGGATTTCCATCAGCGTCTGGCCGGTGTACCACGGCGAACGCTCGCTGTGGTTAACCACGTTGTCGCCCTTCAAGGCCGACATCGGCACGAAATGGATCGAGGTTGGCTTCAACGACACCTTGGCGGCGAAGTCCAGGTAGTCTGCCTTGATCGACTCAAACACGCCTTCGTCAAAGCCCTTCAAGTCCATCTTGTTGATGGCGACGACGATATGTTTGATGCCCAGCAGCGAGGCGATATAGCTGTGCCGGCGCGTTTGCGTCTGCACGCCATAACGGGCATCGACCAGAATAATCGCCAGGTCGCAGGTGGAGGCACCGGTGGCCATATTGCGCGTGTACTGCTCATGGCCGGGGGTGTCGGCGATGATGAACTTGCGCTTGGCGGTGGAGAAATAACGGTACGCCACGTCGATGGTAATGCCCTGCTCGCGCTCGGCTTGCAGGCCGTCTACCAGCAGCGCCAAGTCGATGTCCTCACCGGTGGTACCGACTTTTTTCGAGTCGCGGGTGATGGCTTCGAGGTGGTCTTCGTAGATCATTTTCGAGTCGTGCAGCAGGCGCCCAATCAGGGTGCTCTTGCCGTCGTCGACGTTGCCGCAGGTAAGGAAGCGCAACATTTCCTTGCGCTCGTGCTGGGCCAGGTAGGCGAGGATGTCCTCGCTGATCAATTCGGATTGGTGCGACATATTAAAAGTACCCCTGACGTTTCTTGTCTTCCATCGAACCGGCTTGGTCATGGTCAATAACACGACCCTGGCGCTCGGAGGTCCGGGTCAGGAGCATTTCCTGAATGATGTCAGTCAGGCTGGTGGCGGTGGATTCAACCGCCCCCGTCAGTGGGTAGCAACCGAGGGTGCGGAAACGCACCATCTTTTTGTGAATGCTGGCTTTCTGTTCATCCGAGAGGTGCTCAAGGATACGGTCATCGTCGATCATGATCAGCGTGCCGTTCATTTCGATCACATCGCGCTCGGCGGCGAAGTACAACGGCACGATCGGAATGCCTTCGAGGTAGATGTACTGCCAGATATCCAACTCGGTCCAGTTCGACAGCGGGAATACGCGGATCGACTCGCCCTTGTTGACCTTGCCGTTGTACACATTCCACAGCTCAGGACGCTGGTTCTTCGGATCCCAGCGGTGTTTGCTATCACGGAAGGAATACACGCGCTCTTTGGCGCGAGATTTCTCTTCGTCGCGACGGGCGCCGCCGAAAGCGGCGTCGAAACCATGCTTATCCAGGGCTTGTTTAAGGCCCTCGGTTTTCATGATGTCAGTGTGCTTGGCGCTGCCGTGGGTGAACGGGTTGATGTTTTGCGCCACGCCGTCGGGGTTGATGTGGGTGATCAGGTCCAGGCCCAGGTCCGCCACCATCTTGTCGCGGAATGAATACATCTCCTGGAATTTCCAGCGCGTATCCACGTGCATAACCGGGAACGGCAGCTTGCCGGGGAAAAACGCTTTGCGGGCAAGGTGCAGCATGACCGCGGAATCTTTACCAATGGAGTACAGCATCACCGGGTTATCGAACTCGGCGGCGACCTCGCGGATGATATGGATGCTTTCCGCCTCCAACTGCTTCAGATGCGTCAATTTATCGAGCATGGCTACTCACGGCTGTCTCACGAAGAGAGCGATATTGGACGGCCTACGGGCCGTGGACGAGGGCGGCACTTTAGCACAGCACCCTATTCTAATCAGGCAGGCTGTTAGATCGAAAAGATCTAGTGATATTCCCGCTAAACAGGGCCGCTACACCGGGTTAGGACAGTCGATAAACAGGTGTTCCAAGGCGAAGCGTTTGGCCAGGTAATCACCCAATGCCTGCACGCCATAACGCTCGGTGGCGTGGTGGCCGGCGGCGATAAAGCTGATGTCGTTTTCGCGGGCGCTGTGCACAGTTTGCTCGGAGGCTTCACCGGTCAGGTAGAGGTCGACACCCGCGGCAATCGCTTGATCGATATAGCCTTGGCCGCCACCGGTGCACCAGCCGATGCGGCGGATCATTTGCGAGCCCTCTATTAATAGCGGCTCACGACCGAGCACGTCCTGCACGCGGCGGGCGAAATCGCGGGCACTCATAGGCTCATCAAGGGAACCGACCAGGCCGACGACTTTGCTGTTATCCGGGTCCAACGGACCTTCGACGGTGATATCCAGTTGCTGCGCCAGCTGCACGTTGTTGCCGACTTGCGGATGCAGGTCCAGCGGCAGGTGATAGGCCAGGAGGCTGATGTCGTTGCTAAGCAAGGTTTTCAGCCGGCGCTGTTTCATACCGACGATGCACGGGTTTTCGCCTTTCCAGAAATAACCGTGGTGCACCAGCACCACATCGGCATCGGCTTCTACTGCCGCATCGATCAACGCCTGGCTGGCCGTTACCCCGCTGATAATCCGCCGCACCTGCGGCCGCCCTTCTACTTGCAAGCCATTCGGGCAGTAATCGGCGATGCGCGCCGCACCGAGAAAACGTTCGGCTTCTTCCAGCAAGGTGCTCAGCGCAATCGCCATAACATTTACTCTCCCGTACAAATGTAAGCCGCTTTTTATTGCTGCAACGGCCTCTATAATGGCCGCCACCTTAAGGGCCTGCTATGGCCCTCGCAACCCTCAGGATTTATCGATGTTCAAGGCTCTACGTTATCTTGGCTGGCCGCTGCTGGTCGGCGTGCTATTGGCGTTGCTGATTATCCAGTACTACCCGCAGTGGGTCGGCCTGCCGCGCCAGGATGTACATATGCAGCAGGCGCCGCAGTACGGTGTGGCGCAGCAGGGGCCGGTGTCGTATGCCGACGCAGTGACCATCGCCGCCCCCGCCGTGGCCAACCTGTACACCACCAAAATCGTCAACAAGCCGGCCAATTCGCTGTTTGAAGACCCGCAGTTCCGGCGTTTCTTTGGCAATAACCTGCCCAAGCAGCGGCGCATGGAATCCAGCCTCGGTTCGGCGGTGATCATGAGCCCCGAAGGCTACTTGCTCACCAACAACCACGTGACGGCGGGCGCCGATCAAATTGTCGTGGCCCTTAAAGACGGCCGCGAAACCCTGGCGCGTGTTATCGGCAGCGACCCGGAAACCGACCTGGCGGTATTGAAGATCGACCTCAAAGACCTGCCTTCGATCACCCTCGGCCGCTCCGACGCCATCGCCATTGGCGACGTCGCCCTGGCCATCGGCAACCCCTTCGGCGTTGGCCAGACCGTAACCATGGGCATCATCAGCGCCACCGGCCGCAACCAGTTGGGCCTCAATACCTACGAAGACTTTATCCAAACCGACGCGGCCATCAACCCGGGCAACTCCGGCGGCGCGCTGGTCGATGCCCACGGTAATCTGGTGGGTATCAATACCGCGATCTTGTCTAAATCCAACGGCTCGCAGGGCATCGGTTTTGCCATCCCCACCAAGCTGGCGCTGGATGTAATGAAAGCCATCATCGAACACGGCCAGGTTATTCGCGGCTGGCTGGGGATCGAAGTGCAGCCGCTGACGCCAGAGTTGGCGGAGTCCTTTGGTCTGGACGGGCGCCCCGGCATCGTGGTTGCCGGTATTTACCGCGACGGCCCGGCGCAAAAAGCCGGGCTGCAACCGGGCGATCTGATTTTGAACATTGATGGTGAACCGGCCAGCGATGGCCGCCGCTCGATGAACCAGGTGGCGCGCGCCAAGCCTGGGGAAAAAACCAGCATCGAGATTATGCGCAACGGCAAGCTGATGGAGCTCAAGGCGGAAATCGGTCTGCGCCCGCCACCAGCCACCAACGACGCCACCGAGTAACCCCGGCGGCAAAACAAACGCCCCGACCTGTACGGGGCGTTTGTTTTTGCGCCCTCGCGCCAGGGCGCGCACCACGCGGCTGGCACGGCGCCGGTAGCTCAAGTAAGCTTGCCGCCCTGTTAAGCCTGCTCTTCTTTAAAAAGCACCGTCTTCGAGGTTGTCCGTTATGCCGTGGTTACAAGTCCGTCTCGCCATCAGCCCGGAACAGGCAGAAACCTATGAAGACGCTCTGCTCTCGGTAGGCGCGGTCTCGGTAACCTTTATGGACGCCGAAGACCAACCGATTTACGAGCCGGACTTGGGCACCACACCGCTGTGGTCACGCACCCATTTGCTCGCTCTGTTTGAAGCAGATGTCGATGAGGCCGACTTGCTGGCCCATCTGACCTTGCTCACCGGTGGCACGTTGCCGGACCACCACGTCGAACGCATCGAAGACCAAGACTGGGAACGCAGCTGGATGGACAACTTCCACCCTATGCGTTTCGGCCAGCGCCTGTGGATTGTGCCGAGCTGGCACGAGGCACCGCAGCCGGATGCCGTCAACCTGCTGCTCGATCCAGGCCTGGCTTTCGGCACTGGCACGCACCCGACGACGGCGCTGTGCCTGGAATGGCTGGATGGCCAGGAGCTGAATGGCGTTAACGTGCTGGATTTTGGCTGTGGCTCGGGCATTCTCGCCATCGCGGCATTGCTGCTCGGCGCCAAACAGGCCGTAGGCACCGATATCGACCCGCAAGCGCTGGAAGCTTCTCGCGATAACGCTGGGCGCAACGGTATCGACCCAGCCCTATTCCCGCTGTATTTGCCGGAACATTTGCCGCAGGTGCAGGCCGAAGTGGTAGTTGCCAATATTCTGGCCGGTCCGCTGGTGCAACTGGCGCCGCAGATTACTGCGCTGGTCGAGAGCAACGGGCGTCTGGCACTGTCGGGCATCCTCGCCGAGCAGGCCGAAGAAGTTCGCGCCGCTTACGCCGATGCGTTTGAACTCGACCCCACGGCCGAAAAAGACGGCTGGGTGCGTATCAGCGGCCGCCGCCGCTAAGGCGCACCTGCCGCCAGCCTTGAGTTAGACTAGCCCCCGTTCGATTTGCGCAACCCCCGGAATACTGCATGACCGCCAGCTTCGTCACCCAATGCCCACATTGCCGCACCAGCTTTCGCGTAAGCAGTACGCAGCTGGGTGCCGCGCATGGCCAAGTGCGTTGCGGTGCGTGTTTGCATGTATTCAATGCGGCGCAGCAGATTCTTGATGAGCATCCATTGCAGCCCAAGGCACCTGCTCCAGCGCCAAGCGCGCCGGCAAAACCGCTAGCCGCCGCCGTGCCCGCCCCCGCAGCAAAACCCGCCGTACCCGCTGCGGCTATTCCAACAGCGGGCAAGGCCACCAGCGAAACCCTGTGGATTCACGACGACCTCGACCTCGACAGCCTGGACGAAGAACTGGCCAAGCTGGAACAGCAAGAGCTGCAACTGTCCCAAGAGTTTTTATCGCTGGCCCCGGCCATGACCGCCAAAGACGACTTCCTCAAAGGGCCTGATCGCATTGACGATCGCCATGACGAAGCCTGGGCCGAGGCCCTGTTAAAAAAAGAAACCGCGCCAAAAACCAGCAACGATGGCATCCCGGCACCCGCGCCGAGTGTGGCGCCGCCTCCGGTGTTTCGTCCCCGCCCTGAGCCAGCCGCACCCGCTATCAGCGAACCGCTGCCCGTCGACAACGAACCGAAACTGGGCAGCGGCCGTATCGACGATAGCGAAGACGATCTTGAGCCTGCCTTTAAGCTCAGCGCCGACCGCGACCATGATCACGCCGCCCACGACGATGATGAGGAGGATCAGCGCGAGCACGAGCGCGACAATTTCTCTGCCGTCAAAGACCTCAACAAACCCGGCCGCGCTGAACCTGCGCTGCGTGATGACAGCCTGTTTCATCTCGCCGATGACCCGCTGCAATTGGACTGGCAAGAACAACGCAAACCCTGGGGCCGTTGGCTTGGCTGGGGCCTGCTGAACCTGATCGGCGCTGCGGCATTGGTGACCCAGTACGTGGCGTACCACTTCGACGAATTGGCTCGCCAAGACCAATACCGCCCCTGGTTTGAAGAGCTGTGCCCGAACATCGGTTGCAGCCTGCCATCCAAGGTCGAGATCAGCCTGATCAAGAGCAGCAACCTGGTGGTGCGCAGCCACCCGGACTTCAATGGCGCACTAATAGTCGACGCCATCATCTACAACCGCGCGACCTTTGCTCAGCCCTTTCCATTGCTGGAAATCCGCTTTGCCGACCTCAATGGTCAACTACTTGCCAGTCGTCGCTTCAAGCCCAGCGAATACCTGGCTGGCGAGTTGGCAGGCCAGGCCGAAATGCCACCGCAAACGCCGATTCATATCTCCCTGGACATCCTTGATCCGGGCAATAAAGCCGTGAATTACAGCCTGAGTTTTCACTCGCCGGAGTGAATTTCGCCACGGCATTTTTGCCATTTCGGCGCTTGGACTGCGACGTTCTGACCGGTTAAAACTGTTCATAATTTATCCAAAACAGCCTTTATCCAGTCATCCAGAGCGGGTATCATGCCCACCCTTTTTCGCACTCTCAGATCCGCCTTTCTCAGCAGGGAAGCCCCATGTCGGCGGTACGCATCGGTCCATACACATTGCCCAATCAGTTAATTCTCGCCCCGATGGCGGGTGTGACTGATCGCCCATTTCGCCAGCTGTGCCGGCGCTTGGGGGCAGGCATGGTGGTATCGGAAATGGTGACCAGCGACATGAGCTTGTGGAACACACGCAAATCCAGTTTGCGTTTGCTCCATGCCGGTGACCCCGAGCCTCGCTCGGTGCAGATCGCCGGTGGCGACCCGCAGATGCTGGCCGATGCCGCACGAGCAAACGTGGAACTGGGCGCGCAAATTATCGACATCAATATGGGTTGCCCCGCCAAGAAGGTGTGCAACAAGGCAGCAGGTTCTGCGCTGCTAAAAGACGAAGCGCTGGTCAGTGCGATTTTGCAGGCGGTGGTGGCCGCAGTAGATGTACCGGTCACCCTGAAAATTCGCACCGGTTGGGACCGCGATAACAAAAACGGCATCACCGTTGCGCGTATTGCCGAGGAAAGCGGCATTACTGCCCTCGCCGTTCACGGTCGCACCCGGGCCGATTTATACACAGGTGAAGCCGAGTACGAGACCATCGCCGCGATCAAGCAGGCGGTGTCGATTCCGGTGTTTGCCAATGGCGATATCACCTCGCCAGATAAAGCCCGGCAGGTGCTCGATAGCACCGGGGTCGACGGTTTGTTGATTGGTCGCGCTGCTCAGGGCCGGCCGTGGATCTTTCGCGAGATCGAGCATTACTTGCGCACTGGCACGTATCTGCCAGCGCCAACGTTGTATGAGGTGGAACGCATTCTGCTAGAGCATCTGGTGGAACTGCACAGTTTCTATGGCGACGTGATGGGCCCGCGAATTGCGCGCAAACACGTTGGCTGGTACCTCGCCACCCTGCCGGGCGCCAGGGAGTTTCGCGCCCAATTCAATCGTCTGGAAAACACGGACGTGCAATGCGCCAGCGTTCGGCAGTTCTTCGCCGAACGTCACAACGATGGAGAAGAGGTGGCCGCATGACGATGATGACTGAGACTTTAGTGAGTGGAATTGCACCTGTGACCGATAACGTCAATTTGAAACAGCACCTCAACACGCCGAGCGACGAAGGCCAGACCTTACGCGGCAATGTGGAAAAGGCGCTGCACAACTACTTCGCCCACCTTGATGGGCAAGATGTCTGTGATGTCTACAACCTGGTGCTTTCCGAAGTCGAAGCGCCGTTGCTGGAAACCGTGATGAACTACGTCAAGGGTAACCAGACCAAGGCTTCTGAATTGCTTGGCTTGAACCGCGGAACACTGCGCAAAAAGCTCAAGCAATACGACCTGCTGTAAGCATGCATTCATACGAAAAAGGGCGGACTGATCAAACAGCCGCCCTTTTTTGCTGATTTCTCTGCTTTAGATGGAAACCGAGATGACCGACCAAACCACCCGCCTGCCCATTCGCCGTGCCTTGATCAGCGTTTCCGACAAGACCGGCATCCTTGAGTTCGCCCGTGAGCTGTCCGCCCTTGGCGTGGAGATCTTGTCCACCGGCGGCACCTTCAAACTGCTTAAGGACAATGGCGTAGCCGCCGTCGAAGTCGCCGACTACACCGGCTTTGCGGAAATGATGGATGGCCGGGTGAAAACCCTGCACCCGAAAATTCACGGTGGCATTCTCGGTCGCCGCGGCACCGACGATGCAATCATGGCCGAGCACGGCATCAAGCCGATCGACCTGGTGGCGGTCAACCTCTACCCTTTCGAAGCAACCATTTCCAAACCCGGCTGTGACCTGCCGACCGCCATCGAGAACATCGATATCGGCGGCCCAACCATGGTTCGCTCGGCAGCGAAAAACCACAAAGACGTGGCTATCGTGGTAAATGCCAGCGACTACGCCAATGTCCTGGAAAACCTGAAAGCCGGCGGCCTGACCTACGCCCAGCGCTTTGACCTGATGCTGAAGGCGTTTGAACACACCGCCGCTTACGACGGCATGATCGCCAACTACATGGGCACCGTAGACCAGGCAGCTGAAACCCTCAGCACCGAAGGCCGCAGCGAATTCCCACGCACCTTCAACAGCCAGTTCATCAAGGCCCAGGAAATGCGCTACGGCGAGAACCCGCACCAGAGCGCGGCGTTCTACGTGGAAGCCAAACCGGCCGAAGTCAGCGTAGCCACCGCCACCCAGCTGCAAGGCAAAGAGCTGTCGTTTAACAACGTGGCCGACACCGACGCCGCGCTGGAATGCGTAAAAAGCTTTGTTAAGCCAGCCTGCGTGATCGTCAAGCACGCCAACCCATGCGGCGTAGCGGTTGCCCTGGACAGCGAAGGCGGCATTCGCCAGGCCTACGAACTGGCCTACGCCACCGACACCGAATCGGCCTTTGGCGGCATCATCGCCTTTAACCGCGAGCTGGATGCGGCCACCGCCCAGGCCATCGTTGATCGTCAATTCGTCGAAGTAATCATTGCCCCAAGTGTTAGCGCTGAAGCGCGCGAAGTGGTCGCCGCCAAAGCCAACGTGCGCCTCTTGGCCTGCGGTCAGTGGAACGCCGAGCGCGCCTCTGCCTGGGACTACAAGCGGGTTAACGGCGGCCTGCTGGTACAGAGCCGCGACATCGGCATGATCACCGCTGACGACCTGAAAGTAGTGACCAAACGCGCGCCCACCGAACAGGAAATTCACGACCTGATCTTTGCCTGGAAAGTGGCCAAGTACGTGAAGTCCAACGCCATCATCTACGCCAAAAACCGCCAGACCATTGGTGTCGGTGCAGGCCAGATGAGCCGGGTTAACTCGGCGCGTATTGCCGCGATCAAAGCCGAACACGCGGGCCTGCAAGTGCAAGGCGCAGTAATGGCTTCGGATGCCTTCTTCCCGTTCCGCGACGGTATCGATAACGCCGCGAAAGTGGGCATCACCGCGGTGATTCAACCGGGTGGTTCGATGCGTGATAACGAGGTTATCGCGGCAGCGGATGAAGCGGGTATCGCCATGGTATTCACCGGCATGCGTCACTTTAGACACTAAGACGGCTGCGCTGACGCAGGCAGCTGCTGCGTTGGATTGGACTTTTGCGATGCCGCAACTGCTTCTCGCAAAAGCCCAATCCGCCTTGCATCTACCTACGCCATCGCCCCCTCGATAGATGTCGCCTGTTTTAGCCCGCGCCGCAGAGTGGCGCCCCATAGAGGCTCGCAATATGAATGTATTGATCATTGGCAGTGGCGGTCGTGAGCACGCCCTGGCGTGGAAAGTCGCGCAAGACCCGCGCGTTGAGAAAGTCTTTGTCGCCCCCGGCAACGCTGGCACCGCTACCGAAGCCAAGTGCGAAAACGTCGCCATCGACGTATTGGCCCTGGAGCAACTGGCCGATTTCGCTGAGAAGAACGTCAGCCTGACCATCGTTGGCCCGGAAGCGCCGCTGGTTAAAGGCGTGGTTGATCTGTTCCGTAGCCGCAACCTGCGCTGCTTTGGCCCCACCGCTGGCGCTGCACAGTTGGAAGGTTCGAAGGCGTTTACCAAAGACTTCCTCGCCCGCCACAACATTCCTACCGCCGACTACCAGAACTTCACCGAAGTGGAGCCTGCCCTGGCCTATCTGCGGGAAAAGGGTGCACCGATTGTGATCAAGGCCGATGGCCTGGCCGCCGGTAAAGGCGTGATCGTCGCCATGACCCTGGAAGAAGCCGAAGACGCCGTGCGCGATATGCTCGCTGGCAATGCCTTTGGTGACGCCGGTTCGCGCGTGGTGATCGAGGAATTCCTCGACGGCGAAGAAGCCAGCTTTATCGTGATGGTCGACGGCAAAAACGTATTGCCAATGGCCACCAGCCAGGACCACAAACGTGTTGGCGATGCCGATACCGGCCCGAACACTGGCGGCATGGGCGCTTACTCCCCGGCTCCAGTCGTTACCCCAGACGTGCACCAGCGCGCCATGGACGAAGTGATCTGGCCGACCGTGCGCGGCATGGCGGCTGAAGGCAACGTGTACACCGGCTTCCTCTATGCCGGCTTGATGATCGACAAGGCCGGCAAGCCGAAGGTTATCGAGTTCAACTGCCGCTTTGGCGACCCGGAAACCCAGCCGATCATGCTGCGTCTGCAATCAAGCCTGGTGCTGCTGATTGAAGGCGCGCTGGCTGAAGCCCTCGATAAGATCGAAGCGCAGTGGGATCCGCGTCCAAGCCTGGGCGTGGTGCTGGCCGCTGGCGGCTACCCGGGTGACTACGCCAAAGGCGTGGAAATCAAAGGCCTGGAGGACGCGGTATCGGATCAAGGCAAAATCTTCCACGCCGGCACCACCCTGGCGGACGGCAAGGTCGTCACCGCTGGCGGCCGTGTGCTGTGCGCTACCGCGTTGGGCGAAAGCGTTTCGGCGGCGCAAACCAATGCCTATGCGCTGGCGAAAAAAGTCGACTGGGACGGCTGCTTCTATCGTCACGACATCGGCTATCGCGCCATTGCCCGTGAGCGCGGCGAAGAATAACGTCATTTCTTCAGCAAAAACCCACAAAAGGCAGCTCTTTGAGCTGCCTTTTGCGTATTACCCGAAGGGATTGCTTGGCTATAATCCGAGCTCTTAAACCCGAAGGGATTTCATTGTGCGCCGGCTCAGGATCGCCATAGGACTTGTTGCCAGTTTGCTGCTGGTCGCACTGTCGCCAATGCCCGCCCTGGCAGCGGAGCAAGGCCAATGGTCTGCCCTGCTCGATGCAGATGCCAGCTTGCAGCTCAATGAAGTTCGCGCCAGTGGCAGCGTCGCGCGTTTCTCCCCGGTCGATATCCAACAACTGGTCACCCCTGGCGGTAATGCTGCGCAATGGCTGCATGTGCGTTTGCCTGGCGACAAGCATGAACGCCTGCTGCGGGTATTTGGCCCGTACCTGAACCACCTGGATCTCTACGTGCTGCGCGGCGACGAATTGCTCGCCAGCACCCGCACCGGCAGTCAGACGCCGCTGGCCGAGCGGCCCTTGCCTAGCCGTGATTTTCTCTTGCCGCTGCCGGCCAGCAACGACACCCTCGACGTGTACCTGCGCCTGTCCAGCAGCCATACCCTGCGCCCCTCCATCAGTATCGATGACGCCGCAGCCATGGCCGCCGACGACAGCCGCCCCCTGCTCTACGGCATGTTGCTCGCCGCCTTTGGCTTACTGGCGCTCTACAACCTGGTGCGTTTCGCCTACACGCGTATTCGCAGCAGCCTGTGGCTGGCCTTCGCGCAACTGAGCCTGCTCGGCACCAGCAGCGTCTTGCTCGGGGTTGCCTCCCCCTGGTTGGTCGGCTGGCCAGGCTTACAAGTGCAAGCCGGCAATCTGTCAATTCTGCTGGCCATGCTCTGCGGCTTGGGCTTTACCCTGAGTTTTTTCCAACGCGTGCAACCCGACGGTATCTGGCGCCGGGTGCTGCTGGCCGAGTGCGTCGCCATCGCTCTGTTGGTGGGAGTGATCATGGTGGCCAGCCAACTGCAATTTAACCGTGTGGTGTATCTGTTTGCCGCCGTCAGCAGTGTCAGCATATTGGTGGTCGCCGCCTACCGTTGGCTGCACGGTTACAAACCCTCCCGGCTATTCACCCTGGCCCAACTGATTTTCAACCTGGCCTTTATCGGCGCTCTACCTTCTATGTTTGGCTACTGGGCGTATGACGCCGACTGGCTGGCCTACAACCTCTTGTGCTTTGCCGCCGTCAGCGGCTTGTTGCAAAGCTTGGCACTGGCCGAGCGGCAGTTGCGTTTGCAGCAGGAATACTTCGCCATCAGCCGCGAGCAAGCCGCCAGCTCGGCAGAGTTGCGCGCCAAGGCCGAATTTCTGGCCAAGATCAGCCACGAAATACGCACGCCCATGAATGGCGTGCTGGGCATGACCGAGCTGTTGCTCGGCACCCAGCTGTCGACCAAACAGCGCGACTACGTACAAACCATCCACAGTTCGGGCAACGAACTGCTCACCCTGATCAATGAGATTCTCGACATCTCCAAACTGGAGTCCGGGCAGATCGAGCTGGACGATGTGCAGTTCGACCTCAACGCGCTGATCGACGATTGCCTGGATATCTTCCGCGCCAAGGCCGAGCAGCAAAAAGTCGAGCTGATCAGCTTTATGCAGCCGCAGGTGCCACGGGTGGTCAGCGGCGACCCCACGCGTCTGCGCCAGACTCTGCTGAGCCTGCTGGATAACGCCTTTAAGCAAACCGACGAAGGCGAAATTCTCTTGGTGGTGGCCGTCGACACCAGTGGCGACGCCCCGCGCCTGCGCATTGCCGTGCAGGACAGCGGCCGTTCGCTGGACAGCAATGAGCGCGACGCCCTGCTCAACGCCGAACTGCACAGCAAAGACTTCCTCTCCGCGACCGGCGTCGGCGCGCGTCTGGGCCTGATCATTGCCCGCCAATTGGTGCGGTTAATGAACGGTACCTTTGGTATTCAAGGTGGTGGCACCCAAGGCAACACCTTGTGGCTGACCCTGCCACTGGACGCCGAACGTCTGGAAAACCCCAACGCCGACCTCGACGGCCCACTACAAGGCGCACGCTTGCTGGTGGTGGACGATAACGAAACCTGCCGCAAGGTACTGCTGCAACAGTGCAGCGCCTGGGGCCTGACCGTCAGCGCCGTGCCATCGGGCAAAGAAGCCCTGGCCCTGCTGCGCACCAAAGCCAATATCCGCGAGTACTTCGACGTGGTGCTGCTTGACCAGGACATGCCCGGCATGACCGGCATGCAGCTGGCAGCCAAGATCAAAGAAGACCCCAGCCTTAACCATGACGTGCTGCTGATCATGCTCACCGGCATCAGCAATGCGCCGAGCAAAATCATCGCGCGTAACGCCGGGATAAAACGCATCCTGGCCAAGCCCGTGGCCGGCTACACCCTGAAAACCACCCTCGCCGATGAACTGGCGCAGCGCAAACCAGGTCTGGAGCCACGCTCCTATGCGCCGATTGTGGCGACCGAGGATTTCCCCGAAGACTTCCGCATTCTGGTGGCCGAAGACAACAGCATTTCCACCAAGGTTATTCGCGGCATGCTCGGCAAGCTCAACCTGCAGCCCGATACCGCCAGCAATGGCGAAGAAGCCCTGACCGCGATGAAAGCCCAGCAGTACGACCTGGTGCTGATGGACTGCGAAATGCCGGTAATGGACGGTTTTTCCGCCACCGAACAACTGCGTGCCTGGGAAGCCCAGGAACAGCGCCAGCGCACCCCGGTGGTGGCGCTGACCGCGCATATTCTCTCCGAGCACAAAGAACGCGCGCGGCTAGTAGGCATGGATGGTCACATGGCCAAACCGGTGGAGCTGTCGAACCTGCGTGAGCTGGTGGAGCACTGGGTAGCCGAACGCAACGCCCGTCGCCAGAGAGCCGCCGACTCGGCACTGCCCCACTAACGTTACCCTGCCCTTTTGCCTGCGAGCCTGCCGATGTTGTCCACCTTGTTCAGCCTGTATTTGAAGATGCTGGTGCTCTATAGCCCGTTCTTCGTGCTGTCGTGCTTTATCGGTATGACCCGCGGCTACACCGTGAAAGAACGGAAAAAACTGGCGTGGAAAGTCGCCACCGGCGTGGTGGTTGCCAGTAGCGTGCTGTACCTGTTTGGCCAGAGCATCTTTACCGTATTCGGCATCACCATCGACGCCTTCCGCATCGGCGCTGGCAGCGTGTTGTTTATCTCCGCCCTGGGCATGGCCCAAGGCCGCCCGGTGGTGCAAAGCGACAACCAACAGCAAGACGTCACCATCGTGCCGCTGACCATTCCGCTCACGGTTGGGCCGGGTACGATTGGTGCGATGTTGGTAATGGGCGCCGGGCAGCCGCATTGGGATAGCAAGTTAATCGCCCTGGTCGCCATCTTTCTCGCCAGCCTGACCGTGGGCGCTGTGCTGTACCTCAGCGATAAATTCGAACGAATTCTCGGCGACCAAGGCCTGGAAATTATTGGTCGGCTAATGGGTTTGTTTGTCTGTGCACTGGCCGCGCAAATCATCTTCACCGGGATCAAGGGCTACCTGATCACCCCGTAACGTCTCCCAACTTAAAAACATCCGTCATCCCCGCGCAGGCGGGGATCCAGATTTTCCCGGCGAACACCTACACCCGCACCATTCTGGATCACGCCTGCCCGGGAATGACGGCGTGAAGGCATCAAAACCCTTCATCACCCCACCGAAATCCACCGCGCACCACCCCATCCCCTCAGGTAAACTGCGCGGCCGTTTTTTCTGTACCGGAATTCATCATGACCAACGCGCAATCTGCTCGTGCCATTGGCATCGACTTTGGCACGTCCAACTCCACCGTCGGCTGGCTGCGCCCCGGCGAAGAATCGTTGCTGGTGCTGGAAGACGGAAAAATCACCCTGCCTTCGGTGGTGTTTTTTAATTTCGAAGAACGCCGCCCGGTGTATGGCCGCCTGGCCTTGCACGAGTATCTGGAAGGCTACGAAGGGCGCCTGATGCGCTCGCTGAAAAGCCTGCTGGGTTCCAAGCTGCTAAAAAGCGAAACCGCTGTGCTGGGCAGCGCCTTACCCTTCAAAGACATTCTTGGTTTCTTTATTGGCGAGCTGAAAACCCGCGCCGAACACGTGGCCGAGCGCCCGTTCGAACAAGTGGTGTTGGGCCGCCCGGTGTTCTTTGTCGATGACGACGAAAAAGCCGACAAAGAAGCCGAAGATACCTTGGTCGGTGTGGCGAAAAAGCTCGGTTTCAAGGATGTGTCGTTCCAATACGAACCCATCGCCGCCGCCTTCGACTACGAAAGCACCCTGAGCCGGGAAGAGTTGGTACTGATCGTCGACATCGGCGGTGGTACGTCGGACTTCTCGCTGATTCGCCTGGCACCCGAGCGCCATATGCTGCCCGAAAGGCAGAGCGATATCCTGGCCACCGGCGGTGTGCATATCGGCGGTACCGACTTCGACAAGCAACTGAGCCTGGCCGGCGTGATGCCACTGTTCGGCTACGGCAGCCGGATGAAAAACCAGGCCTATATGCCCACCAGTCACCACCTGAATATGGTCACCTGGCACACCATCAACGCCGTGTACTCGCAACAATCGCAGACCGCCCTAAAAAACATGCGCTACGACGCCGTCGACACCGAAGGCCTCGACCGCTTCTACAAGCTTATCGAGCAACGCGCCGGGCATTGGCTGGCCATGCAAGTGGAACAGAGCAAGATCGAACTGACCGAAATGGACAGCCGCAATATCTCCCTGGAACGCATTGAGCCGGAGCTGGTGGCAGAACTAAATCGTCAGCTGTTTGATGAGTCCATCGACGTATTGCTCGGCAAGATAAACGGCAGCGTATTGCAGCTATTGGCCGACGCCGGCGTCAGCACCGAAGCCATCGACACCGTGTTCTTCACTGGCGGCTCCAGCGGCATTCCGGCGCTGCGCGGCAATATCCAACGCCTGCTACCCAACGCCCGCCATGCCGAAGGCGACTCGTTCGGCAGCATCGGCAGCGGCCTCGCCATTGAAGCGAAAAAGCGCTACGGCTAAACGCAAAACCGCCGGTGATCTCGTAGGGTGTGCTATGCGCACCAAGCGGTTGACCTCATATCGCCAGGGTGCGCGCAGCACACCCTACGAGACGGCGATAACCTCCGACTCCTGGCCATTGACCAGCACCACGTCCCCTGGCGCCTTACCGAGCAAGCTCTGGCCCATCGGTGAGCGCGGGGTGATGGTCATGATTTCGGCATCGCCGAATTGCACCTTTAGCCCGGCCCCATCAGGACCGAGGAACAGCTGGCGCTGTTGGCCGCTGTCACTTTCCAGCAGCACCAGCGCGCTCAGTTGAATGCCTTTGGCACTGTCGAATTCGCGCAATTGCAAGTTGCGATAGGCAGCCAATGCCTGCTCGATTTCCACCACGCGTCGCGCCTGCCCGTGCGCCAGATAGCCCGCCTCCAACCCCAAGGTGTCGTACTTGTTTTCGGCGACGTTTTCTTCGTGGGTGGCAGCCTCGTGGGCGGTTTGTAGCGCGACCTGAGCGTTATGCAGATCGGCTTCCAGTTTGGCGATGATCAGGGCGTGCAGATGGGCTTTGTTCATGGGCGCCATTGTGTCGCCCTGCTCGGTGTTTATGAAGCGCTTTTGCTAGAGTTCGGCCACCGGCCTTGGCCAACTGTTCTGGAGCGCTCCATGTCCCCCTTCAAGGTATCTGCCCTCGTTATGACCATCGCCCTGCTAAGCGCCTGCGGCCTCGGTGAAACCGCCGCGCAAGCCGAGCTGCAAGCCAAGCAGGCGCAGCAGTTGGAAGAGCAGATCAATGCCGCCAATGCGCTGAACAATGAGCGCTTGAAAAAGGCGACCGAGGAACAGTAAACGCGCTTAAGGCGTGGCGGGCACCAGGGTCATCTCCACCGGCTCGCCAGGGTTGTGCTGGCGTAGTTGCAGAATGTCCTTGGTAGCCATCAGCACCTCAGTCTTATAACGCTGACCTTCCTCGATCATCACCAGGTCAGCGCCATCTTGCTGCCATTGACCAAAGGCCGGTTTGTTACCGGCAGAGGCAAGCACCAGGGTGCCGTCGGAGAGGAACACATAGAGCATGCCTTTGCTCACGGTCGGCGACTCGCTGACACTCCATACCCGGTTAACAAAACTGGCAGGCTCAGGCGCTTCGGAACAGGCCCCGAGCAGCAGTACGGCAAGTAGCGGCAACAGAAAGCGCAGACGTTTAACGGGCATCGGCAAAGTCCTTGGCAATATCGTTGGAGAGTCTGGCAACGGCCAGCGGCATACTTAGGCAACGTGCCGGGCCGCCAGGTTCAGCGCACGCCCAATTAAAGACCTGAGGTGTTTGATGGATTCCACCGCAACCCTGTTGGCTGGTCTGGTGTTCGGCTCGATTGGCCTGGGTTATCTGATCTACGGCAAACGCCAGGGCCATGCGGTGGCCTGGGTGTGCGGACTGGCCCTGATGGTTTACAGCTATTTTGTTAGCGACCCGTATCTGCTGGTGGCCATTGGCGTAGGGCTGATGCTGGTGCCGCGCTTTGTGCGGATTTGAGCCACGAAATAACTCGAACTTAGTTAAAGCGAGGCGGCTCAAAAATCAGGCAAGCCGACAACGGCCCCCCACAAGGAATATCACCATGTACAAAACCAAACTCCTCGCGGCATTTTGTGCACTGGCAGCAGTGACAGGTTGCGCCAGCAAGCTGGAAAACCCGGTCGACTACGTCACCTACCGCAACGAACCGCTGGTCAAACAAGTCGACGTTGGCATGACCAAATCGCAAACCCTGACCCTTGGCGGCCCACCCTCCACCGAACTGAACCGCACCGTGCGCTCAGGCACTTGCAATAACTACGTGATGGAAAAAGATGGCGCCAAACAGGTGTACTACGTAAGCTTTGATGCCAACGACCGTGTCGATGGCAAGGGCTTTATGACCTGTGAGCAGATGGAACACAACGAACGGGTTAAGTAAGACTTCGATCGGCTGCGCGTCGGCGCTACTGCGTTAAAAATAGTTTTTGAATGCTCATTGGCTACAGCCAACTGCGCTCCAAAAACTATTTTTGCCTTGTAGCGCTCTAGCTCGCTCGATCTGGATTTTTATCGCCAGTGACGGCCAAAAAACAAAATCAAAAGCTCGCGATTTTGACGTTAGTTCTGCCCTAGCGGGCGCAGGCGATACTGTGGCGGCAGTTGTTCCATGCCGCTGACGGTAACGTTGAGGTTTTTCCAACGCCCATCCTTGATGCCGTAGATGCAGCCATGCACCGATAGCGCTTGCCCGCGGTGCCAGGCGTTTTGTACCAGGGTGGTGTGGCTGACGTTGGCCACTTGCTGAATCACGTTCAGCTCGCATAAACGGTCAACTTGCTCTTCTTCGGTTGGCAGCTGCGCCAGGTGGTCGCGCTGTTCGTAGTAGAGGTCGCGGATGGAGCGAATCCAGCCGTCGATCAAGCCCAGTTGCACATCCTTCATGGAAGCGCGGACACCGCCACAGCCGTAGTGGCCGGTGACCAGAATGTGCTTCACCTTGAGCACATCCACGGCGTACTGAATCACCGACATGCAGTTAAGGTCGGTGTGCAGCACGACGTTGGCGACGTTGCGGTGCACAAACAAATCGCCGGGCAGCAGACCAACAATTTCGTTAGCCGGTACGCGCGCATCCGAGCAGCCGATCCACAGGTATTCAGGCACCTGCTGGCGGGCGAGCTTGGCAAAAAACTCCGGGTCTTCCTGATTGATGGCCTCAGCCCAACGTTCGTTGTTGTCAAACAGGTGCTGTAGATCACTCATGGCCGTCGCTCCGAAAAAAACCGATGCACACCCTAGGGTGCGTGTGGGGGCTTTGACAAGCGCGTTGTGGCTCAGGTCACAGGCAAATCACGGCTGCGGCCGGCGGCGAAAGGCTTGGCGCAACAGCCAGACAATCAACAATAGCCCTAACCCCAGCACCACACTCACGCCCCATTGCAGCGTACCGGCGTAGCGGAACATATCCGCCGGGGCAAAGCTCGGTGCTCGAACCATACGCTGGTCGGCCGCCGCGCCGCTGGTGGGGATATTGGCCAGGCCGTCGCCATCGGTATCCGGCAGGCGGCGGATATGGTCGAGCAAGCCCTGCCACTCTTTGTACTCCTGCACACCTGGGGTGTTGGGGTCGGCGTCGATAATCGCGTCATTAAGCTCGGCGATGGGCTTGCCGTTGGCGTCTTTGGGCACCACGGTCATCAGGCCTTTACTCAGGTCAGAAATCAGCCAGGTAAAACTACCGACGTAGCTGCTGGCGCCAATGCTATACAGACGCGGGTCGTTAAGGTCGAGGTCGCGGTAGCCGCTTTTGTCGTCGCCCAGTTCAATCCGGCTAACCCGGTCAAACGGCACGCGGTAGGGGTTGTAGCTAAAGCGCAGGCCGGCGACGCGGGGGAAATAGCTGTCGCTGTCGCGCATTTGGTAGGCCAACAGCAGCACTTCCAAAATGCTCTTCAGCTCCTTGCCGGTGACATACACCTTAACCAGTGGATAACCCGGCGCATCGTCCAACTGACCAATGCCCAGCGGCGCGATGCGGAATAAATCAGACACCGCCTGCACGCCCGTACGGCCCTCAATCATATCGTCGCGGATGGTGCCGTTGCCGGTGAAGGCGACATCGCTGCCGGTGGCATCGCGCAGGGCGTCGGTGACCAGGTTGGCGAGAATCGGATCGTCATGTTCGCGGGTCAGGGTTTTGTCGACCTTGGCCAGCGGCTGATCAAAGCGATAGCCCTTAGGCGCCAGCATCTGTTGGCTGACCTGCTGTTTGAAATCCTCGACCTGAGTGGTGATCACGCCGTCACCAACAGTTTGGTCGTTGACCGGATGCAGACTGTAATCACGCACCTGGGTTTTGCCATCCTCGCCCAGTTGCATATGCAACTCGCCCAGGTACTGGATTTCCGAGCCGGCCTGCACCACTGGCGTATGGCCGTTGACCAGCACCGGTTGCGGTAACGCAATGTGCGAGTGGCCACCGACGACGATATCAATGCCGGGCACCTGCTCGACCATTTCTACTTCTTCGCCACGCCAGCTGCCGTCGTCCTGCTGCGCCACACCCATATGGGAGAGCAGGATCACCACATCAACCTTGTCCTCTTCCTTGAGTTTTTTCACCATGGCCTTGGCGGTTTCGATGGGGTCGGCAAAGGTTACCGGTGCGGTCATCGGCGAGACGGTAATGGCGTTGTAGCCGAGCAAACCAAACAGACCAAAACGGATGCCGCCCTTCTCGATCACCTTGTAGGGCACGATGCGCCCGGCGTCCTGGTGCGCTTTAAGGTTGTCATCGCTGGGGTTGTTAGGGTCGAACTGGATATTGCTGGCGATCACCGGCACCAACTTGGCGCCCTCGGCTTTCGAGGCGGCGGTAAGCATGGCGGCCAGGCCCATGGGGCGGAAGTCGAACTCATGGTTGCCGAGGGTAGTGGCATCAAAGCCGATCTCACTCATCAAACGCAGCTCACTGCCGGCTTCACGGCTGATGGTGTGAAACAGCGTGCCCATGGTGAAGTCGCCGGCATCCAGCAACAACAACGGCTGCTCGCCCGCCGCGGCGCGCCGCTCTTTAACCAGCGTGGCCAGACGCGCCACACCGCCGACAGTACCGTCGTCATTAATAGTGGCGGGTGTGTATTCATTGTTAGGGCCAAAACCCAACAGGCGCGACTGCCAGTCGTTGGTGTGCAGCACGGTGAAGTCGCGGGGGGCGGCGGTGGCCGAGGCCAGGGTTGCACTCAGCAGCAAGCCAAAAACGAGGGGGCGCAGCAGGGGCATGAAAAAGTCCTTATTCATCGCGGTATTGATGCCGGCCGCGAGTATGGCTGCCCCCTCCAGCGACAACAGCGACCGAACGCGTCGGCCGCTGTAGCAGATCAGGCCGCCAGCTAATCAAACAAGGTACAGGCCATCACCAAGGCATCTTCGCGGCCACCCGGCGCCGGGTAGTAATCGCGGCGGCGACCGATTTCATTAAAACCATACCGCTCGTACAAGCGATACGCCGACAGGTTACTGGCGCGCACCTCGAGAAAACACTCACCGGCCTTGAGCTCATACGCGCGCTGCATCACCCGCTCCAGCAACTTCAGCCCCAGCCCGCGGCCCTGGCACAGCGGCGCCACGGTGATATTGAGCAGGTGAGCTTCGTCGATAATCACGCTGAGCACGGCATGCCCAACCTGACGCTCGCCTTCAAACATCACCCAGCAGTCGTAACTGCTAAGGCCGTCATGGAACAGCTTGCGCGACCACGGGTGACTAAAGGCGGCGCATTCGATTTGCACAACTGCATCAAGATCCGCCTCGGTCATCGGGCGGAAAGTAACCACGTCATTCATGCAGCGACTCGACTCCCGAACTCTGCCAGCGGCGCATCACACGTTGCATCGCCTGCCACAGCGGCGCCTTGCGCGCCGGCTCGTCCATCAACAACTCCAGGCTTGGAACCGCCCAGGCAGTGCCCAGCCCTTCCACCTGCAACTCACGGTTATAGGCCTCAGCATCAGCCTCACCGGCAAAACGAATCGCCGGCAAGCCGACCAGCCACAAGCACTTACAGTCCGGCTCCTCTTCCAGGCGCGCCATCAAAAAGCCCTGCACATACTCCAGCGCCGCTTGTGGGCCTTGATCCATGGTGCCGCGCGCCAACAACGGCCAACGCACCGGCTCACCGATAATTTGCGGGCTGTCCGGCAGGCCGGCGGCACGCAACAGATCTTTCAACAACAGATAAGCAGGATCACGCGCAGCGAAGGGTTCGCCGGTGGACAACTCGGCAAGAATCACACACGAGCCTGCGCGCAGCAGTTGCAGGCTAAACCGTGGTGGTGCCACAGGGGCCACTTTTGCCGGAGCAACGGCGACCTCTTCCTCAGCGACCACCGGCTGCGGCTTGGCCTCGCCCCGGGCAACTGGGCGTGGCACTTCGATTTTCGGCCGCTCACTAACAACCGCAGCAGCAGGTTCCGCGACTGGCGCAACGTGGGCTTGTGGGGCTGCGGCAGCTTCTTTAACCGAGGCCACAGCAGCGACCGGCTCGGGCTCAGCGGCTAGCGGCTCCAACAACTCCGCGCGCGAAGGCGCCGCAAAAGGCAGCGCAACACGCGGCAGCCAACTGGCCACCTGCATGGCATTCAAAAAAGCGCGACGGCGCAATTCAGTGATCATTTCAGCTCCACACGCGGATTAACATCGGCGTGACTGACGCGACGAAGGCGCGATTGTCGCCGCAAAGGCAGGTGCGGGGAAAGGGTGGTGTCCACGCAGATGGCGTTGGCTGCTGTAGGAGCGAGCAAGCTGGCTTCGACAGGTGATCACCGAGCCGCTTTTGATCTTGATCTGGCTGTTGATCTAACCGCCCCGTTCATCGCAAGGCCGAGTGGAGTCGTTGAGTAAGGGGGCGCCGGCTAGGTTGAGCGGCAGGGACGCCGCGAGAGGCACATCGGGCCATGGAAGGCCCGTTGTGCCGTGCCCCTGGAGCAACGACGCAGCGAGGGAACCTGGAGCGCAGCGCAAGGCCAAGGTAGGGGCAAGACTTTTTGGTTTCTTTTGTGTCGACTGACAAAAGAAACTCGCGCGTAAGGCGCGAAACTGAGTTAGATCGAGATATTCCCAGAGAGAAACATGAGATAAACCGGGACAACCTGGTACAGCTTGGGATTATGGGGAGAGGGAGAATCAAACAGAGTTGCAGAATGTGCAATGAGGAGTGGCCAGCTCAGTTGTCCTCAAGCTGGCCGAACATATCGCCTTGAAGCAGTGCGAGTTGCTCCTTCCGCACTGCTTTCACAATCTTGTAGATCCACTGCAAGGACACGCCGTATTTACGGGCTAGCTCGCTTTGATTCTTGCCGTCGAATTCATCATAGATCTGACGGTCGCGGCGACTGAGCTTCAAGGACAAGCCCATGGGGAAGTAGATGTTCTGTCCTCCCCAGTGGCCCGCCATGCGATCCGCAACCTCTTTAGCAACGTGCTGAGCGGTTTCGCTTTCCATCGACACCAACTCATTCAAAGCCACCGCAATGTGTTCTGCGAGATCAAGCAGCAGCTCTGGACCTTTGCTTCGGAAGCCTTTCATACGTCCACCTTTTCTGCGTTGGCAGCGCGGACAACCCGCTGGTGCCACTTCTTCAGGTTCTCAATCACCCGGCTGGCCTGCTCGCTGGACAGCCACTGAAGGGCCGCTACCTTGGTCATGCCCAGGACGAACTTGGCCAGAGCCTCTTCGGACGGATCACGCACGGCGCCTGCATCGTGCAGCGTTAGCCACAGCGAGCGAATTTTCTTGGACTGATCGTCGGCAGCTTGGGGCCGCTTAGGCTTTGCTGCTGGACGGACCTTGAACCCCTTCTGTTTTAGTTGTTCCAGAACCAGGTAAAGCTTTGGAACGCTTAGAACAGCGGTAGAGGTGGCGCCGTCCAAACCTTTCATGCCGGCCAGCATCAAACGGTACGTTTCGTCATCCATGCCCAGCTCGCGCCGCGCGACATGGATAAGCTTGATCAGCCGAAGACGATTGGGATTAGACGGCGCGCTGCTCACAGTCCAACTCCTTGCGTCAGTCGCCCGACGGGTTTGTGATTAATCGCCTGATGCAGCTGGGCCGATTTTCCCGCCTGATAACCTGCTTCGGTGGCAACCTCGTCGCGTGCCTTGAGCTTACGGCGCTTCAGCTTTGCCTGACCGAGGTTAGGGTGCTTCTTCGCCATATAGGCCTGGATGGCCTCGACAATGTTGTCCTCGACCCCAGCGAAGTCTTCGACTTTGGCGTAGACCGCGTCGATCCAGGCGTGGGCAAAGGCGTCACCGCGCGCGACCTTTGTTGATCGCTTGCAGCGTTTCTGAGTTGCCAGGTAGTCGCGCCGGGCCTTCTGTAGCTGGCGCTCTAGCACCTGGTATGCGTAACCAGCAAGCTCAGGGGCCGCTGCGCAGCCGACAAATATGAATGAAGCGACCTCTACCCATCCGCAGCTGATGATGAGGTGTGTACCGAACGCATGACTGCAGACCTGGGCAAGGCGTACTCGCCAGGCGGGAGGCTCACCCTCAGAGCCGGCAGGTACTTTGATTTCACCCGCCATGCTTGCCAGCACATCACCCAGCTCCAGGTTGTAAGCTTCCATTAGCTTATGAGCCTGGCGCAGTGCCGTTTCCGCTTCGTTGGGATTGGCGGTCTTTGACTTGGCCATCTCCATGCACTTCTTGATTTTCGCGAGTATGCGATCCTGATCCATGGTCACACCGCCGCCAGGTCAAGAGGAATTGCTTGGTACTGGTCCGTGCCAGCGACGCGCTTATAGAAGCGCACATACACAGCGGTACCGCTGACCAGGATTGAGTCTTTGACGGCCTGCATCGCGCGCTTCCAGTTCTCGTCATTGATTTCCCAACGGAGCATTTCCAGAACATCAGCTGTACGAATCTGGCCGTTTCGACCAGGACTAAGCATCCGATGCACGACCTCCACCAGGTGCGCGTTGGCCCCATCGGTCCAGGACTTCACGCACTCTAGGACTAGCGTTTTGGCGGCGAGCATCTCTTCGGTGAAAGAGATGCGATTGGCATAGGACCGAATCACCTTGTATTCACCGTCAAAACTGACCACTGATACGTTGCCTTTCTCACCGCCCAGAGTGACGCCGTAGCGCTCGGCCGCGATGGCGACCAGATCAGCGATGTCAGCGAGTGCCTTGGACTTGAACGCAGCCAGTTCATTGTTCAAGGCCTCAGCCATGGCCACCAGCTCCGTAGCGACTTGGTCACGAAGCTTGTCCTGCTCTCTCACGCTAGACTCAGGTACAAGGTGCCCAACAGCATTACGCAGGTAGCCCGATGGGATTTGAGTTACGTCGCTCATCGGTTTTGCTCCTTCACAGGGGTCAGCCACACAACGTCCACGCCGCGAATAGTCACCGCATTACGGGTGTACTTACCGGATGTCCTGTAGCGTGAACCGCGCACTTCGTGCGCGAAGCGACGGGCGATCAGGTCGACACTCTCAGGACTCACAAAGATCGTGTGGTCCAATACAGCCAGTGCTTCTACCTTTACCCCGGCCGCACGCATATCGCGGGTCAACTCGTTAAAAGCGCTGAGTTTGGTCTGTAAGTCGGGGGCGAGAATACTCAGCGGTGTAGGTGCGGGAGTCGGAACGAGCTGCAGAAGTGCTGCCATCTCACACCCCCGACCGAACGGCGGCGGCGATCAGTTCGCCAGTAACCTTGGGCTCACAGACCTTAACCGCTTCGTTCATCGCGCCTGCGATCAGGTTATTGACTGCCAGCGGGTAGCAGAGCGAAAGGGTCTTGGTAGCGCGCTGACTGCCACGCCCCTCCTGAACACTGGTACGCAGACGGTTACGCGCCTCCTCAAAAGCTGAAGGCTCGAAGATGGTCGTGTAGTCGACACCGATCCGTTCAAACTTGTGTTTGATGTAGGCCTCGATGTGGTTATCCAGGGGCTGCAGCTTGACCATCTCGCAGCGTTGAACCACTTCGCGCACTGCTGGGTTGTGCTCGCTGAGCTTCCATTCCAGCTCGGTCTGGCCAATCAGGATGATGGACATCAGCTTTTTGAAGCCTTCCTGGATCTCATAGAACCGCTTCAGGTGCTTGATGGTATTGATGGTCAGGCCGTGGGCCTCTTCGATGATCAGCACATGACGGCGGCCGGCCTGGGAGCTGGAGCGCAGCAGATCGTGCATCTGCCGCGCGCGCTCCTCCAACGTGCGCCGAGGTTTAGCACCGGGATCAATGCTGCGAATTACAGCACTGGTGATGTCGATAGACTTAAGCGTCTTACCCTTTTGATTGTCGTCTTCACTGCCCAAAACATAGGGCTCAATAATGGTGATTGGCTCACGATTGATGTTGATCCACTCGACCAGATCCTGGCGCAGTGTTGACTTGCCAGCCCCCGACTCACCACTCACAGCCAGCATGCCCCCATGCTTGGCGGTTTGGCGGATGGCCTGGCGTACATAGCGAATATCGTCCGAGAGGAAGACGTCTTCGTCGCACTGCATCTCATCGGTGAACGGGTCGGTCGGCAGCCTGAAGTGCTGTCGGGCTTCGCGGGTCACCGTGTTTTTTCGTAGTAGCATGTAGTCGCTCTCTTTGCTGAAGGCATTAGGGAGTACCGGCGCGGCACAGTCCGCCAAGATCGTTGCCGCGCCGGTTTCCATTTCAAACAAGCCCACGATGTGGTCATCGTTGGCGCCGCGCTCGAACAGCAGCGCTTTGGCCTGGGCCTGAATTCGGGAACGCTCGATGGTCTTTGGCCACATCTCGTGGTTCATGAGCTGGGCCAAAGTGGGAATGCTGATGGAGGTGCCATCAGGGCGTTGAATGGCTTTTGCCATCTGGCTCTGGGTGATCCCAAGTTCAAGCATCACGCGCTTGAGCTTCATTGCATCCATGATTTTCAGGTTCATGACGTGCTCCTATACGGCCCGCAGGCCACCGCTAATAGAGACCGGGGCAACGGGGGCCGGCCGAGTGAACTGCTCAATGAGTGCCTGCACCTGGTCTTCGGGTACGCCTTCCTTAAAGGAGTTACGCAGCCAGGTGTTTTCAGCCTGAGTCAGGTTGCGGCCGATTGCTTCGGCAATACGCAGCATCGCGGCCATGGCCGTAAGCTTCGATTCGTCCGCTCGCAGGTGCTCAGGCGTGTCGATGGTGCTGCCCTGACGCTGCAGGTACGTTGGGTGCTCGATGTGCTTGAGGTGCTCGTGCGAGTCGAGCGCCCCACCGAATGGCACCACTTGTTTCGAGCGCGCTTGTTTTGCGTCCTGTTGCGGATAGGCCAGTTCGTCCATCGCCTTGGCCGCTTTCTCAATGGAGGTCTCGGGCAGCGACTTGTATTCAGCGCCCGGCACAGCAGCATCAAGGCGCTGGCCATACTGGTCGTAACCACGAATAGGCTCGACGCGGTAAGTAAGCATCGCGCCGTCATACCGAGGGGCTTCGATCTGAATGGCGCAGTCGCCATAAGCCAGACCGCGCACCGATACCTTGGAGCCAACCGTAATGCCGTCCAGGCCGCGCAGGTCGTAGAGCATCCGGGAGTGGGCGTTCTGATGTTTGAAGCTGATCGACATGTCAGCCTTAACCGTCCGCTCCTCTTCGCGGCTAGTCATAAGCGCCCGGCAAACCAGTACGTCAGGAAGCAGGCGCAGTTGCTCGGCACGGATCATCTGCCAGAGGTCATAACGGGCGACAGGTTCGGCCAGGCCAGCACGGCGCAGGCGCGTGTCCTGGCCAGGGATCAGGTTGGCGTTATAAGCCTCAGCCCAAGCCTGCGCGGCCGCATTCAGGGAGTCGATATCGTCAACCGGCTGGAAGCGCAAACGGCTTTCGAACTGGGTTTCGACGATGTTGTTGCCACCCTCAACTCCGCCTTTAGCACGGGCATTGCCTGCCTCATGTTCAAGCGGCTTAACTTCCAAATGCTTCAGCAGGTTTTTGATCGCGCTGCTGGTGTTCGCTGAACCTTTGTCCCAGAGCAGATATTGCGGAACCCCGTGAAACAGGGAGCCCTCGCTCTTGCCCCAGGCGTACATCAGGAAGTCGAACAGGCTGTGTTGGTTCTCGCCTGCAGCTTCGCAATACCAAACCTTCAACGCACTACTGGCGCGGTCATAGATGACGTACCGCCAGACCTTCAGCTTCACCTTGGCGTAGTTGTCCAGCTTGTTCTTGTAGAACTCGCTGTCGCGCATCATGTGCTGGCGACCCTTGAGGTAGTAAACCAGGCACAGCGAGGGATCGACCTCATGCAGGTAGTTCGGATGCGGCGCACGTAGCGCCTGCACGGGGCTTACATTGCGCTGTGATTTCACGTCTAAGTTGCGGGCACGAATCAGGCGATTCAGTTGAACGTTGCTTACGCCCAGGCTGATGCCGTTTTGCTCCAGGATGCTTCGTGCTGCGGGGGTGTGCAGCGTTTGCTTGCCGTTTTCCCGAACCCCTTCACGCTGGGCAGCGCCCAGCATTTCTAACGCTTCGGTGGTTACGCTGGTGGTCCCTTTGTCTGTGCGGGTTTTACGGCCAGCGGTCCAGCCGCACGCTGTTTTCAATTGGCGGTAAATGGTCGCAGGCGACCAATTGAGAAACTCCTGAGCGGCAGCCATTACCGACCCACGCTCACCATGCCCAGAGGCATCCAGCTTGCGCGCCAGCTCGCTCAGATAATCCCGAATATCAGGCGTCAATGCCATGTCTGCCGCTCCGCTCATTACTCGCCCACTTGCAGCAAGTGCTGCCGAGCCAATGCCAGGTCTTCACCAAAGCGGTTTTGCAGATCATTCATCGCACCCGCCACCAGGTGGGCCGTGCGTTGGATGGCATCGTCTAAGTGAACAAGTACAGTCAGCGCCGCTGGGGGCAAGGCCACGGGGGTTTCCGGGTCGTAGTCAGGGTTGGCGGTCAGCTCGTTCGTCAGCCAAACATCCAACGCGTCAACTGCTTCCAGGTGGCGTGCAAGGGATTCGTCGATCAGGCACTGTCGCTTAGTGATCTCCTCTTTTAGAGGGGCGATGCGCTCGTCCCAGGGCAGTGTGCGCAGCTGGTTACGTTCCAGTTCCAACTTGGTGTCGCGCAGTCTTTTGCTGGTGTCGGCCTCCATTTTCGACAAGGCGTCGTAGTCAGCCTGACCGTCTTCGATTTTTTTGCTCAGCTCGGCCTTCTCAGCGGCGTGCTTGGTGATGATCTCCTCGGCAAGTTCGACGAAGGCGTCCTTGTCTCCAGTCTTGGCGACCTCAATCAGCGCGGCCTGCTGGTCTTCAGGCAAGCGGCGATACTGACGTAACTCGCGGTAGCCGATGCCCATACGAGACATTGACTCAAGGGCCTCCTCGCCAAGGCAACGCAGGTTTGCAATGTCCTCGTCAACTTGCGCTACGGAGCGGCTCAGGAGGCTGCAAAACTCCTCCCACGTACCTGAGAGAAATCCATGACCGTCAGGAGTTTTTTTACCTTTCAAAGCCTTATACAGCTTGGTTTCTTTGACGTAAGCGAGCTTGGAAGTCCTGACGGTCAGGGAAAATTGGGTAAACGCATCAGCCATCTGCGCTTGGCCGAGCAGTTGGTTTACGAGGTCACGCTCGTCCTGCATGCCTTGGGCAATTGTGCCGAGCATGCTCAAGGCGTTGGCTTCTTCCTGGAAGGCCTCGTGGCTGATCTCGGGCATGGGTTGGATCTCTGTGTTGGTCGCTTTGCGGGCCATGTCTGGTCTCTCTTAGTTTGGGGTTCGGGTAAAGCGCTGGCGGCGCTCATCGAGATCGCGTTGGGCTTTCTGCAGGGCGCTGTCAAAGGCGAAGGCCACCTGGACCAAGCGCGGACCTAGTTGCCAGCGTTTGTCGTCGTGAGTGTTGCGTTCGGCCAGGCCCGCAGTGCGCAGGTTCTCTAGTGCTCGCAGTGCATTGCTCTCGGTGCTGTCGGTGGCAACCGCCACCTCTTTCAACAACATGCCGCGAAACTCGTTGCCGGCCAGCGCGAGAAGAACGCTGAGCACACGTTGGACTTGAGCGCTGGTGTACTTGTCGTCGCTCATGGCTGATCTCCCAGTTCGAGTTGAGGCTGGGCATGCTGCTGGACATTGCCGCGATGCCACGCGAGCTCCTCCAGCCCAGCCTGGATGGCCGCTAGCGTGGCTGTGGCCTCAAGATCATCTGAGTAAAAAGCCATCAGCGCCCCCGCTGCGTCATGCAGAACGCCTTGGAGGGTTTGTATATCGGACGCCTTACTCGCCCGCCCTGTAGGAATGTCGATTAAGACTTTTCCGCTACTTGCGGCGAGCCAGCGACTGACCAGGTTGATGCCACAAACCTGCTCAAAAGCTGGGATCATCACGGCTGGCATGCGGCCATTGGCGATCCATTTGTAAAGTGCCCAGTGGTCTTCAAGTCCCATCAGCGCGGCTATGCGCTCAATGCTGTAGTTGTGCCTTTCCTTGCCGTGCAACTGGCAGAGTTTCAGGGCGTCTCTCAGACTGGATGGCTGCACTCTTTTCCATTGACGTGGATTCATTGGAAGCCCTCCGTAAGCAGCAAAAATGGGCCTTCCAAACAAATGCCGGTTTTGCGCATTGGCAATGGCATTGCGCCATGCACAATTAATTCAGGTAAATTGACAACCTGAACGGTGCCCACAATGGAAGTAGAAACGCGTTTGAACCTGCATACCGGCAGCTTGGTAGCGCTGGAAACGGCCTTCAGCTTGCTGGTCAAGCATCTTGAACTAGCCGGCCAGGTTGATCGTTGCGCGCTCATAGGCGACCTCCAACTGTTGTCTGCGATGGCTGCGAAAGACGCAGATGTGCAGCGCGCAGAGCTGCGATTGATTCGGACCTTGGAGGCTTTGTAGACGGGGTCTTTAAGATGCTCACTCATGACCGCGCTCATGCTGCAGTTTCAAGGGAATTGGGGTCGGCTTTAAGACCGAGCGCCACTGCTGCGCGGTGTGCTTCACCCCGATGGCCTTTACGCTTTTCACGCAACAGATCCACAACAGTGAAGCGGTTGAATCCCTTCTCTTTGCACCACTCGGCAATGCAAATGCCGTGAGTAACGAACCAGGCGTGAGCCTGCTCTGGGGTGGAGGGGAACGGAGGATTTTTCATTCGGTCGCGTCCGTGGTGTTTTGTGTTTTGGTGGGGTAATTGGTGTCTTGGTGTGGGTGATTGTGGTTCAAGATCCTGAACCATGCAAGGGGTTTTTAGGTGCAGAGAATTGATCTTGGAAAGCGGCTCGTAGAAGAGCGCAAGCGAGTCGGCCTGAACCAAACCGATTTCGGTCGTCTTGGTGGTGTCTCAAAGGGATCGCAGATCCTTTATGAGAAAGGCGATGGGGTGCCTACCGGGGATTACTTAGTGGGAATCGCGGCGGCTGGTGCTGACGTCCAGTACGTATTGACGGGTGTCCGCTCTGCGATGGCGCTTCTTCCAGAAGAGCGCCTTTTGCTAGAGCGTTTCCGTGCCAGTAGTCAGGGTCTTAAAGATGCTGCTCTGCGCGTCCTGCTTGGGGAGCAGCCGAGCGAAAATTCGAAACATACGTTCCAGGAAGTCGGCCAATATATTCATGGATCGGTAAACCAATCCGGATTGACACTTAACGTAGGCGGTAGCAAAGGGAAGAAGTAACCATGAGTCAGGAATTCCATGGTGGTGTTGGCCAGGTGGCCGAGGGAGACATCAATAATTTCGGTATTAGCATTAATGTTGCTGACAGAACCGAGCAGCGGCTCTTGGTCAAAGCTCAAAAGTCCGAGCTTCATGAAATTCGCGCTAAGTGCGAAGAGCTGGGTGCAGACCCGAGAGACGTTTGGCGACAGGTACACGCTGCCCTTGGTGTCACGGGGCTCAGCGAAATTACTGCAGCTCAGTTCCAAGAGGCTCGTAGCGTCATGCTCGCTCGATTGGAACAGCTGCAGGAATCGTCGGATAAGAACCGGCTTATCTGGAAAGCCTTGCGTACAGCGAGTGAAAAGGATGCAAAGGATGCGCTCAACAACTTCTGCGATCTAACCTTTGGCCGCACGCAGCTGACTAACCTGTCACGCGCAGAGCTGCAGAAGGTTTTGGAATTCGTACAAGGCTATGAGCCTGCTGTCGCCCAGGTCACCCAAGCATCAGTCGAGCCCCTTCCATTACGGGAATTTCTGATTACCTACAAATGGAACGCCACCGGGCTATTCTTGTTCGGGCTTCTAGTTGGGCGTTTTTGGCTATAAATCACGAAGGAATGTGAGATGAATAAGCTTGTTCAATGGGGTGCTCTACTCACCGTAACGATGCTGGCAGCTTGCAGCCCGGACACCGAGAAAACAGAATTCCGCGTTGATACTTCGAACGCTCTTGTGAAAAGCAGTCTCCCATCAATTCGCAAAGCCTGTCCTGGTCTAGATAAATTCGCTAGCGAACTGGGCGCAGTGCGAATCCAAGAGAACCTCCGCACCACTTTGGTCTTTGATGTCCCAGACTCGGCTCAAGTCCCCTCAGACTATAAAGCTGCAGGCAATACATGTTTCATCGAAATCGAAGGCGATGGAAAAAGCGCCGTGATTGAGAAGGCTGCCTGTAAAGCCATATGCCTCGACCGTATTGAGAGTCCCGGTAAACAGCTCGTTTTGAATCTGGCCGGTGATTAGCATGAGCGACCAGCACTTTCACAAAGCAGTAGGTCAAGTGTCAGCTGGCGATATCAACAACTACGGCGTTGATGAACTACTGCTGATGGGGCGCGATGATCTACGGGAGCTCCTTAAGCATGTTCAGGAGCGGTTAGCCGATGCCAGAAAACGTGTGGTCTTTAACTGGATCACAGCTTGGCTCGCCTTGGGCACCGTCTCCTTTTTCGTGGTCGTTGCAAATGGCCTGTTTCAGAGGAGTTCCGCCGTTCTAGTTGGCGTCGTGCTGATGGGGATCGTGCTGCCTTACGGTTTATACAATCGAGTAGCTAGCCGCTACGGGCCGATGATTTCAGGCTATCGGAATAGCATCACTAAAATTGAGTTCGTCATGCATCAGCGTGGCTGGCTCTAAATATTCGCCTACAGGGGACCGAGTAAATGGAAGACGCAACTCTGTTTGCCGTCGCAACGATAACTGCCACGTTGCTCGGTCCGATATTGGCTGTTCAGGCGCAGAAGTGGATTGAGCGCTCTCGCGATAGCAAGAACCGTAAATCGTGGATTCTGCATACTTTAATGGCCACTAGAGGATCGACGCTCTCGACCGATCATGTTCAAGCACTGAACATGATCGACTTGGCATTTTATGGCGGGAAATTATTCTTGTGGCACCGGAGGACCAAGTCGGAAAAAAACGTTCTCAATTGCTGGCGGGATTATCACCACCAACTTAACCAAGAGCTGACACCCGAGAACTGGGATCAGTGGCATGAACGACGCCATGATCTTTTTGTATTGCTATTGGAGTCGATTGCCGGTGATCTTGGATACAGCTTCGACCGCGTTCAAATTAGAAACGGTTCCTATACCCCTGTTGCCTACTCCAACGTCGAGAATGAACAAGCCAAGCTTCGGCGACTCGCCATTGACGTATTGTCCGGCGAACAGCCTATAAAAATGGGCCTAGACAGTATCAATCTGAATCCGGACTTCATCGCTTCGCAGACTAACTTACAAGCCAAGATGGCTTCAGCTCTTAGCGGTGAAACGTCTATTTCCGTGGTTATTGCCGCAGGGGAACCACCCGCTGCGACTCCGGCTCCGACTCTTTAAACCAGATTAAAAGCCCCCCTGAACCACGCCGCCGATTATGGCGGCGTGTGTATTTCTGGCGCCTGAAAATCACAAACAGGCGCCTTATCAGGAGGCGCCATGCGACCCGAAACCCCTCGCGGTATCCGCAACTACAACCCCGGCAACATCGACCGCGCTCCTGGCGTGCGCTGGCAAGGTCAAGCAGCCGATCAGGCTAGCGACTCTCGCTTCGTGGTCTTCAACGGCCCGCGTTGGGGCATTCGTGCTATCGCTCGTGTGCTCATCACCTACCAAGACAAGCGCCTGGCCAAAGACGGCAGTCGCATCGACACCGTGCGCGAGTTCATCGAGCGCTGGGCACCAGCCACCGAAAACAATACAGACGCCTATACCCTGACAGTGGCGCGGGCCATGGGCCTTGACTCGGACTATGCAGGTGTTGACGTTTACCACTACGACACTATGCGTGCCCTGGTGCTGGCCATCATTCGCCACGAAAACGGACCTGGCCCATTGCCTAGCGGCCAGTGGTATGGCGAGTCGATCATTGCCGATGGCTTGGCACTGGCGGGCATCGTTCCTGGTGCACAACACGGCTCCTCCTCGGGAGTCGCGGCATGAAGCTGATCGACAACTGGCGACGTTGCTACAAACTCTACAGCGTCCAACTGAGCCTGCTCATTGCCGTCGCTGGCTTCGTCCAGCTAACCATTCTGCCCATGTGGCAGGCCCAACTATCTTCCACCGCCTACGTACGGCTGACGAGTGGTTTGGCCGTGCTGCTGTTTGTAGCCCGAATGATTAAGCAAGGACCAGATCAGGAGCCGCCGCTATGAGGCAGCGTCTACTTGGCCGTCTGCTTTCCGGGCTACTGGCGGGCGTTTGGGTTTGGCCCACCTTCAACGCCTACGGCAGTTGGATTTCCCCCCGAGCAATTCCAATGGTGCGTCCTGGCAAGACCGGTATCTCAGCTGCTAAGCGGCGTGCCCGTAAAGCCCGCAACTTTCGGAGAAGCCGTTATGGGCGTGCCTGATCTCAAAGCAATTCCTACGGGCGTGTTGCTGGCTCTTCTCGGCTGCCTGCTGAGCGCGGCTGCTGGTGGTTCTATCGGGTACGGCATTGGCTTTCGATACGCCGAGGCATTGGGGGGCGACGCTCTCGCAAAGGTTCAGCAAAAGCATGCTGAGTCCGCGCTCCGCGTCGAAACCGAAAGTCGCCTGCAGCTACAGCAACAAACCATTCGGGCCAATGAAACCGAAGCGCTGCTGCTGACGCAGTACGACCGCAACGAAGCAGCGACCAAACCGCTCCAGGAGCGAATCCCCAATGTCACCACCAACTACCGGCCGACGCTCACCGCAGCGCCTGTTGCTATCCCTCGCACTGTGTTCACTGCTGGCTGGTTGCGCGACTACAACCTCGCCCTCGGCGTGTCCGCCCCCAGCGAAAACAGCACTGCCACCAGTGCTGATCAAGCGGCCTGGCCTGCCCCCGGCTCTGACGCCGAACTACTGGAAAGCGGGGTCACTCCTGCAGACATTCTTGCTCATGCCCAGGCCTATGGAAGATGGGCACGCAATAACGCCGATCAGCTCAATGCTCTGCTCGACCTCCAAACCAAGGACTGACACCACATGGATTTAGCTGATATCGCAGGCGACAACGACTTCAACGAAGCCGCTTTGCATGCTCACCAATCGGGCCTGCAGCGTCGGTCCGGACCTTCGGCTTACCGCTGCGATGAGTGCGGCGATGCAATCCCAGAAGAGCGCCGCCAGGCCGAGCCAGGTACTGAGCACTGCGTCGACTGCCTCACCACTATCGAGCAGCTGAAGAAGCGAGGCCTGAGATGAATTTGGAACAATTGAACTTTGGCTTTAGCACCGTGCAATGGCTGTTGCTCTCTGCGATTGGTATCTACTCCTGGTTTACCAGCCGGCAGGCTGCGAGTGCTCAAGAGTTGCTTGAGCTGCGCACTCGCATCGTTGCCCTGGAAGAGCATGTACGGCACCTCCCGGATCAGGCCGCCGTTACGAACCTGCTGGGTGACATGAAGGCTGTGCGGGCTGAGCTGTCCGGGGTCAAGGAGGCGCTGGCACCTTTAGCCCGCTCGCTGGACCGGATCAATGACTACTTGCTGCGAGAGAAGGTATGAGCAAATTCGCTGACTTTATTCGCCAAGACATTCGCCTGGTGATCCTGCGTTTGCTGGTGGACATGACCGCATACCGTGCCAACAGCTCTGTGCTGACAATGGCTCTTGATGAGTACGGTCACACCCTCAGTCGCGACCAGGTCAAAACCGAATTGCACTGGCTTGCGGAACAAGGTGCTCTGACTATTGAGGATGTTGGTCCGGTGCTTGTAGCCACACTCAGCGAGCGTGGCCAGGACATCGCCGCAGGCCGAGTGCGTGCACCTGGTATCAAACGACCAGGAGCAAACTGACTATGGCTGGCAAGTCATCCATTTCTCGCCTGCCTCCGATGGTGAAGGCGTACATCCAGAAGCTGCTGCGCGAAGACCGTCTGACCCTGGATGACATGCTGGCCGATATCCAGGCGCGCTTTCCCAACGAGAAAGCTCCAAGCCGCAGTGCTTTGGGGCGTTTCAAGTTTGGCTTTGATGAGCTCACCGAGAAGGCGCGCGTTCAGCGCGAAATGGCTGAAGCCTTTGTCGGGGCGTTTGGTGAAGACGCCTCTGACAAAACCGGCGTGCTCCTGGTGGAGGCGATCTCGACCCTGACGTACCAGGCCGCTATGGGCGCCCACGAAAAGGACGAAGTCACTATCGCCGAGGTCTCGGCACTTGCCCGCGCAGCCAAGGCCACCATGGAAGCCCGGACCATGAGCGTGAAAGAGCGCCAGGCTGTCGAGAAAGCTGCGCGCGAACGGTTGCTCCAGGAACAAGCCGCTGAGCTGGACAAGACCGTCCAGGCCGGGGGTATGGATGAAGCGACAGCCGAGTTCTGGAAGAAGAAATTCCTGGGGGTTGCGTGAGCGCGCCCGCCGTCAAACCATCAACGAGCACGTTGCGGGTCGTTGAGTGGGACGAGCTGCCGGATTCGGTTCGCCAGATCCCGGAGGGTTACAACCCTATCCAGGAAGGAATCCTTATGGCGCACCAGGTCGACTGGTTGCGCATTGAGGCGCAGATAAAGCTCTGCGAAAAAGGCCGTCGTACCGGCATCACCTTTGCGGAAGCCCTGGACTCCGTGATCACTGCAGCTTCGCGTAAAAGCGCGGGCGGCATGGATGTGTTCTACGTTGGCGACACCAAGGAAAAGGGTCTGGAATTCATTGGCTACTGCGCCAAGTTCAGCCGGGTAATCGCCGAGGCTCAGGCATCCGGGGTCAGCCAGATTGAAGAGTTTCTGTTCGAAGACCAGGACGACAGCGGCAATACTCGCCAGATCAATGCCTATCGCATCCGCTACGCCTCAGGCTTCAAGATCGTCGCGCTATCCAGTAACCCAGCAAACCTGCGTGGCTTGCAGGGCAAGGTGATCCTGGACGAGGCAGCCTTCCACCGGGACGTGTCGGCCGTGCTCGATGCCGCGACCGCGCTGCTGATCTGGGGCGGGCGCATCGTCATCATCAGCTCGCACAATGGCAAGACCAACGCTTTCAACCAGATGGCCACCGATATCCGCGAAGGCCGTTACGGCGACGACGCCAAGGTCTATAAAGCGACCTTTGACGATGCCGTAGCCAACGGGCTTTACGAGCGTGTGTGCTTCATGAAGGGCGAGCGGCCAACGGTCGAAGGCAAAGAGTCTTGGTACAAAAAGATTCGTAACGCTTACGGCCCACGTAAAGCGCAGATGCGCGAAGAGCTGGATGCTATACCGCGTGACGGTGGAGGCGTCTGCATCCCAGGTGTGTGGATTGAAGACGCCATGCGTCCTGGTCGTTCGGTGCTGCGTCTGGCGCTTGATGACGACTTCACCAAACAAACGGTGAGCCGTCGCGATGCATACGTTGAAGAGTGGATCGAGCGCAACCAGGTGCCGCTAATCAAGCAGCTCAACCCCGAGCTGCGTCACTACCTCGGCATGGACTACGCCCGCCATCGTGACTTCTCCATCATCGCTCCTATGTCGGTGGACCTGTCCCGCCATCGTGACGTGCCGTTTGTAATTGAGATGCACAAGGTGCCGGCCCGTCAGCAGAAGCTGGTGCTCTGGTACATCTTGCGCAATCTGCCCCGGTTTGCCGGTGCGGCACTCGACGCCTCCGGCAACGGCGAGACCCTCGCAGAAGAAACCGCCGATGAGTTCGGTCACAACCGTATCCACCAGGTGAAGCTATCGCGCACCTGGTATGGGGCCTGGATGCCCAAGTTTGTGGGGCTGTTCGAGGACGGCGGCATCACCATGCCGAAAGACGACAACCTGCAGCAGGACATTCGCGGGATCGAAACGGTCGACGGCATTCCGATGATCACCAAAACACGCGCGAAAGACCTCAAAGACCCTGACCTTCATCGGCATGGCGACTTCGCTGGGGCGGGAGTGCTCGCCAACTTTGCCACGCTGGAATCACCCACCGGCCCGGTCAGGGCTAAATCCCGTCGCCCACGTCAGGGCGTCCGCATGACCCAGGGGTACGTATGAGCAGTAAAGGTTTGTGGGTCAGCCCCACTGAGTTCGTGCGCTTTGCCGAACCGAAGCGCGAGAAGAACATCACCGAGCATGTCGCCAGTCGCAGTCGTAGCTTCGACGCACAGGCACTGGGCATGTACCTGCCCAACCCCGACCCGATTCTCAAGGCTCAGGGCAAAGACATCACCGTCTATCGTGACCTGCGTAGTTCGGCCTTGGTCGGCGGCAATGTTCGTCGTCGTAAAGCCGCAGTGCTGTCGTTGGAGCGCGACATCAAACGCGGTCCAGCTCCCGTCCGTGTCGAGCGTTTTATCAGGGACTGGCTCACTGACCTGGACCTGGACCGCATTATTCGCGAGCTGCTCGATGCGTCGCTGTTTGGATACCAGCCGGTGGAGTTGATGTGGCAGCCAGTGGGGCTGCACATGGTGCCGGAGGATCTGCTGGGCAAACCAGCCGAGTGGTTTCACTACGACCAGGACAATGCCTTGCGCTTTCGTGCTCGTGACGCAGGTATCCAAGGTGAGTTATGCGACCCAAAACGCTTCGTAGTGGCCCGTCAGGACGCGACGTACAACAACCCCTATGGCTTCGCCGACATGTCCATGTGTTTCTGGCCGGCTGTGTTTATGAAGGGCGGGCTGAAGTTTTGGGTACAGTTCACCGAGAAGTACGGCAGCCCCTGGGTGATTGGCAAGCACCCCCGTGGCGCTACCGCTGGAGAGACCGATCTTTTGTTGGACAGTCTCGAAGCAATGGTCCAAGACGCCGTAGCCGCTATCCCCGACGACGCCAGCATTCAGATAGTTGAAGCTGCTGGTAAGGCTGGTAGTGCTGAGGTCTATCGGGAGTTGCTGCAGTACTGTCGCAGCGAGATCAACGTGGCCATGCTGGGCCAGAACCAAACCACCGAAAAAGACAGCACCCGTGCAAGTGCTACGGCAGGTGCCGAGGTGACTAAAGACATCCGGGATGGCGACGCAGGGATTGTAGCTGCGGCGCTCAATGCAGCGATTCGATTGGTGGTGGATATCAATTTCGGGGAGTCGGTTGCTGCTCCGGTATACGAGCTATGGGAACAGGAGGAAATCGACAAGACCCTGGCTGATCGTGACAAGTCGCTAACAGATGCTGGCGTGAAGTTTACAAACGCCTACTGGAGACGGACATACAACCTGGAGGAAGGTGACCTGGTCGAACTAGAAGCCCAGCCTGCGAAGACCAACTCGGCGGAGTTTGCCGAGCCAACAGTTCGGCCGATCCTCGACCAGCAAGCGCTTGACCAGGCTATCGCCAACCTCACAGCGGAGCAGTTGCAGGAGCAGGCTGAGCAGGCACTGTTGCCGCTGATCGAAGCGTTGCAGCAGGGGCGCGATGAAACTGAGGTGCTTGGCCTACTCGCCGAGATCAGCCCGGATCTTGGAACCGAGGCTCTTCAATCGACTCTTGGCAAATTGATGTTCATGGCCGATGTCTGGGGCCGGCTAAGCGCTGCTGCGGATCTGGAAGACTGATATGGCCAAGCGCAAAGCGAAGCCCGTCAATCCCGCTGACCTCAGAGCCATCTTCGGTTTAGAGCCTAAAGCCGCAGTTGAGTACCTCACAGGCAAGGGATACGCCATCACGTGGGACTGGCAGCAGATGCTGGATGAGGCCCACGACAAGGCGTTCACAGTTGCCAAAGCGATGCGCTTGGATCTGCTCTCTGACATTCGCGCGTCATTGGAAAAGGCGTTGCAGGAAGGACAAACCCTAAAGCAGTTCATCGCTGATCTTCAGCCTACTCTTGAGGCGCAGGGCTGGTGGGGCAAGCAGGTAATAGTCGACGGTAAGGGAGGCGCGGAGCTTGTCCAGTTGGGTAGCCCTCGGCGCCTACGCACGATCTACCAAACCAACCTGCAGAGCAGCTACATGGCCGGCCGCAAGTCGGCGATGGAAGAGGCAACTGACACCCACCCTTACTGGCAATACGTGGCGATTCTGGATGGGCGGACACGACCAAGCCATCGAGCAATGAGCGGCGAGGTATACCGGCACGACGATCCTATCTGGCTAGCGATCTACCCACCGAACGGCTTCAACTGCCGTTGCCGCGTGGTTGCCTTGAGTGCTGCTGCGGTCAAACGTCGAGGTCTACGCATCGTCAACAGCGATGGCACTCTGAGCCGTGAGATGGTTGAAATAGGCGTAGACAAGCGTACCGGAGAGATACGCACCGCCGAGGTCTCCGTAGTGCGCACCACTGGACCCGATGGTAAACCGCTGGTATTCCGAGTGGACCCTGGTTTCAACCATGCACCTAGTGATGGCTTGAAGGCCGCGCTGAAGAGCAAGGAAGCTGCGGCATGATCACCATCGACCTCGATCACGACCGCCTACAGCAAGCCCTTCGCAAAGTCGAACGGGCGGTAGGCGATCTCGCGCCGCTGATGCGCGGCGTTGCTGCCGAACTGTCCTCAATCACTGAGGAAAACTTCGCAGACCAGGGCCAGGGGGCAGAGAAGTGGCAGGCCCTTTCTGAAGTAACCACAAGCCGGCGTGAGGAGTCAGGCACCTGGCCAGGCCAAATGCTGCAAATCAGTGCTGCTGGTTTGGCTGCGTCTGTGACCACTCAGGCCAATGACAGCAGCGCGTTGATTGGTACCAACAAGCCGTACGCCGCAATGCAACATTTCGGCGGAGACAAAGCGGACTTTCCACACCTGTGGGGAGACATCCCCAGTCGACCCTATTTGCCGATGGACGCTGACGGTAAGCTGCAACCGGCAGCCGAGGAATCCATCTTGGAACTGGCGATGAAGCACATCGAAAAGGCCGCTCGCGTATAAGGCCCGCTAAGGGGCCTAACTCCTTTCACGCTACCTTTGCTCGTCCAGCCCTCGTGACACGTTTTATAAACGCTTTATAGATCGTTATGGAGCCGGTCAGAGAGGGCGGAAGACCTTAGCCGACGCGTTGAGATCGGTGAACCAGTAATCCACTACTTCCATTCCTTTCTCGTCCGCTAAAAGTACTGGCAGGCTTTGAGGAAAAATGCCGACGTATGTCCGAACAAAATGCGCTGTGATGAGAACACAGACAAGCAGTGCTGCACTTGCTAGCTCGTTTTGGATATCGAGATCCTCGGCTTGGCAGACCTGAAGCGCGCTGATGTAGCTCGAGTGTGAATGCTCGCAGAGATAGGTGTAAGTGTTCTTGATCCACAGCGGATCAAAGCCTGCTTTTTCACCTAGCTGATGCCAATGGAGGAAACCTCTCCATTTCCCCTCTAAGTACCGCTTCTGCAGTTTGGGATTTAGATTTTCGTAATAGTCTCTCTCTTGGATTTCGGATCGCAGCGCTGCGAGTTGCTGTCGGTTTTGCTCCGAGGACTTTTTACCATCCTCGGTTGTTGCAGCGATTTTCTGACGGTCGATAAGTCCTGCAAGCATCCACATGTCTTGTCGAATGAGGCGTTCGGTAGGATCGCTGTGGGCGAAGACATGATGCAGAGTTAGATAGTTCTCGACGACAGCTCTCGCCAGGATTTGTGCCGAGCTGAAGTCTATGTATGCGGTGAGCACCTCGCCATTTCTCTCAAGAGTGCATCCTTCAGATAAAGACTTAACGGAGATGAGGTGGCGTAAGTGCTTGAGGGACAAAACCTGCGCATCGGTCAATGGTCCAAGCCCGAAAGCAAAACTAGACTTAGCAGTGTTGTCGACTAGGTTAACGGTCAAATCAACCAGCACCGATAGATCTTCTCTGTAATCCATTCTGTTCCCATCCATAGCGCGTCTTCGACCAGCATAACCTTTTAAACCTGATTAAAAGTCTGCAGCCTCGCTTCCCTTCAGGCTGTGCGCATGTTCCCCAAACATGCGCGGCAGCCCATGAAACCTCTTCATATTTTCAAGCCCGGTAAACACGTCGCCATGAGCGGCGAGAGTTTCAACTTCACCGAGTCGGATATTGCCGCCACCGTGCGTGCTTATGATCCGGCTGTCCATGAAGCCCCCCTCGTTATCGGTCACCCCAAGCACGACGCGCCAGCAGCCGGCTGGGTGAAGTCATTGGCATCTTCGTCCGACGGTTTGGTCGCCGAGCCTCAACAAGTCGATGCGGCATTCGCTGAGTCGGTGGCCAACAACCGTTTTAAGAAAATATCGGCCTCGTTCTACCACCCTGACTCCGCAAACAACCCCGTGCCAGGCGTGTACTACTTGCGTCACGTTGGCTTTCTCGGCGCACAACCGCCCTCGGTGAAAGGGCTCCGTCCCATCGAGCTGGCAGACGCTGAAGACGGCGTGATTGAGTTCGGCGATTTTGGCCACGAGATGGGCGCCAGCCTGTGGCGTAGATTCCGCGAATTTCTAATCAGCCAGTTCGGCACCGAGACGGCTGACCAGGTCGCCCCCTCCTGGGAGATCGACAGCATTGCCGAAGCAGGCCGCCGTGATGACGGCTTGCGCCCCTCCTTTAGTGAGCCCCAGTCCCCCAAACCCCAACCGCATGTCGAGGAATACCCAGTGACCGAGGAAGAGAAACGTGCTCTGCAGGCGGACAACCTGCGTTTGCAAACCGAGCTGAATCAGCACCTATCCCTCAAGCAGAAGGAAGCTAGCGAAGCCCGCCATACCGCCAACGTCGCATTTGCCGAGCAGCTAGTCGGTGCTGGTCGACTGTTGCCAAAACACACCGCCGCGCTGATTGCCGTCCTGGACTTTGCCGACTCGGGCGACGCACCTCTCGAATTTGGTGAAGGCGAAGCGCGCCAGCCTGTAACGGTGGGTCTTAAAGCCATTTTCGGCGACCTGCCCGAGCAAATCAGTTTTGCCGAACAGGCCAGCAAGGAACGCCGTGAAGGCGTGACCAAGACCTCGGCCGAGCTGGAGTTTGCTGAAACGCAAACCGATCCGTCTCGACTCAACTTGCACGTCCGGGCCAGCGAGTTGGCGGCGAGCAAGAAAATCCCCTACGAGTCGGCTGTTCGCCAGCTCATCAACCAATAAGGAGCCGTCATGGCAGACCGTCTTAAGCAACTTCGGATCGTCGATCCAGTACTGACCAGCCTGGCGCGCGGCTATCGCAACGCGCAATTCATCGGTGAGGCGCTTTTCCCCATCGCCCTCATGGACAAAGAGGCAGGCATCATCCCGCTGTTTGGTAAGGAAGCGTTCCGACTCTGGGATACCGAGCGCGCCATTCGTGCTGAATCCAATGTGATGACGCCTGATGGCGTCGGCGAGCTGGATGTGGTCCTGCGCGAGCACGACCTGTCTTACCCAGTGGACTACCGCGAGCAAGCCGAGTCGATGTTCGACGCCGAGCGTCGCGGCTCTAAACGTGTGGTCGAAGCAATCGACCTGCGCCGTGAAGTAGCCTGCGCGAGCCTGGCCCAGAACCCAGCCACCTACCTGGCCGGCGCTAAGGTATCGCTGTCGGGCGCCAGTCAGTGGAGCAGCGGCGGCGGTGATCCAGTCGCTGTCGTTGAAGCGGGTAAGGAAGTCGTGCGTGCACGCATCGGCATTCGCCCCAACACCATCACCATGGGTGCCTCGGTCTACGCCAGCCTCAAGTTCCATCCTGCGCTGCGCGCTGCCTTGGGCGCGGATGAAACCAAGATCATCACCCTGGAACACCTCAAGGTGCTCTTTGGCGTGCCAGACATCTTCATTGGCGAAGCTGTAGCCGGCGATACCGCCACGGCAGATATCTGGAGCGACAACTTGACCCTGGCGTATGTCGCTAAGCCGGCCGCTGGCGAGCAGTCCGACTACGAAACACCGAGCTTCGGTTACACCTTGCGCCGCAAGGGTATGCCGGAAATCGACGCCTATGACGGCGCAGGCGGCAAGGTGCGTTACGTGCGCAACACCGATATCTACAAGCCCGTGGTGGTAGGCGCTGACGCTGCCTACCTGATCTCCGACATCAACGCCTGAGGTGAGCATGGATGAGTCCCTGTTTGCTTTCCTTGTCGTCGGTATCGACCTTGATCACGACGGCAAGCGCTACCCCGAGGGCAGCTCCGTCGAGCTCCCCCTCGGTGCCGCTATGAAGCGCCGCCGTTGGTTGGAGCTGATTGATCCCGTCAAGGCCGACGAACAATCGTCTGCCCCAGCGGCCCCGGAGTCGCTTGAACCTCCGGCCACGCAACCTGCCATCACTCCGGCGTTTGTATCAGGCCCAACTGGAGCTGAATCCGTTCAACCGCCTTCAGGGGTGGTAACCCCTCCAACCGACACCCCGCCTAAAGCTCCCGCCAGAGCGCGGGCGGTCACCGTTTCCAACAAAGACAAGGGAGCAAGTAAATGAAGACCCAACAGGTATTGCTGACCACCACTCTCATCGCCGCCGCAGCACTAACTGCCCGCCGTTTCGCGGGTTTTGATGGCAACGTCTGTGCAGCGGGCGCGAAGGCCTTGGGTGTGGTCGAGGCCGACACCGACGCGGGCAACGCTGCTCCGGCAAACGTCCTGGGTGTGATCTTGGTCGAGGCCGGTGCTCCGATTGCAAGCGGAGCTGAAGTCCAGTCTGACGCTTCCGGTAAAGCGATCACCAAGGCCGCTGGTTTGGGCAATGGCTTCGCCTGGGACGCTGCTACTGCAGCTGGCGATCTTATCCGTGTCGCTCGCGGCATCTGAGGTCAGACATGCGCTACTGCACCCGCGCCGATGTCGGCAAGGCCATTCCAGGAGAGACGTTACGTCAGCTCTCCAACGATGACCCAATGGCCGAGCTGCCGGACGAAAGCGTCATCGAGGACGGTGTGCGCCAGGCCGAGGAGCTTGTCGATGGCTACCTTCGTGGCCGTTACAACCTGCCACTTGATCCGGTGCCGACCGTGCTGCGGGATGCAGTGACGTTCCTTACTCGCTATTGGCTGTATCAACGCCGTCCAGAGGGAGCTATCCCCGAAGCAGTGAAGGACAGCCGCAAAGACACCATCAAGCTGCTCGAAAGCATTCGTGATGGTGTGGTGAGCTTGGGCATGCCCACCGGAGAGGCGACCCCAGAACCGGGCGAAATCAAGGTCCGTGCTCGTCGCTCGCAGTTCAGCGACAGTGTTTGGGATCGCTACCAATGAGCCCGACAGAAAACATCGTGAATGGCTTCGTTGAGCGCCTGAAAGAGCGTTTCAAGAAAGAGTTAGCCGTAGAGCTATTCCCAGAAAACCCTAAGGCCTACCGGCTAAATCACCCGGTGGGAGCGATCCTCGTCGCCTATGGCCGCTCCAAGTTTGGCAATCAGGAAGTCACGGATGCAGTGCTGCAGGAGCGCAGCCTGGTCATTCCTCTGACCCTAGTGTTCCGGCAGCTGCACGGTAAAACCGGAGTGATTCGTTACCTCGACGACATCCGTTTGTGCCTGACCGGCTGGGTTCCTCCCCATTGCGACAACGCCTGTCGACCGCTTGAGGAGCGTTGGATCGGTCAGGTCGAAGGCGTTTGGCAATACGCACAGGAGTTTGCAACCCGCACAACCCAGATCCAGGACTGGCAAAGGACTGAAGAAGTCCTTCTGGATTCATTCCCTCAAACCGTTCCAGTCGAGGCATTGCCATGAAGCTGACCTCTTACCAATACACCGGCCCGCTCAGTGGCACCTCGCTGCGCGTGGGCGAGGAGATCCTGGACGTCCAGCTGATCCCCAATCAAAGCGTCGATCTACCAGCGGATCACGAGTACACACAGGTTCTGCTGCACCTTAAACAGCTCGAACTGCCGCCGAGCAAAGCGGCCAAGAAACCCAGCCCTACCGAAGGAGGTGCGGCCCAATGAGTGCAAACTATCTGCACGGCATCGAGACCATTGAGGTCGAGAAAGGCCCTCGCGCGATTCGCCAAGTCAAAAGCGCAGTGATCCTAGTGATCGGCGCGGCGCCGGTTGGTCCAGTAAATGCGCTAACTGTCTGCCTATCGGAAAGTCAGGGCGCCCAATTTGGTCCTGAACTAGCCGGCTTTAGCATTCCGCAGGCACTGTCTGGCATTTACGACTTTGGCAGCGGCACGGTAATTGTCGTTAACGTGCTGAACCCAGCAGTCCACAAAACCAACGTGGCAGCCGAAGCCAAGGCGTTTGGCACCAACGACCGCTTGCAGCTGAGCAAAGGCGCTCTGCAGAATTTGACCCTTAAGAATGCTGACGGCACGACCACATACACGCTGGATACGGATTACACCGTCAACATGCTGACCGGCCTGGTGACTCGTGTCGCTGGCGGAACCATTGCCGCAGCCGGCACAGTCAAGGCCACCTTCGACTATGCCGACCCAGCCAAGGTGACTGCGGCAGACATCATCGGCTCCGTGGATATTGCCGGGCAGCGCAGCGGCCTGAAACTTTTGGAAGACAGCTACAACCTGTTTGGCTTCTTCCCGAAGATCCTAATCGCACCTGGTTACTCGACGTTGAACGCTGTGAGCGCCGAACTGATCGTCCAGGCCGAGGCGTTGAGTGCCATTGCCTACATTGACGCACCCATCGGTGCGACCCCAGCGCAAGTGATCGCTGGCCGTGGCCCGGCCGGAGCTATCAACTTCAACACCAGCAGCGAGCGTGCGCGTCTCTGCTACCCACACGTAAAGGTGTACGACGCTGCCACGGACAGTGAGCGTCTTGAGCCGTTGTCGATTCGTGCTGCTGGGCTGCGTGCCAAGGTTGACCTGGACAACGGCTACTGGTGGTCCAGCTCTAACCAAGAGCTGCTCGGGGTGATTGGTTTGGAGCGTTCGCTCACGGCTCGTGTGGATGACGCCAACAGCGAGGTCAACCAGCTCAACGAAAACGGCATCACCACCGTATTCAATAGCTTCGGTACCGGCCTGCGTCTGTGGGGTAACCGCACTGCAGCGTGGCCCACCGTGACGCACATGAAGAACTTCGAGAACGTGCGGCGCACCAAGGACATGGTCGACGAATCCATCCGCTACAGCTCGCTGCAGTTCGTGGATATGCCTATCACGCAGAGCCTGATTGATAGCGTCGTGGAAAGCGTCAACCAGTACCTGCGCAAGCTTATCGGCGATGGCGCTCTGTTGGGCGGTGAGTGCTGGTACGACCCGACCCGCAACCCTCAAACCGAAATGGAGTCTGGGCACTTGCTGTTCAGCTACAAGCTCACGCCGCCGCCACCTATGGAGCGCGGCACCTTTGAAACCGAGATCACCGGGGAGTACCTGGCGACGCTGACGGGGAGTGAATAACCATGGCTGGATTCGCCGCACACCGCATCACCAACGCTGCTATTTATCTGGACGGTGCGAGCTTCTTCGGCAAGGCCGCTGAGATCGACCTGGGCAGCGTTAAAGCCGTCATGTCTGACTTCCAGGGCCTGGGTATGGTCGGCTTGATTGAGCTACCTGATGGCATCGACAAGCTGGAAGGCAAGGTCGTTTGGAACAGCAAGTACGTGGAGGCTGCGCGGAAACTGGCAACACCGTTTACCAGCGTTCAGCTGCAGTGCCGTTCGAGTATCGAGGTTCACACCAGCCAGGGCCGCGTAGATGAGTTGCCCCTGGTCACGTTGATGACTATCCAGTTCAAAGAGTATTCGCTCGGCTCCTATAAGCCGCGCGAGAACACCACCTTCGAAACACCGTTCTCGGCTACCTACGTTAAGCAAGTGGTCAACGGGGAAGAGATGTTGCTCCTGGACTACTTGGCCAACATCTACCGGGTGAATGGCACTGACCAGCTCGCCAAGTACCGGAGCAACCTCGGCTTGAGCTGAGGTAGGACAAGGGCAGGAAGCCCAGACAAGGATGCCGACAAAAGCCCCGCCGTGTGCGGGGCTTTTTTATAGGAGTCGATCTAGCTCGGTAGACCTAAATGATTGGTGAGCATGCGAGCCCCGATAGACAGTGCTTGGCCGACCACGTTACGAGCCAGATCTTTGGTGCCAGCCTTGGTGGCAGAGACCAGCGACTCCCCCAATGACGGCCCGTTCAGCAGGCTTTCTGGTGTTGCTTTTAGCACCTCCAAGCCTTTCGCAGTGAGCACGCAATTCAGGACCGTGCCACTGTTTATAGGTGAGCCGTGATCAATGTAGCCTGCGCTCCCCAGCCATAGCACCGTAGCCTGAAAGAACTCGCCGTCATCCCGATTGACCCAGCCAGCGTGCTCCTCGTCTGAGGCGAACAGTGCCGGATATGCTATTGGATCGAGGTCATACCCAATCGGGAATGAGGTGTAAAGATCGGCAAAGACCACTCCAACGACCTCATCAAATCGCTCAATATTTGTTGCCGCCATAACTCTGGTTCCTGGAGAAAAACAACTTAGCGCTTAAGCGCGCTGATGTACGAGCGTAGGTGGACAGCGGCTGCACTCTCGGGCTTCAGTCCACGTAGCGTCGTTTGCCGATGCGTTCCGTCCGGCAGATACACCACCAACTCGTCGTCCGTAACGATGTAGCTGGCCGTGTAGCTCTCACCGTTATGTTCCAAGACAATTTCATCTTCCATGCAAAGCATCCTCTCAATTCGAGGGTTCTCTTTAAACTCGATTAAAAGCCGTCGTCAAGGATAGGCGCGATTCTCTGGGCTCTTGAGTAGAGCAACCGATCAAACGATCAACCTGGAGCGCATGACATGGCAGAAAAACTTAGCATCCCCCTCAAATTCCCTTTCAAGAATGGGCTGGGCGAACTGGTCAAGTCGCTGCCCATCACGCGGCTGAAACGCAAGGACATTGCCGCCGCGCAGAGCCACTCGAAGAACGACGCCGACGTCGAAGATCATCTGGCCGCAAAGATGACGGGGCTCACCCTGGAAGACCTGGGCGAACTGGATATCGCGGACTCCAAAACGGTGACCGAGGTGTTTCGGGAAATGGCTGGCGGAGGAGACCTCGCTGCAGTCCTGGGACGAAGCACTACTGCTAGTGCTGCGGATGCAGCCGTCTGAGATATCCGAGCTGGATATGGACGAATACTGGCGTTGGGTTGGGGCATGCGAGCGGGAGATCAACCGCCGTGTCGAAGCCGCCGAGAGGATGAACCAGCGATAACGGCCACCAGGCCGGCTACCAACCCCACCAGCATTGCGCCGCCTGCTAGCACGGGGGCGGCGACCATCGCCAGCAACGGCAAGGCGATACCAAACACCAGTACTGCTGCCCAGAGTGGCAGGTTCGCCAGGCAGATCCAGGCGAGCGCGATCACACCCAGGCCGATGGCCAGTGCATAGAGGGTATGCGCGGTGCGTACAGCGACTTTTTCAAACATGCTTGCAGCGTAGCAAATAACTTATGGCGAACGAAGTCCTGGTCGGATTGAAGATCGGCGCGGCGGTCAGCGGCTCGCTGCACGCCGCCTTTGGCTCTGCACGCTCCACCGTGCAGCAGCTCGGCCGCGCAACGGATGGCCTAACCGCCAAGCAAAAGCTCATAGGTAGCGAGCTTGCGGCATCCATTGCTCGCGGGGGTGCAGGCATTGAACGCATGCGCCGGCAATACGACCAGGTTGGTCGCACGATTGAGCAGCTCAAGCAGAAGCAAGAACGCCTTAACACCAGTATTGCCCGTGGCGAAACGCTTAAAAGCAAGCGTGCGGACCTTCGCGGACAGGCGATGGAAACTGCCGGAACTGCTGCTGTTATGGGGGCTCCAGTGGTGGGGGCGCTGCGTACCGCTGTCGACTTTCAGGACCAAACCCGTGATATCGCCATCACTGGGGGATTTGACGAGGCCGAGGAAAAGCGCCTAAGCGACGTATTGCGAGGCGCCGCTCTGAAGTGGAATCAAACCCAGACCGAAGTGGCAAACGGCACCGCTGTTCTTATCGCGGGAGGGATATCTAGCGCTAAAGAGCTGGCTGCCTATGCGCCAATCCTGGCTAAGACCGCCACAGCTACCCGGGCCAGTATGGATGACCTCGGTGCGGTCGCCATTGCGCTGAATGACAACCTCGGCATTGGAGCAACTGGCTTGGAGCGCTCCATGAACATGCTGGCCTACGCAGGCAAACAGGGCCAATTTGAGCTGGCGGATATGGCCAAGTGGCTACCGCAGCTCACCCCCCAGTTTGCAGCTTTGGGGATTACTGGCGAGCGCGCAGTGGCCGAAATCGGTGCTTCCCTTCAAATTGCCCGGCGCGGAGCCGGCAGTAACGATGAAGCCGCGAATAACTTCAAAAACTTCCTATCGAAGATGACTGCTCCCGACACTCTCAAAGCCTTTGAGAAAGCTGGCGTTGATCTACAGGGCAGCATGCGCAACCTCGTGGGGAAAGGCATGACGCCCGTGCAGGCCATGCTGGAAGTAATCACGCAGTACGTGGGAAGTAAGGGGCCTGTTGCTGCAGCTGAGTTTCAGAAGGCTATGGCTCTAACGGATAGCCTGGAGCGTGAGACTGCGTTACGGCGGTTGAATGAGGCATACAAGCTCGGCGACTTATTTGCCGATCAACAAGTACTTTCCTTTGTCCGGCCGGCACTGGCGAATCGCGGTGATCTAGCCGGAATTCAAAAAGGCAGTGCCGCCGCCGCAGACCAGGGCGTACTTGATACCGATTTCAAAAAACGCATGGGTAGCCCAAAGGAAGAACTAAAGGCTTTGGGCAACAACGTCACTGAGTTGGGTATCACCATTGGAAGTGTGCTGCTTCCAGCCTTGGTTGATATCACCCAGGCCGCTATTCCGGTGGTTCAAGCCTTTGCGACTTGGGCGGGCGAAAACCCCGCCCTGGTGAAGGGAGTAGTCGGCCTTGTCGCCGGTCTGCTGGCGGGAAAGCTGGCCTTTATTGGTATCGCCTATGGGGCCAACTTGGTGATATCTCCTTTTGTGGCGATGAGCACCACAGTTACATCCATGCGGGCCAAATGGTTGCTTCTGCAGGCCGCTTGGCAGGCCGGCAAGTTCGTCCCATTTATTACGGGACTAACCCGTGTCGGCCGGGGGCTTGCAACAGTGCTGCGCTACAGCGGCCTGTTCCTTCGCGGTGTAACGATGGCCCTCGGTGCGCCATTGATGATGGTGGCTCGTGGTGGGTTGTTTCTCGGAAAAATCCTCGGCGGCACTCTGCTATTTGGTCTGCGGCTCGCTGGGCAGGCGGTGCTCTGGTTTGGCCGGGCACTCTTGATGAACCCAATTGGTCTGTTGATTACCGGCATCGCCCTGGGCGCGTATCTCATCTATCGCAACTGGGCGCCAATCAAAGGCTTCTTTATGGGCCTTTGGTCGGAGATCAAAGCGGGCTTTAGTGGCGGCCTGTCCGGCATCCTTGAGCTGATCGTTAACTTCTCGCCCCTGGGGCTTTTCTATCGAGCGTTCGCAGGCGTGATGTCCTACTTCGGGATAGAGCTACCGGGCAAGTTCAGCGAATTCGGCGGCATGCTCGTTACCGGACTGGTGACGGGTATCAGCAACATGGCCATGTCGGCGCGCGACTCTATCGTTGAGCTGGGAAACTCCATCAAGGGATGGTTCACAGAGACTCTGGGCATCCACTCGCCGAGCAGGGTGTTTATCGGGTACGGAGGTAACCTTTCCGAAGGTGCGGCCATCGGTATTACCGCGCAGCAGGGCCTGGTGCGGCGTGCTGCGCTTGGCATGGCCGCAGCTACTGCAGTCAGCCTGGCGCCTCCAAACCTCGCCGCACCTTGCGTGACCGGTGGAGGTTCCGCCGGCGGGGCCGGAATGGTCGTTCACTTTGCGCCGCAGATAACCGTTGAGGGCGGCGCAAATACTCAGGCCGACGTACAAAAAGCCCTGCAGCTTAGCTTCCCTGAGTTCGAACGTTTGATGCAGGAATACGAGCGCCGCCAGGCCCGTCGCAGCTATGGGGGGCCGAACTGATGTTCGCGATATTGGGTGAGATCGAATTCGAGGTGGCTGGTGGCCTAACCGGCATGGACTGGCGAAGCAGCGCTGACTGGGCAGAGCATCAACTCATCCAGGGCAAGCCGCTCCTGGAGTGGATCGGTGAAGGGCTGGACGAGTACAGCCTGGCCATCACCTTGCATTCATCCTTAGGCGATCCAGAGAAGCGGCTGCGAGAACTGCGGCAGGCCAAGGCTAACCATGAGCCATTGGCGTTTGTATTGGGAACAGGCGACTACCTTGGGGCGTTCGTCTTATCGGAATTGAGCACCACTGTGCAGCGCGCCACGTCAGGTGGGCGCCTGCATTCTGCGACCTTGGCCATGAGCCTGCGCGAATACACCGGCAAGTTCACCCGCAAACCCCTTCGCCCAGGACTGATCGACGCCAGCAAAGCAGGTAGCAGCCTGCAAGCTGACGGCTCGCCAGGCTTGCAAACGCAAACGGCGGCAACCCCGAGCACAGCACAACAGGTGCTTAGCCAAGCACGCAGCGCGGGCAACATCCTGCGGGCAAGTGCCAGCCTGTACCAGACCGCGCGCAGCAGCTCGCCGCTGTCAGCGCTCAACCAGGTGCCTCAGCTCCTGAATATGACTGGCCGGGCAATTGCCCCATTGCAGGGCCTTGGTAGTGCTGCTGGCCTACTGGATGGCGGCGCAGACCTGGTCATGCTGAGCAACAGCATGCTGCAGCAAGTCAACCAAGGCCGCCTTGGGCTGAATCCCATCGACGTGGACACCGTGATCGACAAAATCAGCGCCTCTGGTGCGTACGTGGATACTGCCATCGCCCAGCTAGACGGAGCATCCAGTTCACTCAGCAGCCTGGCGGCATCTGTCATCACCAGGAGAGTTTGATGGCCTACCTCACGCACATCACCACTGAGGGCGAACGTTGGGACTCCCTTGCGTGGCGCTACTACGGTGATGCTCATCGGTACTTGCCTATCATCAAGGCCAATCCACAGATACCGATTACGGCGGCATTGCCCTCTGGCCTTACGTTGTCCATCCCGGTGATCGAGGAGCCAGACGTCACCACCGAGGATCTCCCACCATGGATGCGTTGAGCTTCACTGACGTGCCCTGGGCGCGCTATGTCTTGACCTACCAACAACGCAACATCACTCACGACATCGCGCCCCACCTGACGTCGTTGACATACAGCGACCGGCTAACGGGTGAGTCGGATGAAATCGAAATTGAGCTGGAGGACACCGAAGGGAAGTGGAACGGCGCCTGGTATCCCGGCCATGGGGATAGCCTAAGCCTGGGCTTTGGCTGGCGCGGCGCGGGCATCAGAACCATTGGGCGCTTCGAGATCGACGAAGTTGAACCTAGTGGCCCGCCTTCCAGCGTCAATATCCGCGCGCTCGCCACCGGTATCCGCGCGCCAGTGCGCACGATTGAGCACAAGGCCTATGAGAACACCACTCTCGACCAGGTCGCTGAGCAAATCGCTCAACGCCAGGGCATGACACTGGTTGGCAGCATTGAACCTATCCCACTGGACCGGCTCACCCAGCAAGAGTCTGACCTGGAGTTTCTGCGCAACCTGGCAGACCAGTACGACTACGCCTTCAAAATCACCGGGGATCGCTTGGTGTTCCACCGAGTCAGCGAGTTGGCCAAGGGCTCGCCAGTGGCCAGCTTCACGCTCAAGCAGCTTGAGGACTACCGAATCCGCGATCAGATTCGGGATGTTCCGAGCAAGGTTTCGGTGAAACACCACGACCCGGCGACCAAGAAAATGGTGGCGTATGACGTCCAGAACGGCGAGACCGTTGCTGTGCCTTCCAGCGTCACCAAGTCCACTACCAGCGCGGATACCCGAAAGAAACGCAAGCGGTCGGCCAGCGCTGCAGAGTCAAAGGCTCAGGCTCAAGCAGAACAAGCCAAGGCTAACCGTGCACGTACTGCAGGAAGCATTTCTATGATGGGCGCGCCGTTCCTGATGAGCGGAAATGTGATCGCGCTGACTGCAGCTGGGAAGCTTACTGGGCACTACCTTATTACAGGCGCGCGTCACACCTTCAGCCGATCCGGTTACAGATCCACCTTGGAGGTATGCCGAGTGCTTGCTCCTTTGATCTCCCTTTCCCCGGACTCCATCAAGCCTGACCTGGCTCTGTCGACCTACGGCATCCAGGGCGCAGGCGGCCTTGCCTAACGAGAGATACACATATGCCCGCGGAACTTGAATACGGAACGGTGAGCGCCCAAGACTTCAAAGGTTGCCGCATTCGCGTGCGGCTTCCTGACCGGGATGGCGTGCAGAGCTATTGGCTGTATGTGCCGCAGCGGCACACCAAAGGCACCAAGTCACGGCCGTTGCTGCCAGAACTTGAGGAACAGGTGGCCGTGTTGCTGGACGCTGATGGCGTGGGAGGCGTGTACCTGGGCGGTATCTACTCCAGCGAGGAGCGGCCCCCCGTGCTCGATGAGGACAGTCACTTCGTAAGGTTCAGCGACGGCACCTCGATTACCTATGACCGAGCAGCTCATGGCCTGACGCTAGATTGCGTGGGCGACGTCCTGGTCAAAGCGGCAGCGACCGTTACCGTCGATGCGGCGCAGCCAGTTTTGGTGAAAGCTCCGAAGGTGACACTGGATACGCCGCTGGCGGTGCTGACAGGTGACCTGCAGGTGGCGGGTAGCTTGGATGCGAGTGGAGATCTGCAGGTGGGTGGAAACATTGCTGCGGGCGGAGCGATCATGGATGCGGGAGGCAACTCGAACCACCACACCCATTAAAAAGCCCCTGGGAAGGGGCTTAACTTATGGTTTCTTTGGCGGAGCGGCCGGCTTGGTCTCGTTAGTTTCCTTAGGCTTCCATCCGTCATTGAAAGGTTTACGAGGCTCCGGTTGGTAGCCACGTTTTTCAGTCTCGCCCCGCCCCGGCTTCGGTTTGTCCGTCATCGCATTGCTCCTCGTTTCTCATGTTGAACAGTTCAATAGTCACGATATCTTCGGACAGAATGATTACTCCAGCGCTATCAACTCTGGGGCGCTCAAAACCTTCGTCTTCTGTCATGTTCCAGGCTTCTTCTAAGTAGATTTGTTCCGCGCTTGGAGCGCTCGACGCAAATGAATTTGAGCCATACAGGCCAGCAATTTTCCTTCCGTCTCGCAGCACCGCGATTACCCAATAGCATTTTCGCTGGCTGAAGACGTGGTCCCACGGACTGCCCGTAGGGTGCGGCATCGCCTGTTGGAACATTTGGGTCTTTCTGAGTTTAAGGAACAAGCAAGCCCAAGCTATTGGCGCAACCAGCACCACGAAAACCCAAAAAACCACGTAGAGAGTTGGTGAGGTGGCTTCGATCCGCTGACTTTCCACTGAGTAGATCGGCCAAAGCAGAAGCGCATAGTTGATCGAACTGTACGCAACAGCATCAATTACCTGCTGAGATGAGTCCTTTAGTACGCCGGGCTGAAGTAGTTCATACGTCTTCAGGCTGATGAACCCTGGGACTACAAACGCGATAAAAAGCAGTAATTTGTCGGCTTCCCATATGTCCATAACAGCGTCCTTTTTGATTGTGCCTCTGGATACTGCCCATCTTTAAACCCGATTAAAAGCCGCCTGCGAGCGACCTGCTCAAGATAGGCGCATGACCACGCCAATTTCCTACATCAGCATAACCGCCGCCCACTGGCAGCCAGCTCTCGGCACGCCGGGTGAAATCGTGCAGGGGCTGCGTGATATCGACCAAGCAATTCGCATCATCCTCGCAACGCCCAAAGGCAGCGACCCGCACCGGCCGGAATTCGGCAGCAACCTAAATCTTTACATCGACTGGCCAGTAAACCGCGTCGTCCCGCACCTGGTGCGCGAAGCCGTAGACGCTATTCGCCAGTGGGAGCCACGAGTAACGGTAGTGACGGTGCGGGCGGCGGTAGTCGCAGAACAGGTAACCGTTCGGGTGGTATGGACGGTGGCGGATGGCATCGAACAGTTAACCGAGGTGCCATATGCGCGAGCTGCCTGATCCCGTTTTCGTGGAAATTGATCCGGCCGCGATTGAGGCGGACTTGGTCGCCAGGTATGAGAGCAAGTCCGGCAAGACCCTTTATCCGGCGCAGATTGAAAGCCTATTCATTGACCAGGTGGCCTACGCAAAGACCCGCGTACTTGCCGCCATCCAGAATGCCGGCGAGCAGCTCCTAGTGCGTTTCAGCACGGGCCCCATCCTCGACTACCTCGGGGAGATGGTCGACACGCCGCGCCTACTTGCCCAGCCAGCTCGATGCAACCAAGTGTTCCGTCTCCACGAGGCGGCCACTTCGCTGGTAACGGTCGCCGCCGGCGCCCTTGTCACTAGCCAGGACGGTCGAGTCGTTTTTGCCTCGGAAGAGTCAGCAACTATTGCGGTAGGCCAACTCGAATGCCGCACCACGGTGGTCTGCACCACTCCAGGAACAATCGGCAATGGCTGGGCAGTGGGTCAACTCTCTGCGATGCCTTCTCCCGCAGTCGCGGGAATGACCACTGCTAACGAGAGCGCTCCTGCAGGTGGGAGCGATGATGAACTCGACGCGGCTTACAAAGAACGCATCATCTTGGCGCCAGAGGCGTACACCAACGCAGGTAGCCGAGGTGCTTACCGCTATCACGTGCGCGCAGTGCACCAGTCGATTAACGCGGTGGCGGTATTAGGCCCGGATGATCCCAACGGTCCTGGTCCCGGCGAAGTTGCGCTCTACCCATTAACTGTTGTCGGTCTTCCAAGCCTCTCGCTCCTTGGCCAGGTAGCCAGCGCCGTCTCGGATGAGAGGGTCCGACCACTGTGTGACACCGTCCTGGTGCTCAAACCACCTGAGGTTGCCTACACGATTCGCTGTGCCCTAGTCCTGCATCGCTGGGCGGAAGCAACCAGCGAGGCAGTTTTGAAGCAAGCCAAGAAAGCCGCCGAGGCTTACGCCCAGCGCCTGCGCTCAGGGCTTGGAATAGATATCGTCCCTGAACAGTTGATCGCAGTACTTCAGGTCAGCGGTGTCTATCGCGCCCCGTTGGAGTTACCAGCTGTACCCCAGCTAGTAGCGCCGCATGAGTGGGCTAACTGCACCGCTATCGAACTAACCATCGCGGGCTATTCCGATGAGTAGCTTTGCGCTACCTCCACCGCTGGCCGGTGATGAGCGGTTCGCAGTGCTTTGTGAGCTGCTCGAGGAGACGCTTGATGAGATCGACCTCAAGCCGATGCTGGTGTACCTGGTCGACACCGTTAAGCCCGACCTCCTGCCAATTCTGGCTGAACAGTTTTCGATGTTGGACGAGACGGTTTGGAGCCTCGCGGAGTCAGAGGACGCCAGGCGTTCGCTGGTCAAGGGAGCCGTCAGCCTCCACCGATACAAAGGAACCCCTTGGTCCTTGCGCGAGCTATGTCGCCGGCTTGGCCTAGGCGAGATTGAAATTGTGGAACGGCTTTCCGGTCGTGTTCGCGATGGCTCCACTCGGCGCGACGGTATTTACGTCCATGGCGACCCACGTGCGTGGGCGAAGTACCGAATCTTCCTGCAGCACCCAATAACCAACGACCAGGCCAGCAAGCTGCGGCGGGCTCTCATCGAGCACGCGCCAGCCCGTTGCAACCTGGTCAGCCTGGATTTCCAGGCTGTCGCCAACCGCCACAACGGGGCTATACGCCGTGACGGCCAATACAACCGAGGGAGTGCCTGATGGCCACGCTTGCTGAGTCCGCAACCTGGAGTGCGGGGATTTACCAACTAGAGCTGACGGACCCTGTACTCGGCGGGCCGGATGGGATCGACAACCTGCAGGCGAAACAACTCGCAAATAGAACCGCGTGGTTGAAAGCTCAGGTAGAAGCGCGAGCCCCGCTGGCCTCTCCAATTCTCACTGGAGCGCCCAGCGCGCCGACCGCCCCACCGGGGAGCAACACCAGCCAGTTGGCGAATACTGCATTCGTTCAAGCGGCCCTTAGTGCATTAGTCGCATCTTCCCCAGCAGCGCTCGACACACTGAATGAGCTGGCGATTGCGTTAGGCAATGATCCGAACTTCGCTACCACCATTACCAATGCCTTGGCCGGAAAGCAGGCACTTGATGAAGACCTGACGGCTATAGCTGCATTGGCAAGTAATGGTTTGATTGAGCGCACAGGGGCGGGTGCTGTCGGCACCGTGACAGTTAGTGCAGCTGCAAAAACCCTCTTGGATGACGCGTCGACAGCAGCCATGCTCGTGACACTTGGTGCAGCTGCTCTTGCGAGCCCCAGTTTTACCGGCACCCCATCAGTGCCGACAGCCGCCCCTGGCACGAATACCACGCAAGTAGCGAATACCGCGTTTGTCCAAGCAGCAATATCTGCGTTGATATCTTCTTCGCCAGCTGCACTAGACACCCTGAATGAGCTCGCTTTGGCGCTCGGCAATGATGCGAACTTCGCCACCACAATGACTAATGCGCTGGCGCTTAAAGCGACACTGGCATCCCCGGCGCTGACTGGCGTTCCAACTGCCCCAACACCTGCTGTGGGGGATAGTTCTCAAAAGATAGCTACTACAGCATTTGTGCAAGGTACTCAGACGAGCGTTCAGGGATTAGCTAAGAACGTCTTTGCAACTGCGAACGGTCTAAATGCGTTGGTAGCGATTACCGCAGACGAAGTCGTCGTCAAAGACTCAAACGGTAATGCGCTTCTGCTTAGCAGTTTGGCGTTGTCGATCAATACCGCAGTGAATGGTGCAAATGGTCTGGATATGGGCTCTATTGCCGCGTCGCAATGGTACTCAGACTGGGCTATTTTTGGGCCGTCGGGCAAAGCGGCTATTGCCGCTCTGTGCCCTGTAGTCACTGGCACAACGACTGCGGGCTCGGCGGTCGTGTCTGCTTTAGCCAGTACGGTATCAATGCGTGTCGGAATGCCATTCGCGGGCGGTAGCTTTCCACAAGGAACGGTGATCAAGTCAGTCGACTCGCCTACGCAAGTAACAGCTACGCAATCTGCTACCGCTTCGGCTTCTAACGTGCAGCTGCGGTTTGTTTATGAACCCGTTTTGCCGAACGGGTATACACACAAAGCTCGGTTGGGGATGTTTCCCACAGACGAAACCGCAAACAAATTCCCCAAGGCATTCACTCAATTTGGCAGTTTTGCGAACTACGACGTAGTGGCGTCCACCAACGTTTCTGCCGCCCCTGTAATGGCCTCCGGGATTGTTGGCAACCCAACAGGCCCCGTATGGGCTCCTATCGCGGTCGGTGCTGCCGTCCCGCCTACAGCTCGGGCGATTTACGTTATCGCTTTCGCCCAGGCCAATGCATGTTTGGCTCCGCATACCGGCTACGGCGGTCCCTCAAGTGCAATCAATCCACCACCGTGGCAGTGGGTGCCGCCATCGACCACATCCAAGTCGGACGTGTTTCGCTTGCCACTTAAGGGGCCAAACATATTTGCAATATTCACAACCGCCGCCAGTTCGGTCGGATGCTTAGGTTGGGAGGACAGTCTATGACCGGCTTTGCGATAAATGCGATGGGCGGTTGGGTTTCCGCTGATTCGCCTCATGCCGTTCCTGAGGGCTACACATGGTCTGAGGTCAGGCCTGAGCAAGAGGGGCGCTCCGTTTTGGAGGTCATTGCCGAGCGTCGGTACGAGGCTGAGACATCTGGCGTCATTTTCAATGGGATGAAGCTTGATACCAGTCGCGACAGTCAGGGACTGATCGCGGGAGCGGCGGTTGCTGCTTTGATCGACGACAACTACTCCCTGGCTTGGAAGGTGCCTACGGCGCCTGGTGGGCGCGTGACACTAACCGCAGTTGAGGTACTTGCTATCGCATCGGTTGTCCGAGCTCACGTGCAGGCTTGTTTCAACCGCGAGTTTGCGCTCAACGACGCAGTGGCAGATGGAAGCTTCTCTAGCGCCATGCTTGATGAGGGGTGGCCTGTATGAACCGCTTTCCTGCACCGCTAATAGTGGAGCTGCAGGCGAATGGACGCACGGGAGCACTTATCACTGGGTTTGCTTACATCGACCCGGACTACGGGCGGATAGAGGTTCCGCCTGGTTTTAAAACGGATTTTGCTTCAGTGAAGCCTGTGCGCAATCTAGCTTTACTGATGATCCTGGGCGGTCTGGTTCTTTCTCTTTTACTGCCTTGGATCGGACAGCTGATAAGCAGCCTTGGCCTGTTTGCATTGGTCCTATACGCAGCAGTCGTGAATTACGGCCAAGCGGCTGCAGTGCTCCATGACTATATATATGCCACCAAGATGCTACCTCGAAAGGCCGGAGATCAGGTGTTTCTGAACGCTCTACGCTCAAGCCGCAATCAACGTTGGCGAGCAGCCTTGATGTGGGCAGGGGTCAGAGTTGGGGGCGCTTGGAGGTACGGGAAGACCTCGTAGAGACAAGCAGCTACTAGCTTGGCTATTTTGATATTTCGTTGCAGCCCGTAAAACTGAGCTAAAACCGATTTATCTCAAGCGAGCAGCCTGATTTTTCGCGCGCGGCATCACGAAACAAAACGCCCAGCCCACGCGTTAACGGAGAAAACCACCAAACCGAAAGCAGAAGCTGGTGCGCATGGCACACCCTACCAGAGCCTCGCACACGGTCAGACGTTTAGCGCTAGTTAATCGGCGTAGCCGTCAAATTAGCCCGAATATCAGCATTCTGCGCCTTAATCCCATACATCGCCGTAACAGCCCCACCCGTAGGATGCACATTCTGCAACCGATCCACATTCACCTCCTTAAACGTAATCCGCCCATTCACCGCAAACCCCAACGGATCGGGCGTCACATTAGTCCCCGCATTGGCCCCACTCTTAACCTTCACCTTAGTCGGCGCCACATCCAGATTGAGATCGGCATTTACCCCATAGGTGTTAGCCGTCGGGTTATTCGGGTCACCGTCGGCGGTGGAAAAGTTGTCGATCACCAACTGCGCACCGGTGCCATTGCCAGCCGTACGATTGGTCTCCCACAACACCTGATTGCGCTTCTCGTCAGTGGCCACGCCATTGACCGAACTGTCCACCGCCGTATCGCGGACAAACACGCTTTTGAGTTTTACCGAAACGCCTTCATTGCCACGGTCTTCCCAACGCCCGCCACCGGCACTACAGGCACTGGCAGTAGCCCCGCTGCCACCGACACACAGCGCCCCCGCGCCGCCGGAACTCAGGGCCAAGGTTGAGCCCTGCTCATAGCGTTTGAGCATGATCCGCCCCAAGCTGGTGCCGGTAGCGCGATCGCCCCAGCGCACATCGCTGACATCCAGCTTCGACCAGTACGTGCCCTTACGCAGTTCTACCCCGCCCTTCTCCCCCGCCGCGCCGCTGCTGATATCCAGAGTGCCGTCGCGAAAGTGCATGTCGTAGCTGGTGCCGGATAACCACAGACCTTTGCCGGTTTCATCAACGGTGATCGCCGCCCGCGCTTCGGTCACGTAAAAGTCGGCGTTGTAGCGAATGCCGCTGCCACTAAAACCGCCCGGCTGGATGGTCAGCTGGCCATTCACGGTGAAGTCATAGGCGGGGAAGATTTCCATCAGCACCAGCAGCTCGGTGCCGCCTTGCAACGGCGCATTGGCCGTACCCACCCGCAAGCCATCAAAGCTGTAGCTGCCTTTAATGTTGTTCAGGCCCAAGCGCAGGCCGTCAAAGTGGCCGTTGTAATTGCCTTTACTCATATCGCTCAGGGTGCCGGCGTAGCAGCCGGCACTGGCGCCGGCGGCGCAGCTTTTGGTCAGATCGAGAGTCAGTTGCCCTGTGCCGTTGGTGCGCAGGCCGCTAAACCACATGCTGTTGCCGTTATCGGTGAGCGAAACCGAGCTGTTGACCATGTTCCAGCTGACATCGGCGGTCACGCCTTTAAGGCCGGAATTGATGTCGCCACCGGGGCGCAGTTTCAGCCAGTTCTGTTTGGCACCGTCGTCGGCAAAGTTGAGGTCAATGCCCAGGCTGCCGAGTTTCTGGTTGCTGGCATTGCCGATGATCAGCCCACCTAAGGTGGCATTCAGGCGCAGGTCGGGGAATTTAACCTGGGCATAGTTGCCGCCGGCATCACCTGCCAAGTCGAGGGTCAGGCCGTTGGTGCTGCTGAGTACGCCGGAGAAGTTTTCCGCGCGCAGCACGCCTTCGTCCCGGTATTGGAACAGGCTGTTGCTGATGGTCAGGTTGGGGCGAATACGAATGCCTTGGCCGCTCGCCCCGCCGCTACCAATGCTCAGGCTACCGCCCAGCCGGAGGTCGAGGTTGAGTGAACCAAAGCTTTTGCTGGCGTTGGCGTCGCGGGTGTCGGGGTTGCTGGGCGTCACCGGTACGCCGGCCACCGGGTCGCTGTGGGCCAGGTCCAGGCTGATGCCGCCGATACTGGCCAGAAGCCGCGAACTGCCAAGGTCGAGTTTGACTTCTTTACCGCTGCCGCCGCTGACGATATCCAGATAAGCGCTGTTGAGATAAGCATCAAAGGACATGCCGTTAACGATTAAGTCATAGCCATTGTCGCGGTAGTAAAAGGTCACGTCGGTGAGCGACAGCTTGCTGTCGTCCAGGCCAATGCCACTCACACCGCTGGCGCCGCCGCCACGGATTTTCAGGGTGGCGCCTAGGGTATAAAACGCGCGAAAACTGCCAAAGCTGTTGCTGCTGCCGGCCATCTCAACATTGTTGACGGCCAACTGCTGCGCACCCGCGTTGTGCTCGACCACCAATTGATTACCGACGACGTCGATCTTGGTGGTTGAGCTGGACGTTGCACCGCTGGCGGGGCGATTACTGACGTCTTTGAGCGCCAGGGTTTTACCGTCTTCGCTGTAGCTGACGTTACTGGCCGACCAACCGCCGCCGCTGATTTCCATGCTCATGCCGGACTGGCCGTTAACGCTGGCCAGGCTGTCGTCGTCCAGCGCCTGCATGGCCGCAGCAGGCAGGCTAAAACCGAGCAGCGGCAAGAGCAGCAACAGATGGCGCATTGGCTTACTCCTCAGTTTCCGGCTGTTAATTTTTAGGGAAGACCAGCACGTTGCCTTGCATTCGAATACTGCCGTCGATCTTGGCCGAGAAAATATTGGTCTGCTGGTAGGTGGCATCGCCGCCATTGGCCGCCGTGCCGGCTTTGTTGCGCCAACCGCCGCTGTTGGCCACGGCGAAGGTCAGGCGCGTGTCCTGAAATTTCACTTCGTTGGGCAGGCCGAATTCCAGGGTGTCTTGGCTAAAGGTGGCGCCATCGCCGTTAAAACCGCTGTCGATAAAGCGCGTGCGCAGGGTCAGACCGTCAAAGCTGAAAACGCCTTTCAGGTTGTCGATCACATACCAGCCGCCAGCCGCTTCCGCGCGGATGGCGATACGCATGCCGCAGTCTTCCGGCGAGCTGGAACCGAGTGTGGCGCAACTGCGTTGGTTGGCGGTCCAGGTGCTGGCGTTGTTGCTGGTCGGCGTGCTCCACAGCACGCCGCCGTTTTTGTTGATGCTGAAGTCGCCGGACAAATACACGCCGCCCTGCCCACTGGTTTCGCTCAAGGCGTCATCGGCCATGGGCTGCAATTCCGCATGGGAAAACGCCGGCCATAACAGCGCGCACCAAAGCATCATCCACACCGCAAGCGGGAGCTGCAGCTCTTTAGAGGTCATGGCTGGTCACCTTCAGGTAGTTGATGCTCAGGCCTTGCAGGGTGTTGTAGCCAAAGTTGTAGCCGCCGGTGTTGTAGTTACCGCTGCCAACTTTAAGGTTGTCGATCACGATGTTGGTGCGCGGCGCGTTAGCGTAGAAATCGCTGGCGAGGGAGTTGCGCTGCGCGGCAGTGGTGCCGCCGGCGGTGGGGTTGGGCAGTTCGAGCACAAACTGGCCGTTGCTGTTGACGTCAAACAGCAGTGGCTGGGTTTTGCCGTAGCCCAGGGCAATATTGGCGTAGGTGTTGCTCAAGGTGATGGTGCGCGCTTCCTGTTCGGCCGCAGTGGCGCAGTTGGTGGCGCCAGCGGCGCAAGACATCACGGTAAGGCTTTTGGCGTAGAGGTTCAGGCGCATTTCGCCGACCAACTGGCTACGCGCGCTGTCGCCCCACAGGCGTAAGTACGAGCCGTCCATGGCCAGCTCGGCAATGTCGATATTCAAAATATCGGTGCGCCCGGCGGCGACCTGAAAATCAAAACGAATGCCCAAGTCGGCCTTCTCGCTGGCGCGGCTGGAGCAGTTGCTACCCGCGGCGGCGTAACCGGAAATACAGGCCTGACCGGCGCTGCCGGTGAGGCGTTCCGGAAAGGTCAGCGCCAACACGGCGACGTTGCTTGGCGTGGTCTGTACCCACACGCCATCGTCGCGCAGGGTGCGCAGGTTTTCGCCTTTGTTCAGGTCCAGGGTAAAGGGCGAACTCAGGCGGCCGATGGTCACCGGATTGAGGTTGGCGCCCTTGTTGCTGCCCGTGTCGCCCAGGTAAAACTCCTTCACCGAAATCGGCACGTTCTGGCCGCTGCCGTTGGTGATGTCGTTGATGGTGATGGTGGCGTTGTTGGCATCAAGCAGGATGTTATCCAGCACAAAACCAAAGCCTGCGCCCTGCACAACCGACAGTTCCTGATCATCCAGAGCCTGCATTTCTGCTCGGGCCAAGGAGCTGGCGCCCAGCAGCGCCAGGGCAAACAGCAGAGTGGCTTTCATCTCAGCACCCGGAGGTCGCGGAGCCCAGGCAGGTGTCCTGCCGGGGAATGCCGTTGAACGCCTGGTTAAAGTCGATATTGATCGGCGAAACCATATTGCCGTTGGCGTCTTTGTACTTGGGCATGTTCATAAAGGCGCCTTTGAGGGCGGTCATAAAGCTGTTGCTGTCCATGTCGCGCCAGGCCACATCCTTGGTTTGCAGCGAGATAAAAAAGCCCTTGGCCGCGCCTTCGATGGCGGCCGTGCCGGCCTGGTCGGCAACGCCGAGGTTACCCACTGGTAACGATTTAAATTGGTCGAGGTTAAAGCAGGTTTCAATGCCCAGTAGGGCGCAGCCGTTGGACTTGATAATGCCCAGCGCCGCGTCGGTAAGAAGGGGCAGGCAACCGCTGGTGCAGGTCAGGCCGTCACCATTTTTAATCCCCGCCTGGGTGCCACGAATCGGGTCGCTGGCACCGCTGCCGTTGACCAACTGTGCATCGGCTTCGAGCACGCTGCTGGTGTAGATACCGCCGATGCCCAAGATCAGTTTTTGCCCGACGTTAGCCTGGTCGTAAATCGCCTGGCCAGTGCCTTTGATATGCACCGGCACGTTGCCGGTGAGGCTGGCGATATCGCCCGACAAGGTGCCCTTGGCTTCGCCAAAGCCGATGCGCACGCCGATGACTTTGTTGCCTTCGTAGGCCAGTTCGATAAACGGGTTGGCGATTTTGAACGCATTGATGCTGTCGTCGGCATTGACGGTGCCGAGGGCAAAGTTATTGATCAGGATGTCAGACGAGCCGGCCACTTCACCCGGCCGGGTAACGTTGTCGTTGTATTGGCCGAGCTGGAGCTTTTTCATATTCAGCTGGGTATCGAGGTTGACCCCCAGATTGACCCGCGTGTAGTTGATGCCGGCATTGGCGTCGGTGGTCAGGTTGATAAACGCCTGGCCGGTGACATTCGACAGCTCACTATCAGCCATAGCCTCCAGCTTGGCCTGGGCAGGGCCGGCCAACAGGGTGCCAGTAAGCAGGGCGGTATAACCAAGTGCGGCAAGGCTACGGGGCGAGCGCATGGCGATTTCCTTATTCTTATTGTGGCCAGACCTACGGGCGCGAGAGCGCGGCATAAATCCATGGCGTCACTATAAGAACCTGGAGAGCAACAGAGGCCCGACCCATAGTCGAGTTTGCACAGCACGCGTTGGGCGAGGGAATGGGCGACTGTTACGAGAAATCACACTGGCGTAACGCCATCTTTCTCAATGCTGGCGAAACAGCCCGATCAGGTGATCAGCAATGGCGCCCTTGATGGTATCGACGTCTAGCTTCGAGCACTTAACCAACTTGGCCGGGTTGATGCGATGTAAATGCAAGGACGGCATCCGCGCTTCGTACTCGCGCAAATCGCCCTTGATCAACACCGGCAGAAAGCTCTCGCCCTTGGCCTGGTAGCGCTGAATCAGCAGCTTGAGGCCCTCCTGAAACGGCAGTTCCTTGGACGCCACCAACCGATGCTCGCCCGGAATTTTCAGGTACAGGCCGCTATAGCCCATGGTTTCGCCGGGTAGGATATGAATGCCCGTGGGCTCCACCGCGTCGGCCGGAATGTCATTGAACGTGTCGTGCCACGCCTGCTCATCCGGCAGGATGGTGATGCTGCCCTCCTGCGTCTCCGGCACCACAAAGCTGTAATTGCTATAGAGCTTTTCCACATAGCTGGAATAGATACACAGGCGATTCTCAAACCGCTGCAAAAACGCCACAGCCTCGCGCCGATCAGTGATCGCATCCAAATCCCAATCGAGATCGCTCTGGCGTTCCAACTCAGCCCAACGGGCCTCGGCATAAGCGGCAGTGGTAGCGGACATGAGCGTTCCAGAAAGTGCATTTACCCACCTCCATCGCAGAAAACATGCCAAAGGATTCAAGTACTTGAAACGCTGGCCGCAGCGGTAACAGGGCTGAAATAAAGCACTCCGCCACAGTCGCAAACTGCCGCAATTGGTCACTTTTCAGCGACCTCTCGTGGAAACGCCGAGGTTTGCAGGGTTCGCCAGCAAGCTGGCTCCTCCAGTTTAAAATCTACGTTCGCCGCAGCCCTCTCCCCCGGCCCCTCTCCCCTAGCCGGGCGCCCACAAGCGGGCGAGGGGGGACGATACTTCGCAACCTCACTCGGTCAGCCCCCTCTCCCGCTCGCGGGAGAGGGCTGGGGAGAGGGGCCTTTGATCTGCTTGTGATCTTGATCTACCCGCCTCGTTAGCGCAGGCCGAGCGGAGTCGTTGCGTAAGGGGTCGAGCGGCCGGGAGCCGCGAGAGGCGTGTCGGGCCAGGGACGGCCCGTCTCGCCGGCCCCTAGAGCAACGACATAGCAAGGGAACCCGGAGCGCAGCGTAGGGCCAAGGTCGAGGCTAGACTTTTTGCCTACTTTTGGGGCAATGCCAAAAGTAGGTCGCGCGTAAGGCGCGAAACAGAACCCCAGCCCACGCGATAACAAAGACCAAAGCAAAAGCAAAAGCCGGTGCGCACAGCACACCCTACGCGCGCGCGCCCTTTGATCAGTCGAGCACTAAGCGCCCCGCCCCGCATGCAGTACAATCGCCGCTTTTGTCGAAAACCACCCCGCTAAGACCGAGCACACATGATCGAGCCCAAGCGCGTACTCCGTGCCCTCGCAGAACACTGGACGTTACTCGAACCGCTCTGTGAGCGCTTCGACCAAGGCACCATGAGCCTGATCGAACTGCGCGCGCAGTTGGCGGTGCAACTGGTGGAAAGCACCCCCGCCGATATCACCGGCCTGCTGGATACCTGGATCCGCCTGGACATCCTCGTGCCCGTGGCGAAAAGCCCCAACCGCTTCGAACTGAACGCCCAGATCCACGACTTCCTCGCTTACCTGCGCCGCGAACACCGCCTGGGCCTGTGCCTGGAAATCGAGGCCTACTTGCGCCACCTCGAGCGCCTGGCCGGTTATATCCAGGATGCCTTTGAGATTCGCGATGCCAACGACCTGGCCCGGCAACTGCGCTTGCTGGATATGCGTGTACGCGATGTATTGAAAAAGCTCGCCAACGACGAGCAAGCGCTGGTGGGCGTGGCCGATCGGGCCAAGACCAGCGACCGGCAGATTCCGCTGCGTCAGCGTTATGCCGAAGTACTGGCTACCTGGGACGAATACGTCGAGCCGATGATTCAGTTGGTCAACGCCGACGGCGCGTTCGAGCAGGGCGTACGCCGCGTTGAGCAGGTGCTGTTAAAGCTGTTGAGCGAACAGCATCGCCTCGGCCAATTGGTCGATGACGACCTGCTGCTGCGCACCCATGCGCGCATTCTGGAAATGCAGACCACCGCGCAACTGACCCTGCGCCGCGCCCGCGAGCTGCTGCTACCACTGCGTGAAGAAGCGCGCCGGCATAACGCCGTGACCCGTGGCGCGGCGCTGGCGTTGTCGGCCATCCGCCGCAAGGGGCTGGACGCTGTGCCACAGGCCGCCCTGCCACTGTTCACCCGGCCGCAGAGTACCTTTCTCGGCAGTACCAGCCAGGTCGAGTCCTATGTTTATGCGCTGGCGCGCTTCGAGCCCAAGCCAACGCAATTTCCCAAGGCCAGTGGCACACGCAAAGGCGAAGCGCCGCAGGCGCCACGTACCGCGCGGGAAATGCTCGACCGCTGTCAGAGCGCCCTGCCGATGCCGGACCTGATGGTCTGGCTGTTGGAGCAGGAGCCCAACGGCGCCACCGACGAATTGCTCTATTGGTTTTCGCGCCTGTCGCGCGACGGCCGCTTTCAGCGCGAACGCCTGGAACGCCGTGACTACCTCACCGCCGAGCATCAGGTCAGCCTGTGCTCCTTTGCCTTGGTGGCCAGCAAACATGCTTAAGCCAGCACCTCATTCTTTTAAAGAACACTGCGTATGAATATTGACCTGTCCGAACTGAGCCAACTGGCGCCGATCTTCCGCGAGCTGTTCAAGGGTTATCACGTCAGCCACCGCGATGCCGAGCTGTATAGCCAACTGTCCAACAGGCAAGACGCCTACCGCGCCTTGTTCCGCGCCTTGGGTTTTGAGCTGGTGTGCGATAGCCGTGGTTTTTACTACTTCGTGCCCGAGCAGATGGGCGCCCAGGTAAACAAAACCGCGCAACGCTTGGCGCTGTTTACCTTCATCATCGTTGAGCATCTGGCCGACCAAGGCCGCGACCCGCTGGCCGTGCTGGATGGCGGCAGCCTCGGCCGCGATGAGCTGCCACCGCTGCTGGAAAAATACCGCGACCTGTTTGTACAGGCCGAAGTCACCACCCAGGAAGAGCTGGAAGAAAAGGTGATGCGGCGGATGACCCAGTTGGGCTTTGCCAGCGAGGACAACGGTATCTACCGTTTTCTGCCGCCGATGCACCGTTTCCTCGATGTGTGCCTCTCCGTACAGCAAGACCGCGACCTGGCCGCCAGCCTGCACAGCGTATTGCCGTTGCCGACCCCGGCACTGGTGGACGACGACAGCGGCGACGACATTCTGTTGATCGACGGTGAAGACGACGGCGATATCCCGCCGCTGCCGGTGGTAAACGTTGCAGCCGTTGAAGAAGAAAGCGAAGAACAAGCCCTGGCCCGCGCCTTGGCTGAAGAGCGCGCTGATCAGGAGTTCAATGCATGAGCCAGGAACGCTATGGCATCCGCCGCTTTGCCTTGCTAAATACCGCCGGTTACAGCCTGGGCCTGTTCCCGCTGGAACAACCGCTGTCGGTGTACGGCGCCAACAACCTGGGTAAAAGTGCGTCGATCAACGCCCTGCAATTCCCGATTCTGGCGCGCATGTCGGATATGAGCTTTGGCAAATACAGCCTTGAAGCCTCGCGCAAGTTCTACTTTGCCAGCGACACCAGCTACATCCTCGTTGAGGTGTCCCTGCCCCACGGCCCGCACGTCATCGGCGTAGCCGGTCGCGGCCCGGGTGGCGGTTTCGGTCACCAGTTTTTTGCCTATGCCGGCGAGCTGCACCTGGAGCATTACCAGAAGAACGGCACCTGCCTGCGCCAGCGCGAACTGTTCGCCAACCTTGAGCGCGAGAACATCAAGGCCTACGAACTCAAGCCCGAGGAGCTGCGCCGTTTGTTGGTCGGCGGGCACACCTCCATCCCGCTGGACCTGACCCTGATTCCGCTGCGCTCCACCAGCGAACAAAGCTTGAAGACCTTCCGCGCGCTGTTTATCAACCTGCTGCATATGCGCGAAATCACTGCGGCGAAATTGAAGCAGCTGTTCCTTGATGCGTTCGAGCACAGCCTGCGTTCCGGTAGCGTCGATTACATCGCCGCCTGCGAAGAAGCGTTCCGCGATGTCCGCCGCATGGAAGCCGACTACCAGTCGCTGGTCGCAGCCGGGCCATTGGTTGAAGCCCTGAGCGCCGGCGTGGCGCAACGTGAAGTGCTGCGCGGCAAGCTGCACCGCATTTCGCCGTTGCTCGACTCCCTGCTCGGCACCTGGCAGGACTATGCCGGTGCCCGCCGCGAGGAACTGGTGATCCAGGCCGAGCATTACCGTGGCGAGCAAGACGGCCTGCAACAAAACCAACGTGGCGGCACCCAGGAGCTGATGCGCTTGGAACGGGAGATCAGCGAGATCCAGCGCTGGCTCGGCGAGTTTGGTGTGCTCAAGCACCGCTTCGCCTTGGTCGACAACGCCCAGGTGCTGGAGCAACAACTGCTGGCCGCCAAAGACGCCCACGACGAACTGGCCGGCGCCCTGGCGCAGTCGCGGCAGTTCAGCAGCGAAGACCTCGATGAACGTCTGCGCGATCTGGAAAAACGCTTGAAGTCGGTACGTCAGCAACTGGAGCACGCCGACAACAACAGCTACGCACGCCTGCGTGAAGAGTTCAGCCAGCAGGATGTTGAGCGCCTGATGCGCCTGTTTAACGGTGCGCTGTTTAGCTTGCCGCTGGGCGAGAACGGCATTGGTCTGGACGAAGACGGCAAGTGGGTGAAGTCGCTGGAAGTGATCCTCGACGGCTTCAAGGCCGAGCGCTTTGAAGTGCCAGGCCTGAGCATCGATCTCAGCCATATCGAACCGCCGGCCCTGCAAGCCCTGGCCGACCGCGCCGCGCTACGCGATCAGAAAGAGCGCCTGGAAAAAGAGCTGAAACAGCTCAAGACCCAGCAAAGCGTGGCCTCCGACCGCGCCGCCAGCAAGGCCCAAGCCGAAGCGCTGTACAACCAGGTGCTGGACGCGCAAAAAGCCCTGGAAGATTTCCGCCGCAGCCAGACCTTGGCCGTGGAAGAGCCGGGCAAGCTCGAGCAATTGGCCCAAGCTGAAGCGGCGCAGGATGACCTGAAACGAGCCAGCGATGCCTTTACCGAACGCGTTCAGCAACTGTCGGCCAAGCTGCAACTTGTGGGTCGCCAACTGGCGGATCTGGAAGCCAAGGAACGCACCCTGGAAGACGCCCTGCGCCGTCGTCAGCTGTTACCGGCCAACCTGCCCTTCGGTACGCCGTTTATGGACCCGGTGGATGACTCGCTGGACAACCTGCTGCCGCTGCTCAATGACTACCAAGATGCCTGGCAGGGTCTGCAGCGCATCGACGGCCAGATTGACGCGCTGTATGCGCAGATCCGCCTCAAAGGCGTGGCCAAGTTCGACAGCGAAGACGACGTCGAGCGTCGCCTGCACCTGCTGGTTAACGCTTATGCACACCGTCAGGACGAAGCCCTGACCCTGGCCAAGGCCCGCCGCGCGGCGGTTACCGATATCGCCCGAACTCTGCGCAATATCCGCAGCGACTACGACAACCTCGAACACCAGTTGGCCTTGTTTAACCGCGAGATCAACCGTCGTCAGGTCTCCAACCTGGAAAGCTTCCGCATCGTGTTGGCGCCCAACAAAGATGCGCTTAAACATATCGACCAGATCATCCACAGCGCCGGCCAATACGAAGAAGGCGAAACCCTCAGCGTGTTCGACCTTAATCAGTCGGCTGACCAGGATGTGAAAAACGAAGAAGCCAAGGAATACCTGGCGCGCTTGGTGGCGGCTAACCATAACCAGCTCGGCCTGAAAGACCTGTTTGAGCTGGCGTTCGAGATCACCAAGGTTGGCGGTCAGCCGATCGTGCATACCGACATCGACGGCGCTGCCTCCAACGGCACCACCATGACCATCAAAGCCCTGACCAACATGTACCTGTTGCTGCACCTGATGGACCGCGAACAAGCCGGCAAAGTACGCCTACCGTACTACCTCGACGAAGCCGCCGACATCGACGAGCGCAACCAACAAGCGCTGATCGAAACCAGCCTGCAGTTAGGCTTTGTGCCTATTCTGGCCAGCGTAAAACCGCAGGTAAGCGCCCATATCGCCATCGACCTGGAAGGCGGCAGCGGGCCGAATGGCATTTATATCGACGAGGCGGATTGGAAATATATTCGTCGGCATGAGCCGAGTGTGAAAGTGGCGACGGATGCGGAGCCTGCTTAACCCCACGTAGGGTGTGCTGCGCGCACAAAGCGATCTCCCCGGAATCGCAACGGTGCGCACAGCACACCCTACGAGCAATAAAAAGGGCCGCATCGCTGCGGCCCTTTTTTGTCACTTCCCGATCTGAATCTTCGGCGCCCACTTCAGCCAGTCGTCGTTGGCCTCTTCGTTCAGCACAAAGGTCTGCCCCGGTTTTACTGGCGTGCCGATCTGCTCACCATCCGGCGTCGCGAAGGCGATGCCGCCTTGCAGCAGCGACTCCACCGATTCCGTACGCACCTTAGCGCCCTTAAACAGCCCCCAATCCACCGAGAAGCCACTAACGCTCCAGAACCGGCTGCCGGTGCGCACCAGGGCGGCGTAACGCGGTTCGATCAGCACACGGATCAGCACGCGGTCGGCGGTGGAGCCCAGTTCAATACCCGTGACCTTGCCGACTTGCACCTCACGGTAGGTGACCGGGACATCCACCTTGATCGAGCCACGGCGTGGGGCGCTGAGGATCAGGCTCAGGCCGTTCTCCTGGGTGACGATGGTCGGCGGTTGGTCCAGAGCAACAAACTGGGTTTGCGGTGTGGTGGCTTTCGCGGCGGGTTGCACTTGCAGGTAAAGGCCGCTGACCAGGGTATCGAGGTTGGCGGTACGGATCAGTCCAAGCTCCGGCTTAACCACCCAGAATTGCGAGCCAACGCGGGCGACCTTATCGGCGCTTTCGGTGATGCGTGCGGTGAGCAGCACCGATTGCAGGTCATCGCTCAACGACACAGTTTCAACTTTGCCGAGATCGATGCCTTTGAAGCGGATCGGTGTACCCGGCTTTAACCCGTCACCGCTGGCGACGCGAATATTGATAATGGTGCCTTTCTGCAACGCGTCTTCACGGTCGGTGTGCAAGGTAAAGCGCTGCACCCGTTTGGTCGGCGCGGCGTTGGGATCCGGCGTTTCAAAGCTGATGCCGCCGGCCAGTAAGGTTTGTAACGACTCGCTTTTCACCGTAACGCCAGACAGGCCGCCGGTAAGGGTGATGCCGCTGGCATTCCAGAAGCGCGTGGAGTTGTTTACCAGGTTGGCGTACTCAGGCTCGATATGCACGCCAATGGCCACGCGTTTGCGGTCGCGAGCCAACTGATAGCTTTGCACGCTGCCGACCTTGATCTGTTTGTAGAGCACTGGGCTGCCGACTTCCAAAGAGCCAAGCACGTCGCTATACAGCACCAGATGCAGGCCGGGAGCACTGAGGTCCAGCGGTGGCGGCTTAAGACGGGCGACAAAGTCTCGCGCTGACGAGTTACCCTTCTCGCCAGGGCGCACGGCAATGTAGTTGCCTTTGACCAAGGCCTCGATACCGGTGATGCCGGCCAGCGAAATCACCGGTTTGACCACCCAGAACTCGGTGCCTTCGACCAGATAGTCTTCAGCGCGGGGATCCAACGCCAGCTCCGCCGAGGCCGTGGTCAGGTCGTCATTCATCTTCAAGGTTTTCAACGTGCCGACTTGAATGCCCTTGTACATCACCGGCGTGCGACCGGCCTGCAGGCCTTCGAAATCGCTGAACTTGACGTTGACCTTGATGCCCACCTGGGCAGCGTCGAAGTCTTCATACAGGCGGAATGGCAAGCTGGGGTCGGTCGGCGGGCTGTCTTTACGGTGTTCCGGCGTAGCGAAGGCGATGCCGCCAGCCACTACGCTGGCCAACGATTCAGTGCGCAGCTTGAAGCCGGAAAGGTCGGCGTTAACAGTGACGCCGCTGGCGTTCCAGAAACGCGTGTGTTTGCGCACCAGTTGGGCGTATTCGGGCTGGATAAACACTTTTACTTCAATGGTGCTTTGATCAGCGGCGAGGCTATAGCTCTTTACCACGCCGACTTGAATCTGCTTGTAGAACACCGGGCTATCGCGGTTCAGCGAGCCTAGGCGTTCGGCTTTAAGGGTTAGATGCAGGCCGGGTACAGAGTCAGCTATTGGCGGCACTTCATTGAGTGCGGTGAATTTACGCTCAGGCTCTCCATCTCCTGGCGCAGCGGTGATGTAGTTGCCCGATACCAGGGTTTCCAGGCCAGTGACCCCAGCCAGGCTGACGCTAGGTTTAACCAGCCAGAAACGTGTGTTTTTTCGCAGGTAGGGCTCTACATCTTTGTCCATTTCTACGGTAGCGATAACGCCACGTTTGGCACCGGTGTCATCGAGGGTGAGGGTTTTCACCTTGCCAACCGGCATGCCCTTGTAGATGACCTCGGTCTTGCCGGCCTGAATACCGTCGCCGGTGGAAAAGATGATCTGAATATCAATGCCGGCCTGATCATACGCGCGCCAGGCCAGCCAGCCACCAATCAGCAGGGCGATCAATGGCAGTACCCAAATGGCAGACCAGTTCGAGGCGGGGCGAATTTTGGCTTTGGGCAGATCAGTCGTTGTCATCGGTTTCCGTTTCCGTGTTGTCCCAGAGCAAGCGCGGGTCGAAGGTGAGAGCGGCCAGCATGGTTAGAATCACCACGCTGGCAAAAGCAGCGGCGCCAGGGCCAGGCTCGATGCTGGCCAGCGTGCCGAAATTAACCAAGGCCACCAGGATGGCGATGACAAACACGTCAAGCATCGACCAGCGGCCTATCCATTCAATAAAGCGGTACATGATGATGCGTTGGCGTGGCGACATCGGCAGTCGGCGCTGCACCGAATACAGCAGCAGGCCGATGCCCACCAGCTTGAATGTGGGTACCAGAATGCTGGCGATAAACACCACGGCGGCGATGGGGATCATGCCGTATTGCACCAGCGAAATAACGCCGGACATGATGGTGTCCGGCTCACCTTTGCCGAGGGTGCTCACGGTCATGATCGGCAGCAGATTCGCCGGGATATACAGAACGGCGGAAGTCAGCAGCAGCGCCCAGGTACGCTTCAAACTATTGGGGTGGCGGGCATGCACGGCACCGCCGCAGCGGGTGCAGAACTGAGTGTCGCTATCGGCTTCTTCACGGTTGAGCTGATGGCATTCGGGACACACCAGAATGCCCGCATCAATTGCCCGCATGGTCATCCTCCCCAGACAAGGCTTCCCATATTTGATGAGGCGTCATGGTTACTTCGAGCCAAACCTGGATTAACAACAGCGCAACAAAACAGCCAAGGCCGAAACCGAGCGTAACCTCAGCCAACCCGATAAGTTTGACGATAGAAACCAGCGTGCCCATGAGGTAGACCTCAAGCATGCCCCACTCACGCAGGTGATGATAAATGCGGTAGAGCAGCAGGCCGTAGCTGCGCCCGCACTTCAATTGAATGCTGAGCAACACTAAAAACTGGCAAAGGAGTTTGAGCAGCGGCACCGCCATGCTGCACAGAAACACCACTACGGCTACACCTTGCATACCTGATCCGTAGAGCGCTTTGACACCGCTCCACACGGTATCGACGCTACGTTGGCCAAGTAGGCTCAGTTCCATAATTGGCAAAAAATTAGCGGGAAAGTACAGCAACAGCGCAGCGATCACCAACGCCATGCTGCGCTTCACCACCTTGGGGCGGCTCATATACAGCTCGAAACCACAGCGCGGGCAATGCGCGCTTTCACCCACCTGCAAGTGCGGTTTAGCCATCAACAAATCGCACTCATGGCAGGCCGTCAGCGCCTCCAAAGGCAACTCGGACAAGACTCGAGTATCTGTGGCATCAGACATGGAAAAGGCTCTGAACGGTTTACCTGCGAAGAGAGAGAAACAGGTACTTAGATGCTGGCAATCCTAGCTGCAATAAACGTTTATGCGGCGTTATTTCTATGTGCCTTACAGCGCAGTGGCCAATGAGAGACGCAAGTTAGAGCGGCCTTCGGCGATTTTTCTCCACTAACTTTTCTCAGCCCAAAAACAAACCCCCTACCCGTTTTCACGAGTAGGGGGTTT
>CAZIWV010000009.1:0-163250 GCA_964543145.1 uncultured Pseudomonas sp.
CAGCCTTTCGATGCGCAGAAGGCACTTGCCCACTGATGGGCAAGACGGTATCTACAAAACACACCGAGTAAGGCGCGAAACCAAACCTCCAGCCTACGGAAAAAAGCGCCCCCCTTCCCCCAATCATCAATCCCAGCAATATCAACTACCAACACCATGCGTTTCTCAACACAGCCCCAGAAGCGGAAGCTTGGCCCCGAAGTCACTCACCAACCTTCTGAGGAACACAGCATGAAAACCATCGCCACCGCCACCCTGCTCACCGCCTTGTTAACCGGCAACGCCTTCGCCGCCGCCGACACTAACCACAGCTACGGAGCCGCCACCGCCAAAACCACCACCGAACAAAGCAAAACCCCCAAAGCCGACAACACCACCCAAGCCGTCGACAAAAAACTCGACAGCGAAGAACAACGCTGGGGCCAACCACGCTGGTGGCATTAATGGGTAAAACCTCAACAAGGGCGCCAACTAGGCGCCCTTGTTGTTTCTGCACCCTCCGCGACCGCTGGTCCTGTTTATCGAACAACGTCAATTTGCCGCGACTCCACTTTTAGTAACCCAAAAAAATGGAGCATCGATATGCGCAAATTACCTTTCTCTGCCTTGCTACTCAGCGGCCTGCTGGCCGCCTCTTCTGCCACCCTGGTGATGGCCGCCACCGTCAGCCCCGGCAACGGCGTGGGCGGTGCCCCGGAAGCCGGCACCACCGGTGAAGGCACCGGCACCTCCAGCACTGGCGCCAACGCCCCCGGCACCGGTGCTGGCACTGGCGCGACCGGCACTGGTACCACTGGCACGGGCACAGGCCCTGCAGGCACCGGGACCGGCACCAGCGGAAACAGCACGGGTGGAACCGGCACTGGCGTCGGTACCGGTACCGGCACCACAGGCTCAGGCGCAGGTACCACCGGCACGGGTGGCGCCATGAGCCCGTCGGGTGGTAGCAGCGGTAGCAGCTCCGGTAGCGGTGGCACTGGCAGCGGTGGCACTGGTACTGGCGGCACTGGCACGGGCGGAACCGGTGGCGGCATGGGTGGCGGCGCCGGCGGTAGCGGCGGCTCGAGTGGCGGCGCAGGCGGTTCTGGTGGAGCAGGCGGCGGCGCGGGTGGTGGCAGCTGATGCTTCAGGCTTTATCCATGGCCAGTCGGGTTTTCCCTTCTGGCCATTTTTTTGCGTGCTTGATAGCTCAACCGACCGGCCTTAACACTGCCCCTTAACCGCCCAACCATTTACAGGTATAAGTCTGCCCAGCCATCCATGGACGCGCCCCCAGTAGTCGGGCCGGAGACCCCTGCGTGATCAAACCCCTACGTATCGCCATCATCGGCGCCGGCCCTGCCGGCCTCGCGGCTGCCTTGTATCTTCACCGTGCCAGCCACACCGTCACCCTTTTTGAGCGTTTTGCCGAAGCCGCGCCGGTAGGTTCCGGGTTGATTTTGCAGCCGACCGGTCTGACCGTGCTGGAAGACCTTGGCCTGTTCGAGGCCATCGCCCAGTTGGGCGCCCGTATCGACCGCCTCTACGGCGCTGACGCCCAGTCCGGCCGCACGGTGCTGGATGTACGTTACGCCGCAATCAAAGGCGGCCGCCATGGCATCGCTGTGCACCGCGCGGCGCTGTTTCATGTGCTGCATGAGGCCGTCGTTGCCGAAGGAATACCAGTGGAAACCGGCCTGGATATCGACAGCCTGGCAACCCGTGGTGATCAAGCCTGGTTGCTCAGCGCACAAGGCAGCAAGGCTGGCCCATTCGATCTGGTGGTGGATGCCAGCGGTTCGCGCTCCAAATTCAAGGCGTACTCTCTGCAGCCCAGCGAACCGAAGCCGCTAGTGTATGGCGCGTTCTGGGCCTCATTACAGGCCGACGCCGCCACCCTCAACAGCAAGTCGCTGGTGCAGCGTTACCAGCGGGCAACCACCATGATCGGCGTGCTGCCGATTGGCCAAGCCCACCCCGACAGCGCGGCAATGAGTGCGTTTTTCTGGAGCACCAAGCCGGATGAAGTCGACACACTCAAACGCGCCGGCATAAACAGTTGGAAGGATCAGGTCGCCGGCCTATGGTCGGACTGCGAGCCCTATTTGCAGCAGGTCAACAGCTTTGACGACATGACCCTGGCCCGCTATGGCCACCACACGTTAAAGATGCCGGTCGGCCGCAGCCTAGCGATTATTGGCGATGCCGCGCACTCCACCAGTCCGCAACTGGGACAAGGCGCGAATATGGCGCTGCTCGATGCCCGCGCCCTGGTGCATGCGTTAAACACCAGCGAAGACCTGGAAAGCGCCCTACCCCGCTACGCCGCTTCAAGGCGTTTACACGTGCGCACCTTTCAGGCCTTGTCGGCAGCGTTTACGCCGTTCTACCAGTCCGACTCAACGGTAATGCCGTTGCTGCGCGATCGGGTGATGGCGACCGTATCGAAAATACCGCCGGCGCCACAGATATTGGCCTCGATGGTTGCCGGGACCTTGGTAGACCCGTTTAAAGCGATTGGCCTGAAAGAGCGGAGTTGGGCGGTACAAGCGCCGCTCAACGGCGATCCCCTTCGCGATTCTTGATGCCGAATCGTCGGACCGCCGCCTGCGCGGGAATGACGGAGCATTGAAAAATACCCCGTCGTCCCCGCGCAGGCGGGGCCCCAGGTGCGCCGCAAGCGCGGTCAACCGCAGGCTGGCTTTCTTCAGTTAGAACCCAGCAATCTCCCGCAACCGATACCACGACATACCCAACGCCAGCAGCGGCGTGCGCAGCAGCTTGCCGCCGGGGAATTTCATATGTGGCACTTGGGCAAACAGGTCAAAACCGGTGCTGTCTTGCCGGCAAATTGCTTCGGCTAATAGGCGGCCAGCCAAGTGCGTTGTGTTCACGCCATGGCCGGAATAAGCCTGGGCGAAATACACATTGGTTTCCCCTTTCAGCCGGCCAATTTGCGGCAGGCGATTAGCGCCGATGCCAATGGTGCCGCCCCAAGCGAAGTCGATGCGCGTGTCGGCCAGTTGCGGGAACACCCGTAGCATTTTCGGGCGCATATAGGCGGCGATATCCTGCGGGTCACGACCGGAGTAATGGCAGGCGCCACCGAAGAGCAAACGGCGGTCGGCGGAGAGGCGGAAGTAGTCCAGGCCAACGCGCTGATCGCACAGCGCTCGGTTGCCAGGAATCAACTGCGCGGCCTGGGCTTCACTAAGTTGTTCGGTGCCGATGATATAGCTGCCCGCCGGCAATACCGTGCCGCTTAGTTGCGGGACCAAACCGGCGAGGTGGGCATTGCCACATAGCACCAGGTTATTGGCGCGCACCAGGCCCGAGGCAGTGTGCACCTTAACCTTGGCGCCATATTCGATACGTTGCGCGGCGCTGTTTTCAAAAATACGCACGCCCAGTTTGTGCGCCACAGCGGCTTCGCCGAGGGCCAGGTTAAGCGGGTGCAGATGGCCGGAGCCGCTGTCGATCATGCCGCCAACAAATACCTTGGAATCGATTACGCGCTGCATCTGGTCTGCTTCGATCAGGGTCAGCTCATGGCCATAGCCCATGCGTTCCAAGGCCTGCTTGTCCTGGATAAAACCTTGATAGTGCTGCGGGGTGTTGGCGAGGTCGCAGTAGCCCCAGGTCAGGTCGCAGTTGATGGCGTACTTGGCCACGCGCTGGCGAACGATTTCCACCGCTTCCAGGCCCAGGCGCTCCAGCGTAGCAACGCCATCGCTGCCAATTTGCCCAGCGAATTTCGACAGGTCATGGCCAACGCCACGAATCAGTTGCCCGCCATTGCGACCACTGGCCGCCCAGGCAATTTGCTTGGCTTCCAGCAGCACCACCGACAGGCCACGCTCGGCCAATTCGATGGCGGTGTTCAAGCCGCTAAAGCCACCCCCGACCACGCACACATCGCACTCCAGCGAGCCGTTAAGCACGGGAAAGTCGATCTGTTTATTGCGCGTGGCGTGGTAGTAGGAGGCGGTGTGGGCTGTCGGTGCCACGCCCGCAAGAGAAGAATTCAACGACATACAGGGCCTATAGCCTGGGGGTTTGCGCCCCCAGGTCATGATGGGACAAACCGATTAGCGACCGGACTTGTAGTTGTTCCACGCGCGGGTGGTCCAGCGCATAACCGCAGGCGGCAGTTCCGAGGAAACGTAGAGTTTCTTCAGCACGTCATCCGATGGGTAGATAGACGGGTTATTGCGGATTTCCGGGTCCATCACCTTATCGGCGGCCTGGTTGGCGTTGGCGTAACCGACAAAATCGCTGACCTTGCTGATCACATCTGGCTTGAGCAGGTAGTTGATAAAGGCATGGGCCTCGTCGATGTTTTTGGCATCGGCAGGAATGGCCAACATATCGAACCACAGGTTGCCGCCCTCTTTCGGCACCACATAGGCGATCTCGTTGCCGTTGCCGGCTTCTTTGGCCCGGCTCATGGCCTGGAAGGCGTCGCCGGAATAGGCGAAGGCTACGCAGATATTGCCGTTGGCCAGATCCGCTACGTACTTCGAGGAGTGGAAGTAGGTGATATGCGGGCGAATGGCGTCGAGTTTTTTCTGCGCCACTTTGTAGTCTTCAAGGTTTTTACTACGCGGGTCGAGGCCCAGGTAGTTGAGCACCGAGGGGTAAATCTCGTCGGGGGAGTCCATAAAGGACACGCCACAGGCTTTGAGCTTTTCGATATTTTCCGGCTCATACAGCACCGCCCAAGAGTCGATGGAATCGACGCCAAGCACTTCCTTGACCTTCTTGACGTTGTAGGCGATGCCGTTGGTGCCCCATAGGTACGGCACGGCAAAGTTGTTGCCGGGGTCGTTGGCTTGCAGGCGTTCAAGCAGGGCCGGGCTTAAGTTTTGCAGGTTGGGCAGTTTGCTTTTGTCCAACTTCTGGAACACGCCCGCGCGGATCTGCCGGCTAAGGAAGTGGTTGCTTGGCACGACCACGTCGTAACCGGTGCGCCCGGCTAGCAGCTTGCCTTCCAGGGTTTCGTTGGAGTCGAACACGTCGTACACCGGGTTGATGCCGGTTTCGGCCTTGAAGTCCTTCAAGGTGGTTTCGCCGATGTAGTCGGTCCAGTTGTACACATTGACCACGCCTGCGGCATAGACGCCGCCGCTAAGCAGCAACACGCTGCCCGCCAGCACTGTTTTGATCAGTGATTTGCTCATCGAGTCGTACCTATAAGGTTGTTGTTTTTAAACACTCAACAGCAGGAACTCGCGCTCCCAGGAACTGATGACGCGCTTGTAGTTTTCATGCTCGGCGCGCTTCACCGCCACATACGCAGCCGGGAAACGCTGGCCCAGGTATTCCTTGACCATGCTCGACTGCTCCATGCATTCCAGAGCTTGCTCCAGGGTCAGCGGCAGACGCAGATTGCGCCGCTCGTAACCACGGCCGACCACCGGCTCGCTTGGGCTCAAGCCTTCGATCATGCCCACATAACCACAGAGCAAGCTGGCCGCCAGGGCCAGATACGGGTTGGCATCAGCGCCCGGCAAACGGTTTTCCACGCGCATATTTTGCGGGTCTGATTCCGGCACGCGCAGGCCCACGGTACGGTTGTCCGAACCCCATTCCACGTTCACCGGCGCCGAGGTATCGGGCAGAAAGCGGCGGAATGAGTTTACGTTGGGGGCGAACAGCGGCAGGGTTTGCGGGATGTACTTTTGCAGGCCGCCGATATGGGCGAGGAAGAGCGCGCTCATGCTGCCGTCTTCATTGGCAAACACGCTCTTGCCGGTTTCCAGGTCAACCACGCTCTGATGCAAATGCATGGCGCTGCCCGGCTCGCCGGTCATCGGCTTGGCCATAAAGGTGGCCGCCACGTTATGGCGCAACGCGGCTTCGCGCATGGTGCGTTTGAACACAAAAATCTGGTCGGCCAAGTGCAGGGCATCACCGTGACGGAAGTTGATTTCCATCTGCGCGGTGCCTTCCTCGTGAATCAGGGTATCGAGGTCCAGGCCCTGGGCTTCGCACCAGTCGTACATGTCTTCAAACAGCGGATCGAATTCGTTGGTGGCTTCGATGGAATAGCTCTGGCGCCCAGTCTCCTGACGCCCGGAGCGGCCCACGGGCGGCTTCAACGGGTAGTCCGGGTCGGGGCTGCGCTCAGTGAGGTAGAACTCCATTTCCGGGGCAACGATTGGCTTCCAATTTTTTGCGGTGTACAGCGCCAGCACTTTCTTAAGGATATTGCGCGGCGACAGGTCGATGGGGTTGCCCATCTTGTCGTAGGTGTCGTGAATCACCTGGGCGGTCGGTTCCAGCGCCCATGGCACCAGAAACACGGCGTTTTCGTCGGGGCGGCAGTGCATATCGATATCGGCGGGGTCGAGCAGATCGTAGTACACGTCGTCGTCGACAAAGTCGCCGGTCACCGTTTGCAGCAGCACACTCTCCGGCAGGCGCATGCCCTGCTCAGCGAGAAATTTATTGGTTGGGGAGATCTTGCCGCGGGCGATGCCGGAGAGGTCGGAGACCAGGCATTCCACTTCGGTGACTTTGTTGTTATTCAGCCAAGTTTTCAGCTGGTGCAGATCGCCTTTCATAAACCCTCAGGGAGTTGTCTTTGAGGCATCGATTCTGCGCGGCGGTTTATGCCGCCATCTATCCAGTTTGCGCAGCGCGCGCTGCCACTTTTTGGCGCATGTGGCAATTAGTCGCTCAACTGGCTACCTAAGCTCCGCCACAGGCTAAACAATCGGCGCTTCAAGCGCGGCCATAATCGGGCTCTTCTAATAACTATCTATAAGCGGCCCGGGGCGCGCATGCCGATCAAGGTTCTGCAAACACTGGATGTGGACCAACAGCGAACGGCCATTGACGGCTGGCACCAGCACTACGCACAAATGTCCGCCGGGCGCTTTCACGGCAGCATCGTGCATGCCCAATGCAACGGCGTAGAAGCCTTTGAAGAGCGGATGAACACCCGCGTCGAACAACACTTCCACGCCCCCGACAATGCCCTGGTGTTCAGCTTCGACATGGCCGACGGCGCTCTGTATCTACTCAACAGCCAAAGCCAAAACACCTGGATCACCCCTGAGAACTACCGCGAAGTAGCCGTGGTAGTGGACCTCGCTTTGATGGGCAGAAACAGCTGCAGCGATAGCCTGGATGGGCTGCTGCTCACGCCATTGAAATCGCAACAAAGCCAAGTATTCAGCTCATGGCTGAGCTATGTCCTGAACAAACTCTCCGCCACCCCGGGTGCCAGCCTGGATGCCGAACTGTCGCGGCAACTGGTCGACGACTGCTTATTCGTGCTCGACAGCTCCTCACGCGAACTGGACCAACAGCGACAGCGGCGTGTGGCCGAAGACCGGCGCATCGTCAGCCAAGTATTCGAACTAGCCAGCGCCTACCCCGAAGACAACTTCAACGTCCTGCAACTGGCCACTGCCGCAGACGTCAGCGTACGGCAACTGCAACACGCCTTCACCCAATTCACCGGCATCACCCCCAGCGCCTGGCTCCGCCTACGTCGCCTCAACGCCGCCCACCGCGACCTCGCCCGCGCGATACCAGAAGAAACCACCGTGGCAGAAGTCGCCATGCGCTGGTCGTTCTGGCACTTAGGCCGCTTCTCCGAAGCCTACCGAGCGCTGTTCAACGAACAACCCAAATGCACCCTGCAGCGGCGCGGGTGAACAAGACCAAGCCCCTTCCAAAAAAACACGATGCTTTATGGGCGCGGCTGGCTAGGCGAGGGGCTGTTGATCTGGCTTGTGATCTGGCTTGTGATCCTGCTTTTGATCTCGCTGTTGATCTTGATCTGCCCGCCCCGTTTATCGCAGGCCGAGTGGAGTCGTTGCGCAAGGGGTGGAGCGGCAGGAGCCGCGAAAGGCGTGGGGCCAAGGATGGCCCTGCACGCCGACCCCTGGAGCGGCGACGTAGCGAGGGGACCCGCAGCGCAGCGGAGGGCCAAGGTAGGGGCTAGCGTTTTTGGGTACTTTTGGGGCAATGCCAAAAGTGCCTCGCGCGTAAGGCGCGAAACCAAACGCCCAGCAAATGAGGTAACGAAGATAACCACCAACCCCAAAGCAAAAGCCGGTGCGCACAGCACACCCTACGAACACCCAAAACGACCACCCACCAACCACGCCCCCCCCCAAAAAAAATCGCGCACAACAAAAAACCCGCCGAAGCGGGTTTTTCTCAGACCATTCCAACATCCTGTCGGCAGCCATCATGGCAATGATCGATCGTCCCTGATCCTGAGGCACTCCCTGTGCCCCAGTGACAGCTACAGATTAAGCAAACCCCTACAGACAGAAAAGGCGATATCAGAGCCATCCCGTGTAAGCAATTCGCTATAGCGCAGCTGCCGAATGCTCACACGATGCCGAACCTAGCGCTCGCTCGGGCTAAAAGTGGGCAGCCGACAAACCCGCCCGCAGCCCGCCATAGCGGGTATTGCGCCATAACGCTGTTGCTGGACGAACAGCAAGACAGCAGCCTGCACACCTACCACACCTCTTATCGGCACATTTACCGCCTGCTATGGCCGATATGCCACCCAAACAGACGCCGGTTATCGAAAGCCAAGCGGCCTGTCATCGTTTAGTAGCAGCGGGGTCTTTTACTGCACAGCAAGGGTGCAGGAAGTTATTCGCACAATTGCCGCCGATAACGCACCGCAGATGGTTTCGTCGGATAAAACCTGACCGCTGATCGGTAAAAAAAAGAAAGAAAAGGCGGAACAGATCCGCAAAATTAGAACCAACCAAAGTTTGGAAAAAAACAATCTAGAACAATGCGCAGAAGCTTGTTTACACAGGGAAATTAGGAAAATTCTTAGGCCTGTAAAGGACTTAAAACAGGTTAAAAACGCAAAGATGGCCTGTTGCTATGTCAGTCAAAGGCGACATATGCTCCGCGCCCCGCTGATTTTGGAACATTTTTTTGGAACTTTTCGATCAAAATAAACCTAACAAAATCAGTTAGAAATCCTCGCTAACCCGAGGCGCCATGAAAGCGACACATACGTTCGTTAGCATGAGTGACATGTGATGGCATATTTCGTGCTTCGTGTGAATTAGGTCCTGGTCGGAGTTCCTAGGAAGTTTCTAGGCACCGCCCAGATATCTCAGCCAGCTTGATCTCGCGAAGTGGAGTGAACGGTCTATGGAAAGACTCAGCACCACCCAGCCGGCCTGGTACCTCCTGCAGTGCAAAGCACATCAGGACAGCCGCGCCGAGGACAATTTGCTCCGGCAGAACTATGTGACCTTTCGGCCGCAACTCGTCACGCAGCGACTGCTGCGCGGCAAACCGCAAAGCGTGCTCGAATCGCTGTTTCCCGGTTACCTGTTTATTCAGTTGAGCCATGAGGACAACTGGTCTGCGCTGCGCTCCACACGCGGAGTTAGCCGCATCGTCAACTTCAACCATGGTCCCGCCGCCGTTGCCGATCAGGTGATCGAACATTTGCGTGCGCGCTGCTCAAACGCAATGCCCAGCCAGGCATTTCAGCCGGGCGATAAGTTGCAAATCATCCAAGGACCATTGAACACCCTGGAAGGCATCTTCCTGGGCATGGATGGAACTGAGCGGGTGATGATCCTGTTGCAGTTACTCAGCCGTGAACAAACCGTGCGCGTGCCCTTGCACCACATCAAGAGCGCGTGAAGACGCTGTAAACGTTTTAACGAACACTGCTTTAACCACATTTTGCTGACGCGTTCTCGAGGGCCATACGTGCAACCTTGGGGCGGTAGCGTGGGGCAAAGGCTGAATTTCACCGCCGGCCAATGGCTGCCAGCCAAACCAGGACGGACACCATGCGCGCTCTATACGCCACCGCCCTGCTGATGGCACTCACCGCAGGCAGTCTTCAAGCCGCCGATCGGCAGTCGAATGCAGCCAGCAGCGGCGCCCCGACCGTCGGTGATAACGCCGGAACCGGCGTGCCCAACGCGGTCAACGCCGGCACCAGCAATAACCCGAGCAGCGCCAGCCCAAGCTGAGGCAATTGTTAATGAAACCATTTGTAAAAGCCGCGCACTAACCCAAGCGCAACAGCTCCCGAATGCCCTGACGCGCTATCGCCGCAGGAATGAACACAGCAAGGACTTCGCATGAAATCGATCCGTCGGCTAGCCCTTACGCTTGCAGCTCCGACCGTACTGCCCGCCTCGGCCTGGGCACTGGAACCCCAAAGTGTCGACGTATTTGGCCTGCAATTCACGCCAACGCTCAGCGTGAAAGAAAGCTACGACGACAACTTTCGCGAATTGGAAAAAGACAAAGAGTCGTCCTGGATCACCTCGATCAAACCAGCCTTTGAGCTGCTGGCCGAGGATAGAAACAGCGCTTACCGCCTGAGCTACGAGGCCAATAGTGAGATCTACCACGACGACGCCGACGCCAGTAACACCGACCACAAAGTGACCCTGGATTCGGTGATGGAATTTACCGCCAGCCAGCGTCTGAAGCTGCAAGCGCAATACCGCAAAACCGAAGACACCGGTGACACCGCGGTTGAGGACGAAAACGACAAGTACCACTCGACCTCGTTTGGCGGTGTGTACACCCTGGGCTCGGCCTCGGCAGCCAACCGCATTGATCTGGGCGCCACCTACGAAGAACTGCGCTACGACAACAGCGGCACTATCAACGCCGATGAAGAGCGCGACACCACCGCCTTTAACGCCGTTTGGTATCACCGCCTGGGTGGTTCCACCGAGTCGCTGCTCGAGCTGCGCCATGCCGACTACGACTACGTACTGGAAAACAGCCCGCGCAACAACAAAGCCAACGCAGTGCTGGTCGGCGGTACCTGGGACGCCACAGCGAAAACCACCGGCAAGGTGCGCGTGGGTTACGAGAAGAAAGACTTCGAAGACAACAGCCGTGACGACCTCACCAGCCCTATGTGGGAAGTCGGTGTCGACTGGAAGCCGCGCACTTACTCAATCTTCAGCCTGACCGCCCGCCGCGCCTTTGACGAAGGTGACGATGGCTCCGATGCGATCAAAAACACCAGCACCAAACTGGCCTGGTCGCATGACTGGACTGAGCGAGTCAACTCGCGCACGTTCTACGAATTTGCCAAGCGCGACTACGAAGGCCAGGAGCGTTCGGACGATCTGTCCAGCGCTGGCTTGACCCTGACCTACAAAACCCGTCGCTGGCTGGATGTGGCAGTGGGGTACACCTACCGCGACAACGATTCCAGCGCAGTGAATGAAAGCTATACCCGCAACATTTACATGATCAGCCTGACCGGCAGCCTCTGAGCCGTAGCAACCTGAGTCGTACCTATCTGAGTCGTATCTATGATCCGCAGAATTCTTGTAACGCTGATGACCCTGTTTGTTTGCCAACTGGCCGTTGCTGAAGGTGACGGCCAATACAAGTTGGCATCTGGTGATGTCGTACGCATAACCGTTTATGGTGAAGCCGACCTGAGCTTTGAAGAAGTGCGCCTGGACGATGCCGGCACTTTCTCCTACCCGTTTCTCGGGCAAGTAAAAGCACTGGGCAAAACCCCCAATCAGATTGAAGACCTGATCGCTAACAAGCTGCGCGAAGGCTATCTGAAAGACCCCAAAGTGACTGTCGCCGTAATCACCTACCGCGAGTTCTATATCAGCGGTGAAGTGCAAAAGCCTGGCGGCTATCCGTACCAACCCGGCCTTACCTTGCAGCGCGCCATTGCGCTGGCTGGCGGCCTTACCGAACGTGCCTCGACCAAACGCGTAACCATTGTTCGCGGTAACGGCGAGACCCGCCAAGGCGACAAAGCCACTCTCGAAACCGCCATTTTGCCTGGCGACACCATCACCATCGAGCAGGGCTTCTTCTGATGAACGATATTCAGCGCATTAACGCCGAGCGCGTCATGCCCTTTCGCAACACCAACGAAGACGATGACGTTATCGACTTGGTCAAACTGGGCAGCGTGCTTTGGCAAGCCAAGTGGAACATCGCGGCTCTGGTCGTCATTGTCACCATGTTGGCAGTGGTTGCGGTGCTCAACATCAAGCCGCAGTACTGGGCCAGCGCCACGCTCATGATCGAGGAAAAAAATCCTCAAGTGCTGTCGTTCCAACAGGTCTACGACCCGGCTGACACCACCAGCGAATACCTGCAAACCCAGCTCGGTCTGCTGCAGTCGCGTGCGCTGGCAGAGCGTGTGGTGCGCGAACTGGATCTGACCACCCACCCGCTGTTTGACCCGCGTCAGCAACCGGAGTCGGTGTTAAGCATTCGTGGCTTGATCAAGTCGCTGGGCGTTGCCGAGTTTATTCCTGGTTTGATTCATGACGACGAACAAGGACCGAGCGAGCAGGACATTTTTGATGTCGTGACCCAACGTGTACGTGACATGGTTGGCGTGCAGTTGGTGGGCAAGAGCAAGCTGCTGGCCGTTAGTGTGGAAATGCCAGACGCGGATTTGTCAGCGAAAATCGCCAACGCCTGGGCCAACGGCTTTATCACCAGCCAGTTGGACGCCAGCCTGGATATGTCGCTGGCCACCACCAGCTGGATGAACTCGCGCCTGCAAGAACTGCGCGGCAAACTGAAAGATGCCGAGAACACCTTGCAGGCCTACCGCGAATCCGAAGGCCTGGTTGACGTCGACGGTGTTGCCACCATCAGCGCCAACGAGCTGTCGATGACCGGCAACCGCATGATCGACGCCCGCCGCGCCCGTGCCGAAGCCGAAAGCCAATACCGCCAAGTCCAAGCCATGGGCAACGGCGGCCTGAATCGTCTGGCCAGCGTGCCGGCCGTACTCGGCCACCCGCTGATTCAGCAATTCAAAGGCGAAGTAGCCAAGGCGCAAGCCAAGGTGGATGAGCTGTCGCGTCGTTATGGCGACAAACACCCAGCCATGGTTGCGGCGCGCTCCGATCTCGCTGCTGCCACTGCCAGCCTGCAATCGCAAGTTGAACTGGTGGTTGCCGGTATCGAACGCAATTATCAGTTGGCCCAGGCCAACGAGGCGTCGCTGAGCAAGTCGTTCAACAGCAACAAGGCACAGATTCAGGACATCTCGCGCAAAGAATTCAAACTGCGTGAGCTGCAACGTGAAGTCGACAGCAACCGCGTACTTTACGAAACCTTCCTGACCCGTTTGAAAGAAACCGCCGCGACCTCGGACATCAACTCGTCCAACGCCCGCGTCGTCGACAAAGCCATTGTGCCGTTGAAACCAAGCAAGCCGCGTAAGTCGCTGATTGTCTCGATTGCCGCCGTACTTGCCGCCGTAATGGGCATTGGTTTGACCTTGCTGTTTGAAGCCTTGAACAACACCTTCAAAAGCACCGACGACGTTGAGAACAAACTCAATGTGCCGGTGTTCGGGGTTATCCCGATGGTGGCGAAAAAGAAACGTCAGCAGATTGCCCATATGTTCGAGCAGAACGAGGACAAGCGTTTCTGCGAGTCGATACGAACGCTGCGAACCAGCCTGGTGCTGTCCGATCTGGATACGCCGCGGCAAATCGTGCTGGTCACCTCCTCTGTTCCGGGCGAGGGCAAAAGCTCGATTGCCAGCAACCTGGCGTTCTCCATCGCACATATCGAAAAAGTGCTGTTGATCGACGCCGACCTGCGTCGCCCAACCATGGCGCGCAACTTCGATTTCCCGGTGGGCACACCCGGCCTGGCCAACTTGATTGCCGGTACGGCCAAGCTTGAAGACTGCATCCGCACCGTTGGTAACGTCGACATGATGCCCGCTGGCATGGTGCCGCCGAACCCGCAGGAGCTGCTGTCGTCGTCGCGCTTGACCAATATTCTCGACCTGCTGAAAACCCGTTATCAGCGCATCATCATTGACTCCCCGCCTACCCAGGCAGTGAGCGACTCGATGTTGCTGGCCACCATCGCTAACGCAACCCTGTATGTAGTACGCGCTGAAAGCACGTCCATTGCGATGGTGCAAAAAGGCGTGGGGCAACTGTTGCAGAACAACGCGCCGGTCACCGGTGTGGTGCTTAACCAAGTGGACCTGCGCAAGGCCAAACGTTATGGCTACAGCTATTCCAACTACTACGAAAACTACGGCGAAACGCCGCAATCACAACGCTGAGGTCTGGCGAATTTGTGACCTTTAAGTGGTGATTTGACCACTTGCCAATGGATCCGAACCTGCGCGCGACGCAGGTCATGGATCACCTGCTAACAACTTCTTAATTCCGCCGTAGCCTGCCTGTTATGCGCGTTAAAAAACGCGCATGGCCTGCGTGAGCTTCGCCCGGAGGCGACATGATTGACCTGCATTCACACCTGCTGCCAGGCATCGACGACGGTGCCGCCGACATGAACCAAGCGCTGGAATTGGCGGCCCACGCGGTTGCCTGCGGCACCACCCATATGGTTTGCACACCGCACTTGCACCCTGGCCGTTACAACAACACCAAAGCCAGCATCAATGCGGTGGTTCGCCGTTTTGCCAGCGCCCTGGCCAATGCCGGTATCGACCTGCAAGTCAGCGCCGCGGCAGAAGCGCGCTTTGATTCGGACCTGCTCAACCTGGCCATGCGCGGCGAACTGCCGTTTCTCGGCCAATGGAATGGCCGCAACGTGGTGCTGCTGGAATTCCCCCACCAAGAGATTCCACAGCAGGCTGACAAGCTCACTGGCTGGATGCTGAAGAACAACATTCAACCGCTGATTGCCCACCCCGAGCGCAACAAAAGCCTGATGGGTGGCAACAACTACAAACGTATTGAACCTTTCCTGGCCCAAGGCTGTTTATTGCAGGTCACGGCCGGTTCGGTTGCGGGCGATTTCGGCAGTGCAGCGCAAGAGTTGGCCGAACGCTTTCTGCTCGCCGGCCAAGTCACCATTTTGGCCAGTGATGCACACAACATGAAACATCGCCCACCTAACCTGTTACCCGGCCTCGCCCACGCCATGGAGCTGCTCGGTGAATCAGCCGCACGGCTGCTGGTGGAAGACAACCCGTGGCGCATTGCCCGTAGCCATTTCGCCAACGCGAGTGCGGCATGAACGACCTCGCTGCCGAACAAGCCATGGACCAACCGCGCGCCCGAGAGCGGCGCGGCAATCGCCAGCCGCCAAAGCCGCAATCGCGCAGCCAGTTGGCATTGACCTTGGTGTGCCTGGCGGGCTCGCTGGCTGTGCTGTTCCCAGCTGCGGAAATGGTCCTGGCAGGCCTGGCCAGTTACCGCGCCGAGGTGGCGTTACAACGTTGGAACAAAACCCAGCGCGCCCCCGACCCGGGCAAATGGAACTCGGCCTTGCGCGCCGCTCAGCAGGCCAACACGGTTAACCCGGTGGCCAGCGGCACTTATTTGGATCAGCTCGGTCAGGTGTATGCCTGGCAGGTTTTCGATCAGGCGGTGGGGGCCGAAAGCGCCCGCCCCTCTCGCTTGCTGGCAGCCGCTGCCTTTCGCCAAGCGACGGCAGCACGCCCGACCTGGCCAAACACCTGGGCGCATTTGGCCCATAGCAAATACGCCTTGGGCGAGTTCGATGAGGAATTCGCCCAGGCACTTAAGGAAGCTAACCGTTGGGGTCCTAACCGCCCTGACGTTCAGCTGGAACTTGCAAGCATCGGTCTACGCGCGTGGCCAATGCTGACTCAACAACAACGCGTCGATGCTGTCACTTCTGCACGCCAAGCCATGGATAGCACTAACGAAGCTGCGAAATCACTGTTTGCCCTTGCCCAGGCCTCAGGCCTGGAACAGACGCTCTGTACGAGCGGCATTGACGAGAGCGACAGCACCCGAAACTACTGCACGCGTGGAGGTAACCGATAAATGACTTCACAACATAGCAACCTCATGGCTAACCGCCGTGGCCTGACCTTTTGGGGTCAGTGGGTAACCGCCATGTTTCTTGCCAACCTGGTACTCACCGCTCTGGTGGTCGCCAAGTTTGGTTCAATCCCGAGTGAATATCGCGTTCTGGGTATTCTCACCATTCTCGGCTCAGTCCCTTGCTACGCCGCCTTGCAGGTCTACCACAAGCGCCACCGCCTGCTGTCGGGCATGGGCCGTTTGCTGGCCGGCTGGTGCTTGCTGTTGGGCGCGATGATGACCATCGCGTTCGCCACGCAAACCACCGGCGCGTACTCCCGTGAAGTGGTATTTAGCTGGGCCATTCTTGGCTTTATGGTGCAGGTGCTCAGCTATATCCCACTGCGCATGATCACGCGCTTGCATTCGCGCAAGCTACGCAAAGATCGCCGCTCGGTAATTGTTGGCACCGGCACCCTGGCCAAAGAGCTGGCAGAAAAACTCAGCCACCCGAGCCGCGTACCCTTGATTGGCATGATCGCCACCGAGCGCAGCGACCCGGACGACACCTGCGAGCTGCCGGTACTGGGCAACCTTAACGAACTGCGCGAAGTCATCGAGCGCGAAAACATCCGTCGGGTGTATATCGCCGTGCCGTTGGGTGAAGTGCAGCACATCGAAAACATCTACATCGACCTGCTGGATATGAGCGTCGACGTGGTGTGGATTCCGGACTTCGGCTCAATGCTGCTGCTCAACCAGTCGATCTCCGAAATCGAACACATGCCAGCGATCTACCTCAACGAAAGCCCGATCAGCTCGCACCCGGCCGCCTTGTTTGCCAAGGAAGCCATGGAGCGCACCCTCGCTGCACTGGCCTTGCTGATGCTCAGCCCGGTGATGATTGCCATCGCCATTGCGGTACGTCGCTCCTCCCCTGGCCCGATCCTGTTCAAGCAAGAGCGTCATGGCTGGAACGGTGAAGTGATCAAGGTGTGGAAATTCCGCTCCATGCGCGTTCACGCGCCAGAAACCGTGGTTAAACAAGCTACCCGTGGTGACGACCGCATTACCCCGGTGGGCGCCTTTATTCGTCGCACCTCCCTCGACGAATTGCCGCAGCTGTTTAACGTGGTGTTTGGCGAGATGGCCCTGGTTGGCCCGCGCCCACACGCCGTGACCCACAACATCTACTACACCGACAAAATCCGCGCTTACATGGCCCGTCACCGGATCAAACCAGGTATCACCGGCTTGGCACAAATCACCGGTCACCGTGGCGAAACCGAGACCATCGACAAGATGCAGCAGCGGGTCAACCAAGACCTCAACTACATCAACCAATGGTCGCTGTGGTTGGACGTAAAAATCCTGATCAAAACGCCGTTTACCCTGCTGTCGAAAAACATCTACTGATACGGCGCCTTTAGCTGTACATCCCGGCCGGGTGCCTGCCCGACCGGGAGCTTTTCCAACCCCCGCACGAGTGTTATCCGAGCACCATGGACGCCATACCTATCGCCTTGTTTTGGGGGCTTGCCCTCTTCGGCCTGTTCGGCAGAGCGCATGTGCTGCTGTACCTGTTTTTTGGCTCCATTCCGTTTGGCGCCTTTGCCGTTATTCCGCCGGAAATTACCGGTGGCCTGACCCTGACACCGACCCCGATGGTGGTGCTGCTGATTATTCTGCGCAGCGTTGCCAGCCCCGGCGGCCTTGAATTTTTCGCCGGCGCGGCGTTTTCGCCCAAGCGCCTACTGTTGCTGTTTATGTTTTGGCTGGTGGCCATTTTCGTCACCATTTTTATGCCCCGTTTGTTTATGGGCAAAATCACCATTATTCCGGTGCGCCTGGAGCTCTCCACCTTTGGTGAGCCACTGATGCCCACCTCGCAGAACTTCTCGCAGCTGGCGTACCTGAGCATCTCAGTGTTTGCCGTGTTTGCCTTTACCCGCCTGTTGCGTTCACCAGAGATGCGTAAACACGCCCTGAACGCCATGTGCCTCGGTGGGGCGATGGCGGTGTTTACCGGCATGCTTGATTGGATGAGCCAATACGTCGGCATGGACCCGATTCTGTCGCCGTTCCGCACCGCCAGCTACGCGCTGATGACTGAAGTGCAGATCATGGGTGGCAAACGCATCGTTGGTTTGATGCCCGAGGCGTCGGTGTTTGGTGGCCGCTGCATCATGTTTCTTAGCCTGCTGTATTTCTTCCGCCATGCCATCCCGGAACGCTGGCTGCGCAAGCGCGTAGTGCCGGTGCTGATTCCCCTGCTGATCCTGTTTATCTGGCTATCGACATCGTCGGCCGGCTACGTCGGTCTGCTGGTGTTCTTCCTCGCGGCCATCATTGAATGGGGCATTCGTAAAAGTCAGCGCAGGTCCAACCTGCTCTCCCCCAAGGGGCTTGGTTTTGAGTTCTGGGTGTCCTGGAGCGCATTGCTTGGCGTGGGTTTGGTGGTGTTGTTTGCCCCAGGCCTGCTCGACCCGATTGTGGAAAAGATCAACGAGATGGTGCTGAACAAATCGCAGACCAGCTCCTATGAAGAACGCAGCATGTGGACCGCGGTTGGTTGGCAGGCGCTGATCGACAGTTATGGTCTGGGGGTGGGCATTGGCGCAACGCGGGTATCCAATTCGCTGGTGGCGATCCTCAGCAACACCGGCATTGTCGGCGGCATTCTGTACTTTGCCTTCGCTCTACAGACCCTGATGCGCAAGCTGCCGGCCCATGCCAGCGGCTTGAACCGGGCACTGATGACCGGCTGCCGCTATGCCTACATTCCAGCCTTTATCGTCGGCCTGCTGACCAGTACCACTCCGGACTTCGGCAGCTTTAACTCGTTCCTGTATGGCTTGGCCCTGGCGGTAATCATCACCACGCCGAAAAAGGCTCAGCAACCTGAAACCCCTAAGGTATTTCGCGTGATTCAACCGCCTCTGCATCACCCGTTTGGTGACGTACCACGATGAGTAAAAGCCCCGCTCAATCACGCGCTGATTTTATTTTTGTCTACCTGGCGTACACCCTGCGTTACCTGTATTTGCTCTTGCTGATTCCGTTCTACGGGCGGGTGCTGGGCGTGGAAGGTTATGGCGTAGTGCTGGCGGCCATGTCGCTGATGACCATCGCCTGGCGCTTCGTGGAATGGGGGTTTGCCATGGTCGGCATGCGCGACATCGCCACGGCGGCGCCCGAGCGTTACGCCAGCCTATTCGGCCAACAGCTCAGCGCCCGTTTGATTCTTAGCGTGATCGCCTTGATCGGCGGCGCAATCGCCATCTGGTTGTCGCCCGTGCTGGCGGCCTACCCGGTTGCCGGTATCGCGGCGGTGACATTGGGCATTGTTTCGGCATTCAACCTGGGTTGGTACTTCACCGGCAGCGCCCGCCCACGCAGCGCAGTGAAACTCGAAGTGCTGGGGTTTGCCGTAAGCCTGACGCTGATTTTCACCCTGGTGCGCGGTGAGGGTGATACCGACCTGGTGATGCTCTCGCTGCTGGCCTCGGGCGCCATTGCCCTGGCAGCGGCGCATTGGTTGGTACGCCGGGAAATTTCCAGCGCCCGAGTCAGCCTGCGTGACGGCCTGGCGTTGGTGCGTTCCTCCAGCACGGTGTTTTTGTACACCGGCACCTCGGCGCTGCTGATCGCCTCTTCGACTTACCTGTTAAGCATCCTGTCCACGCCCGAACAGGTCGGCACCTTTGGTGCAGCCGAGCGCTTGATCGCCATTGGCTTGAGCGTGATGGCGCCGGCCGGACAGATTTTCGTGCCACGCATTACCGCCCTGTTTGTCAGCGACACCGACGGCGCCCACGCGTTGATTCGCAAGGCGATGTTGCTGTTAGTCGGCATCGGCGTGTGCGGTTTGCTCTGCACCTTGGTGCTAGGCAAGTGGGTGGTACCCCTGCTCTTTGGCCCCGGCTTTGAACAAAGCGTGGCCGTGTTGCAATGCATGGCGCTGCTGTTCCCGATCAGCGCGGTGACGCTGGTACTGAGCAGCTACGTACTCATTCCGCTGCACAAGGAAGGCCTGCTGGCCAAAGTCGTCTTGTTCGGCGCCGCACTAAGCCTGCTCTGCGCAGTCCCATTGGGCATCTATTACGGCGGCATGGGCATGGCTGTCGCCCGGGTAATAGGAGAACTGGTGGTGTTTGTCTGCCTGATTTTCTCGTGCTGGAAACTGGGCATCCTGGCTCGCATCTTCAACGTTAAACATGATGGGCTCGTCAAATGAAAGCATTCGTCGTTATCGCCACAAAAGGCCGCAGCAAAGAAACCTACGTTTTGCTCGACTACCTTGAACGCCAAACGCTGCCAGCTGCACACGTGCTGATCGTTGGCAGTGAAGACAAAGACGTCGATGGCCTCGCCGCCCACCCAACGGTGGCCGCCGGGCAAACCACAATCATGCTCTCGCGCGCCAGCCTGACCATTCAGCGCAACGCCGGCCTGGAAGCACTGGTGCCGATGGTGGCAGGCCTGGACCCGAAGGAATGGTTCGTGACCTTTTACGACGACGACTTCCGCCCCGCCGCCAACTGGCTGGAAGCCGCCGCGCAAGCGCTGGTTGAGAACCCCAAGGTGGTCGGCATTACCGGCAACGTGTTGGCCGATGGGGTTAACACCGAGTTTGGCGTAACCGAAGGCGATGCCGCCCTGTACCTGGCCGGCAGCAAGGCGCCGGAAGCCCACTGGTCCAGCGCCTCGACGATCAAAACCGTCGACGGCCTGTACGGCTGCAACATGAGCTACCGCGGCACCATCGCCCTGGACATGCGCTTTGATGAAAACCTGCCGATGTACGGCTGGCAGGAAGACTTCGACTACTCCAGCCGCGCCCGCGCCCGTGGCGAGCTGATCTTGCTGCCCGCCGCCCGTGGCGTGCACTTGGGCTCCAGCTCGGGCCGTACCAGTGGCGTGCGCTTCGGGTACTCGCAAATTTCGAACCCGATTTTCCTGCTGAAAAAAGGCTCCATGAGCTACGGCAAAGCCAGCCTATTGATGTCGAAAAACATCACCGCCAACGTGGTGAAAACCCTGCTGATGGTGCGCATCAAAGACTTCCCCGGTCGCCTGAAAGGCAACCTGCTGGCGTTTAAGCATTTGCTCTCGGGCAAGCTCGATCCGTTGCACGTCAACAAGATCTGAGCCCCCGGTGCATGTGCCGCAATCGACCCTCATGGGCATAGAAGGATCTGAGATTTGATTTATATAAATGCCCGTTTTCTGACGCAGTCGATCACTGGTGTACAGCGCTACTCCCTGGAAATCAGCTTGCAACTAAAGAAGCTGCTGCCGGAGGTACGCTTTGTAACCCCGCACAATATTGTGCAACACGAGGCCGCCGCCGCATTGGGCGCCGAGGTGATTGGTAGCCGCACCGGGCATGCCTGGGAGCAGTTTGATCTGCCGCTGTTTTTGAAGAAAAACGGCTCGCCGCTGCTGGTCAACCTGGCCAACACCGCACCGCTGTTTTACCGCAACAAAATCTCCACGCTGCATGACATCGCCTTTGAGCGCTTCCCGGAAAACTTCTCCTGGAAGTTCCGCAAGGCCTACCAGCTGGCGACGCCCTGGACTATTCGCACGTCGCTGAAAGTCATCACCGTCAGCGAGTTTTCCAAGCGGGAAATCTGCGAGATCTACAAAACCCCGCCGAGCAAAGTGGTGGTGGTTTACAACGCGGTGTCTGAGCTGTTCCAAGCGCAAGCCAAAGAAGCCGAAGAGCCCTATCTGTTGGCGGTGTCCTCGCTCAACCAGCAGAAGAATTTCCATGGCCTGATCGGTGCGTTCAGCTTGCTGAAACAGAACAGCCATAAGCTCTATATCGTCGGCTCGCTAAACAAGAATTTCGCCGACCCAGGCTTGGTGAAAAAGATTGAATCCGATAGCCGGATCAAATTGCTCGGGCGGGTGTCCGACGAGCAGCTGATTGATCTGTACAGCGGTGCCGCTGCCTTTATCTACCCCTCGTTTTACGAAGGGTTTGGCATTCCACCGCTGGAAGCCCAGGCCTGTGGTTGCCCGGTGATTGTTGCCAACGCGGCGAGCTTGCCTGAGGTATGTGGCGACTCGGCGCTGTACTGCGACCCACGCGATATCAATGACATTGCCGATAAGATCGAACAGCTCATTTCCAATCCAGCTCTGGCCCAAAGCCTTACCGAAAAGGGCCGAGCCAATGTCGCGCGCTTTAGCTGGCAAGCTTCTGCAAACGGTGTTCTTCAGGTAATTCGGGAGTTCCAATGAAAGTTGCAATCATCCATTACTGGTGGCTCAGCAACCGTGGCGGCGAAGCAGTGTGCTCGGCGCTCGTCGAGTTATTCCCGCAGGCTGACCTGTTTATCCATGTGTGCAACGAAGACGTTGTACGCAAGGCGTTGCCGAGCACCTTTACCGGCACCATCAACACCACGTTTATCTCGCGCCTGCCCGGTGCGAAAAAGCACTACCAGAAATACCTGCCCTTTATGCCAATGGCATTGGAGCAACTGGACTTGTCGGCGTACGACCTGATCCTCAGCAGCGAATCTGGCCCGGCCAAAGGTGTGGTTACCCGCCCTGACGCCGTGCATATCTGCTACTGCCACTCGCCAATGCGCTATGTCTGGGACATGTACCACGAGTACCTGTCCGGCGCCGGTCGTTTGATCCGTATGTTGTTCCCGTTTGTCTCGCACTGGCTGCGGGTGTGGGACCGCTTGTCGGCCGATCGCGTTGACCAGTTCATTGCCAACTCCAACTTTGTTGCCCAGCGCATTCGCAAGTTTTACCGCCGCGATGCCGAAGTGATTTACCCGCCGGTAAACACTACCGAGTTTGTCGCCACCGAAACCCGCGGCGATTTCTACTTGTGCCTGGGCCAACTAGTGGCGTACAAGCGCGCTGACTTGGCCGTGGAGGCCTTTAATAAATTGGGCCTGCCGCTGGTAGTAGTCGGCGAAGGCGAGTTGTTTGAGAAGCTGAAAACCATCGCCAAACCGAATATCAAGCTGCTCGGTCGCCAGCCGTTCCCGGAAATCAAAGACCTGCTGCAACGCTGCCGTGGTCTGGTGTTCCCAGGCATGGAAGACTTCGGCATTGTGCCCGTGGAAGCCATGGCAGCAGGCGCTCCGGTTATCGCCTACGGTAAAGGGGGTGCACTGGAGACGGTAATCGACGGCAAGACCGGTATCCTGTTCCCTGAACAAACGGTGGAATCGTTGATTGCGGCCATCGAAAAGGTCGAAAACGGCACGGTCACCTTTGACCCGGCAACCTTGCATGCCCACGCTGCCACCTTCGACAAGAGTATTTTCAAGCAACGCATCAGCGCCTTTGTCGATGAAGCCTTGCGCCTGAACAACCCAGCCCTGCCACGCAGCGCCGCCCCGGCCATTGCCCAGCCCGCGCTTACCGAATGACAGCTACAAGGAGGTCTACCATGCTTCTACCCATCATTATGGCTGGCGGTTCTGGCTCACGTTTGTGGCCACTGTCGCGCCAACTGAACCCTAAACAATTTCTGCAGTTGGCTGATTCGCAACTGTCGATGCTGCAGGCCACCATCGCCCGTTTGAAGGGCCTGGATATCACCCTGCCGCGCCTGATCTGCAACGAGCAGCATCGCTTTCTCGCCGCTGAACAACTGCGCCAGTTGGATATGGAAAAATCCAATATCCTCCTTGAGCCGGTTGGCCGTAACACCGCGCCGGCGATTGCCTTGGCGGCGCTGCAAGCCGTTGCCGATGGCCAAGACCCGGTGCTGCTGGTATTGGCTGCCGACCACCTGATCAAAGACGTGGAAGCCTTCCACGCCGCCATCAACACCGCCCTGCCCCTGGCCGAAGCCGGCAAGCTGGTGACCTTTGGTATCGTGCCGAGCCATCCGGAAACCGGTTACGGCTATATCGAAAAAGGCGCCGCAGCAGGTGTTGGCGGTTTTGCCGTCAGCCAGTTTGTTGAGAAGCCGGACCTGGCCACCGCCACCGACTACCTCAAGAGCGGCGACTTCCTGTGGAACAGCGGCATGTTCCTGTTCCGCGCCAGCCGTTACCTGCAAGAACTTGAGCGCTTCCAGCCAGCCATTCTCGAGGCCTGCAAAAAAGCCTTGGCCGGCGGCCAGCAAGACCTGCACTTCACCCGCGTATGTGCCACCGAATTTGGCGCCTGCCCGGATGACTCCATCGACTACGCGGTAATGGAAAAAACCGCCGACGCCGTGGTGGTGCCCCTGGATGCGGGCTGGAGCGATATCGGCTCGTGGTCGGCGCTGTGGGATGTCAGCGAAAAAGACCAACACGGCAACGTGCTCAAAGGCGATGTGCTGCAGCACAGCAGCAGCAATAACTATGTGCACGCTGATAGCCGCCTGGTCACCTTGGTTGGCGTTGAAGACTTGGTCGTGGTTGAAACCAAAGACGCGATCATGGTGGCGCACAAAAACAACGTGCAAGACGTGAAGAAAATCGTCGAGCAGTTGAAAGCCGGTGACCGCAAAGAGCACATCAACCACCGTGAGGTGTACCGCCCATGGGGTGTGTATGACTCCATCGACGACGGTCACCGCTACCAGGTTAAACGCATCACCGTGAAGCCCGGCGCCAAGCTGTCGGTGCAGATGCACCACCACCGCGCTGAGCACTGGATTGTAGTGAGCGGCACGGCCAAGGTTACCAACGGCGACACCACCTTTTTGGTCACCGAAAACCAGTCGACCTATATCCCGATCGGTCAGATCCACGCCCTGGAAAACCCCGGTGTCATTCCCCTGGAACTGATCGAAGTGCAATCCGGTCCGTATCTGGGCGAAGACGACATCGTGCGTTTCGAAGACAAATACGGCCGCGCCTGATTTCCCCCGCGCTGTCCGTAGCCGCGCCGGTGCCCCTGCACCGGCCTGCGGCCCTCGCACTACTTGATTAAGGATGGAACAGATGAACTGTGCCGTGATTTTTGGTGGCTCGGGTTTTATTGGCGTGTTCTTCGCCAAGGAACTCTTAGCCAGAGGTGGTTACGACAAGGTCTACCTGTTCGACAAAGAGCAGGTCACCCAGAAACCTTTCCCCTACCGTGCGCGCCTGGTGCATGAAAGCGCGGAGATCGTCGAAGTAAACGGTGACGTGCGCCAGCCCATCAGCTGGAAACCGGAAGAGACCGTGGCGCTGATCGCCAACTTCGCCGCCGTGCACCGCGAGCCCGGCCATGAAGACTACGAGTACTACGAAACCAACCTGCTGGGCGCCGAAAACGTAACCGCCTGGGCCGAGCAAGTGGGTTGCCAGGATGTGATTTTCACCAGCTCAATTTCCCCTTACGGGCCGAGCGAAGAGCAGAAAGACGAACGCACCCTGCCCGTTCCGGCCACCGCTTACGGCGGCTCGAAACTCGCTGCGGAAAAGATTCACCAAACCTGGCTGGCCGCCGACAAGGCCAACCGTCACCTGGTTATCGTGCGCCCTGGCGTGGTGTTTGGCCCAGGCGAAGGCGGCAACGTATCGCGCCTGGTCAAGGCAGTGATCAAGCGCTACTTCTTCTACATGGGCAACCGCACCACGCGTAAAGCCGGCACCTATGTAAAAGAACTGTGTGCGGCGATGCTCTGGGTTTTGGCCCGGCAAAAAGAACAGGGCGGCCACTTCTCCCTGTTCAACATGACCATGAACCCCGGCCCGTCGATTTCCGAGTACGTGGAAACCGTGTGCAGCGTGGCCGCCATTGAACGCAAAGTGCCAGCGGTGCCCTACCCGCTGCTGCTGGGCGTGGCCTACAGCATTGATGCAATTGCCCGGCCTTTGGGCATCAAGCATCCGTTCAGCCCGGTGCGTATTCGCAAACTGGTGCGCTCAAACAACGTGCTGCCGCACTTTCTCGTGGAAAACGGCTACCCCTACCAATACAGCCTGGCCACGGCCTTTGCTGACTGGAAAACCAGCTGCCCGGATGAGTGGCGCTAAGTACAGGTGGCAAGCCCTATGAGCGAAACCATATTAGTCACCGGCGGTGCCGGTTATATCGGCTCGCACACCACCCTGGCCTTGCTGCAAGCAGGCTTCGAGGTGGTGGTACTCGACAACCTGTGCAACAGCTCGCCGGAGTCGTTGCAACGGGTGGCCAAAATCTGCGGCAAACACGCCGAGTTTATTCAGGGCGATATCCGTGACCGGGTCTTGCTTGATGAACTGTTCGCCTCCAAGCCAATCAGCGCCGTGCTGCACTTTGCCGGCCTGAAAGCAGTGGGCGAAAGCGTGCGCAAGCCGCTCGATTACTACGAAAACAACGTGGCCGGTAGCGTCACCCTGGCCCAGGCCATGGCCGCTGCCGGTGTCTATCGCCTGGTGTTTAGCTCGTCCGCCACCGTGTATGGCGAGCCGACGCAAATGCCGATTCGCGAAGACTTTCCCACCGGCATCCCGACCAACCCCTACGGCCGCTCCAAGCTGATGGTCGAAGAGCTGCTGCAGGACTTGGCCACGTCTGATCCGCGCTGGAGCATCGCCCTGTTGCGCTACTTCAACCCGGTGGGCGCCCATCGCAGCGGTTTGATCGGCGAAGACCCCAACGGCATCCCCAATAACCTGCTGCCCTACATCAGCCAGGTGGCCATCGGCAAACTGCAACAGCTGTCGGTATTTGGTAACGACTACCCGACGGTGGATGGCACCGGCGTGCGCGACTACATCCATGTTGAAGACCTCGCCGACGGCCATCTGAAAGCCTTGCAAGCCATCGCCGGCACCAGCGGCGTGAAGGTCTGGAACCTCGGCACCGGCCAGGGCTACAGCGTGCTGCAAATGGTTAAAGCCTTTGAACAAGCCAGCGGCCAAGCGGTGCCCTACCAACTGGTGCCGCGCCGCCCCGGCGATATCGCCGAGTGCTGGGCCGACCCGCACAAAGCCGCCACCGAGCTTGGCTGGAAAGCCGAGCGTGGCCTTGACGAAATGATGAGCGACACCTGGCGTTGGCAATCCGCCAACCCGCAGGGGTATGCGCACTAACACATCACATCGGACGACGTAGGTTGGGTTGAGCGAGGCGAAGCCCAACATGGATCTGCACGCGGAGCCCTTCGGGCTCCATGTTGGGCTTCGCTTTCAGCTCACCGCACGCGGACCGACCCAACCTACGCCCCGCGTAACTACTTAGGAGCTTCTTATGATCCGCAAATGCCTGTTTCCGGCAGCCGGCTACGGCACGCGTTTTCTGCCGGCCACCAAAGCCATGCCCAAAGAAATGCTGCCCATCGTTAACAAGCCGCTGATTCAATACGGCGTTGAAGAAGCCCGCGACGCCGGCCTGCAACATATGGCCATCGTCACCGGCCGTGGCAAGCGCGCGCTGGAAGACCACTTCGACATCAGTTACGAGTTGGAGCACCAGATTCGCGGCACCGCCAAAGAACACTTTCTCGCCGGCACCCGCGAGCTGATTGACCAGTGCACGTTCTCGTACACCCGCCAGGTAGCCATGAATGGTTTGGGCCACGCGATCCTCTGCGGCCAACCATTAATTGGTGATGAGGCCTTCGCCGTTGTACTGGCAGATGACCTATGTATCAATTTGGACGGAGACAGCGTGCTTACCCAAATGATCAAGCTATACAATCAGTTCCGCTGCTCGATCGTGGCGATTATGGAAGTACCGGCGGATCAAACCAGTAAGTACGGGGTGATCTCCGGCGAGATGATTCGCGACGACCTCTACCGTGTGCACAGCATGGTGGAAAAACCGCAACCTGAAGATGCACCGTCAAACCTGGCAATCATCGGCCGCTACATTCTCACGCCAGATATTTTTGGCCTGATCGCCGATACCGAGCCGGGCAAAAACGGCGAAATCCAGATTACCGACGCCCTGCTCAAACAAGCCAAGGCGGGCTGCGTGCTGGCGTACAAGTTCAAGGGCAAACGTTTCGACTGCGGCAGCGCGGAAGGTTACGTGGAAGCCACCAATTTCTGTTTCGAAGAGCTGTACCTCAAAGGCAAGTAAGGCAGCAACAAACACCTACTAACCATCGGGGATCGAAGCGCAGGGAAGCGCATGCGTGCTCAGCCAAGCACTTGCTTTCTTGCGTCAAGTCCGCGGCCGCCCCATGGAAGGGTGGTCTTTTGAGACGTAAATGACCAACGCTAGCAAGGGCTTCAGAACGGATATCAATGGCCTCAGGGCCTGGGCAGTTGTTTCGGTAGTGCTGTACCACTTTGGCGTTAGCGGGTTTTACGGAGGCTTTGTCGGCGTCGACGTGTTCTTCGTGATCTCCGGCTTCTTGATGACGGGCATCATTGTCTCAAGCCTGGAAAAGCAACAAACCACGCAAAAAGCCTTTTCGATTTTCGAGTTTTACCTGTCGCGGGCGCGGCGCATCATTCCGGCGCTGCTGGTGTTGTGCGCGGTACTGCTGGTTGTGGGTTGGAAAGTTCTGCCGGCCACCGAGTACCAGATGCTTGGCCGCCATATCACCAGCTCGCTGTCGTTTGTTTCCAATATGGTGTTCTGGCGTGAAGACGGCTATTTCGATAGCGCGTCCCACGACAAGCTGTTGCTGCATACCTGGTCGTTGTCGGTGGAATGGCAGTTCTATCTGCTGCTGCCAGTAGTGCTCTGGGCGGTGTGGAAAATCAAACCCGGTCGCCCTGCCCAGTTGCTGGTCACGGCCTTGGGCTTTGTACTCTCACTGCTGTTGTGCCTGTACCTCACCCCAATCAAAACCTCGGCGTCGTTCTACCTGCTGCCGACGCGCGCTTGGGAGATGTTTGCCGGCGGCCTGGTGTATTTGCTGGCGGGCCACGTAACCCTCTCGGCATTGCGCCAACGTCTGGTGGAAAGCGCCGGGCTGGCCATGGTGATTGGTTCGGTGGTGCTGTTCGACGCCTACAGCATGTGGCCGGGTTGGCGAGCAATGGTGCCGGTGGCCGGGACCATGCTGATACTGCTGGCAGCCCGCCAGGCATCGCTGTGGACTTCGACCCGCACCGCACAGTGGCTGGGTGATTGTTCCTACTCGCTGTACCTGTGGCATTGGCCATTGGTGGTGGGCCTGGTTTATCTGCAATTGGACAACTCGCCGGCCGCTATCGCCGTGGGCTTGGTGCTGACGCTAGTGTTGGGTGGTTTGTCGTACCAATACATCGAGAAACCGGCGCGCAATGTGCTGACCGGCCTGCAAAAGCCCGTTACCTCACTGGCCCTGGTCGGCAGCCTGGTGCTGGTCATTGGACCCAGCCTGAGCATCTTGCGCGAGCACGGTGTGCCGGGGCGTCTGCCGGGGCAAATTGATGCGGTGTTCGCCGAGGCTAACAACCAGAACCCGCGTAAGGACGAATGCCTGTCCAACGGCTTTGCCAAGGCCGCTGAATGCACCTATGGCGGCAGCGAACTGGGGGTGATTGTTGTCGGTGACAGCCACGCGGCGGCCATGGTGCGCGCCGTCGAACGCTCGCTGCCTGGGCCGCAACAGCATGTGCTGGACTGGACCATGGCGCAGTGCCCGACCATCGCCGGGGTTAAAGCCACCACCCAGCTGACGTACAGCTGCGGTGATTATATCCAGAGCAAGGAGCAAACCAGCAGCAGCGACAGCGCACTGGGCAAGGCGCCGTTGATCATCATCAACCGCACTTCGCTCTATGTCTTCGGGCCCAATGAACCAGAGCGCGTGCGGCAGCGGGATGTGCCGTACCTGTACTTCACCAAGCCGTACGCCTCGCGCTCCGAGCAATATTTGAGTGACATTCGCGAGGGCATTATTGCGTCGGCCTGCGAGTTCGCCAAAAGCCGACCGGTGTACATGCTGCGGCCGATTCCGGAGCTCAAGGTCGATGTACCGAAAACCATGGGCCGGGCGCTGATGCAGGGCAAACACGTTGAGGTGTCGATCACGATGGCCGAGTACCGCGAACGCAACGCCTTTGTCTGGGAGACCCAAGACATGGCCGCGGCGCGCTGCGGGGTGAAGATCCTCGACCCCCTGCCCTACCTGTGCCGCGACGGCCGCTGTGAGGGTGAAGATATTCAAGGGCACCCCTTGTACGTCGACGACGATCATCTCAGCGAGCGCGGCAGCAATTTGCTAGTGCCGTTGTTTCGTGAAGTGTTCAAGAGCAAGCCCGACCTGGCCGGCTCGCCACCCTCCGTGGCGGCGCCAAACTAGGCGATAGCAACGCCTGCCGACCGGTGTGGCCATGGCCGCCACACCGGCATCCAGCCCCAAGGTTGTTTGGCCTTGGGAGTTGAGAAAAATAAATTAGCCAAATCCTTCTGCCAACGTTCATAGCTTCAGGCGCAAGCGGGCGCATTAGAGTGCCGATCACGGCACTGGATCTCTCACGCCACCGTCCCCGGTCCCTCCAACGCTATGGGGGGCCTTCACAGGCAGAAAAATGAGCAGCACAAGCAAGGGTTTTAGAACGGACATCAATGGCCTAAGAGCCTGGGCCGTTGTTTCAGTGGTGCTTTTCCACTTTGGCGTTGCAGGGTTTTCCGGGGGGTTTGTTGGCGTCGATGTGTTCTTCGTCATCTCTGGTTTTTTGATGACCGGCATCATCATTTCCAGCTTGGAAAAGCAAAGCACCACGCACAAAGCCTTTTCGATTTTTGATTTTTATCTGTCCCGCGCCCGGCGCATCATTCCCGCCCTGCTGCTGCTCTGCGCGACCTTGCTGGTAGTGGGCTGGCTGTGTTTGCCGGCCACCGAATACAAAATGCTCGGCCGCCATGCACTCGGTGCGCTGTCGTTTGTGTCGAACGTGGTGTTTTGGCGCGAGGACGGCTACTTCGATAGCGCCTCCCACGACAAACTGCTGCTGCACACCTGGTCATTGTCGGTGGAATGGCAGTTCTATCTGATCTTGCCGGTGGTACTGCTGGCGGCCTGGAAGTTAAGGCCGGGGCGTCCTACGCAACTGGCCGTGGTAATGATTGGCCTGCTGCTGTCGCTGCTGCTGTGCTTATTTATCACCCCGATCAAAACCTCGGCCGCTTTTTACCTGCTGCCTACCCGCGCCTGGGAAATGCTCGCTGGCGGCCTGGTGTACCTGACCGCCAACAAGTTCGCGCTGACGCCTCTGCGCCAACGCGTGCTGGAGACGTCTGGATTTGCCCTGCTGATCGGCTCCATTGTGCTGTTTGATGCCAGCAGCGTTTGGCCGGGCTGGCGGGCGTTGGTGCCGGTGTGCGGCACCATGCTGATTCTGTGGGCCGCGCGCCAAGGCTCGCTGTGGACCGCTACCCGCTCGGCGCAATGGCTAGGCGACTGCTCCTACTCGCTGTACCTGTGGCATTGGCCGTTGGTGGTCGGCTTGGTGTACGTGCAACGGCAGCACTCGGTGTCGGCCATCGCCTTGGGTTTACTGCTGACCCTGGCGTTGGGCGCACTCTCCTATCGCTATATCGAGAACCGTGCGCGCAATGGGCTTACCCGCTTGCCGCGCAGCCTGACTTCGCTGGCCATCGCCACCAGCGTGTTGGTGGTGATGGTACCGAGCTTGGTGATTTTGTTGCAGCACGGCGTACCCGGGCGGCTGCCTGAGCAGATTGACGCCGTATTCGCCGAGGCGGAAAACCAGAACCCACGCAAGGCCGAGTGCCTGGCCAACGAGTTTTCCAAAGTGCCGGAATGCACCTATGGCGGCAGTGAACTCGGCGCCATTGTGGTCGGGGATAGCCATGCGGCGGCGTTGATCCGCGCCGTGGAGCGCGCACTGCCCGGCCCGCAAGAACATGTATTGGATTGGACCATGAGCAACTGCCCGACCATCGCCAAGGTCAAGGCCGCCGATCAACTGACCTACCGCTGCGGCGACTTTGTGCAAAGCAAAGAAGAGCTCAGTGCCGACGACCCGGCGTTGGGCAAAGCACCGCTGATCATCATCAACCGCACCTCGCTGTATGTACTAGGCCCCAATGAACCGGAACGTGGCGCAGAAATGGCCCTGCCCTACCTGTACTTCGACAAACCGTTTGCCGCGCGCACGCCTGAATACCTGAGTGAAATGCGCGAGGGCATCATCGCCTCGGCTTGCCAGTTCGCCAAAAGCCGCCCGGTGTACATGCTGCGGCCCATTCCCGAGCTCAAGCTGGATGTACCGAAAACCATGGGCCGGGCGCTGATGCAGGGCAAAAGCATTGAAGTGTCGGTGAGCATGGACGAGTACCGCGCACGCAATGCCTATGTGTGGGAAACCCAGGACCTGGCCGCTGCCCGCTGCGGGGTGAAGATTCTCAACCCCCTGCCCTACCTGTGCCGCGACGGCCGCTGCGAGGGCGATGTGCAGGGGCACCCGGTTTATATCGACGACGATCATTTGAGTGAACGTGGCGGCGATTTATTAGTCCCAATGTTCCGCGAGATTTTCAGCCCGATGCAGCCGGAGCTTCCGACCGCACTGCCCTCATCGCCTATGGGCAATCTTGCCAATTTACCCCCGAGCGACAATTAACAGAGCCACTCATGACAGCGTCCATCCCCAACCGTTTTTACTCGCTGGACCTTATTCGAGGTCTGGCGGCGCTAGCCGTGGTGTTCTGGCACTGGCAGCACTTTTTCTACGCCGGCAGCACCTTTATGCCCTACGAGATGGAAGCGCAGCCGTTTTACTCGGTGTTTTACCTGCTCTACCAAACCGGTTGGCTGGCGGTGGATTTCTTCTTCTCGCTCTCGGGTTTTATCTTTTTCTGGCTGTATGCCGAGCAGATTGCCGAGCGTCGGGTTAGCGCCTGGCAGTTCTTCGCCCTGCGCTTCTCCAGGTTGTACCCGCTGCATTTCGCCACGCTGATCTTTGTGCTGGTGGCGCAAAAATGGGTGCTGGCCAGCACCGGTGACTACTTCGTGGTGCCGTACAACGACGCCTACCACTTCGTCTTGAACCTGTTTATGGCTTCCAGCTGGGGGCTGGAACACGGGCCGTCGTTCAACGGCCCAGTGTGGTCGGTGTCGGTTGAAGTGCTGATGTACGTGATGTTTTTTGTGGTGTGCCTGCTCTTGCGTCTGCGCTTGCAGGCGATCTTGCTAATGATCGCGGTGGGCCTGGTGGTGTTGCTGGTGGCGCCGATTCTGGGCCGCGGCATCTTCTCGTTTTTTCTCGGCGGCGCGATCTTTCGCTTCTATCGCTACCTGTGCCACCAAGGCTTGCTGAACAAAGCCCTGCCGATCGTGCTTGGCCTTACCGGTACGCTGTGGCTCGCGACCCTTATCGAGGTGAAAACCGGTTGGCTGTGGGGCAACGTGCAGGTGCTGCTGCAAACGCTGCTACCGGGCAGCCTGGACCCTCTGGTGCCAAAGCTGATTCACGCGGCCACCCGCTTTATTCCAGTGGCCCTGCTGTTCCCGCTTACCATCCTGTCCCTTGCCCTGGCTGAAACCCGCCGGGGCTACCTGGGGCGGCGCTTTGCGATGGTCGGCAACCTGACTTATTCCTCCTATTTGTTGCACTTCCCCCTGCAGTTGCTAGTGTTTGAATTGAGTCGCTATATGGGTATCGCCAATAGCTTCTTCTACAACCCGCTGTCCATGGTTATGTTCTTCGCTGTGCTGATACCCATTTGCCTGCTTAGCTACCACTATTTCGAAACACCCGCCCAAAAGCATGTACGCGCCTTCATGCTGAGTTCTACAAAAAAACAAAAGACCGTGCCAGGTACGTAACACCCGCTGAACTATCGCTGGATATCCTGCTCTATCCCTCTGCGCCAGTTTTCTGGCCGGGCGATAGGGCCAACGGAGCTACAACCCTGCGCGTGGAGATGCAACATGAGAACTCGGCCCTTTCAACGTATTAGAGGTGTAGATGCTAACGCCCGTAATAACCTTCGTATTCCTGCTGAGCCAGGAGGAACCGTCAGCAGCAATGACCGTGCTAACACAAGGAACACTATGGACTCCGTAAAAAACTCTTCCAGAAGTGAATGCCTGGATGCAGCTAAAGGCATTTGCATTATTTTGGTAGTGATCTATCACACATCAATGTACTTCCTGGCCAAGTGCCCACAGTTTGCTGACACAACCAGCTTCAAAGTTATGCAAGTCTTTATTACCGGTCTTGGCACCATGCGGATGCCACTCTTTTTTCTTATATCGGGCTTTTTGGCTAATAGCGCTGTATTCAAACGTAGTTGGCGAGAGATATTCCAACCGCGGGTGGCAACCTTCCTCTGGCTCTATATGCTTTGGGTGGTGATGGACTGGTGCTTCCGCGCCTACCTGATTTCGCACTTCAACCCGGAATTTGTCCACGGCTCGGAAGCCTTCCCCTTCACCCTGGACGCCTTCGCCGTGGACGTGGTGATGGGCAACACCGCGATCTGGTACCTGTATGCGCTGGTAATGTTTTTCACCGTATGCAAACTGGGTAATCAACACGTGCTGTTGACCTTTACCTTTATGGCCCTGCTCTCGCTGTTGGCTAAACAACTTGTACCGCAAGAAAGTTGGAGCTTGCGCAGCATTGCCAGTAACGCCGTATTCTTCACTATTGGTTGCTATGGCAAACCCTTTATAGAGCAGATTATTGAACGCTTTAATCCGCTGCGCTTTTCTATAGCAGTGGTCGGCTTTCTTGCCCTTGGGGAATTAGCGCTAAGACATGACGCGGTGGATATTCCAGGGGTTAAGTTTCTGATTTCTTGCTGCTTGGTAATCGCGGCGCTGGATTTTATCGGCCTACTGACCAAACATTTCACCTTGAATCTGCTGCAAACATTAGGGCGTTACACACTTCCCATCTATGTGATGCATCACTTCTTTATTGATGTGGCTGCACAGTTAATTCTGCCGCTGGATATTCCCAGCAATTATGCCGACGCCGGCGTAGTGACCGCGCTAGTTGTGTTGGTGGTGGTCAATTTAGCCGTGTGCACTGGTATCTATATGCTATTGAATCGCCATCATGGGCGGATATTGTTTACCTTCCCAAAACGCGAGTTGTTCAGAATGCAGACCCCAGGCAAGTTAGCCACTAAACCTGCTGAACTTCCGGAAAAGACACAGGCCAAGTAATGAGTCGGTTTATTTTAACGCTGGCATTCACCGCCACCTTGGCGGTGATTCTGATCGATGGTTTCGGCCTGGATTGGTTACCCGTGCAGATCGAAGAGCGCTGGAGCTATCACGCCATTGCTTTTGCCTTGATGGTGTTTTGCGCCAGGTTGGCATTCCCGCGCACGCTGATCTTCTGGACCTTTACCTACGCCGTGCTGCTGGCGATTTTTATCGAACTGGCCCAGGGCCTGCTGCCCCAGCAAGACATGTCGGCTATTCATGTAGCCGCCAATATTGCCGGCGTGGTCATCGGCGCTGTGCTGGCTCAGGTATGGCGGCGCCAAGTGGCGCCGCGCTTGGTGTCTAGCGACGCCTGATGCACCGCGTAAGCCCTGGCTTACGTACGCGCCCGCGTGCGACGGTCGCGGTAGTGGTGGTTGGCTAATACGCCCATGGCGCACATCACCACATAGGTGGCGGCGTTGGCCGGAATTTGCAGGTTGAAGTCGGCCAGCGAATGAATCAGCAACGCCACAATTCCCACGCTCGCGCCCAGGCCTACACCGGCTCGATAAGTCGATTCGCTCTGCCACATGGCGCGTTGCGCGTGATACAGCCCCAGCAGCACAAAGACCAGCAACGGCAGGCTACCCAGCACGCCGTACTCGATCAGAAATTGCAGGTAATCGTTGTGGGCATGGTCGAAGTGCAAGGTCACATCGGCACTGGCGAACTTGCCAAACACCACCTCAAAGGTACCCGCGCCATGGCCGGTAAACAGGTTTTCCCGGGCCAGTGGCACGGCGTCTTTCAATACCGTCGCGCGTAGCTCGCCTGCGGCTGCCCGCGTTTGGCCCTGCGCTACAGCGGCCTGCGCCTGGGTGCTGTTGCCGAACGTATCCAGCCCCACAAATTGGCTGACGACCAGCAAGTCAATCACCAGCAAGCTGGCGATGATCAAGCCATTACGCAGGCGCTGCTCCTTGTTGTGGAGCAGTACAAACACCCCACCCACCAGCAACAGGCTGGTGAAAAATGCTGAGTTGCCCATATGCGAATGGCTCATCACCAGGGCAATGGTCATCAGCACCAGCGCCAAGCGCAGGCGCCCTTTCGGGCCTAGCAGCATCTCGAGCACGTCCACCCAACGAAACGGCCGCTCATCGCGCAACGCCATCAACAGGCCGACGCCGGCTGCCAGGGTCAATTCCAGATAGCCGGCCAAGTGGTTACGGTTAACAAAGGTGCCGGTAGCATCGCCCAAGTAGCTAGTCTTGGCGCCGACCAGCAGCCCCTCCACCCCAGACAAGGTCATCGCCACGCCAAAAAACGCCTGAAAGGTGCCGCTCACCACCAATACGGCGAGCAGCAGGCTTAAGCGTTTGCGCGTACGAAACAGGTCCACCACCAGCAGAAACAGCAGGCTGTAGGCCAGGCCAAGCATCAGGTATTGAAAGGTCGCCGCGACGTCGACCGTGCGCCCGCTCAGCCATTGCAGCAGCACCCACACCTGGCTCAACAGCAGCAGCCCGAGCATGGGCAGCGCCGGGCGCAACGTCGGCCCCAGGTCGCGGTTACGCCGCAAGGCGTTGACCGCCCAACCTGCACCCAAGCCGCCACAGAGCAAAACCAACAGGCCCATCGACCAATCACGGTTACTGCCAAGCGGCAGCGGCAGCCAAAGCAGGAGCAGCAACGTGCCGCTGATTAACGCGCGCTCCAGGCGTTTCGAGGGAGCAACCATGCCTGCTTTCCTTGCAGAAGAATTAGATGAAGATGGGGCTCGACTAGCCCGAGATAAATCCGCTGACAAGGCCAAATGCTGTTACTCCACGGTTGCCCACAAAACGCGTCCTGACTGAAAGATAACCCAAGAGCCCCGTTTTAGACGGGGCTTTTTTTGCCTAAACCAGTGGTTTAACCGCCGCCTGAAAACGCGCCAGGGCAAAAGCACTCAGGTCCAGTTCACTGCGACCATCGACTACCCGCTGCGCCAGCGCTTCGCCAATCGCCGCCGAGTGCTTGAAGCCATGTCCGGAACAGGCGCTGACCACAGTGACGGCCGGGTGGCTGGGGTGCTGGTCGATGATGAAATTGAAGTCCGGCGTCACCGTATAACTGCACACAGCGGTCTTTACCGCGTTGGGTAGCACCCCGGCAATTTTGCCGACCAGTTGGCTGGCAAACATCTGCGCGCATTCCTCGGCGCTAACGTCGCGGTCGAGCTGTGCAGGCGTGATCGCCGTGGCGTAATGCTCGGTGGCGATCTTGATGCAGTTCTCCCCCGCCAGCGGTGGAAAGCCGTAACAGAGGTCTTCGTCGGTGGGGCCATGGGCGAGGATAAAGGTCGGCGACGGCACCGGGAAAATGCTCGGCTGCGCCAGCTCAAACCAATACAACTTTTGCCGGCAAACCCGCAGCAGCGCATCGAACGGCGCACCGAGCAATTCGGCGCTCCACATACCGGCACAAACGATCACGTGTTTCGCCCGCAAGGTTTGCCCATCGGCACTCAGCGTTACGCCGTCAGCGCTGGAATCCAGCTGGCTAACCGTGACGCCGGTCAGCAAGGTGGCGCCAAGCTGCTGGGCCAAGCGCAGTTGGGTGTCAATGCAGCGCTCGGGCCGCACATAACCGCCGCCCGGCTCGAAGTAGCCAGTGGCGTTGTCGAGCACCGGGGCGAACTGCGGGAAGCGCGAGCGAATCTGCTCGGCATTTAGCTGTTCATGCGCAATGCCATAACGGCGCGCTTGCGACAGGGTGCGTTCGGTAAAGTCAGCGGTGCCATGGTGCGAAGTGGCGGTTTTGCTCGAGGTCATCACCAGCACGCCGCATTGCTCAAACAGCTCGGCGCCAGTCTCGGCTTCCAGCTCACGCCAGATCTGCTGCGCCCGGCGTACCAACGGCGCATAGGCATCGCCCTCGCCCACCGCCTGGCGGGTGATGCGCGTATCGCCGTGGCTGGAGCCCTGGTCGTGGGGCGGCGCGAAGCGGTCGATACCGACCACGTTTACGCCGCGCTTGGCCAATTGATAGAGGGTCGCCGCGCCCATGGCGCCCAGGCCGATAACAGCGACGTCGTAGTGCAACTCAGCCATTTACAGCCTCTCTGAAAACCAACGCCAGGCTCTAGTGCCTGGCGTGCAGACGGTATTGTGCCGCGATTGCGCAGAAAATAAACCGCCAGCCCCCCCCTTACGCCCGCTGCATTGAACAAATGCCTGGCATAAAAAAGCCGGCCCCTTTGGGGGGGCCGGCAAAAGCACTAAATAGACAGTACGCGCGATCAGGCGTCTTGGTATTCGCGCTCGGCTTTGTCAAAACGCGCCAGCATGCTGGCCGACGGGCCTTGGCCAATTTTGCTGAACACCAGGATGGCGATAGAGGCAAAGATAAAGCCAGGGATGATTTCGTACAGGCCGATATGGTTGAGGAAGTTTTTCCACAGGATCACGGTCAGGGCACCGACCAACATGCCGGCCAGGGCGCCGTTGCGGGTCATGTTTTTCCATACCAGCGAGATCAATACCACCGGGCCAAAAGCGGCGCCGAAGCCGGCCCAGGCGTAGGACACCAAGCCCAATACCTTGCTCTCAGGGTTGGCAGCAATACCAATGGCCACAACAGCCACCAGCAGCACCATGACGCGACCGACCCACACCAATTCCTTTTGCGAAGCGTTTTTACGCAGGAAGGATTTGTAGAAGTCTTCGGTCAGAGCGCTGGAGCACACCAGCAGTTGGCAGCTCAGGGTGCTCATCACCGCTGCCAGAATGGCCGACAGCAATACACCGGCAACCCATGGGTTAAACAGGATTTTCGCCAGCTCGATAAACACCCGCTCCGGGTTCTCGGTCACCGGGCCCGCGACTTCCGGGTGCGCGGCAAAGTAGGCGATACCAAAAAAGCCCACGGCCACCGCGCCGCCCAGGCACAGCACCATCCAGGTCATGGAAATACGGCGGGCGGCTGGAATCGATTTCACCGAATCGGCGGCCATAAAGCGCGCGAGGATGTGCGGTTGGCCGAAGTAGCCCAAGCCCCAGCCCATCAGCGAAATCACGCCGATAAAGCTCGCGCCTTTGAGCATGTCGAAGTGGGCGGCGTCTTTCAGTTCGATGGCGGCGAAGGTGGGGTCGATGCCCCCGGTGGCCAGCATCACCACGATTGGGGTGAGGATCAGGGCGAAGATCATCAACGAGGCTTGTACGGTGTCGGTCCAGCTCACGGCCAAGAAACCACCCACAAAGGTGTAAGCAATGGTTGCCGCCGCACCGGCCCACAGGGCGGTCTCGTAGGACATACCAAAGGTGCTTTCAAACAAACGCGCACCGGCCACCACGCCCGAGGCGCAATAGATAGTGAAGAACAGCAGAATGACCAACGCCGAGAGAATACGCAGCACTTTGCTGGTGTCTTCAAAACGGTTGGTGAAGTAATCCGGCAGGGTCAGGGCGTTGCCGTTGTGCTCGGTTTGCACACGCAAGCGACCCGCGACAAACAGCCAGTTCAGGTAGGCACCGACGATCAGGCCGATGGCGATCCAGCTTTCCGACAGGCCAGACATGTAGATAGCGCCAGGCAGGCCCATCAACAGCCAGCCGGACATATCCGAAGCACCGGCAGAAAGCGCCGTTACAAAGCTACCGAGGCTGCGACCGCCAAGGATGTAATCGGACAGGTTATTGGTACGCAGGTAAGCGAACAGGCCGATCAGAACCATGGCGGCGATATACACCACAAAGGTGATCAGCATGGGAGTGCTGGCAGTCATAAGCAGGTCTCTCTTATTTATTATGCGAATGCTAGAGATGCTCTGCATTCGTCGTCTGTTTAAACGGAACGCTCAACGCCACTCTTTGTTTAGTGCAAACCCGCGGCCGCCGCGAATATTCGGGCGTGGGGCAAAAAAGCGGAGCACGGAATGTAGGGGCACAGGGGGGGCGAATTCTTGCGAAAAGCTATGGAGTTTTTGTTGAAAACTCTGGGGGCAGGAACTTATGACGGGGACGCCGCGTGGGCTGCGGCCCTCACCCCTAGCCCCTCTCCCGCAAGCGGGAGAGGAACTTAATCGCGTCAGCGCCGAGCCTGTCGAACCCGTTGGAACAGCTACTTTTCGATCACCTGCCCACGCATCGGTGCAAGGCGCGCCAGCAGACGGTTTTGTGCGGGTTGGGGGATGCCTTCGGCGTCCATGGCGTCTTGCAGGTCTTCGACCAAGGCATTGAAGTCGCTGCGGGTCAGGTTTTGGCCTTTGTGGCTTTCTTCCATGCTGTCGCCGGTGTAGGTGCACGGCCCGCCGGCTTCAACACAGAATTGCTCCACCAATTTGTCGCGCAGACGCTCGATATCGACATTTTCGAAGTGCTTAACGATGCGCGCGTCCTTGGCAATGTTCAGCAACATGCCCTCGACGATACGGGTAATACCTTCGCGCTCACCAAGGTCGCGGTACAAGCTGTCATCCTTGGGCGGTTGTTGGGCGCAGGCAGCCAAGGTCAGGGCCAGCAGCAGACTGAGCAGTGGGCGCATGGTTAAAAGGCCCCCTGAATAGAAAGGTAGGCGCCGTCCTGGTTATCCAAGGTGGCGATCTCACCTAAGCGCGCGTAGGCCAGCACCACGGAAATATGCTTGTTGGGGAAGTAGCCAACAAACACATCGGCCCAGTCACTTTCGCCCGCAAAGTTCAGGTTGTCCGGCTTCTCGCGGTATTCCACGCCCATGGCCCAGCGTGGGTTAAATAGCACGGCCACTGAACCTTCTTTGAGCACACTGCGCGTATCGCGGCGGTCGCCGCCAAAACCAAGTAACCCCAGTTCATTGGCGCGGCTGTAGCGCAGGCCGCCGTTAACCAACAAGTTGTAGCCAAAGGCGCCGCCGAGGAACAGGCGGCTGGCGGTGAGGTAGCCTTCGGTGTCCTCGTCGCGCTTGGCGCCGACCAGGCTGGGGATAAGGAAGTCTTTCTGCCGTTTGTGTTCGATGCCCAGCGACACTTGCGACAGTTGGTCGTAAATCAGGTCGCCGAACAGGCGCACTTTTACGCCGAAAATATCCTGGCTCAGAGTGTTTTCCGGCAAGGCCAGGTCGCGAGCCAAGGTGCCAAGGTCAAAACGCTGACGGGCGAAGGACAGCTCGATACGGTTGCCGTAAGACACCGCCCCACCAAGCACATCCAGGCGGTAATCGCCGGTTTCCACCCGCGTGGCAAATACGTTGCCGCCCCACTCGCCCTGTTCGCCGTAGCCGGCCAATACGGCCCATGGCGTAATGCCGCCGCCCGCTGCACCCTCGATGCTGCTGGCGCCCCCTGTGGCCAGTAGGCGGCCATTGTCCGCCGCTGCCAGGCCTGCGTGGCAGACCAAGCCCAGGCCAACTGCCAGGGCGGTAAGTGTGTTGGTCATTCCCCATTCCTTGCCATCTTGTCCAGCACTTGCGCTAGTGCACCATCGCCAGATTAGCCCGCAACGGTTGTGCTACCCAGGCTTCAAACGCCAACGCGGTAAGCGGCCGGCTGATGAGGTAGCCCTGGGCGGTGTCGCAGTTCCACTTTTCCAGCAGGCGCAAACTGCGTTCAAACTCCACGCCCTCGGCCACCACCTTCAGGCCCAGGCTATGACTCATTTCGATCGTGGAACGCACGATCACCGAATCCTCACTGTCGTCGTCCAGATCACGCACAAAGGACTGATCGATCTTTAGCTCCTGAACCGGCATACGCTTAAGTTGCGCCAGTGAAGAATAGCCGGTGCCAAAGTCGTCCACCGACAGGCTGATGCCGCAGTCGCGCAAGCTGTGCAGCACTTTTAACGCGGTTTCGGGATTTTGCATCACCGCGCTTTCGGTGATCTCGAAAATCAACTGCTCAGCCGGCACCGCATATTGCGCCAGCAGCCGCTTAACTCGAGTGGCCAGGCCAATATCGTGTAGGTCTTCGGCAGAGATATTCAGCGACATCAACACCCGCAGCTCGCGCCCATTCCACTCATGCAGTTGGCGCAGCACCTCCTCGATCACCCAGGCGGTAAGGCCCTGAATACTGCCGGTGCGCTCGGCCAGGGGAATAAACTCGCCAGGCGAAACCATGCCGTAGTGCGGGTGCTGCCAGCGCAACAGGGCTTCGGCCTGACGCACGTGGCCATCACTGATACTGAGCTTGGGCTGATAGTGCAGCACCAACTCGTTGCCGACAGCCGCACGACGCAGGTCGCGGATCAAGTTGATCTGCCGCTCATGGTCGTCCTCACGACCCTGTTGGTAAACCTGTAAGCGCCCTGGCAAAAGCGCGGCGTCGTTCATTGCCAAGTTGGCGCGGCGCAGCAGTTCGTCGGGAGTGGCACCGTCTTGCGGGAAGGCGGCAATACCAACGGCGCAATCCAGCGCGATGTCGTGGTTGCCCACACGCAGCGGTTTGATCAGCAGATGCTGCAAGTGGTCAGCGATGGCGACGGCGCTGTCGCGATCACTGCCATCGAGCATCACCAAAAACTCGTCGGACAACAGCCGTGCCAAGCTGTCTCCGGGGCGCAGGATTGCCTGCAAGCGCCGGCTGACTTGCTGCAAAGCCAGGTCGCCACCGCCAGGTCCGCAGGTCTCGTTAACCGCGCGAAAGTTAGCGATACCCAGATTTAGCAAAGCCATCGGACGCTCGGCCATGATCGAACTGCCCAAGCGCTCGATGGCCAGGGTGCGATTGGGCAAACCGGTCAGGCTGTCGTGCAAGGCGTTATGGGCCAACTGCCGTTCGCGCTCGGCCAGATCGGTCTGCATTTTTCGGAAGGTTTTCGCCAGCACGCCAAGTTCGTCGCGGCGGCTCAGGTCGATAACCACTTCGTAGTCGCCCTGCCCCACGCGCTCGGCCACCCGCGCCAGTTCACGCACTGGGCGGGAAATGCTGCGGGCCAGAAACAAGGCACCCACGAGCGATGCAAGCAAGGCACACAGGGCAATCAGCAATACGCGCCGATCAAGCGGTTCAAAGGCCACCAAGGCTTGATCCAGCGAGCTGTGCAGATAGGCTTGCACCTGATAGTTGCTGCCCGTGGCTAACACCAACTGCTCGTTAAGGTAGCGCTGACCAGCGAATTCGAACTCTTTAAGGGCGGTGGTCTTTTCAAACTGCAGATTGCTGGCCATGGCCGACTCCTGATCGGCATTCAGGGTGCTGATCAGGCGGCCAGGGGTGTTGTTTTCGATAGCCAGAAACGACACATCCAGGTTGGTCAGGCTGCGCAGCTCGGAAGCCAAGGCGTCGTCCATGCGAAAGCCCATCACCACCCGGGCGATAGGAATGGGCGCCAGCACTTGGGCTTCCACCAATAAGTGCGGCTCGTGATTGATCGAGACGATCAACGCCGACTGTTTATTGCGCCGCGCCTCGGCCAGTTCCCGGCTGTAGCGAAAGGCAATACCTGGGGTAAACGCATTGGTGCCGCCGTCGCCTACCGCGGTGGCCTTGATGGTGCCGTCCAGCGCCAGTAACAGCACCTCGGTGGCGTCGATGCGCTTGCCATGGTTGCCCAGCACCGAGCTGATGGTGGCGGTGTCGTCGCTGGCCACGGCGTCCTTGAAACCAAAATCCGACGACAGTACTTGCACCGCATCGCGAATTTGCCGGCTGCGCACATCGAGCAGGCGCTCAAACACCCGCACGCCAACCGCTAACTGTTGGCTGGCCTGCTGTTTCACCGCCTCAGCGGTGGCTACTTTGACGGCAAAGTACAGCGAGCCGACCACCACCAACAACAGCAGGATCAGCACGCCCGCAATGCGCGCCTGAAAGCTATTTCTTTGTTTCACTCGCGGCCTTCTTGAATGCTTCGCCAAAGGCTGAGGGTTTCTCAGGGTAATGCTCGCCATGTTCCTCGTGTTCTTCAGACTCGTCGGAACCGGCCGTGAGATTAACAGCGTACTGCTGGCTAGCGCCTTTATCGGTGAGGGTTAGCTCACCGCCTTTTTGCGGCAGCAGATCCGGGCTTTTCGGGTGCCAGAGGGTAACGTTGTAATGGCCTGCCGGCAGTTGCAAGGTAACCGCACCGTTGGCGTCGGTTACCGCGAACCAAGGATCATCGGTGACGTAGATATAGCCCACCATCCAGTCGTGAATATTGCAGCCCAACACCACTGCACCGGGCTTGTCGAAGGTGATCGGCTCGGACGGCGTGCCTTCGTACAAGCGCAGTTCAAAGCGCTTGGCGGGCGAGAAGGAATACACCTGGTGGCGGATATTGTCGCTATTGGGGAAGCTCACTTTAGTGCTGGTATGCACCGCCAATACGCTGGGCTGAAACTGCTTCTGCACTTGATCCATGATCGCCGTTTGCGCGGGCAGTGGCGCATCGGTAGGGCCTTGCAGGGTGATCACGCCGCCGTCTATAGGTTTGCCCTGAGCATCCACCAACGTCGCTTGAAAGCTGGCAGCGCCAACCGAACAACTGGTGAACAGGGTAAGTACCACAGCAAGCGCCGGCAGTTTCACTGAATGCAACGGAGATACACCGCGAAAACGCTGAGCGATCCAAAGAATGACTGGCATACCACCTACCTTGAGAGAGCGCGAAACAGACCTGCGGTGCGCAAGGCCAACCTGGGTCGACGCCTGCTTGCAGCGGCCAGACTAACGGGTTCGCGGATAAAGTTCACGGCAAAAAAGGCAATTGGCCATCACTGCACAGGGGGCTGCACGGATAAGCAGCCTGCACGAAATATAGCCGGGAAATGCGTAACGCCTAGGATCTACCAGGCCGTTGGCGTGATTAAACGCCGCGCAGGCGTTTCGGCGTCAGCCCAAGATAGCGACGCATGGCGGTGGTCAGCGCGCTCTGGCTGGAGAAGCCGCACTCTTCGGCGATACGCACCAGCGGCAGCGTGCTTTCGCGCAGCAGACGGGAGGCGCGGTCCAGGCGAATTTTCAGCAGGTATTGGTGCGGGGTCATGCCCAGGCTGTCTTTGAACTGCGCATGAAAATGGCTTGGGCTCAAGCAAGCGACTTGGGCTAACTCCGCGACACTGATGCGCCGCGCCAGGTGTTGATCGATATAGGCATCCAAGCGCTCAACATTCAGCGGCCCCAGCACCCGTTGGCGACGCTCACCAAACAAGCGCAGGTGCAATGCCCGCAGCAACACGCCACTAAGGGAACGTGCCAGGTGGGGGTCGCTGCCATAGCGCGCCAGTTCGGCGCCGGCATAACTGAGTAGGTTCTGAAAATCGGCATCCAAGGCCGGATAGCGCGGCATATCGAACAAGCCGGCGAGCAGTCCCTGATCTTCGGCGGTATTGCCCGGCTCACTCAAATTAATGATCAGCATACGGTTATCGCCGACCCCGGCGAACTGGTGTTCGGCATCGCCGGGCACCAGACAGGCACGCATGCGACAGACCTCGCCGCCGCGGCCGTTGACTTCAAATTCGGCGCGGCCGGACAGCGACATCACCAGTTGGTGGTGGTCGTGGGCGTGTTCATGGGTTTGGTCGTCGAGGCGCAGCAGGCGGGCTTCAAGCATGAGGGGTAGCTGGTCAAAATTTGTGCGCATGGTACGGGAATGGGGGTGTTTTTCCCAGTTGCAGGCGACCGGCGCGCCCTAAGATCGGGCATGAAATTGCTGACGGGGGGGCGTTTTGTTTCGCGTATTAAGCGCGGGGACTTATTAGAAAGCGGGCCGGCCTCCATTACAAAGGGAAACCGCGCTTCCGATTTTGATCTGGCTTTTGATCTTGCTCTGGCTTGTGATCTGCTCGCCCCGTTCATCGCAGGCCGAGTGGAGTCGTTGCGTAAGGGGTTGAGCGGCAGGAGCCGCGAAAGGCGTGGGGCCATGGATGGCCCTGCACGCCGACCCCTGGAGCAACGACGGAGCGAGGGCACCCGAAGCGCAGCGTAGGGCCAAGGTAGGGGCTAGACCTTTTGGTTTCTTTTGGGGCGATGCCAAAAGAAACTCGCGCGTAAGGCGCGAAATAAAACGTCCAGCACACGCGGTAAAGAAGGCCTCCACCGCAACAAGAACAAACAGCAAAAGCTGGTGCGCACAGCACACCCTATGGCGGACGCGCGTTAAGCGCGAACTAAACGTTCAGCACCCACGGTAATGAAGACCAGCACGGCTCTCAAAGCAACCCCCCTCCCGCTCCAATCTTTGCAACTGCCATTGAATTGTTTCCCGCCCCGACCCATCTACCTAGTCATGTAGTGATCACAGGTGCCGCATGAACGACCACGTTACCGATATTGAAGACGAAGACGCGCTATTGCCCGAGGGTCTGCATTTGCCCCACGCCTTGGCGCTGCCTAATCAGCGGCCACCCGAGCGGTTGTATGTCATCCCTATTCATAACCGCCCGTTCTTTCCGGCACAGGTGTTGCCGGTCATTGTGAATGAGGAGCACTGGGCCGAAACCTTGGAGTTGGTGGCCAAGACCGATCACCACAGCCTGGCGCTGTTTTATGTTGACCAGCCGGTTACCGATCCGCGCCATTTCAATACCGACAGCCTGCCTGAGCACGGCACGCTGGTGAAAATCCATCAGGCCAGTCGCGTTGATGGCAAGTTGCAGTTTGTCGCTCAGGGTATGCAGCGGGTGAAAATTCGTGGGTGGCTTAAGCGCCATCGCCCGCCGTATTTGGCTGAGGTGGAGTACCCGCCAAGCGCCGATGACAAGCGCGATGAGGTCAAGGCCTATGCCATGGCGCTGATCAATGCGATCAAGGAGTTGCTGCCGCTCAACCCGCTGTATAGCGAGGAGTTGAAGAACTACCTGAACCGTTTCAGCCCCAACCAGCCTTCACCACTCACCGATTTTGCCGCCGCCCTGACCACCGCCGCGCCGAAGGAGTTGCAAGAGGTACTCGATACCGTGCCGGTGTTGCAGCGCATGGAGAAAGTGTTGCCGATGCTGCGCAAAGAGGTGGAGGTCGCGCGTTTGCAAAGCGAGCTGTCGGCGGAGGTTAACCGCACGATTGGCGAGCACCAGCGCGAGTTTTTCCTTAAGGAGCAGCTCAAGCTGATCCAGCAGGAGCTGGGCCTGACCAAAGATGATCGCAGTGCCGATATTGAGCAGTTTGAGCAACGCCTGGAAGGTAAAACCTTGCCGGAGCAGGCGCGCAAACGCATTGATGAAGAGTTGAATAAGCTGTCGATCCTGGAAACCGGCTCGCCGGAATACGCGGTCACGCGCAATTATCTGGACTGGGCCACGGTCATTCCCTGGGGCGTGCACGGCAAAGATAAGCTCGACCTGGTGCACGCCAAGCAAGTGCTGGATGAACAGCATGCCGGGCTGGACGATATCAAGGAGCGCATTCTTGAGTTCCTCGCTGTCGGCGCCTTTAAGGGCGAGATCGCCGGCTCCATCGTTTTATTGGTGGGGCCGCCGGGGGTGGGTAAAACCAGTATCGGCAAGTCCATCGCGGAAACCCTGGGGCGGCCGTTTTATCGCTTTAGCGTTGGCGGCATGCGCGATGAAGCGGAGATCAAAGGCCACCGCCGTACCTATATCGGCGCCCTGCCCGGCAAGTTGGTGCAGGCGTTGAAAGAGGTGGAGGTGATGAACCCGGTGATCATGCTCGACGAGATCGACAAGCTCGGCGCCAGCCACCAGGGCGACCCCGCGTCGGCCTTGCTGGAAACCCTCGACCCGGAACAAAACGCGGAATTTCTCGACCACTACCTCGACCTGCGCCTGGACCTGTCCAAGGTGTTATTCGTGTGCACGGCCAACACCCTGGATTCCATTCCCGGGCCGCTGCTCGACCGGATGGAAGTGATTCGCCTGGCCGGCTATATCGCCGAAGAAAAATTCGCCATCGCCAAGCGCCACCTGTGGCCCAAGCAATTGGAAAAAGCCGGCGTACCCAAGCAACGCCTGAGCATCAGCGACAGCGCGCTAAAAGCGGTGATCGAAGGCTATGCCCGCGAAGCCGGTGTACGTCAGTTGGAGAAGCAACTGGGCAAACTGATACGCAAAGCGGTAGTAAAGCTACTCGGTGACCCAGCCAGCAAGCTGAAAATCGGCCCGAAAGATCTTGAAGCCTACCTGGGCATGCCGCTGTTTCGTCGTGAGCAGTTGCTTTCCGGCGTTGGCGTGATCACCGGTCTGGCCTGGACCAGCATGGGCGGCGCGACGTTGCCGATTGAGGCGTCACGCATCCACACGCTCAACCGCGGTTTCAAACTGACTGGGCAACTGGGCGAAGTGATGAAGGAGTCCGCCGAAATTGCCTATAGCTATGTGAGCTCGCACCTCAAGGACTTCCAAGGCGATCCTAAATTCTTTGATGAAGCCTTTGTGCACTTGCATGTGCCCGAGGGCGCGACACCCAAAGATGGGCCTAGCGCTGGCGTCACCATGGCCACTGCGCTGCTGTCATTGGCGCGCAATCAAGCGCCGAAAAAAGGCGTGGCCATGACCGGCGAACTGACCTTGACCGGCCATGTACTGCCCATTGGCGGTGTGCGGGAAAAGGTGATTGCGGCGCGGCGGCAGAAAATCTACGAACTGATTTTGCCGGAAGCCAACCGTGGCGATTTCACCGAACTGCCGGACTATCTCAAGGACGGCATCACCGTGCACTTCGCCAAACGCTTTAACGACGTGGCCAAGGTGTTGTTTTAAGGCCAGCGTTCGGGCAATAAAAAACCGCGCCTAGGCGCGGTTTTTTATTGCCGTACAGCTTTACCAGCAAACCCTTATTTGTAGACTTCAAACAACCCCGTAGCGCCCATACCGCCGCCCACACACATGGTGACGATGCCGTAGCGCTTGTCGCGACGACGCAATTCACGAACCAAATGCCCCACCTGGCGCGAGCCGGTCATGCCGAACGGGTGGCCAATGGAAATCGAGCCGCCGTTGACGTTGTATTTCTCGTTGTCGATTTTCAGAAAGTCGCGGGCATACAGGCACTGCGAAGCAAAGGCTTCGTTGAGTTCCCACAGGTCGATATCTTCAACGGTCAGGTCCCGGGCTTTGAGCAGTTTTGGCACCGAGTACACCGGGCCGATGCCCATTTCGTCCGGCTCGCAACCGGCCACGGTAAAGCCACGGAAATACGCCAGCGGCTGCAGGCCCAGTTCTTTGGCTTTGTCCAGGCTCATCACCAGGGTCATGGACGCGCCATCCGACAGCTGCGAGGCGTTACCGGCAGTCACCGAACCATCTTCAGCAAATACCGGCTTCAACCCTTGCAGGCTGGCCAAGGTGGTGTCAGCCCGGTTGCAGTCGTCGCGGTCGACCACGCCTTCAACAATGGTTTTCTCGCCAGTGGCTTTGTCTTCAACCACGTACTTCACCGCCATCGGCACGATTTCATCGTCGAACAGGCCTTCGGCTTGCGCGCGAGCAGTACGCTGCTGACTTTGCAGGGCGTAGGCGTCTTGCTGTTCGCGGGTCACGTTGTAGCGGCGGGCGACGATTTCGGCGGTCTGCCCCATCGGGTAGTAAATGCCCGGTACGTTGGCTTTGAGCAGCGGGTTGATCAGGTTGTCGGTGTTGACGCTTTTCATCGTCAGGGTGATCGACTCAACGCCGCCAGCGACGATGATGTCGCTGCAACCCGAGGCAATCTGGTTGGCAGCGATGGCGATGGCTTGCAGGCCCGAGGAGCAGAAGCGGTTGAGGGTCATGCCCGCTACCTGAGTGCCCAGGCCAGACAGCACGGCCACGTTGCGGCCAATGTTGTAACCCTGTGCGCCCTCGTTGGAGCCGGCGCCGACGATGCAGTCTTCCACCGAGGCCGGATCGATTTTGTTGCGTTCCAGAAGCGCATTAACGCAATGGGCGGCCATGTCGTCCGGGCGGGTCATGTTGAACTTGCCACGGAAGGACTTGGCCAGGCCTGTCCGCACGCTGTCGACGATCACTACTTCACGCATCACGCACCTCGTTGTTGTTCTGAAATCGGGTCAGTTGGTCGGCTGAATAGCAGCTAGGCCTAGAATAAAACCGCCCTGCCCGGCAGGGCGATGACTATTCATCCCGTGTATGCGCAGCGATCCTGCCCCGCTTTCAGCCCATCAATCGCGCTTCATGGCACGTTCCAAGGCGTCATTGATGGTGCGCAACACCTTGACCCGGGCAAAGCGTTTGTCATTGGCTTCGACCAACGTCCACGGCGCATTTTCGGTACTGGTGCGGTCGACCATATCGCCGACGGCATCAGCGTACTGCGGCCATTTCTCGCGGTTACGCCAGTCTTCTTCGGTGATTTTGAAGCGCTTGAAGGGGATCTCTTCGCGCTCTTTAAAGCGCGCCAGCTGCTCGTCCTGATCAATCGACAGCCAAAACTTCACCAGCACAATGCCGGCGCGGGTCAGTTGTTCTTCAAAATCATTGATCTCGCCATAGGCACGCAGCCAATCGGCCGGTGAGCAAAAGCCTTCTACCCGTTCCACCAACACCCGGCCGTACCAGGAGCGGTCGAACACCGTGAACTGGCCGTGGCCGGGGATATGGCGCCAGAAACGCCACAGATAAGGCTGCGCCCGTTCTTCTTCAGTGGGCGCGGCAATCGGCACAATGCGGTATTGGCGCGGGTCGAGCGCCGCCGCCACACGCCGGATCGCGCCGCCCTTGCCGGCGGCGTCATTGCCCTCAAATACCGTCACCAGCGCGTGCTTGCGGTAGCGTTTGTCGCGCACCAGTCCGGCCAGGCGTGCCTGCTCGCTGGCCAGTTGTTTCTGGTAGTCGTCTTTATCCAGGCGCTGAGTCATGTCCAGGCTGCCGAGCAGGCTGCGGTTGTCCAAACTGACGGTGGCCGGGCCTGCATGGGGATGGCGTTGCGGCCGCTCTTTGGTTTTTAGTGCGGCTTGCAGGCCTTCGAGCAGAATCTTAGCCACGGTCAGGCTGCGGTAGTTTTCGTCGGCGCCTTCGACCACATACCAGGGCGCGTAGTCGCGGCTGGTGCGGTGCAGCACGTGCTCGCCAAAGCGGACAAATTTGTCGTAGGTTTGCGACTGCTCCCAATCCAGCGGACTCAGGCGCCAGCTGCGCTCCGGGTCGTCTTTAAGGTTTTTCAGGCGCGCTTTCATCTGCTTTTTCGACAGGTGAAACCAGAATTTAAAGATCAGTGCGCCTTCGTCGCAGAGCATGCGCTCCAGGCCTTCGGCGCCGATGATGGCCTGGTCCAGCACGGCATCTTTGATACGGCCATCAACGCGACCCTGGAGCATTTGGCTGTACCAGTTACCGAAGAAAATGCCCATGCGCCCCTTCGGTGGCAGTTGTCGCCAATAGCGCCAGGCGGCTGGGCGAGCGAGCTCTTCATCGGTCTGGCGGTCAAAGGTACTGACTTGAATAAGCCGTGGATCCATCCACTCATTCAGCAGTTTGACCGTCTCGCCTTTGCCCGCGCCTTCTATGCCATTGATCAGCACAATGACCGGAAAGCGCTTTTGCTGCTGCAACTCGAACTGAGCTTCCAGCAAGGCCTCGCGCAGGGCGGGCAATTCGGCCTCATAGGTTTCGTCGTCAATCGCATGGCCGATTTCGGCGGACTCGAACATAAACCCTCACTCCATTTGTCTACATGATTGGCCAAGCCTAGCGGATTGCTGCCGGTCAGCCATGACAGACAGCAAGTTCGGCTAGAATGCGCCGCTCTTTGTTTTATCCCGCGACTCTTCAAAGCAGCCATTCATCCTTATGCCCCAGAGCCCAACGCCGCCGCATGCCTCGCTAGCCGAACTGGACTGGGACGACAGCGGCCAGCCGCACTCGCGCGCCTACGGCGATGTGTACTTCTCCAATAGCCTGGGCCTGACAGAGCCGCGCTACGTTTTTCTCGATAACAACGACCTACCCGCGCGCTTCGCCGCCCTACCCGTCCACGGCAAGCTGGTGATTGGTGAAACCGGTTTTGGCACCGGGCTGAATTTTCTCTGCGCCTGGGAGTTGTTTGCCCGTACCGCCGTGGCCGGGGCGCAGCTGCATTTTGTTAGCGTAGAAAAACACCCACTGAGCTATGCCGACCTCCAGCGTGCACTGCACCTGTGGCCCGAGTTGCAGCCGTTTGCCGAACAACTACTTGAGCAATACGTGGCCCTGCATGGCGGCTTTCAACGCCTGTTATTCGACGGCGGCCGTGTGGTGCTGACCCTGCTGATTGGCGATGTGATGGCGCTGTTGCCGCAGCTCGACGGGGAAATCGACGCCTGGTTTCTCGACGGCTTTGCCCCGGCGAAAAACCCGGAGATGTGGTCGCCCGAGCTCTTTAACCAGTTGGCGCGGCTGTCCACGACACGCACCACCCTCGGCACGTTTACCACCGCCGGCGATGTGCGCCGCGCCTTGAAGGCTGTGGGCTTCAAGCTCAAACGGGTGGAGGGTTTGGGGCACAAATGGCAGGTGCTTAAAGGGCACTTTATTGGCCTGGACGATGCGCCCGCCAAACCCGCTGAAAAAGCCTGGTACGCCCGCCCACCTGAGCACACGGGCCCACGCACCGCGCTGGTAATTGGCGCTGGCCTGGCCGGTTGCGCCAGCGCCGAAAGCCTGGCAACGCGGGGTTGGCAGGTCACCTTACTGGAACGCCATGGCGCTATTGCCCAGGAAGGCTCCGGCAATCCGCAGGGCGTGCTGTACCTGAAACTGTCCGCCCATGGCACTAGCCTGTCGCGCTTGATCGTCGCCGGCTTTGGCCATACCCGCCGGCATATCCAACGCCTGCAACGGGGCCAAGACTGGGATGCCTGCGGCGTGCTGCAACTGGCCTTTGACGAGAAAGAAGCGGCGCGGCAGGCGCAGTTGGCGGCGGCTTTTCCCAGCGAACTGCTGCACAGCCTGAGCCAGCCTGAAGCCGAACAACTGGCCGGCATCGCTCTGGCCAGCGGCGGGTTGTTCTACCCACAAGGCGGCTGGGTGCATCCGCCCGCTCTATGCCGGCTGATGGCCGAGCACGCCAACGTGCAGCTGCGCGTGCATCAGCACGCCCTGCAACTGCGCCAGGAAAACGGCCAGTGGCAGGCCTGGCACGGCGAGCAGTTATTGGCCAGCGCCAGCGTTGTGGTACTGGCCGGCGCCGCCGATGTACGCGGTTTTGCCGCCACCGCCCAGTTGCCGCTTAAGCGCATTCGCGGGCAAATCACCTGCCTGGCGCAAACAGCTGAGAGCACGGCGCTAAGCGCCGTGGTCTGTGCCGAAGGCTATGTGGCGCCAGCACGCAAGGGTGAACACACCCTTGGCGCCAGCTTTGATTTCCACAGCAACGACCTGAGCCTCAAGGCGGACGAACACCTCAGCAATCTGCAACTGCTTAACGAGATCTCCACCGACCTGGCCCAGCGCCTGAATGCTGATAACTTGCCGGTTGCCGAGCTGCAAGGTCGTGCCGCTTTTCGCTGCACCAGCCCTGACTACCTGCCCATCGTCGGTCCCGTGGCCGATGCCAGCGCCTTTGCCGAAGCCTACGGCGTGCTGCGCAAAGACGCCCGACAAACCCCGTCTACCCCCTGCCCTTGGCTACCCGGTTTGTACGTGAATACCGGTCACGGCTCCCGCGGTTTGATCACCGCACCGCTGGCCGCAGAACTGCTCGCCGCCTGGCTCGACAACGAACCGCTGCCGCTGCCGCGCGATGTAGCCGAAGCCTGCCACCCCAATCGGTTTGCTCTGCGGGAGCTGATACGCGGCAAATAAAACGTAGCGCAGGGCCAGGCGGCATGCCCGCCATGGCGAAAATCGATAAAAAGTAACTATTCTGACGAATAAATTCGAATTAACGGCAGAATACTTACATAAAACGAACTTTCTAATTCGAGATTAAGTAACTATTCTGGCTATTAAAAGCAATCTAACAGCAGAATACTTACACCATGGCCAACAAATCTTCCTCTCTGCTACCTGCCACTGCCCAGCTGCTTGCTGGGCTGGGAGAACGCCTGCGCCTGGCGCGGGAACGTCGCAAACTGACTGCAGCCCAGGTCGCCGCGCGCGCCGGTATGGCGCCGCTGACCCTGCGCAATATTGAACGCGGCGCTGATGGCGTAACCATAGGTGCCTACCTGGCGGTTATGCAGGTTCTTGGGCTGGAGGCCGATTTGGCGTTGTTGGCCGCAAGCGACGACGTCGGTCGTCAGTTGCAGGACGCCGCTCTGATCGGTCGGCGTAAAACCCCACGGAGCAGGAAAGCCGCAACGGCCACATCCCCGCCCGCCGTGGTCAAAAAAGTCAGCAAATACCCAGAGGCGCAGCCGCGGCCCCTAAGTGGCGTGCGGGAAAACAGCCTTGATTTTATCGACGACTACCGCGCGCAAATGGACGCCCTGTTCAACACTCAGGACGACCAGCCATGAAGCCGCACATTTATGTGCACGCTGACTGGGACGGGTTGGCGCAGCCCCTGCACCTGGGCACCTTGCACGCACGCCCGAGTGGCCGCGAGGAACTATTCGACTTCGAACTCTCGGCCGCCGCCATAGAGCATCCAGCCCTAAAAGGGGTGAGCCTGGATCCTCGCCTGGGCATATGGCCGGGGCCGCAATACCCGCCCAAAGGCCGCACCTCATTTGGCATGATCGCCGACTCATCGCCAGATTGTTGGGGCCAGCTACTAATGAAGCGCCGCGCCGAGCGGCGCTGGCGTAATGAAGGTGGCACCGGTCCAGCACCGCGTCTGCATGCGTCAGACTATTTGCTGGGCGTGCATGACCAATACCGGGTTGGCGCCCTGCGTTACAGCCTCGAACCACAAGGCCCATTTCTGGATAACCAACGTCGCGAGGGCGCGCCACCGCTGGTGATGCTCCGCGAACTGGAAGCAGCGTCGCTGGCCTTCGAAGAGTCAGAGGACGACCCGAGCGCCATCAATGACGACCAACTACGCCTACTCATTGCCCCAGGCGGCTCTCTGGGTGGCGCCCGACCCAAAGCCAGCGTCATGGATGAACAAGGGCACTTGTATATCGCCAAATTTCCCAGCACCCGCGACCGCTACAACGTCGGTGCGTGGGAAGGCGTGGTCAACTATCTCGCCAACAGGTGCGGCATTGCTCCGGCGCAAGGAGCAGTCGCGCGTTTTGCCAGCGCCTATCACACCTATCTGGTAAGACGGTTTGACCGTACCGACACGGGTCGCCGCCTGCATTTTGCTTTGGCCATGACCCTCGCCGACAAGCAAGACGGCGACGACGCCAGCAGCGGTGCTTCGTACCTGGATATCGCCAGCGTACTGATCACCAGAGGCGCGCGCCCGAACCAGGACTTACGCCTGCTCTGGTCTCGCCTGGTGTTCGACATATTGGTGTCCAACAGCGACGGGCACCTGCGCAATACCGGTTTTATCTTGCGCCCCGGTAAAGGCTGGGAGCTGTCACCCGCCTATGACATCAACCCTGACCCTGGCGCCCGCGAGCTGAAACTCAACGTCAGCGAAACCGACAACGCGATGGACCTGGAACTGGCGCTTTCGGTAGCGCCGATCTTTCGCGTGTCGCTGGCCGATGCCCGTCACATCATCCACACGCAAATCAGCGTGGTACGGCGTTGGCGCACCCTGGCCAGCAGCCCGCTTCACGGCCTATCGGCACGAGAAATCGAGCGCATGGCCGCGGCGTTTCGCCTGGCCACTTAACCCAACAACCCTTCCTGCTTCATCGCCGCTACCACCTGCGGGCGCGCGGCAACCCGTGCCATATAGGCCTGCACCTCAGGCCAGGCGGCCAGCGAAAAACCAACAAAGTTGGACCAGTTGAGCACGGTAAACAGGTAGGCATCGGCGACGCTGAAGTGGTTGTCCAGTACGTAGTCTTTGCCGTGCAGTTGCACGGTCAGCCAATCTAGGCGCTTGCTCAGGCTGACGCTGACGGCGGCTTTCCAGTCGGCCGATTGCGCCGGGTTGAACATCGTCGCCATGGGTTTATGGATTTCCGAGGAAATAAAGGTCAGCCATTCCTGCAACTGGTAACGGGCTAGGGTGCCCGCGGCGGGGGCCAGGGCGGACTCGGGTTTCTGGTCGGCGATGTATTGCAGTACAGCAACGCCTTCGGTCAACACCTGGCCGTTATCCAGAATTAGCGCGGGGACATAACCTTTGCTGTTGATGGCGGTGAAGTCGGCGCCGCTTTCGGTGACCTTGGCTTTGAGGTCGACCTTTTCCAATTCGAAGGGCAAACCGGCTTCCAACAGCACGATGTGCGGAGCCAATGAGCAAGCGCCAGCGGAGTAATACAGTTTCATAAGCAGTCCTTGAGAGCAGTGGCAGAAGCGCGCGAAAAACGCGTGAGGGGAGCTTAGCGATTGCTTTCCACGGCACAAGTACCTACCTTTTGGTAAGTATGCATTTAGCTCTCAGGCCCCCATCATGCTCGACGATCAAGACCACGCTGCCTGCCGCGCCGGCAATGTATTTAACGTTACCTGCCCGGCCCGTTATGTGCTCGATGTGTTGGCGGATAAATGGGCGCTGCTGCTGATTCACACGCTCGCCCATGGCACCCACCGCACAGCAGAATTGCGCCGCCAGGTCGGCGGTATTTCAGAAAAAATGTTGATCCAAACCCTGCGCCGCCTGGAGCGATTTGGCTTGGTTACGCGCCTGGCTTACCCGCAAGTGCCGCCGCGTGTGGAGTATTCGCTAACCGCGCTGGGGCTGTCGCTGAGCGAGCCAATTCGCGCGCTGGACCATTGGGTGGAAGCCAATATCGAAGAGCTCAACGAGGCTCAGCTAGCGTTTGAAGACAAGTTGGTGGACGCCTGACAATGCAGCCCTTATCCGCCTCCCGCTGGCACACACTCTGGCTCGCCCTCGGTGCTAAGCCGCCGGAAAACAGCTTTGCCGAACTTACCGCGCACTACAGCGAAGCGCAGCGCCACTACCACAACGGTGCGCACATCGACGCTTGCCTGCGTCACCTCGACAACCTCAAACACTTGGCCCACGACCTGCCCGCCGTAGAGTTTGCCCTGTGGCTACACGATGCGATTTACAACACCCAGCGCCAAGACAACGAAGCCCTCAGCGCCGACCTCGCCGAACAGTTGTTGACCGGTGCTGGCATTCCCCAGCGGGTGGCCGAGGTGCGTCGGCATATCCTCGCCACCGCCCATACCGAAGCGGCGCACGCCGACGATGCCGGCCTGGTGGTGGATATCGATTTGTCTGTATTGGCCTTACCGGATGACGCCTACCGCGCCTACACCCAAGCGATTCGCGCCGAATTTGCCTGGGTGCCCGAACCACTGTTCAACGCCGGCCGCGCCAAGGTGCTGAACACGCTGCTGCAGATGCCGCACCTGTATAGCCACGACGAAACCCGGCAACTTTGGGAAGCGCGGGCGCGGGAAAATTTGCAGGCGGAGTTGAAGAACCTATAACCGAGAAAGTAGGGGGGTGCTGAAGCACCACGGCATACACGCAGAAATCGCCTGGTGCGCGCAGCACACCCTACAAAAGCCACCGCAGCGCCGTTATAGGCAAACCCCGTCCGTAGGGTGCGCTGTGCGCACCACGGGTACACAGGGTAATCGCCTGCCCCCCCTACAAATCACGCGCCATCAATACCTGCGCCTTACCCCAACGCTCAAAGTGCTCCACCACCTGCCAGCCGCGTTTGGCGTAATACTCGGCACGGTCCTGGGTATGCAGATACAAACGCCCTACCCCCTGCTGCCGTGCCCGCGCACAAACGCCTTCAATCAGTGCCTCAGCCACACCTTTACCGCGCGCTAAGGGCGTCACAAACACGCAGGCCAGCCACGGCCCCAAGGCTTCGCGCCCAGGCAAATCTTCCTTAGCCAGCGCCGCACCGCCGAGCAACTGGCCGTCTTCAATGGCCACCAGGCTTGGCCAGGCGCCGTTGCTTTGCCCAGCCGCAAACTCGGCCTGCCAGTCAGCCAACGATTGCTCGGCATATTCGTAGTGAAACTGCTCGTACAGCCAGGTGGCCATGGTGGCGCAGTGCGCGGTGTGGGGTTGTAGCCAGAGAAAGTCAGCCATGCCTGCTCCTTATAGGGGTAGCGCAACATACGCCAGAACGTTGCGCCGGCTCAAAGCGACTAGACTCAGCACTGTGTCGTTTGGTGACGCAAAACGGTGCAACGCCCCGCGCCAGAGCTGCGCACACGCACCAAACAAATGCCTGCAAGCCGCGCCAATGCCGTACATCCGTTAAGTGGCGCCCCAAAAACAGTCACGGTCCAGAACTTGCTACCAAAATGGCTTATTGCCAGCACCGGCAGCCACAACAACGTTCTGTACAACGGGGCGTTGGTTAGATCCTAGAGGAGTCGTCGTTATGCTGTCCCTGTTATCCCCTGGGATCCACCTTTTAAGCCGCTTTGGCTTTGCCCGTAAGTTCCAACTGCTGTTTCTGCTGTTCGCCCTGCCGTTGACTGGCAGCCTGTGGATGGTGGGCCAAACCTTTCAAGCGAAAATGGCGGTGATCGCCAAGGAGCACAGTGGTGTGCGCCAGCTGTTGGCGTTGGATGCCGCCGATGCGCAGCTGTCCACCCAGCGCAATCTGGCCGCGCGTTGGAAAGCGCTGGATACCGCCCGTGTACCCGGCCCCGAGGCACAGCAGGCTATGGCGCAGCTGGACAGCGCCATGCCGGTATTGCGCAAAAACTTTGATGACCTGGTTGCCGTGCTGACCGCTGAAGGCGCTAGCGCCGAGGTGCAAAAGCGTCTGCAAGATTTGCAAGCCGCATTGCCGCAGTTGGAGTTGGCCAGTCTGCGTACGGTGGGTTGGTGGCCGGATGCGTTGGATCGTTTCACCGTGATGAAAGCCGGTCTGCAAGGCCTCAGTGACCAGATTGCGATGGACAGCGGGTTAACCCTGGACCCGTCGGTAGAAGGCTATTTGCTGATGCAGATCGCTACCCAGCAAACGCCAGATATCTTTGAACGCGTCGGCCGCCTGGCAAGCATGGGCGAGGCGTCTGTAGCCGCCGGGCAATTCAGCTTGCAGAGCCGTCTGCAATTGCGCGACCTGCGCGGCCGTATCAACGATGCACGCGCACAATTGGACAAAACCGGCGCCAAGCTGCTGGCCAAGCTTCCAGCCGGGCTTAGCGCGTGGGCCGAGCAATACGCCAGCGCCCAGCAGCAACTCAATACCGACCTCAAGGCTCTGGATGACGGCCTGTTTGCCGACACCATCAATATGAAAGGCCCGGCCTTCCAACGCACCATGGATAGCCTGCTGCAAACCCTTGCCGAGTTGCGTGTGCAGTCGCTCAACTCGCTGGACCGGCGCCTGGATTTCTACCATAGCCGCGCCATCAGTCAGGCCATTCCCGTGGCCGCTGTGTTTGGCTTGCTGTTGCTGGCGGCGGTCTATCTGTTTGTCTGTTTGCAAAGCTCAATTCGCCGCAGTGCCAGCGGCATCACCACCCTCGCCCAGTCCCTGCGTGACGGCAATTTATGTGTCGAAGTGGAAGTGCAAGGCCGTGACGAACTAGCGGCGATCAGCACCGCGCTAAACGCCGCGGTGGTGCAATTGCGCACCAGCTTGTTGGGGGTCAACCATGAAACCTCTCAACTCAGCGACGCGGTGATCACGCTGAATTCGCACTCCACCGACACCCTGGGGGAAGTGGAAGCGCAGCAACATCAGATCAGCCAGATCGCTACCGCTGCCACCGAGCTGGCCGCCACCTCGCTAGGGGTGTCCAAGAGCTGCGAACTGGCCTCGGCCAGCGTGCAACAAACCCGCGCCATTGCCGAAACCAGCAACCGCGACAGCGAGCGCACTACCGCTAGCATTCAGGAACTCAACCAACGCTTAAGCGAAACCGCCGAAGCGCTGGGCCGGGTCAGCGATCAGGGGCAACAGATTCAGTCGGTGGTCGACAGCATTCGCGGCATCGCCGAACAAACCAACCTGCTAGCCCTTAACGCCGCCATTGAAGCCGCCCGCGCCGGCGATCAAGGCCGCGGTTTTGCTGTGGTGGCGGATGAAGTGCGCAGCCTCTCGCAACGCACCCAAGCCTCGACCCTGCAAATCGCCAACACCGTGGAAAGCTTGCGCAACACCGTGCGCCAGGCCGTGGAATTGATGGAAGCCGCCTGCGGCCAAGCGCAAAGCGACGCCACCGCCGTGACCGGCCTGGGCGTCAGCCTGAGCGCCATCGCCACCGCCGTGCAAGGCGTGAGCGACACCCTGGCGCAGATCGCCACCGCCGTCGATGAACAAGCCACCACGGCCGACCAAGTCAGCGGCAGCATCCAGCAAGTCGACCAAGCCGCCATCCGCCTGCTCGACGGCGCCCGCGCGGTTAACCAAGCGGCAGATCGCTTAAGCCAAGGCAGCCGCGCCTTGAATGCCAACACCGCGCGCTTCAGTTTGGGTTAAGAGGAAAAGCCAATGGCAGACCGCGAAATCATCGTGCCCGAGAGCATGAGGTTAATCCCTGAGCGGGTTGGCTATGCGCCGGCGGTAAAGGTCGGCAGCACCCGGCGCTGCTGCTGGAAATCAAATGCGTGGCCGTGCAACGCCGGTAACACGCAACCGCGCCTTGCTGCTCGCCAAGTCAGTCTTTCTTCACTTCACATATCCCGTTTGCTCGGTTTTTGCCCGTGTAGGACATCTCCACCGAGCCGTCGGGGTTGATTAGCAGCGAAATCGTGACGCCACTGCCCTTGGCCTCGTAGTAGCTGTCGCCAACAATTTTTATCTTGGCTTCCTTGCCATTGATATAGATCGGCCCCCCCTTGCGAGCATGCACCTCAATCTTTCCCGGGCATGTTGCGTTGACGAGAGGAATAGCCGCGTGTACCGCGGATGAAGCGATAAGTGATGCCAGCAAAACCAGAGTTTTTTTCATACCTGTACCTTCCCGTTGGCGTTCAGCACGCGAGTGCCTCGGCAGGATTGAGCGTAGCGAGCAAACCCGTCAATCCAAGCCATTAGCGCTGCGCCTTGGTCGTTGCAGCGCCAGAGCGCGGTTGCAAAGCACTGGCGACGCGGGGGGAACTATCGGGCTGACAGCCCAGCGCTGCTCTTCGCGCGCAACGCAAGACAGCGGCACCGCGCGCAGACGACAAAACCTGGGAAAAAACAGAAATTACCAGGGAAATAACGCCCAGCGTTTTTCTGTGTCGGGTCAAGGCTGGGCTTAAAAACCCGCCTCGCGCCAGGCCACCGCGCCGGCCGCGCGTAAAAATCTCGCCACCGGCGACTCCCATCGCCCGGCAATCGCCACCCGCCCGCGCAGCAGTGGGTTGCCGGCCGGTATGTCGGCGTCAAGGCTTAACACCACGCGGTACACCGCTTGCTCCGGATACAGCACGCCAGCTTTTTCACGCACTAACACATGCCCGCCCGCCAATGTGGCCAGCGCCCCCTCACCCAGGGTACGACTGGCGTTGTGGTCGATACTGGCGACCTGGGCCGGCAAATTGGGGCCGGCCAAGCCGTCAGCCATAAACAGTGCCCGGTCACCAACGCTAAGGCGGCGAATTTCCTCTTCATCAACATAGGTGACGACTTGCCAAGGGCCGTAGCCGATCAACTCACCTAAGGGCTCCTGGCTTTTTAGCCATTGACCAGGGCGCAAATCCGGATCGATATCCAGCAACTGGCCTGCGTAAGGCGCCACAGGCTGATAGCGTTGCAAATCCGCACCCACGGTGGCCTGTTCGGCGTTGGCGTGGGCCAATTGGTCTTGCAGCAGTTGCCAGTTTTTGCGCGTGGCGTTATCGAAAGCGGCCGCACCGGATTGCCAGCTGAGGGCGCCCTGACGCGCGCCGGTTTCTGCTGCACGCAGTTGCAAATCGGGCGAAGCAAGGCTGAGCAACGTCTGCTCGGCGCTCACCGCTTGGCCATTGGCCACCGGCAGTTGCGCCAGCATGGCGTGTTCGGGGGCGTACAAGGCCATATGCTGTTGCGGCTGCAATAAGCCGCTGGTTAACACCCGATTTGGCCAGGGCATGGCCACCAACACCAGCAGCAAGAGCACCAGCACGGCACTGAAACGCCACTGCTTAGCGCGGCGAATTAACGGCCAGCGGCTGCGCCATTCTTTAATTTCTCGCCATAGCGGCATCGCAATAAACCACGTGATTTCAACCGCAAAAAGAAAGATGCCCACCGCTTTGATAAAGAAGTGATAGACCAGCGCGGCAATGCCTAAAAACAGCACTAGCCGGTAGATCCACACCACCCAGGCAAAAATAACCAACCCCCGCTGCATACGCGGGGGAAAGTGTTCCGGGGCCGGTTCGTTAAGGTGAAACAAGCGCTCGCGCAAATCCCAACGTGCCAAGGCAAATGAGCGGTTGTGCAGATTGGGCATGCCCAGGTAATCAGAAAGAAGAAAGTAGCCATCAAAGCGCATAAAGGGACTGCCGTTGATGACCAAGGTCGACACCCAAGTGGTGGTCGACAGCAAAAAGGCGATCTGCTTTGGCCCACCTTCTGGCAACCACGCCCACGCCAGAGTGGCCCAGGCGGCAATGGCCAACTCGGTAAGAATGCCGGCCCCGGCGACGGCCAAACGCTGCTCGCGACGCGCCAGTTTCCACACCTCATTGGTGTCGGTATAAGCCACCGGCCACATCACCAGAAAGGCCAGGCCCATGGTCGGCACCCGACAGCCAAAACGCTTGGCGGTAAAGGCATGCCCCAGCTCATGGCAGGTCTTGGCAAACATCAGCGCCGCGCCGTAGGCGAGCATGCCTTGCCAGGTCAGGGTGTCCATAAAGGTGGCGACAAAACGCTCGCTTTCGCGATAGGCCGCTGCGCCGCCGAGCACCGCCGCCAGTAGCGTCAACCACCAAAAGGCGCGACTGAAGAGAAACGCCACATAGGGTTGCGCTCGGCGCAAAAAACGGTCTGGACGCACCAGCGGAATACGGAAAAACAGGTAGTTGTGCAGCAGCCAGGTGTACCAGTCACCCTTTTGCTTGGCCAGGCTGGCGGCCATTGCCGGCGCCGCGCCTGGCGCGGGTTGCAGCAATTGCTGATCGCGCAGAAAGGTCAGCAATTGCTGCAGGGCGTCAGGGTCGAGGTCAAGGGTGGTGGCGCTGTTGATCTCCTTGAGCAGCTGCTGCGGATCGCGCAAGTGCCAGCGGCTAAGCAGTTCAAAGCTGGGCCAGTCGATCTGAAAAAACAGGTTGCGCACCGGGTCGTGTAGCGTCCAACTGGGCTGGCCGTCGCGCAGCCTTGGCCCCGGCTCAATGGCCAACTCCTCACGCAGGCTCGGCAGCAAGGTCGTCATGCTTAAAGCGCGAGAAACTGGCGCACGGCGGCCAATGGCCGACGCAGCACCCAGTAGGCCAACGGAACTTGCTCACCGTACAGCTTGACCGTGCCTTTAAGGCCAATACGTTGGTCCGATGGAGTCACCAGGGTGGCCCGCACGCGGTAGGCAAAACTGCCGTCCGGGCGCGCGGTAGCGCGGTGGCTCATATAGCGGATGGTGCCGGACAGCGAAGTTAGCGGCGATGCCGCCAGGTACAGCTGTAAGGGCGCCTGGTCGGCCAGCGGAATGGCATCGCCGATCGGTACCCAGGCCTCAATCTCCACCTCATTTTCGGCCGCGACCTGCAAGATTTTTTCCCCGGTTTGTACTGGCCGGCCGATCCATTCGCTGGGGTCGTCAAGCAGCACAATGCCGGCACCTGGCGCCAACACGCGGGAGCGTTCGGACTGGCCCTGCAAATAACTGGCTTGCGCTTCTTTCTCGGCAATCTTGCCCAGCAGCGAAGAAATCTGCGCCCGCGCTTGCGGATCGGTTAGAACCATCTGGCTCATTTGCCGGTACTCGGCCTTGGCGGTTGCGAGCGCCTCGCGTGCTACGGCCAAGCGGCTCTGTAGCGGCGCCTGGTCGAAGGAAAACAGCAGTTGGCCGGGGCTGACTTTATCGTTGGGGCGCACGTTGAATTCGGCGATTACGCCATCCAATGGCGCGCGAATGGTGTCTGGGTTCGCCGGCACCAACTCGCCTTGCGCCAACACCGTCAAGCGCACCGGAAAGCACAATACGGCCAGCAGCGTAAGCCCCGCGATCAGGTAACGACGCCAGCGCACTTGCGCCGATCCGCGCTTGCCCCAGGGCACCCAACGCAGTGGACGCTGCTGCGCCAGCCAAGCGTGCTGCCAGATATCGCGCCACTCGCACAGCAACGGATCTAACTGCGCTGCTAATGGCTGGTCGCTGGCCAATAGCAAGCCGCCGGAGATGGCTGGCAACGGCAACCAAGTGGCGGCGGCTGGCAACCAGTCGCTCCACTCGGCGCGGATATCGGCTGGCAGCGCAGCGCTATCCACCGGCAACGGGGCCGCGCCCTGGTAACGTGCCGCCAGGTGGCGGCTGAGGCGTTGCAGCCACTGCGCATAGGGCACATTGCCGTCGACCGAAACCACGCCAGACAACGCCCGCACGCCGCCATCGGCCATCCACAACACTGCCTGACGGTAACTAAGCAAAGCGCGCGTATCGTTAACCAGCAAAAAGCCCAGCTCAGCTGTAGTGGCCGCTGCGCGCGCGCGTTGGCCCAATTCGATCAGCGTCAGCAGCGGGTTGGCCGGGGCAGCGCCGGCCGTGCCGCCGTCACTCATAACAGACGACCACCCGTACCTGCGCTAACGGCCAGACTGGCCAAACGGTTGCCACCGGCATTGCGTGCATCGTGCAGTTGCTGGCTCAGACTGCTACGCCCGGCCGCGTCCGCCAGGTGGGCAGGCGCCGGGCTCAACCCCGCCTGGCGGTTACCAATCACAATCTCAAACTGTTGCGACGCTTCGTGGCCCAGGCCATCACGGGCAATCACCCGCACGATCAGCTTGCCGCTAAAGCCGGGCGGCGGCACCCCCTCGAAACGCCCATCACGCGGGTTAAACCGCAGCCATGAGGGCAACGGCCGACCATCTGCGAGGCCAGCGCTTAGTTGCACGTTTTGGCCAGGAATACTGTGCATAAAGGTTTCGGCGTTGAGCTGCAGGGCAATGCGCGCACCGCTCGCCAGCACCACATTGTCGATGGGCAGGCGCGCGGCCAAGACTTCACCTGTGCGCAGCAACGGTGTCAGCGAAGCTGAACCTGGGCTGAGCAACTCGACCAGGCCACCGTTCAACAATGCCTCTGGCCGCAGCGCTTGGCTAAATAGGGTTGGCGATTGCCAACTGCGGTCGCCCGCGACGTCGACTAGAGGCGGCGTCGCACTCTGCTCGACCACGCTCGGAGCTGGGGGCAACAGCGATACCGGTTGGGCGATGGGTTGCAGCGGCTCGGCGTACACGGGTGGGGTCTGGAAGTTTGCCGGCGTCGCCAACGTGCCCACAATCAACTCGCCACTGCTGCTGTCGTTTGCCGTGTTACCGGCCAGGTCGGTGACGGTGGCGACGACGCTATATCGCTGGTTTAGCGCTAAAGTCAGCGCGCCGCTGGCTGGCACTGCAGTGGCCAGATCCAGGCTCCAGGCACCGGCCACCGGCACTACGTCGTAGGTGGCACCGCCGACGCTGACCGTCAGGGTCTCGCCAGCCGCCAACGTCGCGCTACCGGTCAGAACCGGGGTCAGGCTTGGGCTTTGCGTGGCGTCGACAACGGGCAGCGTAGCGGCGGTGTCGTAGACATACCCCTGCACCAACAGCGCGCCATCGTTGCCAGCGCGGTCGGTTACCTTGACTTGCAATGTATCGCTCGCAGTCAGCGTCTGCCCGGCCAACGACCAGCTGGTATCACCCACCGCAGCGGTGGCAGCACTCCAGGTCGCGCCATTGTCTAGCGACACGTAAACCGTCTCGCCGGAAAGCAGGTTAGCCGACAGCATACCGCTGATGGTTTGCGCCGCCGTCTTGGTAATAAAGTCGCTATTTGAGGCGCCTGAGTCGGCCGAAAAAGTCACGCTGGCAACGCTGGTGGTCGGACCACTGGTATCAAGCCCATAGGCTTGGCTCGTGGCGGCGCCATCGTTGCCGGCCGCGTCGGTCACTCTGAGCCGCAGGGTATTGCTGGCGGCCAGGGTAACGCCGTCCCAGGTCAGTGTAGTGCCGCTGACTTTGCTGCTGATGTCGGTCCAGGTGGCGCCGTTGTCCAGCGAGCCGTAGACCACGTCGCCAGCAGCGGGCGCCGCACTCAGCGTAGCGCTGATGGTTTGTGCCGGCGTATTGGTGATCAGGTCACCTGGCACACCGCTATCAACTGAAAGCCCCACGTCGCTGAAGGTAATGGTCGGCGCCGTGGTGTCGAGCACATAGGCACGCGTATAAGCGCCACCGCTATTGCCCGCTGCGTCGCTGATACGCACCTTGAGCGTGCCGCTGCCACTTAGCGTCTGGCCGCTCAACGTCCAGCCGTTACTGCCAACGCTCGCGCTGGCTTGCACCCAGTTGGCGCCGTTGTCGAGTGACACATAGACGCTTTCGCCGGCGGCCAGGTTGGTTGCCAACGTGCCATCGATGGTTTGCGCAGCGTTCTTGGTGATGAGGTCGCTGTTTGATGTACCGGAGTCGGCAGAAAATCTAACGCTATCGGCCGTGTTGGTCGGCGCGCTGGTGTCGATCAGCAGATCCTTGTTGGCGCCCAGCGAACCAGCAGTACCGGGAGAGGCCAGCAGCAAGGCGGCGTTCTGATGACTGCCCCCTGCGTCCACAATGGTGGCACCGTTAAGCGCCAAAGCACTGCTGGAGCTGTAGTCCAGATCAACACTGTTCTGCCCGGCAGCCACGGTGTAACTAAACGTCAGCGCGCTACTGCCCGAACCACCGGTGTAGGTAGCCAAGCCACCGGAGTCAAGGGCCAGCGTTGGCGTGCCGCCGCTGGTATCGACCGTTACTGCGCTGGAAAAATCGACGGTGATGGTGATGGTGCTACCGCTGCCATACGCGCCGTCCGCGCTGCTGGCGCTAACGCTGGTAACGCTGGGCTGCGAGCCATCGACCAATACCGCCGCAGTCGAACCTACGCTATTGAGCACGACTACCGCGTCGTTGCCAGCAACGTCGCGTATGGTGGCGCCATTGCGCGATAGGGCGCCGACGGTAATGCCGTTGCTATCGACATCGCCACTCAACACGACATAACGGAACGTCAGGGTACTGGTCCCTGAACCCGCAAGGTAATCGGCATAACGCGTGGTGGCGCCAACCACCACGGCAATACTCGGTGTGCCGCCGCCGGTATCGACTATTACGGCCTCATCGAAGTTGACCGTGAAGTCCAGTGCCTGTGAGCTGTAATAGGTACCATTGACCGGCACCGTGACCGAACCCACGGCTGGCGCCGAGGTGTCAATCGTTACGGCCAGCCCGGCAGAAAACGCCGAAACATTGCCGGCAGTATCTGTGGCAGTAGCGCTAAAGGTGTGCATACCGGAGGACAACGTGCCAGTGGTAAAAACCCAGCCGCCGCTGCCGGCCACCGTCGTGCCCAACAACGTGGCGCCGTCGTAAATACTAACGGTGCTGCCATTTTCGGCTGTGCCACTAAGCGTCGGGGTGTTGTCGGAGGTGACCCGATCATTGTTGGACTGGCCAGTATCACTACCGGCAGCCAGCGTTGGCGTGCCCGGCGTAACAGGGGCAGTGTTATCAAAGGTGTAATTGACGCTGCTACTGCTACCGATATTACCGGCGGCATCGGTGACGCGCAGTTGCAGCGTATTACTGCCAATTAACGTCACGCCCGCCCAGCTCAGCGAAGTGCCACTCACCTGGCTGGTGATATCGGTCCAGGTTGTACCGTTGTCAAGCGACCCCCACACCAGATCAGACCCGGCCGGCGCCGCGCTGAGATGGGCGTTGATGGTCTGGGACGCCGTTGAGGTAATCAGGTCTGTACTGCTGACACCGGTATCGGCAGAAAAACGGACGGTGTCAAAACTGATTGTCGGTGCCGTGTTGTCCAGCACATACGCCTGCGGCGTACTGGCGCCGTTGTTGCCAGCGGCATCGACAACACGCAGGCGTAGCGTGTTGCTGCTCGCTAGCGTTACGCCGTTCCAGGTCAACGTGGTGCCCGACACCTTGCTGGTGATATCGGTCCAGGTCGCACCATTGTCCAGCGAGCCCCAGACCAAATCGCTGCCCGCGGGTAAGGCGCTAAGCGTGGCGCTGATGGTCTGCGACGGATTACTGGTAATGAAGTCCGTGCTGCTGGTGCCGGTGTCATTGGAAAAACTGATGTCGCTAAAACTGATGGTCGGCGCCGTGGTGTCCAGGGTAAAGGACTGCGAGGCCACTGGGCCGTCATTGCCGGCGAGGTCCTGCACTTTCAGCAGCAGCGTGCTGCTGGCCCCCAGCGTCACGCCATTCCAGCTCAGCGACGTGCCACTGACCTTGCTGGTGATATTGACCCAGGTGGTGCCATTGTCGATCGACCCCAACACCACGTCAGTGCCCGCCCGGGGCGCGCTGAGCGTGGCGGTGATGGTCTGCGCCGGGTTATTGGTCAGGAAGTCGCTGGAACTGCTGCCGCTATCATTGCTAAACGCCACGCTGCCCACACTGATGGTTGGGGCGACGTTGTCGTAGGTATAGGTGTGCGTATACGGCGTGCTGCTGCCATTGGCATTGGTAACACGTGCGACAAAGGTGTTGCTGCCGGATAAGGTGGTGCTCACCGACCAATCGCTGCTGCCAACACTGCTGGTGGCGTTGATCCACGAACTGCCGCCATCAAACGACACCTCAACCGACTCGCCAGCGACAAGACCGGTCGACAGCGTGCCGCTGATCGTCTGGGCGGCCACGTTGGTGATGAAATCGGACGTGCTGATGCCGTTGTCTTGTTGCAACGAAGCGCCAGCCACCGTGGTGCTGGGCGGAGCATTGGGGTCGATGATGTTGCTCAGGACGATATTGTCAAAGCCCCAGGCAAATTGCCCCCCGGCATCGGTGGTAGTAATTACCACGTTGGTCACACCGATAAAGTAACTGGGGTGAAGTGCCGCCGCGAGATTGACCACATAGGAGCTGTTGACAAAGTTCAACGCAAAGGTCTCGCTGCCTTTATCGGTGGTCAGCGTGATGAACTGCGCCAACGGGGCCAACTCCACCAGCGTAAAAGAACTCAGATCAAAGGTTTTGCCGCCTGCCACCATAAAGCTGACTTGCGTCTCCACAACCATTCCACCCTGCCCCGTCGCCAACACGACACCCGAAGCATTGGCCGCGTTGAAGGCAAAGGCATTTAGCTCGCTGTCGACATACAGAGCCTCGTCCTTCGATTCAATCAAGAGCGTGTCACTGCCAATCATCTGTGCGACCGACTTACTGATGGTGCCCGGCGTAACGGTCTCGAAGTCAAATGTGCTGCTGCTCAGTAGTCGCTGATAGTCGTTAACTGCCAGCGCAGTGGCTTCGACGCTGCCGCTGCTGTATTCCAGGGTCCAGTCACCGCCGCGCGCCGCATTACCGGTAGCGTCACTGGAGGCGGCGACATCGGCGCCAGTGGCGCTGGCCAGGTCATTAATAAAGCGCTGCCCTTGCAGGTTGGTGGCGACGTCGCAGCCATACAGCAACAAGTCACCGTCGGCGCTCAGGGCCTGGCCTAATTGCGCCAGTTCAGCCTGGGTGGAGGCATCGGCAAGCGCCGCTTCATTGAGCTGGGCGGTGCCAAGGGAAAGCGTGCCCTGCGAGCCATGGGACAAAATATGGATGGCATCCAAACCACTCTGCGTCGACGCCCAGGCGGCGATCTGTGCCAGGCCGTCTTTGCTGCCATCAAACTCGACAATCCCCACGCCCTCGCGGATACCCGCTTCCAGGGTTTTGTAATCAACCAGTGACGTATCGACCAGCACCACTTCTTTCTTGCCGTTGTCCTTGGCCGGCTCGGCCTCGCGCACGGTTACCGCTGGCGCCGCTGGCGGCGTCGGTGGTGGTAGAACGTCTGGCGCCTGGGCAGCATGGGTGGCGTCAACCGCGGCGGCACCGTCGAACATAAAGCGCTGTTCCAGCGACAGCAGCTGAGAAGTGCGGCGCAAGCGCGGCCCACCGGATGCGGTCAGTGAAGAACTGAGCAGGGACTCGATGAACTGCGTCATGGCTAACTCCTTTTATGCAACATTGAATGGCTCGCCGAGCCTTATGCGCCGCGAACCGCAACACCACAGGTTGCGTTGGCTGCGCTGAGCCCACCGAACCATCGCCGAGTGTTTGCTTTGGTGCGCTCAGCGCACCCTCCATCAGCCCGCCCAAGAGGCTTAGCCAACCCTAGTACTACTGCGGCACGGGTGGGTTTATCACCACCCGGCCACTCATGCCCGCCATCAACTCGTCAAAACGACCATCAATCACCGCGCTGAGCTTGATCGACTGAGTGACTGCGTCTACCCGCGCACCAATACGCTGAACCCTGGCGGGGTAGGTTTTACCGGTTTCATCAATCGTCAGTTGAAACTTGGCGCCGTTACGCAGCCAGGCCAGCCAGCGCGAGGGCACGATAAACTCCAGCTCCAGGGTGCTGTCATCGAGAATGTCCAGCAGCGGTTGCCCCGGCTGCACAAACTGCTGCTCACGCACTTTCTGTTCGGCAATGCGGCCGGCGAAGGGCGCGGCAATCTGGCATTTGCTCAGCGCTACACGGTTGCTCGTGACCTCGGCCTGCGCTTTCAAGGCTTCGGCTCTGGAGATGCTCAACTCAATCTGCCCAACCGAGTTAAGCGCCGCCAACTTCTGGTTGCCTTTCCAGGTGGCATCGGCGGCTGTCTGGTTGGCCTCGGCCTTGGAAAGCTGTGCCTGTTGCAACATGCAGTCAAACTGCACCAAGTTCTCGCCCTTCTTAAAAGACGCGCCTTCGGCCAGTGGCAAGCGGGTGATCTTTGCGCCGATTTCTGCAGACAATGTGGTGTAGCGCTGCGGCGTTAACTGCGCACGAATTTCGCGGTTATCCAGCGCCGAATCGCCCTCAGGCAAAGCCGCCTGGACGGCGGTACAGCTCAGCGAAGCGGCCAGCGTCAGGGCCAGCCCTTTAAGCACAGGTAAACAGTTCATGGCGTCGCCGTAGTCGGTGGAAGCTGCCCTTTATTCCAGGTTTGCAGCGAATTACCCACCGCACGGGTGAGGTCTGCCAGCGGCATGCTGTCGGAACCTTCTACCGCCGGCTCCAGGCCAAGCGTTGCCTGCAAACGGGAGGCGGCGGCCTGGGCGTTGGACATGGCCTGGAAACGGCGCAGTTGCGAAAGCACCGCAGCGCTTTGCTGCGACACACGGTCCAGCGGTGTCAGCTTGGCCGCCTCCTGCTGGTTGGCCACTTGCTGCGACAAGCGTTCGTCTACCGAGGCAATTGCATCGGCGCGTTGGAGTTGGTGCGTAGCGTTGGCGTATTGCAGGCGAGCGATATGCAACTGGGTCAACACCACCATCTGCGTGGCCATACGGCGCTGATCGGCCAGCGCCACGCCGGCATCGGCCAAGCGCATTTGCGCTGGTGCCGAGAGCAAGCCCATGAGGTTGTAGGAAATCTGCGCGCCCGCTTCAGTCCAGTGACGGTTGATCAGGTATTTGTCGTCGCTGGTTTTATAGCCGTAGTTAAACGACACGCCAGGGAACAGCTTGAGCAGCGTACGGCGGGTTTCCTGCTGAGCAATACGCGCGTTGTAAATACCCTCGCGCAAGTCGGGGTTGCGCAGCAGGGCGTACTGCTCCAACTGCTCCACCGGCTGCTCCAGCCAGCTGGCGTTATTGTCGGTCGCCGGCTCAACCACGGTGAAATCGCTTTGCAACGGCAGGTTGGTCAGCGCCGCCAACTCCACCCGCGCCGTGGACAACTCTTGCTGGATCATCTCCAACAAACGCAGGTTTTCCAGCAACTGGCGTTGGTAGCGAAGCGGCTCCAGAGGCGAACGGATTTGCTGCTGCTCGGCACTCCTAGCATCCCGCAACGCGGCTTCCGAGTCAGCGATGGTGGTGCTTAGCAGCGGCAGCAATTTCTGCGCTGCGACCACACGCCAATACGCGCTGCGCACTTCTTGAATCAAGTTATGCACAGCCTTGCGCTTGCGCTCGGCGGCAATCAACACACGGTCGGCATTCTGCTTGGCGGCGTAATAGCTTTGCCCGAAGTCGAGCAAACTCCAGGAAATGCCGACGTCGGTGGTGACCGCTTCGCGGTCAGAGGAGATGTACGGGTTAGCCAGGGAGGGTTGGCCCGTTACCGAGTCTTCGCTACGGGTGATCAGGTCACTGTCACGCTTGCGATAGCCCGCAGAGGCCATCAACTTGGGCAACATATCGAACTGCCCAACCTCAAAGGTGCCCTGCGCGATGGCTTGTTCCATAGCGCGATAACGCTGGTCGGCGTTGTACTTGATGGCGCGAGCCACCGCCCCTTCCAACGTCAACGGACCGCTAAGCGGCTCGACATCACGCACCAGCGCAGCTTTGTCCGCAGCAACCGTTGTGCGTATCTCCGATTCAGTCAGCGCACTGCTGTCGAGCTTCAACGCTGAACAGCCCGTTAGCAACAACAGACCACTGAAAACAACCAGACTTTTAGCTTGGGGCAGCTTCCTTGCTAGACGCATTGCATGATCTCTGTGAAAGAAAAAGTCGCAACAGCGACCGGCCAACGCGTAAGCGTGGTCGCAAATCCGTGCGGGAGTTTAAGCACTAGTCGAGGGCAGTGAAAAGGGGCGCGACAAAAAGCCCCGGGCAAAGTTCAACCTATCGCGCCCCCGTGCCTTTGCCTCCTGAAAAATCGCCGCCTGCGGGTGCGCAGAAACCGTGACGCGGCTTTAAGCGCAGGGTTGCAGAAATCTGCACGCGCTAATTCCCTCCCCCATCGAACGAGCCGCCGCTTTCTGTTGTGGCTTGTTTCCGTATCCACCGCCCGGGTCTTGATCCACTGCGCAATCGCGCCAGAATCAGGCCCCAGTCGCTTGCTCCCGTCGTTTCAATCACGTCTTTCAACCACCACGGCTAAGTCGACTTAAGGCCAGGATTGCCATGCCAGATCACCACCAAGGATTCGGTGCCGCCGCCGACACCGCTCTCGCGTGCCTAGCCACGCTTGCCCGCTACCACAACGTGGCTGTCTGCCCTGAACAACTGCGTTACGAGTTTATTGAGCGTGGTGCCGTGTTCAACAGTTCAGACCTGCTGCTGGCGGCGAAAAAACTGGGGCTCAAAGCCAAACGCACACGCAGTTCGCTTAAGCGCCTGCGCCAGCTTCCGCTGCCGGCCATCGGTCGTGATCAGCACGGCGCGTTCTTTGTTCTCGCGCGCCTTGAGGGCGACAGCGTGCTGGTACACAACCCCTTGCTTGAACAACCGCAGCTGCTAAGTCTGCAAGCGCTCGACGCTTATTGGAGTGGCGAGTTGATTCTGCTGCGTTCAGAGGCGGGGCTGGCCCAGGAGCTCAGCAAGTTCGACTTCACCTGGTTTATTCCAGCCATCGTCAAATACCGCAAGCTGCTCGGTGAGGTGCTGTTGGTGTCGTTTGTGCTGCAGATCTTCGCCCTGCTGACGCCGCTGTTTTTTCAGGTGGTGATGGACAAAGTGCTGGTGCACCGCGGCTACAGCACCCTGGATGTCATCGCCTTCGGCCTGCTGGCGATCATGCTGTTCGAGACGGCGCTTAGCGGCCTGCGCACCTACGTATTTGCCCATACCGCCAGCCGCATTGACGTGGAGCTGGGCTCGCGTTTGTTTCAGCACTTGGTCAATTTGCCGCTGGCCTACTTCCAGGCACGGCGCGTCGGCGACTCAGTGGCGCGGGTACGGGAGCTGGAAAATATCCGCAGCTTTCTCACCGGCAATAGCATCACCCTGGTGCTGGATGTGTTGTTCTCGGTGGTGTTTATCGCCGTGATGTTTGTCTACAGCGGTTGGCTGACCTTGGTGGTGTTGTTATCGCTGCCGCTGTACTTCCTGATCTCGCTGCTGATTACCCCACTGCTGCGCGCACGCCTCAACGAAAGCTTTAACCGCGGCGCTGAAAACCAAGCGTTTCTGGTGGAAACCATTAGCGGTATCGACACCGTGAAAGCCATGGCGGTCGAGCCGCAGATTACGCGCAAGTGGGACAACCAACTGGCCGCTTATGTGCGCGCCAGCTTTCACACACAGACCCTGTCGACCGTGGCCAACGAAGGCGTCGGCCTGGTGGGCAAACTGGTCACCGTTGCTACCCTATGGCTGGGCGCGCGGCTCGTGATCAATGGCGACCTCAGCGTTGGCCAACTCATCGCATTTAACATGCTTGCCGGTCGCGTCGCGCAGCCGATCATGCGCCTGGCACAGCTGTGGACCGACTTCCAGCAAACCGGCGTTTCGGTGCAGCGCCTTGGCGACATTCTTAATAGCGGGACCGAAGCCAACCAAGGCGCGCGCAGCACCTTGCCAGCGCTTAACGGTTTGGTGGAGTTTGACCACGTGCACTTTCGCTACCGCGCCGATGGCTCGGAAGTGTTGCGCGGTATCAACCTGACCCTGCAAGCCGGCGAAGTGATCGGCATCGTTGGCCGCTCCGGCTCCGGCAAAAGCACCCTCACCCGCCTGTTGCAACGCCTGTACACCCCCGAGCGCGGCCGCGTACTGGTGGATGGCATGGACCTGGCACTGGCAGACGTCAGCTCACTGCGCCGGCAGATAGGCGTGGTGCTGCAAGAAAACCTGCTGTTCGCCCGCAGCATTCGCCAAAACATCGCGCTGACCGACCCCGGAGCCCCGATGGCAGACGTGATCAACGCGGCGCAAATGGCCGGCGCCCACGAATTTATTCTGGAGCTGCCCGAGGGCTACGACACCCTGGTCGGCGAACACGGCGCCTCGCTGTCTGGCGGGCAACGGCAACGCATCGCCATTGCCCGCGCGCTGATCGGCAACCCGCGCATCCTGATCTTTGACGAAGCTACCAGCGCCCTGGACTACGAGTCTGAACGCATCGTGCAGCAGAACATGCAGCAGATCTGCCAGGGCCGCACCGTGATCATCATCGCCCACCGCCTAAGCGCCGTGCGCGACGCCCAACGCATCGTGGTAATGGACCGCGGGCAAATCGTCGAGCAAGGCAGCCACGCCGAACTGCTCGCCCACCAGGCCGGCCACTACGCGCGCCTGCACCGTATACAACAGGGCTGAAACCATGGGCGCCAAAACCGATCTGCTCAACCGCTACCGCCAGGCCTGGCGCCACAGCTGGCGGCAACGCCAAGCCATGGACAGCCCGCACTACCTGCGCGACGAAGTGCAATTTATGCCGGCCGCGCTGGCCTTGCAGGAACAACCTGTGCACCCGGCACCGCGCTACAGCCAATGGCTGCTCATGGCCTTTGCCGCGCTGGCCCTGCTATGGGCGTGCCTGGGCCATATCGACGTGGTGGCCAGCGCCAGCGGCAAAATCGTACCCAACGGCAAAACCAAAGTAATCCAACCCAGCGAAGTGGCCGTGGTCAAAGCCATTTACGTTGACGACGGGCAACAGGTGCACGCCGGACAACTGCTGGTAGAACTCGACAGCCAAATCACTAACGCCGACGTCGAACGCACCCGAAGCGATCTGCAAGCGGCCGAAGTCGACCACGCCCGCGCCACCGCCCTGCTCGCCGCCATCGACAACCACCGCCCACCGCAACCGCTCGGCACCCTGCTCAGCGACGTAGACCCTGCGCACATAGACGCCGCCCAACGCTGGCTACAAGGCCAATACCAAGAACTGCGCAGCAACCTCGACCAAGTCAGCGCCGCCATCGAACAACAAACCGCCGGCATCCACGCCGCCCGCGCCAGCGTTGCCTCCCTGCAACAAAGCCTACCGATTGCCCGCGAACTGGCCGCCGACTACAAAACCCTGCAAAACAAAGGCATCCTCGGCAAACACGCCTGGCTCGAACGGGAACAAAGCCGCCTCAACCAAGAACGCGAACTGCAGGTACAACAAGCCCGCGTCAGCGAACTGCAAGCAGCGAAAAAAGAAGCCGAACAACGCCGGCAAAGCGTCCTCGCACAAACCCGCCGCGCCATGCTCGACCTGCAACAACAAGCCACGCAAAAGATCGCTGCCCTAACCCAAGAACTAAAAAAAGCCCAACAACGCAACCGCCTCACCCAACTGACCGCCCCGGTAGACGGCACCGTGCAACAACTGGCCATCCACACCAACGGCGGCGTCGTCACCGAAGCCCAACCCCTGATGGTTATTGTCCCCAGCGACCAACCCATAGAAGTCGAAGCCCTACTGGAAAACAAAGACATCGGCTTTGTACACAGCGGGCAAAACGTCGAAATAAAAGTGGAGACCTTTAACTTCACCAAATATGGCGTTATCGATGGCACGGTTATCAGCATCTCCAACGACGCCATTGAAGACGAAAAGCGTGGATTGGTTTACAGCACACGGGTTCGCTTAAAAGAAAAAAGCATACAGGTGGGCGACAAGATGATTGCACTGTCGCCGGGAATGGCGGTTACGGCGGAAATTAAAACGGATAAAAGGCGGGTTATTGACTACTTCTTAAGTCCGCTTAAGGCGTATGCGAATGAGAGTTTTAGAGAACAGTGAAGATAAACTATTAAAGCGGCCTATTTTTGATGAAGAATATTGTTCGTTAAACCACCACAAACCATTTGGATTTCGAAAAATTCAACAGCGTAGCTTTTACAAAAACCGCAAGCCTGTTAAGTATTGCCAGCCATAACTGCCGGGCTTTTAAAGATTTAAATGACAACCAGGCGGTGGAACCACATAGACCAACTAAGCACCGCTCTTCAGAGAGTCCGGCACCAATGGATTTTTCGCTCAAACAACCCCTGAGATTTTAGAGCTTCGTAGTAGATAGCTAAAAAGTTACCCGCGCGCACATCCTCGAGCATCTAAGCTATTAAAACTGCAAAAAACAAAATATTTTATGCCACATGAATTTTCCCCAACCCTAGCGCACCCCCAACTACTTTAAGGCAATAGCATGTTCGAGCCTGAAAAATTAGCCACCCCAATATCATAGGAGCTTTGTAATTAAGGAAAAGCAAGCAGAGTCTAAACCGAAGTATCTTATGCATTTTTTCTACCAGTCCTAGCCACTACCACATGCGGCGCCTACGCAAAACCATCCATACATAGGACGAAACGCACAAGAACAACGACTAACGGCCTCTATTTGTAGGAGTAAACCCACACCAAATATAGAATGGATTTGCTCTGCCATTTATTTAGTCTCACCCTTATATTTACATCTATCACAAACTCTATAGCTCTGGCCTTCGCTGAGCGGGCACATCAACACTGACATTATCTTTATAAACTTATCGCGCAGGATTTCCAAATCACATGTCAACTCTACTGAGAGAGATAAATAGTTTTTATGTTGATATTTTTTTTGTATTAGCATTCATGGTTTCATGCGCTATTTTTCACCAAAAAAAACAGTTTTTGTTTGTTTGGATACTTTGTTTTCCTATAGCACTTTTTTATGCACTTGCATGGAGAGACTGGGAGCCTTCACGCGTAATTCACCCGATCAAAATAGCTTACGACTCCTTTGCCTTAGCTCAACTTGGATGGCTGGCTGCACCAATTTCCGTATACGCCAGAATTAGTTCTTCCAAGAGGCTAGAGCTCATCGCATTCTGGATAGCAGCCGCTTCCATAGCAGGACACTTCTCGTTCTTAGCATTAGTTTTCTTTTCTTCCACCCAATCGTAATTTACAACGTCTTAAGAGGATAGCTCTATGACCTTTAGCAAAAAAACTAATGAATATCTCGCCAGCATTGTGCAAGACGTAAAAAATGCTGTGGAATATTTTGGAGGAGAGGACGTAAGTGCTCAGGCGATCCTGGGTGCTATTGGAGAAGAATACGAAGCTTTAGGCATGTTTGACACAATCCAGACAGGTGTTGTTTCAATATTTGATCACGACGCCATACGTAAAAATTATCTCGATATAAAATCAAACACCACACTACAACAAGAAATAATAGCAGCCGGCATATTCAAGCAGGCACAGTTGAAGTCTATCAATCCTGCGCTGAATGATGTGGGAGCTGGGAACATAAAAATATATACCGCCATAGAACTGCTTAACAATTACTTGCTAAAAAATGGTGAAAATGACCCTCTAAACATTAGGAAATACGCTCAAGACTACAAAAAATTGGTACTTGATCTCTCAGATCAAAGAAACTCACTCAGTATCATTTTTACTGGACTAATGCTCAAAGAGGGAAGTGAGTTTTATCGGCAGAAAACCGCGTTCGCTTGGAGCACTTACGATCAAGACACCAAGGACGCAATTCTAGTTACGTACTACAACATTGGCCGCAATCAGGCAGGGCAAAAAATCGATAGTCTCTTACAGATGGGTTTCCCTGAATATTTCCCCGGCCCAGGCGGCGGCACAAGTGGCGGGTTAGTCTATTTAGAAAACTTGGCGGCTCTGAAAGCTATGCTAGGTATTTCCGGTTCGGCAAATGCGGCGGATTATTTCCAGCTCAGCAACACCAGCGGTATTGACCGAACGCTACATAACGAAGCTCAATTTCAGAAAATGTATGCCGAGGGCAAGATCGGCTCAGGTCTATATAACGATTTCACCAAGTGGTCGTCAGATACCCTGCGCAATAACTTCAATAAATTTCTGAATACCCCAGCTCCAAGTGGTTCGGCCAGTTTCAATTTCGGTTTAGACACATCAGGCCTGCACTACAACCCCATAGGCGCCTTCTACGATTCCCGCTCCCTGGCCACTGACTCGGCAAGCTCTATTGCCGATCAAACCTACGTCCTCTTCGACCAAAACCAAAAAGGTGTTTCCGCCGAGCAACTCTCCGCCCTCGATAGCAACGGCGACGGCCAACTCTCTGGCACCGAGCTGAATAGTTTCTCCGCCTGGGCTGACCTCAACGAAAACGGCCAAGTTGATGCCGATGAAATAAAGTCCCTGGCCCAACGCGGTATCACCCGAATCCGCTCTAGCGATTTCCAGTCGGTTACCCAGGGCAATAACCGCCTGGCCGGTGCCGTTGTCGCCGAAGCCGGTTTGCTGGCGGTCGACCGCAGTACGCCGTTTAGTAATTACCGGCAGTTGCGCGACAAGGATCCGCTGTTTGAGTCGTGGAATGGGGTTATTTATTGGCATCCGAATCAGGTGAAGATTCACTTTAAACAGCAGCACGTTCAGGTCGGCACGGACGGCGACGATGCCTTCGATGCCAGTTATTACGCGGCGTATACGCAGTTTTTTAATACCAACCTGCTCACCCATTTCCTCGGTGGCGGTGGCAATGACCGCGTGGGCGGCAGTGTGCGTAATGATTTTATTTGGGGCGGTACGGGCAACGATTTGCTTTGGGGGTATGCGGGTAACGACAACCTGTTTGGTGAGGAAGGCGATGATCGGCTTTTCGGTGATGAGGGCGACGATCGTTTGTTGGGTGGCGTTGGTCTGGATTGGATCTACGGGGGCGTCGGGGACGATTTGCTCGATGGTGGCGATGGCAGCGACTACTTGGTCGGTAACGAGGGCAATGACCGGCTATTTGGCGGAGCCGGTGATGATGAGATGCAGGGCAACGCAGGCAACGATCAATTAGTTGGCGAAGCAGGTAATGACCGCCTGTTTGGTCAGGTGGGTGATGACCAGTTGTGGGGCGGTGATGGCGACGATGTGTTGGTGGGGTTTTCCGCCAGCAATGACACGAAGCAAACGTTGCTGGCGGGCGAGAGCGATAACGATCTGATCCATGGTGGCAAGGGCGACGACTACGCGTTGGGCGGTTTGGGCAATGACACGCTCTTTGGCGATGCCGGTAACGATGACCTGGAAGGCGGTGCCGGGGACGATTTGTTGTATGGCGGTGAAGGCGATGACCGTCTCTTCGGTCAGGTCGGTAACGATGTGCTGTATGGCGGTGACGGCGACGATATCTTGCTGGGCTTTACCGCCTTCAATGAAGCCAAGCAAACACTCAGCGCGGGCGAAACCGATAACGACTGGCTCTACGGTGGCGCTGGCAATGACAAGCTGATTGGCGGCCTGGGTAACGACTACCTAGACGGCGGCGCTGGCGCTGACCAAATGGAAGGCGGTCAAGGCGATGACACCTATGTGGTCAACAGCGTTAACGATGTGATTTTGGAACGCCGGGGCCAGGGTTATGACCGGGTAATCAGCAGCACCAACTACCTGCTCAATGCCAATATCGAAGAGCTGCGGTTGGTTGAGGGCCTGGATATCCATGGCACCGGCAATGCGCTGGATAACCTGCTGATCGGCAATAGCCGCGACAATATTCTGGATGGTGTGACCGGGGCCGACCGTATGATTGGCGGCGCGGGCAACGACACCTACTACGTCGATAACGCAGGCGATCAAACCGTCGAGCTGGCCAACGAAGGCATCGATACCGTGCAAGCCAGCATCAGCCATACCCTGGCCGATAACGTGGAAAACCTGATCCTTTTGGATTTTGGCAAAGCCGAAAAAGGCATGATCGATGGCCAGCCAAGTCTGGTTTACGGCTACCCGAAAGCCAACGAACTCGATTATATGCAAGGCGATGCTGAGCCGGATTTCCTCGGTACTTGCGCACTAACGGCCATTGCCAATTTGCTGACCCAAGCCGACCGCCCTACGACTGAGGGCGATGTATTAAAAGTCGCCATCGACAATAACTGGGCCGTGATTGATCCCGCGCAACCAAGCTACAAACGCGGTGGTTCGAACTTTGTTCAGCAGCAATCCATCCTCGCCAACTATGGCATTCGCAATGACCTGATCGCCGGCTATAACGAAGCCGGCACGGCGAATTTGATCCGCAGCGGGCGTGGGGTGATGCAGGCAGTTAATGCTGGTGTGCTGTGGGATGACCCGGCCTATCACGACAATGGCGCGATCAACCATATGGTCACCCTTACCGGCGTGGCCTTTAGCGATATGGGCGAGCTGTTGGGCTTTTATATCGCCGATTCCGGCCGGCAAAAGGTCAGCGATATGACCCGTTTTGTGGGTATCGAGCGTTTCCGCCAGGCCGCCAATGTGGCCGGCGCCTATGCGATCTACACCCTGGAACCGTTGAAGCTGTGGAACGAAGACATAGACGCCACCGGCAATGATCTGGATAACCTATTGGTCGGCAACCGTTGCGATAACGTCTTAACCGGCGGTGCGGGCAATGACGTGTTGGAAGGCCAAGGCGGCAATGATGTGCTCGATGGCGGCGCAGGCGATGACGTATTGAATGGCGGCGACGGCAACAACACCTACGTGTTTGGCCGTGGTTACGGGCACGACACCATCACCCGCACGGTCAGCAAAGAGCAGGCGTGGCTTGACCGTAACTACGTGATTTTCCGCCAAGCGATTGATGCCAAAGACCTCTGGTTTAGCCGTTCGGCCAATAACCTCGACGTGAGCATCAGCGGCACAGACGACAAGCTCACCGTGAACGACTGGTTTAGCGACCCGAGCAAACAAAACCTAACCTTTGAAACCTACGCTGGCGAAGCGATCGATGCGGCGCGGCTTAATCGTTTGATCGAAGCCATGGCCGCTTTTGCCCCGCAGAGCTCGGCCAGCAGCAGCCCGCCGCTTAATTACCGGGCGGCGTTGGAGTCGGTGATTGCCGCGAGTTGGGGCTAACCCTGAAAAAGCGGGCGCAAAAACTTAAAAATATTCACAGGGGTTTTTCCGCCCCCTGCGTATAAGCCTTGACCCTGCCCAACCCGTCGAGGCTTTCTATGCGTCGTTCACTGCTTACCACCCTGCCCGCTTTGCTGAGTCTGTGCCTGCTATTCACTGCCGCCAGCCAAGCCGCTGAGCGTCAACGCGCGGGTGGTTTTTCCACCAGCCGTGGCCATAGCGGTAGCTATCAAACGACGGTCAGCGGGCAGCGCGGCGCCGGGTTAAACCGTCAGCAAACGGTTACCGGCGCCAATGGCAAAACGGCTAGCCGTTCCAGCACCACTCAATACGACAAAGCGAGCGGCCAGTTCAATCGTTCCACCACCGGTGCTAACGGCGCCACGCGCACGGTGCAAGGCACCCACACCGATGGCCAGAATAGCGGCACCTACACCGGCGCCAACGGCAATACCGGCACCTTTAACCAGCAAACCAGCCATGCCGATGGCTCGGCGAGCCGGCAAACCGAGGTGACGACAGCTAACGGCAAAACTCTCAGCCGGGATGCCAGTTACAGCTATGACCAAGACAGCAACACGCTGAACCGCAGCGTTACCGGTAGCCAAGGCAATACCCGTTCGGGCAGCATCACCGTGACCCCGAATCCTTAAGGCGCCGCCGCCGCAATGACGCCCACTGACGAGCAACTGATGAGCGCCATCGCCACCGGCGATCAGCGTGCATTTGCCGCGTTGGTGACGCGTCATCTGCCGCGTGCGTATGCCATCGCCCGGCGCTTTTTTGCCCAGCAAGCCGATGCTGAGGATATTGCTCAGGAAGCCTTTACCCGGGTCTGGACCCATGCCGCTGTCTGGCAGCCGGGCCGGGCGCAGTTCACCACCTGGTTGCAGCGCATCGTGGTCAATCTGTGTCTGGATGATCTGCGTCGGCACAAACACCGCGCCGAACAGGACATCGACAGCCTGTTGGAAGAATTGCTCGACCCCCATGCCGACACCGCTGGCGCCGTGGCGCAAGCCCGTGAAGCCGCCGAGATACAGCGGGTGGTGCAACGCCTGCCGGAAAAACAGCGTATGGCGGTGCTGCTCTGTTACTTCGACGAACACAGCAATCCGCAAGCGGCAGCGCTGATGGGAATTCACACGAAAGCGTTGGAAGGTCTGCTCGGTCGCGCCCGCGAACAACTGCGCCGCTGGCTGCCGAAAAGCCTAAGCCCACGCCATGAGGAGAAACAGCGATGAACGACGACGATCTGCGTCAGCACCTGGCGGCTCAGCCACGCCCGCGCCCGCCGCACGGCTTGGCTACGCGCATCGTCCAGGCCGCCACCGCCCAGCCGCAACGCCAGCCGTGGTACCGCAACGTGCAGCGCGCGTTGGAACAGTGGCGTTATGGCTGGCCGGTGAAAGTCGCCAGCCTGGCCTTGTGCGCGGTGCTGGGTGTTTTGGCTGGGCACTGGACGGCGCCTGCGGCCGACGACGATTTGCAAATTGCCGCCCACGCCATGGGCGGCCTGTTATGGGCAGACGAGTTATGAACAAAACCTGGCTATTAAGCGGCGCCCTGCTGCTATCTCTCGGCGCCAACGCCTTTCTCGGTGGCTGGTTGCTAAACCGGCCCAGCGCTGGGCCCCTCGCCGAACTGGGGCAGAGCCAACCGGTGCGCGAACTGCTCGGCAAGGTGCTGCGTTTGCCAAAGGAACAGCGCCAGGACGTGCGCGCGGTGATAGGCCAACACGCCCCCGGCCTGCGCGAATTGGCGGCGCAGGCAAGAAGCAATCGGCAGCTGATGCTGACGCAGCTAAGTGCCGACAATATCGACCAACAGCAGGTGCAGGACAGCTTCGCCAAGCAGCGCGAAGCCACGGCAAAACTGCAAACGGCGGCGCAGGTAATGTTGTTGGAAATAGCGGAAAAATTGCCGCCCGAACAGCGCCGGCAGTTTATGAATAAACAGCCGTAGGTTGGGTCGGTCCGCGTACGGTGAGCGCAGCGAAGCCCAACAGGCCGGGCAACGTCCGGCGCGTATCGGCCGAGACCTACACGCGGAGCCCTGCGGGCTCCCTATTGGGCTTCGCCTTCGGCTCAACCCAACCTACGCTTCATTGAAATCCATTTCCGGTGGCTGACGGCGGAAGCCACCCGTCAACGCGGCGAGGTAGATCACGCCAAGGCTCAGCCAGGTCAGGCCAAGAATGATTGCCAGATGGTCGAGGCTGATCATCAGCCACAAATCCGCCACCAGCCCTACCAGCGGGAACAGCAGAAATAGCAACAGCTCACGGGCGCCGCGTTTTTCGGCGTTGATCCAGTAGTGAAAAATCACGGCCAGGTTCACCAGGCTAAAGGCCAGAAACGCGCCGAAGTTGATAAAGGACGTGGAGGTAGTGACGTCCAGTTTCAGCGCCAGCAAAGCCACCACGCCACAGAGCACAATGCTGTTAACCGGCGTACCGAAACGCCCCAACCGCGCGAAGAAGCTTTTTGGCAGCACACCGTCGCGGCCCATGGCAAACAGCAGGCGCGAGGCGCTGGCTTGGGCGGACAGGCCAGAGGTGAACTGGCCGACGATCAGGCCGATCAGAAAGATGGTCACAAACAGGTCGCCGCCAATGTTCAAGGCGATTTCCGTGGCGGCCGAATCCGGGCTTTGGAATTCAATGGACGGGTGGGCCAACTGCACAAAGTAGGACACCGCGATAAAGATCGCGCCGCCAATCAGGGTGATCAGCAAAATCGCTTTGGGGATGGTTTTGCGCGGTTCGTGGGTTTCTTCGGTCAGGGTGCTAACGGCGTCAAAACCAAGGAACGAGTAGCAGGCAATCGCCGCGCCGCCCATCACCATGGGCAGGTGCACGTCGCCGTTAAAGAAGGGTTTTAGCGTCCACAGCGGTTGGCTGGCATCGCCGCCCACGTAGTGAATGCACAGCGCGACAAAGGCGAGCAGCACCAAGAACTGCACCAGCATCAACCCGATATTGATGGTGTTGGCCAGCTTTAGACCGACCACGTTAATCAGCGTGGTTACGCCAATAAACGCCAACACCCAAACCGCCTGAGGGATTGCCGGAAATGCAGAGGACAAATACGCCGCGCCAATCAGCCAGATGGCCATGGGCAAAAACAGGTAGTCGAGCAACACCGCCCAGCCGGCCAAAAAGCCCAGTTTGGGGCTGATGGCCTTGCGTACATAGCTATAGGCCGAGCCGGCTACCGGAAAGGCGGCGGCCATGCGGGCGTAACTGAACGCGGTAAACAGCATGGCGATGGCGGCCACCACATAGGCAGCCGGAACGGCGCCACCGGTGGTGGTGGAGAGAATGCCAAAGGTGCCGAGGACGATGATGGGGGTCATATAGGCGATGCCAAACAGCACCACCGAGCCAAGGGAAAGTGTTCGTTGCAAACGAGCCATGGGACTACTCCTTAATGTTTATTTTTTTTGGCAGTAGGTTGTGGGCCCCGTTAGTCGCGCGGGGCGGTAGTTCTTATTTTTTTCGCCTCGGTTCAGCGTCCGAGGCCTTATTCAAGGAATCAGCAATTCGCGCCTGCCATCGGCGTGCTCCAGCACTTCGCCCGGCAGTTGCAGGCGTTGGTCGTCGAGGTAGCGGTAGTCGCGGCGCGCGGCGGCCAGTTCGTTAAGGTCGAACTCGGCGCTGAATTGGCTCTCTTCGCGGCCGGCTTCTTTGAGCAAGGTGCCGAACGGGTTGACCAGGGCGCTGCCGCCGGCAAACACCAGGCCGCCGTCGCCTTCGCCAACGCGGTTAACCATCAGGGCAAACGCTTGGTTTTCCTGGGCGCGGGCCATGATGGCGGTGCGGTGGGTGGGGCCGTAGGGGTCCATATTGCCGTTGGTGACAATAATCAGCTCAACGCCCAGTTGCGCCAGAGCGCGGGCGGTTTCGGGGAATTCGATGTCGTAGCAAATCAGCAAGCCAACCCGCACGCCGTTCCATAGGCAGGTGCTGTACCGATCACCGGCGCTGAATACGCCACGGTCCGAGGCCCACAGGTGGGTTTTACGGTACTTCAGGGCGATGCCTTCGGGGGTGAGCAACACAGTGGTGTTGAAGTAGCGGCCGGCTTCGACCTCAGCGAGGCCAATCACCACGCTAATGCCGCGTTCGCGCACGGCGTGTTGCACGGTTTGTAGCGTCGGGCCATCAAGCGGCTCGGCGACGGCGGCCACTTGGTCAGCGCTGGGAAAGCCCATCAGGTGGGTTTCCGGAAATACCAGCAACTGGGTGTCGCTGGCACAGGCGGCGATGGCCGCCAGGGTGCGTTGCAGGTTGTAGGCGGTGTCTGCGTCACGGCCAGCAAGTTGGGCGAATTCAACCTTCATGGGGTGTCCTTTTATCGTTATCCGCCAGCGTTGGCCTCGCCAGGAGCGCTGCGGTCGGGGCAGTATGCGCATCACGCCGGGTGCTCGTAATCACGCAGGCGTGGTAACCCATCCGGGTTAGTCGTTTTTGGGCATGGGGTACGCAATGACGTTAACGCTGCAGGACATCGCCTGGCATCGCTCGGTGGGGCAACTGATCGAAGCCTTACCCAAGCCGAATTTCTGGACCCTGTTGGTGCGCCTGCTGGAGCAGTACGTGGCGTTCGACAGTTGGGTGGTATTGCTGTTCAGCTCCGAGCAGCGCCCGCAGGTGTTCGCCGAATGCCCGGGTGATGACGGCGGGCCGGACCCGCTGTTTCAGGATTACCTCAAAGGCCTGTACCTGCTTGACCCGTTTTACATCGCCAGCCGCGAGCAGGCGCAAACCGGGTTCTTTCGCCTGGCCGAGGTGGCGCCGGAGTATTTCGAACAGACCGAGTACTACCAGCGCTACTTCCGCCTGAATGTAGTGGCCGACGAAATTCAACTGAACTGCCAGCTCGATGGTGACCGCACGTTGTGCTTGTCCTTAGGTTCGACCCAACGTTTTAGCCCGGAGCAGATCGCCCTGCTGTCGCTGATTCAGCCGTGGGTAATAGCCCTGCTACGCCAACGCATGCCTTTTGAAGAAGTGGCGCCGGTTGCCGCCAGCGGCCAATGGCGCGCGCAACTGGAAAGCTCGGCCCAGCAACTGAAAGGCGCGCAACTGACCGCAAGGGAACTGGACGTGGCGCGGCTGATGCTCAGCGGCTGCTCCAGCAAAGAAATCGCGCGCAAACTGGATATCTCGGCCGAGACGGTGAAGGTCCACAAAAAACATATCTACAGCAAGCTGGGGATCAAATCGCAGTCCGAGTTGTTTTCCATCTTTTTGCAGGCGCAGAGCAGTTAAACCCGCCCCCCCTCACTGTCTTCAGGCCGTGCTCTAGCCTTTGCGCAATTGCGCCGGACTGACCCCAAGCCGCTGTTTGAAGGCCGTGGCCATGTGCGCTTGGGAGTTGAAACCGCAGGATAGGGCGATCTGCGCCAGGCTGGCCGTTGAGCTGAGCAGCGCGCGGGCCTTGGCCAGGCGGCGATCAATCAAGTAGCTGTGCGGGCTTTTGCCGGTTGCCTGCTTGAACGCGCGGATAAAAAAACCTTCGGACAATTGCAGCAATCCTGCCATCGCCTGCACGCTCAGCGGGCCTTCAAGGCCGGCGTCGATAAACTCATCCAGCAGACGCAGGCGCCGTGCAGTGATTGAGCCTCGCAGCGGTTGCGCCAAGGCGCAGTGCCCTTGCACCCGCTCAGCCAGGGCGAGCGCCCAGGCCTCCCAATCATCATCGATAGAGCCACGTAGCAGCGCGCTGCGCATCTGCAGCGCCAGCACACTGGCTTGCGCGTCGATGCGATTGTTAAAGGCATGATCGCCGTTCAAGTGCCTACCCGTGGCGTGCACAACCCGCAGATACTCACCGCCTCGGGCAGACTCGGACAACACATCACACCCCGCCGGAACAAACGCCAGGCTGTTGGGCGTGGCCACAAACGGCTGCACCCGGTCGCTGCCAATCGCGTGCAGGCCTTGCTGGCTATCGAAGGCAAAACCAATGGCCGAATGGCTGGCGACATAGCGGGTTGCATAGGCGCTGCCGGGCAACAATTCGATTGCCCACGGGCCTGCCTCGACACGGCGGACCGGTTCGGTTTTCAGCGCTGGCGGCGGACGATTTCGCGGGTTCATAACGCCATAGTAGTGAAGACGCGGGGCAAAGGTCAGGTCAGTTTTTTGAAAGCCTGCGCATCGGGCCGCTACCTAGACTGGGCCACCTTTCAAGGAGACGGCCCCATGTACACGCTAACCCGCGACGCCATTGAGCACGCCGCTCGCCAGGTCTACCAAGTGATGCCCGCCACCGCCCAGTATGCGTGGCCCTTGTTGGAGCAACGGCTGGGTTGCACGGTGTGGGTTAAGCATGAAAACCACACGCCGACCGGAGCGTTCAAAGTGCGCGGCGGCATCACCTTTATGCACTGGCTCAAACGCACCCATCCCGAAGTGCAGGGCATTGTCAGCGCCACGCGTGGCAACCATGGCCAAAGCCTGGCGCTGGCGGCCAGCACCTTGGGGTTGCGCGCGTTAATCGTGGTGCCGCAAGGCAATTCGCTGGAAAAAAACAACGCCATGCGCGGCTTTGGCGGCGAAGTGGTCGAGTACGGCCGCGACTTCGACGAGGCCCGTGAAGAGGCCGCGCGCCTCGCGCAAGCCCACGGCCTGTATCTGGTGCCGCCGTTCCATACCGAACTGGTCAAAGGCGTGGCCAGCTATGCGCTGGAGCTGTTCACCGCGGCGCCGGATCTGCATACCGTTTACGTGCCGATTGGCTGTGGCTCGGGCATTTGCGCGGTGATCGCCGTGCGCGATGCGCTAGGCCTGAAAACGCAGGTGGTGGGCGTGGTGTCGACCGAGGCACAGGCGGCCAAGTTATCCTTTGAAGCTGGCGCCCTATGCGAAACAGCGTCGGCGACGACCTTTGCCGACGGCCTCGCCGTGCGCAAGCCGGTTGCCGAGGCGTTTGCCATCTACGCGGCAGGCGCGGCTCGGGTGGTGGCGGTCAGCGACGAGCAGATTGCCGAGGCCATGCGCGTGTATTACACCGACACCCATAACCTCGCCGAAGGCGCCGGGGCGGCAGCGTTGGCGGCACTTATGCAGGAGCGCGGGGCAATGGCGGGAAAAAACGTGGGGGTGATTTTGTCCGGAGGCAATATTGATCGGGCGATGTATGCCAGCGTGATCGGCTGATCAAGGCTTTGCCGCTGGGCGTGGGCTAGCGCATAGCTCGACTGCCATGCCGGTCGCGTCTACCCTGAGCGCTGCCGCGTTTTTCCCTTGGAGCCCGCATGAGCCTTTCGCTGCTTAGCCGTTACGCGTTCTTTGTTGCCTGCCTTGTGTTCACCCTCGCCAGCCTGCCCTTCTACCACCACGAATGGTTATGGCCGTTTACCCTGCTGACCGGCGTGCTGACGCTGGTGGGCATCGGCGATTTGCTGCAAACCCGCCATGCCGTGCGGCGCAATTATCCGATCCTGGGCAATATCCGTTATCTGGTTGAAGGCATCCGCCCGGAGATCCGTCAGTACTTGCTGGAGGCCGATGGCGACAAACTGCCGTTCTCCCGCGCGCAGCGCTCCTTGGTGTATGCGCGGGCGAAAAATGAAGGCGCCGACAAACCCTTCGGCACCCTGCTGGATGTGTACCAAAACGGCTTTGAATTTATCGGTCATTCCATGCGCCCCGCCGCCCTGACCGATCCGGCCAGCTTTCGCGTAACCATTGGCGGGCCGGCGTGCAAACAGCCCTACTCCGCCTCGCTATTCAATATCTCGGCAATGAGCTTTGGCTCACTGAGCGCCAACGCCATTCGAGCGCTGAACAAAGGCGCCAAGCTGGGCAATTTTATTCATGACACCGGTGAAGGCAGCATCAGCGAATACCACCGCGAACACGGTGGCGACCTGACCTGGGAGCTGGGCAGCGGCTATTTTGGCTGCCGCACCAGCGCCGGCCTGTTCGACCCGGAGCGGTTTGCCAAGCAAGCGCAAAGCCCGCAGGTGCGCATGATCGAGATCAAGCTCAGCCAGGGCGCCAAACCCGGCCACGGCGGCATCTTGCCCAAGCACAAGGTGACCAAGGAAATCTCCGAAACCCGCGGCGTGCCGATGGGCGAGGATTGCGTATCGCCGTCGCGCCATAGCGCCTTTTCTACGCCTATTGAACTGCTGCAGTTTGTTCAGCAATTGCGCGAGCTGTCTGGCGGCAAACCGGTGGGTTTCAAGTTTTGCCTGGGCCACCCGTGGGAATTTATGGGCATCGCCAAGGCCATGTTGCAGACCGGCATTCTTCCGGACTTTATCGTCGTCGACGGCAAGGAAGGCGGCACCGGTGCGGCGCCAGTGGAGTTCACCGACCATATCGGCGTACCGATGCGCGAAGGCCTGCTGTTTGTGCACAACACCCTGGTGGGCTTGAACCTGCGCGACAAAATCAAGCTCGGCGCCAGCGGCAAAATCGTCAGCGCCTTTGATATCGCCAGCGTGCTGGCCATCGGCGCCGACTGGGCCAACTCGGCGCGCGGTTTTATGTTTGCCATTGGCTGTATTCAGAGCCAGAGCTGCCACACCAACAAATGCCCCACTGGCGTTGCCACTCAAGACCCATTGCGTCAGCGCGCCCTAGTGGTGGAAGACAAAGCCCAGCGGGTGTTCAACTTCCACCACAACACGCTCAAGGCCTTGGCGGAAATGCTTGCTGCGGCGGGCCTTACCCACCCCAAGCAACTGGATGCTCGGCACTTGGTGCGGCGTATTTCCAGCACCGAGATCAAGCTGTTTTCTCAGGAGCATGTGTTTCTCAAACCCGGCGAATTGCTTAGCGGCACCATTAGCGGCGAGTTCTACCAGCACATGTGGAAGATGGCCCGCGCCGACAGCTTTGAAGCCGCGCCGCCGGAGCCGGACCATCAACCACCGGCGCCAGCCAAACCAGACGCAATGCACAGCGCGTAACGGCGCCGCTCTCGTAGGGTGTGCTGTGCGCACCAAGCGATGAACTGTACTGCAAACAGTGAGTTTGCCGTCGCCACTGCTGCGCTATTGTTCTCGCCGCCTGTACGGCTGAACAGCGGCGCTAGCGGTAGATACTTTCGTCCTCGCCGACCTGACCTGGTGCTCTATGGACGAAATAACCCTACTCGCCGCTGCCGATGCGCGTGCCCTCAATTACACCGCCAGCCTGGCCACGCGCCGGGTGTTTCCCGATGCCGAAGCACTCGCCGGGCTGGCGGCTTTTGATGAGCCGCTGCCGGTAGAAGGTCTCTCGGCAAGCGAAACCCTGCAACTGCTCGATGAACGTGGTTCGGCGGCGACGGTGGTGTCCAACGGCCCGCGCTATTTTGGTTTTGTCATCGGCGCCTCGCTGCCTGCCGCTGCCGCCGCCGAGCGCTTGATGCTGGCTTGGGATCAGTGCGCTTCCTCCTTTGATAACTCGCCCGTCGCCGCCACAGTAGAACGCACCGCCGCACGCTGGGTGCTGGAAGCGCTCGATTTGCCGCGCGACAGCGCCGTGGGTTTTGGCACCAGCGCCACCGCCTGCACCCTCAGTTGCCTGGCTGCCGCGCGGCGTACGCTGTTGGCGCGACAGGGTTGGGACTTTGACCGCGACGGGCTGATCGGTGCGCCAGAAATCAAAATAGTGGTCTCGGCGTTGGCGCATATCACCGTGAAAAAAGCCCTGCGCGTGCTCGGCTTTGGTACGGCGAAAATCATCTATGCGCCGGTCAACGCCCACGGCCAAGTAGACCCCGCACAACTGCCGGCACTGGATGACTGCAGCATTCTTTGCCTGCAAGCCGGCGAGGTAAATACCGGCGAATTCGACCCCTTCGCCGCACTTATTCCTCAAGCCCGTGCCGCTGGCGCGTGGGTGCATGTCGATGGGGCCTTTGGGCTGTGGGCGCGGGCGTCCGCCTTGGCACCGCTGACCACTGGTATTGAGCAGGCCGATAGCTGGACCACCGATGCACACAAATGGCTCAACACGCCTTACGACTGCGCCATGGCCATCTGCCGTGACGCCGACGCTCTTGCCTCAGCCATGAACAGCGACGCCGCCTATTCCAGCGCCAGCGCCGATGCACAGAAAAACCTCACCCTGGAATTCTCCCGTCGGCCGCGCGGCATCCCGGTTTGGGCGGCGTTGCGCAGCCTGGGGAAACAGGGCGTGGCAGAGCAAATAGAACGCCATTGCCGGCAGGCACAACGGGTGGCTGAAGGCTTGCGGGCGGCGGGCTATGACGTGCTTAACCGGGTGGTGTTGAATCAGGTGCTGTTTCGTGCGGGCAGCGATGAGCGAACCGTGGCAGTGCGTGAGGCGTTGCAGGCATCGGGGCAGGCGTGGTTTGGCGGCACGATTTGGCAGGGGCGGCCGGCAATGCGCATTAGCGTGTCGTCGTGGCGGACCGGCGATGCAGACATTGAGGCGTTGTTGGCGTTGATGACGGCGCTGCAACGCTAGCGCACTTGGGCGCCCTTCTCCCGTTTACGGGAGAGGGGCTGGGGCGAGCCGTAGGGTGTGGTGTGCGCACCCTTGCGTTTAATCCAAAACCGCTAGGTGCGCGCAGCACACCCTACGGGATCAACAGCGACGTTTGTTTGCCACGACGGCTTAACTCGCTTGCGGAACGTCACCGGCGGCCAACCGCCGGTTGATATCGGCGACCACGGCCGGCAACTCGGCGATGGTATCGATCAGGTAGTGCGGGCGGCTTGGGGCAAACAGGGCGGCAATGCGCTCACGCTGGGCGGCCAACTGGTCGGCTGGCAAGGCTTGGTACTGCTCGTAGGTCAGGCCTAGCGCATTGCCCGAACAGGTTAGCGCTACGGTCCACATACCCGCCGCGCGCCCCTCAAGAATGCCCGGCCAGGTGTCGTCGACTTTTACGCAGGCGGCCACATCGCTGATGCCCAACGCAATCACATTGGCCAGCGCCTGCGCCGGATAGGGGCGACCATTAGGCACTTCGTCGGTGGCCACCACATGGTCGGCGACGTAACCGTTGTGGCGCGCCAGTTCCACCACTTTCTCCATCACCACTGCCGGGTAGCCCGAACACGAGCCAATGGCCAGGCCCGCTTCGCGCAGGCTGGCGATAGCCTGCAGGGCGCCTGGAATGAGCGCCGAATGCACGGCGATTTTTTCGATTTGCAGCGGCATAAAGCGTTCGTAGATGGCAGTGACATCTGCGTCACTGGGCCGCCGCCCCAGCGTACGAACAAAGCGCTCGGCAATTGCCGGTTGGTTGCACAAGGTGCGGATATGGTCCCACTTGCCCATACCCATCGGCCCACGTGCTTCGGCCAGGGAAACCTCAACGCCAAACTCGGCGAAGGCTTCAACAAAAATCTGCGTGGGGGCAAACGAACCAAAGTCGACCACGGTGCCAGCCCAGTCGAGGATAGCGGCTTTCAGTTGGCGTGGGGCTTGGTAGTGCATGGGGGGAACTCCTGTGACGAAATGTGCTGATTTGTCGTAGAAGCCATCTGCTCGAGAACAACGCTACGTCGTGACCGCGTTGCTACCTTCGCGAGAGAGTTCGCTCCTACAAAGGCAACGGCGACGGCTCAGCGGCTGGTGCCGAGCCGATAAAGTTTTTCCCGCGGGCGCCTTGCAAGGCCGTTTCAATCAGCCCTTGGGCGTGTTCGGCGCTAACGCCGTAGTCGCTGAATTCGGTCTTTACCCCCAGGCTGTGGAGAAACGCGCGCAAGCGCTGTTGCGCCTGTTCCAGGTCGTTACCAAATACCCGTTGCAAGGTGCGGTCGCGCTCTTCGTCATGGCCCCAGGCCAGGCCCAGCACCAGCGGCAGCGTGAACGAGCAGGCGATGCCGTGGGGTACGCCGTGGCGTAGGGTGATTTCGTAGGAGATGGAGTGGGCTAACGCGGTTTTGGTGTTGGAAAACGCCATGCCGGCCTTGAGCGCCGCCAGCGCCATACGCGAGCGCAGTTCGCGGTTGCCAAGGTTTTTATGCAGCAGTGGCAGGCAGTGCAGAATGTCTTCGATGGCCGACACGGCGTAGGTGTCGGAAAGCGGGTTGGCGTTACGGTTCCAGATGGCCTCCAGGGCATGGGACAGCGCGTCGAGCCCGGTGGAGACGGTGACTGCGGCCGGCACGCTGACCATCAGTTGCGGGTCGATCAGGGCAACGCTGGGCCAGGTGCAGTCCAGGTGCAGGGAGTATTTTTTCTGTTGCTCGGCGTCCCAAATGGTTGCCCAGGGCGTGACTTCGCTGCCGGTACCGGCAGTGGTCGGCGCGGCGATCAAGGTTTTGTAGCGCGCCGGCACAAAGGGGTTCCCGCTGGCCAGTAACGCCAGCAGGTCATCAAAACAGCCCTGCTCCGTTCCGACGATCAGCGCTTTGGCAGTGTCGATAACGCTGCCGCCGCCAATGGCCACCACGCAGTCGCAGGCCCCAGCCTGTTGCCAGAAGCGCTCGTAGGTGCGGCGCAGGTGGGCCACGTCCGGGTTGGGCTGTACGTCTTCCACCAGGTACACCAGGCGCTCGCCGAGCATGGCTTGAATGCGCTCGACCACGCCCAAGGCGCGGGCTTCGGGAAAGGTCACCAAGGCGACGGTTTGCCCCTCGGTAAGGCCGGCCAACAGCTCCAGGCTGCCCCAGCCAAAGCGAGTGTCGACCGGGTTGTAAAAGCGCGAAATCATGCTGGCTCCTTTTTTCCGGGCAAGCGTTGCCCGGCCCCGGCGAACCGGGCATCTAACGGAAACGAAAGGGGCGGCGCCACGCGCCGCACGGCGAGTTAGCGGTTGGCGCCCTGCTGAATGGCGTTGCGCAGGCGGCTGGAAACGAGGTCGGCGGCCACCACCATGACGGTAATCACGATGATGCAGGTGGCTGTTTCCGGGTACTTGAACAGCTTGAGGCTGCTGACCAACTCGAACCCCAGCCCGCCTGCGCCAACCATGCCCAGCACCGTGGCAGAGCGCAGGTTAACTTCGAAGCGATACAACACCACGGCAATCCAGGCGGTGATTACCTGCGGCAGTACGCCAAAGACGATGACCTGCAACGGCCGGGCCCCGGTTGCCTGTAAAGCCTCGATCGGCCCCTGGTCAATTTCTTCAATGCTTTCGGCGAAAAACTTACCAAGCATGCCCAGGCCATGTAGCGCCAAGGCCAGCACGCCAGGGAACGGCCCAAGACCCACGGCAGAGACAAAAATCAGCGCCAGGATCAGTTCGTTGATGCTGCGGATAATGTTCAGAAACTGCCGCGTACCGTGGTACAGCAGCGGACTGCGGCTTAGGTTGCGCGCCGCCAGAAAAGACAGCGGCACGGCCAGGATCACCCCAAGCAAGGTGCCCCACAGGGCGATCTGAATTGTTTCCAGTGCCGGCGCCCATAAGCGCGGCAGAATGCTGAGATCGGGCGGCATGGTGCGGCTGAAAAAATCAGCTATTTGCGGCAGGCCGTTGGCCAATTCACCAATGCTCAGCTGCGCGCCCTGGGCGCTCCAGTGCAACACCAAAATGACCGCCACCACCAAGGCGGCGGTGGCCAGCCAGGCGCCGATGCCTTGGGGCGTATCGACCATCCAACGGTAATTAGGCGGGCTCATGGCGTGGGCGCCCTTGCTCGGTTGCGGGAGAGGGGTTTTACCCGTCATGTCATCACCTTTTTTAGTGGGCATAACGCACCTGCTCAGTTGCCGTTGCGGCGCAGGCCTCAGGCTCTGCTTCCTGGCCTGGATAGATACGCGCCAAGTCAGCTTCAGTCATCGCCTCAGGGCTGCCGTCATAGACCATGCGCCCGTGCGCCAGCCCCACAATGCGGTCGCCAAATTCGCGGGCGTAGTCCACTTGGTGCAGATTGCACACCACCGTAATGCCCAACTCCCGCGTGGCATCGCGCAGGTATTGCAGTACCAGGCGCGAGGTTTTTGGGTCGAGGCTGGCCACCGGTTCGTCCGCCAGAATCACCTTGGGCCGCTGCGCCAATGCGCGGGCAATGCCGACGCGCTGCATCTGCCCACCCGACAATGAATCGGTGCGCTGCTCGGCCTTGTGCGCCAGCTCCACACGCTGCAAACACTGCATTGCCAGGTCGACGTCGGCGCGACGAAACAGTTGCAGCACCGACGCTAAGGTACTCACCGAACCCAATCGGCCGGTGAGCACGTTCTTTAACACCGACAAGCGCGGCACCACATTGTGATGTTGGAAAATCATCGCTACTTGTTGGCGCAATGCGCGGGTATCGCGGCCGGCAATGGCATCCACACCCGCTACGGTAAGCGTGCCGGAGTCGGCCTGTACCAGACGATTCATGCAGCGCAGCAAGGTCGACTTTCCAGCACCCGACTGGCCAAGCACCACAAGAAATTCGCCAGGTTGCACATCCAGGTCGATGCCGCGCAGTACGGCGTTGCTGCCGTACTGCTTGGTCAGTTGCCGGACGCTGATCATTTCATGCCCTTCAGGTCGAGCTTGAGGACCTTGGCGGTTTCGCGGACCACGTTGTAAGCAGCGTCATTGGTCGGCTGAAAACCATCCAGCACACCCTGGTCACCCCATGGCAGGTCTTTTATCGAGGCCAGGGCGGCGGCGACTTTCTTTTTCACCTCGGGGTCCAGCGCTTTGCGCCATACCATGGGTGATTCTGGAATCGGCTGCGAGGTCCAGACCACGTGAAAGTCATCCTGCTTGACCACGCCCTTGGCGACAGCGCTGGCGAGAATGCGGTCGGCGACGGCGGCGGCGTCCACCTTGCCATTGGCCACGGCAAGAATGCTGGCGTCATGGGAGCCGGAGAAAATCACCCGCGAGAAGATTTTTTCCGGGTTATAACCAGCCTTTTCCAAACCCGCTTTGGGAAACAGGTGGCCGGATGCCGAGCTTGGATCAACAAAGGCGAAGGTATGGCCTTGGAGATCGGCGAGGTCGTTGATGCCGCTGTCTTTGCGCGTGAGAATCAGGCTGTGGTACGCGCTCTGCCCAGTCTTCTTGGTGACCGCGACGGAGAAGGCTTCAACATCGGCTACCGAAGCCGCCAGCACATACGAAAACGGCCCGAGGTAGGCGACATCCAGCTTGCCGGAGCGCAGCGCTTCAATAATGCCGTTGTAGTCGGTGGCCACAAACGGCTCGACCGGCATACCCAGTTGTTTTTCCAGGCTGTCGAGCACTTGTTTGCTGCTTTCGATCATGCCGTGTGCATCTTCGGACGGGATCAGGCCGATAGTCAGTTTGTCGGCAGCCTGGGCATTGCCAAAGGACAGCAGCGGCAGCAAGGCGAAACCGGCAACACGCAACAACGAAGCGATAGAAGTCATGGCATTTCCAGCAGTTGTGGTTGGAGTAGGCACAATTTAGAAACGTCACGTGACAGTCATACGATCAATTCAATATGGGTTTTTCCTGTTAAGTATTGATGGAGTCTATGGATGTCGACCGCCAAGATCCGCGCCTTTCTTGCCGTTGCCCGGCACGGCAGCTTTAGCGCCGGCGCGCGTGCCCTGGGGCTAAGCCAGCCGACCCTGACCACCCAGGTGCAGAACCTTGAACGCCAATACAACGTTGAGCTGTTTCACCGCAAAGGACGGCGCATCGAGCTTTCCGATGTGGGCCAGCAATTGCTGCCGATTGCCCAACGCATGGCCGTATTGGAGTTGGAAGCCAACAACCTGCTGCGCGACTCTGGGCGGCTGGATAGCGGGCAGTTAAAGCTGGGCGCGGTCGGCCCGTTTCATGTGATTGAGATGGTCGACGGTTACCGCCAGCGCTACCCGCGCATTGACGTGTCGATTCGGGTTGGTAACTCGGCCCAGGTGCTGGCCGACCTTGAACACTGCGTCACTGACATCGCCGTGCTTGCCGGCCGGCACGACGACCCCAGCTTGTGCGCGGTGCACTACGCCCGCCACGCCATCATTTTGTTTGCCAACCACAACCACCCCTTGGCGCAACGCGGCACCATTGCGCTGCGCGACCTGGAGGACCAAGCCCTGCTGCAACGGGAAACCGGCTCCACCACTCGCCTCGCCCTGGAGCACGCGCTGGCTGCAGCCGGAGTAACCCCGCGCAAGGCCATGGAAATTGGCAGCCGTGAAGCCCTGCGCGAAGCGGTGGTGCGCGGCATTGGCATTGGCGCGGTGTCGGAAGCCGAATTTATCCCCGACCCACGCCTGCGCACTATCCGCATTGAAGGCGACCCGGTGTATACCGAAACCTACCTGTACTGCCTGGCCGAGCGACGCAATAGCCGCTTGATTTCATCGTTTTTTGATATTGCCAACGCGGTGCAGCACACACCGACCTGAGCGGGTGGTCACTGCCGCGCTGAGGGCTTTGGTTGCAGGGGCGACAACGCCCTCCGGAACTGCTGGTTTAGCCTGGTTTATTAGCGCGGTGCTGCTCGCGCCAGCGCGACGGCGGCATGCCGTGGTGGCTTTTAAAGGCGCGGGAGAAGGCGGCCAAATCGTTGTAACCCAGGGCGTCGGCCAACCGCGTCAAGTCCATGGCCGAGGCATGCAGGTGCCAGCTGGCCAGCTGCATTTTCACGTCCTGAACCAACTGTTTGAAACTCAACTGCTCGGCCAGCAGGCGTCGCTGCAAGGTGCGCGGGTGCAGTTGCAGCAGTTGGGCGATATGTTCAAGGCTGTGTTGGTGCACACCAAGGGTTTGCGTAATCAGGGTGCGCACCTGCATTTCCAGGCTGTCGTGCAAGCTGGCCAGCAGCTCGCGCAGGTAACTGTCGATACGCGCCTGGGCCTGGGACGACAGCGGTTTGACCGGACGCGCCATAACGCCAGCGGCATACACCAAACAGTCATGCTCCTGGTTGAACAGCACCTCGCAGCCAACGTGCTGCCGATAGGTTTTTGCTGACGACAGCGGGCTGTGGCTGAACTCCACCCGCAGCGGCCACATATCGCCGCCGCCACAGATTTCCCGCGCCAGCCGCGCACAGGCGGCCATCGCCATTTCCCGGTATTGCTGGGCGTTTTCGGCGCCGTAGAAATGTTCGATGCGCCGCAGGTACACCTGGCCGCCATGCTGTTGCAAGCGCCAGTGTTCGGCTTTGTTATGCAGCGCCATATAGCGCTGTGCACAGGCGAACGCCGCTTGCAGGTTGGGCTGCGCGCAGAGCAGCGTGCCGAGCAAACCAAGCATGGCGATGCCCTGGTGACTGGCGACACGCATGCCCAGATCCGGGCAACGCAGATGCTCGGCGCCATTGGCTAATAGCTCAATAACCTGCTGGCTGGCGATCAGGCAATCGGCATCGCGCAGTTGCTCCAGACCCAAGCCAACACTTTTCAACAGAGCGGGCAGGTCGCCCCCCAGGCTCAGTACTTCTTCCTCAAAGCCGATCAGGCTGGCGCTGCGTAGCTCGTAACGAAGGGTCATCTGTGCCTCTCCTCCACGTGCACGACGATGCCGACTTTGTCGTGTAATGACAAGGCATCAACGCGTTAGCCCCCTACCCTGGCAGCACCTAAAAAAACAAAAACAATGCATGAGGTGCTCCATGGCTCTGTACGACATCGTGATTCAAGGCGGCCGCTATTTTGACGGGACCGGCGCGCCGGCCGCGATCCGCAGCCTGGCGGTAAAAGACGGCAAGGTGGCGCTGATAAGTGCCACGCCCATTGATGAAAGCCTTGCTGAACGGGTAATTGCTGCGCACGGCAAGTGGGTGACCCCTGGGTTTATCGACAGCCACACCCATTACGATGCCGAGCTGATTGTGGCGCCAGGCCTCAGTGAATCGGTATGCCATGGCGTGACCACCGTGTTAGTGGGCAGTTGCTCGCTGAGCATGGTCTGCTCTGCCGCCGAAGACGCCTCAGATATTTTCACCCGGGTGGAAACCGTGCCACGGGACAAAGTGCTGCCCATCCTCAAGACCCACAAAACCTGGAATACCCCGCAGCAGTGGGTGGACTTTATCCATCGTCAACCCATGGGCCCCAACGTGGTCAGCTTGCTTGGCCATAGCGATTTGCGCGTGGCGGTGATGGGTTTGCACCGTGCCACCGACCGTCAGGTGAGGCCGAGCGAGGCGGAAATGCAGGCCATGGAAAATACCTTGGAGCAGGCGCTGGATGCTGGCTTTCTTGGCCTGTCGACCATGAGCCTGAAGTGGGACAAGATCGACGGCGACCGCGAGTGGTCAAAAAGCCTGCCCAGCACCTATGCGCACTGGGGCGAAATCCGCCGCCTCAACACCCTGTTGCGCCAACGCGGCCGCGTGCATCAAGGCGCCCCCAACGCCGCCAACCCGTTGCAGATTTTGCAGTACCTCGGCCAAGCCATGGGCGTGTTGCGCAAGCCGTTAAAAACCACGCTGATTTCCATGCTCGACCTCAAAGGCAACCGCACCGTGGCGCCGATGGCGCGCCTGGCCGCCTGGTTTACCAACCTGCTGGGCGGCGACTTTCGCTGGCAGCTGCTGCCTACGCCTTTCATGATTTATGCCGACGGTATTGATGTGGTGCTGTTCGAGGAGTTCGGCGCCGGTGAAATGGCTCTGGACCTTAAAGATGCCGTGGCGCGTAACGCCCTGCTCAAGGACGAAAATTACCGCCGCACGTTCCGCAAGTTCTACGCCGAAAAACTCTCCCCACGGGTATGGCAACGCGACTTTGGCGATGCGGTGATCCTCGGCTGCCCGGAGCAGCAACTGGTCGGCCGTAACTTCGCCGAAGTGGCCGTGGAGCGCGGCCTACATGTGGTCGACCTGTTTCTCGATATGGTGGTTGCCCACGGCACCCAACTGCGCTGGTTTACCGTGATCGGCAACCACCGCGAAGACGTGCTGCGCAAAATGGTGTGCAACCCCAACACCCTGATCACCTTCTCCGACGCCGGCGCGCACCTGCGCAATATGGCCTTTTACAACCTGCCGCTGCGCTTGCTGAAACTGGTGCAGAACAGCCACAGCAAAGGCCAACCGATGATGTCCATCGAACATGCCATTCACCGCCTGACCGGCGAACAGGCTGACTGGCTGGGCATCGACGCCGGGCATATCCGCGAGGGTGACCGCGCCGATATCGTTGTGCTCGACCCCAAAGGCTTAGAGCAAGATCTGGAACGGGAAAGCTGGGCGGCTATGGACGGCTTTGATATTCCACGCATGGTCTGCCGCAATCCGGGTTGCGTGTCCCATGTACTGATTAACGGCCGTTTGGCAGTGGATGATGAGCAGGTTGTGCCGCTACTGGGCAAGGCGCTTGGCTACGGACGTTTTCTTGCCGCTCGCTGAACATCAGCCAATAAAACGCGAGGGCTCATCGTCCGGCTGGCCCTCGTTATCCAAATCAATAAAATTGCTGAGTTTTACCGAGCCCTCCGGGAAGCGCACTACCACCTGCAACTGCCCGCCCATGGCCTCGATATGGCTGCGCAAGGTGGATACATAGATATCGGTATGGCGCTCCATTCGGGAAATGGCCGCGACGGGAACCTTAAGCACCTGGGACAACGATTGTTGCGATTGGCCAATAGCCAGAATCACCTTGGCCCTGGCATCGGCGCGGGCGTGGGAACGAGGCAAGCCATTGGGTCTACGGGTGGAGTATTTGTTGGTCATAAAAACGCAGCTCGGAACTGAATAGACTTAAAGCAGCGAGCCTAGCCGATGACAAGACTGACGAAGAGCGTGCGCAGATGGAATACGGGTGGGATGGGTGCTAGCGCTCTGTACGACGCAGCCCCTGATACGCGAGGAACATCGAGCATCACGCCTGCTCAAGTGCCTCGTTATCCAGATCGGCAAAGTTACTGATCTTTACCGTGCCCTCGGGAAAGCGCGCAATAACTTCCAATTGCCCACCCATGGCTTCGATGTGATTGCGCAGGGTGGAGATATACATATCGGTGCGGCGCTCCAGCTTGGCGATAGAAGGCTGCTGCACGTTTAAGGCTTGAGCGAGCACCTGCTGCGAGAGGCCTCGCGCTTGACGCAACTCGTGCAAAGGCATTTCGGCGAGCAATTCCCTGGTTTTGGCTTCGGCTCGCGCACGCGCCTCTGGCGACATTAGTTTGCGCAGTTCCGAATACTTATTGGCCATTTATGAGCCCCTCTTTTTGAAGCTTGAGTAAATACTCTTCGTAGAGTCGATCAGCTATTGGGATATTCACCGAGTACCAGCGATTGTCCCCCGTCTTGTCCCCGCCTATCAGCAGAATGACCGTCCGTCTGGGGTCAAACGCATACAGCGTACGTAACGGTTTGCCACCGTGCTGAGTTCTAAGCTCACGCATGTGTTTAAAGCGCGAACCCACTTCACCGCTGCTGTGCGGAAACCCTAAGAACGGGCCACGATCTACCAGCAGACCAATAGAAGAATCCAACGATTCCTGCTGCTTTTCAGCTAGCCCAACCCACCACTGCCGAAACTCATCCGTGTATTCAACGTCCCAAGACAGAGTCGACTATAGCCCCAATAAATATTCCGTCAATGGAATATTTTACTTATGAGAAATGAAGTATTTGCTCGATAAGGCTATGGCCGATCCGCGCCCGACACGATCAGCCAAGACGCGCACAACGGTGGGAAGCACGCTACCGGGCGGTATGACCGGAGGTGAAAACTGACCGTAACAGCACACAGCAAAACGCCTCCCTAGAGAGGCGTTTTGCGTTTCACAGGCGCGCTAATCAACTATGCAGATCAAACCGGTCCAGGTTCATCACTTTGGTCCAGGCGGCGACAAAGTCTTTGACGAACTTGGCTTGCGCATCGGCGCTGGCATATACCTCGGACAACGCACGCAGTTGGGCGTGGGAGCCAAATACCAGGTCGACACGGGTGCCGGTCCATTTCACTTGCCCGGTTTTACGGTCGCGCGCTTCAAAGGTGTCTGCCGCTGGCGAAGTCGGCTTCCATTCCACGCCCATGTCCAGCAGGTGGGTAAAGAAGTCGTTGGTCAGCGCACCTGGGCGGCTGGTGAATACGCCGTGTTTGGCATCACCGACATTGGCGCCAAGCACCCGCAGGCCACCCACCAGCACGGTCATTTCTGGCGCGCTGAGGGTCAACAGTTGGGCTTTGTCGACCAACAGTTTTTCTGCCGAGACGGTGTATTTGCCTTTCTGGTAGTTACGGAAGCCATCGGCAATCGGCTCAAGGAAGGCGAACGACTCAACGTCAGTCTGCTCCTGCGAGGCATCGGCACGGCCTGGGGCGAACGGCACGGTGACGGTTTGCCCGGCAGCTTTCGCCGCTTGCTCAACACCGGCATTACCAGCCAGAACGATCAGGTCGGCCAGGGAGATTTGCTTGCCGCCGACCTGGCCGCCGTTGAACTCGCCCTGAATGCGCTCCAGGGTTGCCAGCACGTGAGCCAGTTGTGCAGGCTGGTTGGCTTCCCAGGATTTTTGCGGTTCCAGGCGCAGACGACCACCATTGGCGCCGCCACGTTTATCCGAACCACGGAAGGTTGAAGCAGCAGCCCAGGCGGTGGACACCAGTTGCGCAACCGTCAGGCCGCTCGCCAGCACCTTGGCCTTGAGGGCCGCGACATCGCTGTCGTCCACCAGCGGGTGATTAACGGCTGGAATCGGATCTTGCCAGAGCAGTTCTTCGCTCGGGGTTTCCGGGCCCAGGTAGCGGGCCAGTGGGCCCATGTCGCGGTGCGTCAGTTTGAACCAGGCGCGGGCGAAGGCATCGGCCAATTCACCCGGGTTTTGCAAAAAGCGCCGGGAGATTTTTTCGTAGATCGGGTCGAAGCGCAGCGCCAAGTCGGACGTAAGCATGGTCGGTGCGTGGCGTTTGCTTGGGTCATGGGCATCGGGAATCTTGCCTGCACCGGCACCGCCTTTGGGTTGCCATTGGTGCGCACCGGCCGGGCTCTTGGTCAGCTCCCATTCGAAGCCGAAGAGGTTTTCCAGATACTCGTTGCTCCAGCGGGTGGGCGTGGAGGTCCAGGTCACTTCCAGGCCGCTGGTGATGGTGTCACCGCCTTTGCCCGAGCCAAATTTGTTGCGCCAGCCCAGGCCCTGTTCTTCCAGGCCAGCGGCTTCGGGTTCCGGGCCAACGTTGTCGGCAGGGCCGGCGCCGTGGGTTTTACCAAAGGCGTGGCCGCCAGCGATCAGCGCCACGGTTTCTTCGTCGTCCATGGCCATGCGGCCGAAGGTTTCGCGGATATCCAGCGCAGAAGCACGTGGGTCCGGGTTGCCTTCCGGCCCCTCTGGGTTTACGTAGATCAAGCCCATTTGCACAGCGGCCAGTGGGTTTTCCAGATTACGTTCCAGCTCGCGGCCTTCCTGTTCCGGACGTTTGGCCGGCTCGGCTACCAGGTCACCCTGGCCCGGCTCTTCCATTTCTTTGCTGGCTTTGCCATAGCGCTTGTCGCCGCCCAGCCAGACGGTTTCAGTGCCCCAGTACACGTCTTCATCGGGCTCCCACACATCCGGGCGGCCGCCGGAGAAACCAAAGGTTTTAAAGCCCATGGATTCGAGCGCCACGTTACCGGTGAGCACGATCAGGTCGGCCCAGGAAATGGCATTGCCGTATTTCTGTTTGATCGGCCAGATCAGGCGGCGGGCTTTGTCCAGGCTGACGTTATCGGGCCAGCTATTGAGCGGGGCAAAACGTTGTTGGCCAGAGCCGGCGCCGCCACGGCCATCGCCAGTACGGTAGGTACCGGCACTGTGCCAGGCCATACGAACAAAGAGTGGGCCGTAGTGGCCAAAGTCGGCGGGCCACCAGTCTTGGGAGTCGGTCATCAGTGCTTCGAGGTCGCGTTTGACAGCGGCAAAGTCGAGGCTCTTGTAGGCCTTGGTGTAGTCGAAGTCTGCGCCCAGCGGGTCGGACTTGGAGGAATGTTGGTGAAGGATTTTTAGGTTCAGCTGTTCGGGCCACCAGTCACGGTTGGTGGTGCCGCCGCCAGCGGCGTGATTGAACGGGCATTTCGATTCAGTCGACATTTTGTTCTTCCTTAAGGTCGCTTCATTCAGTTCTTCAGCCCTGTGGGGCTGGGACACGGATGAGTAGGTTCAACGGTACGTTAATCGGCACGGGGCAAGCCTGGGATCTTTAGCGCCTTGGCGCTGTGGGCGAGGTTCTCAGTCCCCTCATCAGGTTGCACAGCTTCGACATGGGTCGAGGCCAGACCAAGACTAGACGTCTATGGGAAGAGTTCTAATAGATCGTATGTGCTGAGTTAATAGCCTCACTCTTTTGCCACACGGTAAAACCCTCCTGTGGCCCGTTTGCCAAGACTGGCTGGCCGCGTTGGCGGATTTTCCGTACCATCCGCCGCCCCTTCTTTGCCGCCCCGCAGTCGCTTGCCATGAAACCCGCTCGCCTTCGCGCCGACCTTCTTGCCGGCCTTACTACCTCGTTTGCCTTGGTTCCTGAGTGCATCGCCTTTGCCTTGGTCGCCCACCTCAACCCGCTGATGGGTCTGTATGGCGCCTTTATCATCTGCACCCTGACCGCGCTGTTTGGCGGGCGGCCAGGCATGGTTTCCGGCGCGGCGGGGTCGATGGCGGTAGTGATTGTTGCCTTGGTGGTGCAACACGGCGTGCAGTACCTGTTAGCCACGGTGCTGCTCGGCGGGCTGATCATGGTGCTGTTTGGCTTGTTGCGCCTGGGCAAGTTAATTCGCATGGTGCCGCACCCGGTGATGCTGGGTTTTGTAAATGGCTTGGCGATCATCATTGCCCTCGCCCAACTGGAGCATTTCAAAGCCGGCGAACAATGGCTAAGCGGCACGCCACTGCTGCTGATGTTGGGCTTGGTGGCGGCGACCATGGCCATCGTTTACCTGCTGCCGCGCCTGACTCGCGCAGTGCCGCCGGCCTTGGTCGCCATTTTGGCTATAGGCCTGGCGGTGTTTCTGCTGAACCTGCCAACCCGCACCCTCGGCGATATGGCGCATATTGCCGGCGGCCTGCCGACCTTCGCGTTGCCAGAGCTGCCGTGGACCCTGGAGACCCTGCGCATCGTCGCGCCCTATGCGCTGCTGATGGCCATGGTTGGCCTGTTGGAAACCTTGCTTACCCTTAACCTTACCGATGAAGTCACCGAAAGCCGCGGCTACCCCGACCGCGAGTGCGTGGCCCTGGGCGCGGCGAATATCGTCTCGGGTGCGTTTGGCGGTATGGGCGGCTGCGCCATGATCGGCCAGACCGTGATCAACCTCAGCTCCGGCGGCCGGGGGCGGCTATCGGGCGTGGTGGCCGGGGTGATGATTCTGCTGTTTGTGTTGTTTCTATCGCCGCTGATTGAGCGTATTCCGTTGGCAGCGTTGGTCGGGGTGATGTTTGTGGTGTCGCAACAAACCTTCGCTTGGGCCTCGCTACGGGTACTGCACAAAGTACCGGTGAACGACATGCTGGTGATTGTCGCCGTAACCGTTATCACCGTGTTCACCGACCTCGCTACCGCCGTGCTGTTGGGCATCATCATCGCCGCGCTGAACTTCGCCTGGCAGCACGCCCGCGAGCTGTACGCCGACGCGCATTTGGCAGCCGACGGCAGCAAGTTGTATCAGCTACATGGCACGCTGTTCTTCGCCTCGGTCACGCCGTTTCTTAACCAGTTCAACCCGGCCGACGACCCCGAACAGGTCACCCTGGATTGTGCGCATTTAAGCTTTGTCGACTATTCGGCGATTGCCGCGCTGAAAACCTTGCGCGAGCGCTACAGCAAGGCGGGCAAACATTTGCGCGTAGTGCACTTAAGCGAGCGCTGCAAAAAGCTGCTCAAACGCGCCGGGGAGTGAAACGCCGGCGCTCTTCGTGGGGTGTGCTTGCGCCTTACTGGCTGCCAAACATGGTGGTCCAGTAAATGCCCGCATCGCTTTTCGGGTCCAGGGCATAGGCGGCGCCAAGCTCGCGGTATTGCGGGTTCATCAGGTTGGCGCAGTGGCCGGGGCTCGCCAGCCAGCCGTCGAGCACTTTGCGCGGGCTGTCGTTACCGGCGGCGATGTTCTCGCCAATCGCCTGCCCGGCATACCCTGCCAGCTCGGCACGGTCGCCCGGGGTGCGGCCGTCACGGTCTTTGTGGTCGAAGAAATTGCCATTGGCCATCGCCCGGCTATGGGCTTCGGCGGCACCGGCCAAGGTGTTATTCCAGTTCAATGGCGCCGCTGCGGCAAACGCTTGAGGACCGCACTGGCGCGCCTGGCTACGGGCGCTGTTGATCATCTCCAGCAACTGCCGGCCCTGGCTTTGCCAATCGCCCATACGCGCGGTGAGCATCGGCCGCGCTAAGGTGATGCGCCACAAATCGCCTTCACGGTGCACGCCAATATCAACAAACTGCGGGTCGAGAATCACCCGACAAAAGCTTTCCTGTACGGCTTTCAGCGCCGCCGCCGTGTCACGGGCGCCGGCCAGGCTAATGGCCTGCACGTTGACCATCGGGTAACCGTTCTTGGCCAACGCCGTTTGCAAACCGCCAAAGCTGTCGGAGCGCAAACGCAAGCGCGGGTCATCTGCCAACGGCGGCAACTCAGGCGAGGCCTGGCCTTCGCAGCGCTGCACTTGGCCACGATAGGCGTTGATCGCCTGTACCAGCGCTGTTTCGTCATCAGCCCATGCCGAAGTCACGGCAAGTGCGGTTAACGACAGCGTGACAGCAGACAGAACGGTTAAACGGACGCGCATGTAACTCTCCCTTGAGCGGACTGCCCCCATGATCAGCGATTTACCCCCGCACTGGGCAGGCTTTATTGCCAACTTATGAGCCGAGCTTATAAGCGTATACAGGGTTATATGGCTAATCAGAGCCCTGTAGCGCGGGTAAGGTTCACCCCCGCCAACGTGGCAAAGTGTCGGCCAAGCGCGTGGCGCACGCCACTGCTGCAGGCGCACAAATACGCCCGGCAAGCCTCACCGTTGCTCATCTGCGCTACAGGCCTCGCCCATTAGTTGCAACAGACTGGTCTAGCCTGTGGTCTTTGCACCGTTACCTACCCTCTCAGGAGTGCTCTGCATGCTCACCATTGGTTACGCGGCAGAAACCGCCAAATCACCGTTGGCTCCCTTCAAATTTGAACGCCGCGCCCTGCGCCCCAACGATGTGGCAATGGAGATTCTCTACTGTGGCGTCTGCCACTCGGACCTGCACCAGGCGCGCAATGACTGGGGCTTCAGCACCTTTCCGATTGTGCCGGGGCACGAAATTGTTGGCCGCGTGACAGAAATCGGTAGCGCAGTAAAACGCTACAAGGTCGGCGATGCCGTGGCAGTGGGCTGCATGGTCGACTCCTGCCAGGAATGCGACCAGTGCCGTAAAGGCGAAGAGCAGCTGTGCCGCCAAGCCAATACCCAGACCTACAACAGCCGCGACCGCATCACTAAAGAGCCCACCTACGGCGGCTACTCCAAGCACTTGGTGGTACGAGAAGAGTTTGTTCTGCGCATACCCGAGGGCCTCGATCTGGCCAAAGCGGCGCCGCTGCTGTGTGCGGGCATCACCACGTACTCGCCGCTACGCACCTGGAACGTCGGGCCGGGCAGCCGCGTAGGCGTAGTCGGTCTTGGCGGCCTGGGGCATATGGCGGTGAAACTGGCGGCGGGCCTGGGCGCACAAGTGACTGTACTCAGCCGCAGTGCCGATAAAGAAGCCGACGCCTTGGCACTGGGCGCCGACAATTTATTGGTGTCGTCCGATAAGGGCGCGATGAAAGCGGCGGCCTCAAGCTTTGATCTGATCATCGACACCGTGCCCGTACGCCACGATGTCTCGCCCTATATGCCTCTGCTTGACGTCGACGGCACCTTGGTGATCGTTGGGCAGATTGGTCCAATCGACGAAACCCTGACCCTGCCCTTCGTGCTCGGCCGTCGGCGTCTGGCTGGCTCGCCGATTGGCGGCATTGCCGAAACCCAGGAAATGCTCGACTTCTGCGCGCGGAAAAACATCCTGCCCGACTGCGAAATGATCCGTATGGAGCAGATCAACGAGGCGTTTGAGCGCATGGAGCGCTCCGATGTGCGCTATCGGTTTGTGATTGATATGGCTTCGTTAAGTTAAGCCCGGACGCGATCGACTGGCTTGGTTTGTTGGCCCAACGGGCAACAACCCTTTTCCACCATGCGCAGCAGTACCAATCGCCATTCAATCTAAGCTCGCCCGTGGCCTGAATTAGACTCTCCTAACCCCACAGCACAGGAGCGTTCTATGCAGATATCAGGCACCAGCAGCGCCCTGCCCCTGTCTACGCAATTGATCAAAAAAGCAGGGGAAGCGGCGCAAGAGCCAAACTCTCCCGTGACTCCGGAAGAGGTGAACACCGCCGTCGACCGCGGTGCTGACCGCGTCACCCTGAGCCAGCAAAATGCTGATGCGAGCCAAGCGAATCGTCGCGACGCCGCCTCCGAGGTGTACAGCGCCAGCAGCCAGCAGAAGCAACTCGATATCTATTTAGCGGTAGCGAGTGACAGCCAAGTCGATAGCCAACCCACCCCACTGGAGGTCGCCCGCGAGGTGAACCCAGAGCAGGACCGCCGTCAAGGCGACTATAGCGACACCTCAAGCCCGGCTCAGTCCGGGCAACTTCCGGCTCTCTCGGAGCCGACAATTTCTGTGCGTGCTTGAGGGTTTGCACAGAATCAGACCAGGCCGCCGCAGGGCGGCCTTGTTCTGTCTGCAGTAACGCTTGTGCCAAGCGCAAAAAAGCCATGGGCAACGCCTGCGCCGGCTGGCTATGATCGGAGCCCATGAACAGCGCCTTCCCTATCCGCCAGCCCTGCCCACCGGGCGCCTGCATTTGCGGCTTGGAAGAACTGCGCACGGCAGTCGATGCCGACCTGCGTATCGTGCGTTTAACCCGCCTGGAAGAACGTAAGTTGCTCGAACGGCTGGCGCGTGTCGACAGCCTGGCCGACCTCCAGCATATGTGCCGGCGCATGGAGGAACAGCTCGGCATCCGCGTGGAAATCGGCCCGGGTTTTAACGAGGTGCGCACCATGCGTGGCATCAGCATTCAGGTGCATGAACTGCCCGGCCTGTGCCGCAAAACTCGCCAAGCGATACCCGCCGCCATTCGCCGCGGCCTGGAAAACACGCCACAAATCGCCTTCGACCTGCTCAACGCCAACGACCTGCTGCGCGATGCATAACGCGGCTGGGTCGATCCGCGTGCGATGAGCGTAGGTTGGGTTGAGCCGCAGGCGAAGCCCAAAACGGGACGGCCCAAAACGGGCCGGCCCAACAGGGAGCGCAAAGGGCTCCGCGTGTAGATCTAACTCTGTACATCGCGAGACCAACACGCACCGTCCTGTGGACGGTCTGTTGGGCCGGCCCGTTGGGCTTCGCTCCGCTCAACCCAACCTACGCCCCGATGGTGTCAGCGCGGTTGCCAACGCCTCCAGTAACGCGCTGACCTTGGGCAAACCTTGCCGGCTTTTCAGCCACACCACGTTCATCGGTAGCCCTTCCAGCGCCAACTGCGGCAACACCTGCACCAGGCTGCCGGTTTCCAGCTCGCGCTGCACCAGCCAGATCGGCAATTGCGCAATGCCGTGCCCGGCCACCACCGCCATCACCTGACTCTCGCCATCGCCCACCGCTAAGCGTGCGGGAAGCACCCGGCGCTCGCGATCGCCTGCGTGCTCACCGGCAAACAGCCACGGGTTTACCGCGCCGTCACCACGGCCATAGACCACGCAGTGGTGCTGCTCCAGATCCCCCTCATGCTGCGGCTGGCCATGTTTGGCCAGGTAGTCTGGCGCGGCACAGAAAATCAGTTGTTCGGCGCCCAGATAACGGTGGCCCAACGCGGCCGGCCACACATCAGAACCACCAATGCGCACGACGATATCAATGCCCTCTTCCACCGGGTCAACAAAACGGTCGGAAAACGAAATATGCGGCTGCAACAGGGGGTGATCGACCAGAAATTGCAAAATCACCGGCAACACATGCAAGCGCCCATAGGAGGCTGGCAAGTCGATACGCACCTTGCCGCATGGCTCGCCGTGCTCGGCGTGCAGCGACAGTTCGGCTTCTTCCAAGTCAGCCAACACCCCGGTGCAGGTGCGGTAAAACTCCACGCCGGCTTCGGTCAGCGACAGCCGCCGGGTGGTGCGTTGAAACAAGCGGGTTTGTAAGCGGCTTTCCAGGCGGGCAATACCTTTGCTGACGGCCGAACTGGTGAGGTTCATGCGCTCGGCAGCCGCAGTAAAACTGCCTGCATCGGCCACGCACACAAATACATCAATGCCTTTCAATCGCTCAGAAGAGAACATGGCGCGTCCCGATTAATGAATTCAGTTCACAACAGTCAGGAGAAAGTACCGCAAATAAGACAGCAATTCCCCAATAAGCTAGCGGCCTAGATTCTCACCGAGCTCTTCGCTATGCAAACTTCAACGTTCGCTGCCCCCGCTGAAGCCGCACCACGCGCTGGCCTGTCGATTCTGATTCTGGCCATCGCCGGTTTTATCATCCTGACCACGGAATTCCTCATCCTTGGCCTGCTGCCAACCCTGGCGCGTGACCTGAATATCTCCATCCCCCTGGCCGGCCAACTGGTGACGTTGTTCGCCTTTACCGTGATGATTTTTGGCCCACTGCTCACCGCCAAGCTCGCCCACCTGCCGCGCAAGAAGTTGTTTGTGTTTGTGCTATTGGTGTTTGTTGCCTCCAACGCCCTGGCCGCGCTGGCGCCGAATATTTGGGTATTGGCGTTGGCCCGCTTTATCGCTGCGCTGTTTCTGCCGGTGTTCTGGAGTACCGCCAGCGAAACCGCCGGGCAACTCGCAGGGCCGGGCAACGCGGGTAAAGCCGTGGCGCAGGTATACATGGGTATTTCCGCCGCATTTGTATTTGGCATTCCGCTGGGCACGTTGGCCGCCGACGCCCTTGGCTGGCGCGGCAGTTTCTGGCTGCTGGCGGTGGCAGCGCTGCTGATTGCGCTGTTGATCCAACTGGTGATGCCCAACATGCCAGCTGCGCCTAAACAGGCCCATGGCGAAAGTCAGACGCAAATCCTTAAACAACCGCGTTTTCTTGCCCATGTACTGCTGTCGACTCTGGCGTTTACCGCCATGTTTATTGCCTACACCTACCTGGCCGACACCCTTGAGCGACTGGCTGGTATTCCCAGCAAAGAAGTGGGCTGGTGGCTGATGGGCTTTGGCGCGGTGGGTATGCTCGGCAATCACTTGGGTGGGCGCATGGTCGACCGTAATCCACTGCTGGCCATGGTGCTGTTTCTGCTACTGCTGGCGGCAGGCATGCTCGCGGCCGTGCCCGCTGCTGGGCATACCTTCTGGCTGATCATGGCGCTAACGGCGTGGGGCATCGCCCATACGGCCTTGTTCCCGATCTGCCAGGTCAGGGTCATGCAGGCCGGCGCCAAGGCGCAGGCATTGGCCGCGAGCATGAATATTTCTGCGGCCAACGCAGGTATTGGTTTGGGCGCCATTTTGGGCGGTTTAGGTATTCGCCATTTCGGCCTGGAATCGCTCGGCGTCATGGCAGCGGTGGTCGCTGCTGCGGCCGTTGCCGTGGCGCTGCTGATGATGCAGCGTCGAGGGTGAAACACAGGCGAGCCGACACCGCTCGGCGCGCCTTAGCCGATGTCGGTTTTCTTCGTGCTTTTACGCACCGACACCACATCAATAATCACCACACCCATACGCTTGAGCAGCTCATCAAGAAAGTGATGGCCTTCCATGCCCGGCAGCGTCTCACCCTCTTCAATCTCCTGGGCGATCACGGCGAATTTCACTGCCAGCATATTGGGCACCAAGCGGGTGGCGATATAGGCCGTACGCGGGCTGCCATGGCGCGTGTAGAAAATCTTTGAATCCACGGTTGCAACTGTCCTTAAGCGGGCGTCCTGCCCTGCTGTTTATGACCGCAAAGCCCAATTAGCCCATCAAACTGACTCGCGCCGAAAGCGTAACAGCCAAGCGCAACGGCATGCGGTTAGTTCATGCGATTTGCAAGGCAGGTGCAAGGCCATCGTGCAATTTGCTAATGGCAGCTTGATTGCAAACCCGCTGGATGCCGCGAATTTGCTGGGGCATATAGTGATAACAAAATTGGCACGCTGGCTGCTCTATGTCCTGCAACGATTAAAACCCGACGGAGCGGTTAACCATGAAATATCCAGTCAAGCACCTGTTCAATGCCTTCCCAACCTACGAAATCACCTTCAGCCCGCGTCCAGACACGTCGGTGCTGTTGACCTTGAAAAATGCTCAGGAAACCTTCACCAAGGTGATCGAGCCGGCGATGATTTTTAACGAGAAGATGGTCGGCCGCCTGATTCGCGAACTACGCCGCGATATCAAGATTGCCAATGGCTCGCTGAGCTTGAACACCGAGCAGGGCGCCTTCCTCGCCAACCGAGCTATCGAAACTGCCCGCGCTCAGCGTCAGGCTCCAGGCTTTGAGCAACGGTTGCGCGCCTGAACCAATGTGCAGCTCCCCGGCGTTTCGGCGCCGCGCCGCACCGTTCGCAAGGACGCACACCTCGCTCAGGGACGAGCCTGCTGCTGGCCCACGTAGCATTCGAGCTAAGCGCTACCCATCCGGTGATCTCTGTAATAGAACCTGAACTATATTTTTGCCTAGTGCTCTACGCGTAGGCGAGCGGGGAGGTAGCGGCTGTTCAATGGAGGTGCACGTTTATAACCGTGTAAGCACCGAACAGCGCTTTACCGAGTGGTCGCAGTGCTGTATCTCATCACAGCCACGCACCAGAGCGAAGGCTGCAGTTAGTGTCTGGCCGCCTACCCTTGCTTGCACCTACTTAATAGAAGAACTGCAACCTTTCAGGAGCTCCAGCATGGCCGCATTGGGTCAACACGCCGTTCAAAAAATCAAAAGCGCCGAATCTCAACTGTTGCAGGAATGGATCGCCAGCCTGGAAGCCTCCGGTGCTACGCGTAATTTAAAAGACAGCGAGCTCAAAGCTGAAACCAAAGAATTCCTCGGCTTGCTCAGTGCCGCGCTGGAGCAAGGTGCAGGTGCTGCGATCGGAACCGCGCAGTGGGAAGAAACCCGCCAGTTCCTTGATCGCTTGTCCCGCAGCCGCGCCCAGCAGGGCCAAGACTCCAGCCAAACGGCCACCTTTATCTTCGCCCTCAAAGGCCCGCTGTTTGCCCTGCTGCAGAACGAATTCAAAGACCAGGCAGAGCTATTAGCCGAACAAGTGCTGCAAGCCTCCGAATTGTTCGACGCCCTTGGCCTACACACCATCCGCACCTTCCAGGCGTCCCGTGAAGCCGTTATTCGCCGTCAGCAGGAAGAGCTGTTGGAGCTGTCGACGCCGGTGGTCAAGCTGTGGGATGGCGTACTCGCCCTGCCCATGATCGGTACCCTGGACTCGCAACGTACGCAGGTGGTGATGGAGTCCTTGCTGCAGCGCATCGTGGATACCGGTTCGGAAATCGCCATTATCGATATCACTGGCGTGCCCACCGTGGACACCCTGGTAGCTCAGCATCTGCTGAAAACCGTAACGGCCATCCGCCTGATGGGCGCCGACTGCATTATCAGCGGTGTGCGTCCACAAATTGCGCAAACCATCGTGCACCTTGGCCTGGACCTGCAAGGCGTGGTCACCAAGGCCAACCTGGCCGATGCTCTGTCGCTGGCCCTGCGCCGCCTGGGCGTCACCGTAACCAAGGCGCAGTAACATGGACCGTATCCCCATTTTGCAAATGGGTCAGTTCCTGCTGGTGACCATTCAGGTGGACATGCACGACCAGTTGGCCATGACCCTGCAGGACGATCTCTCCGAACGTATTAGCGCCACGTCGGCGCGCGGCGTACTGATCGATATTTCCGCGTTGGATATGGTCGACTCGTTTATCGGCCGCATGATCAGCACCATCTCTGGGCTCTCGCGCATCATGGATGCGGAAACCGTGGTGGTGGGCTTGCAACCGGCAGTGGCGATCACCCTGGTTGAATTAGGCCTGACCCTACCGGGCGTCAGCACCGCGCTGAACGTTGAGCGCGGCATGAAACTGCTGCGTGAACGGGTGGCGGCGAAATGAACTTGCGCAGTAGCGGCACACAACCGGTGCGTATTGAGCAAGACGTGGTGCTGGCACGGCAAACCTCGCGCAAATTGGCGCAAGACTGCGGCATGCGTCTGATCGACCTGACCAAGCTGGTCACGGCGGTTAGCGAGCTGGCGCGTAACACCGTGGTGTATGGCGGTGGCGGCGATATGGACTGGCAAATTCTTGAAGACGGCGGCCGTACCGGTTTGCGTCTGACTTTCCGTGATGAGGGGCCGGGCATTCCCGACCTCAAATTGGCGATGACCGATGGCTGGACCTCGGGCAGCGGTATGGGCTTAGGCCTAACCGGCGCCAAGCGCCTGGTAGAAGAGTTTGAACTGGACACTGCACCAGGTGAAGGCACCCGCGTGACGATTACCCGATGGACCTGAACCTCAGCAGCTCCCTCACGCAGGTGTTGCTGGTTGAGGATGAAAGCCAGGTCGGTCATGCCCGCCGCATGGTGCAAAAACTGGCGAGCGATAGTGGCTTCGACCCGAACGATGCCGCCCGCGCGGCGTTGGTCACCACCGAGCTGACTAGCAACTTGCTCAAGCATGCCGGGCGCGGCGAATTGCATGTGCGCGTACTGCCCTACGGCGCCGTCAACGGTATTGAGTTGCTGGCCATCGACCGTGGGCCGGGCTTTGACCTGCAAAATTGCCTGACCGACGGCTTTTCCACGGGTGGCACTCAAGGCATAGGCATGGGCGCGGTCGATCGCCAGTCGGAGGTATTTGATGTGTTTGCCGATGACCGCGGCGCGGTGCTGTTAGCCCGCCTTTATCCCCGTGGCAGCAAGGTTATCGATTTTCGCTTTGGCGTAAGCCAGCACTCACTGCATAACGACCCTGCCTGCGGCGATATCTGGCACCTCTCGGTCAAAGACTCGCGAATCAGTGCGCTGATAATTGATGGCCTCGGCCATGGTGAAGACGCCCAAGACGCAGCCCGCGCCGGTGAGCGTGCGTTCGCCATTGAACCCTTCGCCGTGCCTAGCGTGCTCATGGACGATATGCACCGCGCCATGTGCGGCAGCCGTGGCGGTGCGGGTGCCTTGGCACAATACGACGGCCACAGCGGGCGCTTGCAATTTGCCGGCATCGGCAACATTGGCGCTACGCTGATTACGGCGGATAAGAGCCGCGGGCTGGCTTCACACCCGGGGATTCTGGGCGCGCAATTTCGCAAAGCGCAGACGTTTGACTTTACCGAGTGCCAGGGCCAACTGTTGGTGATGTACAGCGACGGCTTGCAGTCGCGCTGGAACCTCAACAGTTACCCGGGCTTGATCTACCGCCACCCGGCGGTAATTGCTGCAGTGCTTCAGCGTGATTTCTGTCGCGGCCGTGATGATGTAACCGTACTAGTTGTACCACTGGAGACAGCCAATGGCTGATACCGACACCCAAGCGCAACTGCGGGCAGCGCTGGCCGAAAACGAGGCATTGCGCGCCGAACTTGAGGAAACCAATCAGGGCGTGTTGGCCTTGTACGCCGAGCTGGACACCCAGGCTGAGGAGCTGCGCCAGGCCTCCGACCTGAAAAGCCGGTTTCTCTCCTATATGAGCCACGAATTCCGCACACCACTGGGCTCGATTCTAAGCATCACCAGCCTGCTCGATGACGAGCTTGATGGGCCGCTAAGCCCGGAACAACACAAGCAAGTGGGCTTTGTGCGAACCGCCGCCAGCGAACTGAGCGATATGGTTGATGACCTGCTCGACTTAGCCAAGATCGAGGCCGGGCGCATCACGATTTCACCCGCCTGGTTTGATATGTTCGACCTGTTTTCGGCGCTGCGCGGCATGTTCCGCCCCATCGTTGATCGGGGCGCGGTGGACCTGATTTTCGAAGAACCGGTGGACATGCCAAGGCTGTATACCGATGACAAAAAGCTTGCGCAGATTTTGCGCAACTTTATTTCCAACTCGCTGAAGTTCACCCAACGCGGCGAGGTGCGTGTCTCGGCACGCCTGGAAAGTGAACACAAAGTACGCTTTGCGGTGACCGACACCGGCATTGGCATTCCGGCCGATATGCACGACAAGCTCTTTGAGGACTTTTCCCAGGTGGATTCCCCCCTGCAAAAACGCTTGCGCGGCACCGGCCTAGGCTTGTCGTTGTGCAAACGTTTTGCCGAGTTGTTGGGTGGCAACGTTGGAGTAGAAAGTGAGCCCGGCGTCGGGTCGACGTTCTTCGTGATTATTCCTTTCGCCATTGGCGAGGACAGACCGGATGAAGACTGAGGCTCGCTTACTGATCGTCGACGACAACGTGGCCACCCGCTATGCGCTAAGGCGGCGCCTTGAGCAGCAGGGCTACATCATCGACGAAGCCGGCACTGGCGAGGATGGCTTGGCGTTGATCGCCGCCAACGAGTACGACGCGCTGATTCTCGATGTCAATCTGCCGGATATGACTGGCTTCGATATCGTGCGCAAAATCCGCCTGGAGAGCCGCACCGAGCGTGTGCCGGTGGTGCATGTGTCCGCTGCCTCGATTCAGCCGGACGATATTGTAACCGGCCTCGAAACCGGCGCCGACGCCTACCTGACCCACCCCATCGACCCGGAAGTGTTGATGGCCACGCTGCGCACGCTGTTACGCGTGCGTGATAGCGAGAACGCCCTGCGCGAAAGCGAAGCGCGGTTTCGCGAGATGTTTTTCAACGTTTCGGCGCCAATCGCCGTGCTGGATGAGCAACTGCATGTGGTCGAAAGCAACCAGGCCTTTACCGACTTGTTGCAGGGCAACAGCAGTGCCGACGCCCTGCTGCGTTGCATCGCCCTTGACCAGACCGAGCCGTTGCGGGAGCTGCGTACCCACCTGCCCGCCTGCGAACGCTGGAAGGGCAGCGTCACCCTGCTGATAGACGGCGCCGAGCGTGAGACCGAATGGCAAACCTCGCCCTACCGGCTCCCGGGCCACAGCTTGGTGTTTGTCGAAGACGTCAGCGAACACCGCGCCCGTGATCGCTCGCAACGCAAGCAACTGGACAATGCCCATACGCGCATTGCTCAAGAAGTGGCCGAACGCGAGCGCACCGAAGAGCAACTGCTGCAAGCGCAAAAGATGGACGCCCTGGGCAAGCTTACGGGCGGTATCGCCCACGACTTCAACAACATGCTGACCGGCATCATTGCCGCCATCGAGCTGATGAAACGGCGCATTCAAGACCAACGCTATGACGCGCTGCCGCGCTACGCCGATGCGGCGCTGAACTCAGCCAACAGTGCCGCCGCCCTCACCCATCGACTGCTCGCCTTTGCGCGCCAGCAGCCGCTGGACACGCGGCCCATCGACATCAACCAGCACGTGTTGTCGTTGGAAGAACTGCTGCACCGCACCATTGGCGAACGTATTTCCTTGACCCTGGAACTGACCTCGGGCACGTCGGTGGCAATGGTCGATCCGTATCAGTTTGAAAGCTCATTGCTTAACCTGATCATCAACGCCCGCGATGCCTTGCCCAAAGGAGGCAGCATCCGTATTGCCACCTACGCCACGGTGGTGAGTGGCAACCCGAAAATGCAAGACGGCACTTATATCGCCCTGTCAGTGCGCGACGATGGCGTAGGCATTGATGCGGCGCTGATCAGTAAGGTGTTCGATCCCTTCTTCAGCACTAAGCCTATAGGCCAAGGTACGGGCCTGGGCCTGTCGAGCATTTACGGCTTTGCCCGCCAGTCTGGAGGTGACGTCAGCATTCGCAGCGTGCTCAATAAAGGCACCGAAGTGGTGTTGTTATTGCCCGCCGGTGAAGCCCTGACCACGTCAAGCGAGCCGCCCCACGATGCGCCTAAAGACGGCACCGGCGAGCATGTGTTGATAGTTGAAGACATGGTCTCCGTCAGCTCTCTGGTTGCCGAGCTGCTCAGCGATGCTGGCTACCGCTCCACCCAGGTGTACGACGCCGAGGGCGCCGTGCAAGCGCTTAAAAGCGATGCATCCATTGACCTGCTACTCACCGATATTGGCCTGCCGCGTATGGACGGCCGCGATCTTGCAGCCCTGGCCCGCAGCATGCGCGCCAATCTGCCGGTGCTCTACGTTTCCGGCTATGCCGAAAATGCCCTGGACCGCCACGACCTGGCCGGCACTGGTATGGACATGCTCAGCAAACCGTTTAGCGGCAGCGAGTTGCTGGAGCGAATTCGCACCTTGCTCGATGGCGTCACGGCCTCCTCGTAAGGGCGACTTCGATCGTGAACCACCCACAAGCCCAAGCGAAAATTCATCATAAAAACTGATAATTTCGCAGTCATAAAAAAGCCGCCTCGGGAGGCGGCAAATAAAACCAAAGGTTGATGAAGGGAGCAACGTGCCGAATTAGTCTCATAATTCAGCACCTTGGAGATTCATCGAGGCCGATAGTAGCCCGCTTCCCCGGTAAACTAGCCATTAATCCCGTCGATAGTAAAAATTGAAATAAGCAGTTTTACCGATCATTCCCCAGCGCGTATTTATCCCAACCACTGCATAGGCTGGGAATTCCTATAGCCAATAAGCCCATCCCTTGATCAGCCTACTCGCTACGCTGATCAGCGACTTGCCATGCAGTCTCCTGCCATCACCTAACACCAAGAAAATTAGTAACAGGGAGCACTTATGTTCAATCGCACACGCATCGCGCTGGCCTGCGCGCTGGCTTCGCTGAGCCTCACGCCGACATTCGCCAGTGAGCAATCCGACAGCAAAGGTTTCGTTGAAGACAGCAGCCTCAAGCTGTTGCTGCGCAACGCTTACTTCAACCGCGATTTTAAAAACCACACAAACGACGCCAAGGTCTGGGGCCAAGGTTTTATCGGTACGTTTGAATCCGGTTTCACCCAGGGCACCGTGGGTTTTGGCGTTGACGCCTATGGCCTGCTTGGCATCAAGCTCGACAGCGGCCGTGGCCGTAACTATGGCGCGTTCTTTGATACCGACAGCGACGGCCACCCAGTAGACGACCTTTCCGAAGCCGGTGGCGTGGTTAAGGTGCGCTTCTCCAATACCGTGCTGCGCTACGGTAACCAATTCCCGTCGCTGCCGGTGCTGGCGTATGACGACTCGCGCCTGCTGCCCCAAGCCTTCACCGGCACCCTGGTGACCAGCAAAGAAATTGAAGGCCTGGAACTCAACGCCGGTCGCTTCACCGCTGACAGCCCGATGGGCGATGCCGCGCGCGACCCTAACCATCTGAAAAGCATCGACGTTATCGGCGGTACCTACGCCGTTAACGACGCCCTCAGCGTGGCCGCATACCACTCCGACGTGGAAGACACCTTCAAGAAGTACTACGGCAACGTGAACTTCACCCAGGTGCTGAGCGACAACCAAGCGTTGAACGTCGACTTCAACATCTACCGCACCGACTACGACAACAACTCCACCGCAGCCCTGGACTTTGGCGGCGACGGCAACAACGACAGCAACACCCTGTGGAGCCTGGCAGCCAAATACAGCGTGGGCGCGCACTCGTTTATCCTCGCCCACCAACGTAGCAGCGGTGACACCGGTTACGCCTATGACTACGGCGACGGCGGCAGCACCATCTACGTGGCCAACTCCTACTACTCCGACTTCAACTGGAAAGACGAGCGCTCCTGGCAGCTCAGCTACGAGCTGGACTTCACCGAGTACGGCGTTGCCGGTCTGAGCTACAAAACCGCCTATGTACGCGGTACAGATATCGACCGCGGTGGCGAAACCGACGGCACTGAACGCGAGTTCTTCAACCAGGTGAAATACGTTGTGCAAGACGGCACATTCAAAGACCTGTCGCTGAAACTGCGCAACTCGATCTACCGTGCTGATCGTGATGTTGGCTCCAACCTCAACGAAATCCGCGCGTTTGTTGAATACCCGATTCAAGTGTTCTAAGCGCTCGTTGCAATACAAAGGGGTGAGTACGCCAGGCGTATTCACCCTTTTTTGTAGCGCTTAATCGCCGTAGGTTGTGCTGTGCGCACCTTTACGCGGCCTGGTGCGCACAGCACACCCTACGTGGGGTTGAGCCTACGAATGGCGATGGCGGCGAAGGTTGCGAAGACAGATTTCGAAATATATGCCAGCCGGCCACAAACGCTCGCAGCAGGTAGCATGGCTGCCCGAAATCAGTTTAGGCCGCAATGAACGCCCTCCAGGAACCCCCAAGTCCATCTGTGTATGGCTCACCCCGCTACCCCTCGTTTACCGACTTTGGTCTTCTACGACACTCGCCATGCTTAACCCGCGCGAGGGTCGCTTTCCCAGCAGCTGCCCCGCTGCCCTGCACCGCCCGCTCGCTTGAGCTAGGTTTTTCTCCGTACCCCACTTCGACACAGGCTCTGTAACCACTATGGAATGGATAGCTGACCCCACGGCCTGGCTAGGCCTGCTGACGCTGATCGTGTTGGAGTTGGTGCTGGGCATCGACAACCTGGTGTTTATCGCCATTCTCGCCGACAAACTACCGCCTGAGCAGCGCGACCGCGCGCGGGTGATTGGTTTGTCGCTGGCGCTGTTTATGCGCTTGGGCTTGCTGGCCAGTATTTCCTGGATGGTGACGCTGACCGAGCCGCTGTTTGAAGTGTTGGGCAAAAGCTTCTCGGGCCGCGATTTGATTATGTTGTTTGGCGGCGTGTTCCTGTTGTTCAAGGCGACCATGGAGCTGCATGAGCGGTTGGAGGGGCATATTGCCGAGCGCAGCAGCGGCGCTGGTTATGCGCTGTTCTGGCCGATCGTGGCGCAGATTGTGGTGCTCGATGCGGTGTTCTCGCTCGACGCAGTGATTACTGCGGTGGGCATGGTTGAGCACCTGGCGGTGATGATGATCGCCGTGATCGTCTCCATCGGCCTGATGATTGTCGCCAGCAAGCCGCTGACCGCGTTTGTGAACGCCCGCCCCACGGTGATCATGCTGTGCCTGGGCTTTTTGATGATGATCGGCTTTAGCCTGGCTGCTGAAGGCTTGGGCTTTCATATTCCCAAGGGCTACCTGTATGCGGCCATTGGCTTCTCGATTCTGATCGAGCTGTTTAACCAACTGGCGCGCCGCGGGCGCAAGCGCTCGGCTCAGGGTGAACGCCCAATGCGTGCACGTACCGCCCATGCGGTGATGCGTTTATTGGGTGGCCGCGCCTTAAGCGCCGATGAGGTCGGCGAAGATATTGTCGACCTGGTGGGGGGCGAAGACAGCGAGCCGGTGTTTAACCGTCGCGAGCGGGTGATGATCAGTGGCGTGCTGCAACTGGCGGAACGCCCGGTGCGCACAGCCATGACGGCGCGCTCTGAGGTGGCTTACATTGATGTGGCCGACAGCCCGGAAGAGATCCGCGAAAAACTGATGCACTCCTCCTACTCGCGCCTGCCGTTGATTCGCGACGGGCGCATTGATGAGCCGCTGGGCTTTGTGCACAAGAAGGAATTGCTCAAAGAAATGCTGGCCGGCAACACGCCTGATTTGGTCGCCCTGGCGCGCCCGGCAATCAACTTGCTGGAGCATTTTACGATCCTCAATGCCTTGGAACAGATGCGCAAAGCCTCGACCCATATCGCCTTTGTGGTGAGTGAGTTCGGTGACTTGGTGGGCGTGCTGACCATGACCGACATTCTTGAATCCATCGCCGGTGAGCTGCCGGATGCCAGCGAGTTTGAGGGCCCGGATATCGTTGCCGACGAAGGTGCGTTTCTAGTCAGCGGCGCGCTTAATCTGACCCTGGTGCGCGGGCGGATTGGTTTTGATGCCAGCCCAACCGATGACTACCAAACCGTGGCCGGTCTGGTAATGAGCTTGCTCGACCGCTTGCCCGTTATTGGCGATGAATTGCTATGGCAGGGCTGGCAATTGCGCGTAATTGGCGTGGCTGAGCGGAGGGTCACTCGGGTTCGCCTGAGCCGCGCTGAAAACTAAGGTTTGAGCTACTCGGCACCGGCGAACCGGTGTTGAGTAGCGTGCCAAGCCTATACCTTGGTGGAATTGCTTCAGGCATTTGCCAGTGGCAGGGTCTACGCTTGCCTTGTCTGTATGCAAAGGCTTAACTCGTGAGCCTCCCCCACAGAGCAACCGACCCAACACGTGAAGCCCTCGACCCTCACTGCCGCGCTGCTCTGGCTGCTACTCAGCACCGTGGTGAAGGCCGAGCCCTATCAGGTTGTTACTGAAGAGTGGGCTCCGTATAACTACCTGGACAACCATCAGCTCACCGGCATGGCCACGGAAATCGTACGGGCCATCATGGCCCTCACCGGCGATAACTTTGAGTTGATGTTGCTGCCCAGTATGCGCGCCACCCTAGCGCTGCGTAGCCGGCCTAAAACCATCATGTACTCCATGTTTCGCACGGCCGAACGTGAGCCTTTGTACAAGTGGGTTGGACCGATTATTGAAGAGTCCATTTACCCCTATCAGCTGGCTCATGGGCGGCCTCCCCTGAATTCCCTCGACCAATTGCTGCGCGTTGAACAGATCACTACACGGCATGCCGGCCTGATACCCGACACATTGCAGGCCATGGGCTTTAACAACCTAGACAAAAGTGCGACCGAAAGCCCACAGCTCTATCGCATGCTGCTTGCCGGGCGCACGGGTGTCATCGTCGGTGACACCGATGCCGGCGTGGCTTATTACAGTCGCAAGCTGAATATCGCCCCTGGCACGCTGCGCCAGATTCCCGTAGAGATCTATCGCTCATCGCTTTACATCGCCTTCAGTCGCGACGCTGATGATGAGGTAGTTGCAGCCTGGGCCAACGCCCTGGAGCGACTGCGGCAAACCGGCGAATTGCAGCGCATCCAGCGCCGATATGAGGACGCCTTATGAATCTGATCCCCGATTTTTCCGGCCAGGCCAACGTATTGATCTGCGGCGCCAGCCAGGGGATTGGCTTGGCGTTGTGCACGACTCTATTAGCGCGTGAGGACGTTAGCCAGGTGTGGGCCGTCGCGCGCCAGGCCAGCAGCGCCAGTGGTCTGGCTGCGCTTGCCGGACGCCATGGCCCGCGCCTGGTGCGGATCAATTGCGACGCACGTCAGGAACCATCGCTGGCTGCCCTCGCCCAACAGCTAAACGCCGACTGTGAACATCTGCACCTGGTCATCAGCACCCTCGGGGTCCTGCATCAGGACGGCGCCCGCGCCGAAAAAGGCCTGGCGCAATTGAACCTGGCCAGCCTAGAGGCCAGCTTCGCCACCAACACCTTTGCCCCGGTGCTGCTGCTAAAACACCTGCTACCGCTGTTGCGCAAGCAGCCGGCAACCTTCGCCGCGCTGTCGGCCCGAGTGGGTTCTATCGGCGACAACCGCCTGGGCGGCTGGTACAGCTACCGAGCGAGCAAGGCCGCCCTCAACCAGCTGCTGCACACCGCCAGCATTGAACTCAAGCGCCTCAACCCAGCGTCCACGGTGCTGACCTTGCATCCTGGCACCACTGACACTGCACTTTCGAAACCCTTTCAAGCCAACGTACCCGCTGAGCAACTGTTCGAACCGGCCTTTGCAGCGCAGTGCATTATCGAACTGGTCGGCCATCATGGACCGGCCGATAGCGGCACCTTTTGGGCTTGGGATGGCCAGCCGATAGCGTGGTGAGGGGTCAGGATGGGAGGCACGGGTAATCCCTGCGCCAAACCTCGGCGATAACGCCAAACTGCAGCAAGTCATGAAACACACCCTGCTTGAAAAATGCTTGTTTGCTCACGCCCTCACGCTGCAGCCCGGCCTTCTCCAGTACCCGCGCAGAGGCTTCATTCACCGCCATGCAGGCGGTATGCACGCGATGCAATTGCAACGTGTCGAAAGCAAATAGCATCACCTGTTGAACGGCCTCGGTCATATAGCCCTGGCCGCGAAACGGGGCGCCCATCCAATAGCCCAAGTGCCCGCTGCGGTGCCGGCTGGAGGGCCGCAAATTGATGACGCCGATCAGCTCACCCGGCCGCAGGTTAATCGCGAACACGAAATTCTCGTCGCGCTCAGCGGCTAGGGTGGAACGCTGAATAAATTCCGCGGCGGCGGCGCGGGTATAACGCGATGGCATGCCCGCCGTATACGCCGCCACTAAAGGATCATCGCCCAGTTCTGCCAAGCGTGCGGCATGCTCTGGGCGCAGCGATATAAGACGCAAGCGTGGGGTGTTCAGAATGGGTAAGTGCATCGACAGCGCTCCTTGCTCATTTCCTGCGCCTTTCTAAGCGAGGCGATTTGGAAAGAAAGTCCCTTAGTCTTTCGCGCCTGCCCGTATCTGGCAACACCGCGCCTGGAACTACAAAAACTACTGGCGATGCAAAAACAATTTAGAGGGCGCAACAAGTGTTTCGGAATCAATGCCGTCTGCGTATGATATAGATTCGCAAACAACATCAATTCCAACGTGAGTCCGACATGTCCGTCCAACGCCCTCTGTGTTCACAAAACACCGCCGCACCGCGCTCGCCTCTGGCACTTCGTCCTCTAGCCCTCGCGGTACACATGTTGGCAGCGGGTATCGCTTTGGCTTCACCTACCTTGCAAGCGGCCGATCAGGCTGAGCAGACCGATAACTCCGGCGCAGTAGATCTAGCGCCCATCGATATCTCCGGCACCGCCACGCGCGAACGCAGCGCCGTCACCGAAGACACCAATTCCTACACCACCGAAGCCGCGCGCACGGCCACGCCACTGAGCATGTCGATACGCGAAACCCCGCAATCGGTGAGTGTTGTGACTCAACAGCGCATGCAAGACCAAAAGCTGGAGACCATCGTCGATGTGGTCAACAACGCCACCGGCGTATCGATTAACCGTTACGAAACCAACCGCGGCCAGATCAACGCCCGTGGTTTTGAACTGAACTCGCTGATGATTGATGGCGTGCCGACCATCTATGAACAACCGTGGAGCGGCGGCGAGATTTTCGGCAGCCTGGCCATGTACGACCGCGTTGAAGTAGTACGTGGCGCCAACGGTTTGATGACCGGTGCTGGCGATCCTTCAGCCTCGATCAATATGGTACGTAAACGCGCCAGCAGCACCGACCTAAAAGGTTCGGTGGAAGTCAGCGGCGGGACTTGGGATACCTATGGCCTGAAGACCGATGTAGCGGGCGGGCTAAATTCCGAAGGCACCATCCGTGGTCGTTTTGTCGCCGAAACCAAAGATGGCGATTCGTGGATCGATATGAACTCGACCAACCGCCAAACCTTTTACGGCACCATGGATATCGACCTGACCCCCGACACCACGCTGTGGTTTGGTTTGAGTCGGCAGAAAACCAAGACTGACTCGCCAATGTGGGGCGGCCTGCCGATCTGGTACGCCGACGGCAGCCGCACCGACTGGAGCCGCTCGAAGACCAGCTCGGCCGACTGGTCGAAATGGGACACCACCTACGAGACTTACTTCGTCAACTTGGATCACCGCTTTGCCAACGACTGGCAGATGAACCTCAGCGCCAGCCGTGGCGAGCGTAACTCCGACTCCGCCCTGCTGTACCTATCCGGCAACCCAGGCCAGGACGGCAGCGCGCCAATGTTCGCGTTCCCGGCAATTTACAAAACCAAGACCACGCAGAACGACTACAGCATCCGTTTCAGCGGGCCGTTCTCGATGCTTGGCCGTGAGCACGACTTGGCCTTTGGGTACACGGACAGTAAGCAGGAGTTCCGTGCTGACACGCGCACTGCACCACTCAACTCCTCGAACTCGTACGATCCTGTACTCAATTTCGACTCTTACAATGGCAACTACCCAGAGCCGCAATGGAATCAGACTTCCTATTACGGCTCCAGCGAAACCCGCCAAAAAGGGGCGTTCGCCGCCACCCGTTTAAACGTGACCGACGACTTCAAGGTAATTCTCGGCGCGCGTGAAAGCTGGTACGAGAAGGACGGTTTTGAAGCCGGTAACGCAAGTTATATGGACGTGGATCATGAGTTGACGCCCTACGCGGGCGTTGTCTACGACCTGACCGACAATCTCTCGGCCTATGCCAGCTACACCGAAATTTTCCTGCCTCAGTCGGTAACCGACGCCAATGGCCAACAGCTGGAACCTATCACCGGCGAAAGCAACGAGATGGGACTTAAGGGCGAATTCCTTGACGGCCGTTTGAATGCGTCTGCGGCAATTTTCCTGATCAAGCAGGACAACCTGGGCCAAGTAACCGATGAGCTGATTAATCCGTCGAACCCTTCTCAAGGCTTTGCGTACGAACCTGCCGACGTCACCAGCAAAGGCTTCGAATTAGAAGTCTCCGGCGAACTGGCAACCGACTGGAACGCCTCGCTGGGCTACACCCAGTTCAAGGTCAAAGACAGCGACGGCAACAAAGCCAATACCTTGTACCCAACCAAATTGCTGCGCACATTTACCACCTACCGCCTGCCCGGCGCACTTAACAAGCTGACCATTGGCGGCGGAGTAAACTGGCAGACCTCGACCTATACCTACGCCCAGAACCCGGCTGGCGTGAATGAAAAAATCACCTTGGGCTCCTACGCTTTGGTCAACCTGATGGCCCGCTACGACATCAGTGAAAACCTCTCCGCCCAGTTGAACGCCAACAACGTCACCGACAAAAAATACTTCGATATCTTCGACGCCTATGGCGCCCTTACCTACGGTGAGCCACGCAGCCTCACCGCTTCGGCGAAGTACCGTTTCTAAGGCCCCAGCGCCGCAGACACACACAAAAAAAAAGCAAAACACCGGCCGAGCGCCGGTGTTTTGTTTTGCACTTTTGAAAAAACCCGTGTACCCCTTTAGCCAAACATTACTGGGCTGGAACCGAGCGCATGGGTGCTATTTGGATCGCGGTAGGTATTTTTATCTGTTTGTTGTCGGCATCCCTATGGATGATGCACCTCTACCCCAAGCTCGCCTCTCGCCACCGCGACGAGGAGACCAACACTGTGGTGCGTTTGGTGGCCAATATCTTTGTGGTCATGACTTCCTTGGTGTTTGGTCTGATGATCAACTCGGCGAAAAACACCTTTGAAGCGATCGATGCCAACATGCATGCCTACGCCACTAGCCTGATCATTTTCGATCGTTCGCTAAAAACCTACGGCGACGAGACGAAGAACACGCGCAAGTACCTGACCGTGTATGTAGAGCAGGCCGTCGCCAACCCATATCGCGGCGACGAAGCCCTACAGCATCGCGCCAGTCCCGCCGCGGCCCACCTGGACGACATTGGTGTGGCGCTCGCTGCGATCAAACCCCACGACCGTTATCACGGCACCATGCTGGCAGACATCAATCAGCAGTATCAGTCTCTGGTTGAGCTGCGCTGGAAGATCGTTGAGCAAGCCGAAGGTGACATTCCCCTGCCGCTGATCGGCATGCTCGCCGCGTGGCTGACGCTTATCTACGCCAGCTTTGGTTATCGGGCACCGCGCAATCCGATGGTGATCAGTATGTTTACGGTATCGGCGCTTTTGATCGCCGCCTCGGTCTATCTGGTCCTGGACATGGATATCCCGTTTCACGGCGCCGTTAAAATTTCTGATGCGCCGCTGCGCCGCGCCTTGGCAGAGATGCAGTTGTAACAATGCGGGTACGCCCGAGCGTGCTGTTTTCTACCCGATATCGTTCGGGGTCACAGAGGCAACTTACGCGCCGCAAAGACTGATGCTGCATACACAAAATCCATAGCCCTTAGCCTTACTCGGTCTTCCACACCCCCAAAGAGTTTGGCCATGGACCAAAACAGGCTTGCCCTGAACTGCGCAGCACCCAATAGCCCGTCACCTCGATTTGCTCCGCGCCACCACTCTATTTTTTGCCTGGCGTTAACTGCCGTACTGCTCTTAGCTGCCGGCTCTGCTACCGCCGATATCAACGTCGATGCCAACGCTGCGCAAAGCCAGCAAGCCAGCGTGGAACAGTCCGAGCGCGGGGTACCGATCATCAATATCGCCAACCCCGATAGCAAAGGGCTTTCCCATAATCGCTTCGAGGTTTTTAACATCGACAAGCCTGGGGCGGTCTTCAATAACAGCCTGGTAGCCGGCATCAGCCAGTTAGCGGGGCAGGTCAGCGCCAACGCTAATCTCACGCAGCGGGCTCAGGTCATTCTTAATGAGGTGACGGGCAACCAACCCAGCACCCTGGCCGGCACCTTGGAGGTATTTGGCGGCAAGGCCGATGTGATCGTCGCCAACCCCAATGGCGTGACCCTTAATGGCGTTAGTACATTGAACGTGCACGGGATGATTGCCAGCACCGGTCGGCCTGAGTTAACCGATGGCCTGTACCTGAACGTGGCGGACGGCAACGCTCAGGTAGTGGTCGGTACAGAGGGAATCAGCACTCAGGGTTTGAGCTATTTCGACATCGTGGCGCGGGTGGTAACGCTTAATGGCAAAGTCGGTGCGCCAGGGGCGTCTGCCAATGTCCAGATTGCTGCCGGGCTTAACCGCTACAACAGCAAACAGCGCAGCGTCACTGTGCTGAGCAACAGCGGCGCCGCTGCGCCCGGCATCGCCATCGACGGCAGCGTAGCGGGTGCTATGTATGGCCGTTACATCACCCTGATCAGTAGCGAAAATGGTGTCGGTGTGCGCCATGCCGGGCAGCTACGTGCCGCCCAGGACATCGTTATACAGGCCAATGGCGATATCGATCTGACGCAGATGAACGCCGACGGTCAAATCAATCTGAGCACTAGCACCAACCTGGCTATCAACGGCACATCGAATAACACCGCTATCCAGGCCAGTGGCGCAATCACGATGACGGCGGGCCAGACCATCACCTTGGATGCCGATGTAACGGGCACGCGCTTTACTGCCAATGCAGCGGCACTGCGCTTGAATAAAGGCACCCTCAAGGCCACCGGCAACGACTCTGCCACAAGCGCTATCAGCATTCAGGTCGATGACTTCAGTATCAACTCGACCCTACTGGCCTATGACACGATATTTGGTGGCTTTCTGAGTTACGACCAACCACTGGTATTGAAGAACGGCAAGTTGCAGGTAACGCGCAAACCTGGGCAGTACGACGAAAACTTCACCTTAAGTAGCAGCGCTAAAATTGTCTCCAGCGGAGGTATAGCGATCGTTGCCAAGCGTTTGCGCAACGACCAGGGGATGATCGAAGACACCAGCAGTAAAGGTATACAGATCACCGCTGACACCCTCAGCAACCTCGGTATCGTGCGCAGCGCAGGCGATCTGACGGTGAACGCCGGGCTGCTTGATAATCGCTGCACTGAGGTGACTGCGACTCAGCAGATTTGCGCCGGCTTTTTTACCAACGGCGCAGCAACGATCAATGCCGCCAGCCTTAATAACCAGGCAGGACTGATCGCCAAAGGTGATCTGAATGTGCAGTTAGGGAGCGGCCAGCACAACGCCAGCGCGACAGGTTCAATCGCCGCAGGCAACGACCTGCACGTGGCGCAGGCCGTCGGAGCAGCAAGCAACTTGAACAATAACGGCGAGCTGATCGGCAGACGCCATCTGCTGGTAGGCCTCAATACGCTAAACAACAGCCTCACAGCGTCAACACTTGCCTATGGCAGCCTGGCCTTGGACATTGGCGCCACCTTTAGCAACGCCGGTTACCTTGCAGCCCAAGGCTTTGCCGCCATCATTGCTCAGGATATCCAGATAATTAGCGGCGCGCGGTTACTGTTTGCCGGCGGCGCCACCTTGGCAGCCAAGGCTAGCTTGGCTGCCCAGAGTCACAGCTCACTCTATTCATCGGCCGACCTGACGATCAACGCGGGAGCTCAGCTCACCACAGCGGCCGACGTCAGGAGCAAAGGCAAACTGACTCTGCACGCCGATGAAACGCTGAACAACACCGGCAATGTCGTCAGCGATACGGACGTCGAGCTCAGTAGCAAACTGATGATGAAAAACGACGCAGGAGGCCTGATCTATGCGATGGGCAGCTTGATGTTCTCCACCGACGGCGATCTCAACAACCTAAACGGTTCCATGATGCTCAGTGACGGCAGCGCAACCTTCTATGTAAAAAACACGTTTCTCAACGACCATAATTCGGTAATCGAGGGCGGCAACGTAATGATCGTCGCCGACGTGATGCGCAACCGGCACACCTCTCTCATCCATGGCCTGGAGGACCTGAACATCATGGTCGGCAACTATCAGGACACCAGCGAAGGCTCAATCTTGCAGCTTGGCAACAAAATTCTGGTGCAAGCCAATATGGATGAAAAAGGGCCGTAATCTCTGCCAGCTAGGCCGGAGCAAACCGGCTTTGGCGCTCAACCGATATGAAAGGGGTCGGCGTCCAAATGAGCCGGAAAACGCTCGCGATAAGCAGCCAGGTCGGCAGCCTTGAGGGTGACGCTAAACACACCGTCAGCGGCACCGGCCTCCAGCAATGGTTCCCCTTGGAAGTCCAGCACCTGGCTATCGCCGCTGTAAGGGTGGCCTTTGCCATCGCTGCCCACGCGGTTGACCGCCGCAACGTAGCAAAGATTTTCGATCGCCCGCGCCGGTAGCAAGCGATTCCAGTGCAGGCGCCGCGCGGCCGGCCAGTTGGCGGTGTACAGAAGCAAGTCGGTGTCGTGCGGATCGCGGCTCCACACCGGGAAACGCAGGTCGTAGCAGATCAGCGGGCGGATGCGCCACCCGTGCAGCTCCATCTGCACCTGGCGCTCGCCAGGGCTGAAGTGTTTGTGCTCGCCGGCCATACGAAACAGATGACGTTTGTCGTAATGCAGCACCTCACCGTCCGGCCGCGCCCAAAGCAGGCGGTTGCGGTGGCTGCCGTCGGCGGCCTGAATAATCACGCTGCCCGTAATGACCGCATCCAGACGTTGGGCCTGCTGGCGCAACCACGCATAGGTGGCGCCCTCCTCCGGTTCGGCGAGCAGCTCGGACTCCATGGAGAAGCCGGTGGTAAACATTTCCGGCAGCACGATCAGATCGGCGCCTCGGCCCTGTTCCAGCAGGCGTTCAAAGTGCGCGAAGTTGGCGGCCGGGTCGTGCCAGGCCAGCGTGGTTTGCACCAGCGCCAGCTTGAGGTCGGGCAAGCCGGTGATATCGCGCCCGCTGCTTAAATCTTGCATAGCTTGTCCGCCGCTTGAATCAACGTTTCTTCACGCTTGGCAAAGCAGAAGCGCACCAAGCGCAGGTCTTTCGGCGGTTCTTGGTAGAACACCGAAACCGGGATTACCGCCACACCATGCTCGCGGGTCAGCCACTCGGCCATGGCGACATCGTTAAGGTCGTCACGAATCGCCGAGTAATCAGCGAGTTGGAAGAAGGTGCCAGCCGCGCGGGTAAAGCTGAATTTGGATTTTTCCAAGTGGTCGCAAAACAGGTCGCGCTTGGCCTGGTAGAACGCCGGCAGCTCGCTGACGTGCTGCGGGCTGGCCGCCATAAAATCAGCCAGCCCCCACTGCAATGGGGTAACACCACAAAAGCTCACATACTGATGCACCTTGCGCAGCTCCGCGCTGAGGGCTGGTGGTGCTACCACATAGCCGGTTTTCCAGCCGGTGACGTGGTAGCTCTTGCCAAACGAGCTGACCACAAACGCGCGCTGATACAGCTCCTCGTGGGCCAGCACGCTGTCGTGCTTGGCACCGTCGAATACCAAGTGCTCGTACACCTCGTCGCTGATCAGGTAGATATCGCGGTCACGGATCAGCTCGGCCAACTGGTCAAGGTCGCGGCGGGTAATCAGCGCGCCGCTGGGGTTATGCGGGCTATTAAGAATGATCAGGCGCGTGCGCGGGCTGATGGCGTCGCCCAAGCGCTGCCAATCGATGGCAAAGTCCGGCTGGCTCAGTGGCACATGCACGCAGCGGCCGCCGGCAAGATCCACCGAGGGCTCGTAGCTGTCGTAGCTGGGGTCGAACACGATGACTTCATCACCCGCGCGGATCAGGGTTTGGATCGCACAGAAGATTGCCTGCGTGGCGCCCGGGGTGATGGTGATTTCCGCATCGGCGCTGACGTTACGGCCGTAACAAAGCGCAATTTTGGCCGCCACTTGTTCACGCAGGGCCGGCAAGCCAGTCATCGGCGCGTATTGGTTATGGCCGCTGTGCACGTGGCGGGCGACGGCATCGAGCAACGCCTGCGGGCCGTCAAAGTCGGGGAAACCTTGCGAGAGGTTTAGCGCGCCTACTTCATTGGCCAACTGCGACATGCGGGTAAAGATGGTGGTGCCAATGTTAGGCAACTTGCTGGTGATCATCACGCCTTCCTGATTGACCGTTGATGGCAACGCTTACGCCACGACGGGCGAGAATAACGGATCGACCGGGCATGAAAAAGGGCACCCGAGGGTGCCCTTTGGCATATGGATAGATCCATAGGGTGAACGTAGGTTGGGTTGAGCCGTAGGCGAAGCCCAACGTCACCGTCCATGTTGGGCTTCGCTGCGCTCAACCCAACCTACGTATCTACCCATCACTTCTTATCGCGGCGCTTCTTATCGGCTTTTTTGTGGTGCGACATCATCCGGCGCTTCTTGTTGACCTGGCGGTCGGTGAGGGTGTTTTTGTTGCCCTCGTACGGGTTCTCGCCGCCTTTGAATTCAATGCGAATCGGCGTACCGACCAGCTTCAACACGCGGCGATAGGTGTTTTCCAGGTAGCGCACATACGACTTAGGCACCTTCTCCACCTGGTTACCGTGAATCACGATAATCGGCGGGTTGGCGCCACCCAGGTGGGCGTAACGCAGCTTGATGCGGCGGCTGCCGACCATCGGTGGCGCGTGTTCGCTCACGGCGTCTTCGAGAATCGAGGTCAGCCGGCTGGTCGGCCAGCGGGTAACCGCAGACTTAAAGGCGTTCTGTACCGACTGATACAGGTTGCCCACGCCAGTACCGTGCAGCGCGGAGATAAAGTGGATATCGGCGAAGTCGACAAAAAACAACCGGCGTTGCAGCTCGGTTTTCACGTAGTCGCGCTCGCTCGGCTCCATGCCGTCCCATTTGTTTAGGGCAATGACCAGCGCGCGGCCCGACTCCAGGGCAAAGCCCAGCAGGTTGAGGTCGTGGTCAACTACGCCCTCGCGAGCATCCATGACAAAGATCACCACGTTGGCGTCTTTGATCGCTTGCAGGGTTTTCACCACCGAGAACTTTTCGACTTCCTCGTGGATTTTGCCGCGTTTACGCACACCGGCGGTGTCGATCAGGGTGTACTTCTCTTCGTTACGCTCGAAGGGAATGTAGATACTGTCGCGGGTGGTGCCGGGCTGGTCATAGACGATTACCCGGTCTTCACCGAGCATGCGGTTAACCAGGGTCGACTTGCCGACGTTAGGGCGGCCGATGATGGCAATTTTGATCCCGTCTTTTTCGCTCGGGCCAGGAATGCGTTTGGCTTCCTCACCTTCGGCGACTTCTTCGGGCTCACCTTCTTCTTCGTCAGCATCTTTGGGGAATTCGCCCAGGGCGATTTCCATCATCTGCGCGATACCACGGCCGTGGGCGCCCGCAATTGGGATGGCATCGCCCATACCCAACGGCGCGAACTCGGCGCGGGCCAGGTCGGGGTCGATGTTGTCGACCTTGTTGGCCACCACGTAAGAGGTTTTATTGCGCTTGCGCAGGTGCTCGCCAATCATCTGGTCGGCGGCAGTAAAGCCTGCGCGCGAGTCCACCAGAAACAGCACCACGTCGGCCTCTTCGATCGCCAGCAGCGACTGCTCGGCCATCTTTTCGTCCATGCCGTGCTCGTCACCGGAGATACCACCGGTGTCAATCAGGATGTAGGTTCGCCCTTGCCATTTGGCCTCACCGTACTGGCGATCACGGGTCAGACCAGCCAGGTCACCGACGATAGCGTCGCGACTTCTGGTCAGGCGGTTAAACAGGGTGGACTTGCCGACGTTAGGACGGCCCACCAGGGCGATTACGGGAACCATACGGCCCCTCCACTCAATAGCAAAAAATACAAAGGCCGCTACCGTCAAACGGCAGCGGCCGAACTCGTTGTTGCGCAGGCCTCACTGCCTGATGCAGGCGCCCAAATCGGGAGCCTGCATCAGCGCGGTAAGTCCTACTTCTTGATCGTCAGCGCAACCAGCTCACCGCTGTTACCGAATGCATAGAGCCAATCGGCGACTACCAATGGCCGGGCACGCAGGCCATCGCTGTCGATACGGGTACGGCCAACAAAGCGGCCATCTACCTGGCTAACCAGGTGCAGGTAGCCTTCGAAGTCACCAAAAGCAATGTAGCTGGAGAACACTTCCGGCGCCGACAGCTGACGGCGAGCCAGTGATTCGTTGCTCCACAGCGACGACGCCGATCGCTCGTCAACGCTTTCTACCGTGCCGTTAGCCAGGCACAGGTAAACGCTGCCGATGCTCTCAGCCAGGCCGACGTTACTTGAGGCTTCTTTCTGCCAGATGATGCGACCGTTGCTTGCATCCAGGCCGGCCACGCGACCGTTGTAGGTCACGGCGTACAAGGTGTTACCGGACAACAGCAGACCACCGTCGATATCCACCACGCGATCCAGCTCGGAACGGCCTTGCGGCACGGCTACCCGCTGTTCCCAAGCCGGCAAGCCGCGTTGTGTGTCGAGGGCAATCACTTTGCCGGTGGAAAGACCAGCGTAGGCCAAGCTATCAGTCACGATCGGCGCACCGGTACCACGCAGGGTCAGCACCGCCGGGGTGTTTTCGTAGATCCAGCGCTGGGCACCAGTGCTGGCTTCCAGGCCGATCACGCGGTCGTCCTGGGTTTGCACCACAACGACGTCACCGTTAGTGGCCGGGGCTGCCAGCACTTCACTGGTGACCTTGGCGCGCCATTTCTCTTCGCCGGTAGCGCCGTCGAGGGCAACCACTTCGCCCTTGAGGGTGCCAACCAAGACCAAGCCGCTGCCTGCGCCAACAGCGCCGGAAACGGGCAGATCCAAATCGGACTCCCACAGTTTTTCGCCGGAGAAACGGTTGATCGCCATGACTTCGCCGTTTACGTCGGCAGCAAAGATGGTGTCGCCATCAACGGCCGGTACCAGCATGTTGAAGGTGTCACCCTGGCCATCGCCAACGGAGCGGCTCCATTCTTTATGCAGCTCAACTTCTGCGGTGAAGTCTGGCAGCTCGGCAGGCGGCAATTCTTTCTTGCTAGTGCTGCTGCAACCCGTGGCAAGAACGGCCAGGGCCAACAGTGCGGCATATTTCCAGCGCATCACGTCACGCATCCCCTTTAGCCAGATCGTCGAGCTTCATTTGCAAGCCACCCACTGCCGCTTCATCGGACAGGGCTGCCTTGGCCTTCTCGTAAGCGCTGCGGGCATCATCGGCACGGCCGACTTTAACCAGCAAATCGCCTTTCAGCTCTTCGCGGCTAGCAACGAATGCTTTATCAGCATCGCCATCAAGCAGCTTGAGACCTTCTTCGGCTTTGTTCTGGGCAGCCAGAACGCGGGCCAGACGCTGACGGGCCAGCTCGTTGAGGGTTTCATCAACTGGCTTGGCCACTATGCTTTGCAATTCAGCGGCAGCATCATCGAGCTTGCCGTTATCCACTGCAGTTTTGGCTGCGAACAGACTGGCGTACTGCGCGTAGTAAGTGCCGGCGTAGTCGTTTTTCAGCTTGTTGGACAGCTCAGCGACCTTGGCCACATCTGGCTTGCCAGACGGGTCAAAGGTGGTTTCCAGCAACTGCTGATAGAGCATCGAGGCGTTCTGCGCCTGGGTGGCCTGGTAGTTGTGGTAGTAATTCCAGCCCACTACCGCTACCAGAGCCAATACGCCACCGGTCAACAGCGGTTTGCCGTTGCGGTTCCACCAGTCCTTGATGTCCGCCAGTTGTTCGTCTTCGGTACTCGACACGCCAATGCTCCTTAAAACTCGCTGAATGCTCGAACCTGCTTGTCAGCCCTGCTGCAAGCTGGCTTCCAGGTGCTCGGTCAGAGCATCCCAGGCAATATTTTGTTGTTCGCCCTGACCTCGGAGCGGTTTGAAACCTATCACTTGCTGAGCCAGTTCGTCTTCACCCAGAACCAGGGCAAACAACGCACCGCTCTTATCCGCTTTTTTCAACTGACTTTTAAAGCTGCCAGCACCGGCATTGACCACCAGGCGCAGGCCCGGTACTTGGTCACGCAGACGTTCAGCCAATTGCAGCCCGGCGAGCTCGGCAGCGTCGCCAAATGCACAGAGGTAGACATCAACCTGACGGGCGATTTCTTCGGGAATCTGCTCCAGGGTTTCCAAGAGCAGAATCAACCGCTCGATACCCATGGCGAAACCCACGCCGGCAGTGGGCTTGCCGCCCATTTGCTCGACCAGGCCATCATAACGGCCACCGGCACACACCGTGCCCTGGGCGCCAAGTTTATCGGTAACCCATTCGAAAACGGTTTTGCTGTAGTAATCCAGGCCACGGACCAACTTCGGGTTAAGCACGTAAGGAATGCCAGCGGCATCCAGGCGGGCTTTCAAACCTTCGAAGTGCAGGCGCGAGCCTTCGTCCAAATAGTCTTGCAGCTTCGGTGCATCGCTCAGCAGCGCCTGGGTTTCCGGCACTTTACTATCGAGCACGCGCAACGGGTTGCTGAGCAGACGGCGCTTGCTGTCTTCGTCAAGCTGGTCGGCACGGGCACTTAGGTATTGCACCAAAGCATCGCGATAATTGGCGCGCGCTTCGCTGGTACCCAGGCTGTTGAGTTCGAGTTTTACCGCGTCGCGGATGCCCAGCAGGCCCCAGAGGCGCCAGGTCAACACGATCAGCTCGGCGTCGATGTCCGGACCGTCAAGGTTAAAAACTTCCACACCAATCTGGTGGAACTGGCGATAACGGCCTTTTTGCGGGCGCTCGTGGCGAAACATCGGGCCGATGTACCAGAGTTTCTGCACCTGACCGCCACCGGAAATACCGTGTTCCAGCACCGCGCGTACGCAGCTGGCGGTGCCTTCAGGGCGCAGGGTCAGGGAATCGCCATTGCGATCATCGAAGGTGTACATCTCTTTTTCGACGATATCGGTGACTTCACCGATGGAGCGTTTGAACAGCTCAGTGGCTTCAACGATGGGCATGCGGATTTGCCGATAGCCGTAACCATCGAGCAGGCGCGCCACGCTGTTTTCGAAATAACGCCAGAGCGGAGTTTGCTCCGGCAGGATGTCGTTCATGCCACGGATGGCTTGCAGGGACTTACTCACACACAATCCTTAATGTTCTTTTATTAGCCACGGGCGATTAGCGCCGCGTCGGCTTCGACCTTTTCCGCCGCTTTCTGGCGGATCAGCTGTTCCAGCTCGTCCACCAGATTGTCGTTGGTCAGCTTTTGCGCCGGCTTGCCATCGATATAAATCAGGTTGTTCGGCGTACCACCGGTAAGGCCGATATGCGCTTCCTTGGCTTCGCCGGGGCCGTTGACGATACAGCCGATCACGGCCACGTCCAGCGGAACCAGCAAGTCTTCCAGGCGCCCTTCCAACTCGTTCATGGTTTTCACCACGTCGAAGTTCTGCCGCGAGCAGCTCGGGCAGGCAATAAAGTTGATGCCACGCGAGCGCAAACGCAGGGATTTGAGGATGTCGTAGCCGACTTTCACCTCTTCCACCGGGTCTGCTGCCAGCGAGATGCGGATGGTATCGCCAATTCCGTCCGCAAGCAGCATGCCCAAGCCTACGGCAGATTTAACCGTGCCCGAACGCAGGCCACCGGCTTCGGTGATACCCAGGTGCAGCGGTTGTTCGATTTGCTTGGCCAGCAGGCGGTAAGCGGCGACAGCCATAAACACGTCGGAGGCTTTTACGCTGACTTTAAAGTCGGGGAAGTTCAGGCGGTCGAGGTGCTCGACATGGCGCAGGGCCGATTCCACCAAGGCTTCCGGAGTGGGTTCGCCATATTTTTTCTGCAGGTCTTTTTCCAACGAGCCGGCGTTAACACCGATGCGGATTGGAATACCGCGATCACGCGCCGCCTCAACCACGGCTTTTACGCGGTCTTCGCGACCGATATTGCCCGGGTTGATGCGCAGGCAATCAACGCCCAGCTCCGCCACGCGCAAGGCGATCTTGTAGTCAAAGTGGATGTCGGCAACCAGCGGCACGCGGACCTGCTGCTTGATTTTGCCGAAGGCTTCGGCGGCGTCCATATCCGGCACGGAGACACGCACGATGTCGGCGCCGGCATCTTCCAAGCGGCGAATTTGCGCCACGGTAGCGGCCACATCGCAGGTGTCGCTATTGGTCATGCTCTGTACGGCAATCGGCGCATCACCACCGACCGGCACGGAGCCGACCCAAATCTTGCGCGAGACGCGACGGATGATTGGCGATTCGGCGTGCATGCTTATTGTCCCAACTTGATACGAGCGGTTTCACCGCTGGTGAACGGAGCGGCATCGACGGCTTGGCCGTTGTAACGCACCTGCGCACCACGGGCATAGCCCAGGCGCAGTTCGAGCGGCGCTTTGCCGGAAACTTCAAGTTTTTCACCGGCGCGTTTCAAGCCGCTGACCACCACTTTGCCGTTGCCGTCGGTGAGCGAAATCCAGCAATTGGCGCTGAAATCGATGGCGACCACACCTTCGCCAGCGGCGGCCACAACAGGTGCTGTCGGAGCATTTGGCGCGGTCGGAGCAATTGCAGGCGTTACTGGTGTCGCGGTGGCTGTGGGCGCAACAGCTGTTGGCGCTGGCAAGGTCGCGACGGGGGCGGCCGGCGCAGGCGCACTTGCAGTTGGTGCGCTAGCCGGGGCTTGACTTGCAGTTTCCGGCTGAGCGGCCAACTCAGGAGATACCTCTACCGGCGAGTTTTCTTCAATGCCTTCGGCGTCAGCAACAGCCTGATCTTCGGGCTCGTCGAGCGGATGAATTTCAGTGGTGCCGTCAGCGCCGTCGACTTCCACGTGGCCGAGGCTGATACCAGCGGCTTCACCAGCGCGACCAGCCGACTGATCTTGCCACCAGAGGAATCCGCCGCCAGCCAGGGCAAGCAGCAGTACAAAGCAGACCAGGCGCAAAAGGTTTTGCGATAGGCGCATGGGTTCTTCAATGCGACCCAAGCCGTGAACATTACTGCCCGAGGCATTGGTGCCGGTGTATTGGTCAAACTCCTGAACGATCAGAGCCTGATCCATACCCAGCAATTTGGCGTAGGCGCGCACATAGCCACGGGCAAAGGTATGCCCCGGCAACTGATCAAACTGACCGGCTTCCAATTGGCCCAGGCGCTGGGGAGTCAGATTGAGCTGGCCGGCTACGTCGGCCAGCGACCAGCTTTTGTTCTCGCGGGCCTTACGCAGCGTCTCGCCAGGGTTGTTGCGAGACACAGCTAGAGCTTCGGGATGCACCGCTTTCATCATTGCTCCGACATGTATTGCTTGTATTCCGGCGTGCCGGGATACAAGCGTTTGAGCTGCAGACCGAGGGTTGCCGCTTTATCTCGGTCATCAAAGATCTTGGCCAGGCGTGCGCCCAACAACAGGCTCTCGGCGTTCTGCTCAGCGAGGGCGCTGAAGGCGTCGTAGTACTTGCGCGCGGGGACGTATTCTTTATCGTCGTAAGCCATCTTCGCCAGCTCCAGATGCGGCTGGGCTTGACGGCGATTAAGGCGCAGCGAACGCTGAAAATACTCTTTGGCGCCCGCACGATCATTAAGTTTGAGCGCTACCTGACCGAGGTTCTGCAACACCCGCGAGCGCTCGGGATACATATTGTCTTTGACCGCTTGCTGGTAGCGATCTCTGGCTTCTTCGTAACGGCCTTGCTCATAAAGAAAGGCGCCGTAGTTGTTCAGAAAACGCGAATCCGGGCGGCTGGAAATAGCCTTGCGAAAGTGTTGGTCCGCCAGCTCGGGTTCCATTTCGGTCTGGAACAGAATCGCTAGCGCACCGTTGGCGTCGGCATTACTTGGGTCAAGCTCAAGGGCCTTTTTCAACGGCACCTTGGCCTGCTCGGTATTGCCCTGATTGAGATAGCCGATACCCAACTGAATATACGCATCACGCGCTTCGTCACGCCCTTTGTCGGTTTTCATCGGATCGACATGACCCGTGGAGACACAGCCAAACAGTAAGCCAGTGAGCAGAAGCAGCAGCGCAGTGCGCAATGTCATAGGTTTCCTACCTTAGGTTCGGTTTACGGCGGTATTGGGAGCGTCAGCCTCGTTGCTCAGTTGGCGCACCGCAATATAACGCTCACTTCGGCGCGTGCGGTCCATAACCTGGCCAACCAGTTGCCCGCAGGCAGCATCAATGTCTTCGCCGCGCGTGGTGCGCACGGTGACGTTGTGCCCTGCTTTATACAGCAGGTCCTGGAAGCGGCGAATACTGTTATTACTTGGCCGCTCGTAACCGGAATGGGGGAAAGGGTTAAACGGGATCAGGTTGATCTTGCAAGGAATGTCCTTGAGCAACTCGATCATCTCTTCAGCGTGCTCGGTGCGGTCGTTGACGTCTTTGAGCAAGGTGTACTCGATGGTCAACACGCGCTTCTCGCCAAGCCGCGCCACATAACGCTTACAGGCGGCGAGCAAGACTGCCAGAGGATACTTCTTATTGATCGGCACCAGCGTGTTGCGCAGCTCATCATTAGGCGCATGCAGCGAGAGGGCCAGGGATACGTCGATTACTTCGCCGAGCTTGTCGATCATCGGCACCACGCCTGAGGTGGACAGTGTCACCTTGCGCTTGGAGATGCCGTAACCGAGGTCGTCCATCATCAAGTGCATGGCGGCGACGACGTTATCGAAGTTCAGCAGCGGCTCGCCCATGCCCATCATCACCACGTTGGTGATAGCACGGTCGACTTTCGCAGGAATAGTGCCGAACGATTTATTGGCGATCCACACCTGGCCGATGATTTCGGCCGCCGTCAGATCGCTATTGAAACCTTGTTTGCCAGTGGAGCAAAAACTGCAATCCAGCGCGCAACCGGCCTGCGAAGAAACGCAGAGGGTGCCGCGATTGCCTTGGGGAATGTACACGGTCTCAACACAACTGCCGGACGCCACGCGTACTACCCATTTGCGGGTTCCGTCGGTGGAGATATCTTCACTCACCACCTCCGGCCCACGAATCTCGGCGCGGGCCTCGAGCTTTTCGCGCAAGACCTTGCCGACATTGGTCATGGCTTCGAAATTATCGACGCCAAAGTGGTGAATCCACTTCATCACCTGACCGGCACGGAAACGCTTCTCCCCGATAGAGTCGAAGAATTGTTCCATCTCAGGCTGGGTTAACCCCAGGAGATTGATTTTGCCGGTAGCTTCAGTCATGTCTTCACCCTCGCCCGTTCGCTAATTAGCGAATACGTGCAGTTACTTCGGTAGCAGCGAAGAAGTACGAGATTTCGCGAGCTGCAGCGGCTTCGGAGTCCGAACCGTGAACGGCGTTAGCGTCGATCGATTCAGCGAAGTCAGCACGGATGGTGCCAGCAGCTGCTTCTTTAGGGTTGGTAGCGCCCATCAGTTCGCGGTTTTTGGCAATGGCGTCTTCGCCTTCCAGAACCTGAACAACAACTGGGCCGGAGATCATGAAAGCAACCAGCTCACCGAAGAAACCGCGAGCGCTGTGCTCAGCGTAGAAACCTTCAGCTTCGGCTTTGGACAGTTGTTTCATTTTCGAAGCAACGACGCGCAGGCCGGCTTTTTCGAAACGGGTAACGATTTCGCCGATTACGTTTTTAGCAACGGCGTCGGGCTTGATGATGGAGAAAGTACGTTGAACAGCCATGTGAAGCTCCAGAAACTATGAGTTAAGCCAAAAATTAAACCCGCGAATTATACGCGGGTTCGGGTTAAATGCGTAGGGCTCACGCCCAAGGGTGGTGCGCTCAGTCGGCTTCTTCAATCCACGCCGCTTGAATCGCTTCCAACACCTTTTCACCACCACGCTTCGGATCGTCGCTGAACTCCGGCAGGGCAATTACCCAGCGCTGCAGGTCGACGAAGTTAACGTAGCGTGGATCCACGTCAGGCTTGCTGTCGACCAATTGAATCGCGATCTCCAGTACATCAGTCCACTTCAGACTCATGACAATTCCTTGAAGTCAGTGCGGCGCTTCGGCGGCGTGGTTTAGCGAATATTTCGGAATTTCGACAGTCAGGTCTTCAGTTCCAACCACGGCCTGGCACGCCAGACGTGATTGCGCTTCCAGACCCCAGGCGCGATCAAGGAAGTCTTCTTCCAACTCGTCCGCCTCTTCCAGCGAGTCAAAACCCTCACGGATGATGCAGTGGCAGGTAGTGCAGGCGCACACACCGCCGCAGGCACTTTCCATTTCAATATGGTGCTCATGGGCCAGATCAAGAATGGACGTGCCAGGCTCAGCTTCTACAACCAAGCCCTCAGGGCAGAACTTCTCGTGGGGCAGAAATATGACCTGCGGCATCAGTTATCCTCGATTTCATCTAGTTTGCGCCCCGCCAGAGCGGCTTTCACCGTCGAGTCCAGGCGCCGAGCAGCAAAAGCGTCCGTGACCTGCGACAGACGCTTGGTCTGTTGCTCAATCGCGTAGCCATCGCTGCCTTTTAGCAATTCAGCCAATTCTTGCACTTGCAGGTCGATGGCCAGGCGCTCATCGGCGTCGAGCAAACGCTCACCATCCGCCTCGATAGCCGCCTCAACAGCTTCGATCAGGCGCTGGGCATCAACTTGCTGCTCACGCAGCACGCGGGCGACTTTATCATCGCTGGCGTTCTGGAAAGAGTCGGTCAACATGCGGGCAATTTCGCCATCGGTGAGACCGTAGGACGGCTTCACCTGAATACTTGCTTCCACGCCGGAGGCCAGCTCACGAGCCGCCACGCTCAGCAAACCATCGGCATCAACCTGAAAGGTCACGCGAATTTTCGCGGCGCCGGCCACCATCGGTGGGATGCCACGCAACTCGAATCGGGCCAGGGAGCGGCAATCGCTAATCAGCTCGCGCTCACCTTGCAACACATGAATCATCATGGCTGTCTGACCATCTTTATAAGTGGTGAAGTCCTGCGCACGGGCCACGGGAATGGTGGTGTTGCGCGGGATAACCTTCTCCATCAGACCGCCCATGGTTTCCAGCCCCAAGGACAGCGGAATCACGTCGAGCAACAACAGTTCGCCGCCATCGCGCTTGTTGCCGGCCAAGGTATCGGCCTGAATGGCCGCACCAATGGCGACCACTTGATCAGGGTCGATATCGGTCAACGGCTGGCGGGCAAACAGCTCACCAACAGCAGCACGAACACGAGGTACGCGGGTGGAGCCGCCAACCATCACCACTGCTTCAACTTCTTCGATTTCGATACCCGCATCACGCACGGCGCGACGGCAGGATTTCAGACTGCGCTGCAGCATGGGCTCGATCAGACTATCAAAATGCGCACGGGACAATTCACCGAGCCATTCGCCGTAAGTCACTTCAACCGCATCAGCCGAGGTCAACGCTTCTTTCGCGGCACAGGCCGCTTGCAGCAAACTGCGTTGTGCGCCGGGGGCGATATCGGCAGAAAGACCGGCCTGCTCAACGATCCAGCCCGCAATCGCGTGGTCGAAATCATCGCCACCGAGGGCGCTGTCGCCACCAGTGGCCAGCACTTCAAATACGCCGCCAGTCAGACGCAGAATCGAGATATCAAAGGTGCCGCCGCCAAGGTCATAGATAGCGACCACGCCCTCTGCTTTCTGATCCAGCCCATAGGCCACGGCCGCTGCAGTCGGCTCGTTAAGCAAACGCAAAACGTTCAGGCCTGCCAGGCGCGCGGCGTCTTTAGTGGCCTGGCGCTGGGAGTCGTCGAAATACGCCGGCACGGTAATTACCGCACCCACCAGTTCGCCGCCCAATGCCTCTTCGGCGCGCACACGCAGCACCTTGAGGATATCTGCCGACACTTCCACAGGGCTTTTTGGGCCCTGCACGGTGTCGATAAAAGGCATATGGGATTCGCCACCGACAAAGCGGTACGGCAGCTGTTCGCCCAACTGCTTGACGTCTGCCAGGCCGCGGCCCATCAGGCGCTTGACCGACAGCACGGTGTTGAATGGATCGCTGGCGGCTGCAGCCTTGGCGGACTGACCAACCTCAACGCGATCGCTGTGATAGCGCACAGCTGAAGGCAAAATCACCTGGCCAGCGGCGTCGGCCAGCGGCGCGGAAATACCACTGCGCAGCGCGGCAACCAGTGAATTGGTGGTCCCCAGGTCAATACCCACCGCCAGGCGGCGTTGGTGCGGTTGCGGGCTTTGCCCGGGTTCAGCGATCTGCAGTAATGCCATGCTTGTCTGCGCATCAGGCGCGCCGCCGAGGCAGCGCGGAAGTTAATCGTCGAGGCGCTCTTCCAGCTGGCGCACTTCGTAGCTGAGCTTGTCGAGGAACTGCATGCGGCGAACCAGGCGCTCGGCCTCGTCCACGCGCGCAGCTACATCCCAACAGGCGGCGAAACGGTCATTGAGCTCGTCCTGAGCAGTCTTCAAACGCCGCTTGAAGGTGGCGACACCAGCCAGGTCGGCGCTGTCCTGCAAGTCTTCCAACTCCTCACGCCATTGCATTTGCTGCATGAGGAATTCCGGGTCTTGCACGGTGACTTCCAGCGGCAGCTCATGGCCCCGCAACGCCATCAGATAACGGGCGCGCTTGGGCGCACTTTTCAGCGTTTGGTAGGCGTCATTCAGGCTAGCCGAGTGCTCCAGCGCCAACCGTTGCTCACGCTCTGAAGCATCGGCGAAACGGTCGGGGTGCACGCCGCGGGCCAGCTCGCGATAACGCACGGCAAGCTGATCAAGATCCAAGCGGAAGCTCGGCTGCAGTTCAAACAAAGCGAAGTGACAGGGGGCGCCCACAGCAAGCCTCAGATGTTGAAGCTCTCGCCGCAGCCACATTCGCCGCGCACGTTAGGGTTGTTGAACTTGAAGCCTTCATTCAAGCCCTCTTTAACGAAGTCCAGCTCAGTGCCGTCGAGGTACACCAGGCTTTTCGGGTCGATGATCACTTTTACGCCGTGACTCTCGAACACTTGGTCTTCGCCCTGCGCTTCGTCAACGAATTCGAGAACGTACGCCAGGCCCGAGCAACCGGTGGTGCGAACACCCAGACGAATACCGTCACCTTTGCCACGCCCGTCGAGGGAGCGACGCACGTGTTGGGCCGCCGCTTCGGTCATGCTGATAGCCATGGGAACTCCTTGATCGTTTACGACCGCTGATTAGAGCAGGCCTTTCTTCTGCTTGTAGTCGCGAACCGCTGCTTTGATGGCATCTTCTGCGAGTACGGAGCAGTGAATTTTCACCGGAGGCAGAGCCAATTCTTCGGCCAGCTGGGTGTTTTTGATGGTCTCGGCTTCATCCAAGGTTTTACCCTTCATCCACTCAGTAGCGAGGGAGCTGGAAGCGATAGCCGAGCCGCAGCCATAGGTCTTGAACTTGGCGTCTTCGATAACGCCTTGATCGTTAACCTTGATCTGCAGGCGCATCACATCGCCGCACGCCGGAGCGCCGACCATGCCGGTACCGACATCAGGATCTTCCGCGTCCATCTTGCCGACATTGCGGGGGTTCTCGTAGTGGTCTATGACCTTTTCGCTGTATGCCATGATTCAGTTCTCTCTCATCAGGAGCAGGTGCCGCTCTGCTGGCAGCTAATTAGTGTGCCGCCCATTCCACCTTGGAAATGTCGACACCTTCTTTAAACATGTCCCACAGCGGCGACAATTCGCGCAGCTTGGTGACCGCCTCGCGCACTTTCGCCGCGGCGTAATCAACTTCTTCCTCGGTAGTAAAACGGCCGAAGGTGAAGCGGATGGAACTGTGTGCCAGTTCGTCGTTGCGGCCAAGCGCGCGCAGTACGTACGAAGGCTCAAGGGAAGCCGAGGTGCAAGCCGAGCCGGAAGAAACGGCCAGGTCTTTGAGTGCCATAATCAGCGACTCGCCTTCCACATAGTTAAAACTCAGGTTCAGGTTGTGCGGCACACGCGCCGTGCTGCTGCCGTTTACATAAAGCTCTTCGAGACCATCGACCTGCTTGAAGAAACGCTCACTCAGGGCAGCAATACGCTGGTTTTCCTGGGCCATCTCTTCTTTAGCAATACGGAACGCTTCGCCCATGCCGACGATCTGGTGCGTGGCCAAGGTACCCGAACGCATGCCGCGCTCATGGCCGCCACCGTGGGTCTGAGCTTCCAGACGCACACGTGGCTTGCGGCTGACGTACAGCGCGCCAATGCCTTTAGGACCGTAGGTTTTGTGGGCAGAGAAGGACATCAAATCGACCTTCAGCTTGCTCAGGTCAATCTCAACCTTGCCGGTGGATTGCGCCGCATCGACATGAAACAACACGCCGCGCGAGCGAGTCAGCTCGCCGATTGCAGCGATGTCGTTGATCACGCCGATTTCATTGTTCACGTGCATGATCGACACCAGAATGGTGTCTTCACGCAGCGCCGCTTCGATCATGGCCGGGGTGATCAAGCCATCTTCTTGCGGGTCGAGGTAGGTGACTTCGAAGCCTTCGCGCTCCAGTTGGCGCGTCGTGTCCAACACGGCTTTGTGCTCGATCTTCGAGGTAATGATGTGTTTGCCTTTGCTCTTGTAGAAGTGCGCAACACCTTTGATCGCCAGGTTATTGGACTCGGTGGCACCGGAGGTCCAAACGATTTCGCGCGGGTCAGCACCGACCAACTCCGCGACCTGACGACGGCCGTTTTCCACCGCTTCTTCAGCTTTCCAGCCAAAGACGTGGGAGCGCGAGGCCGGGTTACCGAAGTTACCGTCGACCAACAGGCATTCGCTCATCTTCTGCGCCACACGCGGGTCAATCGGCGTGGTGGCGGAGTAATCGAGATAAATCGGCAATTTCATGGGTGTTCTCCTAATCAGGTAGTGGCCTAAGGGCCAGGCGCCCTACTCAATCAATGGCGGACGCTTCGATTTTGTCCATGCGTGGCGTTCTGCCGGAGCAGTGACGCTGATCCTGGCGTCTGGCGATGTCTTGCACTTCGTGACGGGTGACAAGATCGGCCAAACTGATACCGCTAAGAAATTCGTGAATTTGCTGACTGAGGTCGGACCACAGGTGGTGGGTCAGACAGGTGTCGCCATCGTGGCAACCGCTCAAGCCTTGGCATCGGGTAGCATCAACAGACTCGTTGACGGCGTCGATCACCTGGACGACTTGGATGCCGCGCATGTCACGCGACAACTGATAGCCGCCACCAGGACCACGTACGCTGGAAACCAGATTGCCGCGACGCAGCTTGGCGAATAATTGCTCGAGGTAAGACAGGGAAATGCCTTGGCGCTCGGAAATATCCGCCAGAGAAACCGGACCATGCTGGGCATGAAGTGCCAGATCAAGCATGGCAGTCACGGCGTATCGGCCTTTGGTAGTCAATCGCATGGTTTGTACCGCGAGATCACTGAATATGCCGCAAGTATGCTATTCCCGAGTATTTAGGTCAACTATAAGACCTATTAAAATACTCGGGATTGCGCGAAATGGAGGGCGCGAATAATAGCAAAAAACTACGCATAGGCGCGATTAGGCGGCAGGCTTGTCGCCTAGACCTTTGCAGACGTCGCCAAAGTCCTCGTCACGCAGCGTAGGCAAATCCTGAGCGCAATAGTCGCTGCCCAGAGCCTTCAACGCGGAACACATGCCTTCGAGACGACTGTCCACCGCTTGCAGGTGATCGAGCATTTGACCGATAGCTTTGGCGACGGGGTCGGGCATGTCCTGACTAACGCCGTAGGCGTCGAAACCAAGCTTCTCGGCAATGGCCTGACGCTTGGCCTCAACCTCATCATCAGCTTTAACGATGATGCGACCGGGAATACCCACAACCGTGGCGCCAGCAGGCACCGCCTTGGTGACCACCGCATTGGAGCCGACCTTGGCATTGGCTCCTACAGTAAAAGGCCCCAACACCTTAGCGCCCGCTCCCACCACTACGCCGCTTTCCAAGGTCGGATGGCGCTTGCCTTTGTTCCAGCTGGTGCCACCAAGTGTCACACCTTGATAAAGAGTGACGTCATCGCCGATCTCAGCCGTTTCACCAATAACAATGCCCATACCGTGGTCAATAAAAAAGCGTTTGCCGATTTTCGCGCCGGGGTGAATTTCAATACCGGTCAACCAGCGGCCAAAGTTCGAGACCATGCGCGCCAGCCATTTCCAGCCCGCCAACCACAGCCAACCGGACAGGCGATGCAACCAGATGGCATGCAGCCCCGGGTAGCACGTCAGAACTTCAAAAGCGTTGCGCGCCGCCGGGTCACGATGAAATACGCTTTGAATATCTTCTCTTACGCGCTCAAACATCTGTACTTCTCCGCTTGTGGGGCTCACCGCGTGCGGCCTTTTGAGTCTCGGTCAAAATGCCACGCAGGATATTCATTTCCGACTGACTAACCGCACTACGGGCAAAGAGCCGGCGTAGGCGCGACATCAGGTGACGGGGATTTTCCGGGTCGAGAAAACCGATCTGTACGAGCGTGTTTTCCAAGTGCCCGTAAAACAGTTCCAGCTCATCCATAGTCGACAGCTGCTCGCTGCGTGGCGAGGCAACTTCAGTTTTCTCGGGGCGCTTGCTTTGGCCCTGATCAGCCAGCCAGGCCATGCGCACCTCATAGCAGAGCACCTGCACGGCAGCGGCAAGGTTGAGCGAGCTGAACTGCGGATCAGAGGGGATATGCACATGATAGTGACAGCGCTGCAGCTCGTCATTGGTAAGGCCGGCGTATTCACGACCAAACACCAACGCTACCTCCCCACCCTCAGCCGCCCGCCCCACCGCATGAACGCCACACTCACGCGGATCAAGCATCGGCCACGGCATACGGCGATCACGGGCGCTTGTGCCAAGCACCAGAGTGCAGCCGACCAAGGCGTCTTCCAAAGTAGCAACTACTTGCGCCGATTCAAGAATGCCATCTGCACCCGAGGCGCGCGCGCTGGCTTCATGGCTGGGGAAGTCCTGCGGGTCGACCAACACCAGGCGCGACAGCCCCATGTTTTTCATCGCCCGCGCAGCCCCCCCGATATTGCCGGGATGACTGGTATTGACCAAAACCACGCGGATATTTTCCAGCACCACAGGCGCTCACACAGACATATAGGGAGGCAAATCTTACAGAAGCACCCTAGCAAACACCATGCGAGCTACAGGCGGCTCTTCTTCATTTAAGGTTTTCTGATAGACTGCCCGGCTTTCTTTAACGACCCAGGTGACCCTCCATGCAGCCAATGCTGAATATCGCGCTGCGCGCCGCCCGCAGCGCCAGTGAATTGATCTTCCGCTCCATCGAGCGCCTGGACACCATCAAGGTCGATGAAAAAGACGCCAAGGACTATGTGTCCGAGGTTGATCGCGCTGCCGAAACCAGCATCATCACCGCCTTACGCAAAGCCTACCCAACCCACGCCATTCTCGGCGAAGAAACTGGCATGCACCCAGGCAGCGGCGACGGCGAAGACTATCTGTGGATCATTGATCCATTGGACGGCACCACCAACTTCCTGCGTGGCATCCCGCACTTCGCGGTCAGCATTGCCTGCAAATACCGTGGCCGCCTTGAGCACGCCGTGGTTCTCGACCCGGTTCGCCAAGAAGAATTCACCGCCAGCCGTGGCCGTGGCGCCCAATTGAACGGTCGGCGCTTGCGCGTTAGCGGTCGCACCAGCCTGGAAGGCGCTCTGCTCGGCACCGGCTTTCCGTTCCGCGACGACCAGATGGACAGCCTCGACAACTACCTGGGCATGTTCCGCAGCCTGGTTGGCCAAACCGCTGGCATCCGCCGCGCGGGCGCTGCCAGCCTTGACTTGGCGTACGTTGCCGCTGGCCGCTTTGATGCATTCTGGGAAGCTGGTCTTTCCGAGTGGGACATGGCTGCAGGCGTATTACTGATTCAAGAAGCAGGCGGCCTGGTCAGTGACTTTACTGGTGGCCACGAATTCCTGGAAAAAGGCCATGTGGTAGCGGGCAACACCAAGTGCTTTAAAGCGGTACTTACCGCCATCCAGCCACACCTGTCGGCCGCGCAAAAACGCTAAGCTCACAGGCAATAAAAAACCGGCCATGTGCCGGTTTTTTATTGCCTGAAAATCAGATCGGTTATTGCACCGGCTGATTCTGACCGAGGATCAACTGCCCGGTTTTTTCATCTACCGGAATTTCGCTACCTGGATCACGATCCATGCGCACCTGATCCACTTTGCCATTCAATTGGTACTTCACGTTGTAGCCAACCAACTTGTCGCTGGTATCGGTAACCGTGTTGCACTTGGTTTCAGTGGTGGTGTAAGTGTCACTTTCTTGCATGTTTTCCTGCACCTTGTTGCCGGCGTAACCGCCACCAACGGCGCCAGCCACAGTAGCGATTTTCTTGCCGTTACCGCCGCCGACCTGGTTACCCAGCAAACCGCCAGCTACAGCGCCTAGCACGCTGCCAACAATCTGGTGTTGGTCTTTGACCGGCTTTTGCCGAGTGACGGTGACATCTTTGCAAACCTGCCGTGGAGTCTTGATGGTTTCGTTAATTGGCTCTACCGCGAGCACTTTTGCGTACTCAGGGCCACCACCCACCAAGCTATAAGTTGCAACAGCACCACCGGCGGTAACACCTACCGCGCCCAGCACCGCACCAACTAGCATCGACTTGTTCACTTCAAACCTCCTGGTTTACGGAGGTGCCGTAGCACCTTTCTCCTAGCCTTGGAGTCCCCTTCCTACAGTCAGTTCAAAAATCATTTGGCAAAAAAAACCGCGGTACACGCTAAGCGCGACCGCGGTCACAGTGCTGAGCTAAAGCTTAAGGACGTTCGTCCACCGCTTCAGTGGTCGTCGGCGGAATAAGGTCTTCCGAATTCAGGTTCAGCCAGATCAACACCACGTTGGCGATGTAAATCGAGGAGTAAGTACCAGCCAACACACCGATAAACAGCGTGATGGAGAAGCCGTACAGGTTGTCACCACCCCAGATCAGCAAGGCGCCAATGGCCAGCAAGGTGGAGATCGAAGTCGCCATAGTCCGCAGCAGCGTCTGCGTGGTGGAGATATCGATGTTCTCAATCAACGTGGCTTTACGCAGTACACGGAAGTTTTCCCGCACCCGGTCAAAAACTACGATGGTGTCGTTGAGCGAGTAACCGATGATCGCCAACACTGCCGCCAGAACCGTCAGGTCGAAGGTGATCTGGAAGTACGAGATCACGCCCATCGCCACGATAACGTCATGGATCAACGAGGCAATGGCACCGAGACCAAACTTCCACTGAAAGCGGAATGCCAAGTACAGCATGATGCCACCCAGAGCCATCAGCATGCCCAAGCCACCCTGGTCGCGCAGCTCTTCACCTACTTGCGGCCCCACAAACTCAACGCGCTTAACGGTTGCAGGGTTATCACCATCCACTGCTCGCAGCGCATCGGCTACGCGAGTACCCAGTTGCGGATCATCGCCTGGCATTCGCACCAGCAGCTCATTGGCAGCGCCAAAGCTCTGCACCACTGCATCATTAAAACCCGCCTTCTGCAGCTCTTCACGCACCTGCAACAGGTTGGCGTCGCGATCGTAGGTCAGCTCGATCAGCGTACCGCCGGTAAAATCCAGGCCGTAGTTGAGACCTTTGTGGAACAGACTGAACAGCGCAATCGCGGTGAGCAGCACGGTGAAACCGAACGCAATGTTGCGCACGGCCATAAACTTAATCGTACGTTTCATAGCGGCCCCTTAGATCCACAACTTCTTGAAGTCACGACCACCGAAAATCAGGTTAACCATGCCGCGGGTAACCATGATGGCGGTGAACATCGAAGTGACGATACCCAGCGACATGGTCACGGCGAAGCCTTTGATCGGCCCGGTACCCATGGCGAACAGGATGCCGCCAACCAACAAGGTAGTCAGGTTGGCGTCGAGAATCGCCGCGTAAGCACGGTCGAAACCTTCGTGAATGGCGCGCTGCACCGACATGCCATTGGCAATCTCTTCACGTATCCGCGAGAAGATCAGCACGTTGGCGTCCACCGCCATACCCATGGTCAAGACGATACCGGCGATACCCGGCAAGGTCAGCGTGGCGCCCAACAACGACATCAACGCCAGTAACATAACCATGTTGAAGGCCAGGGCTACGGTGGCAAGAACGCCGAAGAAGCGGTAGATGGCGATGATAAACAGCGACACCAACAACATGCCCCACAGGGATGCATCAATACCCTTGGTGATGTTGTCTGCACCCAAGCTTGGACCGATGGTGCGCTCTTCAGCGAAGTACATCGGCGCCGCCAGACCACCAGCACGCAGCAGCAGGGCCAGCTCGGACGATTCGCCCTTGCCTTCCAGACCGGTAATACGGAACTGACTACCCAGTGGCGACTGGATGGTCGCCAGGCTGATGATTTTCTTCTCTTCTTTAAAGGTTTGAACCGCTACGTCTTGCTCAACGCCCTTGACAACCTGTTTGGTGTAGGTGGTGGTTGGCTTCTGCTCGATAAAGATCACCGCCATGCTACGACCGACGTTAGTGCGGGTAGCGCGGCTCATCAGTTCGCCGCCGTGACCGTCAAGACGGATGTTCACTTGCGGGCGACCGTTTTCGTCGAAGCTCGCCGAGGCGTCGGTTACTTGGTCACCCGTAATGATCAGGCCACGCTCCAGTTGCACAGGCGGGCGGCCCGGCTCACGGAATTCAAAGGCTTCAGTGGTGGCCTTGGTCGCGTCGGCGCCAGCGGCCAGACGGAATTCCAAGTTGGCGGTTTTACCGAGAATACGTTTAGCTTCTGCGGTGTCTTGCACGCCCGGCAGTTCAACCACGATGCGGTTGGCGCCTTGGCGTTGTACCAGCGGCTCGGCCACACCCAGTTCGTTGACGCGGTTACGTACCGTGGTCAAGTTCTGCTTGATCGAGTATTCGCGAATCTCGGCCAGCTTGGCCGGGGTCAATTCCAGGCGCAACACCTGCAGGCCGTTACGCTCAACCGAGGTCACCTGGAAATCATTGAAATCTTTGCGGATCAACGCTTGCGCTTTGCTCAGCGATTCTTCGTCGCTAAAACCCAGCTGAATGGCGCCGCCTTGCTCAGGCAGACTGCGATATTTGACGCGCTCTTTGCGCAGCAAGCTTTTCACGTCGCCTTCGTAGACTTTGCGACGGGCATCCAGGGCTTTTTCCATATCCACTTCCAGCAGGAAGTGCACACCACCGGACAAGTCCAGACCTAGCTTCATCGGGCTGGCGCCCAGGTTACGCAACCAGGTTGGCGTGGTTTGCGCCAGGTTCAACGCCACAACGTATTCGTCGCCCAAGGCTTTACGTACAACATCCTTGGCCGGCAATTGCTGTTCTTTTTTCAGCAGCCGGATCAGACCGCCTTTCCCCTGCGCAGCCAACGTCGCTGCTTTGACCTCGATACCTGCGGCGGCCAGGGCCTTGCTCGCGCGGTCCAGGTCAGCCTGGCTGACTTGCAACGCGGTGCTGGCTCCACTGATCTGTACAGCCGGGTCGTCCGGGTACAAGTTCGGCGCAGAATAAATGAAGCCGATCACCAAAACCGCGACGATCAGCAGGTATTTCCACAGAGGGTATTTGTTCAGCATGACGCCGCCCGCTTATGACGCGGGGCGCCTTTAGCGCCCCGTCGGATAATAAATGATGTGAGTTTAGATGGCTTTCAGAGTGCCTTTGGGCAGTGTGGCACCAATGGCGCCTTTCTGAATTTTCAGCTCAACGGTGTCGGATACTTCAATAACCACGAAATCGTCGGTCACCTTGGTGATTTTGCCGGCGATACCGCCAGAGGTAACCACTTCGTCGCCCTTCTGCAGATTGCTCAGCAGGTTCTTCTGCTCTTTCGCACGCTTGGCCTGTGGGCGCCAGATCATCAGATAGAAGATGACCATAAAGCCGACCAGGAAGATGATCGACATGCTGTCGCCGCCCACTGGGCCTGCGGCAGGCGCTGCGCCTTCAGCCAGAGCATCGGAAATGAAAAAGCTCATGTAAAACTCCTGTTAGAGATACTTTTTAAAGGTGATTTGTCAGTCCAGCGGCGGTGTAGTGAGGCCGCGCCGGGCGTAGAAGGAATCGACGAAGGCGGCCAATGTACCCTGTTGAATAGCCTCGCGCAAACCAGCCATAAGGCGCTGGTAATGACGCAAATTGTGGATGGTATTCAACATGCTACCGAGCATTTCGTCGCACTTGTCCAAGTGGTGCAAATAGGCCCGGGAGAAGTTCTGACAGGTGTAGCAATCGCAGGTCGGATCCAGCGTGCTGTTGTCCTGCTTATGAGCCGAATTGCGGATCTTCAAAACCCCGGTATCAACGAACAGATGGCCGTTTCGCGCATTACGCGTAGGCATCACGCAATCGAACATATCCACACCACGGCGCACACCTTCGACCAGGTCTTCGGGTTTGCCAACGCCCATCAGGTAACGCGGTTTGTCCGCCGGCATCTGCCCTGGCAGGTAGTCGAGCACGCGGATCATCTCTTCTTTGGGCTCGCCCACCGACAGACCGCCAATCGCCAAACCGTCGAAGCCGATCTCGCTCAGGCCCTCCAGCGAGCGCATACGCAGGTCGTGGTGCATGCCACCCTGAACGATGCCAAACAGTGCCGCAGTGTTGTCGCCATGGGCGATCTTCGAGCGCTTGGCCCAGCGCAGCGACAACTCCATGGAGGTGCGCGCCACGTCGAGGTCGGCCGGGTACGGCGTGCACTCGTCAAAAATCATCACAATGTCCGAGCCCAGGTCGCGCTGCACTTGCATCGACTCTTCCGGGCCCATAAACACCTTGCTGCCGTTAACCGGCGAAGCGAAGGTCACGCCCTCCTCTTTGATCTTGCGCATGGCACCGAGGCTAAACACCTGGAAGCCACCAGAGTCAGTGAGGATCGGACCTTTCCACTGCATAAAATCATGCAGCCCGCCGTGAGCCTTGATCACCTCCATGCCCGGCCGCAGCCACAGGTGAAAAGTGTTGCCGAGGATCATCTGTGCGCCAATCGCCTCGATATCGCGCGGCAGCATGCCTTTTACTGTGCCGTAGGTGCCTACGGGCATAAACGCCGGGGTTTCTACCACGCCACGGGGAAAAGTCAGGCGACCACGACGGGCTTTGCCGTCGGTGGCCAACAGTTCGAAGCTCATGCGGCAGGTGCGGCTCATGCGTTCTCCTCGGGTCCGCGCGCGGCGGGATTGCGGGTAATGAACATGGCATCACCGTAACTAAAGAAGCGGTAACCCTCGGCAATCGCAGCCGCATAGGCGGCCATGGTTTGCGGGTAACCGGCAAATGCCGACACCAACATCAGCAAGGTCGATTCGGGCAGATGGAAGTTGGTGACCAAGGCATCGACCACATGGAACGGCCGGCCTGGGTAAATAAAGATATCGGTGTCGCCACTGAAGGGTTTCAGTTGGCCATCGCGCGCCGCGCTTTCCAGCGAACGCACGCTGGTGGTTCCTACGGCGATCACTCGCCCGCCACGTTCACGGCAAGCGGCCACGGCATCAACCACTTCTTGCGTCACTTCCAGCCACTCGTTGTGCATATGGTGGTCTTCGATGCGCTCAACGCGCACCGGCTGAAACGTGCCAGCACCCACGTGCAGGGTAACGAACGCGGTTTCCACACCTTTGGCGCGGATGGCGTCCAACAGCGGCTGATCAAAATGCAGCCCGGCAGTAGGCGCTGCTACGGCACCTGCACGCTCGGCGTACACGGTTTGATAACGCTCGCGGTCGGCGCTGTCGTCGGGGCGGTCGATGTAAGGCGGCAGCGGCATATGGCCGACACGCTCGAGCAGCGGCAGCACATCTTCGTTAAAGCCCAGCTCGAACAACGCATCGTGACGCGCCAACATCTGCGCCTCGGCACCACCATCAATCAAGATGGTCGAGCCCGGCTTGGGCGACTTGCTCGAACGCACATGGGCGAGCACGCGGCGATTATCCAGAACACGCTCAACCAGCACTTCCAGCTTGCCGCCGGAAGCCTTCTGGCCAAACAGCCGCGCGGGAATGACGCGGGTGTTGTTAAACACCATCAGGTCGCCAGGGCGCAGGTATTCCAAGAGGTCGGAGAATTGGCGATGAGCCAGAGAGCCTGTCGGCCCGTCCAGAGAAAGCAGGCGGCTACCCTGACGTTGCGCCAAGGGGTGGCGCGCAATCAGGGCGTCCGGCAGCTCGAAATTGAAATCGGCAACACGCATGATGGGAGGTCATTTTTCAGGGGCGCGAAGTTTAACGGAAATAGCAAAAATTCACCACGCAACCCCGTTGACCAAGTGCAAACCTCTCCCTATACTGCGCGCCCTATGTGCCCTGGTGGCGGAATTGGTAGACGCGGCGGATTCAAAATCCGTTTTCGCAAGGAGTGGGAGTTCGAGTCTCCCCCGGGGCACCACACATACGAAGAAAGGCCTTGATTCTCAAGGCCTTTTTTTATGCCTGCAAAAAAGCGCCGCGGCCGTATCGGCTTGCACGGCGCACCTTAGAACCCGCTACCTAACGCTCAATAAACACGCTGGCTTGCGCGGTAGAGGGCTGCCCGTCGATCCAGGCAAACGCGAGAAAACCAAAGGTATTTCCCGGCGCCAAATCCACCGTCGACTCGCAGCTCCAGTTGCCATAATCGTTAACCAGCGCATTACAGATGATGGTTCCAATCGGCACATTGCCACTGGCCGGTGCAACGCTAAGAGAGACTGTCACGGCAGCGCCGGGAGCGCCTGTACCGCTAATGGTAGGCCGCTGGGTCGTGACATGAGCGCCGCCCCCAGGGCGTGGCGAGGTAATACGCAAAGGCGTTGGTGGCAGTCCTTGACGAGAGGTAACAAGCAGATCGCTGGGGTAGATTAAACCGCTAGCAAGGCGGGAAAATTTCACCCCAGCCTCATTGGCAACCCGTCTGTAAACGTCATTGCCCCACGTGAAATACAGCGCTCCCATGGCATCCACAGCCAGCCAACCCGCTGAGCTTCCGCCAATCATTCTGCTGTACTCGCCCGTAGGGCTATAACGGTAGATTCCAGCTCCGGTTCCTTTCTCCGTATCGGCGGCGGTGAAATACACGCTGGTGCCGTCAACTGCCAGCCCAGTTAGCTCACGCACACCTTCGACCAACACCTGAACCAGGCCAGTTGCAGCACTGCGCTTATACAGAGCCCGCTCCTCTATCGCGGAGAAATAAAGGTTATCGCTGCTATCCAGCGCCAGCCGGCCCACCCTCTTGCTCGCCACGACGACAGGCTGCGCTCCTCCAGGCGGAAAGTAAGACAAGGTTTGATTAGCGTCCTCAGCGATATACATGCCACCAGCGCGGTCAATCACGATATCCCTAGGCCCCAACAAGCCACGCTTCAACACCGTGCCACCGCCGCCGCCCGGTGGATAACGGGTGACGGTGCCCGTGTGGTAGCTAACTACGTAGATGTTTCCCGCCGCATCGGCGCTTATACGCGGCGCATTGATATAGCTGTCGATATCCCGCACAGGAGCATTCGGGTCATCGCTAAGTACCGACAACTTGCCGTTGCCGTAGGCGCCTTCGCCAACGCCGTCCTGCGCCACGTATACCACCGGGGTATTCGGCACCTCGGCAAATGCAGGGAAAGTCAGAAGGATACAAAACACAGCGCAAGCCGCCGTGAGGCGAGCAAACAAGGGGCGTGTAGAGCAGGAATAACTAGGCATTGTGGAGTGCCTCTAAGCCAGCTTATTCAGCTGCACGCCTTACAGCGGCGTGCGCGTAGAAAGCCTGCAGGCTTTCGTATGTCACACGCTAAGAGTCAGTACAGAGGCTGTCTGTAGAACGAGGCCGGCATATCAACGTCCGGCCACTGCACACGCTGTCGGAAAGCCACACCTAAATGGCAGTGGCGCGTCTAACGTCGCCAGCCACGCAGCCATCGCAGGGCCTACTTCGACTTGGCGCTCTCCCAGCCGCCGCCTAATGCCAAGAACAAATTGATCTGCTGCATAGCTACCTGTGTATTGGCGGCGGCTAACTGTGCGCGCATATCGGTGTAGGTTTTGGTGGCTTGCAGGTCAGCCAGGAACGAGGCGCGCCCGGCTTGGAAGAATTGATGGGTCTGGTTCGCGGCTTGTTGCGCGGAATGTTCGGCATCTGCCAACGCATCACGGCGGTTGAGCAAGGCGCTGTATTGCGCCAGCCCTGTCTGGGTTTCCCGTACGGCGTTAAGCACTACGCCATCAAAATGCGCCAATGCCGCTTGGGTGCCGGCCTCAGCTTCGCGAATTCGTGCACGGGCGCCGTTGGTGGGCAGCGTCCAGCTAATCAGCGGGCCAAAGCCCCAGCGGTTGGTCGCCGGTTCGCCGAGGTGATCGAGAATGCCCACGGTGCCCACCGTCGCGCCAATGCTAATGTTCGGATACAGCTGCCCGGCGGCAATGCCAATCTTGGCGGTAGCGGCCGCCAGCGTACGTTCGGCCTGACGAATATCCGGGCGCCGTTTAAGCAGTTCAGCGCCATCACCCACCGGCAACAATTGGGCAATATGTGGCAGCTCCGCGCAGTCGCTGACGCCAGCCGGCAGTTGACTCACCGGTTTGGCCAGCAACATCGACAGGGTAAACAAGCCGGCTTGCTGGGCGGCGTCGTAACGCGGCATTTCGGCGCGCAGTGATTTGAACTGGGTTTGTGTGCGGGTGACTTGGGTTTCGTCGCCGCGCCCGGCATCGCGCAAGCGCTGCACCAGGGTCACGCCCTCCTCCTGCAAGTCGAGGGATTGCTGGGCAATCTTGCGTTCTTCGTTGGCGGCACATACCTGCGTGTAGGCACGCACCACTTCGGCCACCAGAGTGATGCGCGCCGTATCAGCGGCGGCCTGAGCGGCATCGGCATTGGCCTCGGCCGATTCAATGCCGCGCTGCAAGGTGCCCCATAAATCGAACTGGTACGAGGTGTTGATTGAGCCGCTGCCGATATTGGCCACCGGCACTTTTTCCTCCAGCAGAAACGCTTCACCGGACTCCTGCAAACGCTCGGCGCCAAACTTGGCGCTGGCGCCGAAGCCCCCTTCGGCTTGCGCCTCCTCTACCTCAGTACGCGCGCGCGCCAGATTGGCAGCGGCCACACGCAGATCGGTGTTGGAAGCCATGGCCTGCTGCACCAGTTGCTCGAGGCGTTCGTCCTGATAGAGGCGCCACCAGTCAGCCGGCACGGGCGCGGAAACCACGTCGCTATTGCCTGCTGCCAATTGCCCTTGCAGATCGGCGCGCTGCACGGCGGCATCCGTTGGCAACTGATAGTCCGGGCCAACCGCCTGACAGGCCGACAGCACCAAGCTGAAACCGGTGGCTGTCAGTAAACCGCGGGCTGCATACACGTTCATTGCGCGCTTCCTGCCTTAACGTCGTCGATGATCGACACCGTGGCCGTACGCCCGGCAATCATGCGGAAGTCCGCCGGCACTTCGTCAAAGGCAATACGCACCGGAATACGCTGGGCCAACTGCACCCAACTGAATGCCGGATTGACGCTCGGCAGCAGGTTGGTGCCGCTGCTGCGATCGCGGTCTTCCACGGCGGCGACGATGCTTTGCACATGGCCGCGCAGGCGCGTGTTGTCGCCGAGCACGCGGATATCCACAGCCTGGCCGATCTGAATATGTTGCAGCTTGGTTTCTTCGAAATAGCCGTCGATATGGAACGACTCACCGTCCACCACCGACAACACCGGCCGCCCGGCGGTAACAAATTCATGGGCTCGCGGCGCACGGTCGTTGAGGTAGCCATCCACCGGGCTGCGAATGATCGAGCGGTCGAGATTGAGCTTGGCGGCATCTACGGCCACTTGCGCGGCGGCAACTGCCGATTGCGCGCGACTCTCGCGGGACTGGCTTTCTTCCAACTGCTCACGGGCCACCAAGTTGCCCAGGCCACGGTTACGTTTGGCCTCGCGTTGCGCTTGCGCCAAGGCTTCTTTGCGCTCGGCGGCACTGGCTTCGGCTTGACGCAGGGCCAGGGTGAAACGTTCTTGGTCGATGGTAAACAACACATCGCCACGCTTAACTGGCTGGTTGTCGTGCACCTCAACGCGCTCAATCAACCCGGACACATCCGGGGCGATCTGAATCACGTCGGCGCGGATATGGCCGTCGCGGGTCCATGGGGCAAACATGTAATACATCACCATGCGCCACACCACGACGGTAGCCAGGGTCACCATCAACAACGTCAGGACCACGCGGCCCAAGGTCAACATAGGTTTTTTCATAGCATCAGGCTTCGGCAAATAGTATCCACCGCACCAAGTAGCGCGGCGTAGAGACAGACGTTAAACAGCGCCCGGTGCCAGACCAGGCGATAGAAGTGCAGGCGGTTAAGCACGCCGTGCACCGCTAGGTACAACAGGTAGGTGAACGCCATCATCACCAGCAGCGTGGGCAGAAATACCCCGCTGATATCCAGGTCACCAATCACAGCGCGGCTCCATCAATTCCATAAGGCATGTGCTCCGGCCCATCGCCCGCCTCGACCAGCACTTCCACGCCTGGCAACAGCGCCAGGCGCAAACCGCTCAAGGCGTGCAGGCTGTGCAGCCGCGCCTGTTCGGCGTCAGCGCAAACGGTGATATTCAGCGAGCGCCGCGCGCGGTCCATGGTCATCAGCAGCGCCTTGGGTGCAGGTAAGCGTTCACCGGCTTTCAGGCAGGCGCGAAAGTAAGCGCCGACATCGCTTACCACTTGGCGAAGTTGGCCCTGCGGCACGGCAGGCAGGCGCGGCAGATAAGCGAGCAGGTCCAGCAGGTTCAGCGCCACGCGCAAATCGCGCAGCGCGGCGCCGGTGTCTTGGCCGGTTTGGGTCAGGCGCGGCAGGTGCTGCATCAGGCGGTCGAGCATGCGCACGCCCATGCGCCGGTGCGCGGCGAGGTTGGCAGGTTCTGTGAGGGCAACGATGTCACGCCAGCTAAACCGGGTCAGGCGTTTGGCCGCCACTTCAACGCCAAACGGGCGCACCACCAGGGTCCAGATAAAGGCGAACAGTAAACCGATGGGGCCCGCGAGGTTGCTGTTGATAAAGGTCATAAAGTTCGAATCGTAGGCGCCCTGAATGCTGATAAAGGACGAGGTATTGACGATGGTCAGCAACATCCCCAGGTAGAAACGCGGCTGTACCGTGAGGGTGCCGACGCAGATAAAGGGGATGGCAAACGCCAGCACCAGCATGGGGAAGTCGTGCAGGTTGGGCAGGATTAAAAACAGGTACAGGCTGGCGAACAGCACCGACATCGCGGTCCAGAAAAAAAACCGGTAAATCTGCGGCGCCGGGTCGTCCATGGCGGCGAAAAAGCTGCACGCCACGGCGGCGAGAATCACCGCGCTGCCACCATCGGTCCAACTCAGACCGATCCACAACATCGAGGCGACGATGATCGCGGTAATGGTGGAAAACACTGAATAGAGCATCAACCCGCGGTCAAAAAACGGCGTCAGACGGCCCAGGCGCCAATGGCGGTAAACGGCGCGCCAGGGTTGCTGGTCGTCCAACAGAATGGCGTGCTGCAGGCTGCGGCAGTCTTGCCACAGGTCGATCCACTCGCCCAGGCGATAGAGGGCGTTGGAGAGCAGCAATTGGCGGCGCTCGTCCAACGCTTCGGCGCCGGGTTGCAGTGCTTCGAGCTGGTCGCGCAGGGCTTGCCAGCGTTCGGGGGAGGCATCGGTGGCGGTCATTTGCAGCCAATACTGGGTGTCTTCCAGCAGCGCTTCGAGGCGGGCGACCAACTCTGGCGCGCGGCGCTGCAGAGCGATCAGCGCGTCGTCCAACGCATCGATCACCGGCAGCAGGTGAATCATGCGGCCGCGCAGCTCCTTGCTGTTGCGCAGCGTTTGCGGCCGCGCGCCTTCGTGGGGCAACTGGCCGATCATCAATTCCAGCGAGTTAAAGCTGGCGACCATCGCCGAACGCAGGGCGCCCACTTCCGCAGCCTGTTGGCCGCGACTTAAGAAGTGTTGGCTGTAGCGGGTGGCGTCGGCGAACCAGGCCTTGGCCGCATCCATAACTACTGGCGCCAGGCGACGTGGCCAGAACACTGCGCCAACCACGGCAGCGCAGACAATGCCGAGGAAGATTTCCTGGGTGCGCGACGAGGCAATCTCAAACACTGCCGTGGGGTTATCCACAACCGGCAGGGCAATCAGCGGCAAGGTGTAGCCGGAAAGCATCAACGCATAACTATTGGCCGTGCGCAGGTGCAACGAGAGAAATAAGAGCGTGCCGGTCCATAGCGCGACAACCACCGCCAACAGCATCGGTGTTTGCACAAACATCGGCACAAACAGCACCGCCGCCGCTGCGCCAACAAAGGTGCCGACTGCGCGGTACAAGGCTTTGGAACTGGTGGGACCAACAAAGGGGCTGGAGACGATGTACACGGTTGCCATCGCCCAGTACGGACGCGGCATCTGCATGATCATGGCGATATACAGCGCCAGCATCGAAGCGCCGAAGGTACGCACGCCATAAAACCAATCGCGTGCCGGTGGCATGCCGGAAAAAAAACCGCTCAAGACTGCTCACCGCTGCCGTGTCGGCCAGCCTCTTCAAAGGCACGCACCACGCGCAGCGCGGCTTCGAGATCAGCAGGGGAAATGTTTTGCAGCACGTCGCGGCGCAAACGCACCAGCTCGCGTTCAATCGACTCGGCCAGCTCGCGGCCACGGGGTGTGAGGCTGAGCGCTTTGGCGCGGCGGTCGTCGGGGTCTTCGCAGCGGCAGACAAACCCGGCGCGGCATAACTGATCAAGCAAGCGCACCAATGATGGGCTTTCCAACCCGGCCGCCTGAGCTACCGCAACCTGGCGTACACCATCACCCAGGCGCACGATCATCAGCAACGGCACCGCGCAGGCTTCGGAAATGCCGTAGTTGGCCAGCGTCGATTGGCAAATACGCCGCCAATGGCGAGCCGCAGTCACCATGCCGCTACTGATGTTGAGTTGGAGGGCGTCGAGGGTCATCGGGGGAATTACGAGAAATTAATTAGTTAGCAAGCTAATTTTATTCTTCGAAATTTCCACTCGTCAATTACCGCACGTAGGCTTTGCAATTTTATTTCGGGGACGGTTTTTGCCGCTATTCCAGCAGGTTTTGTCGCTATAGCAAAAAGCCCTGAAAGCGGCGTATTCAGGCGCCTACAGGGCTATTTCAAGGGGTTGTTTTCGGCCGCGAATTTAGCGTATCTTTTCGCCCACTGCGTGCGTAGACGGTGCGGTTAAACACCCTCGCCCAGTTCAGCCCTCGGCAAAAAACTGAGGCTGTCACTAACTCAAGCTCCAAGGAAATAAAGATATGTCGAATCGTCAGAACGGTACCGTCAAGTGGTTTAACGACGAGAAAGGTTTT
>CAZIWV010000010.1:0-162112 GCA_964543145.1 uncultured Pseudomonas sp.
CCATGCACCTGAACTTCGGCATCGACGTGATCAACCAGATCAAAATCGAAAACCCGAGCCTGTGGGACGCGCAGATGAAAGACGAAGCGACCCAAATGATTCTTCAGGGCACCCAACTGGAAATCGAATACGCCCGCGACACCATGCCCCGCGGCGTACTCGGCATGAACGCCGCCATGATGGAGGACTACCTCAAATTCATCGCCAACCGTCGCCTGTCGCAGATTGGTTTGAAAGAAGAGTACCCAGGTACCACTAACCCTTTCCCATGGATGAGCGAGATTATGGACTTGAAGAAAGAGAAGAACTTCTTTGAGACCCGTGTGATCGAGTATCAGACTGGGGGGGCGTTGAGCTGGGATTGAATACATTTCAAATATCGCTCATCAGAACTATAAAAAAGGCCGCTTAGCGGCTTTTTTTATGCCTATTTTTAAAACTAGACACTCTTCTGAGCCAGCACCTTTAATACCTAAGTATTAGTCTATCTACACCGCTCAATAAAACTGATATCAGCATGCCATAAAGAGCTTGTGTGAACGACTTCAGACTGCTAGGTTAAATTCAGAAGAAAGGGAATCGTCAGACGGGAAAATCATCAACACGCCCCTCTGAAGAGCTGCACTATATAGCACTGACCTCAGAGGAAGAGAGATTTATGGAAGGCTTTCACGACCCTATTAGACATTTAAAATATCTCCGGCAGTCTTTGTCCCAAGACAATGAATCGATTGGATTCTTTTTGTCTGCGGGCTGCCCTCTCTCAGTTAGCATGCCTCCGGATGAATGGCCTCTAATCCCCGATGTAGCAAACCTCACAAAGCATATAAGCAGTCAGCTCGCCGATGATCAAAAATACCAAATACTTATAAGCGAGCTTATAAAAGCAGAACGCAACCCCGAAAACATAGAAGATACCTTGAGCTTTTTAAGAAGCCTCTTATCCGTATCTAAAGGCGGAAATGTAAGAGGCTTAGACGAAAAAGAGCTGATTGAACTAGAAAAAAAAATATGCAAAATAATCGTAAAAAAAATAGACGTACTGCTACCTAACCAAGACACGCCATATCATAGATTGTGCAAGTGGATTCGCTCGATAGATCGAAAAACCCCGATTGAAATCTTCACAACCAATTACGATCTATTAATGGAGCAGTCGCTAGAAGATCTCGAAATAGAATATTTCGATGGATTTGTGGGATCACGGAGATCGTTTTTTGACTTAAGAGCACTGGAGGAAAATCTAATTCCAGCTCACTGGTCTAGGCTTTGGAAAATTCACGGATCTATAAACTGGTATAAAGAAAATACAGAGGAACAGAAAAAAGTATATAGATCTTCAGAAATCAAAGAGGACGCTTCACACTTAATTTACCCTTCACACTTAAAGTATGAAGAAAGCAGAAAAATGCCATACCTGGCTTTGATAGACCAATTAAACCGCTTTATACGAAAAAAATCCTCATTGCTAATAATGTCTGGCTACTCATTCAACGATGGTCATTTAAATGACAGCATCATTAACGCACTAAAATCTAACCCGACGGCGATGGTTCTAGCTTTGATGTTTGGCAATCACGAAGATGACATCGAAGGAAAAGCCGTAGAAAAATACCCAGAAGCCTACAGGCTTGCTAAAAACCAGCACAATCTAAACATATGGACTTTCAACAAAGCCATAATAGGAACAAATCTCGGAAGCTGGTCGAACTTTACCCTTAGCGATACCGACCCAGACTTGCAGCGATTTATCCACTCTTCCACCGCCAGCAATAACTCGGGGAAAGTAGAGTCCCTAGTAAAATTAGGTGACTTCGCAGAGTTCACAAATTTCCTAAAAACTCTTATTGGTCTTCAAGTAGGTGAACGCTGATGGCTAGCAAGGAAACCTACTTAGGAGACGTTCAAGATGTAAACGGGACTGCGGTTAGTATTTCTTTATCTAAGCAGTCACTTACCGGATTCATTTACATTGACGGACAAGGTTATAGAGCTGGCCAAATTGGCAGCTTCGTGAGAATACCTATTGGTTTCTCGAATTTATTCGGAGTAGTTAGCCAGGTTGGAGCAAGTGCAATACCGACTAGCAAGTCGGGCGACGAAGACCAAAATAGCCAATGGATGAAAATTCAACTTGTAGGGGAAAGCTTGAGAAATGGTACATTTCAACGAGGATTATCGCAGTACCCCACAATTGGCGACGAGGTTCATCTAGTTTCCGAAAAAGAATTAAAAACTATATATGGGCAACCCGACAAGCCCTACTTCGTAAAACTCGGTCACATTTCCAATGCTGAATCCATTCCAGCACTAATAGATATAAATAAATTGGTAACTAGGCACTCCGCAATAGTAGGTACTACAGGATCGGGAAAATCCACAACAGTAGCTAGCATTATGAACGCGCTATCCGACGCGGATAGATATCCATCATCACGTATAATAATGCTCGACTTGCACGGTGAGTACAGTACGGCTCTAAAGGATCGAGCTGATATTTTCAAGATACACTCAAGAACATCATCGGAAACTGAGCTGAGAATACCTTTCTGGGCTCTAAATTTTGACGAGCTTTGCGAAATTAGTTTTGGAGACTTTAGTAACGAAAAGGAAAAAAACATCGTTATGGAGCGCGTCCAAAAACTCAAAACAGAGTCAATTTCCAGATACCCGAAAAGCGGAGCCACTGTTGACTCCGTAAGTGTCGATTCCCCGATACCTTTTAGCATTCATCATCTTTGGTATGACCTTTATGTGGAAACCTTTGCTACGTACTATAAAGGTAGGCCGGGAAAACCGACAGACAACTTAGCCTACGAAGTGGGCCCAGACGGCCAGGAAATGAAAGGTGATGCAAGCTCAGGCATACCTCCAATCTTTAAAAATATCGTGACCGAAGCAAGTTTAGAGAAAATAAATTACCTACCAAACGCGCTAAATATTGGAAAACAAGTTCTTCTACTGGGCACAAAACTTAGAATACCAAGATACGATTTTATTTTTCGACCTGGCGACTGGATGCCAAGTGAAGATGGGTTAATAAAAAAAGACCTAGATAGTTTATTAAGAAGTTGGATTGGGGGCAAGACCATTTCCATTCTAGATCTCTCGGGCGTACCCGCAGACATTCTCCAAACCACAATAGGCGCTGTATTAAGGATATTGTACGAAGCCTTATTTTGGGCAAGGGATCTTTCTCAAGGCGGCAGGCACCGCCCATTGTTGATTGTCATGGAAGAAGCACACATCTACTTAAACAGCAATTTATCTGGAATGGCCTCAAAAATAGTTAAGCGCATAGTTAAAGAGGGCAGAAAATACGGTATCGGCGCGATGATAGTTAGCCAACGCCCGTCTGAGATTGACCCCACCATTCTTTCACAATGCGGAACATTCTTTGCTCTCCGGCTTACAAATGCCACAGATCGCTCTCATATCACTTCAGCGCTTTCCGATAACCTAGATGGACTTACCAGCATGCTCCCTATCTTACGTACCGGAGAAGCTATTATTCTCGGGGAGGCTGTAAAGTTGCCTATGAGAACATCGATTCAGCCACCACCCAAAAACCGTAGACCAGATAGCCAAGACCCCATTGTTTACGACGAGCTCTCTATGGAAGAATCGCTTGCCCCGGGAGGCTGGGGAATTAAACATGAGGAAAACCCTAATTACGAGGAGCTTGTAGAAACATGGCGAGCCCAGAACCCAAAAATTGAGAAGGTAAAGACTTAAGGAGTTATTATGGATCGAGTACAGGTTTCATCTTCTAACCTTGAATCAGTTGGTTACGACGAAGATAGCCAAACATTGGAAATTGAATTTAAGAATGGAAATATATATCAGTACTTCGACGTCCCAAGCCAAATATTCGACGGAATAGTAAATGCAGACTCTCCCGGCGGATATCTAGCAGACAACATTAAAGGAGTATATCGTTATTCACGGACATGATCCGAGCGGAGTGGCGTTTAATGGGTAAGTCGGCACTGGGGGGGGGTATTACTAGCAAATCTGCCCCCCCTTTTCATACCCATTTTCGGCTTAACGTAACGTTTCAAGTCGCTCCACAACATCCCGAGCTAAAGGATGCCGCTTTTTTTAGAACTCTAAACAGACCTAACGGCAACAGGTTGATAATTTGGAGCAGCCAAAATAGCTGCTTTATTATTTTCCGCTCCAATACTGGCAAAGTGCTGGTAGATGCCACCTGTCATTAATAAATGAGGTATGCCATGGATGTCGCTTTAGCCGAAAAAATTTTCCTAGACGCGCACGGGGTCAAGGTAACCAATGCGCGTTTTATTGTGCATAAACAAACCTATGCAATGGCATCAGTTAGTTCTGTAAAGGTGGGCGTGACGGATAAGACACCGTCTAAGACAGCCCCTATTGTGGTTGCTGCCATCGGCGCGGTCTGGCTTCTTGGGGCGTTTTCAAATGGCTTCAAGGCCATAATCATCCCGCTCGTAATGATCGCTGTAGGAATTCTGTGGTACCGATCAATCAAGACTGTGTATGAGTACAAGATCGTACTCACATCCTCGTCGGGTGAGACAACTGCTCTTACAAGCACCAGTGAACCGGATATTCGCGTTGTCGAGACAGCGTTGAACGATGCAATCGTTTATCGCGGATAGACCAACATTTGGCGGAGAGCGCGACTTTAAATCAAAGGAGACGGATTTATTAGCAGACTCGAATTTAGACGTGTTAAATAAATACGCCACCAACTAGATTTAGCACCCTCAACTAAATTATACCTTCTGAGAATATTTGCATGGAAGCGATCATAAACAATCTAGGCGATCCATCATGGTGGTTCACTGGACTATTCTTCGCGGCACTAGGGCTATTGCTAGCTAAACTCTCTAGCCATATCCCTAATACCCTGAAAAAACTACTCAAAGGAATTATTGTCCGGCGAAGATTTAAAATAAAAAACACCAGATTCAATCAAAGCTTAGTCAACTATCAGATCGCAAGAACAAATTTATACTTTTTAATTTTCATAATAATTTGCTGCCTTTATGTCGTATGGCTTATTTCAGGCTCTTTCCTCAGTATTGTAAAAGCGTCGCCCTGGTTCGCAGCAGCATTAAGCACCCCTATATACGTTGCCGAAATAATTTGGTTGATTCAAGACATCTACACAAAAGATCTGGCAAAATCACGCGGTAAAATCGCATAACAATGCGAACCGCTGAAAGTTGAAGCTACATCTACAGATTTATTTTTATCACCCAATTCGCAGCCCCGCTAGCTGAGAACGGGGTGTTTTTTACAGTCGTAAAGCAAAGCTACTAGCGGCGAAAACCAATATCCTCTTCGCGCAACAGCAATAACGTTGGGCGAAGGACGTTGCCGCACTTCTTGTAGGCTCACGGACAGACCATTTTAAGTGCCAGTACGCCAAACCCGCGTGGCACTTTGCGTAGAGTGAAATTCGCTAACTTCATTTAGCAAAACAATGGCGCAATGCCTGCGTTGACCGTGTTTCTAGCTCCCCATAACGTCCCTCCCCGGCGCCTAAAAACGCTAAGTAGCGGCCTAACCGCTCCCGACAGACGCGGCTTTTTAATGCCTACAGTTTCTTCGTGGGGATTAAATAAATGTCTATGCCGGGAGTGGACGAATACAAGACCCGCAAGGGGAATATGTCCGGCCTTCTACTTGGGTTTCTTAACTCCCGGCGCCTTCGCCAAGAACGATATCAAGTAGAGGTATATGGAAATGCCACACCAATCCGCAGTTACCCATCGCGTCACCCACTCCCCCCTTGCCGTCTCCCTGGAGGTGCAACCATGAGCGGCCAACACACTGCTGTCACCGACAGCCGCACCTTTTGCCGCGTCGACGGTAAAACATTGTTTTCCGTAAACGCCGGTATCCCCTTGGAGCAAGCGCTGGAGCATGCAGCCGATCTGCTGTTCTGCCTTGAAACCCTGATCGTCAGCCACGGTGCGATCAACGAAGCAGCCGAGCGGAGCACCCAGCAATACCTCGCCGAAATGGCCCGCGCCGTGGTCGACGCATGCCAGGTGCAAGACCCTGAGTTTTTCGCTCAGGCGCAAGCGCGAGCTAAGGCGGCTCGCGAGCCTAAGGCGCAGGAGCCGGCGGCTGCGTGAGGTGGGAGGTTGTTAGGCGTCTGCTGTGAAGTGGGCGCCCTATAACCCGCAAGTACAAAACCCTGCTTTGGCGGGGTTTTGTGTATAGAGGGAGATGACTTGGTTTATTTCAAAGACAACGAAGCTGAACAAGATTTGGCTGGAGCCGACGCTGTACGAGCGAGGCAGAATGAGTTGGAAGACTTGCGCAGCGAACGGCTTGCGATAGAGCGTATCGCCAGCTTGGACACGTCCACTACCGTGAGCCTTGAGGAAATGGAGGCTCGCTTCAGGTAGGCAGTAAACGATGAACTGGAGCGCTCAGTTTAACCACGCTGTTTAGGCGTCTGCTTTGAACTGGGCGCCCTATAACCCGGAAGTACAAAACCCCGCTTTGGCGGGGTTTTGTGTTTTCACAGTAGCGGCCAAGGCCTATGCCGAACGGCTGAAACGGGTGGCCCCATAAGCCGCCCAGTAAACCGAGGTTCGGCTGGTATCGCCTTCGCGAGTTGTGGCAGCGCATTAACAGGCGTAGCGCTGGCTGTGCACCCCACAGCGCTTCGCAAATAGTGCGTTGTTGCTTCCTACAGGCCTATGCCACTTCACGTGTGATTTGCCTGCCATCCCACGCCTCGGCCAGCACTAGCTGGCATTCAACACCACCCTCCTCGCCGTAACGTTTTCGCAGCCCAACGCCTGCCAAGACGAGACGCCTACATGGATGTACACAGCCCGCTTTACCGCCTAATCGCCCGCCTGCTGATCGCTGTTCTTTTCCTTAATCCCCTGCTGAGCACTGCGGCTGACTTGGCCGTGGATAGCGGCAGCACGTCCATCACCAGCGCCGCCAATGGCGTGCCCATTGTCAATATCGCGGCGCCCAATGGCAGCGGCCTTTCCCACAACAAATTCACCGACTACAACGTTGGCCAGCAGGGCCTGATCCTTAACAACGGCACGGCGGCGTTTAACCAGACCGAGCTGGGCGGCGTGATTCTTGGCAATAGCGGGCTGGGTGGCCGTGCGGCTGGGTTGATCCTCAATGAGGTCACAGGCGGCAACCCAAGCCAGCTTAAGGGCTACACCGAAGTCGCTGGGCAGAGCGCCCACGTCGTAGTCGCCAATCCTCACGGCATAACTTGCGATGGCTGCGGGTTTATCAATACGCCGCGCGTTTCCCTTACCACTGGCACGCCGGTAATCGAGGCCGGCCAGCTCAAGCGGTTCGATGTTGACGGCGGGCAGATCGTTATTGATGGCGCTGGCCTTAACGCCGCCAATATCAGCCAGTTCGACCTGATCACCCGCAGCGCCAAGCTCAATGCGGCGATTTATGCCCAGCAGCTAAACGTGATAACCGGCCGCAACGACGTGGATGCGGCGACCTTGGCGGCCACGGCAAAGGCTGATGACGGCCGTGCGCGGCCTGGCGTTTCCATCGACAGTTCCGCGCTTGGTGGCATGTATGCCGGCGCGATTCGTTTGGTCGGCACCGAGGCCGGTGTCGGGGTAAAACTGGCCGGCGATATGGCGGCCAGCGGTGACGATATTCAGATCGACGCCAACGGCAAATTGACCGTGGCCCGCGTGGTAAGCGCCGGGCAGTTACGCGCCAAAGCCGAGCAGATTGAGTTCACCGATAAAGCCCATGCCGATGGCGCTGTGCAGGTGATTTCGAGCGGCGCAGTAACCGTTGCCAAGAGTCTGACAGGTGCGGCTGATGTTTCGATAAAAGCAGGTTCGCTGACCAGCACCGGAACGTTGGGCGGTGCTGGCTCTGTTCGCCTTGATGCATCGACGTTGCTAAACCAAGCCGGCCTGATTTTCAGCGGCCAGGACATGGCCCTCAGCGTTGGTAGTTTTACCAACCAAACCGGCGACGTTTACAGCCTCGGCAAGCTGACAGTCACCGCCAGCGATACGGTGGACAACCGCTCCGGCTCCATCGAAAGCGCTGGCGATCTAAGGCTGCAAGCCAAACGCATCAGCAATCAGCGCGACGTGCTGACCACCCGCCAGAAAAAGTACGCAGCGAGCATTACCGAGCTGCCATGCAGCGCTGAATACGGCGCCGGCGATTGCGATGGCGGCAAAGAAAACCAGGTTTGGAAAATCCTCGAACGTGACCGCCTACGGGTCACCGAGGCCAGCCGCAGTTCGTTTATCACCGCAGGTGGCAACCTCAGCCTGATGGGCGCAAGCCTGCTCAATCACGCCAGCTCGATCAGCGCAGCCGGCGACCTGAGCATCAAGGTCGACGACCTGCAAAACACCGGCATCCAGCCCGGCGAGTATGAAACCAGCCGGGTCTTTACCAGCGCCAGAACTCGCAACCCCGAGTCACTGCGCGCTGCTGCCAATGCCTTCAACGGTCTGTACTGGCCGCAAACAACGGATCCGCAGGGCCTGGTCGTCGCCCTCAACGACTTCCTCGGCCGTATGGAATGGGAGCGCCCGGAGTTTCGTAGCAGCACCGCGACCAACATCGATAGCCAAACCTACAGCGCCATCATCCAGGCTGGCGGCAAGGTCGATATCGCCACAAAAAACAGCTTCGACAGCGGCGTGGTTCGCCCCACCTATGCCTATGTCGCTGGCGGTAGTTTGGCCACCACTGACCTCAACGGCTCAGCGATATCCACGGCCGTTAGCCACAACCCGCAACTGACTCCCGACCTCCAGCAACAAGCCACCTTACCTGGCTTCAATTTGCCCACCGGCAACAACGGAGTATTCCAGCTCAACACCGATGGCAGCCATCCGTACCTAGTCGAAACCAACCCCGCTTTTGCCAGCCTGCGCGGTTTTATCAGCTCCGACTACCTACTGAAAATCATCGGCTACAACGCCGATTTAACCCAGCGCCGACTCGGCGACGGCCTCTACGAACAACGCCTCGTCCAACAGGCAGTAATCGCCCGCACCGGCAAACGCTTTCTCGACGGCCTGACCAGCGACGAAGCGCAATTCCGCTACCTGATGGACAACGCCATCGCCAGCAAGACCGCGCTCGGTCTGAGGCCCGGCGTTGCGCTCAGTGCCGAGCAAGTCGCCGCGCTTACCCACGACATCGTTTGGATGCAGGAGCAGGAAGTTGCCGGGCAAAAGGTCTTGGTGCCGGTGCTGTATCTGGCTCACACCAAGGATCGACTGGCCCCAACCGGAGCGCTTGTTCAAGGCCAAGACGTCGCCCTGATTTCCGGCAAAGGGCTAAACAACAGCGGCACCTTGCGGGCGAGTAAAAACCTCAGCGTTAGCGCTGGCGAAATCCAAAATAGCGGCCTAATGCAGGCCGATAAAACCGTCTCCCTGCTAGCCACCGACAGCATCCGCAACAGCAACGGCGGCTTGATCGTCGGCAAAGACGTCAGCGCCATTTCCCTGACCGGCGACATCGTCAACGAACGCAGCGTCACCACCCACCAGTCCGCCAAAGAGGGCTTTGAGCGTCGCGAAGATTTCGTCGACAACGCGGCCAGCATCGAAGCCGCCAACACCCTGACCTTGTCCGCAGGCCGCGACCTGATCAACAGTGGCAGCAACCTCCGCGCGGGTAATGACGCCAAGCTCAGCGCAGCCCGCGACCTCATCATCACCAGCCAAAGCGAAACCGACAGCGCCGCCAACCGCGACCGCAAAGGCCACAGCAACCGCGAGCAAACCACCCAACACGGTTCCTCCGTGCAAGTCGGCGGCAACCTTATCGCCGAAGCAGGCCGCGATCTGGCCATCGTCGCCAGCACCGTAAAAGCCGCAGGCGATATCCAGCTCACCGCAGAAAACGACCTCACCATCGCCTCTGCCGCTAACCAAACCAGCAGCGACAGCTACCGCAAAAGCTCGGGCAAAAAAGTCACCGAGCAAACCAGCAGCACACGCCAACAAAGCGCCGTAATCGAAGCTGGCGGCGACCTCTCTATAACCGCAGAAAACAACCTGATCGTCAGTGCCAGCGAACTCAAAGCCGGCGACGAAGCCTACCTGTATGCCGGTGATCGACTAGCGCTGCTGTCGGCTGAAAACAGCGACCACAGCCTGTTAGACAAAAAGAAAAAAGGCGCATGGGGCAGCCAGTCAGCCAAGCGCGATGAAGTTACTGACGTGCGCAACGTCGGTACCACCATCACCACAGGCGGCGACCTGACCCTGGAAAGCGGTGGCGACCAGCTGTACCGCAAAGCCACCCTCGACAGCGGCGCTGACCTTACCCTCGACAGCGGCGGAGCCATCACCTTCGAAGCGGCAAAAGACCAACACTCGGAAAGCCACGAAAAAAGCAGCAGCAGCTGGGTTTGGACCAGCCTGGACAACAAAGGCAAGGTCGACGAAACCCTACGCCAGAGCCAACTGACCGCCAAAGGCGAAGTGCTGATCAACGCCGTCGAAGGTTTGCATATCGACGTCAAACAGATCGACCAGCAAACCGTCAGCCAGTCCATCGACGCCATGGTGCAAGCCGACCCGAGCATGGCGTGGCTTAAAGAAGTTGAAGCCAGTGGCGATGTCGACTGGCGTCAGGTCAAAGAGCTACACGACAAATGGCACGACAGCCATTCCGGCCTTGGCGGGCCGGCGATGATCGTCATCATCATCCTCGTCACGTATTTCACCGCCGGGGCGGCGTCTGGCTTGGTGGGCACTGTGGCGGGCGCCGCGCCTAACACCGCGTTCGCAGCAGCCACCACCGCCACAGCGACGACGGGTGCAACAGCGGCCGGCTGGGCCAACGTCGCCGCAACGGCAATGCTCACTTCGGCTGCCAGCACCGCCACCGTCAGCACCATCAACAACAAGGGCAATCTAGGTGCAGCGCTAAAAGACACCTTTAGCGCCGACAGCCTGAAAAACTACCTAGTCGCTGGCGTAACCGCAGGGCTTACAGCCGGTTTTTATAACGAGTGGACTAACACAACTACTGCTCCTGCTCCGGCGCTGACAGAGGCAACCAACGGTGCGATGGCCAATTCGGGCGCCGTCACGGTGGCTAACTCCACGGGTGGGTTGAGCAGCTGGCAGGGCGTGGGTCAGTTCGCCGCGAATCAGGCATTGCAGAACACAACGTCAGCCGTGCTGAACAAAGCGCTTGGCCGCGAGGGCAGTCTTGGCGATGCGCTGAAAACCAGCCTGGTTAACGCATTCACCGCCTATGGCTTCAACCTCGTCGGCGATGTCAGCAAAGATGTTTTTGCCGATGGCTCGGCGCCAAAAATTGCCCTGCACGCCCTTATGGGCGGGTTGGCGGCAGAAGCTGCCGGAGGAGACTTTAAAACCGGCGCTATTTCGGCTGGCGTCAACGAAGCAGTAGTCAGTCGGCTTTCCGACTTCTATGGACACATGAAAAAAGAAGACAAAGACCGTCTTCTGCTCATGAACTCCCAACTAATCGGCGTGCTCGCTACCGTAGCGCAAGACCCATACGCCGACACCGAAAAACTGCAACTCGGTTCATGGGTTGCCCAAAACAGCACGCAATACAACTGGCTGCTGCATCAGGAAATCGAAGAAGCAGACAAAGCCAGAGCCGCCTGCGACAGCACCGGCGGAGCGGTCCAAACCTGCAAAGACAACATCACCCGCGCAACGGACCAACTAAGCAAACTGCGCGACCAGCAGATGTATGAATACGGTAGAGCCCTGCAAGAAAAGGCCTATCAAGAAGGTTGGACCCGGCAAGAATATGAAGCAGGCCTACAGGCGTATTGGGGCAACATCGACAAACGCCAAGTTGTAGTAGGCGACCCCGTCGCCGCGCAAGCGGGGTTTATCTCGCGAGAACTGTATGCCGGTGCCAAAGACGCCGCATCAACCCTACCGGGCAGAACGTGGGAAACCGTTTCACATCCGCTAGACCTATTAACCGGCGCATTTGACCGGCTTATTAGTGTGCCGGGCGCCTTTACCGACTGGATAAGCAGCCCCATCCCGGCACAGTCCATCGAACGCTCGCTCGACAATCTGGCCACATTGTCCGCAGCAAACACGGGCGGCCTGCTGTTCGATAGCGCCACCGGTTTGTTGGTCGCCGGGGTAGGCGGCAAGCTCGTTTCATGGGTTGGGGGAAAATGGGTCGAGCTTAAACCGACGTCAACGCCAACACCTGCTGGTGAGTTGCCGGGTGGTCAGGTTAATGTTTCGCCGGTTGTGGGTGTGAGTGGTGAAAAAGGGCCGGGCCAGGTTACCCCTGATGCAATAAGCCCCCCCAAGCTCAGTTCAGTTGAAGACCTGTTTGGGCAGACATTTGAAAGTATCCCGCTGTCGCACCTTCCAAATTGGAAGACCGGTTCGCTTGTAAATGATGGGGTGTTGGGCGAGCAACTGGCCCTTCAAACCCTCACCGGAAAAACCGGCCTCAATTTCAAGCCATTGCAGAACGCTAGCAACCACGGCTGTGATGGCTGCGCGGTGGCGATCAATGGAGATACGATTACCGTGGTGGTGATGGATGCGAAGTCTTCTGTGAACGGTGTGAATGCGGCACGCACGCCGCTTGGGGATCCGGAGACAAGATTGAGAGGGTGGTTGGGTAATAGCTCAATTGCCGATTCGGACCCAGCGTTACGTGATGCTTTGCGAGCAGCGCTGCTTTCTGAAAACGTCAAAGTCCAAGGCGTGACCGTCAAAGTCGGTGTTCCTGCCCCCGGTAAAACCGGTGTAGCAGAATTTAAGGTGGAACCATGGCCCAGAAAATAATTCAGTGCGAGCGCTCGGGCGTAAACCCGAAATGGCCTTCTTATAAAAGTGTGCTGGGGCGCATAGCCAAGGGGCCACATGTCTCGGATGAATATGAGATAGCCGGTATTCGCGAATACGTTACTCGCGAGGATGTTTCGCCGAAGCGTTCAATGATGGTTCCGAACAGAAACAATGCAACAGATGCTCGTGCAGAATGGATGTCGGTGACAAGGGCTCACAAAGTACTTGCCACTGCAACGGGAAACCCGCGATGGCTTTCCGAATTGGCACACTGGATGCGTTACTACCAAGTAGGCATTTGGCAGTTGTTTTTTTGGGCGGGGCAGTTTGACGTTTTGGCTAAAGCCGTAGGTAATGACAGACGCCAACAAAACTACAGCATCCAAACCGCTGCCAATATGATGGCCGCCATGGCGATTCTGGACTGGAAGGAAGCTGTCATCCACCAAGGCTATTTGACCCATGCGGCGCTCAACCGTGGTCATCAACTGGTCATCGAGTATGAAGAGGAGCACCGCCGCGCCCAAGCCTTTATGCTGCGTGTGTTTGCCGATTGGGTGGGCGATGTCTCGCATCAATGGCCTGCTTATGCTTACGACGAACCTATCTACGAAACCTTGTTGGCCAAATGGCGCACACCCAGCCCCGACGACCTGATGCCCTGCCTGTTGGCCGCGTGTGACCGCCACACTTGGCAAACCGGCAAAGAGAGCCAGAAGAATTCTTACGACTTCAATCAGGACTGGCACTTGGAGCGCGTGCCGGTGGAAATTCTCTATATCCTGCGCCTGCGCCAGTGGGAAGGTTTAGCCAATCCGCAGAAGATTGATCATCCGCTGCTGGCCGCGCCCTTTGACCAATTGCCGCCCAAGCAACCAGTGCCTGAGTTGGACGAGTTGATGCAAGGTGTGCTCAAGCGCGCAAGAGAAGACTGGCCACAGTACGATGAAGTGCTGTCTTTGCCAGCATTGAAGGGTTGAATAGGTGCAAAAGCAACAGGTAGCGTGGTAGACCGTGCTACTACTGGGATTGAGTGGGGCAAGGGTATTCAAGGTCAAGGAATGCCTTGGGAGGGGGACGCAACTGCCCAGGCTCTCGGCTACCGCCTAACTTCAAGACGTTTGACTTTTTTGACGAAATCACTGGTATAGCGACCAGCGCCAAAACACTTGATACGACGACTGCTGCCAAACTTGCTAATCCGAGCCAGGTATATTCATCGCTCAAAGGAAATATTGATGCCGCTGCTAATTTTTCTGAATCTACCTTGAAGGGTGTGAAAGTTACTTCAAGTAAAATTACCGCTCGTGAATTACAAGTTGCCACTCCTTAAGCCACGACTAGTGCTCAGTGGGAACAAATCAATAGAGCCATTGAATATGGTCAGAGTAAAGGCATTACGGTAAAAATTACCAAGGTGAATTAAGATGAACGATGTCGTGAAAACAACTTGGGCGGATGCAGTATTCAATAAGGAATTTATTTGCGTTAAAACTTATTCTGGCTATCGGAGTAGTCGAGCTGATCCACAGGGTGTCGAGCATCACGCCAGCCCTGAAATCAGCGATCAAGAATTAGGTGTTGTAGTATTGGATGCGTTGGCCCATAGCCGATTTGTGCTTCCCGAGCCACGAAAGGATGTTTGGATTCACCCTGAAGCTACCTTTGATATGGAGTTATACGACTACAGCTTGACCAATCAACGATATGATCAGTGGGTTGAGAACACTCTGGAACGCTATGGCTACAAGACTAAACGTGCATTATTTAAAGATATGAAGAAATGCAGTATCGAAAGTACGAAGGGCCAGATAACTATTCGTCCTAGCCATCACGAAAAGCTAGAGGCTTGGAGTGGAAAGGGAATAAATGAGAGTGACTATGTCATTATCCCCACCAGTAGTGACCCTTCCGATGTAGGCGCGGCTTTACGCTTGGCTTTTAGTCGGTGCACTTAATGAAGGGCTTAAGGGGCGGATTCATTAGTCGACTCTAAAAATGGAGCCTTTATAAATCCGTCCCTTTTTATCTGAGCCGTGACGGCTACGGAGCGGAATTCAACTTCAGCGGGCAGGCACTAGCGACGTTCGTTTTATATCTATACAACGGGTTAGTTACCGATAAGGACAGCTCAAGTATCGGTATGGACTTACTTTTCAGCTTCATTTCCAAGTCATGCACCGCGCGATAATTTAGATCATTATTGTCCTGAAGCATGGCTACGGTAAATGCGTTACTGGCTGTGTAAAGATAGACTATACCTTTCCCTGGATCCTGACTGGCTATTGCTGCGCAGCTCAGCTCTTTAAGCTCAACCTTAAACGCCGTTACATACCTCTTTGAGGAACTATCGTAGTCGACAAAAATCAGATTATCGCTCTCCTGTACAAATAGGCATCCACGCATTTTAGCTTGCATATTTAAGCCGTATTGAAACGGATAAAAATTACACTTACTTATTATATTTATATCTTTTTCTTTCACCATTAAGTCACTAGAAATTTGCGCATGATTTCTTCCTGACTCATATGGAATCCCAGAGCATGCGACTAGAAAAAAGACTAGCGATAACGTTAAAAATTTAAGCTTCATAAACACCTATATTATTAATTGGCAAAAAAATCGCCACACAATCGAATCTTCGTTAGCTTACAGCAGCCTTGTCTGGTAGCGACTATCCAAAGCAGCCAAGCTCAGTCCCTGCCTAGCTTAATATCTAATTTTCATCACAGCAAACTCTCTAAAAAATGTTCTTTGTGCTGACAACGCCACCGGGATTATATTACGCATCACAACCCCCAACACTGACACTTATGAAAAAAATCTCGCTAGTTCTAGTTTTACTCACGCTATCCGGCTGCATAAATATTGCTATTAGCCCTGAGGTTAACGGCCGAGTTACAGACTCGGAGGGCAATCCGCTTGTAGCGACAGTTAAACTTCAGAATGACCAACTGCAAAATAAGTCAGAGACGACAACGACCAACCCAGACGGTTCTTTTTCCGTTGGCGCGATTCGTATATGGACGCCAGTCCCTTTCTTGTCTATCGCGATCCTCAACACACTCACCGTAACCTCGCCTGGGTTCAGACCAATAAAGCTGCAATACGAAGGGTATGACGAGGTTTCTACCGATGTGACTTTGGAGAAGGCCTAGTAGAGCCCAAGCAAGGGCCCGCACAGCGCGTTAACGCCAAACCTTCACACACGCAAACAACGCATCACCCACCTCCCCGCCCACTCCACCGTTTTTCATGATTAAAAAGGAGTTGCTCAGCTTTATTTTCCTAAAGCCCCCACACACCCACCGTGACTAACCCAGCAAACCCAACCAAGCAAACCACCCCCACCCCATAGCTCACCGTGCGCCACGGTTGAAGCCTCGCCAGATAAGCCAACGTATGCACCACCCTGGCGGCGGTAAACACGCCACACAGCCAAACCGTTGCAGCGGTGGGTGCCTGAACAACAATGGCTAACCCCGCTAGCGCTATAAACAGCGGAATATTTTCCAGGTCGTTCAGCCAAACTTTGGCGCCACGCGCCACTTCTGGTAGCTCTGTGGCATTAGCGGCGCGGTTGAAGACGGCGGCGTCTTCCGGGTTGGTAAAGGCGGCCAGGCGAATGCGGAAGTAGCCTTGGTAGCAAGACACGGCAACCATTTTGAAGAACAGCACCACCACGCAGGTGGCGTACATGGATAAGGCAGTGTTCATGCCCGCCGCTCCCGCAGCTGTTTTAGCACCAGATACAGCAGCGGGCCGATTGATCCCAACACCAGTGTGAGCAGTAGGTAGGGCAGCACGCTTGCCGTTGATTCGCCTCGAGCGCGGGTGTCGTTGACCATCCAGATACAGGCCAGGATGCCCATCAGGTATAGGTCGATTAGTACTTGGGCGGTGTCGGGGCGGCTCAGTAGCTCCAGGCCGAAGGCGAGCAACGACTGCTCGGCGGTGAGCAGCGCCCAGCCGGTGTACAGGGCAAATAACAGTAGTGCGGCCAGTGGTAGATAGAGGGTTCTCACGGCGTTCTCCTGGGTACGGTTCCAGGGCACATTTAGTGATAGGGTGCTTCGCCGCTCAATGACCTCACAGGTCATGGACGTTTTTCGCACGGATAGCCAAGGTAGACGCATGAGTAGCCGTCACTTCCATCGCACCCCGCCCGCCAACTGCCTGTCCGCGGGCGCTCATTTGCGCAGGCTGCGTCAGCAGGCCGGTTTAAGCCAGTTGGCGTTGTCGCTGCTTACCGGCATTTCCCAGCGCCACCTCAGCTGTATCGAAACTGGCCGCGCGAAAGCCAGCACCAGTACCTTGCATGCGCTGCTGTCGGCTCTCGACACGCCGCTGGAATACAGCAACGAGGTGTTCCTCGCGGCCGGTTTTGCGCCGCGCTACACGGCCTCGCCGTTGCAAGCGCCGGAACTGGCGATGGTGGACGACGCCATCAACCATATCTTGCAGGCGAACAATCCCGCGCCCGCCATCGTGATTGCCAGTAACTGGGACATCACTGCGGCCAACGTCAGCGCCGGTTTGTTGTTTGCCATGGTCGGTGTGCACACCGGCGTTGAGTTGGGGCTTAACTTGCTGACTACGCTGCTGTGCCCGGGGGGCTTGGGCGATCACCTGGTTAATGCCGACGAGATTCGCGCAGTCGCTTGGCAACGCGCCTCCCGAGAGGCCGCCAGCCACGCGCCGCTCGCTGAGCTGCTGCGTGATTTGCCAAGGCCCGCTGGGTTGCCCGATAACGCCGCGCTGGCGCCGGTGGTGCTGACCCGGCTGAACACCCTGCAAGGGCAGGCGTTGACGTTTCTTTCCACGTTCACCACGTTTGGCATGCCGCTGGACATAACCGTGGCATCGCTGCGAATTGAGCACCTGATTCCCGCTGATGCGCAGACGTGGCAGGTGATGAAAGTGGCGTATGAACAGGCGATTGAGGTTTCGACTTAGCAGGCGCGAAGTCAGCCGCTATACACGCGCTTATGGACAGGCAACCGGTGTTCGAGACTGGTGTTTAGTCCACAGAAGACGACCGTTGATTCTTCCCTCAGACCATGACTCGGTAACAGACGCGCGTGCCGTTTAGGTTTTCAACAAACGTCCGTGGATACCCTTCAGGCGCCTCGCCTCCCAAACGCATCCAGTTGGGATCGGTCGAGGTCACTGATTGGTACGGCATGCAGGCGGCCAGTGTGAGCAGCGCAAGAGGCAAAACCAGCTTTTTCATATAAAGCCCAAGCAATTGGAAGGTGTGTGGCTGCGTTTGCCCCTCACCGCTTCAAACCTTCACACACGCAAACAACGCATTGCCCAACTCGCCATCCCACGCCAGCAATTTCTCGTAGTCATGCGCCAGCACATGCACGTCAAACCACGGCTCCAGCAACGCGGTGAGTTCAGCAAAGCTCACGGCCACCATGGGGTGTTCGTCGTGCCATATCTGTTTTTCACCCTCGGCCGTGGTCTTTTCAATACGCAGCTTTAGCGCTTGGTGCTCGCCCTGCCCTGGGTAGCTCCAGGCGGAGCTAAAGCCGAATACCCCATCCTCATGGGTGGCGGTGTGGGCGACGAAGGCTTCGTTGGCGATTTTGTTTTTGTCGACGGCGTTAAAGCAGAACACGCCACCTACGGCCAAGGCGCTGTGCACGCTGGCGATACAGGCTTTTAGGCGTTCGACTGTGGCGCTGTAGTGCAGGGAGTAGAGAAAGCAGGTGATAAGGTCGAGCGGTTGGCTGTGGGTGAAGCTGCACATGTCTTGCCTGGCGAAGTGGGCTTCGGGGCAACGCAGGGCGGCGCGATCGAGCATGGGTTGGTTAATGTCCAGGCCTGCGCTTTGGTAGCCGGCGTCGATAAAGTGGCGCACGTGCGGGCCGGTGCCGCAGGCAAGGTCGAGGTGGCGTTTGCCGGCGTTGCCGAAGAGTTGGTGCAGGCGCTGCGCGCTGTGGCTTTGTGCGCCGTAGGCAATGTCGGCGCACATCAGGTCGTAGTAGCCGGACAGGTCGGTGTAGAGGGCGTTGCCGGGCATAGGTGACCTGTGGCGGTTAGCGGCGAATTAGGGGGCGCGGATGATAGCCCAGGGCGGCGGGAGGCCGGGAAAATTCCGGCCTGTGGCGTGGCAGTTGCGCGTTTAGCAGGGCGAAAAGTCCTGTTTAGGGCTGTGCGCCAATCGGCTTGTGCCATGCCGGGCTAGCGCGTTTAATCGCGCCGTTACTCACCCCCCTCTTTTGAATGGATTCGCCATGGCCCTTTCGCCCCGCCGCTGTGCCCTGCTGGCGTTACTCAGCTGCCTGCTACCGCTGGCGGCAAGCCAGGCCGCCGACTTACCCGCCGATGTAGCGGCCTTCACCACCCAGCGTGAAACCTGCGAACACTTTCTTGGCGAAGAACCCTACGACGCCGAACGCGCCGCCGAGCTGGCCGCTGCGGCACAGAAATACTGCACCACGCTGAACACACAATGGGCGCAGTTACGGGCACGCTATAAAAACGACAAGGCCGCGCTGGCGGCGCTGGGTGAGGAATTGCCGTTGGCGGAGTAAGCCGATGAGAACCGGTGCTGGCCCCTGATGTTCAGGTTCGCTTGGGGCATCACGACGCATGCACCCTCACCCCCAGCCCCTCTCCCGCAGCGGGCGAGGGGTGCGAGGCGGCACACGTAAATCCTGAAGCCCCCGCCAACTGCTCAAAGCACTCCAGCACAAACCACTCGATCAGTCCCCTCTCCCGCTTGCGGGAGAGGGCTAGGGTGAGGGGCTTTTGCCGCTGAGATCTGCGGCGACTGCGTCCTCACCCCTGCCGGGCGCCCACAAACAGGCGAGGGGTGCATAGCGGCTCGCGTAAATCCGCAAGCCCACGTCAGGCGCTCAAAGCGCCCCACTGCAAGCAACTCGCTCAGTCCCTAGAGGAGCCAGAACGCGGACTACTCAATTGCCACGGTAGGTGGAGAACCCGTAGGGGCTGAGCAGCAAGGGAATGTGGTAGTGGGCCACGGCACCATCCACGGCGAAGATCACTGGCACTTCGGGAAAGAAGGTTGGCGCGTTGTGGGCGCGGAACCAGTCGCCGGTTTTAAAGGTGACGCGGTAGGTGCCTTTTTCCAGGGTTTTGTTTTCTAGGTACAGGGCAGGAATGCGCCCTTGTGCGTTGGTGGTGCCGCTGTTGAGTAGAGTCCAGGTGCTGCCGGTTTGTTGTTCGAGGGTGACGCGTACGTCGGCTGAGGGCAGGCCGTCTTGCAGGTTGAGTACGTGCACACTCAAGGGATTGTCGGCGGCCAGGGTCAGGCTGGATACGGCGCTCAGAGCGATGCTGGCAAGTAGGGTTTTAAGGCGTGTCATGGTGAGGCTCCGGTTAGTTTTGGTTAGGTAGCAGTTGGTTGATGGCGTGTTGCGCGCAGCCTTCGTCGTTGCTGCTGCCGCCAGCACCGGCAACGCCGATGGCGCCGATAACTTGGCCGTCTGCACGCAGGGGCAAACCGCCGCCCAACAGCAGCAGTTCGTTAACGGTGGTCAGGTTGGCTGCGTCGGGGTTGCTGCGGGCGCGTTCGGCGAGGGTGCCGGTGGCGGTTTTGGTGGATAGCGCGGTGAAGGCTTTGCGTTGTGCAGCAGCGGTGTTGTGCGAGCCGACGTTGTCGTCGCGTTGCAGCGCCACCAGGTTGCCGCCACGGTCGACCACGGCGGCCACGGCGGTGAGGCCTTTGGCGTGGCAGGCGGCCAGGGTGGCGTCAAGCAGTTGTTTGGCCAGGGGCAAGGTGACGTCGGCACGCTGGGCGACATTTGGCGCGGCCAGGGCATGGGCGCTTAACGTCAGGGCCAGCAGGGTGAGTGGGACGATTCGGCTTAGCACGGCGTGCTCCATAAGTGGCAAGTGGCGGCCATGCTGCGCGCCCCTGCCCTACGAGCCGATTGCCGCTGGATTACAGATTTGTAATGGGCGAACCGAGAGGAAACGCCTAGCCTAGTGCGCACGTTGTGGAGGACCAGATGCGCATTCTGCTTGTGGAAGACGAAGTAAAAACCGCCGATTACTTGCGCAAGGGCCTGAGTGAGTCGGGCTATTTGGTGGAGGTGGCGCACGATGGCGTGGACGGCCAGCACCTGGCGCAGGAGCAGGCGTTTGATTTGATCATTCTCGATGTGCAGTTACCGGGTATCGATGGCTGGCAGCTGCTGCAAATCATCCGCCGCAAGCAGCAAACCCCGGTGCTGTTTTTAACCGCGCGCGATGCCGTGGAAGACCGGGTAAAAGGCCTTGAGCTGGGGGCCGATGATTACCTGGTCAAGCCGTTTTCCTATGCCGAATTACTCGCGCGGGTGCGCACCTTGTTGCGCCGTGGCCCGCCGCGTGAGGTGGAGCAGTTTGTGGTGGCCGATCTGCAGTTGGATGTGCTGCGCCGTAAGGTCACCCGCCAGGGTGAGCGGCTGAACCTGACCAATAAAGAATTTGCCCTGCTGCATTTGCTGCTGAGCCGCGAGGGTGAGGTGTTGTCGCGGGCGCAGATTGCTTCGCAGGTGTGGCAGATGAATTTCGACAGCGACACCAATGTGGTGGACGTGGCTATCCGCCGCCTGCGGGCGAAGGTCGATGATCCGTTTACCTGCAAGCTGATTCATACCGTGCGTGGCATGGGTTATTGCCTTGAGGTGCAATCATGAACCTGTGGCCGCGCGCCCTTAGCCTGCGCCTGGCGCTGATGTTTGCCCTGGTCAGCGCCTTATTGTTGGGCGCCATCGGGTTTTACCTGTATCACTCGTTGCAACGCGAAATTGCCTGGCGTGATGACCAGGCGTTGCTCGGCCGAGTGCAGCGTATGCAGGCGATTTTGGCCGACAGCCAGAGCATCACCGCGCTGCGCGAACGGCCGCAGTTGTACGAGAACATGTTGGGCAATCGCGACAACCTGCTGTGGGTGCTGGATGCTGCCGGCCAGGTGCTGATTGAAATCAACCCACCGGGCGTGGCCCACCCTACTCTGCCCGCCACCAGCACCGCGCAGTTGGCCGATGGCGACAGCTCTGAGCCGCTGCGCCTGGCCTGGCAGGACGTCAGCGGCGGCGAGCAACGCCTGACGCTGATTGCCGGCAAATTGCTTGGCGAGCGCGACGCGATGTTGGCGGCCTACCGCATGAAACTATGGCTGGCGCTGGGCTGCGGCATGCTGCTGGCGTTTGTGCTCGGTTGGCTGGTGAGCCAACGCGGCTTGCGCCCGGTGCGTGAGTTGGCCCGGCGCAGCGCCGCCATCGACAGCCAGCATTTGCACCTGCGCCTGAATGAAGTGCAGGCCACCAAAGAATTGCAGGGGCTAAGCCACGCGTTGAATCAAATGCTCGCCCGCCTGGAAAGCGGCTTTGCCCAGCTGTCGCGCTTTTGCGAAGACCTGGCCCATGAAATGCGCACGCCGCTGAGCAACCTGATGGGCCATACCCAACAAACCCTGCAACGCGAGCGCTCGGTGGCGGAGTATCAAGACCTGCTGGTGAGCAACGCCGAAGAGTACGAGCGCCTGGCGCGCATGATCGACAGCATGTTGTTTCTAGCGCGCACGGAACAGGCGCAAGCGGCTATCACCTGCCAGCCAATCGACCTGCAGGCGTTGGCTGAACAATTGTGCGAGTACTTCGAAGGCTTGGCGGAGGAACGCGACATGCCACTGGTTAATCAAGCCAGTGGCGAATGGCTAGCCGACCCCGACTTGTTGCGCCGCGCCTTGGCCAATTTGCTCGCCAATGCCCTGCGCTACGGTCAGCCAGGCACCGCCATTACCTTGTCCAGCCGCCACGAGGGCAGCCGCCTGGAGCTGTGGGTGCATAACCACGGCAAACCTATCGCCGCTGAGCATTTGCCAAACCTGTTTGAACGCTTTTACCGCTGTGACCCCGCGCGCAGCGGCGCCGGCGACTCTGGCGGTTTGGGGCTGGCGATTGTGCGCTCGATCATGCAATTGCATGGCGGCCAGGTGCTGGTGGAAAGCGACGATACTGGCACGCGATTCGGCTTGGTGGTTGAGCAGGCCCAGAACAACACGCGCCGTTAGGGCACGCGTTCAGGTTCACAGCATGTGCAACGCTCGGAAACCCGCTTGGTGCGCACAGCACACCCTACGGTCCGGTATTTCTGGACCGTCCGCGAAATAGCGCACGCCCTGTGCGCTTCCAGCTATCGAGACTGTAAGTATTTTGCTATCACTTAGCGCGTAGCCAGCCAGTATCGAGCTCTGTTATGGACCATCTCCTGTCGTTTTTATCGGAAACCGTGCCGCAGGCCAGGACCGTCGAACAACTGACCCGTCCACTGTTGACGCTGCTGCACCGGGTAACCGGCATGGAGTCGACGTACCTGACCACCATCGATCTGCAACAAGGCGTGCAGCGCATTGAGTTCGCGCGCAATGTCGGCGAAATAAGCATTCCAGAGGGCTTGGTGGTGCCTTGGGAAGACACCTTGTGCAAGCGCGCGCTGGACGAAAATCGCCTGTATTCGGACAACGTTGCTGAGACCTGGGGCGACTCGCACGCCGCGCAGGCTTTGGGCATTCGCACTTATGTCAGCGCGCCGATCCGCGCCCAGGATGGCAGCGTACTGGGTACCGTATGTGCCGCCAGCGCGAAGCAAGTGGCGCGCTCGCCGGAAGTGGAGCCTATGCTAGTGCTGCTTTCCAGCTTGCTGGGCTTTTCCTTGGAGCGCGAAACATTGGTAGCGCGTTTGCAGGCGACCAATACCGAACTGGCCACCCTGGCCCTTACCGACGCCCTTACCGGCCTGTATAACCGCCGCGCGGTAATGAGTGAGGTACAGCGCTTGCTGGCGCTGGCCACGCGCGAAGGGCGTTATGTGTTGGTCGGGATGGTCGATCTGGATGGCTTTAAAGCAATCAATGACACCTACGGCCATCAGTCCGGCGATACCTTTTTGCAGGAAGTCTCCGCGCACCTGAAAACGTGTCTGCGCGCCAGCGATGTATTGGGCCGTACCGGGGGTGACGAGTTTGTCGTGATTGCCTTGGGCGTGCAGGCCGAACCGGCTGAGCTGCCGCTGGCCATGCGCAACGCGGCGCAGCAACTGCAGGAGCGTTTGACCGGCGCCACCATCGGCCGTTATGCCTTGGATAACGGCGAGTTGCGCTATGCCGGTGCCAGTGTCGGGGTGGTGGCGGTGATGCCCGATGGCGTTGACGCCGATGAAGCGATCAAGCTGGCGGACCGCGAGATGTATAAGGTCAAACAGCGGCGTAAAAGTTTGCAGGTGTCGTGAACGGCGGCGCTTGCCGGGCACCCCGCTGTTTAGTGGGCAATCTCTGGGTGAACGCAGCAGGCCCTACACGCGCAGGAAGTGACCAGCTCGCTAAAAAACCGCAGCCTTCTGCTGAAGGTCTGCGGTTTTTTTAGCGCGGTGTAGGCGCCGGGTGGGCGCCTGGCCTTATCACTTAGCGGCAGTCAGGGCGTTGTAGCTGGTGAACAGGTTGCGGTAGTCGGGAATGTGGTTGGCGCACAGGGTGCCCAGGCCTTCGATGTCGTTGCGCCAGTCGCGGTGCAGTTCACAGGCCACGCCAAACCAGTTCATCAGTTGCGCACCGGCAGCGGACATACGGTTCCATGCGGCATCGCGGGTCATTTCGTTGAAGGTGCCGGAAGCGTCCGTTACCACGAACACGTCGAAACCTTCTTCGAGGGCGGCCAGTGCTGGAAAGGCGACGCACACTTCGGTTACTACGCCAGCGATGATCAGCTGTTTCTTGCCGGTGGCTTTGATGGCTTTCACGAAGTCTTCGTTGTCCCAGGCGTTGATTTGGCCAGGGCGGGCGATGTACGGCGCGTCGGGGAACATGGCTTTCAGTTCCGGCATCAGCGGGCCGTTGGGGCCGGTTTCAAAGCTGGTGGTGAGGATGGTAGGCAGCTTGAAGAACTTGGCCAGATCGGCCACGGCCAGCACGTTGTTTTTAAATTTGTCCGGTTCGATATCACGAACCAGAGAGAGCAAACCAGCCTGGTGATCGACCAGCAGAACCACAGCGTTGTCTTTGTCCAGACGGTTGTATTTGTAAGAAGTAGTCATGGTGCGTTCCTCGCTTTCTGATTGGGGTGCCGACGATTCGGCGTTGAGTTGGTTTGCGTCTTTGCCGCTGGGTTGTGTCTGTTGCGGCATGGGTAAAGCTTAAAATCAGCACCATTGGTGCGCTAGACTGCAAAAATTGCCTTTAGCGTTCTATTTGGAGAACGATCATGGAAGACCTCAACACGCTCTATTACTTCACCCAGGTGGTCGAGCACGGTGGTTTTGCCGCAGCCGGGCGGGCGTTGGATATGCCCAAGTCGAAACTCAGCCGGCGCATCAGCGAGTTGGAAGAACGCCTGGGCGTGCGCCTGCTGCAGCGCACCAGCCGGCTGAATACCCTGACGGAAATCGGCCAGGCCTATTACCAGCGCTGCGTGGCGATGCGTGTGGAAGCGGAAAGCGCCGCCGAAGTAATCGAGCGCAACCGCAGCGAACCGCGCGGCTTGGTGCGCCTGGCCTGCCCCACTACCCTGCTGAACTCTTGGGTGGGGCCGATGCTGACGCGTTATATGCTCAAGTACCCGCTGGTGGAGCTGCTGATTGAGGCCACTAACCGCCGCGTCGATGTGCTGCACGAAGGCTTTGATATCGCCCTGCGCGTACGTTTTCCGCCGCTGGAAAACACCGACATGGTGATGAAGGTGCTCGGCAACAGCACCCAGTGCCTGGTCGGCCATCCGCAATATGCGCAGTGCCTGGGCGAGGGGTTTGCACCCGAGGAATTAAGCCGCTTACCAAGCCTGTATTGGGGTGGGCAGCAGCGCGAGTATCAGTGGGAGTTGTTTGATGCCGACGGCGTTTCGTTAACCATCGCCCACAAGCCGCGCATGGTCACCGACGACCTGCGCGCCCTGCGTGATGGGGCGCTGGCGGGCGTGGGTATCGTGCACTTGCCCAAGGTGGCCGTGCGTGACGATTTGGCCGCCGGCACCTTGGTGGAAATGCTGCCCGGCTGGACCCCCAAATGCGGCATCGTCCACGCCATTTTTCCCTCGCGACGTGGGTTGTTGCCGTCGGTTAGAACGCTGATTGATTTTCTTGGCGAGGAGTTTAGTCAGAGCGATATGGCGTGAGGCGTTGAGCCAACAGCGTATGCGCCTGCCAGCTGAATTCCGTTTGGGCATCAGGAGCGTTTCTTCGCCAGCAATTCCGAGCGCCCGACTTGCGTGCGACTGGGTTCGGGCTTTAGCGGGCCAGAGAAACCCGCCGCTTCAATTTCGGCCTCCAAACCTCGGTAACGCGGCGCACTTTTAGCGCTGCGCAGGGTTTCCATACCGACGTTCCAGGCATGCACCATGTGCTTGGCCACATCGCGCCAGGCGGGTTCATTTTTCGCCGCCTCAATGACTTCCCGACCCACCACCACGGCTGACTCGCACAGTGTTTCAACCATTGCCGCGTACTGACGGGGGGAAATGCCTAACACGCCATTGAAAAACACCTCCAGCGACCGACCGGGCGTCCAGGTTTGCCTGCCGCCGATGGACAGGCCGGGCGGATTGGAAGCGAAGCGCGGATAAGCCTGAGTCGTGACCAGGTCATATACGGGGGTAAAGGCCACATCGTTGAGCGAGGTGTAGGCCAGCGCGATGTTTTTCGCATGGCAATCGGCGTTGCGCACTACGTAGTTAGTCAACAGATGCCAACCCAGGTGTTCCCGTTGGCTGCGCAATAATGCGCTGGGTATGTATGGCCGCGTGGCGTTCCAGACGCGCTCGGTGGTCGGCGCATATTTCTCATGAGGCGGCAGGCCCAACAGGCCGCAAGCGTCCTCCAGGCCATAGCAAGGAACACCGTTTTTATCGACATCGAAGCGATCAACCACCAGCACCCTGCCGTCTTCAGACATACGGCAACTGGCGACCGGCACCACGTTTAATCGCTCGAGCACACGCAGGGTGTAAAACCCGTTGAAACCCAAAAATGGCGTTTGCGCATCGGAGCCTTTGATCAGGTGAAAGTCGGTGCGCAGGGTCGGTTTACCCAGCGCACTCGCGGGGGCTGGGGTGTTATCGGCAATAAACTTGGGTACCACGCCAGACACGGCCACCCGCGCATAGCGCCGAACCAGTGTGGCGAAGTGCTCGGCGGTGTTTTCCGCCTTCAGCAAGTGGCTGACTTCCAACGGTTCTAGGTCGATGCCTGGGGCAACGCCTTGTGGCGTGACCGCCACACGACCGATGCCGGCACCACCGACTAAGCCCAGCAAGGACAGGTCGGTGCCGTCAAACAGCGAGCCGAACTCCTCGCGGATAACACCCAGCAGATAGCCCTCGGGAAGGTTCTGCCGAAAAAACGGGAACAGGTCGCGAGGCCAGCGCCAAGGTTCTTCGCGCACGGGCATGGTCAGGCTGACAAAGTCCTCTAGAGCGGTACCGGGAAGGTACTTGAGCACGTATTCATCGCGCTCGCGGTAGAGGCTGGCCACCGTTTTACCGCTGACGTGCACATCCAGTTGCATGGGCTTAGAAACCCTCTGAACGTTGTTCAGCGAGGATGTCTTCCACCGTCCGCTGGTGCCCGGCCTTGATGACTTTCAGGTCGTAGCCTGCTGCTTCCAATAGGCGCAGCAACACCGACACGCTCATGTCGCCTTTGGCCAGGGTCTCCATACGCGCCACTGTTGAGCGTGCCACGCCCGCACGGTTGGCAAGCGCTTCTTGGCTGAGGCTGGCCGAAGCGCGACTGTCTTTGAGCATTTCTGCAACATCAGACAAAGTGGTCATTTGTAGCCCTCAGGCCTCAAAAAAAGACGAACAAGGCATGAATGTAGCCCGTGAGCTACGAACTGACAACAGAGAACTGTAGCCCTCAAGGCACAATAAATGGGATATATCCGTTTTTTGTAGCCCAAGAGCTACAGAAATTCTACAGCCCCAACGCAGGCGTACGCGGTGGCACCCGGCGTTTGCTGCCGGTCGCTTCAAAGCCTGCCGCCAAGGCCAGTAGCTGTGAGTCATCGTAGGCTTTACCGGCAAAGGTAAGGCCCACTGGCATACCGATATCGGCCATTACGCCCATGGGCACGGTGACGGTGGGCACGCCTAAGTGGCGAATGGCGAGGTTGCCGTTAGCGACCCACACGCCGTTGCTCCAGGCGATGTCGGCTGACACCGGGTTTACGTCGGCATCGGCCGGGCCTACGTCGGCAACGGTGGGGAATAGCACAGCATCGAGGCCGAGGTTAGCCATCCATTCTTCCAGGTCGATACGCCGGGTTTTTTCTAGGCCACGCAAGCCGTCGGGCAAGGTGGGAATCTGATCCCAAGGCGTGATGCCGCGCTCGGCCATGCGCACGTATTCGTCCATGCCAGCGGCCAGGTCGCCTTCACGGTTGGGCAAGGTGCCGGGGTCGTGAGGGAAAATTTTCAAGCCGTCGACGTCGACCAGGCGGTTCAGTTTCGGGTCGCCGTTGGCTTGCAGGAAGTCGTCAAACGCCCAAGCGGATAAGTCCCAAAGCTCGTGGTGGAGGAACTCGGGCGAGACCAGGCCACGGTTGAATACGGTCGGCGCACCGGGGCGATCGCCTTCACAGTTGGAGACCAGCGGAAAGTCCACTTCGACCACCTCGGCACCAGCAGCTTCAAGGGCTTGGCGAGCCTGTTGCCACAAGTCGATCACCGAGGCGCGGGTGATGATGCGTTGGCCAGTGGGGCCGCCAATGCCGGGGTTTTCGCTGGTACCGGCTTCAGGGTCGGCGTTGATAAACATGCGCGGCACGCCCAGGCGTTTGCCCGCCAATGCCGCCGTGCCAATGGCCAAGGCCGGGTACGAGGCCGGGCGCACCGAGGCGACGCTGGGGATCGGCACCCAGGGTTGCAGCCGCCAGAGGTCGCCACGTGGGTTGCTGTCTTCGGCAACCACTTGGTCGAGCACTTCGAGCAGGTCAGCCATGGTTCGTGCATACGGCACCACCACGTCCATGGTCGGCGTCAGCGGCCAGTTGCCGCGCACGGAAATCACCCCACGCGAGGGCGTGTACGCACACAGCCCATTGTTGGAAGCCGGGCCACGGCCGCTGGACCAGGTTTCCTCGGCCAAGCCAAACGCCGCAAAGCTAGCGGCAGTGGCAGTACCGGCGCCATTGGACGAGCCGGACGCAAACGGCGCAGTGAGGTAGTTGGCGTTGTATGGGCTTTCAGCACGGCCATACACACCGCGCTGCATACCGCCGTTGGCCATGGGCGGCATATTGGTTTTACCCAGGCAGATGGCCCCGGCGGCGCGCAAGCGCTCGATGGTGAAGGCGTCGCGCTGGGCGACCAGATTGGCGAACGCCGGGCTACCCGAGGCGGCTGTCAGGCCTTTGACCAAGTAGCTGTCTTTAGCGGTGTAGGGAATGCCATCCAACGGGCCAAGCACTTCGCCACGGGCGCGACGGGCATCAGACGCCTGGGCTTCGTTCAGCGCCTCGGGGTTGCGCACCACCACGGCGTTCAGCGCGGTGGGCGTGTCGGCGCCATCGTAGGCATCGATGCGTGCGAGGTAGGCCTGCACCAGTTCAACCGCGGTGGTACGCCCGGCTTCAAGCGCGGCACGCAGTTCGGCAATGGAAACCTCGGTGACTTCGATCATGCTGGCCTCTTTTTCTTGGCAGTCGGCAAAACGGGTAGGACGTTGCCCCCGTAACAAGGCGCCTATTCTGCCTTAAGCCAGACACAGATGAAGAGTGCTAAGCACCGTGAGTGGCGCTACAGAGGTTTGCCGTGTCGCCTGGTCCACTCAGCCGCCACTTCGCCCATGGTCTTCGGCGTACCGCTGCGCACCCAGGCCATAAATTCGCGGTTGAGTTTAAATTTCGGCCCGCATTGCGCGGTTAAAAAGCGCCGTACGTTTTGCGTGGCGCGGTAGCGGTTGTCCAGTGGGGTACTGGCGGTAATGGGGTCTGAGTGCCAATCGAATGCCATGCTGTAGCCTTCCTTGATGAGGAGGACGTTGTACCGCAAAGCTGGCGGGACCGGTTATAGGCTCGGCCTGATAGATCCGGACGAAAGCGTCGTCTGTGCTGTACGCATCAGGGCGCAAAAGAGCGGGGCTCTGCGCAAAGCCCGGCGGATAGCTCATCAGGCCATCCGCCGCGGCCAACGACTTAGCCTTTGATAAAGCTCAGCAGGTCTTCATTCAGCGCTTGTGCATGGGTCACGGCAAAGCCATGCGGTGCGCCTTTGTACACCTTCAACTCGGCGCCTTTGATCAACTGCGCGGCCAGTTTGCCAGTGGTTTCAAACGGTACGATCTGGTCGCCGTCGCCATGGATCACCAGGGTCGGTACGTCGATCTTGGCCATATCTGGGCGGAAGTCGGTGTCGGCAAAGGCAGTCACGCAATCCACTGTGCCCTTGAGCGAAGCCAGCAAGGCGATATTCAGCGTTTGCGTCAGCACGCCTTCCGATACCACTTGGCCTTGGTTGGTGCCGTAGAACGGCGCGGCAAAGTCGGCGATAAATTGCGCACGGTCTTTCAGCAGGCCGGCTTTGATGCCGTCGAATACGGCAGCATCAACGCCTTCTGGGAAGTCGGCGGTTTTGCCGAAAATCGGCGTTACCGCGCCCAACAGCACCAGCTTGGCCACGCGCGCGGTGCCGTATTTACCGATGTAGCGGCTAACGTCACCGCCGCCCATGGAGAAGCCGACCAAGGTAATTTCCTTAAGATCCAGGTGCTCGATGAGCTGGGCGATATCGTCGGCAAAGGTGTTGTAGTCGTAACCGTTCCACGGTTGGCTGGAACGGCCAAAACCGCGACGGTCAAAGGCGATGGTGCGATAGCCACGGGAACTCAGGTACTCCATCTGGTATTCCCACATATCGGCGTCCAACGGCCAACCGTGGCTGAACAACACGGGCTTACCGCTGCCCCAGTCCTTGTAGTAAATCTCGGTGCCGTCTTTGGTAACGAAGGTGCTCATGGGTGTCTCCTGAAGTGTCCATTTTCATCGGGAAGAAGGCGTCTTAGCGCCCTCGCCTGTTCATACTATCTGCCGCGAATGTGACGATGAATTGCATCGCTGTGCTGGATTGCGTTTTGGCTTATAGAGCTAAGCACGGTTCGCAAATTTGGCCTGCCACACAACGCGGACGCGAGCACTGGGATAAGCTCGCGGCGCTGGCTACTCCAGCATCTTTCTGTTTGCTGGAGCCTTTTATGCGTACCCCCCGTTCCCTGGCCGCCGCCTTTCTCATGCTCATAGCCCTGGGCTGTAGCGCCAATGCTCAGGCCCGTGATCACTTTCGCGTGTGCTGGAGTAGCTATGCCGGCTGGATGCCGTGGGGGTATGCGGCGCAACAGCGGATTGTCGACAAGTGGGCGAAAAAATATGACATCAGCATTGATGTGGTGCGCGTCGACGACACGCTGGATGCGGTCAAGCAATACACCGCAGGCCAATTTGATGGCTGCACCATGAACAATCTCGACGCCCTGGCCCACCCGGCGGCGGCCGGTATCGACACGACAGCGCTGATCCTTGGTGACTTTTCGGCGGGCAACGATGGCATTTTGCTGCGCGGCAAGAACGTGCGCGTGCAAGACCTCAAAGGCCAGGACGTGCAGTTGGTGAAAAACTCGGCCGCGCACTACCTGCTGGTGCGGGCGTTGGCGTCGGTGCAACTGAGTGAAGAGGATGTGACGCTGACCCCGATCAGCGCCGCCGACCTGGCCGCAAGCAATAGCGCCGCCGTGGCGACCTGGAACCCGACCTTGAGCCAATTGCAGGCCAAAGGCGACAGCACCCTGGTATTTAGCTCGCACCGCATTCCTGGCGAGATCATCCATATGTTTGCGGTCAACACCGATACCCTGCGGGAAAACCCGGCGCTGGGTCGGGCTCTGACAGGCGCGTGGTTTGACATCATGAAACGCATGAACGCGCCAGACGACAAAGGTGCTGCCACCCTGGCGGCTATAGCCAAAAGCGCAGGTATTGAGTTGCAGGACTACAGCGATCAACTGGGCAAAACCCGCTCGTTCTACTCTCCACGCGGTGCTGTGGCGTTTGCGGAAAACCCGGCGCTGCCGGCGGCGATGGAAAAGGTCGCGGCGTTTGCTTTTGGCCACGGCATGCTGGGCAAAGCCACCAGCGCGCAGAGCGTTGGAATGTCCTTTGCCAACGGCGTGGTAGTGGGCAGCCCAGCGAATATCAAACTGCGTTTTGACCCGGCGTTTATGCGGGTGGCGGCGGACGGCAAGTTATAGATCGGCGTGTGCTGCCCCCCTCACCCTAGCCCTCTCCCCGAGGGGCGAGGGGACTGATTGGTGTTGGGTTGCAGAGCTGTATCCGCCGCCACGCTGGGGCTCCCCTGTCCCGCTTGCGGGAGAGGGGCTGGGGGTGAGGGTTACCTTCTGAAACTTATGAAACGACATCCAGCCAGCCCCCTCTCCCTAACCCTCTCCCCGCTGGGGCGAGGGGACTGATTGGTGTTGGGTTGCAGAGCTGTATCAGCCACCACGCTGGGGCTCCCCTCTCCCGCTTGCGCGAGAGGGGCTGGGGGTGAGGGTTACCTTCTGAAACTTATGAAACGACATCCAGCCAGCCCCCTCTCCCTAACCCTCTCCCCGCTGGGGCGAGGGGACTGATTGGTGTTGGGTTGCAGAGCTGTATCTGCCGCCATGGTGGAGCTCCCCTCTCCCGCTTGCGGGAGAGGGGCTGGGGGTGAGGGCTGCGTTTAACGCGCCAGCCCACGCACATGCAAAAACCCAAACAGCAATACCTGCACACGCTCCAACCACGGAAACGGCTGGCGCTTCAGGCGTCCATTAAATAGCAGCGCCTCGCCCACATGAGCCAGCAGCAACACGCCAGTCACCAACAGCAACGGCCGGTGCAGCGGTTCGCCGAAGGGGTAGATGATGTTAAGCAGCGCCATCAGCCAAAACATGGCCAGGGCGCCTTTGAGGAAAGACATCAAGTGCATGGAAACTCCAAACGAGAAATGTAGGTTGGGTCGGTCCGCGTGCGGTGAGCCAAAGGCGAAGCCCAACATGGGCCAACACACTCGGTGCGGCCTACGTCGGGCTTCGCTGTGCTCAACCCAACCTACAGTCGATTCGGTGCTTGAGCTCCGCACTTTTGTTTGGCGTGACTTAGCGCAGCGTCAGGTTGATCGGGCTATCGGCAAAGTCAAAACAGCCGAGGAAGGTTTTGATATCCAGCAGATTGCCGTCAACCTTCACATCGCCCAATACCGCACCCTTGAGCAGGCTGTTCTGGCCGCTGATGACGGTGTCCAGGTAGCTTTTATCCAGGGTCAGTTTTAGCGTGGTGCCCTCTGGAATGCCTGGGTGCAATTGCACCACGCCACGGCGCAGTTCCAGTGCCCATTGCTGGTCGATGTCGGGGAAGACAAAGCCCAAAGTCAGATTCACCTCGGCAGATTTTTCCGGGTCGACGCGGGTGACCCAGTTCTGCAGAAACACTTTGACCGGCAAGTTTTTCAGCATATCCGGCGACAGGAAGGTACCACGCAAGCGCTGGGCCATTTCCGTCAGTTGCTCTTCACCCAGGGTGCCTTCCAGCTCCATGGCGCTCATCAGGTACCAGTTGCGCCAGTTGATGTTCATCTGCGCGTAGCCCTGTTTACGAAAGCTGCGGGCTTTGATGTCGCGGGCCAGTTTGTCCTCGTGGTCGATGCGAATCACATAGGTAGCCAGCTCTGCCGCCCATTGATAGTCGCCCTGCAAATAGGCATCGCCAGCGGCCAGCAGCACCTTGTCGTGGCCGCCCATCAGCTCGACCATGCGCTTGGCTTTTTCCACCGGTGGGATCGGGTCGAGGTCAACCGGGTCGCCTTTAAACCAGCCCAGGTAGCCTTCGTAAATCTGCCGCACGCTGTGTTTTACCGTGCCGTAGTACTCACGCAAATACGGGGTGTAGCCAGCCAGATGGGGCGGCAGTTTGACCTTCTCGACCAACTCATCCGGGGTCAGGCCTTTGTTCATCCAGCGCACGGTTTGGTCATGGATATAGGCGATGCCGTCGCGGGTCATGCGCAAGACTTCTTCCACCTGATCGACACCCGCCACCGGGCGGCCGTGGGACGGCACCAGATACTGGGCGCGAAAGCTGCGTAGCAGGTCGAGGCTATTGACCCAGGCCACCGGGTCACGGAATTTGGCGCCGCGCAGGGTGTGGATATTCGGCAGCGTCGGGCCTTGATCGACTTCGGCGCTGAGCAACACGCCGCTGCTGGGGATGTACATCACGATCTCATCCGGCGCCTCGCTCGGCGCCCAACGAAACTGCACCGGCAGGCCGGCGATGGTGGTGTCGAGCTTGTCTTTAAAGGTGATGGTTGGGGCGATAAAAGTGCTGGCGCCACCGATGGCAATCGGGCCGATACCGCCGTTCATATCTTTGCGGTCACCCGCGTTCAGCGCCGCGCCAAAGGTGTAGGCCGAGCGCATGGCCAGAATCGGGCCGACCAAGGCGCCTTGGGTGACCACGTTGTCCAGCAGGCTTTCGTGGGCGTAAATCTGCACCTCGCCGCTCTTCACTTGCTCCTCGGAAACGAAGCCTTTTACGCCATTGATATGGTCGGGGTGGAAGTGGCTGTAGACGATGGCTTTGACCGGCTTGTCGCTGATTTTGCGGAACTCGGCAAACACCTTGGCCGACTCTTCGGGTGACTCGCCGGTGTCGAAAATAATCAGGCCTTCTGGGGCGATCACCATCACGCTATTGGCAATGCTCCAGCCCACCGCCGAGTACACGTTGTCGGTGACTTTGTAGATTTCCTTGTTAAACACCTTGGTGTGTTCGGCCAGCTCGGCATTGATCGACGGCTGAATGGTTTCGGCAGGCAGCTCGGCTAAGGCGGAAAGAGGCAGGGTCGCGACCAGTAACAGGCCACTAAAGTGAGTAAGTGCGCGCATGGCAGGTCTCTTGTTTTTATGGACCCTGGCACCTTGGCAAAGGCAGACTGATAATTCCAATGCAAAGTTTTCCAGCTTCTGATGCGAGACACGCATGAATGACTTACGCCAGCTCCGCCACTTTGTTGCCGTTGCCGAATACGGCCACTTCGCCCGCGCGGCCGAGGCGGTAAACCTCAGCCAGCCAGCGCTATCACGCAGCGTGCAGGCGCTGGAAGCCAGCCTAGGTTGCCGCCTGCTCGACCGGGGTCCACGTAATGCGGTGCTGACCGCCCATGGTCAGCTGGTGTTGGAACATGCGCGGCGTCTGCTGGAGGCCAATCGCTCGCTGCATAACGCGGTCAGCCAGTTGGCCAATCTGGAAGCCGGAGAGTTGCGTTTGGGGGCTGGCCCCTACCCGGCCGCGCGCCTGATTCCGCGTGCGTTGGGGCAACTGGTGACGCAGTACCCGAAGATCAAGGTGCAGCTGACCATCGAAGATTGGCGCAGCCTGCGCGAGCGTTTGCTGAACGAAAGCGTGGAGCTGTTTGTGGCTGACTGCCGCGAGCTGCATGGCGACCCGCAGCTAAATATCGAGCCTTTGCAGGTGCATGACGGTGTGTTCTTTTGCCGGCCGGGGCATCCGCTATTGCGGCAAAAAAAGCTCACGCCACAGGCCTTGGGCGATTACCCGTTGGCGGGCACCCTGCTGCCGCTGGAAGTGGCCAGTGCGCTACGCGAGGCCAGCGGGCGCGAGCAATTGCTCGGCATTGAGTGCGACAACTTTATGGTGCTTAAAGCGCTGGTTGCCAGCAGTGACGTAATCAGCATGGCACCGTGGGATGTGGTGGCCGATGAGGTGCGCGAGGGGCGCTTGGACGTGCTGCCGCTGCCAGGCAAACAAGCGGTACAGCAATCGGCCTACGGCGTGGTCACCCGCCAAGGGCACAGCCTGTCGCCAGCGGCGCAGGCCATGCTTGAGCAGATTAGGCGCGAGGATCTGTCGTAGGGGGTGCTGCGCATCAGATCAGCGTCTTATTCAAAACGCAGGCGGGGACCCAGAATCGCACCGGCGTTTACCGCGACGTCTACCGCGAGTAGTACCCCACCGCCACCAGGTAATTACCGACCTTTTTCAGGTAGGCATGTTTGTGTTCGTTGCGCTCGGTCACGGGGTTGCGCCACAGGTATTCCAGTTCGCCTTCGCCTTTGCTGTTGACGGCATCCAGCATGCGCTGGCCGATCTCGGCGCCGTCCGGGGCTTTTAGCGAGGCGAAGTCGGTGCCGATCAGGCGGCGGTTGTAGCCGTGGGCGACAAAGCGCTTGCTGCCCAGATCAACGACAAACACGTAGAGGTCGTCTTGCAGGTAGCGTTTGTCCAGGTCGTTGATGGCGGCGAAGGTGGCCTTGGGGTCGTTTTCGATGGCGACGGAGGCTTGGTCGAGGAGCTTTTTCGCTTCTTCCGGTTTGGCCCGTGGCAGGTAGTAGCCGACGGCCAGAATGCGGTCGTTGATGCGTTGGTAGAAGGTGTGTTTGCGCTCAACCTTGCCGTCTTGGCGGTTGACCCAACGATACTCGGCCTCGTGCATTTCCCCCTCTGGCTCACCGATGGCGCGGGCAAAGGCGCGCTTCATTTCGTCGTCAAGGGTGGGCGATACATCGCGGCCCACCAACATCACCGACGGCCCGCCGCTGGCCAGCATCACGCCCTGGGTGTTGACCACATACACGTACAGTTGCTCGGTGATGAACTCACCCTGGCGGCTAAAGGCCGCCAACGCCGCATCGCCATGCACTTCGTAATAATCCACCGCCTTTTGCAGCAGCGCTTTGGCGTGCTGGGCCTCCTGTTCGTAGGCGGCATCGCTTTGCGCCATGGCATGGACGCCGGATAACGACAGCACAAACGTCAACAACACTCGCGTGGCCAGGGTCATGTACAGACTCTCTTATTGTGGGTTTGGGTGCAGTGTAGGTTGGCTTGAGCCGAAGGCGAAGCCCAACGGTATCTGCGCGCGAGGCCGGCTCTACGCGCCGAGCCCGTTGCGTTCCCGTTGGGCGTTGCTGCTTTACACCGTACGCAAACAGTCCGGGCCGAACTATTCGAGGCTCATCAACAACTCATTACCCTCATTGGCCTGCGGATTAACCACCACGGTACAGGTCATCCCTGCCGCCAACAGCAACCCCTGCGGCACGCTATCAATGCTGATCCGCACCGGCACCCGCTGCGCCAAACGCACCCAGTTAAACGTCGGGTTCACATCCGCCGTCAGCTCGTGGCTCTGTGGGTTATCGCGGTCATAAATACCCCGCGCAATACTGTGCACATGCCCCTGTAGTCGCGCGCCACTCATCATGCGCATCTGCACCGGATCACCGACCTTTATCAGCGGCAAGCGCGTCTCTTCAAAGTAGCCATTGATATAAAACGAATGACTGTCGACCAACGCCATGGTCGCCTGCCCACGCTGGGCAAAGTCGCCGCTATAGACGTTGAGGTTGGTGATATAGCCATCCACCGGCGCGCGCACGTCGCTGCGTTGCAGGTCCAGCCGCGCCGCTGCCAAGCGCGCCTGCGCCTGTTGATAATCGGCCAGCGCGGCGGCAGCCAGGTGGCTGGCATCGTCACGACTTTCCCGCGATACCACCTGCTCATCCAGATCGGCGCGGCGCTCGGCGTTGCTCTTGCGCTGCGTCAGCAAGGCCTTGCGCGCCGCCACGTCGGCTTCGGCCTGCTGCACCGCCAGCTGGAAATGCGCAGGGTCGATACGCAGCAGCAAGTCGCCTTTTTTAACCGCTTGGTTGTCCACCACCGCCACCTCCACCACCAGCCCACCGACGTCAGCGGCAATGTTGATGATATCGGCGCGCACGCGCCCATCACGGGTCCAGGGCGCGTCCATGTAATGGCTCCACAGGGTGCGCAATACAAATAGCGCCACGGCCACTACCAGCAGGCTGACGGACACGCTGATGATCTTTTTCACGGACATGCGAGGGTCTCGATTCAACGGTAAATGCACAGCGCCAACGCGCCATACAAGCAAATAAACAGGCTGACCCGCAGCAACGTCGGGTGCCAGGCATAGCGATAGCAACCCAGCCAGGCCAGCAGGCGATCCAGGCCCCAGCCGAGCACGACGCAGAGCAGAAACAACAGGGTCAGGCTGGGCATATACACACCCAGCACGTGCACTTCACGGGGCATGTTCGGCTCCGGCAACCGGCGCCAGCGGTGATTCGGGGTCGAGCAAGGCGCTGCGGATAAAGTGCAGGTAGCTCATTACCCGCCGCAGCGGCGAGGTATCGAACTGCGGCGCGCGCGGTTCCGCGGTGGCGCGTACGGCGGCGATGGCCTGCTCGACGGCCTGCAAGGCGCGCTGGCGATAGTCTTCCTGCGGGCGCACAAACAAACGAATCAACGCTCGGCCCATCACGCGGATAGCCTGGCGCCACGGCGTGTGTTCGCTGTAGCAGGCCAGCGCCGGCAATGCCGCCTGCTCCTGACGCAACTCAATCACGGCATGGCCGACTTCCTGCACCAGAAACATCCAACGCAGTAATTGCCGTTGTACGTCCGGACGGCCGCTGGAAAACCCGTGGGCTTGGTTCAGCAAGTCGCGGGTGCCACTTTCAAAACCGGCGACCAAGCCCCTGAGCTTGCCGCTCACGGCAAACACCACACGCATGCGCAGATCATGTTCCAGACGCCGCCATAACCAGGGCCGGTTAGGCGGCAGAATCAAGGCTGTGGCCAGGGTCGCCATGGCCATCGACAGCAAGGCGGCGAGGTATTCGTTGATAAAGCCGTAAGGGTTATAAACGGTCAGGTTGGCCGGCAGCGAAAGCATGCAAAACCACACCAACAAGCCGGTGCCCACGCCTGCCCATTGCGGCCGCGTAAGCAAGGCAGCGCCAAGCGCAAACACCGGCGCCAACGCGCAGCACAGCAAGGCAAAACCATCCAACTGCGGCAGCACAAAAAACCGCAAGGCAAAGCCCATAGCCGCGGCGCCACAGGCGCCCAACAACAACTGCGCGGCCAAGCGCTTGGGATTGGCGCCGGTGGAAACCAGCCCGGTAATCATGCCCGCCGTCATCACCAGGGTGGTGCCGCTCGGCCAGGCGGTGGCCAGCCAAAACGCGCTCAGCGTGAGCAGCAGCAACGCGCCACGCATACCCGCCACTATCGCCGCCATGCCGTTGGCTCGCGGAGTGAATACGCCAGTGAACTGCTCGCGCGCATGGTGGTGATCAAGCAAGGAGGCATGGGTCAGGGCGTAGTTGTGCAGGTCATCGGCAAACCGGTAGAGCAACTCGGCTGCGGTGTTGAAGTCGAGCATTTGCGCTTCGTTGGGTTGCTGCATATTGAGCTGCAGACGCGCGCGACGAATCTGCTCCATCAACTCCAACTTGCACGCCTGCACGCGCTCGGCCAGTTGCACCGCTTCGCTGTCGCTGCCCAATCGTGCGCGCAGCGGCGCCAGCACCACGGCCACTTCCGCCAAGCATGGTTGCAGCGCTTCAACCACCTGCTGCTCACCGGCCACCTGCAAACGCCGCAGCAACTGGTAGAGGGCATGAAAGCGCGTGGACAGCTGCATAAATTCGTTGTTCAAGCGCGCCAGCCGACCGCTGCGCAGGCGCATATGCGGGTCTTCAAAGGTGCTGGCATTGCGCAGGTTTTCCAGGCCCACGGCTTCGGCGGCAAAACGCGCGTTAAGCGCCTCGAAACGCACCGGCGTCAGCTCACCGGCCAGGCCTTCCCAGGCAAACCCGGCGAAGTCGCGAAAGCGTGCCGCCAGGTTGCTGCGCAGTGAATGGCTGCTCGATTGCGGCAGCAACACGCCGCTCACCACGCCCGTGCAGAGAATGCCCAAACTGATTTCCAGCACCCGCCACAGCGCCGCCATAAACGCCCCTTCCGGATGCAGGGTAGCCGGTAGGCCGATCATGGCGGCGGTATAGCCGGCGAGCACGCAGGCGTAACCACGAAAGTCGCGGTAGCGCGTGGCACCGGCCGTGCACAGGCCAATCCATAACGCCAGGCTGAGCAAAAACAGCACCCGTTCCTGGGCGAACAAGGCGATCAACAGCACCATCATCGCCAGGCCAACAAAAGTGCCAATCAGCCGGTAAAAACTCTTGGCCAGCACCTGGCCGCTTTGCGGCTGCATGATGATAAACACCGTCACCAGCACCGTACTGGGCTGCGGCAGTTGCAGGCGGTAGGCCAGCCACAGGGCGAGAAACGCAGTCAGCAATGCCTTGGCGACAAACACCCAAACCACGCCTTCGCTGCGGCCCCAATCGGCCAGCGTGGCGCGCAGCGGTTGCGCCGTTAACGTGCTCATGGCGTTGCCCCTTTTTCAGTCAACACCCCGCCCCCCAGGGCCACCCACAACTCGGCCTGACGACTCAGTTGCGCGGCCAACACCTGCTGCTGCAAACGCTGCTGCTCGAACACCTCGGTTTGTGCCTGCAACACCGCGCGCGAATCGCTCAGGCCACGCTGTTGCGCGACGGCGGCCAAGCGCCAATGGGTCTGCGCCAGCGCCAGGGAATGGGCCACGTAGTGGCGCTGCTCATCGAGCGAATGCAGGCGCACCAGCACATCGGCAACTTCACGCAGCGCGCTGATCAGCGTTTGGTTGTAGTGCTCGACCGCGAGGTCGTACGCGGCGCTACGCTCAGCCAATTGCGCACGCAGGCGACCGCCATCAAAAATCGGCAAGGTCAGCGCCGGGCCGAGGCCATAGGTGAGTTTGTTGTAACGCAGAACGTCCAGCGCGCCGCCCTGCACGGCTGCCGAACCAAGGCTGCCGAGCAAATTAATGTCGGGATAAAACTCCGCCTTGGCCACTTCGATGCCCTGCCCCTGGGCTTCAACTTGCCAACGCCGGGCGACGATATCGGGGCGGCGGCCGAGCAATGCCAACGGCAGGTTAGGCGGCAACGTGGGTACCTCGGTGAGTTGCAACTGCGGCCGCTGTAACCGCTCGCCGGCGCTCGGTGGCTGGCCCGCCAATGCCGCCAGTTGGTGACGGCTGAGGGCGATGGCCTCGTCGGCCAAGTCCAGTTGCCGTTGCGCCTGCGGCAGCGGTGCTTGCGCCTGACTGAGTTCCAGCTGCGTACCGAGCCCCGCTTGCAAACGACGCTGGGCCACGCTAAGCAACTGTTGCTGCTGGGCCACGGCAGCTGCGGCGATATCGCGCTCAGCAAAATGCAGTGCCAGGCCCACATAGGCGCGCAGCAGATTGCCTTGCAGTTCCAACGCCGCCGCACGCTCACTGCTGGCCGCCACTTGGGCAAGGCTTAACGCGCGCAGACGATTACTGCGCTCGCGGCCCCACAGGTCGAGGTTGTAGCTCAGGCTCAGACCTTGCGTGTTGTTCCAGCTGGTGCTGCGCCCCAGGGCGCCAGGGCCATAGAAATCATCCCCCGGCCAGCGCTTACGTTGCAGCTGCGCGCTGTACTCCACCTGCGCGGCTTCTTCGGCTTCAGCCAGCCCGGCCATGGCCTGCGCCTGCCGAACGCGGGCGGCAGCCATGTGCAAGCTGGGGCTGGCGGCCAGCGCCTGGGTCATCCAGGCATTCAGCTGCGGGTCGCCGTAGGCCTGCCACCACTGCGCGCTGGGCCAGGTGATCGCCACAGCGCTCGACTCAATGGCAAGCGGCGCTTGGTGCTGCGGGCGGATACCGCTGCTGTCGAGGCAGGCACTCAAACAAACTAAACACAGAAGCAAACTGGCAAGGCGAAGCCATTGCCCAAGGGTGCGAGGCACTGCGAGACATCCTGACAAGGCGGCGACTAAAGAAAAGTGCCGGCTCTAGGTGGCCAGCTGGCGGCGATTCTAGGGGGCGATACCAGGGCAGATAAGCAATGTTTTAGGCCAATCATTGTGTACTAAACTGCAACAATCTTTGGCAGGCTTCATGCCAGACTGCGCACCCGCCGCACCCTGCCGCCATCGTCCGGCAGCCGGCGCCTCAGAGGAAAATTGCGGTGGATATCCTGTTCAATATGCGCACCTTTGTTTGTGTGGTCGAAACCGGCAGTTTTACCGCCGCCGCCCAACGTATGGACCTGACCACCTCCTACGTATCGCGCGCGGTCGCCACCCTGGAAACCCACCTGCGCACGCGCTTGCTGCAACGCACCACGCGGCGCATCGCCTTGACCGAAGCCGGCCAGCGCTACCTGCTGCGTTGCCAACAAATTCTCGGCTATATCGAAGAAGCCGAAGCGGAAGCCGGCGATGCCCACGCCCACCCGGCCGGCAACCTGAAAGTGCATTCAATGACCGGCATCGGCCAGCACTACCTGATCAAAACCATCGCCGCCTACAACCGCAAATACCCCGACGTCAGCTTTGACCTGACCCTGGCCAACCGCACCACCGACATCCTCGACGAAGGCTACGACGTCTCCGTTGTCATCGCCCGCGATCTGCCGGACTCGGGGCTGGTCTCCAAACGTATCGGCAACACCTTTAGCGTGCTCTGCGCCTCGCCTGCCTACATCGCCGAACACGGCTTCGCCCATCGCCCAGGCGAATTGCACCAACACCGCTGCCTGCGCCTGGTAAACGCCGCCATGAGCCTGGACAAATGGCACTTCGAAGGGCCGGACGGCGACGAAATGGTCGCCATCAACCGCAGCGTGTTTCAAGTCAACACCGCCGACGCCATGACCGAAGCGGTCAAAGCCGGCATCGGCATCGGCGCCCTACCCGTCTACACCGCCATTGCCGGCCTGCGTGACGGCAGCCTAGTGCGCGTGCTACCGCAATACCGCCTGTACCAACTCAACGTGTTTGCCCTGTACCCATCGCGGCAATACCTCGACGCCAAGATCCGCACCTGGGTGGAGTTTTTGCGCGACACCTTGCCCGAACGGTTAAAAGCCGACGAAGACAGCCTGCAAGAGTTGAGCGGCATGCTGACCGCGCTATAAGCGCTGCGATGGTGGGCGCAAAGGCACCAAGCGTAGGGTGTGCTGCGCGCACCAGCACACCCCACAGAGCAACGCATTAGTCGTGACAACTACCCACGCGCTTAACGAAACGTGAAACTGCCACGCGGGTCTTTGTTGCTGTAATCCCCCTCGGTAAAACCACTTTTACCTTTCAGCAAATCGCGCCGGATGCGGTCCAGATTGACCATCCGTAAATCGCCAATCGTCACGCTGGGCAGCATGCCAATCTCCAGCCAGTTGGCGACCTTTTCCACCGCAATGCCAGTCATGGCGGCAAAAGTGCCAACGCCGCAATAGTCGAACTCGGGTGATTGTGCTTTTGGGTTCATGTCCTTATCTCCTGATGGGATTTTCCCGAGCAAAGCGACCGACAACTTCGCGACGGCAAAGGAGCGCTAACCTTGGGTTTTTCAAGGGCGAGTCCTTCCGATGACAACCGCTTTCAGCCACTATGTCCGGCGTTCACTTTTCACGCATCGGGGCAATATAAACCCCAGGGCAAATATAGCCCCAGACAAAAATCAGGGCAACAGTTGCCCCAAAAAAACCAAAAAAAGATTTCTATATGAGTACGTGCGGCGATAGAGCTCGAGCATTGATCAAAATGCTGGGCCCAAAGAAAGTCAGCGACCTGAGCAACGGCGACCACAATCGCTGGAAAAGTATCAGCAAGGGCGCCATTCGGGTGAGCACCGAAGAGATCGATGCATTGGTAGCCATCTATCCGCAGCACGCGCTGTGGTTAGCCAGTGGCCAGATTGCGCCAGAAATCGGGCAGACCAGCCCAGAGGATTAACGCTTGAAGGGCTCCGCTGATAGAGCACGCGCACTGCTCAAAACAATCGGCCCCAAAAAAGCTAGCGAGCACGGTGGCGACTACGAGCGTTGGCGAAATGTCAGCAAAGGCGCGGTTCGGGTTAGCGCTGACGAGATTGATGTATTAGTGGAGTTATTCCCGCAGCACGCGCTGTGGTTAGCCAGTGGCGAGGTTGCCCCGGAAATTGCGCAGACCCGCCCGCAGTTAGACTAAGCAGCACAGACGATTAACAAACGGTCGTAACTGGCGCGCCGGCCGTGCTTACGTTGAAGTTGTTTTCTCTGCCGTTCCTTGGCGGAGTTGTCCCGCCCCATCAGTGCGCCAGGCCTAGGGATGGGTCGAGCATTGGCACGCCACCGTAACGCCCCAGTAAGTAGCCACGTTCCAACGCTTCGTTTTTGCGCGGGCTGAATTCGGCGAGTGCGACCAGGGTTGAGGCTTGCCCAACGTCTTTTTCCACAAACCACACTTGGTCACGGCGCAGTAAGTCTGGCGCATCAAGCAGCGAGGTGTCGTGGGTGGTGAAGATCAGTTGGGCATTACCGCTGTTCACCTCAGGCCGGTGAAAGAGCCGCACCAGTTCACGGATCAGCAGGGTGTGCAGGCTGGTATCCAATTCATCCACCACTAGGGTTAGGCCCCGGTTAAGGATGTCGAGAATGGGGCCGGCGAGAAAGAGTAAATTACGCGTGCCGCTGGATTCGTCTTGGAGGTCGAACACGGCATTTCCGTGCTCGGTTACGTGGTGAAATTTCACGTCGTCCACGGGCTGTTCGGCAGACACTTCTTCGCGCCTTCCACTGGCAAGGTCGAAACTAACGCTGTGTACCAAGGCGTGGCGGGTGGTGACTTCGATATCGGTAATACTGATATCGGCGGCACGCAGGAAGTCGCAAATGGCTTTGCGCTGGGCATCTTGCTTGAGCATGTGCAGGGAGAACTGTGGTGACAGCGGCGTTTGTTCGTTGATCACCACGAGGTGATTGGCAAACCAATCAAACACCGGCCGCAGTGCTTCGCTGTTGAGTTGCACAGCCATGGACAGGAACAAGGCGTTGGGCCGCGTAGCGCCTTCCCACACACTCTTGGGCCCCTTCAGACCGGGACCAAATTCGTAGACGTCCTTGTCGCTTTCAACGTCGAAATGGCGTTCGAACCAGCGCTGCGGCTTGAAGGCTTTGTAGACCAACAAGTGCTCGCTGACGATGCGCTGCGCGGTCATGGCAAAGCCGTATTGGTAGCGCACTTCACCCAGAATAAAGGTGACTTCGAAGGCGCTCGGCTCGCCGGCCGAGGTGCCGTCTAGTTTGAAAGGTTGCAGTTGCTCGTAGGTTTGCCCGGGTTGTAAGGCTGCCGACTCCAGGACCACACCGCGCATATATTGCAGCGCTTTGATGAGGTTGGATTTACCGCCGGCGTTGGCGCCGTACACCACGGCACTGCGCAGCAAACTAGGAGCCGCAGCGATACCGGTGGCCAACGTGTGGGTGTCTTGGAGAGTCTTATCCTTTGAGGCAACAAGACTAAGCACCTGCTCTTCGCGCAAGCTGCGAAAATTCGTGACTCTAAACTCCACGAGCATGTTATTCACCCGACGCGCACCAAATAAAACCAAATTATGCGCATATCGAGCAAATTTTCAATTTATTTAGAACACCAATCACAAATAAAGCCACGTAAGAGCTCTCTTATACCTACTCCTTTAACGCCTCATCCAACGGCACGCGGTAGCCGATCGCCAAGCGATTGGTTTCATTGGCCATGCCAATGACCGCCTGCAATTCACCAAACATCTCATCGGTCATCCCCGCCTTGCGCGCGCCTGCGGTGTGCGAGGCGATGCAGTACGGGCAGTTGTTGGTAACGCTGACGGCCACATAGATCAGCTCTTTGGTCAGAGCATCCAGCGCGCCGGGGGCCATGATGTGTTTAAGGCTTTGCCAAGTGCGTTCGAGGTTGTCGGGGTGCGCGGCCAGACATTTCCAGAAGTTATTTACGTCGGGCACTTGGCGGGTTTGTTTGATGTCGTCGTAGACCGCGCGTACACGCGCATTGGCATTTTCATATTCTATTAAGTGCTTGGACGTCATGTTCTTATTCCTAATATTTTTTGTTTGGCCAACTTAAATACTACTGTCGTTTTAACGCTACAGAGGAGAGGGACCGATGTCATTGCGCATTCTGGCGATTGCCACCACCGCTGCTTTGCTACCGTTGTTCAACGTGACGGCCAACGCCGCCGAACCCGGTTTGTGGAAGGTGTACGACTCGCTCAAAAGTCAAAAATGGGTAGACCTGACCCACAGCTATAACGAGCAAATTCCCCACTGGAAAGGCTTCGAGGCCGCTGAACGTAAAACCCTCTATACCATCGATAAAGATGGCTTCCAGGTCGACCTTTACACCCACGTTGGCCAGTGGGGCACGCACGTCGACCCGCCCGCGCATTTCCATAAAGGCTTGCGCACCATCGACCAGATTCCGGTGAAGGAACAGCTGCTGCCGCTAGTGGTATTGGATATCCACACGCAGGTGGAGAAGAACCCGGATTACACCGTGACGCTGGACGATGTGAAGGCCTGGGAAAAACGCCATGGCGCCATTCCCGCCGGGGCATTCGTGGCGCTGCGCAGCGATTGGTCCAAGCGCTGGCCGGACCAGGAGAAAATCCAGAACGTCGATGCCAAGGGCGTGGCCCACTACCCAGGCTGGAGCAAAGAGGTGCTGGTGTATTTGTACGAGACCCGCAAGATCACGGCTTCCGGGCATGAGACCACCGACACCGACCCGGGCCTGGCGACCACGAAAGATGACTACTCGTTGGAGTCGTACATCTTGGGTAAAGACCACTACCAGATTGAGCTGCTGGCCAATCTTGATCAGTTGCCAGAAGCAGGCGCACTGGCAGTGGTGAGCTTTCCCAAGATCGAAAACGGCACAGGGTTCCCGGCGCGGGTGTTTGCGATTTTGCCGTGAAGCACCCGGCCGATTAGCTTAAAGGCCGAGCTCTGAAAGCCCCGGATGGTCGTCGGGGCGCCGGCCTAATGGCCAATGGAACTTGCGCTGCGACTCGTTAATGGGCAGGTCGTTGATGCAGGCAAACCGATGGGCCATCAGGCCGTTTTCGTTGAATTCCCAGTTCTCGTTACCGTAGGAACGGAACCAGTTACCGGAGTCGTCGTGCCATTCGTAGGAATAGCGCACGGCGATGCGGTTGTCGGTAAACGCCCACAGCTCCTTGATCAACCGATACTCCAGTTCTTTGTGCCATTTGCGGCTTAAAAACGCTTGAGCTTCAGCGCGGCTGGTGACGAACTCTGCGCGGTTGCGCCATTGGGTGTCCACGGTATAGGCCAAGGCGACTTTGGCCGGATCGCGGCTGTTCCAGCCATCTTCGGCAAGGCGAACTTTTAGCAGTGCCGACTCGCGGGTGAAGGGCGGCAGCGGCTGGCGGATTTCAGCGGTAGACATGGCAATTGCTCCTGTTTGGCCTGGGCTTATCCTGCACGCGCGCGCAGCCGAGCAGAACAGCCACGCCGAGCAATCGACAATTTCGTTTGCTAAAAGAGTGGCACCTACCCTTTTAACTCGGCACTTAGAAAACGCCGCTGATGATCGGGCGTTGGCAGCAAACACACGTCGTGTTTGCCGAACAGGGCGTAACGGTTAAGGGCAATGCGGTCGTAGGCCCAATCTCGCAAACCTTTGGGCAACCAACGCAGAACGGTCAGGGTTTTCCAGATGCCCGAAAGCTGCTCGGCCACTTCGAAAAACGCATCGGAGCGCACCCAATAGCTGTGGTCGCGGATCACCGCCATGGTGTCGAACTGATCCAGCGGCAAATCGGCCCAAGCCAAAAGCGCTTGGCCTTCGGGCGACTGCACGGCGGCCAGGCGTATCTGGCGGCGGTGGTCGTGGCGAATCAAAAATTTCGCCCAGCCGTTGCACAGCTTGCACACACCGTCGAACAGCACCACGGTTTCACCGGGCTGCAGTAACGGGGCTGGCGTGGGGCGAAGATGTAACGTTGACATGGTACGAGGCGCCGCTGCGAAAAGAGTGATGGTCGATCTTAACCCTGTGCGCCCGCATGCCCGTGAGGAATTTTTCGGCTCCTGCACGGGTGCGTTTATCGCAGCCTCAAAAGCGCCGCGTCGTTAGCAACTCCTCCAGCACCCGGGTCGTTACCCGGAACGGCACCGTGGTGTGCTCCTCCCCCGCCTCAACGTAAAAGTCGCTGCGCAAGCCGTATTGCGACAGGGCTTCCATGCGCAGTTGCAGCGAACGTACGTCCTGGATTTCCTGGGGCATTTCGCGGTCACCGGCCAGCAGGGTCAGGCTGCTGTGGGTCAGGTTTATCTTGCCGGCATGTGCCTGTTGGGTGAATTCACGCTCCGGCGGCAACAGGTAGCGGTCACGCCACCACAGGGTTGGGCTGACGGCGACCACATGCTGAAACAGCGTAGGGCGGGTGAAGAGCGTGTAGATGCCAAACATGCCGCCGAATGACCAGCCGACCAAACTGCGCTGGTCCTGATCGACCTTGAAGCGCTTATTCACCTCGGGCATCAGGCGCTTTTCGATAAAGTCGAGAAACAGGTCTTGGCCACCTTGCGGCGGGTCGTTGCGCTCGGCCGGTTGCGGCGGCGAGAGGTCAAAGGCGCGGCGGTTGAAGTCGTACGGGGTGTCGCTGGGGTAACCGATGGCCACCACAATCGCGCGTTTCCAGCGCTCTTCAGCGCGCTTGGCGGCATGGAACGCCGGGAAAAAAGCGTTGCCGTCGACGATGTAAATCACCGGGTAACCGCCGGTATAGGGCACCTCGCCCTCCGGCAGGCTGACCATGATGCGGTAGTCGCGCCCTTCAGCGCTTTTCATCAGCCATTGTTCGGTGCCATCAAGGGTGACGGGCTCAGCCCGCGCCGCGCCCAAGCACAGGGCGGCAAGGACGGTGACCGCGCTGCGCAGCCAGTTCACACCGATCACCAGCTGTAACTCAGGCTGGTGACCACGCTGCGGGCTTCGCCACGGTAGCAGTAGCCGGATTCACAGTTGATGTAGCGCTTGTCGGTGAGGTTGCGCGAATTCAGCGCCAAGCGCACGCCATCAAGGCCGCCACCGAAGTCGTAGTGCACGCCTGCATCAAACAGGGTGTAGGCGTCGTTTTTCTGCGTGTTGGCGCCGTCGCCATAGGTGCTGCCGGTGTAGCGCGCGCCAGCGCCGAAGCCCAGGCCAAATGGCAGGTTGTAGTCCAGCCACAACGAGGCCAGGTGACGCGGCACATTGGTGGGGCGCTTGCCCTGGTGTTCAGTGTCTTTGGTTACCTCGGCATCGTTGAAGCTATAGCTGGCGTTCAGGTGCAGGCGCTCGGTGAGGTCGGAAACGGCTTCCAGCTCAAGGCCCTTGGACTCCTGCTCACCCGTTTGCACTTGGAAGTTGATATTGCTCGGGTCTTTGCTCAGCACGTTGGTCTGGGTCAAGTGATAGAGCGAGGCCGTGAGCAGGCTGCTGGTGCCCGGCGGCTGGTATTTCACCCCCACTTCGTACTGTTCACCCTCGGTAGGTTTGAAGGGGTTGGACCGAACATCCGCGCCACTTTGCGGCAAGAACGAGGTGGCATAGCTGATATAGGGCGCCACGCCGTTATCGAACAGGTACAGCAAGCCCAGCGAGCCGGTGGTGGCCGAGTCACTGCCTTTAGTAGTTTCGATTTCGCTGCCCCACTCCATGCCGTTGGAACGCGTATGCACCCAGTCGCGGCGCAGGCCGGCGGAGAGGCGCCATTGGTCCAGCTCAATCTGGTCTTGCAGATAAACGCCGCTGCGAAATTGCAGACCGTCTCTGTCGACCAATACATTGGTCGGGCGCGAGACCGCCTGGTGATGGTCAGGCGCATCGCGAGCAATCGATGGCGCGTCACCGTAGGCGTATTGCAGCGAGGTATCCAGCCAGGCGTAGTCCACGCCGCTAACCACAGTGTGTTGCAGCGCACCGGTGGCAAAGCGGCTGACCAGGCGGGTGTCGGTGGACAGCGAGGTCATATCTTCATAGCTGCCGGTGGCGGTGCGGGTGAAGGTATGACCGTCGCTGTTGACGACAAAATCGAGGTACTGGTTAGTGGTGTCCAGCTTCGAGTAACGCAGGTTCTGTTGCAGGCTAAAGGTATCGTTAAAGGTGTGTTCGAACTCGTAGCCAAAAGTCGATTTGCGCTGTTCAAGCTTGTCGAAATACTCGTCGCCGGGCCAGAAGTTGGTCAGGTGCTCGCCGTCGTTATAGAACATCGGCGAGCCGGCAGTCTGACGTTCTTCGTATTGGGCCAGCAGGCTCAGGCTGGTGTCGGGGTCAATCTGCCAGCTCAGCGACGGCGCGAGAAAGCGCGTGTTGTTGTCCATTTGCTCGACGGAATACTGCGCATCGCGGTAAACGCCAACCGCACGGAACAGCACGTCACCTTCGTCATCGAGCTTGCCGCCGATGTCGAACTGGCCCTGTTTGTGGTCGTAGTTGCCGCCCTGCACTTCTACTTCGTTTTTCGCTAGCAAGCTCGGGCGTTTGCTCACGCGGTTAACCATACCGCCGGGGCTGATCTGCCCGTAAAGCACGGATGCCGGGCCTTTAAGCACTTCAATGCGCTCCAGGCTGTAGGCTTCCACCGAGGGCAGCGATAACCAGCCACTGCCGGGCTGACGCAGGCCGTCGAGAAAGTCGGCGCTCTCGGTGGTGGCGAAACCTCGGATGCTGATGGTGTCAAAACGCGGGTCCAACCCCGAACCGCCGACGCGCACCCCGGAGCTGTAGGCGACGGCATCTTCCACGCGGTCAACCTTGCGGTCAGCAATCTGCTGGGCGGTGACCACGCTGATGCTTTGCGCGGTTTCCACAATCGGTTTGTCGGTTTTGCTGGCTGAACTGGCGTTGCTGGCGAAGTAGCCGGCTACCGGGGCAAAGGCGCTCTGCGTGGCAGTGCCTTCGATACTGGTTGCCTCGAGCTGCACGGCACCTTCAGCGTTCTCAAGTTTTTCCACGGTTAGCGTGCCGTTGTTGGTAATACGCAACGCCAAACCGCTGCCGCCCAACGCCTGCTGGGCTGCTGCTTGCGCGCTGAAATTGCCCTGCACCGCCGCACTGGAACGGCCACGAACCATAGCCGGATCGGCGACGATGCTGCGGCCACTCTGCCGGGCGATTTGCCGTAGCGCTTGTTCCAGCGGCATGGCGGCCATGTCGTAGCGCTGCAACGCTTCTTCAGCCTGGGCGGTGATCGGGCTCAGGGCGCTCAGGCCGCTGGAAAAGGCCAAGGCGACGGCTATCGCCAAACGCGCAACGCGAGGTGAGTGAGAACGCATGGGAGAGACTTTCCTTGCAGGAGTTAGGGAGACTTCCTGCTATGTCGCGCGAGATTTTAAAACCCCTCACGGCTTACGAAGTTTTTTTGCGCCACTCAGGCCAGGTCGATCAGCGTCACCGGACCATACTGTTTAACGCTGATGGGCAGCACCTGCGCCAGCGACTGTAAGGTGCGGTCGCTGTCATCCAGCGGGAACACGCCAAATACGCGCAGGCTGGCAGCGCCGGGTGACACGCGCAGCAAGCCGTAGCGGTAAGGCCGCAAGGCATCGACCACAGCGCCGAGGGATTCATCGTCAACATCCAGCCGCCCTTCCAACCAGGCGTCATAACGGGCACGGCTGGCCACCACCGCGAACGGCTGATCGGCGCTAAAACGCAGGCTTTCGCCGCTATTCACCACGCCGCTGCGGCCACGGTCATCGAACACCTGCACGCTGTTTTCTTGCACGCTGACCAAGGTTTGGCTGGGCTGCTGCTGCACCACAAAGCGCGAAGCCTGGGTGCTGATGCGGCCTTGCGCGGTTCGCACCTCGAACGGTCGGTAAGCATCGGCGACCACCTCAATGCTCAACTCACCCTGCTGCAAGGAAACCTGCCGCGTATTGCCGCTAAAGTGCACATCGGCGGTGCTGCGGGCGTTCAAGGTCAGCAGGCTGCCGTCGGCGAGGCGCACCCGTTTACGCTCGGCGGTGCCGCTGTAGAGATCACTAATCAACCCTTCCAGCGGCATACGCCGTTGCACCGCAAGCAGCGTGGGTAGGCCGGCCAGCAACGCCAGGGTCACCCCGCCACGCAGCAACCGACGCCGCTCCTGGGAAATGCCAGAACCTTGCAGCACGCGCGCCGTGGCTTGGGCACTGCCGGGTAATGAGCGCTGGGCATCGGCCAGTTGGCTGAACGGCATTTGCACCGCGCCGGCCACCGTTTCCCAGGCGCGCCGGTGCTCGCCGTCGGCGCTTAGCCAAGTGTTAAACGCGGTTTGATCGGTGCTGTTGGCGCGGCCGGAGTCGAGAAACACCATCCACTCGATGGCCGCCTTGATGGCCGGTGTCAGGCTGGGGTGCTGGGCATTCATCGCAAGGTTGCCAGGAAGCACTGGGTAACGGCGCGTTTGATCCAACGTTCGACCGTGGCCAGCGAGACATCCAGTTGCTCGGCGATTTGCTGGTGGGTCAGCCCTTCCAAACGATTAAGCAAAAAAGCGTGGCGCACTTTACTCGGCAAGTCATTGAGCATGGCGTCAATGACGGCCACCGCCTCACGCAGCAGCGCGAACTCTTCTTCCGACGGCACCACCGCTTCGGGCATGCCCGCAATGGCCTCCAGATAAGCCCGCTCCAACTCATTGCGGCGCCAGAACGAACACAACACGCGCTTGGCCACCACACACAAAAACGCCCGTGGTTCATCGATAACAGCGGCTTGCTGCGACTTCAGCGTGCGGAGAAAGGTGTCCTGGGTAAGGTCGGCCGCATCGGCATGCGAACCCAGCCGACGCAACAACCAACCCTGCAGCCAGCGGTGATTCTCCGCATAGAGGATATGAAAGGGGTCTTGGGAGGTAAGGCGCAGTTCAGACATGCAGATGCACACAGCTAGTATTTAGCAATTATTCGCATTTTCGTGAAATGACTGAGCATTTGCAACAGATGTAGATCACAAGCGCGCCTTCACGTGCTTGGCAATGGCAGCCGCGCTGCAGCCGTTGGGCTTCGCTGCGCTTAACCACAACCTACGACAGCAGGCGCTCCAGCTCTTCACGCTCCCAGCGGCTGAGCAGTTGAATGGGGTCGGTACCGTGGCGATGCCAACTGTCGATACTGCTCACGCGGCCATCGGGAGCCACACACTCGGCGCAGTGGTCCAGTTGCCCATCCTCGCTGAATAGCGTCAGACGCCAGCCGTCGACGAGGATCAAGATGCCTCCGCCGCGTCGTTCAGCCGCCGCTCTGCGCGCCAAACGCACGCCAAGGGCGATGTCTTTGAGCAGTTGATACACCTCTCGAGCGCTGAGGGGGTTGTTGGGCATAGGATCAGTTGTTCCAAATAGGGGCTGACAGCATAGGGTTGCAGGCAAGCAACTGAACAGCGCAAACAGGCTCCTGCATGTCTCTTACAGACAACTGCCCCCTGCCGGCCCGCTCTAAGGTAATGGCACATTTTGTTGTCAGCAGGAGCCCCACATGGCCAACGCACCGATCACCGTTTTGCGCGATACCCAGCCGATGCCCGTTGTCGATGCCTGCAAATGGGAGCGCATTGAAGGTGCCCCACATACCGTCAACCTCAACGCCTACACCTCCGAAGACGGCAGCAAGATTATGGGCACTTGGATCTGCACGCCAGGCAAATGGCGGGTGGAATATGTGAAGTGGGAGTACTGCCACTTTCAGGAAGGCTACTGCGTCATCACCCCGGATGGCATGGAGCCGATTCACCTGAAGGCCGGTGATATTTTTGTGGTGGAACCGGGGATGAAAGGCACCTGGGAAGTAGTGGAAACCGTGCGTAAGTATTTTGTATTTGCCTAAAGCGTTTCTTCAGGCCCCAAAGCCCCGCACTTGCGGGGCTTTTTTGTACGGCGATTAGGAACCCGGGAATGCCTTTGTCGGACTTTGCCTAGTCGACTCAAAAGAGCATTTGATAAGGCGCCAGCAACTTTGCCGTTTGGTTCAGCCCCTGCCGCAACAGCAGGTCTAGGTATGCTTGCACGGTCATAGGTGGCTTTTTCAGTGAGCGAAATTGGCTCTGCGCGGCGTGGAGTACGGCGGCCTGATCCAGATCGATAAGGTCAGCAATAAAGTCATCGGGGTGAATGGCTTCAATGTCGTAGCCGATCAGCACGTGGCGGGGAAAATCTTTGAGATTGAAGGTAACCACCACATCCGCCTTGCAGCGGATGGCCGCGGCCAGGACATGGCGATCATCCGGATCCGGAAGGCTTATCCCGGTGCATAACGGCTCGTAACCCGTCACCAAGGCGTCGGGAATGGCTGCATCCATCAAGGCCGAAGTACGATCTAATTGTTCCGCTGAGATATCAGAACGATCCTTCAGCAAGTTGCGTTTCCACTCATCATGAATCTGCGCTGTCCAGCGTGCGCGGAACAACCCAGACAAGCCCAGCCACATCAATAAATCCCGCAATGGGGCTGGGTACAACACGTTGGCATCAAATACCGCAGTAAACGGTGAACACCTCATTCATACCCCATGCGCAGCTCCTGCGCTTGCTGGGCCAACGCGGCCATTGCCTCTGCACTGTGTTGGTCACGGTGAGCTTTGTAGGCCATCAGATCGGCAAACAGCACGCGGCGATGACGGCCGGTTTTGGTGAACTTTAACTCACCATTTTCGAGCATCTTCACCAGGTGGGGGCGCGAGACGTTGAGCATGTCGGCTGCTTCCTGGGTTGTCAGCTCGGCATGGATAGGCACCACTTTCACCGCATTGCCCAGGGCCAGTTCACCGAGAATTTCCACCAGCAGGCGCAGTGCCGAGGTAGGCAGTTCTACCTCATGGGCGATGTCGTCTTTGTCGAAAATTTCGATGCGCTGGGTGTCGAGCCCCGTGGCCAGGTAGGCAGCCAGCGTGCGCTGCCCCTGCACAGCAGCCGCTACTTCACGTTCGGCAGGATGAAGGGCGAGTTTGAGGTCGGCAGTAGTCATGGCAAAACTCCAGAGCAGCGAAACGTAACTACGAACAGATTATTCGAAATAATCGAAAATCGCAATAAACGAAACGCCAGCTCTTGTTGCTCAGCGGATGACGCTTAGCGTTATCCGCTGACTGCTCGTTCTACAGTGCCGCCGCAGACACCGCCTTCGCCGGCCGACTCACGCGCAACGCCACCAGGCTGCCGACCACGGTTAGCGCGGCCAAGCTGTAAAGCGCCATATCGGTGGAGCCGGTTTGGTCTTTGATCCAGCCGACGATGTAGGGGCTAAGAAAGCCCGCCATCTGGCCAATCGAGTTGATCAACGCCAGTGCCGCCACCGCCACACTGGCGCTGAGGAAAGCCGTAGGCAGCGGCCAGAACATTGGCAGGCCGGTCAGCGCGCCCATGGTGGCGATGGTCAGGCCAAGAATGGCGATAACCGGCACGGTGGCGAAGTTGGCGGCAATCACCAGGCCAATGGCGCCCATCAGCATGGGCACCACCAAGTGCCAGCGGCGTTCGTTGCGCAGGTCCGCCGAGCGCCCTACCAGCAGCATAAATACGCCAGCGGCCAAATACGGCACGGCGCTGATCCAGCCAATTACCAAGGCATCGCTGAAGCCGAGGTTTTTGATGATGGACGGCAGCCAGAAGTTGATCGCATACACGCCGCTCTGAATACAGAAGTAGATAAAGCCCAACACCCAAACAAACGGCATGGCCAATACCGACAGCACCGAAACATTGGCTTGTACCGGTCGGCTACGGTCATCAAAGGCGATATCCGCCGCCACCCGGGCGCGTTGTTCAGGGGTCAACCAGCGCGCGCTTTCGGCGTTGTCGCACAGCAGCACAAAGGCCAGCGCGCCGAGCAGCACGGTGGGCAAGCCCTGAATCAGGAACATCCACTGCCAGCCGGCCAAGCCTGCGTGGCCGGCGGCGAAGTGGTTGAGAATCCAGCCGGAGAACGGCCCGCCAATCAACCCGGAAACCGGGATGGCCGACATAAACAACGCCATGATTCGGCCACGGCGCTGGTTCGGATACCAGCGCGAAAGATAGAGCACGATGCCAGGGAAAAAGCCCGCCTCCGCCATACCGGTAAGAAAGCGCAGCACGTAAAACTCCATTGGCGTGGTGACAAACAACAGGCACGTGGAGAAGAACCCCCAGGTGATCATCATCAAGCCAATCCAGCGCCGCGGGCCGAAGCGACTCAGGGCCAGGTTGCTGGGCAGGCCGCACAGCACGTAACCGATAAAGAAAATGCCGGCACCAAAACCGTAGATGGTTTCGCTGAAGTTCAGGGCATCAAGCATTTGCAGCTTGGCAAAGCCGACGTTGACCCGGTCCAGGTAGTTGAACAGGTAGCAGATAAACAGGAAGGGAATCAGGTGCAGGGTGACGCGACGGTAGACGTGATCGCCTTCAACGTCGCCCACGTCCTTGATTGAAGGGTTGGGCATGGGTCAATCCTCTGTGCTTGTTATTTTTATGCCGACGCTGCGGACCGTTCGAGCTTAGTGAGTTGGCCCGTGCAGCGCTTTGGGGCTTTGCACTCCTTTGCCGGTAATTTTCTGTGTGATCGCACAAAAAACTACCGGCATCTAGCCTTTATCATCCACCCCTGCTGCTCTGCTGCGCCCACGTTTGGGCGGGATAACAATTCGGCAGGGGCCGCTGTTGTATCGTTGCCCAACCGTTTTTTGCCAGGACTCGCCCATGTTCGAACTCACTCACCAGCTGGCGCAGAACATCGTCGACCGGGCGATGGCCATTCTTCCCTACAACGTCAATGTGATGGACAGCCAGGGGCTGATTCTCGCCAGCGGCGAACCCAACCGCATTAATACCCGCCATGAAGGTGCGCAATTGGTGCTGGCCAACCACCGCATTGTTGAGCTGGACGAACAGGCCGCGCGGACCCTCAAGGGCGTACAACCTGGCATTAACCTGCCGCTCATGCACGATGAACAATTGATCGGCGTGCTCGGAATTTCCGGCGACCCACAAGCCTTGCGCACTTACGCCGAATTAGTGCGAATGACCGCTGAGATGCTGGTGGACCAGAGCCGTATCCAGGCTGAGCAGCAGTGGCGCAAAACCCGCTGCGATGATTTGCTCGCCGTGCTGCTCGGCGAAACCGGTGGCTCGCAACGGCTGATCGACGAAGCCCATCAACTGGGCCTGAAACCGCACCTAAGCCGCACACCGCATCTGATTGAAATCGCCGAAGGGCAGAACTCCACCGAGCTGGCCGAATGGCTGCGCAGCCATTACACCGACAGCTGGTGCAGTGCCCCGGCCCCGCACACCGTGCTGTGGTGCAGCCCGATCAGCGTCGACCCGCAGCGTTTTAGCGAACGCCTCAAGGCGCAAGGCTGGAATCTGCAACGTATGGCATCCGGCATGCCCTGCGCCGACGTCCACGCGCTGCGCCGTTGCTGCCACCGGATTGCCGAGTTGCTGGCCTATGGGCAAGCGGTGAAACCCTATCGTCTATTGCTGTCACTGACCCGCTGCCGTTTGCCTACGCTGTTGTGGACCCATCGCGCCGAAGACACCCTGGGCGAACTGTTGGTGCCGCTGCACAACATCATCGCCCGCGATGGCAACGGCCAACTGCTGCGCACCCTGCGCGCCTGGTGTGAACACAACGGCCAACCCCAGGCCTGCGCCGATGCCTTGGGTATTCACCGCAACAGTTTGCGTTACCGCATGGAGCGCATCGCCGAACTGACCGGCAAGGACATGACCCGTCTGGACGACCTCGTCGAGCTTTACCTGGCGGTGCAACTGATGCCCAGCAGCGGCTGACTTTTGTCCGCTTGCACAATCCGCACAGCACGGCCTTGTGAGTCTGGCCAAAGCGAGGCGGCAGTAAAGCGTGCCAGCATGGACGCACCTATATGCCGGAGCCCTTTATGAAAATCGTCATTGCCCCCGACTCCTTCAAAGACAGCCTGGGCGCGCCCGCAGCGGCAGCCGCCATGGCGTTGGGGTTCAAGGACGTATGGCCCGAGGCCGAGTTGGTGCAGTGCCCCATGGCGGACGGCGGTGAAGGTACGGTTGAGGCGATTCTTGCCGCTCTGCAGGGCGAGGCGCGCAGCACGTTGGTCAGCGGCCCATTGGGCCAGCAAGTAAAAGCCCGCTGGGGCTGGCTGGCGCCATCGCGCACGGCGATTATCGAAATGGCTGAAGCCAGCGGCTTGCAGTTGGTGCCGGTGGAATTGCGCGATGCGCGTTTCAGCTCCACCCGTGGCACCGGCGAATTAATCCTCGCCGCCCTCGATGCCGGCGCGCAAAAAGTAATTCTGACCATCGGCGGCAGCGCCACCAACGACGGCGGCGCCGGTATGTTGCAAGCACTGGGCGTCAAGTTGTTGGATGCCAGCGGCCACGCCATAGGCCCGGGCGGCCTGCCGTTGTCGGTGCTGACCATTCTCGATATCAAGGGCCTCGACCCGCGCTTGGCCGACGTGCAGGTGGAAGTGGCCGCCGATGTCGATAATCCGTTGTGCGGTCCCCACGGTGCGTCGTTCACCTTTGGCAAACAGAAAGGCGCCACGCCCGAGCAGGTTCAGCAACTGGATGCCGCCCTCGCCCACTTCGCCGATTTGACTGCAGTAGTGCTGGGCAATGACCGTCGGGACGAGCCCGGTGCCGGTGCTGCCGGTGGTATCGGCTTTGCGGCCAAGGCCTTCCTCAACGCCACCTTTCGCCCTGGCGTGGACGTGGTGGCCGAGCTCACCGGCCTGGCGGAAAAAATGCGCGGCGCCGATTTGGTGGTCACTGGTGAAGGCCGCTTTGATGCCCAGACGTTGCGCGGCAAAACCCCGCTGGGTGTGGCGCGGGTGGCCAAGCAGTTTGGGTTACCGGTAGTGGTGCTGGCAGGCACCTTGGGCGAGGGTTACGCGCAGTTGTATGACGTGGGCATTGACGCATCTTTCTCCCTGGCCAGCGGGCCGATGAGCCTGCAGGACGCGTGTCAGCAAGCACCGACCCTATTGCGTGAGCGGGCGCGCGATATGGCTCGGCTGTTGCGCGTGGGCACTACTTTTCAATCTTGTAGCGAACCTTCTGGGTCATAAGCTCAGAACCCACTTTGTAAACGGCGACCATGTCATAGGTGCCAACCGTACGCCCAGCAGCCGCCACGGTGAAACAGGTATTGTTGGGCGTGGTTTTGGCGGTGTTTTGCGTGATATCGCTGGCGGGTAAAGTTTGCGGCACACCATTGCTGTCCAGCCGATAAAAGCTGGCGGCAACGCCGTTCAGCGTGCGAGCGTGGTACAGACAGTATTCGCCTGCTGTGGTGGTGGGGGCGAAGGCGCCTTTGTCATCGACCGGCAACACAAAGCTGACGCCGGAGCTATTTAACGATTCGATTTGTTGCGCCTCCTCCAGCGCCTTTTGCACTGTGCTGTAGTTCTGACTGAGTGTGATGCCCTCACCACGCACCTTGAGCAGATTTTGAATGGACTGCTCCGCTTGGCTGAGCGCTTTACGCTTTTGCCAAAGCGCCGCGCTGCCACCTCTGACAATGGAAAAGCTCAACCAGCTTTTATCGGTGTAAGGCTCCACGGTAGCGCCCTTCTGGCCCAGCGTATGGTTGTCGTAGGTAAGCGTGTCAGGCTTCACGTCGGCCAGTGCCGGGCCATCGGGCGTATCCGTCCAAGCTCGGCGCATTGCGGTAGGAACCAGTAGTGCAACATCGCCAACCCAGGCAAACGGGTTGTAAGACGTACCTTCGCCCGTCAGCTGGAAAAAGCAGTTCGCCGGAACGCAATGCTCTTTGCTGATCAGCACGTAGTCGCCCACATCCAGTGGAATAAAAGAGCCGTTGTACCTCTGCTTCGCCAGATCGCCTGTATTGGCGGTGAAATTGATGTCGACCCTCATCGCCACATCATCGTGGTTCAAGCTGAGCAGGCTGGTGGCAATCTCTTTAGCGAATGCCACCTCTGAGGCAGTGACCGGATTGGCCAGGGAAACGGTTTTGCTTACCGAGTGGATAAAGTCCAAAAACGCCGCCGAGTTGGCGTTCTCGCCTTGGTCGTACTCAAGCACCGTCAACTTCATGCGCAGGTGATCGGCATCCAGATTTTTAAAGCCATAGAGCAGTTGGCCTTGCGACGGAAAATCGGCCTTGTCTGCAACTCCCGAATACGGCCCCAAAATACGTGTCACGGTATCGGAATCTGCACCCGTGTCGGTCTCGGTGAATTGTGCGACCACCACCACCTCGTTAACGCCGCCCCAATCTTTCAGGTATTTGAAATAGCCGTCGTTCAGGTAAATAGCGAACACATCGGCGCCCGACTTGTCCGCGCCGGCCGGCGCCTGACGGATCGTTCGGTCAGCGTCCACCGCATTACTGAACACACTGCTGTCCCACACCACTCGGGAGGCAGGGGTTGCAGATGCGGCAGCTGGGGCCGGGTGCGGCTGTGGACTAGGCGTTACCGAGGCAGAAACAGCCACCGACGCGTCGGCGTTTCGGTACACGCGGGTACTGCTGGTGGGCACCGAGCAGCTAGTCAACAGCGTGCTGGCCACGATGAGCGCCGCGATGCACTGGCAACGCGTATTGAGAGATTGCTTCATTCCACACTCCTCCGTGAGTTCGCGCGCGTGAGATCAAAATAATGGCACGCAGAATCCAAAGCGTAGATGGGGCTGCTGAAAGTGCAATCTCGCCCTACTGTCCATCGCCACCATCAACAATCTCAATAAGCCGGCACCGTTAGCGCCGGCTAAGCTGCGGACCATATCGATTTTCAGACCTTGCCGGAGCCGCGCAAATGACCAATCCAACCGCCATCCTCGACGACGAAACCCTGGCCTTTGCCGAACGCGTTTTTGATGCTGCGCGCACTGGCGCCACCGGCGACCTGCAGGCATTTCTGACCCAGGGCCTGCCGGCCGACTTGCGCAACCATAAGGGCGACAGCCTAGTAATGTTGGCCAGCTACCACGGCCACTTGGACACGGTTGGCATGCTGCTTGAGCACGGCGCCGATGCCGACCTGCGTAATAACAATGGGCAAACGCCACTGGCCGGCGCGGTGTTTAAAGGCACCTTACCGATGATCGAGTTATTGCTGGCCAAGGGGGCCGATGTGGAAGGCGCAACGCCGGACGGTAAGACCGCGTTGATGATGGCCGCGATGTTTGATCAGGGCGCTGCCATCGACCTGTTGCTGGCCCACGGCGCCAATCGCGACGCCCGTGAACAGGGTGGCCTCACGGCGCTGGACCTGGCCCTGCGGATGAACGCCCCGCTCGCCCTGCAACGTTTGCAACAGGTCTGATGCTGGCGTGCCAGCCTTGAATACGCTGGCAATTCGGGTAGGCTCGTCGCCTTTCTCAGAAGGAATTTCTGCCATGCCTAAAGCCACCGCTCGCCACATCCTGGTTTCCACCGAAGCCAAGTGCAATGAATTGAAAGCTGCCATCGAAGGCGGCGCTGACTTCGCCCAAGTGGCCAAGGACAACTCCAGCTGCCCATCCAGCCGTGACGGTGGCAACCTCGGCTCGTTCGGCCCAGGCCAGATGGTTAAAGAATTCGACACCGTGGTGTTCAGCGCGCCAGTAAACGTGGTGCAAGGCCCGGTGAAAACCCAGTTCGGTTATCACCTGCTGGAAGTAACCAGCCGCCAGGACTGATCCTGCTGCACGCCCTTGCTCAGCCGAGCAAGGGCTCGTCCTCCTCCCCGCCGTACTTTTCAGCCCACCCGCCTCACCCGGTATTTTTGTATCGGCTGGGTAAATTCGCGTGCTGGCACACCCCCTTCTGGTTTGAATGGCAGCTCCCGTATAAGAGCATTTGCCATGCGCCATCTCCCACTGATTGCCGTGACGGCCTTCACCGCCACCTTTATCACTATTCTCGCCATTGCCGCCGATATGCCGCCGCCCAATGGTGAACACCCCAAAGGCCCACCGCCTTTCGCCATAGAGGCATGCAAAGGGCGAAGCGTTGGTAGCACGGTGAGTTTCAATGGTCCGGACGGCAAAACGTTCAAAGGCGTTTGCCGGGAGTTCGACGGCACCCTGGCAGCCATGCCCGACCATCCGCCAGGCCATGGCGGAGGTGAGCACAAAGGGCCACCGCCCAAACCGCAAAATGAATGAATGCAATGATTTCTCATTGAGCCGGCATTGACCTGAGGCAAGTTCGCCACGCCAGGGCCGCCGTATAACCGTGCGACCCGCGCTACTGCGCTTTTTGCCCATGAGGTCGAGCATGAACATTACATCTGCAAGCATCTGCGCCGCCGCCGACGACCTGAAAGGCTTCGTCGGCTTTAACAGCAAAACAGGCCAGCACTTGGTGCGTTTCAGCGAGGACTCTTTTGGCCTCGACGTGGTGGAAAGCAGCATTACGCCGAGCTGTGAGTTTGTCTGGGTACAGCTCGAAGGCGATTTAATGACCTTGAGCCGCGACCGCCTTCAGTTGCTGCTCAATCAGAATATCGACGACCGCCTCAACCTTGCCCCGGCACTGCATGTGTATATGCGTCGCCGCGACATGCCGGAAATTCAAGCGCAACGCCGCCTGCAGAAAACCTGCAGTGGCAAGTGTGAAAGTGGCGAATGCAAAAATGGCCAAGGCCATCATCAGCATGCAGAACGGGTGGTAGCGACCAACCTGTGACAGCGCGGCTCCAGGCAGGCGGCGGACGGACATCCGCCGTCCACGCCCCTCAGCAGGCAGCTGCCGGCACTCAATGCACCGGCAATTCAACACCGTGAAACAGCTCTTCCAGCTCCACTTTGTTGTGGCACTGCACCGCTTTGGCCATCACATCGCGGGTCAGGTGCGGGGCGAACTTTTCGATAAAGTCGCACATAAATCCGCGCAGAAAGGTGCCACGGCGGAAGCCGATTTTGGTCACGCTCGGTTCGAACAGTTCACTGGCATCCAGCACCACCAGGTCGGGATCAAGTTTGGCGTCGACCGCCATTTTTGCCACGATGCCTACGCCCAAGCCCAAGCGCACGTAGGTTTTGATTACGTCGGCGTCGGCAGCGGTAAATACCACCTTCGGCGTCAGACCACGGTGGCTGAAGGCTTCGTCGAGTTTGGAGCGGCCGGTGAAGCCGAATACGTAGGTGACGATGGGCCATTCGGCCAGGGCTTCCAACGTCAGCTTGGGCAGCTTGGTCAACGGATGGCCTTGGGGCACGACGACACAGCGGTTCCAGGTGTAGCAAGGCATCATGATCAGGTCGTTGAACAGCTCCAGACCTTCAGTAGCAATGGCGAAGTCGACCGTACCGTCGGCGGCCATCTCGGCGATCTGCATGGGCGTCCCCTGATGCATATGCAAAGCTACGTCGGGGTACTGCTTGATAAAGGCGCTGATCACCGCCGGCAAGGCGTACCGCGCCTGGGTGTGGGTGGTGGCGATAGACAGCGTGCCTTTTTTCTCGTTGGAGAATTCCTGGGCAATCTGCTTGATGCTCTCAACTTTGCGCAGAATTTCCCCAGCGGTGGTGATGATGCGCTCGCCTGCCGGGGTGACGCGGGTCAGGTGCTTGCCACTGCGGGCGAAGACCTCAACGCCTAGCTCATCCTCCAGCAGGCGGATCTGTTTGCTGATACCTGGCTGCGAGGTGTAGAGGCTCTGCGCCGTAGCAGATACGTTGAGATCGTGATGCGCGACTTCCCAGATGTAGCGCAGTTGCTGGAGCTTCATAAATATCCCTCAAAGCTAAAAAGCGACACGGCAGACGCCAAAGGCCTTATATAACCATAGTAATGGTTAGAAGGCTAAATCTAGACCATTTTCACGCATATGGTGCAATGAATGGATTGTTAATCCTCCCCCGAGGGTTTGCCGTGCGTTCCTAGCGGTTAGCCATGATCTGCGCGCGCGCGATGTTGCAGCATCGGCACCAAATACACCGGCACCTCGGCCAATTGCACCAAGCGCGCGGCCGTGCGCCCTAACGGGATATCCTGCGCCGCGTTGTGGCTGCTATGGCTGCCCACCACCAACAGGTCGACGTTTAAGCGCAGCGCCTCGTTGAGAATGACGTGAGGCGGGTCGCCCTGCACCACTCGCACCGCGCGGACCATGTCCATGTCTTGCTGGGCATCGCCCATTTCATCGCGAAAGCCTTCAAATACGCGCTGTTCAATACTGGCCAATACCCCGCTTAGGCCGTTGGTGCGAATTTCCGTGAGTACCGCTTCATCCAGGTAGGTTTTCAGTACCGACTCTGCGAACAACCCCATGGGTTCCACCGCATGCACCACGTACAGGTCAGCCTTGAAAGCACGGGCTATAGATAGGGCATGTTGCAACACATAGGGGGCGTATAGACCTAAATCGGTGGCGTAGAGAATTGAGCGAATCATGCGGCCTCCCAACTGCATTCTTAACGGCCTGAGTTGAGCTTAGCAGCGCTGGCTATAAATCCACGCGCTGTTAGCTCGCCAAGACGAACGGGCAGTAAGACGGCCGGGAGACTAGAGCTGCGGCTCGTTGCTGATGCCGTGGGGAACGTGACCGGTGGCAACCACCTCGCGGCTTTTTTCGCAGTGCCCGGCTTGGTCATCGAAAAACACGTCGGCGCCAAAGGTTTCCAGGATCGCGGTTTTTTCCAAACCACCAAGAAAGTACGACTCGTCCAGTCGAATATTCCACTCGCGCAACGTACGGATCACCCGCTCATGGGCCGGCGCCGAACGGGCGGTGACCAGCGCCGTGCGAATCGGGCAATCTTCTTGGGGGAATTCCTGCTGCAGGCTGTGCAGCGCAGCCAAGAACGGTTTGAACGGCCCGCCGCCCAACAACTCGCGTGCCGATTCGCGCTCGTGGGCCTGGAACGCCACCAACCCACCGGCCTGGTAAACGCGTTCAGACTCATCGGAAAACAGCACCGCATCACCGTCGAAGGCAATGCGCAGCTCATTGCTCGCCGCGCGCCGAGCACCACCGGACAGAATGGTCGCCGCACCAAAGCCGGCGCGCAGGGCGCTGCGTACGTCTTCGGCATGGGTAGAGAGAAACAGGTGACAGCCAAAGGCGGCCAAATACGGATCGGGGCTACGACCGCCAACAAAAGCGGCGCGGGAGATGCCCAAACCGTAATGCTGAATCGAGTTGAACGCGCGCAGACCAGTGTCGGCGCTGTTGCGCGAAACCAGAATTACCTCGACCCGCTGCTGGCCAAGCCGTGTGTTCAAGGCCAACAGCTTTTCCACCAAGGGAAAGGCATCGCCGGGCGCCAGAATTTCTTCCTCATGCTCAATCTGGTACTGGCGGTATGCCTCAACACCTTCGCTTTCGTAAATGCGGTGGCTTTCACGCAGGTCAAACAACGCACGCGAGGAAATTGCCAGTACCAGTTTGTCCGCCAGCCCCTTGCTCATAAGCACCTCAATTCAGGTTACGACTGTCGATAAACGCCAACTGCTGCTGCAATGCGCGAATAAGCGGTAAGTCGACACCCGCGCGCTCGGCAGCGGCCAGCGGCTCGGCATAGATGTAGTGCAGCTCCAGCGGGCGCTTTTCGACGAAGTCGTGGTACATGCTGGGCAGGTAATCCGGCATGCGGTCGGTAGAGGCCAGCAGCTTGTCGGCAAATACTTCAGGAATGACATAACCACAGGCAGCAGCGCCCTGGATCACTTCCTTCATGATCGCCAGAATCAACGCGCGGGTTTCTGCGTGGGCCATCAGCGCCGTGGTGCCGGCATTAAGCACCACCGATAAGCCGTTGTAAGGCACATTCCATATCAGCTTTTGCCAGCGCGCTTGGGCCAGGTTGGGCATAGCGGTGGAATCCAGCCCTGCGCTCTTAAACATCGCCGCGCCTTCTTCGGCGATGGCAAGCTGCGCCGCTGTGTCGGTCGCCGGACCGCTGTGGTAACCCAGATTTACCCCGCCGAGCGCTTGATGTTCGATCACGCCGGGAGCAGAACGATGCACGCAGATATAACAAAGGCCACCCAACAGATGCAGCGACTCCGGCAGCAACGGCCGCAAGCCTTCCTCCACTGCCAGACCGTTCTGCAACAACACCACCTTGGCGTTGGGCGCAGCCACTTTGGCGATCAGAGGCGCCAGCTCGGCATTGCTGGTGCTTTTGGCGCCGACCAGTAACCAGTCACACGCTGGCATGTCGGCGGCATTGCAATATGCCTGAACGTTTTCAAGCTGCAATGCACCATGCACGGCGCTGTTCAGTTGCAGGCCACGTTCGCGTACAGCGGCATATTCGCTGCGCAGCAAGAAGTGCACGTCAAAACCGGCACGCGCCAGCATCAGCCCATAAAAACCACCAATGGCGCCCGTGCCGATAATGCCAATGCGCGGGCTGTGGGTATCAGACATCAAGGAAGCTCCTCAGGTGAATGAGCCAACGCCGCGCCAATAGCGGCGCTCAGCTCGGCTGTAGTCAAGCGCGAGTGCAGCGCGCCGAAAAATTGACCATCGCGCACCACAAACAGTGCTGGCAAGTGAAAAACCTCATAACGCTCGACCAAACCGCCATTGTTGGCGGCATCAATCCAACACAGGCGTGTCACCGGCAGGGCCATGTCCGGCAGCGTTTGCCGGGCCCAACGGCAACTGGCACAACCTATGCTCGTAAATATCAACAGCGACGTGCCTGGCCAATCGAGCAGCAAGCGATCTGCATCGAAATCCGTCAGTTCGGATTGGCAGGCTATGCTGCTAGCAGTGATGCCCATAAGCCATCATCCGATGTAGTGGAGTTTTGCCGTAATGCGCCAGTTTTTGCGTCATCCCAGTGATATGCCAGTTGAGCTAGTTCAGCGCAAGCACGCCTTCCTGCCACGCCAGCGGTTGCACAATATCAGCCTCGGCGGCGTGGCCTGCAATTCCCCCAAAGGTTTTCGTCGCGGTACCGCAGTGGAGTTGCGCATACCACTACTCGGTGACCAAGCGCGCTACAGCGGTGTGGTGGCCTGGTGCAAAAAGCTGCCGGCGGACTACTTGGTCGGCATTGCCTTTATTGATGAAGAAACCCTATTTCGGGCGCGAATGGTCGAACAGGTTTGTCAGATTGAGCACTACCGCCACCTCCGCGAAAAGGAACTCGGGCAACCGCTGCCCGTTGAAGCCATCGCACAGGAATGGATCGCTGAACATGCGGCCTCGTTCTCGAGCATCAGCGGCTTGCATTGATACAGTCACCAATCATGGGTGCACATTGATCCTGGCCCATTGTCGGCGCCGGCCGTACGCGCTAAGGTTCCCTCCCCCGTTACGCTCTGCGCTCTGTCGCCAGATGGCTGGCGGCCAACTCCTGTGACCTGACTGACGACTGACTGACGAGTAGCACGATGGCTGATTTACCGATCGACGATCTTAACGTTGCCTCCAACGACACCCTGATTACCCCCGACCAGCTCAAGCGTGAAATTCCGCTGACTGACGCTGCGCTGCACACCGTTGTGCAGGGCCGCCAGGTAATCCGCAATATTCTCGACGGCAAGGACCACCGCCTGTTTGTGGTAGTGGGCCCTTGCTCGATCCACGATATTAAAGCTGCCCACGAATATGCCGAGCGCCTGAAAGTGTTGGCGGCAGAAGTGTCAGATACGCTCTATCTGGTTATGCGCGTGTACTTTGAAAAGCCACGTACCACCGTCGGTTGGAAAGGCCTGATCAACGATCCGTACCTGGACGACTCGTTCAAAATCCAGGACGGCCTGCATATCGGTCGCCAGTTGCTGCTGGACCTGGCGGAAATGGGCCTGCCCACCGCCACCGAAGCCCTCGACCCGATTTCACCGCAATACCTGCAAGACCTCATCAGTTGGTCGGCCATTGGCGCACGCACCACGGAATCGCAAACCCACCGGGAAATGGCCTCGGGTTTGTCCTCGGCAGTCGGTTTCAAAAACGGCACCGACGGCGGCCTGACCGTAGCCATAAACGCCCTGCAATCGGTCTCCAGCCCGCACCGTTTCCTTGGTATCAACCAGGAAGGTGGCGTGTCCATCGTAACCACCAAAGGCAACGCCTACGGTCACGTGGTGCTGCGTGGCGGTAATGGCAAGCCGAACTATGACTCGGTAAGCGTGGCGGTGTGTGAGCAGGAATTGAACAAGGCCGGTATCAAACCGAACATCATGGTCGACTGCAGCCACGCCAACTCCAACAAAGACCCGGCCCTGCAACCGCTGGTGATGGAGAACGTGGCCAACCAGATTCTGGAAGGCAACCAATCGATTGTCGGCCTGATGGTGGAAAGCCATTTGGGTTGGGGTAATCAGTCGATACCCAAAGACCTCAACGCCCTCAAATACGGCGTGTCGATCACCGACGCCTGCATTGATTGGGGCACCACCGAGAAAACCTTGCTGGGCATGCACAGCAAACTCAAGGCGGTATTGCCTAAGCGTCAACGCGGCTGATCGACAAAGCACACAAACAAAAACGCCGGGCTTAGCCCGGCGTTTTTGTTCTAGGAACATTCAACGGCGATCGCGACGTTCCATATAGCGCTCAACATAGGAGCACGACGGAATCACGGTGTAGCCCATTCGCTCGGCGTATTCCAACGCTCGTTCGGTCAATGCCGCCGCAATACCACGGCCGCGCAGGGAATTAGGCACAAAGGTGCGATAGATATCGAGCGTCTGCTTACCCAAGTCCATATAGGCAAGGTAAGCACGATCACCGTCCACAGTGGTCTCGAATTGATGACCCGCCTGGTCATGGTTGATAGACAGCGCCTCGCTCATCACTACTCCTCAACGGGCCTTAGACATGACCCTTACCTTATCGATCTTATCCAAGCGCAGAAACATCTCCGCTGAACCGGTGCCAAATTGGACACTCAGGAACGCTTTGCCGTTCTCCACTTTGTGCAGCACACCCTGATAATACGTACCGTCGTGGGTAATGAACTGCAAACGCTTGCCAGCGTATTCGGGCAGGCTGGCAACCTCTACGAAGTCATATTGCTGCGCCGGGGCATTTGACTCAACTTTTTCTGCGACAACCCGGTCATTGGCCAGCGTCTGCTTGAGCGAGTTAGGGTCAAACCAGGCAAAGCCCAACGGCGACACCAGCTCCCGATTGATCAATAAGCTCGGGTGCAACATACCTAACACATCTTTGGGCTCGAAAAACTGCAAACCTTCCCAACTCATGCCCTCGTTGGGATTGAGCTCTAGCGTCAGCGATTGTGGGTCTTTCAGGTAGCGGCCGTAAGCCTCAAGCACCGGCGCATCCAGCGCAATACGCTGGCTACGCAGCGCCTTGTCGAGTTGTTCAACGGCGGTTTTCAAATATTGCTCGGTGGTTTGCCCGAGTTTGCCGGCGCAGTATTCCTGCACCTTGCGCTGGTACTGGTTGTCATTGATCTCCACCGACACCCGTGCCAACTCCGGCGGGTGCACGCGCATATCGCCGGGGTTATCCGACATATTGGCCAACGCCAGGGAGACTTTCAGTTCTCCCATATCGTGGGTGTCGGAGGTCATATTGAAGTGCAAGGTTTTACTCGCTGGCGCGAACAAGTAGGAAATCTCGGCATCGGTTTCAAAGGTGCGATAGCCCATGTCCAACAGTTCGGTGGTGCCGATGAACCGCACCTTACCGCAGTTAACTTCGCTCATGGCGGTAAACAGACTGCGCTCTGCAGGCGCGTCGTAGAGCTGTTGCATAAAGGGGCCGTGAACATCCAACGCCAAACCCTTCAGATTCAACGCCAGTTGCTTAGGGAATTTTCCCTGACTCAAGCTTTCCTTGAAACGCAGCAACTCGCCCAAGCCGTTGAACTTCAATTGCGCGTGTTCGACCCGCACGCTATCGCGTAAAGCCGGCACGCGGATGCTGAGTTTTTCTAAGCCCACGCGACCGTCGAAGGACGAGGTAATACCGCCGTAACTGATATCCATGAATGGCGATAACTGTGCGATCGCATCATTCATGATTGAACGCACCGACAACCACAGCGACAGCTTGATTAACACGGCAATCGCAACTGCCGCGAGCAAACCCCATTTAAAAATCTTGGCCACGTTGCCGTCCTTGCTATTCAACGACCCGCACTATGCCCTGGGTCTGGTGCGGCGCAGCTTAACAGGACGGCAAAGTGCCAGCCAATCCCGATATTTGCACGAGCACCAGGCTATTTAAGCCAGTGTGAAGAGCAACTCGGAATCAGCGTTTTTTCATTAAAAGTTGCCTGCCAAAGAGTGAAGTAAGCAGCAGGCAAGAATGTCGTAATTGCGCAAGCTGCCGGCGTAATTGGATACTTTTTATCCAGCGCTATTAGCCCCTGCTTTGATAATTCTCAATTTCGCCAAAAAAAAGTGAGCCGCTGGCATTCGGTCCGTTTACTTACTACAAGTAATGAGTAGTATGTAGACCGGCAAATACCTCGAGCTCGGGGGAGTTGCTTTATGGAAAAAATGCACCTTAAGGGGAACACGATGAACAACGTTCTGAAACTCTCTGCTCTGGCTCTGGCTGCCGTTCTGGCTACCGGTTGCAGCAGCGTATCCAAAGAAACTGAAGCTCGCCTGACTGCTACCGAAGACGCAGCAGCTCGCGCTCAAGCTCGTGCTGACGAAGCTTACCGCAAAGCTGACGAAGCTCTGGCCGCTGCTCAGAAGGCTCAGCAAACTGCTGACGAAGCCAACGAGCGCGCCGCTCGTATGCTGGAAAAAGCCAGCCGCAAGTAATAGCCTTCGCGCTATAAAGCCGGTCCCTATGGATCGGCTTTTTTTTGTCTGGAGTTTGGCTGCGACCGGCTGCGCGTCGGCCGGGCGGCGGTGTGGCTGAAAGCGGAAAGTCAAAAGCAGGCACAAAAAAGCCCGCTGCCGGTTCACCCCGCAGCGGGCTTTTTGTTGTGCGTGGGGCTACTGCACAACCGGCACGGTGTTGGCCATCGTGGTGCCGGGCACGGCGATCTCAACCGGCAAGCCGTCTTCAGCGGCCACCACATCACGCACCACTTCCCAGTCCAGGCTAACGCTGTTGGTCAGGTCTTCACGTTTGAGCAGGGCGTTAATGACGGCCGTGTGTTTGTCGACCACCGAGGGATTGCCGTTGTCGTCCAGCGGAGTATGGGCTTCGAGATAAACCTTGCCGCCGCTGACGCCGAATTTGTACGGGTCGTTGAGGATGCGCACTTTAGTGCCCACCGGCACCATCTTCGCCAGCTCCAGCACGTTGTTGTTAAGCATCCGGAAGCAGCCATGGCTGACGCGCATGCCGATGCCGAATTTCTTGTTTGAGCCGTGGATCAGGTAGCCGGGCAAGCCGAGGTTGAACTTGAACGGCCCGAGCGGGTTGTTCGGGCCGGGTGCCACAACAGTTGGCAGTGGATCGCCATCGGCGGCATGTTCTGCGCGGATGGAAGCCGGCGGGTACCAGGCCGGGTTAGCGGTTTTGGCGGTGATGGTGGTCTGGTTGATTGGCGAACCCCAGCCCTCACGACCAATGCCTAGCGGGTAGGTGTGCACCACGTTTTCCCCTTTGGGGAAGTAGTACATGCGGTACTCAGCCAGGTTGATCACGATGCCTTCGCGCGGGCCTGGCGGCAGCACGAAACGGGTGGGCAAGATGATCTGCGTACCGGCGCCTGGCAACCAAGGGTCGACGCCGGGGTTGGCGGCGACCATTTCCAGGTAGCCCAGATCGTTAGCCACGCCGATGTCCGCGAAGGTGTCTTCGTACTTGGCGGTGATGACCTGAACCTGGCCAATGATGTCTTCGCCCGGTGGCGGCAGCGGGAACTCCAGCGCTGCGGCAGGGCCTACCGCCAACAAGGCGGCGAGTGACAGGGAACGGGCGACTGCTGGAGCGCGCGACAACATCCGGTGATCCTTGGCTGAGTTAGCGAGTAGAGAAAAAACGCGATTGTACACGCGAGCACGCCAAGCCGGGAGGCCTAGACGCCAGGCCACATGGGCCGATCGCCGCTGCGCTGGGCCTGCAACGTGGCATAGCAAGCAGCGCACAGGCGCTTGTCGCGCAGCAGGGCTTTTTCCAGGTTGACCCACTTGGGCTGCGCCGGAAGCAAACCGCCGCACAGGGTGCGGTCTGCGTGCCCGCTTAACTCCAGCTGCCGAGCCACCAAATGCACGCGTACTTCACGGCAGGCGAACAGGTCGAGCTGCTCGTCTGGTTCGATCAGTTGGTAAGCGTGTAAGGACCAAGCGGGGCGCGGCATGCGGGGCTCCTGGAGACGGCCGCCACCTTAGCCGAAAGGTGGCGCTCGGAAAAGCCTCTCAGAGTAATGGCTTGATGGTCGGCCAGGCGTTATCCAATAGCTTGCCCTGCGCACCTGCAGTTGGATGAATGCCGTCGGCCTGCATCAGTTCAGGCACCCCACCTACGCCTTCCAGAAAGAACGGCACCAGCGGCAGCTTCTTTTCCGTAGCGACGTTACTGAACGCCGCCGCAAAGGCCTTGTTGTAACGCTCGCCATAGTTGGGCGGCAGACGCATGCCCAAGAGCAACACCTTGGCTCCGGCTTTTTGTGACTGTTCCACCATCGACGCAAGGTTTTGTTGCAATTGCGCCGGCGGCTGGCCGCGCAGGCCATCGTTGCCACCCAGCTCGATGATCACCAGGCTCGGCTTATGCTCTGAGAGCAGCGCCGGCAGGCGCGCGAGGCCTCCAGCACTGGTGTCGCCACTGATGGAGGCATTTACCACTTTCTGGTCAAAACCGCCCTCCTCCAGGCGCTTTTGCATCAGGTTGACCCAGCCTTGGCTGGTTTCCACGCCTAAACCGGCGCTGATACTATCGCCCACGACCAGCACCGTGCTCGCCATCGCCCCTTGTGCCCAAAGCACTAACACCAGGGCACCCGTTACCCACCATGTACGCATTGGAATCTCCATGACTGTGAGCATTCTTACTGCGCGGAACCTTAGCAAAGTGGTTCCCAGCGCGGAAGGCGATTTGACCATCCTGCACGACCTCTCCCTCGACCTGCTACGCGGCGATAGCCTTGCCATCGTCGGCACCTCAGGTTCAGGTAAATCCACGCTCTTAGGCCTGCTCGCCGGCCTTGATTTACCCAGCAGCGGCGAAATAACCCTTGCCGGCAATGCCCTGAGCACCCTTGACGAAGACCAGCGTGCGCGCATTCGTGCCGAGCATGTGGGTTTTGTTTTCCAGTCGTTCCAGTTACTCGACAGCCTAAACGCGTTGGAAAACGTCATGCTGCCGCTGGAGCTGGAAGGCCACCGCGATGCCCGCGAGCGTGCCCGTTCGCTGCTGGAACGCGTCGGTCTGGGCAAACGCCTGACCCATACGCCACGCCAGCTTTCCGGTGGCGAGCAGCAACGCGTGGCCATTGCCCGCGCTTTCGCGGCGGACCCGGCGGTGCTATTCGCCGACGAACCTACCGGCAACCTCGATACCCACACCGGCGAGCACATCAGCGACTTGCTCTTCGAGCTCAATCAGGAACGCGGCACCACCCTGGTATTGGTGACCCACGACGAACGCCTAGCGCAACGTTGCCACCGCCGTATCCGCCTGGAAGCCGGGCATATCGTGCTGACCGCGGAGGCGTGATGACGCGCCTACCTTTTACTCGCCTGCTAAACCTGGCGGCGCGCCAACTGCGCCGCGACACCCGTGCCGGTGAACTGCGCGTGCTGTTTTTCGCCCTGGTAATCGCCGTGGCCGCCAGCACCGCCATCGGCTTTTTCAGTGCGCGTTTGAACGCGGCAATGATGCTGCGCGCTACCGAATTTCTTGGTGCCGACATGCTGCTCACCGGCAGCTCGCCGGCTACCCAAGCGCAGTTGGATGCCGGCAATCAACGCCAGCTCAAGCATGCGCAGCTCGTCGAATTCTCCAGCGTGATTGCCGCCGATGAAGGCATTCAACTGGCCAGCGTCAAAGCGGTCAGCAGCAGCTACCCCCTGCGCGGCCAGCTGAAAAGCGCGTCAGCGCCCTATGGTGAAGAAACTGTCGGCGGCAGCCCGCCAGCGGGCGAAGCCTGGGTCGAGGCGCGGCTGTTGGTGGCGCTGAATGTGAAGGTGGGCGACAGCGTTGACGTCGGCGCCAAGACGCTGCGGCTAAGCCGCGTGCTCACCTATGAACCCGACCGCGCTGGCGACTTCTACAGCCTGACCCCGCGCCTGCTGATGAACCTCGACGACCTGCCGGCCACCGGCATCGTCCAGCCCGGCAGCCGTGTGCGTTACGCCGAGCTGTGGACCGGCAGCGCCGAGAACCTGGAAAGCTATCGCCAGGCACTTAAGCCGATACTGGCGGCCAACCAGAAAATCGAAGGCGCTCGCGATGCCAATCGCCAGGTGGGCGGCGCGTTAGGCCGCGCCGAGCGTTATTTGAATCTATCCAGCTTGGCGGCCGTGTTGCTTGCCGGCGTAGCGGTAGCGTTATGTGCCGCGCGCTTTGCCGCCAAGCGTTTTGACGCCAGCGCCCTGCTGCGTTGCCTGGGCCTGTCGCGCCGGGAAGCGCTGACCGTATTCACCCTGCAATTGGCCATGCTCGGCCTGCTCGCCAGCGGTATCGGCGCCCTGCTCGGCTGGCTTGGGCAAGTGGGCCTGTTCCATTTGCTTGGCGGATTGCTGCCGGCGACCGTGCCTAGCGGCGGCGTAATGCCGGCGCTGGCAGGCATGGCCACAGGGTTGGTGGCACTGGCCGGTTTTGCCTTGCCACCGTTGGCAGCGCTGGGTCGGGTGCCGCCACTACGCGTACTGCGCCGTGACTTGATGCCAGTGCCGCCGAGTTCGTGGCTGGTGTATGGCGCGGCATTGGGCGCGCTCACGCTGATTATGTGGCGCCTGAGCCTCGACCTGGCCCTCACCCTCGCCCTGCTTGGCGGTGGCTTGGTGGCGGCGCTGATTCTCGGTGGCGCGTTGGTGCTTGGCCTGCAAGGTTTGCGGCGGTTACTGGCGGGGGCACCATTGCCGATGCGCTTGGGCCTCGGCCAATTGCTGCGTCATCCGCTGGCTGCTGCCGGGCAATCGCTGGCCTTTGGTTTGATTCTGCTGTCGATGGCGCTGATCGCCCTGCTGCGTGGCGAGCTGCTGGATAACTGGCAACAGCAGCTACCCAAAGAGGCGCCCAACTACTTCGCCCTAAACGTGCTGCCGGCTGACAAAGACGGTTTTGCCGCACAACTGGCGCAGCTTTCTCCACACCCAGCGCCGCTCTATCCCGTGGTGCCAGGCCGTCTGATCGCCATCAACGGCCAAGCGGTAAAAGAAGTGGTGAGCAAAGACTCCACTGGCGACCGCGCCGTGCGCCGCGACCTTAGCCTGACTTGGTCCGCCGACCTGCCGGTGAGCAATAAGTTGGTAGCCGGCAGTTGGTGGGGCAAAGAGAAAAACGCCGAGCTGCCGGGCGTCTCCATCGAAAGCAAATTGGCCGAAAGCCTGAAAGTGAAACTCGGCGACCGCCTGAGTTTTAGCGTCGGCGGCCTTAACCGCGATGCCCAAGTCACCAGCCTGCGCGAAGTCGACTGGGACACCTTCCAGCCGAACTTCTATATGGTTTTCGAACCCGGCACGTTGCAGGATCTGCCCGTCACCTACCTGACCAGCTTCTACCTGCCGCCGCAGCAAGAGCGGCAACTGGTGGAGCTGTCGCGCGCCTTCCCGGCGGTAACGTTGCTGCAGATTGAAGCGATTCTGGCCCAACTGCGCAGCATCCTTGCCCAGGTGACGTTGGCGGTGGAATACGTGCTGTTGTTCGTGCTGGCTGCCGGCCTGACCGTGCTGTTCGCCGGGCTGCAAGCCACCCTCGACGAGCGCATTCGCCAAGGCGCATTGCTGCGGGCCTTGGGGGCAGAACGCAAAGTGCTGCAACGGGCGCGTTTGGCTGAGTTCGGCGTGCTAGGTGCAGCCAGCGGTTTGTTGGCGGCGCTGGGTAGCGAGCTGGTGAGCTTTCTGCTGTACCGCTTTGCCTTCGATATGGCCTGGACGCCGCATCCGTGGTTGTTGGTGCTGCCGCTGATTGGCGCGTTGTTGGTGGGGACGGCTGGGGTGATCGGCACACGCCGCGCGTTGAATGCCAGCCCACTGACGGTGCTGCGCGAAGGTTAACCGTAGGGTGTGCTGTGCGCACCAGGGCCATCTGCGATACTGGCCTTGGTGCGCACGGCACACCCTACAACAGCAGGACCTAAGTGGGCTTCACATACTCGATTACATTTACCCACCACCACTTTTCCCCTTCCGGGGTGACGACCATAAATTCGTCGCCCACTTCCTTCTTCAACAGCGCCCGCGCCATCGGCGAGTCGATGGAAATGTAGTCGTTGCGGCCATGGATTTCGTCGTAGCCGACGATGCGAAACCGCTTCTGGTCGCCCTCTTCGTTTTCGATTTCTACCCAGGCGCCAAAAAACACCCGGCCTTCCTGTTCCGGGCTGTATTCCACCACGCGCATATCTTCCAGACGTTTACGCAAATAGCGCACGCGGCGGTCGATTTCGCGCAGGAGTTTTTTGTTGTACTGGTAGTCGGCGTTTTCGCTGCGATCGCCCAGGGACGCGGCCCAGGTGACCTTTTGCGTGGTGTCGGGGCGTTTGACCCGCCAGAGGTAATCGAGCTCTTGCTTAAGCGCTTCGTTACCTTCTTTGGTGATGATCTGCGTGCTCACGCTGCGGTTTACCGTATCGGGTTGAGGCGCGAGATCTTAGCGCGCCTGCCACGTCCGTTGTAGGGTGTGCTGCGCGCACCAAGCGATATCGTGGTGCGCATAGCACACCCTACGAATCACGAGCGTTCCAAAGCCAACGCCACGCCTTGACCACCACCAATACACAAGGTCGCCAAACCCTTTTTGGCATCGCGCTTGATCATTTCGTGCAGCAAGGTCACCAGCACACGGCAGCCTGAGGCGCCGATGGGGTGGCCGATGGCGATGGCGCCGCCGTTGACGTTGACCTTGCTAGCATCCCAACCGAGCTCTTTGCCAACCGACAGCGCCTGTGCCGCAAAGGCCTCATTGGCTTCGATCAGGTCCAGTTGGTCGAGGGTCCAACCGGCTTTTTCCAGGCAGCGTTTGGTCGCCGAAACGGGGCCAATACCCATGATTGCCGGATCGACTCCCGCATTGGCGTAGGCCGCAATTTTGGCCAGCACGGGCAGGCCCAAGGCCTTGGCTTTTTCCGCGCTCATCAGCAGCACAGCAGCCGCGCCATCGTTCAAGCTGGAAGCATTGCCGGCGGTGACCGTGCCGTCTTTTTTGAACGCAGGCTTGAGCTTGCCCAGGGACTCCGCGCTGGTGCCGGCGCGCGGTTGTTCATCGGTAGCAAAGGCAATGGGGTCGCCTTTGCGCTGGGGGATCAGGATCGGGGTGATCTCGTCCTTAAAACGTCCGGCCTCGATCGCAGCGACGGCTTTCTGCTGGGAAGCGGCAGCGAAAGCGTCCTGCTCCTCACGGCTAATGCCGTACTTCTCCACCAGGTTTTCTGCGGTGATGCCCATGTGGTAGTCGTTAAAGGCGTCCCACAGGCCATCGGTGATCATGCTGTCGATCACCTGAGCGTGACCCATACGCAGGCCAGTGCGGGCGCCAGGCATTACGTACGGGGCCAGGCTCATGCTTTCCTGGCCTCCGGCGATGATCACGTCGGCATCGCCACAGCGAATCGCCTGCGCACCCAGGTGCAGCGCTTTCAGGCCCGAGCCGCAAACTTTGTTCAGGGTCAGCGCTGGAACGGCAACCGGCAAACCGGCTTTGATCGCTGCCTGGCGCGCGGGGTTTTGCCCGGCGCCAGCGGTGAGTACCTGGCCGAGGATCACTTCGTCCACTTCGGCGCCATCCAGCCCGGTTTGCTCTAGCAGCGCGCGGATCACCGCCGCGCCGAGCTCAACGGCAGAAATGCCGGCCAACGCGCCTTGGAAACTACCGACGGCGGTACGGGTGGCGGCAACAATTACGACGTCTTGCATGGGAACGCTCCTGGTCAGACAGCGAATTGCATTTCCGGCACGTGCTCCGGCACTACTAACTTGCCAGCGGTTTTGGCCTGGATTTCTTCAACGCTCACGCCTGGCGCACGCTCTTTGAGGATAAAGGCGCCATCGGCGATTTCCAGGTAAGCCAGGTCGGTCAGTACCCGTTTAATACAGCCGGCACCGGTCAGCGGCAGGCTGCAGCGGGCGAGCAATTTCGACTCGCCGTCTTTCGAGGCGTGGGTCATGGTGACGATGATATTTTCCGCGCCAGCGACCAAATCCATCGCCCCGCCCATGCCTTTGACCAATTTGCCCGGCACCATCCACGAGGCGATATTGCCTTGCACGTCCACCTCAAAGGCGCCGAGCACGGTCAGGTCGATATGGCCGCCACGGATCATGGCAAAGGATTCGGCCGAGGAAAAAATCGAAGCGCCGGTGCGCGCGGTCACGGTTTGTTTTCCGGCGTTGATCATGTCGGCGTCAATCTCGTCAGCACGGGGGAAAGCCCCCATACCGAGTAAGCCGTTTTCCGACTGCAGCATCACTTCCATGCCGTCAGGAATGTAGTTGGCTACCAGGGTGGGAATACCGATGCCAAGGTTGACGTAGTAGCCGTCCTGCAATTCGCGGGCGACACGTTGAGCCATTTGTTCGCGGGTAAGTGCCATGTTCTTGTTCTCTCTCGCTTAGGCGCGCACGGTGCGTTGTTCGATGCGTTTTTCAAAGCTGCCGCAGATCAGGCGATCGACATAAATACCGGGGGTGTGGATCTGGGTAGGGTCGAGCTCGCCGGGGGCGACGATTTCTTCCACTTCTACCACAGTGATCTTGCCGGCGGTGGCGGCCAGTGGGTTGAAGTTCTGCGCCGTGTGGCGGTACACCACGTTGCCAAACCAGTCGGCTTTCCAGCCTTTGACGATGGCGAAGTCACCGGTGATGGCGGTTTCCATCAGGTACTGGCGGCCGTTGAATTCGCGGGTTTCTTTGCCTTCGGCGACCGGCGTGCCAACCCCGGTGGCGGTAAAGAAGGCGGGAATGCCAGCTCCGCCAGCGCGCATTTTTTCTGCCAGGGTGCCTTGCGGGGTGAGTTCAACTTCCAGCTCGCCGCTGAGCAGCTGCTTTTCGAACAGAGCGTTTTCGCCGACATACGAGGCGATCATCTTGCGGATCTGCCGGTCTTCCAGCAGCACGCCCAGGCCAAAGCCATCGACACCGCAATTGTTGGAGACCACGGTCAGGTCGCGCACGCCTTTGCGTTTGATCTCGGCAATCAGGTTTTCCGGGATGCCGCACAGGCCGAAGCCGCCAGCAATGACCGTCATCCCATGCTCAAGGCCGGCCAGCGCCTCAGCGTAGGAACCCACACGTTTATCGAAACCTGCCATGGGGCGTCGCCTCTGTTGTTGAAGTTGTTTTTGAAAGGAGGCCAGAGTGTTGCCCCCAGCAATTCATTTGTTAAGTTGATTTTTAAAATGAATTGATTGATAAAACAGCACAGTTAACTGAGAGCTTGGCCATGACCGTTAAACAACTGCGTGCGTTTCTAGCGGTAGCGCAAAGCCTGAGTTTTGCTCAGGCGGGCGAGCGCTTGTACCTGTCGCAATCGGCGTTAAGCCTGACCATTAAGGGTTTGGAAGAAGGATTGGGTGGCCGTCTGTTTAGCCGTACTACGCGCACCGTCAGCCTAACGCCGGAAGGTGAGGCGCTGTTGCCGCTGGCGCGGCGCCTGCTGGCTGACTGGGAAAACGCCGAGGACCAACTGCGCCAGCGCTTCACCCTCCAGCAAGGGCGGGTAACCCTGGCCGCCATGCCCTCCTTTGCCGGCAACTTGCTGCCCTCGCTGCTGGTGCAGTTTCGCGCGCGACATCCCAAGGTGAATGTCACGGTTAACGACGTGATCAATGAGCAAGTGATTGAGATGGTCCGCGACCGCCAGGTAGAGCTGGGCATTGCCTTCGCCCCGGAGGCGGACGCCAGCCTGCATTTCACCCCACTGTATATGGACCGGTTTGTTGCAGTAGTAGCAGCGGATTCGCCGTTGGCGGAACAGGAAGAAGTGGACTGGGCAACCCTGCTAGAACACCCATTTGTCACCCTGCAACGGCCATCCACTGTGCGTTTTATGTTGGAAGACCACTTGCGTCAGCGCGGTCTGAAACTGCCCGTGGCGTTTGAGAGCCATCAGTTGGCAACGGTGGGCAGAATGGTGGCAAGCGGCTTGGGCGTCAGCGCCGTACCGGCGCTATGTGTGCAGCAGATGCATGAGCTGGGAGCTCGCTGCCTCACATTGCGTGAGCCAGTTATCGAGCGCGCCATTGGTATTTTGCGTAAGGCCGATCACGAATTGTCGGTGGCCGCTGAGGCGTTATACGACACCTTATTGGCCGCCAGGCCCGGAGAAACAAGCGCGATCGGGTTAAAACAAGGAGAGTAAGAGTTGCTGGCCGTGACTTAGCCAATCATAGAGGCGGGCGGGAAAATCGGGCTGGGCTCCTAGCCCGATCAGGAGAAGAAGAGCACTTCCGGTAAAGGTCAACAGACCACGGGAGGGAACAGAATGAGTGTCGTCGGATGGTTGTTGCATGATGGAAACCCTGCCAGAAATGAGGCAGGGAGAATTGCAAAACAGAGCGAAAGTGCTCTGTAGAAAACAAGTCAAATACCCGTAGGCAAATTCCTAAGCGCCAGCACAACGCCACCCTATATCGCCAAAAACCACACTGCTAAGCTCAGCCTCGTATCGATTTGCCCAACCTCTGCTCAAGCCGGAGTTATAACAACAATGCAAACGACCGAACCTACTGCGATTCCCAGCGTAAAACTGTTGATCGGCGGCGAACTGATCGACTCCACCAGCAGCCAATGGCGCGACATCATTAACCCTGCAACCCAGCAGGTACTGGCGCGGGTGCCCTTCGCCACCCAGGCCGAGGTCGACGCCGCTATAAACGCCGCTGCCGAGGCCTTTAAAACCTGGCGCAAAACACCCATCGGCGCTCGCGCGCGGATATTTCTCAAGTACCAGCAACTGATTCGCGAGCATATGCACGAGCTCGCCGCCCTGCTCACCGCCGAGCAAGGCAAAACCCTGGCCGATGCCGAAGGCGATGTGTTCCGCGGCCTGGAAGTAGTCGAGCACGCGGCGGGCATTGGCAATCTGCAATTAGGTGAATTGGCCAACAACGTCGCTGGTGGCGTGGACACCTACACGCTGCTGCAACCACTGGGCGTCTGCGCTGGCATTACCCCATTCAACTTCCCGGCGATGATCCCGCTGTGGATGTTTCCCATGGCCATCGCCACCGGCAACACCTTTGTGCTGAAACCCTCCGAACAAGACCCGATGGTAACCATGCGCCTGGCCGAACTGGCCATGCAGGCGGGTGTGCCGCCCGGCGTTCTAAACGTGGTGCATGGCGGCGCCGAGGTGGTGAACCGGCTGTGCGACCACCCCGACATCAAAGCCGTATCGTTTGTCGGCTCAACCCAGGTCGGCACCCATGTGTACAACCGCGCCACGCAAAACGGCAAACGCGCGCAATGCATGATGGGGGCGAAAAACCACGCCATCGTGATGCCCGATGCCAATCGCCAACAAACGCTGAATAACCTGGTGGGCGCGGCTTTTGGCGCAGCGGGCCAGCGCTGCATGGCGCTGTCGACGGTCATTCTGGTGGGCGAGGCGCAAACCTGGTTGCCCGAGCTGGTGGAGCGCAGCAAAACCTTGCGCTTGAATGCCGGCACCGAAGCGGGTGCCGACCTCGGGCCGGTGGTGTCCTGCGCCGCTCTTGAGCGAATCCACGGCTTGATCGCCGCCGGCGTTGCCGAAGGCGCGACCTTGGCGCTGGATGGGCGCAACCCGACGGTGCCTGGCTTTGAACGCGGCAACTTTATCGCCCCGACGCTTTTCAGCGATGTAACCCCAGCTATGCGTATCTACCGCGAGGAAATTTTCGGCCCAGTGCTCTGCGTGCTCAATGCCGCCAGCCTGGATGAGGCCATCGCCCTGATTAACGCCAACCCCAATGGCAACGGCACGGCCATTTTTACCCGCTCCGGCGCGGCCGCGCGGCATTTTCAGGAAGAGATCGACGTCGGCCAGGTGGGCATCAACGTGCCCATTCCGGTGCCGGTGCCGATCTTTTCCTTCTCGGGTTCACGGGCCTCAAAACTCGGCGACCTGGGGCCCTATGGCAAACAGGTGGTGCAGTTTTATACCCAGACCAAAACCGTTACCCAACGCTGGTTTGATGAGGATGACGTGGGCACGGTAAACACCACCATCACACTGAAATAGAACCCCACCCATCACCAGCACAAGAGGGAATTTGCCATGAATATCGGTTTTATCGGCCTGGGCAATATGGGTGGGCCTATGGCGCTGAACCTGCTCAAGGCCGGCCATCAACTGACCGTGTTCGACCTGGTGCCCGCCTCGGTGCAAGCACTTATCGACGCCGGCGCCCACGCCGTGCACTCACCAGCCGCCGTGGCGCGTAGCGACGCGGAATTGATCATCACCATGCTGCCCGCCGCGCGCCATGTAAAAGCCGTGTACCTGGCAGAAGACGGCCTGCTCGCCCACGTTGCACGCGGCGTACGGCTGATCGACAGCTCCACCATCGACCCCATGACCGCCCGCGAAGTCGCCGCAAAAGCAGCAGAGCAAGGCAACCCAATGCTTGATGCACCGGTTTCTGGCGGCACTGCTGGCGCTGCGGCGGGCACCTTGACCTTTATGGTTGGTGGCAGCGAGGCCGATTTCTCCCAGGCGCAACCGGTGCTCGCCGCCATGGGCAAAAACATTGTGCACTGTGGCGCCAGCGGTAACGGCCAGGTCGCCAAGGTGGCGAACAATATGCTGCTGGGCATCTCCATGATCGGCGTGGCCGAAGCGATGAATCTCGGTGTGGCCTTGGGCATGGACGCCAAGGTACTGGCTGGGGTGATCAACACTTCCAGCGGCCGCTGCTGGAGTTCGGACACCTACAACCCCTTCCCCGGCGTGCTGGAAAACGTTCCGGCAGCGCGCGGCTACAGCGGTGGTTTCGGCGCCAATCTGATGCTTAAAGACCTCGGCCTGGCCACCGAGGCAGCCAAACAAGTGCAGCAGCCGGTAATGCTCGGCGCCCTGGCGCAACAGCTGTACCAAACCTTTAGCGCCGGGGGCCATGGCGACCTGGACTTCTCCGCCATTATTCAGCTCTACAGCGGCAAGGTCTGAGTGCCGCACATGCCCCTAATAAAAAAGATAGAGAGCACCCCATGCACGACCTGGAACTAAGCGAAGAACAACGCATGATCCGCGATATGGCCCGCGATTTTGCTCGCCATGAAATTGCCCCGCATGCCGAAGCATGGGCCAAAGCTGGCTGGATAGACGACGCAGTGGTCACCCGTATGGGTGAGTTGGGCCTACTCGGCATGGTGGTGCCCGATAGTTGGGGCGGCTCCTATACCGACTACGTCGCCTATGCCCTGGCGGTGGAAGAAGTGTCCGCCGCCGATGCCGCCACCGGCACCTTGATGAGCGTGCATAACTCGGTGGGCTGTGGCCCGGTGCTTAACTACGGCAGCGAGGCACAGAAGCAAGAATGGTTGGCGGCGCTGGCCAGTGGTGCAGCGATTGGCTGCTTTTGCCTGACCGAACCGCATGCCGGTTCTGAGGCCAACAATCTGCGCACTCGCGCCGAGTTACAGGACGGCCATTGGGTGCTGAACGGCGCCAAGCAATTTGTCAGCAACGGCAAGCGCGCCAAGCTGGCCATCGTGTTTGCCGTAACCGATCCGGAGCTGGGCAAAAAAGGCCTTTCGGCGTTTCTGGTGCCCACCGACAACCCAGGTTTTGTGGTCGACCGCAGCGAAAAAAAGATGGGTATCAAAGCCTCGGATACCTGCGCCGTCACCCTCAACAATTGCGTCATCCCCGAAGCCAACCTGCTGGGCCAACGCGGCAAAGGATTGGCCATCGCCCTCTCCAATCTTGAAGGCGGCCGCATCGGTATCGCCGCACAGGCGCTGGGCATTGCCCGGGCCGCGTTTGAGGCCGCGCTGCTGTATGCCCGCGAGCGGGTGCAGTTCGGCAAACCGATCATTGAGCACCAAAGCATCGCCAATAAACTGGTCGATATGCACACGCAGATAAACGCCAGTCGCCTGCTGATTCTGCATGCCGCACGCCTGCGCACCGCCGGGCACCCGTGCCTCTCGGAAGCCTCGCAAGCCAAATTGTTTGCCTCGGAAATGGCTGAGCGCGTGTGCTCCGACGCCATTCAAATTCATGGCGGCTACGGCTATCTGGAGGACTACCCGGTTGAGCGCTACTACCGCGATGCGCGCATCACGCAGATCTACGAAGGCTCAAGCGAAATTCAACGGCTGCTGATCGCTCGCGAGTTGGCCAACTACGCCCTGTAACGCGAAACCAGAAAATCCAGGCAAAAAAAACCGCCCAGAATGGGCGGTTCAACTGAGCAGAGCGCTCAGGGCATCCATGCTTTTTATTGGGATTTACGACTTACTGGGTTAACGATTGCTCAGAGAGCGCTGACTGCGGTTGCAGCAACCGGCGCAGGTGCCAGCCAACCAAAAGAAAACTACCGGCGACCGCCAGGGCAAGGCACAGCACGATCAACCAGTAGGTGGCGGTGTAAGCCGCAAGGGTGTGTTCCAGGTTGTCCTGCTGCCAACGTCGGGTCAGCGCGATCAAATCGCTGACTTCCTTGCTGACGTCGACGATTAGCGGCGCCAAGTCACGGTCGTAAGCCTCAACCGCCTGGCTAAATTTGCTCGCGTTGAGCAACTCGCGAAATTCGTCTTGCTCGCGCATCAAGCGCGACACGCTGTTTTGCAGAGCAAAGAATGTCGCGCGTTGAACGTCGCCAAGGTTCAACGCCGACAACGTGGTTATTTCCGAAAAAATCTGCGCCATATAGCCATGGGCGCGCATCAGTTCACCGGTATCTGCCTCACCGTTGTCCGCTTGTAAACGAAGCGCATGGTTGCTAACCCGCAGCGCCGATAGGTTGCTTTGCAGCTCGACCAAACCACGGCTGAACGGTTTTGTTTGTACCTGGATATCCATGTTGGCGTCGCGCAACACAGCAGCCTGCTGCATGGCCGCAAAGCCGGCCAAGAGCAAGATCAGAAGAAATAGCAGGAAAGATAAAACAGGCCAGGCAGAACGAGGAGGATTGTGGGGGTGCACGATTAAATTCCCTTTAGCAATTCGAACAAAACAGAAACGCCGGAACCGTTGCCCGTCCAACAGCGTCCCTGCCAACTGAGCCCTTAAAAATGAATTGCCAAGACCACCACTGCGCAGTCACCCAACAAAACAGCTGCGAATTAACGATCCTGCCACCTTACTTCTGCACATCGCTTGGCAATTCATACCCAAGGGGTAACTGGGTTGACGACCAGTGTCGCCGAGAGAAATTAAACGCCTGGCGGCCAGTGGACGAAATCGGAAGCCCCCGACGCATCCGTAGGAAAATCCCATTCGATCGGCTCATTTCCGGCCTCTTGCAGGTCATATCCCACATAGCTAACAGCAGTCCGCGCAAACACTGCTATTCACATCACGCCCGCTTGGGCAAACTCTCAGCGCTGTGCCAGATCTCACCCTCACTTCCCGCCAGCCGCTAAGGGCCCGTTGTGACTGCTGCCCCCGCCTCTACTCCGCTTACTCCTGCGCAACTGCGGCAAATCCTGATGGGCCTGTTGCTTGGGATTTTTCTCTCAGCACTCGACCAAACCATCGTGGCCGTCGCCCTGCCGGAAATCGCTCTGCAATTGCCCGGTAGTGAAGTGCTGGCTTGGGTGGTGTCGGCCTATATGTTGGCCATGACCATTTCCACGCCGTTCTTTGGCAAGCTGGGCGATCTCTACGGCCGGCGCCCCTTGCTGCTGATATCCATTGGCCTGTTTGTATTCGCCTCAGTGCTCTGCGCCATGGCCCAGGACATGTGGCAACTGGTGGGTGCCCGCGCCCTGCAAGGCATCGGGGCCGGCGGCATGATCGCCACCATTCAGGCGCTGATCGGCGATTTGATCGCCCCCGCCGAACGTGGGCGCTACCAGGCCTGGTTCAGCGGCATGTTTGCCCTGGCCAGCCTGATCGGTCCGCCTCTGGGTGGTTTGCTCAGCAATCAGCTGTCATGGCGCTGGGTGTTCTGGATCAACCTGCCGGTGGGTCTGTTGGCGATGTGGTTGTGTCACAAGCGCCTGGCCGGGTTGGCGCAGGTACGGCGCAAGGCGCAGCTCGATTATTTGGGCGGCGTGCTGTTGCTGATTGGCTTGGGCAGTTTGCTGTTGCTGATTACACGCCTGGGCCAGGAACGCCAGTGGCTAACGCTTGCAAATGGCATCGGCCTGGCGGTTGCACTCATCGGTCTGCTGCTGTTTGTGCTGCAAGAACGCCGAGCTGCTGAGCCGGTCATTCCTCTTGAGCTGTTTCGCATCGGCCCGGTGCGCGCCGGTTGGTGCCTGCTGTTTTTCGCCAACTTTCAGGCCGTGGCATTGGCGGTGCTATTCCCCCTGCACGCCCATGCCCAAGGCGGTGCCGGCACCGGTGCCAGCCAATTAATGGCGATTGCCATCGGAGCCCCCTTGGGCGCGTTTATCGGCGGGCGCCTGAGTTCACAGTTGGGCCGCTACAAACCCTTGATCCTCAGCGGCAACTTGCTGTTGCCAGCGGCGTTAGTGGCCTTGGCATTTCTGCCAGCTGCGCTGGAGATGCTCAGTCTGCCGCTGCTGGTTTGCTGCGGTGTGGCGTTGGGCTTGCAATTCCCCACCTCGATGGTGGCCGTACAGAGTGCCGCACCGCTTAGCCATTTGGGCGTCGTCACGGCAGCCTGCGGCATGTTCCGTGGGCTTGGCGGGGCGCTGGGGGTTACCCTGCTTTCTAGCCTGCTGTGGCACCTGCTGCCCAGCGTGGACCCGGAACATATCAGCGCCAGCCTTGGCCTGGTCGACAGCGAACAACTGCGCCTGGCCTTTCGCGATTTACTCTTGCTCGATGCCGCGATTGCTGCCATACCGCTGCTGATTGCGCTGTGTATGGCCGACAACCGTTTGCGCCACCACCTGCCACCGGCGGCCGGCGCCGACTGATCGGCGGAATCCCGCCCGCCGGTGGCGGGATCTGGCCAAATTCAGCCCTCACCAGCACCGGAAAATCGTCTACAAGCCCCGCCCTGCGGCGCCTTGCCGCACCTGGCCCCGGTCTTGCTGTGAGCCTTTCCGATTGAAAACTGGAAATGGTAAACCGATGAAAAAGTTGTTGTTATCCCTGTTGTGCCTGGTTGTGGTGGGCTGCACGAAAACCCCTGAGCCAGAAAAAACCGTCGACGTGCTGCTGATTGGCGGCGGCATCATGAGTGCCAGCCTGGGCACCTACCTGAAGGAGCTGGAGCCGGGCTGGAGCATCGACATTTACGAGCGCATGGGCCAAGTGGCCGAAGAAAGCTCCAACCCTTGGAACAACGCCGGCACCGGCCACTCGGCCTTTTGCGAGCTGAACTACACCCCGGAAATGGCCGACGGCACCATCGACATCAGCAAAGCGGTGGCGATCAACGAGTCGTTCGAAATCTCCAAACAGTTCTGGGCCTATCAGGTTGAGCAGAAAGTGCTGAACAACCCGCCCTCGTTTATCAACAACGTGCCGCATATGAGCTTTGTCTGGGGCGATGAAAACGTCTCCTACCTGCACAAGCGCCACGCCGCCTTGCAGCACAGCTCGCTGTTCCGTGGCATGGAGTATTCCGAAGACCCGGCACAGATCAAACAATGGGTGCCACTGGTAATGGAAGGCCGCGCCGAGGGCCAGAAGCTGGCCGCTACGCGCATGCCGATTGGTACCGACGTCAACTTTGGCGAAATCACCCGCCAGCTGTTTGGCTCGCTGACCAGCCGCCCTGACGTTGCTCTGCACCTGCAACATGAAGTGCGCGACATCGTGCGTAACGATGACGGCACCTGGACGGTGGTAGTCGCCGACCTCAGCAATGGCGAACAGTTGAAAAGCGTCAAAGCCAAGTTTGTGTTTATCGGTGCGGGTGGCGGCGCGCTCAAGCTGCTGCAGAAATCCGGCATTGCTGAGGCCGACGGTTATGCCGGCTTCCCGGTCGGTGGCGAATTCCTGGTCACCAAGAACCCGCAAATCGTTGCCCAGCACCAAGCCAAGCTGTACGGCAAAGCCTCGGTCGGCTCGCCACCGATGTCGGTGCCGCACTTGGACACCCGCGTGATTGATGGCCAGAAAGCGCTGCTGTTCGGCCCCTTCGCCACCTTCTCCACCAAGTTCCTGATCAATGGCTCGCTGTGGGATATGTTCAGCGCCATGACCTGGCACAACGTGCTGCCGATGGCCAACGTGGGTGTGGATAACACCTCGCTGACCACCTACCTGATCGGCCAGTTGATGCTCAGCCAAGACGACCGCATGGCCGCTCTGCGCGAATACTTCCCTAACGCGCAAGACGCCGACTGGGAACTGGTACATGCCGGCCAGCGCGTGCAAATCATCAAGAAAGACCCGGAGCTGGGCGGCGTGCTGCAATTTGGTACCGAAATCGTCAGCTCGGCCGATGGCAGCATTGCTGCGTTGTTAGGCGCATCGCCAGGTGCTTCGACGGCCGCGCCGATCATGCTTTCGGTGCTGGAAAAAACCTTCAAAGAGAAGGTCAAGACGCCCGAGTGGCAAGCCAAGCTGAAGGAAATCATTCCCTCATACGGGCGTAAGCTCAACAACGACCTGGAGCTGACCAACAGCACCCGCGCGCGCTCCAGCGCACTCTTGCAGCTACCGTTCGTACAAGTGCAGCCTGACACAGACCCCATGGCTGACGCGCTTTAATACCCCGCTCTACCCCACCGTAAAAAAGGAGCCGGCCCCTCTGGCTGGCGCCTTGTCTCCCCCACCCGAGCACTCGTGCTTGCGGCCCTCAGGCATGACCGGCACACTGCCGGCTCGCAGGCACATCGCCGCCACAACTGGAGACACCCATGCCTGTAATGGATACCGACAAACGTATGGCCGCACGCACTTTTATCTTGGGCCACACGGATGCGCTGAGCTGCACGGTTTACCGCTTGGATGAAACTGACCCGGAAGCTGAAGAAGAAGACCTTGGCGACGGCAAGGTACTGTTCAACGGCCAATTCCAAGCCCCGGTAGAGTGGGACGCCGAAGCGCGTGACGACTTCTACGGCGACGCCGACCCCGGCCTGTTTTTCAACGCCTTTATCGAAAGCGAAGCCAAACCCGGTAGCAAAGCGCACTTCGACGTCGAAATCGGCGACTACATTGCGACCCTGCCAGGTGACGGTGAAGTGGTGATGTATTACGTGTACGACGCCGTGGAAGATGAAAGCGGCCGCTTGTGCATCCTGATTCGCGACGAAGAGCAGCCTGAGTAATTCCCGCCCGTAGGGTGTGCTGCGCGCACCAAGCGATCATTCCGATATCGCTTGGTGCGCGCAGCACACCCTACGGGATCTCTACTTGCAGACCTCACTCGCCGCTATCGTTTTCCGACTCCTCTTCCTGCCACTTCGCCCATTTGGGCGGTATCAATTTACCGGCCTGGTAAATCTTTTCCACGGTCGTTCCGTCTTCGTGGTGGATGATCAGCACCGCATCCTTACCGCGTAAAAAGCGCTCAGTTTCCTGCAACAACTTTCCTTTGGTAAGTGCCCGTTTGGACGGACGCGTGGCGCCCTTTTTGATCAATTGCCAACCCTCTGGCACACGGCTGATGTGGTAGTCGCCCATGCTGCTCGTTATCCCTAATGTCATAAGCCCAGTTCTGGAATATCCGAGCCAAGCGCAGCGACGGCAGTTCATAGAGAAGGATGAGCGGTCATGAACTTATTGACAGATACCTCGATCGACTCAAGCCGCTAGTTGCAAATGGCCAGCTACGCAAGCGCAGCGGCTAATTTAAATTCCCCCGCGAAATTGCACTTTAATATCAAAAAACCGTTTGTCGCCAATGACTTAAATAGGACGAACGATCTCACTGAAGTGCCTTCAGAAACTGTGTAAGGCCCATTAGGGGTTTTGCTACTACTTCAGAGAAAAGGAGAAACCAAATGGCTACCAACAAAAACCCTGGTAACTTCGCCAACGACCGAGCGAGGGCCTCGGAAGCTGGACGCAAAGGTGGACACAACAGTGGTGGCAACTTTGCCAATGACCCGCAGAAAGCCTCGGAAGCCGGCCGTAAAGGTGGCCAGGCGAGCCATGGTTCCAGCAAAGGCTGAATCCAGTCGCTGATCGGATAGTCCTCGTTTTCAGGTCCAACAAAAACCCGCCGAAGCGGGTTTTTGTTTATGGGTAGTTCTCTGCAATCAAAGTGCGCCGATTTTCGCTAAGTACTTCTCAAGCTTATTGGCTTCATTGTAAGAATCGCCGCGATCCCATATCTGATCAATCCGGGCCGCCAGCTTAAGGTCTTTACCGTTATCGGTCATATTCGCGACCATCACGAGTTGGTTATAGATATCGCGCATATCGCCGCCATAGCCAGGCCCCATGGAGTGCCACTCACCGTTTTTGGTGAAGTAGACAACGTCATCCACCACGCGGATCGACGCGGCATCAACTTTGTCCATGTCTTGCTTAAATTCATCCTGGTCCTGGTTTGGCACCTTCTTAAGGCCACTTTCCCCGTCCGGCGTCTTATCCGCCCAAGTGGGTGGGTTTGCGGGGTCCATGTAGGCTTTTATCTTGTCCAGGTCGTTGTAGTCATCGGTCGCCGCGAACACACGGTCCATCTCCTTCGCACGCTCATTGAAGGACTCGTTTTTCGGGTCGGCAATGTCGTGCAAACCTTTCAGGTAGCGAATGATTTCAGTGTTGTCATCGCTGCTATCGGATATCCGTTGCTTGATGCCGTCTTTAACAAAAACGACTGATCGCCCATCTTCAGATACAGCGATAGTCGCGACATCCACCTTATCAATATCCTCAATAAAATCGCTCGGCGTTCCGACCTTATTGTTACTCACACTGCCATCTTCATCATACGTGGTGCCAAAGGTAGCCGGCTCTTGGCCATATTCTTTCGGGAACATTTCCACAAGATGTTCGCGAAGCGTTTTGATGTCATTGTAGTCATCATTCTTGTTATGCAGATCCGTGACTTCCTTGGTGATATCACTGTTTACGTCCTTACCGTCAGGGCGAATCAGATCGTGCAAGTCACGCAAGTACGTATATATTTCCTTGGCATGACCATCTTTAAGGCTGCCGTTGTCGTCAGTATCCAACTTCCATTGCTCGCCATCTTTAACGAAGTAGATAACGCTACTGTCCTCCGGATCCAGTTTTATCGACTCAACATCGACACGGTCAATGTCTTCTTTGAAGTCATTAAAGGTGCCAGGGTTAACGTCATCTTTGCCCACCATCTGAACAAAGTCCGGACTGAATACACGCCGCAACTCATCGATTTCGTTGTATTTATCGGATTCATTATGCAGGTCGGTAATCTGTTTGATGATCTCCTCGCTGCGCTCGCCCCCCGGATGGGTCAGCTCGTACAAATCGGTCAGGTAACCAATAACAGACGGATTAATGCCGCCGTCGCTATTGGCGAGTACCGGATCAATAATTTGCTTCACCCCGTCTTTGACAAAAATAACTCGACCACCGTCCACCAATTCAATAGACCCCACATCAACGCGGTCTACATCCTGTTTGAAGTCGTCAAATGTACCGGTGGACGGCTTGCTGTTTTTGTAAGTAACGTCATCGCCAAAACGTGGCAAACCACTGACGTCACCGTCGCTGTCACGATTAATGACCACACCGTTTTCTTTGTCCCAGGTGTCGAACCAGTCATCACTGGGGAGGTGGTCATGATCTTTCATGTACTCAGTAAAATCTTCATACTGGTCTGGCCGCGCTTCCCACACCGGCTTATCCGCTGGAAAGGCGTCATAGTAAGACTCCGAGCCATAGTCGTAGTAATAGGCGTAACGAGCATTTTGAGTGTAATTAAGCTTGTCGCCCCAATTATCTTCAGTAATGCCCAATTCGCTCCAGTTGTTAAACTGCTCGGCCCGCTTATTAAGTTCTTCACCTTTCTTTTCTTTGGCAACTTCGCGGGCAATAATGCCGCCGATTACCCCAAAGCCCACGCCAACAATCCCTAATACGCCCGAAGCGAGGCTAAGGCCAGCTGCAAGTGCCGGGCCTGCTACTAATGACGCCAAACTGGTAGCAGCCATTGCCGCGATAGAGGCTCCGCCCAGCACTTGCATTGATTTCTCTGCGTACTGTAACGACGTGCCGCCATTTTTAATCAGCTTGTCAATTCCCATCGCCCCGAGCGCTAAATCAAGGAAGCCGCCTGCGGTATCGGCCACAATTCCGACGGGGCCCAAGACGGTTCCAACCATCTTCAACTTACCGGGGATATCCATACTCTTTGGATCAAGCCCCATTTCACTAATGGTGGCGTCAAGCCTTGAGTTGAGCAACGAACGGCTGTTGGCATCCATGTCGTCGACAGCAGCCTGATCAATGGAGGCCGCTGCCGACGTTGCCGCACTAATGCGGCTGTTGCCGTCCTCCATTGCCGTGTGAAAACTAAACCCTGTTTCGGAATCGACATTAGACCGGGCGGTTACAAAACTGACGTCGTCGGATGCCACATCATCAAACCAATGTGCAACATCGGCCAAATCCACCGTCGACTGAGACCCGTTTGATGACATGGCCGAACGATAGTCGTCAGCGCTATACACCATGTCGTCAGCAACTACAGGCGCTGAGCCTGGAAAGCGTTTTTCAAAGGCATCGCGCAGCTGCGTATTTTCCCCGAACCCAAGCAAGTCCCTTACACCCGGCTTATTGAATGCCGCACCGAATATATCCAGGGTATTGCCCACCATGGCGGGGGATGTCGCAATGGTGATCATGAACAATCGCGCGGCGGCCATGCGATCTTCAACCGTTTCGCCCTTATTTTTTGAAAGGTTATAGACGGCTGCCGTAGTAACCAGTAACCCGCCCATGGCCGGTATTACACCTCTGCTCATCGCCGCATGAAGAAGCCCAGCCGCACCCCGACGCGTACTGAGTCCTTCCGGGTTATTCGAACTGAGCACATCGGACAATCGCGAAGATACGTCTTTCATGTCAAAGAACCCTTTGCCTTTGACAGATTCATACATCGCATCGCTTAAGATTTTAACTGCAGACTTATAACTATCGAGGCTGCGTTTAACGTCATCGGAAAGATTGCCGCCACCCTGCCCCTTCAAATAGCCCTGGACCGCTGAATCGGTAAAACCAATACCAAAGAGGCCAGACCACGTGCTCGACAGCCCAAGGGTGACGGTGTCCGTAACCGCCGCCTTTAATGACTCGTCGGAATAGGTGCCATCTTTAACCATGGCAGCAACATCGTTAACCATGTCGACGTTGACTTCGGCGCCACTGCCCAATTGACTGGACAGGTTATTAAAAACCTCATCGGCTTTATCTTCATCCAGCATTTTTAACGATTTTAAATCATTGGCAAACCGCACATTGGCAGCTGTTGGGTCCATACTTTTCAGCATGTCCTTGTAGCTATCATCCATCATGCTGTTGTAAATTTTGTTGGTCAGGCCATTCTTATCAGAGATTTTATCTACGGCATCGTCCATTAACTTGTCGACGCCCGCTTTAACGCTGTCATTCTCTGACACTTCTGCCAGCTTCTTGTAAATTTCCTCTTCTTTTAATAAACCATAGGTAGTGGGGCCATCCATCACTACGCCATCCCGGTCTTTCGTCTCGCTCCAATCACCATCCGCTACTGTGATGGCGGGTTTATACGCATAACCCGTTTCCAGCGCTGTTTTTGCCTGTAGCAGTTCATAATATTGACGCCGCGGGTCGCTCATTTCGAGCGAGCCCCATTCTTCTTTCATATTGTCTTGAAATAATTCGCCGACCGTCTTTCCATCTTCCGTGGTCTTGGCATTCATGAAGTCTGTTGCTTCGGAGTCTGCAACATCGACAGTAATGTCGTTGTCGGTTCGACGAATATCGCCACCCACTACTTTGTTCTCCAGAACGGAATATTTAAAGGGCGATACATGTGACGAGACAGCAAACGTTTTTCCGTCGTACTCAAAGGTGAAAGTTGTACCGTCGGCCTTAACAGGCTTAAGGCTGTCAAGCGGGGGAAGTTCATCGTTCTCGCCCACCACAGCCCACTCTTTTTCTTCGGCTTTCGCCCGGAATTCCGCTTCTGTTTCGGGCCCTTTAGTTTCGCCATCTGTCTCGCTGGCGCCGTTATTCTCTGGGGGTTCGTCTTTAGTCGTTTCTTCGGCCCCCACCTTTTTTTCCGGCATATTTTTGGCGACCCTGGCTTGGGTCAGACTGATAACTTTCTCGAATATTTCGGCTGGCTTTGCCGCGGTCTGATTATTGTTGTTTTCGACTTTCATTAATGTGCCCCTGATACCTGCAAGAGTTTAGGACGGTACGAGCCAGTCTCGGCCCGCCTGTTCAGTAGCGCCAACAGGCAATAAGTCAACCTATCGGGCGCCGTTGGGGGAGTTCATCTGAACGACATGCCAGGTCCCGGCAGTCACGGCGGATTCAGCTGAAAAGTTTGCATCAGGAGATTGAAGCGCTGCTTTCATCAGCACTCAACATTTTCAGCGTTTAACCCACAACAATTCACAACTGGCGACAAGACTATAAGCACGGGAAGATCCATAACAAGAGCGCATAAAACAAAAAAGTCTTAATTGATATATAAAAAATGCGAAGTTCCGGCGAGCTGAAGTCGGCCGCCAATCATAAGCACGGAGAACTCCATGCCTGAAGTGCTTAAAACAAAAAAGTCCTGATTAACATATAAAAAATGCGAAGTCCCGGCAGACCGAAATCGGCCGTTATTGCTAGCCGACTTCAGTCTTACTGCTGTTTAAAGAGCGCAAGTTAATTAGAAAGCGCTCGGCTCACCCGCATATTTCGCCGGTTCTCACCCCTGCGCCAGGAAAGAAACGCGGAGTTCTCCTTAAGCAGTTCGCTATCGGTTCCGGTGGCGGCGCTCGTCACGGCCACGGTCCCGGTGGTCATCCCCGCGACGATCATCTCGCCCCCGTGAATGATGACGCTCCGGCCCGCGCCCTGGCCCTGGATAGAAGCCATGCGGTGGCTGATGCCAGCCCTGCTGAATGGGTGGGCGACGATGATGTTGCGGCGCGTAATAGCGCGGAGGGGGTGGCGGTGCGTAGTACCGCGGTGAAGGCGCCCGGTAGTAGCGCGGTGTCGAATACACCTCATAGCGCTGCACGGTGTAACCCGTGGCATAGGGCGCGCTGTGAACGGTGCCGTAGCCGGGTTGGCCGTAGGTTCGGCCATCGTCGTAATAGTCATAACCCGCACAACCCGTCAAAAACAGCGCGATAACGCCAAGCATCAGGGTTCGATAACGCATCATGGCAGCCTCCTGGGACCGCTCGGGAACCGGGTGGCGAATGCCGCCCGATTAATGTTCCCAGCGTTTGGACAGCACACAACGCATCCATCGCTCTGTAGGGGCTTCCTTATTGCGTTGCCAGTTATTTCGCCCCTGCACCAAACGGCGGCGCCAGGGCGGCGCGCGCTTCATTCTGGCGCACGCACGCCTCCTCCCCTGCGCATCGGAAAACCCGGCAAAGCCCGTCACACCGGCGTCTCGCTCTAGTTGGCACGCCTCTGGCTATAGCTCAGGTGTGCAGGATTCACCCTCGCCAACGCCAGGGTACGCGGCACCACAATTTGCAATGGATGACTAGGGTTCCGGCTAGCGCTTAAAACGCTCAGTGACTGGTCCGAGAGTTGTCGACCTCCAGTGAGGTTACACGGCGGGACAAAAGCCCGGGAGACGAACGCCAAGCCGCGTTGCGCCTGCCCGCTTTTTCTCGAACTGGAGGTTTTATTTATGCGCTGCCCTTCACTTAAACCCCGCTTTCTCGCTCTTGCTTTTACTGGCCTTGCTGCCGCCCTCAGTTTCAGCGCCCACGCCGCCGCGAAAGAAAAATTCTCCGTTTGCTGGACCCTCTACGCCGGGTGGATGCCGTGGGAATACGCGGCCGCCGAAGGCATCGTTGATAAGTGGGCGAAGAAGTACAACATCGCCATCGACGTGGTGCAGCTCAACGACTACGTGGAATCGATCAACCAATACACCGCTGGCCAATTCGACGGCTGCACCATGACCAACATGGACGCCCTGACCATCCCGGCCGCTGGCGGCGTCGACTCCACCGCCCTGGTGGTCAGCGACTTCTCCAACGGCAACGACGGCATCGTACTTAAAGGCAAGGGCAAAACCCTGGCCGACCTCAAGGGCCAGCCGGTCAATCTGGTTGAGCTGTCGGTGTCCCACTACCTGCTGGCGCGCGGCCTGGAAACGGTCGGCCTGAGCGAAAAAGACCTCAGCGTGGTGAACACCTCCGACGCCGATATCGCCGCAGCCTTTAACACCAGCGACGTCAATTCGGTGGTGACCTGGAACCCCATGCTGGCGGAAATCAAAGCCCTGCCAGACACCACCGAAGTGTTCAACTCCAGCCAGATTCCCGGCGAGATCATGGACATGATGGTGGTCAACACCGCCACCCTGAAAGACAACCCAGCCTTAGGCAAAGCCTTGACCGGCGCCTGGTTTGAAATCATGGAACTGATGGCAACCGACAGCCCGCGCGCCACCGCCGCCCTGGAACATATGGCCAAGGCTTCGGGCACCGACCTCGCCGGTTTCAAAGCGCAATTGGCGACCACCAAGCTGTTCTACACCGCCAAAGACGCCCTCACCTTCGCCACCAGCCCACAACTGCCGGAAACCATGAACAAGGTCGCCAGCTTCTCCTTTGCCCACGGCCTGCTCGGCGACGGCGCGAAAGATGCCGGCGCGGTGGGCATCAGCTTCGCCAAAGGCGTGGTCACCGGCGACAAGGGCAACATCAAACTGCGCTTTGACCCCAGCTATGTGCAGATGGCGGCGGATGGCACGTTGTAACCATGGTCCCGCGGACCTTCGTAGGTTGGGTTGAGCGAAGCGAAGCCCAACAAGGAGCCCAACGGGCTCCGCTTGTAGATACCTGGACGACCGATACGCGCCGTCCTGCGGACGGCCTGTTGGGCTTCGCCTTTGGCTCAACCCAACCTACGTCAGACGGTACAAGACTTTGAGACTAATCAATCGCCACCCCGACGGTGCCGGCCGCCTGCTGCTAATCCTGCTGCCGTTCGCGCTGTTGCTGTTCGCCTACTTCACCGGCTCGTCGGCGCGGTTGGCGGACAACCCTAACGACAAGCTGCTACCCAGCGCCGTGCAAATGACCGAGGCGGTCAAGCGCATGGCCTTTACCGAAGACAAACGCAGCGGCGGCTACCTGCTCTGGCAAGACACCGCGTCCAGCCTGCAACGCCTCGGTATGGGTCTGGGTATCGCGGCGTTGCTGGGCCTGTGCCTGGGTATCGCTGCCGGCACCTTGCCGCTGTTTGGCGCGCCGTTGTCGCCGTTGCTTACCGTGCTGTCGATGGTGCCGCCGTTAGCCATTCTGCCGATTCTGTTTATCGTGTTTGGCCTGGGTGAGCTGTCGAAAGTCATGCTGATCGTTATCGGCATCACCCCGGTGCTGGCCCGTGACCTGGAACAACGGGCGCGGGAAATTCCGCCGGAGTTGCTGATCAAGGCGCAAACCCTTGGCGCCTCGACGTGGACGCTGATCGTGCGGGTGATCCTGCCGCAACTGCTGCCGCGTCTACTCATCGCCCTGCGCTTGGTACTGGGCTCGGCCTGGTTGTTTCTGATCGCCGCCGAAGCCATCGCCTCCACCGATGGCCTTGGCTACCGGGTGTTTCTGGTGCGCCGCTATATGGCCATGGACGTGATTCTGCCCTACGTGGTCTGGATCACCCTGCTGGCTTGGCTGATGGATTTAGGCCTCAAACGTCTCACGCAACTGGCCTTCCCTTGGTATGAGGGAGCGAAAGCATGAGCGCCTTTATCGAGGTGAAAAACGTTTGGCAAACCTACGGCGACCAAGTCGTGTTGGAGAACCTGAATATCAACGTTGCCGAAGGTGAGTTCTGCACCTTGGTCGGCACCTCGGGCTGCGGCAAGTCCACCTTTCTGCGCCTACTGCTGGGTCAGGAAGTGCCAAGCAAAGGCGAAATCCTGCTCGGCGGCAAAAAGCTGGTTGGCGAGCCGGATGCCAGCCGTGGCGTGGTGTTTCAGCGTTACTCGGTGTTCCCGCACTTATCGGTGCTGAACAATGTGGCGCTGGGTTTGGAATTGCCGCGCTCGCCGCTGCTCGGTCGCCTGTTTGGCCAAGCCAAGCGGGATGCCCGTGAACAGGCCGCCGCACTGCTAACTAAAGTCGGCCTTGGCCATGCTTTGGATAAATACCCGGCCCAGCTTTCTGGCGGCATGCAGCAACGCCTGGCCATTGCCCAAGCGTTGATCATGCAGCCACGGGTGTTGCTGCTCGACGAACCCTTCGGCGCCCTCGACCCCGGCATCCGTAAAGACATGCACCAGTTGCTGTTGGAGCTGTGGCGCGAGACCAAGTTGACCGTGTTTATGGTCACCCACGACCTTTCCGAAGGTTTCACCTTGGGCACCCGCATTCTGGTGTTCGACAAGGTCCGTCACGACCCACACGCGCCTAATGCCTATGGCGCACGCATTACCTACGACATTCCCCTCAACCCCGACCGCCGCGCCACCCGTCCCGCCGTCGACGCCCTGCCGGCGCACGTTACCGGCAGCCTGCATTCCGTTTACCAAGGAGCCTGACCATGAGCACCTCGTTGAGCCTGCGCCCCAGCCTGTATGAAGAAACCGTACCGGGCGGCGGCCACACCTCGTTTGTTCTTAAACGTGGCCAGTTGCTGCGCATTACCGACCTTGAAGGCGGCGCCAACGTCAGTCTGATGCTGCTCAACGCCGCCGAGAAAAGTGAGCGGCTCAACCTGCCCGACAGCCTTAAAGGCCAGCACACCGCCAAGCTCACCGTTGGCCATTGCCTGTACTCGGACATGGGCCGGGTACTGGCCGCTATCACCGCCGACACCTGCGGCTGGCACGACAGTTTTGGCGGCGTACTGAATGCCGCCGAGGTGCAGGAAAAATACGGCACGGGCCGTTATCAGGAACTGCGCAACGGCTTTTTCCGTAATGGCGTGGACAACCTGCTGGTGGAAATGGGCAAGTGGAACCTGAACATCCAAGACCTGCTGATGGTGCTCAACCTGTTCAGCAAAGTGACCGTCGACAGTAACGGCGGCTTCCACTTCGCCGCCGAAAACTCCAAGGCTGGCGACTACGTCGAGCTGTACGCACCGATGGACACCCTGGTGGTGCTCACCGCCCTGCAACACCCCATGGACCCCGCCACTGAATACGCGCCCAAGCCCGTGCAACTGAACTGGAGCCAGGTCGCCGAAGACGGCATCAGCGTGCTGTGCCGCACCTCGCGCGCGGAAAACGGCCGCGCCTTCCACAACACCGAACGCTTGTATATCTGAGGGCCACGCCATGTCACAGACTCTGACCCACAGCCCGCGCCACGCCGAAACCGCCGTCTCGCGCTCGACCATCGCCGCGGGTGAACCGTTTCTGAAAGAAGTCAAAGCCGGGCAAACCCTGCGCCTGCTCGACCTGGAAGGTAACCAAGCGGTCGACACCTTGTTCTTCAGCGCCAGCAACCCGCGCGAGCGCTACGACGTACAACGCACTCTGCGCAAACAAATGAGCGTGTACCTCACCACCGGCACGGTGTTGTACTCCAACCTCGGCAACCCGCTGCTGACCATCACCGCCGACACCTGTGGCCGCCACGACACCCTCGGCGGCGCCTGCGCCCAGGAAAGCAACACCGTGCGCTACGCCCAAGACAAACGCTATATGCACAGCTGCCGCGACAACTTCCTGCGCGCCAGCCTGCACGACGGCCGCCTGACCAAGCGCGACATCAGCGCCAACATCAACTTCTTTATGAACGTGCCCGTCACTCCCGAAGGCGGCCTGACCTTTGAAGACGGCATCTCCGGCGCCGGCAAATACGTCGAGCTGGTGGCGCATATGGACGTGATCGTGTTGATCTCCAACTGCCCGCAACTGAACAACCCCTGCAACGGCTACAACCCGACGCCGGCGGAGTTTTTGGTATGGGATTGATGCGGCGGTTGTTCTTCGCCTTGTGCCAGAGCCGCAGTGGCCAATGCCTAAACGCAGATCGACTCCCCTCGCCCGCTTGCGGGAGAGGGGCAGGGGGCGGCGGCCAGTGTGAGGGTCGCGCCCACCGCAAATCTTAAAACCCTCTCCCTAACCCTCTCCCGCTAGCGGGCAGAGGGGACTGACCGAGTTGGACCAAACAGAACTCCCCACCCCGGACGACCGTGGGTGCAGACCGAATACAGCGGGACGTCCCGCCGCCCCGAGGGGTTACAACATGTTTACCAAACTGCTGATCGCCAACCGTGGCGCCATTGCCTGCCGTATCTTGCGCACCCTGCGAGCGCTCGACGTAAGGGGCGTGGCCGTGTATTCCGAGGCCGACGCCGCCAGCCTGCATATTCAGCAGGCCGATGAAGCCTTTAGCCTGGGTGAAGGCGCAGCCGCTGGCACCTATTTGCAGGTGGAGAAAATCCTCGCCGCGGCCAAGCAAACCGGCGCCCAAGCCATTCACCCCGGCTATGGCTTTCTCTCGGAAAACGCCGCCTTTGCCGAGGCCTGCGAAGCCGCCGGCATCGCCTTTGTCGGGCCAACGCCGGAACAACTGCGGGTGTTCGGCCTCAAGCACACCGCCCGCGCCCTGGCGAAAAAACACGGCGTGGCGATGTTGGAAGGCACCGAACTGCTGGAAAACCTCGACGCTGCCTTGCTAGCCGGTGAACAAGTTGGCTACCCGGTGATGCTGAAAAGCACGGCCGGCGGTGGCGGTATCGGCATGCGCGTGTGCCGTAGTGCCGAAGAGCTCAGCGAAGCGTTCGACGCGGTAAAACGCCTGGGCCAGAACAACTTCAGCGACTCGGGCGTGTTTATCGAGAAATACATCCAGCGTGCTCGCCACCTGGAAGTGCAGGTGTTTGGCGATGGCAAAGGCGACGTCATCGCCCTTGGCGTGCGCGACTGCTCGGTGCAGCGGCGTAACCAAAAAGTGCTGGAAGAAACCCCGGCCACCAACCTACCCGTCGGCATGGCCGATGAGCTGTGCGCCGCCGCCATCAAGCTGGCCAAAGCGGTGAACTACCGCAGCGCTGGCACCGTGGAATTTGTGTACGACAGCGAGGCGAGCCAGTTCTATTTCCTCGAAGTAAACACCCGCCTGCAGGTGGAGCACGGCGTTACCGAACAGGTGTGGGGCGTCGACCTGGTGAGCTGGATGATCCAGCTGGCCGCCGGTGATTTGCCGCCGCTGAGCACCTTGATGCACGGGCTGTTGCCCAAGGGCCACGCCATTCAAGCGCGGCTGTATGCCGAAGACCCGGGCCGCGACTTTCAACCCAGCCCCGGCCTGCTGACCGCCGTGCACTTCCCGCCCGCCGATGGTAAAACCCTGCGCATCGACACCTGGGTAGAAGCCGGCTGCGAAATACCGCCGTACTTCGACCCGATGATCGCCAAGCTGATCGCCTGGGCACCGACCCGCGAAGAAGCCAGCGCCGGCCTCTACAACGCCCTTGGCGACAGCGTGTTGTATGGCGTGGAAAGCAACCGCGACTACCTGCGGCAAATCATCCAAGACGCCCCCTTCGCCAGTGGCAACCCCTGGACGCGCTGCCTGGAACAGTTGGTCTATAAAGCCGACACCATCGAAGTGCTCGGCGCCGGCACACAAACCACCGTGCAAGACTTTCCCGGCCGCCTCGGTTACTGGGCCGTGGGCGTGCCGCCGTCCGGGCCGATGGACAGCCTGGCCTTGCGTTTGGGCAACCGTCTGCTGGGCAACCCCGAAGGCGCCGCCGCTTTGGAAATCACCATGAGCGGCCCGACCCTGCGCTTTAACACCGATGCTGTGGTGGCGGTTACTGGCGCCGATATTCCCCTGAGCCTCGACGGCGTAACGCAAGCCATGAACACCGCGCTGCTAATCAAAGCCGGCAGCACCCTGGCACTCGGCACCATCGCCGGAGCTAGCGCACGTAGCTACCTGAGCCTGCGCGGCGGCCTGCAAGTGCCGGATTACCTGGGCAGCAAGAGCACCTTTACCCTGGGCCAATTTGGCGGCCATGGCGGCCGTGCGTTACGGGCCGGCGATGTGCTGCATATACCTGCCCTCAGCGACAGCAGCCATGGCGCCAGCCTGGACGCCGCGCAGTACCCACCGTTGCCAGCGCTGCGCACCATCCGCGTGATCTACGGCCCCCACGGCGCGCCGGAATATTTCACCCCCGAGTACATCGACACCTTCTTCGCCACCCACTGGGAAGTGCACTTCAACTCCAGCCGCACCGGCGTACGCCTGATCGGGCCAAAGCCGCAATGGGTGCGTGAAAGTGGCGGTGAGGCGGGGCTGCATCCCTCCAATATTCACGACAATCCGTATGCCATTGGCGCGGTGGATTTCACCGGGGATATGCCGGTGATTCTTGGGCCGGATGGGCCGAGCCTGGGTGGGTTTGTCTGCCCGGTGACGATTATTGAGGCCGATCTTTGGCAGCTGGGGCAGTTGAAGGCGGGGGACAAAGTGCAATTCACGCCCGTGAGCATCACCGAAGCCCGCCGGCTGGTCTCCCCTCTCCCAAGACAAAGTCAACTGCTTTGCTCCCCTCGCCCAAAACAAAGTCAACTGCTGTGCTCCCCTCTCCCGCTTGCGGGAGAGGGGCCGGGGGAGAGGGTAGCGGCCAACGCGGTCGAACCAGACACCACGATTAAAAGCCCCTCTCCCCAACCCTCTCCCGCAAGCGGGCGAGGGGGCAGATTGGCGTTGGTCTCGCCCATCGTGCTCGACCTCGGAAAAGACGACACCCGCTTAGTAGCCCGCCTCTCCGGCGACACGCACCTGCTGGTGGAAATCGGCGCTCCCGAGCTCGACCTGGTGCTGCGCTTCCGTGGCCATGCGCTGATGCAGGCGTTGGAGGCAAAAAACCTTAACGGCGTCATCGACCTCACCCCCGGCATCCGTTCCCTGCAAGTGCACTACCAACCGGAGACCCTCAGCCTCGACGACCTGCTGGGCATCATCGCCGGCGAGTGGGACGCCGTGTGCGCGGCGCAAAACCTCGAAGTGCCGTCGCGCATCGTCCATTTGCCGCTGTCCTGGGATGACCCGGCCTGCCAATTGGCTATCGAAAAATACATGACCACCGTGCGCAAAGACGCGCCCTGGTGCCCGAGCAACCTGGAATTTATCCGCCGTATTAACGACCTGCCCAATCTCGACGAGGTGTACCGCACCGTGTTCGAGGCCAGCTACTTGGTAATGGGCTTGGGCGACGTGTACCTCGGCGCGCCGGTGGCCACGCCGCTGGACCCACGCCACCGTTTGGTCACCACCAAATACAACCCGGCGCGCACCTGGACCGCCGAAAACTCGGTGGGCATCGGCGGCGCCTATATGTGCGTGTACGGCATGGAAGGCCCAGGCGGCTATCAGTTCGTCGGCCGTACGTTGCAGATGTGGAACCGCTACCGCGAAGTGGCCGCGTTCGATGGCAAACCCTGGCTGCTGCGCTTCTTTGACCAGATTCGCTTCTACCCGGTAAGTGCCGAAGAACTACTGCAAATCCGCAAAGATTTCCCCCTGGGCCGCTACCCCCTGCGCATCGAACACAGCGTGCTCAACCTCGCCGACTACCAAGCGTTTCTGGCCAAAGAAGCCGACACCATCGGCGCCTTCCGCAGCCAGCAACAAGCTGCCTTTAACGCCGAACGTGAACGCTGGATCGCCAGCGGCCAAGCGCACTTTGATAGCGAAGAAGCCGTAGTCGAGCTCGGTGAAGATGCCCCGCTCAGCCCAGGCCAACACAGCATCGAAAGCCACATCGCCGGCAACCTCTGGCAGGTACAAGTGGAGGCTGGCCACAGCGTTAAAGCTGGCGATGTGCTGGTGATTCTGGAGTCAATGAAAATGGAAATTCCGCTGCTGGCCCCGCGCGATGGGGTGGTGAAAGAAGTGCGCGTGCAGCCGGGGTCAGCCGTCAGGGCCGGGCAACGCGTAGTCGTGCTGGAAGAGCACTGATCAGTAGGGTGTGCTGTGCGCACCACCTCGTACACCGACGTAAGGCCTGGTGCGCACAGCGCACCCTAAGGGTCGTTTGCACATAAGGAACCGCTAATGAAACACCCCTTTGACCTACGCCTAACCCCCTTAAAAGCCGCCTACCTGGCCGGCACCACCACGCCGCGCCAACTGATCGGCGCGCTACGGGAACAGGCCGCTGCGCTTAATCCCGAATTTAATCTGTTTATCCACCTGCTCAGTGCAGAAGAACTGGAACCCTACTTCGCCGCGCTAGATGGCAAAAGCGCTGACAGCCTGCCGCTGTTTGGGGTGCCGTTTGCTATCAAAGACAACATCGACCTGGCCGGCATCCCCACCACAGCCGCCTGCCCGGCCTATGCCTATACACCAAGTGAATCGGCGACCTTGGTAAAACAGCTGCTGGCCCTGGGCGCCATTCCGCTGGGCAAAACTAACCTCGACCAATTCGCCACCGGCCTTAACGGCACCCGCTCGCCCTACGGCCCGTGCCGCAACAGCGTGCACCCGGACTACCCGTCGGGCGGCTCCAGCGCCGGTTCGTCCCTGGCCGTAGCGCTCGGTTTGGCCAGCTTCGCCCTGGGCACCGACACCGCGGGCTCCGGCCGCGTACCGGCGGCGTTGAATAACCTAGTGGGCCTGAAAGCCACCAAGGGGCTGCTCTCCACCGCAGGCGTAATCCCGGCCTGCCGCACCCTGGATTGCGTCACCTACTTCACCGCCAGCGCCCGCGAGGCCAGTCACTTGTTAGGCCTGACTGCTGGGCTTGATCCAGCCGACGCCTACAGCCGCAAAAACCCGCTGTGGAACGACGCCAGCGCGTTTGGCGTGCCGCGCCAAGGCTTCCGTTTTGGCGTGCCTAAGCAGCTGGAATTCTTGGGTTGCGCGGAAAGCCCAGCGCTGTTCGCCGCCACTATCAAACATCTGGAAGCACTGGGTGGCGTGGCCGTGGAGCTGGATTTCGAACCCTTCGCCGAAGCCGCACGCCTGCTCTATGAAGGCCCATGGGTGGCTGAGCGTTACAGCGTCGCCGGTGAGCTGATCGAAGCGCAGCCCGATGCGGTGCTGCCGGTGATCCACGCCGTGCTGTCAAAAGCGCCGGGCACCACCGCTGTCGAACTGTTCCGCGCCCAATACCGTCTGCAAGCACTCAAAGCCATCTGCGACCGCGCCATGGCCGAGCTCGATTGCGTACTCACCCCCGCTTATCCACGCCCAGTGACCCTGGCCGAGTTGGCCGCCGAGCCGGTGAAACGCAACTCGGACCTCGGCTACTACACCAACTTTATGAACATGCTCGACTATGCCGCCGTCGCCGTACCGGCCGGGTTTATGGCCAACGGTTTGCCCTGGGGCGTGACTTTGTTTGGTCGGCCGTTTACCGATCAGTACCTGCTGAGCCTGGCCGAAGGGCTGCAATGCGCAACCGATTTGCCATTGGCCGGTGAGCGCAGCCTGAGCATCACTGCACCGGCCAGCGTGGCCCGCCATGACCTGGCCCGTGTGGTGGTGTGCGGCGCGCACCTGGATGGTCTGCCGCTCAACTGGCAGCTCAAACAACGCGGCGGGCGCTTGCTGCAAGCCACGCAGAGCTCGGCCGACTACCAGCTGTGGGCGCTAGCGGGTGGCCCGCCATTCCGCCCGGGCATGGTACGGGTGGCTGAAGGCGGTGTGGCGATTGAGGTCGAAGTGTGGGAATTGCCAAGCAGCGAACTGGGCTCGTTTCTTACCGGCATTCCGGCGCCGCTGGGATTGGGCAAGGTGCAATTGGCCGATGGCAATTGGGAAAGCGGGTTTATCTGTGAGCCATACGGGTTGGCGGGCGCGACCGATATCAGCCACTTTGGCGGCTGGCGGGCGTATTTGCGCAGCAGAACCTAACGCGTACCCCGCTACATCGCTTGGTGCGCATAGCACACCCTACCAAAGCGCACGCCGCCCTCCGTAGGGTGTGCCGTGCGCACCATTACGCCGTGCTAGCTGACGGCACGCACGGCTCAGGCTAGAGTGACGCATCCCGTCAGAGCCCTCCTGTTGCCATGCCGTTACACCCAACAAAAAATGCCCAACGCTATCTGGTTCTGGCCTTGCTTCTGCTATTGGGCAGCGGCTTTCTCGCCACCTCGTTGGTCAGCTACTACGCCTCCCTTGCGTCCATCCGCAGCAGCATTGTCGACACCGAACTGCCGCTGACCTCCGACAACGTTTATTCGGAAATCCAGAAAGACCTGGTCCGCCCCATTCTTATTTCCTCAATGATGAGCCGTGACACCTTTGTGCGTGACTGGGTGCTCAGCGGTGAGCAGGACGTCGACCAAGTCACCCGCTACCTGGCCGAAGTGCAGGGCCATTACGGCGCCTTCACCAGTTTTTTTATCTCGGAAAAAACCCTGCGCTATTACCAGGCCAAGGGCCTGCTTAAAACCGTCAGCGAAACCGAGCCACGGGATGTCTGGTACTTCCGCGTGCGCGATATGCACGCGCCGTACGAGATCAACGTGGATGTCGATATGGCCAACCAGGACCGCCTGACCTTCTTCATCAACTACAAAGTCACCGACTACAACGGCAATTTTATCGGCGCCACCGGCGTAGGCCTGACCGTAGATGCCGTGGTCAAGCTGATCGACACCTATCAACAGCGCTACGGGCGCAGCGTTTACTTTGTCGATACCCACGGCAAAATTGTCCTCACCGGCGCCACTGGCGGGCCGCTGGGCGCCAGGGTCGGCCAAGCATTGCAGGACGTACCCGGGCTGGAAGAATTGCAAGACAAACTGCCAAAACCGCAGAGCGGCACCTTCGACTATCAAGAACATGGCCGTGGCCACTTCCTCAACGTGCGCTACATACCCGAGCTGAACTGGTACCTGTTTGTCGATAAACACGAAAACAATGCCCTGGCGGCCATCCGCAAAACCCTGTACTTGAACCTACTGATTTGCCTAGTGGTGACCGGCCTGGTGCTGTTTTTGGTCAACCTGGTACTGCGCCGCTACCAAGCGCGCATCGCCGCCCTGGCCACCACCGATACGCTGACCGGCCTGCCCAACCGTCGTGGCTTTGACATCCTTGCTAACCAAGCCTTGCAAGAGGCCCTGCGCGACCAGAAACCGCTGGCCACGCTGATGATCGACCTGGACAACTTCAAAGTCCTTAACGACACCCACGGCCACCTCGCCGGGGATGAAGTGCTCCGTGGTTTTGCCGGCAACCTGCGCGGCTGCCTGCGCCAGGCCGATATCCTCTGCCGCTGGGGCGGTGAAGAATTTATCGTGCTGCTCAAAGACACCGACCCCGTCGTCGCCCAACACCTGGCGGAAAAAATCCGTCTGCTGGCCGAACAAAGCCGCTACCCCGTCGGCGACGTGGTGCTGGAAGTCAACACCAGCATCGGCCTCACCGAACTGGCGCCCGGTGACACCCTGCACAGCCTGCTAAACCGCGCCGACCGCGCCCTTTACCGCGCCAAGCAATCGGGCCGTAACCGCGTGTGCGTGGAGCCTGGGCATGTCAGCTGAGGCCGCTCGTTGCCCGTTGTGCGGGCAGTTAAACCAGTGCACTCAGGCTGACCCGGCGAGCAAGGGCGATGACTGCTGGTGTTTTACCACGAACATTTCTCCCGACGCCTTAGCCCGACTCAGCGCCGAGCAGATTGATAAAAACTGCCTGTGTCCAAACTGCGCCAAGGGTCTCGACACCCTAGAGCTGCAATCAGCAGCGCCATAGCCCCATGCGCCTCGACCGGCTGCTCGCCAACCTCCCCGCCGCCAACCGCTTCGACGCCCGCCTGCAACTGGCGGCCGGCCGAGTAAGAGTGGACGGCGTGGTGGTGCGCGATGGCCTGCTGGATATCCGCGAATTCCAACGCGTTGAGCTGGATGAGCAGGTCCTCCAAGCGGGCAAACCGGCGCTGTACTTTATGCTGCACAAACCCGCCGGCTACGTCAGCGCCACCGAGCATAACGAGCACCCCACCGTGCTTGACCTGCTGCCCGAAGCGCGCGAACACACCCTGCACCTGGCCGGCCGCCTCGACCTGACCACCACTGGCCTACTGCTGCTGACCAACGATGGGCAGTGGTCGCGGCGCGTCACCCAGCCGACCAGCAAACAGCCTAAGGTCTATTACGTCGAAACCGAGCAGGTGATCACCGCCGAGTACATCGAGGTGTTCGCCCAGGGCTTGTACTTCGCCTATGAAGACCTCACCACCCTGCCCGCCGAACTGGAAGTTTTGACCACGCACAGCGCCCGGCTGACCCTCTACGAAGGCCGCTACCACCAGGTAAAGCGCATGTTTGGCCACTTTCAAAACAAGGTCGTGCGGCTGCACCGGGAGAGTGTCGGCGCCCTGCTGCTGGACCCAAGCCTGGCGCCGGGCGATTACCGCGCGCTCACCGCCGAAGAAATCGCAGGGTGCGCCAGCGCTCGGCACTTGATGCCGTAGGGTGTACTGCGCGCACCAGCCCCTGATGCAGCGGGGGTTGTGCCGAACGACGACTAACGTGGCATTGGCCGGCAAAAAAATCGGGACTAAAGTCGCCACTACGGGCTCAAAACCTAACCAGTCGTTATGGAGGGCAGGGATGAAAGCGCTGTTGTTGTGTGCAGGTTTGTTAGTCGTCATCAGCCTGACCGGCGCGGTTGTAACACCGCCCACCTTGGCCCCCATTCCCTCGGCCGAGGAGCTGCGCCAACAGCTGCAAAGCCTCAAGCCCGGCCAGTTTCTCTGGTACCCGCAAGTGTCGCCGCAAGGCCCGGTGACGGTGGTGGTGAGCCTGACTGAGCAACGCGCCTACGTGTACCGCAACGGCATCGCCATTGGTGTGAGCACGGTTAGCAGCGGCAAAAAAGGCCGGGAAACACCCACCGGCGTATTCAGCATTTTGCAGAAAAGCGTCGAGCATAAATCCGACCTCTACAACGAAGCGCCCATGCCCTATATGCAACGCCTGACCTGGGATGGCATCGCCCTGCATGCCGGGCATCTACCGGGCTACCCCGCCTCCCACGGTTGCGTACGCTTGCCTATCGAGTTCGCCAAAAAGCTGTTTGAAACCACCGGTTTTAGCTCTACCACCGTGATCGTCTCCGACGCCCACAGCGCCCCCGTGTCGGTCTATCACCCAGGCCTGCTGGCACCGACCGTCAGCGACGGCAAGCCGGTGGCCACGGCGGTGCTAAGCACCGAGCTGTTCTGGAACGACCCCGGCAGCGCCGCCGGCCCGCTGTCGGTATTGATCAGCCGTGCCGACCTGCGCGCCTATGTATTTCGCGGCGGCCAACTGGTCGGCAGCGCGCCGGTCATCTCCGTCGACAGCAACGCCCAGCCGCGCGGCATGGCGGTGTTTTCGCTGCTGGAAAAACCGGCCAATCCCGACCTGGTGCCAGCCCAGCCGCTGCATTGGTCGGCCGTGCAAGTGACCCACCCCGAATACGGCAACTCGCCCCGTGAGCAACTCGGCGCGCTGAATGTCAGCCCTGAGTTTCTGCGCAACCTGTATGCGGCCATGGACGTTGGCACCACCCTGGTTATCACCGACCTGGCCTCCACCTCGGAAACCCGCAGCAACGGCAACTTCACCGTGATCACCACCGAGACCGACAAAGGCAAGTAACCGCTGATCAAAAATTGACCGCAAGCCCGGTGCAATTAGGCACAATGCGCGCGTTTGGCCATAACCAGAACGACTCAAACAGGGCTGTGCAATTGTTGATTCGATACGTATGGGGGAGCGCCCTGCGGCGCCTGGCGGGCACCTGCGGCCTGCTGCTTATCACCACCGGTTTCCACGCCCAGGCGCAGCCACTGCCCAGCGCCGCGGAGCTGCAACGCTTGGCGCCCAGCGCCAGCCTGGCGGCCTTAAAGCTCGCGCTCACCGCCTACCACTGCGCCAGCGCGACCGCCCCAAACAAGCTGCTCACCGTTATCGACTACTCCAAACCCTCGCGGGAAAAACGCCTGTGGGTGTTCGACCTCAAGCAGAAAAAACTACTGTTTGAAGAGTGGGTTGCCCACGGCAAAAACAGCGGCGCCGACCTGGCCACCTCGTTCTCCAACGTGCCCAACAGCTACCAAAGCTCCATCGGTCTGTACCAGACCGGCGAAACCTACAGCGGCAAACACGGCCGCTCGCTGCGCCTGCTGGGCCTGGAGCCGGGCTTTAACGACAACAGCCAATCGCGCGCCATCGTTATGCATGCCGCCGACTATGCCGACCCGAAAGTGGTGCCCGGTCTCGGTCGTTTGGGCCGTAGCCAAGGTTGCCCCGCCGTGCGCCCCGCCATTGCCGGCAAGTTGATCGACACCCTGAAAACCGGCAGCTACGTGTTCGCCTACTACCCCCAACAAAAGTGGCTGAGCAGCTCGCGCTACCTTGGCGCGCAAACCTGCCCAAGCACCGGCGAAACCCTGGCCGTACTGCAAAAGTGAAGGGAGGCGACTGGGGTAAAAACCGGTCACTCATCGGACAGGCCGGCGCAGAGCGGTTTAATTGCAAAAAAAGCACCCGCCCGCGCTTGCAAATGAAATCCTCGGCTGCTTGAATCGAATCACAAGGTCAGAGCGTGACTCACCAGTCACAGCGACCATCTAAGCACTTCCCCGGTTATTGGCGCTTTGCGCCGTTGGATTCCTGCCTGGTTCATCTGCACTGTTTCGCGCCCCCCGTGCCGCGTTCCAGCTGCGCTGTTCGATCCTAAACCGCTTAAAAAACAATAACTTCCAAATTTTCATGGCTGACATTCAGTTGTCATGTCCAGGCGTTTTGCTGTCTGCCCAACACGGCTCTTTTTAGCGGCTACCCCGCTTATGTGAGCATCACCTTGCGCCAGGGAGAGAGACGACATGAGGCCAGAAACCGCCGTCGTTCATGCATACAGTCACAACGTGCACACCGAGTACTACGCCAACCCGGCAGCGCGTAAAACCATCATTTTGGTTAACGGTTCGTTGGCTACCACCGCCTCATTCGCGCACACGCTTAAATACCTCACGCCGCAATTCAACGTGGTGTGCTACGACCAGCCCTACGCCGGCCAGTCCAAAGCGCACAACGTCCACGCCCACCCCCTCAGCAAAGAAGACGAAGCGGAAATTCTGCTCGAGCTGATCGAACACTTCGACGCCGACTACCTCTCCTCCTTTTCCTGGGGGGGCGTGGCCTCGCTGCTGGCCCTGGCACAACGGCCGCGGCGCATCGAAAAAGCCGTGATCAACTCCTTCTCGCCGCTGCTCAACGAACCGATGCTCGACTACCTGGAAAAGGGCCTGTACTACCTGCACACCATGGACCGCGACAACATGGGCCACCTGGTCAACAACACCATTGGCAAACACCTGCCGTCGCTATTCAAACGCTACAACCACCGCCACATCAGCAACCTGCACGACCACGAATACCGGCAAATGCACGCGCACATCCACAAAGTGCTGCACCTCGACACCCACTGCCACATGGCCTGCCTGCACAGCATCAACACGCCGCTGATGTTTATTAACGGCGAACACGACGAATACACCACCGCCACCGACGCGCGCCTCTTCGGCAACCACCTCAACGACTGCCAATTCACCACCGTCACCAACGCCGGGCACTTCCTCGACATGGAACACAAAGGCGCCTGGCAACAAACCCAAAACGCCATGCTCGGCTTTCTACAAAGCGGCAATGTCCAACGTCGCCCCATACACGAAGCAACAACCGCCATCGCCGTATGACCCATCCGAAAAACCCCGCCTGCAGCGAAAAACATCGCCCTGTTTCACGATGCAGGCTTCATTTCTCAAGCGTCTTCTGGTACAAAGTCCCCCGCAAAAGCGGGTGTCGTATAATGGCATTACTCCAGCTTCCCAAGCTGATAACGAGGGTTCGATTCCCTTCACCCGCTCCAGAATCGAAATATAAAAAGGCCCCGCAGTTGCGGGGCTTTTTTGTTTCTGCGGTTGGGTCGTATCTACAACCAAGACTTAACTAGCGCCTCTGGTTGTAAATGGACGGGGCGACTAGACGATAATCCGCCCGCAAAGCCACCAGCATCAATTCCGGACTCGCCAGTCGGCAGGCAATAGCCCCACCTAAAGGCCTAGTGGTCTGGTCCAAAAGTACTATGACGCCCTAGGTGAAAACGTCGAATGATAGGGCGCGCCCTCTTTACGGTGGGCAGCCAGCTCGATGCTTATCACTACAACAACAGGGCCTGACGCAGTATGAATACCACGTCATTGCAGGTTCGTTTCCTCAGCCGCGCAGGCACCTGCCTGCTTCGTTTCTCCCCCGCTCAAGGCCACCCGGGTTTACGTCAGCATTGGCATGTGCCGTAGCAGCAAAAAGAGGCACGACGCTGCTAGCAGCTAACTATGCTTATGGGCAAAAACTGCTGACTTCGCCTCAGCAGGCCCAATTGCGTAGCCATGCGGCATAAACCTAAACCCTTGAGGGGATACGCTATGAAGCCCTTTCGCCTGTTCAGCAAGGCCTCGTCGCCACGCAGCCCGGTCAGCGTGGTCTGTTCGTCGTCAGAGCTTGAGAAAAAACTGCAAGCGCTGACGATAGATCCGGTGTTCATCACCGGTTTTGTCTCTCCACACCTGGACTTGGATGCCATCGCCCGCCGTATTCGCCAGCGTTTTGGACAATGCACGCTAAGCCTGTGCACCACCTCGGGTGAACTGTACAACGACGATAAACAGCTCTACTGCGATACCGGCGAGCAGTGGGATCGCATTGTGCTGCAGCTGTTTGATCGCAGCGTTATCGCTTCGGCAGAAATCGCCATGGTGCCGTTGGAGTCTGCGGATATTCGCGGCGCCGGCAAGCGGGCGAGCATGCGCGAGCGGATTTCGCGCTTGGTGGAGAACCTCAAGGCTGTGCAGGTGCGTACCGCCATTGATCAGCGCGACACCTTGGCCTATGTGTTGTTTGACGGGTTGTCAGCTTCCGAGTCGTTTTTTATGGAGGCGCTTTACGAGTCCGGCCGCTTTCCCTGCTTGTTTGTCGGGGGCTCGGCTGGTGGCAAAGGCGACTTTCAAAAAACCTTGATTCACGATGGCTCGCGCAGTTACGAAAACCACTCCCAGATCGTGTTTCTCAAGTGCGCGCCGCACATCCGTTTTGGTGTGTTCAAAAGCCAGAACTTCGAGCCTTCGGGGCCATCGTTCAGCGTGCTAACCGGCTCGCTGGAAGATCGCACGATCCATCAGGTCATCGACTCCAAAGGCAATATCAAGTCGATGGTCGAAGCTCTGTGCGATGCCTTCAAGTGCCAGGCGCAGGAGCTGGAAAAACACCTAGCCAATTACTCGTTTGCCATTCGTGTTGGCCAGGAACTGTTTGTGCGTTCCATCGCCTCGATCGACTACCACTCGGGCATCGTGCACTTGTTTTGCGACGTGGCGCCCGGCGAAGAGCTAATCATGGTCAAGCGCACGTCGATGCGTGAATCAACCCTGGCCGATTACCAGCGCTTCTTGCGCGACAAAAGCAGCGCACCGATTGCCGGCATTCTCAACGACTGCATTCTGCGCCGGCTGAATAACACCGACGCCCTGCGCTCCATGACGGGCATTTTTGGCAAGGTGCCAATTACCGGGTTCTCGACCTTTGGCGAAATTCTCGGGCTTAACCTCAACCAAACGCTAACGGCGATTTTTTTCTTTCACGTCAGCCCCGGCCAGCGTTTCCAAGACGATTACGTGGATAACTTCGCCACCCACTATGGCGAGTTCAAGGCCTTCTTTCTGCGCCGGCAAATCAAGAAATTGGTCGGGCTTAACCATATCGTGGTCAAGCAGATCGAAGCGTTCAAAAAGAACAACTTCGCCAGTTCGCTGGACATCAGCGGGCTGGATGAAAACCTGCAACCGATCTTCAACGGTTTAATCGACCTTGGCTCCGTGCTTGATCAGGCCAACAAAGCCCAAGATCAAATCGCCAGCCAATTGCAGCACTACTCCGGGGAACTGCATGTTTCGATGGACGACCTGGCCGGCACCATCGACCGCCAAAACGGCGTAGCCGCTGACGCACGCGCCACCTTTGACGGGCTTTCCAGCCAGGCAGACGAAGTGGTGTTAGGCGCCCGCGAGCTGGCGCAGTCGAGCTTGCGCATTCAATCCATTGTGCAGGTCATTCAGCAAATCGCCGGGCAAACCAACCTGTTGGCCTTGAACGCCGCCATTGAAGCGGCCCGGGCCGGAGAAATGGGCCGCGGCTTTGCCGTGGTGGCTGATGAGGTGCGCAAACTCGCGGAAATAACGCGCAAAAATGCCGGCGAAATCGGTGTGGATATCGACCATCTTTCCTCGGAAATCCAGAAAGTCGCGGTGCAGATCGAAGATCAGTCCACTGCCGTTGGCACCCTTAAGGGCATGCTCAATGCACTGGAAGACTCCAGCCAGATGACTGAAGAAACGTCGCGGCGAACAAAGGGCATTGCCGACACATTAACCGGGCTTACGCAAAACCGCGCATAACCGGCAAGCAATCGAGTGTGAATAAACGGCGCAACCGCTACTAACGCTGCCATGACGCCCCTAGTAACTAAAGCTACGCGCTTGTAGAAACGGTCTGATTTTTTGTTCAGGCCGCCCGCCCTAACGTGACTGCTCTTACCTCTCTAGGAGCAGCCACATGACAGTTCTAACGATCTTCTTTTGCGGCACGGGATCCAACAAATATGATTTCGCCCATGCCAACTTCTGGAATGGCGAACTGGTTTCGACCTTGGCCGCCAACCATCCCGGACGCGAGTTTGCCGACTGGATCGTGGTCGATGGCCCCGGTAGCGGCAACCTGCAAGCAGACGAGTTGTTTACCCGCACGGCTGATTACGGCCTCAGCGGCACGTTGTTTGGCAAAGGCTGGTATGAAAACGTCCAGCACGCCATCAACATCATCAAAGGCAAATGCGACTGGCAGCGGGAACAACTGAGCGAAGCCGAGTACAACCGACTCAAGGCCGCCGGCATTCCCATCGAAGACGTAAAAATTGAAGGTTCCTGGTTCTGGCGCAAGTACAACTACGGCAACCGCAGCATTACCCAGCAACAGCTGCAGGAACAAATCATCAAGACGTTCCGCAAAGACGGCGTTATTCCTACGCGGGTCAACCTGGTGGGTTGGAGCCGTGGCGGCATCAGTTGCCACATGCTGGCCAATGCGATGCTCAAGGACAGCGCACTGAAAAATATTCCGGTAAATATTTTTGCGATTGACCCGGTTCCAGGCGTCGGCAACTTTCAGGACGACAAAGTGAGCCTTGGCGTGAATGTGAAAGAGTACGTAGCCTTCTATGCCCGCGATGAGCGTTCCAAAGGCTTTAGCTGCGTGATTCCGCACACCGCTGGGGGCAGCAAAGTGTGCATTTACCCGATGGCCGGCCGGCACGCCACATTGGTGGGCAACGCCACCTCCACTGGCGATACAGCAAAGGGCGCCGACGATTTGCAAGCGTTGGTTGAACCCGGTCAAATCGTTCGTCACCTGGCCGAGCGCTGCCTTAAACGCTGGGGGGTGGCGTTGAACAAAACGCTCAACCTCAGCGAAGCCGATCTAAACAGCCTCAGCAAAGCCATCGTGGCGGATGAGGCAACGTACAGGCTGATGCACCAGATTTCCTACACCTACTTCACCGAGCGCGATGTGGGTGAACGCTACGTGTCACTGGGGAGCAAAGGCGTGCCGTTCTCGACAGTCAAAGGCGCGCCTTTTACCCCCCAAAGTGGCTTGCAGACCTCGCTGCAAGAAATTTCGGCGTACCGGCAGCTGCTGTAACACGCCGCCATTTATCAACAGGCCAGAGCTTGGCCAGCCGATACGCCCTCTGCCCGCTGGAACAGCGGCGGGCCAGCACATTGAACCCGGCGCGATGGGGATGTCTGGCGGGTTTTCTGCCCGTGCGTGAACCCGTTTAGGGCAACTGAATCTCTGCCAATGCGCGCCGCATCGGCGCATCGGAAATCTGGATCGGACCGCTAAAGGGAATATCCATATCCAACACCAGCGCCACCGACGCCGCGATCAGCAGCGCCGACACGGCAAACATGGCAACCATCATGCCGTTGCGCGGTGCGTGGTAACCGAAGGCGGCAAAGATCAACATCATCCACGCCACCAGCATGGCGATCAGCGGCGCGGGAATCACTCCCTCCGATTGCTCCAGCAGCTTCCAGCGCTGCTCCATCAGCCCGTGATACTGCTGGCGCGCTCCCACCAACATGGTTTCGTGATAGCGGTCTGCCGGTTTGATTGCTTGCAGGGCATCACCAAAGCGGTCTAAGTATTGGCCGCTGATGCTCGGCTGCTGATGCAACGCATCGTCGCCGCGTGAGGGGTGTTCGATGGCTTGCTCAACGTACTCTCCAAGGCGCTTGCGCGCTTCATCGGCGCTTGAGCCGTAAGTGCGTAAGGCGCGGTCGAGAATAATCATTTTGGTGGCAAACACATGCACATCAGCGTCGACGCCTTCAAAGGTGTTTTTGGCCGAATTGATCAGCAGGCCAAACACCAGCGAGGTCATGACCACAAACAGGTTGGCCAGCAGGCGTACCACCGTATTGGTTTCTTCGTCGCGCTGATGCAACGGCAGCTTCGGGCAGAAGTGCATCATCAACAACGCTGCCGCAAACAGGCAGACAAAAATTGCAGCAGCAATCCAAACCAAATCCATGTGTGTGTGTTTCCTAAGGCGCCATTTGCCGAGCGTAGCCTACCTGCACCGCGTGACTCTTTAATAGGGCCGCACAGCCGCTAGCCGATATCGACTGCACGCCACCGTTTAAAGTGCCAGGCACCGCGCATTTCTAGCCGCCTGCGCGCTGCTGGAACTCGGCCAGATCCTCCTCGGCGCGCTCCAGCAGGTAGTCATCATCGGCCTCGCGAGCCAGCTCAATACGTTGTTGGAAATAGCCCAGCGCCCGGCCATTGTCGCCCCGTTCATGGGCCAGCACGCCAAGCTGAAACAGGCCGTCGAGTTCGATATCCAGCTTTTCATGTTGCCGCGACAGGCTGACCACACGCTGCAAGTACGCCTCGCTTTGCGCCCACTCTTTAAGCTCATAGGTGTTCTGCGCCAAGTTAGTGAGCATGCCGGTCAGCTCAGCCTCATCCGCCCCGAACGCCGCTTCGGCGTCTGCCAACAATTGGCGGTTATAGGCCAACGCGGCTGAGTAGTCGCCCTGCAGATGCAACCAATAACCCAGCTCTTGGCGCAAGCCAAAGTGCTGCCGTTGGCTCAGGCTATGGTCTTGCGGAATCAAGGCGATGGCGGCACGCAAATGCTCAATCACCTGCTCCGGCTGCTCCAACTCAGCGGCGCCCAGCGACAGGCTGTAATGCAGCGCCAGCACCTCATCCGCCGGCAACACCGGGTTGTGCTGTTGAATGGCCAAGGCTTGCAGGCCAAAGGTGCGCTGCTCTTCCCACTCATCGCGCTTGCCCTGCAATAGCGCCAGGGCGGCGTAGAGCTGGGCGAGTTCGGCGGAGTGCTCGCCTTGGGCTTTGGCCAGGGGAATCAAGGCGCTCAGGTCGGCATACATTTGCGAGCCGCTGAAAATGCCTTCGGGGTCATGCAGGGTGGTGCTTAGGGGGGTGAAGCGTTCGGCGAATGTTGTGTGCGGCACGCTGATTACCTGCGCAGGTGGCGAGGAGTCTTGCATATAAACGTTCCCTAACTGGGGGGCAGCAAGTGGTCGATAGCCGTTTAGCGGTTCTGGCTTTTGGCGAGAGCGTCGGCTACCCGCGATAGGGCCAGGCGGTCTGCTTCGCTCATAACCCGATAAGCGAGCAACAACTCTGCCTCCTCAACCGTCAAGCCATCACTCTTCATCGGCACGCGCTCGCCGGTTACGACGTAGAGCACGTCCACGCCACGCGCAGCGAGCGCAGCCAGGTACTTAACGTCCGGGCTTCGCTCATCTTTTTCATAGGCGCCCTGGGTATTACGGTTCACTCCACCGATCTGGGCGAAGTCTTCTTGGTTGGCGCCAAGGCGGGTTCGCTCTTCACGTAGCCGCTCGCCTGCACTTTGCGCTGAGGAAATTTCGGAAGCACGGTTTTTCAAGCTAAACACCCTTTACATGCACGCTTTGTCGTGCAAAATTGCAATCACGTGCTCACGTTTGCGCACGTCACCGCACTATGCCCGGCGCTCTAACTGCCGAGCAAGGTTGCAGCCGCTCGGTTGCCGGAAAAGAGGATTCGGCCCGCCGAGCATTACCCTAAATCCATTGAGAGAACGGAATCCATGATTCAGACAACTTCCCCAGTAACCACCCAAACCCACTTCTCCCCCACCGAAGGTCGTCCGCTGTTTTCGGTTAACCCCGGCATTCCAGTGGACGATGCGTTGGAGCAAGCCGCCATTTTATTGGGCTGCATTGAGCATTTGGTGGTGTGCGATGCCAGCACCCGTAAGGGCTCGGCCGATGCCACGTTGCAGTATTTGAGCGAGATGGCCAACGCGGTAGTGGCGGCGTGTAAGAAGGAGCCGGTTCAGGCTTAAGCGTTAACGCGGTAGCAGGCGGGCCAGTGTAGTGTTGGCCCGCTTTTTTGCGTCAGGCTTATTGCTGGCAAAACCGAATGCGGTTGCCAAACGGGTCATGCACTTCCATCAGCAACCCCCACGGCTGTTCAACGATGCCGGGGCGGCCGTAGCCGTAGTGTTTGCCAAGCAGTTCGGCGTTGTAAGCGCGGATATTGTGCATGGGCACAAACACGGTGGCGCCGGGGCTGGCGTCGCCGTGGTGTTCGGAGAGGTGCAGTTTCAGGCCGGCGCGTTCGATGCCCAGGTACAGCGGCAGCGTGGCTTCGAAGCGGTGTTCGAATTCCACGCTAAAGCCTAAGAAGTCGAGGTAAAACTCGCGGGCTTTGGCTTCGTCGAAACTGCGCAGAATGGGGATGGCTCGGTCAAAGGCGATGCCGCTTGCCGGGGTGTCTTCGGGCAGTACGGCGCTGGCGGTGTTCCAGTCGTTGTAGCCGAGTTGCTGGGCAATCAGTTCCAGCGCCGCGCTGTGGGTAACGTCGTGGTGGTTGGCGGCCAATGAAGCACGCAGCAGCTTGGCCATGGTTTTGGCTTGTGATTGGGTAACGCTAGGCATGGTTCGTCCTCTGTCGAAGCTTGTCAGTGCTCGCATTGCCAACCTTCGACGGTTTGGAAGAACCAAGGAATGGGGGGTTTATCGCAATGCTTTCACCGTACCCAAGGGGTGCGAGCGGCAGGCAGCATCGGCCTGCCGCGATAATAGGCAAAGGGGGCGATGTTGCAAGCCCTGCGCGCTTATTTGCTCATGGCGCTTTGCAAGGCGCCGGAGCAGACCAGTACGCCGGCACCGCCAGACAGGCATTCGTATTGCTCACGGTCTTTACCTTTGCTGGCCAGGCAGTCGCGCAGGGTGATTTCGCTTTTGGCCTGGTCGAGGGCCTTCACCACTTGGTTGTATTGGTCGCCGGTGAGCTTGCCTTGCTGTTTGCGCTCGCGGGCGATGTCTTTGAGGTTGGGTAGGTCGACGCCGGTCCAGCGAATGGCTTCGCTGCACATTTTTTGCTCGTCGGACTTGCCCTTGTCGTCGCTGGAGGAACTGCTGCCGCTGGTTGAGTCGGCCGCCTCTGGGGGTGGACCATCGCTGACGTAGGCCGGCTTGATGGTGACTTCTTGCACTTGCTGAGTGGCAGGCGGTTGGTTGCCGAAGTGCTTTTGCCCATTGGCATCGACCCAGGTGTAAACCTGAGCCTGCAAGGGCATTACGCAGGTGAGCAGAAGCACGGGAAGAAGGCGGTGACCGAGCATGGGTAAAGTCCTTTTAATTGAGCGCGGGGCGGTGCTCGGCGCACTGTAATCAGGTGTAGCGTGCTTGCCAAGCGCCGCGTTTACGCAGAGAAAACAGTCGGGCATTGCACGCGCATGCGCGACCAGCCTACGTATCTGAATGGTTTATTTTTTATTAACCCAATAATTATCTAACGCTGTTCTTAAACGCCCACAGGCAAACCGTGCATTGGCGTAAATATCACGCGAAGTGCGCAATGCAAATTTATCTCCGTTTACAATTGGCTGCGCAACGCCCTTCTGCTCATACTCCATCACTTTTAGAAAGTTACCAAGCTGCTTAAGAAGATTCGGCATTGCGGCCTTAAATCGTTCTGCCTTCTTGAATTCAGCGACGATCACGGAATTGTATCTAAGATATTCATCAGACTCTGTATAGCGCTTCATTGCCGCGTCGAGTGCCTTATAACGAGCAACATAGTTGGCCAGCGCCTGAGAAGCTTCAGGCAGCGTGGAAAAATTGTCGGTCAACGGGCTGGTACTGGCCGCAACGGCCGCATAATCATCCGCCACCGTCGCGCATAACACGCGGTTAGCCGATTTAACGTTGAATAAATATATCTCAGCAATGTAATCCCTGTTGCTGTCAGCTAAAGCAGGGCCGACAAACAGAATTAAACTTGCCGCATAGCATCCTGTAATTTTCCTCATGACAACCACCTTATCTACTGGTAGTTAGCTGCCCGCCCTAACTACGGCGAAGCGTTTTTGCAAAACTCCCAGTTAGTCTGCCCCTGCGGTTAATCAAAAAAAAATCACGGGTATCAAACAACAGATTCTTACCAACAATGAAAAAGCCTGGCTCGTTATATGCGTAAGTAAGGATGGGAAATGTATGGGTGCTGGTTCGGGATATCAGACCGCTGCTGTTAATTAGAAGGTTATGCCTTTTGCTGCGCCCCACCTCGCAGCTACCATCGCCCTCTTCCTTATTCACTCTGCAAGCGAGCGCCGTTATGAACACCATCGCCCCCGTGGAACTGGCCAAGGCCTACCGATTGCTCAACCACGGCCCGACCGTGCTGGTGTCGGCCCGGCATAACGGCGAAAGCAATGTGATGGCCGCTGCCTGGGCCTGCGCTCTGGACTTCTCGCCGCCCAAACTGACGGTGGTAGTGGACAAGATGACCCGCACCCGCGCGCTACTCGAAGGCAGCGGTGCGTTTGTAATTCAGGTGCCAACCGCCGCCCAAGCGCAACTGACCCACGCCGTCGGCACCCGCAGCCTGACGGACGAGCCCGACAAACTCGAACGGGCCGGCGTGCAGTTGTTTGAGTTCCCCGACCATGACTTGCCGTTTGTGGCCGGCTGCTCGGCGTGGCTGGCCTGTCGGTTAATTCCCGAGCCCCATAACCAACAGACCTACGACCTGTTTATTGCCGAAGTGGTCGGCGCCTGGGCCGACACCCGCGTGTTTGCCAACGGCCATTGGCTGTTTGAACAAGCCGACCCGGCGCTACGCAGCCTGCACTACGTAGCAGGTGGGCAGTTCTATGTGATCGGCGATTCGCTGACCGTGGCGTAGGTTGGGCTTCGCCTCTGGCTCACCGAACGCGGACCGACCCAACCTACGCTTGCGCCACCACCACGTTTAGGCCCAGGCGCCGGTAGTCATCGATATCGCCCGAGGGCACGCGGCTTTCGGTTATCAGCGTGTGCACGCGCGTGCAGGGGGCGATAACGAAGGGCTCCACGGCGCCGAGTTTGTCAGCGGTGGTCACGGCTATTACCTGCGCTGCGCTGTCGAGCAAGGCCTGCTTTAGCTGCACTTCTTCAAAACGCGGCGAGGTCAGGCCGATTTCCGGGTGCAGGGCGCACACGCCGGTAAAGAGCAGGTCGGCCTTGATGCTTTTGATCAGCTCCAGCGCTTCACGACCATTAGTGGCCATGGTTGCCGGGTTGAGCTGGCCGCCGGCCAAAATCACGCTAACGCCGGGGTATTCAGCTAGCGCCACGGCGGTCATTGGCGAGGCGGTAATAGCGGTAAGGTGGATATCCAACGGCAGGCACCGGGCGATATGCAGCGGTGTGGTGCCGGAGTCGAATATCACCACCTGGCCATCCTTTACCTGTAGCGCGGCAAGCTGGGCGAGTTGGCGTTTCATCTCGTCGGTTTCGCTCAGGCGGGCGAAGTAGTCTTTGCCGGAGTCTTTCGGTTTTGGCAGCGCGCCGCCATGCACGCGTTGCACCAGGCCGGCGCTGTCGAGCTCAGCCAGGTCGCGGCGGATGGTGTCTTCGGATACCTCAAAGTGTGCACTCAGCTCCGAGGCCAGCACACGGCCGTCGCGCTCAAGCATTAACAGAATCTTCTGGCGCCGCACTTGCGGCAGGTCGGTAACGGCGTGCTGAGCTTGCATGGTTATGCCCGTATTTGCGTGTTTGTGCGAGATTAGCCAGGCAACGGCCCTAGCGCAAGGGCTGCCGAGCGCGGGCGCGTCGGCTTTTGCCGAGATCGGCAGCGCTCTTGTAGACTGCCGCAGCTCATCCGCCCGTGGTTTAGTCGAATGCCTGTTTCGCGCGTTAGTCAGCCCTTGATCGCAAGCCTGTTGTTAGTCCTCAGTCTGCTGGCATGGCCAACGTGGGCCGCCGCGCCGCTGGATGCAGCCGGTTTGCAGGACCAGCCGGTTTCGCTCACGGCATTTGTCGGCCTGCTCGAAGACCCCGAGCGCAGTCTGACCCTGGCCGATGTGCAGCGCCCTGAACTGGCGGCGCGGTTTAAAACCGACCTCCCCGCCACCAGCGCCCTGGGCCTGGGTTTTACCCGCTCGGCCTACTGGTTGCGCCTGCCGCTGCGTAACAGCAGCGCCAGCGCCGTGCAGCGCATGCTTGCGGTGGAGAACCCGCGTATTTCCTCTATCCAGGCGTATGTGCCCAACGCCCAAGGCAACTACCAGGCAATCGTTACCGGCTGCGACCTGCCGGCGAGCACCAAGGCCTACGCCAACCGCAATTTTATTTTCCCCATCACCTTGCCGGCGGGGAGTGAGCAGGTGATTTACCTGCGTATGGAATCCAGCGTCGGTTTATCGATACCGCTGCAGCTGTGGGCACCCGAGGCATTTCATGCCCATGAGCGCGACGACTATTTCGGTCAGGCGTGGTACTTCGGCATTGCCACGGCGATGATCCTGTTCAACCTGATGCTGCTGGTGTCGCTGCGCGACCGCATCTACCTGCTGTACGTGGTTTTCGCCACCTGCACCTTTGCCACCCTGGCAATTAAAAACGGCCTGGCGCCTGACGTCTTGCTGGCCGGCGTGCCGCTTAATTCCAACACCTTTTATTACGCCGGCAACTCACTGGCGCTGGCCGCCATGTTGTTGTTTATGCGGCGCATGCTTGGCACCCAGCAGTTGCTACCGCGCACCGACCGCGTGGTGCTGGCGATGGTGGTGGTGTACCTGCTCACTCCGGTGGCGTATGCCATCGCCCTACCGCTGTTTTCCAAGGCGGCGATTTTGCTCAACCTGGCCACGGCCATTTTGGCGATTGGTGTTGGTATAGCGGCCGCGCTCAAACGCCAGCGCAGCGCCTATTTCTTTCTGGGTGCCTTTGCCTTGCTGATGTTTGGCGGCGCCATGACCACGCTACGGGCCATGGGTGTCATGCCCACCAACCTGTTTACCGTGGACGGTTTGCAACTGGGCTCGGCCCTGGAAATGCTCTTGCTGGCCTTCGCCCTGGCCGACCGTTACAACATGATGCGCCGCGAAAAAGCCCGGGTACGCGAGCAGTTGTTACACACCCAGCAGCAACTGGTGCACACCCTGCAAAGCTCCGAGCGCGAACTGGAACAGCGTGTGGCCGAGCGCACTCGAGAACTGCAAGTGCTCAACACTAAGCTGGAAACCCTGAGCCTTACTGACGCGCTCACCGGCATCGCCAACCGCCGGCGCTTCGATGAACTCTTGGTGCAGGAATGGGCCCGTGCACAGCGTATTGGCGCACCGCTGGCCTTGGCGATTATCGACGTCGACTGGTTTAAACCCTACAACGACAACTACGGCCACCCGGCCGGCGACGCCTGCCTGCGCCAGATCGCCCAAGCCTTGGCGGCGACGGTAAGCCGTTCCAGTGATTTGGTGGCGCGCTATGGCGGCGAAGAGTTTGTGTTTTTAGCGCCGATGACCGACGCCGCCGGAGCCCAGGCCATGGCGCGTAAAGTGCTGCAAGCCATTGCCGCACTCGCCCTGCCCCATGCCTACTCACCGCTCGGCCAGGTCAGCGTCAGCCTGGGTGTAGTCAGCGTGCTGCCGAGCGCAGAACAAACGCCACAGGCCCTGCTGCAACGCGCCGATGCCGCGCTTTATCAGGCCAAGAGCCAGGGCCGCAATCAGGCTGTCAGCGGCTAAACCCCTACTGTGAGTGGCGGCTAAAAAACCCGCTGCACACAGCTTTATAAGGTCGGTCCTACATTCCGGCCGATTATATCTTGGGCATGCTCGCGGTCCTCTCCTGGACTGCCCTGCCATGCCGCTGCGTCTTCTACTACTGCTCTGCTACGCCCTGCCCCTGCCCGTTCTGGCCGACACCGTGTGGCTCAGCAATGGTGACCGCTTAAGCGGCGACATCGTGCTGCTGGATGGTGGCAAGCTGGTGTTCAACACCAAACTGGCCGGCCGGGTAGTGATTGACTGGCAAGGCGTGACCACCTTGGCCGCGGATAAGCCCTTATTGGTACGCCGCGACGGCCTGGACAGCACGTTAAAACAACGCCTGCGCGCGGCCGGCGAAGGCCTTGTGCAAGTGGGCGACACCCCCAGCGACACCGTGCCCGTCGCCAGCATCAACCGCCTGGTAGCGCCAAACAAGCTGCTGGGCGATTTCAAATGGGAAGGCAAGCTGGACGCCAAACTGGACCTGCGCCGGGACGATAACAGCACCCAGGAATGGCAACTCAAAGGCGAAACACGGGTGGAACACAACCGCTGGCGGCATGTAGCCAACGGCGAAACCAAGCGCAAAGCCAAAGACGGCCAGCGCACCGAAGACACCTGGAAGCTTGAATACAACCTCGACTACTTCTACTCCCCACACTGGTTTGTGCGCAGCGTACTGGGCCAAAGCCAAAACAACCTGGGCTTCCAACAGCGTGAGCGTTATGTCGGTACCGGCCCTGGCTACCGATTCTGGGACGACGAACTCGGCCGCTTGGAACTGATGCTGCGCCCTACCCGCGTGCAACTGGCGGCCAAGGGCTTTAGCGAAAGTTTCAATAGCCTGGGTTTGGTCTGGGACTTTAAGCGCAAGCTCTGGGGCACGCGCCTGGAGGCCACCAGTAAAGGCACGCTGCAAGTGCCGCAGATCGAAGAAATCGACTACTTGTTCAGCAGCGAATATGGCCTGAGCTACCGCCTGAACGACTGGGCACGCCTGTCGTTACTGTATGAATTCCAGCAAAACAGCTTTGAGCGGCAAACTTACCCCGATCACCACTACCTGCTCGGTGTGGGCGTGACGTGGTAGCGTTCTGCGCCTTTTCGCTAGCCGGTCCTACGCAGCCGTGCTCGCCATCCTATTTTTTTCCGCCGCGTAGTTGGCCACCTTGGCTGGGCGCATTTTCGCGCTTAACAAGGACAGCACCATGGATACGGAAACCCTCACCACCACAGTCGGCCACCGCTTTCACGCCACCGGCGTTGCCGAGAAGAACACCGCGCTGTTTAGCGTCACCCCCGACATCCCCATGCTTGATGCACTCACCAGCGTGTCGTGCCTGCTCAGCACCCTGGAAGACGGCATAGTCGATGCGGCCATGGGTGAGCAACCGTTGCAAGACAACGCCGCCTGGCTAACCCACCACACCCTGCAATCGGCCAAAGCGGTAGTGGACTCGCTGATCGATTGCCTGCAATCCCAACAAGGCGAGCAACGCCGCCCGGCGTCGGTGTGGAAGCGCAAGAGTGGCTTCGTCCACTACTTCATCCTTGACGAGGTGCATGTGCAGCGCGCGCCCTTTGGCAAATACGGGCCGTTCCCCAGCGCCAACGCCATGCGTGAAACGCTGAACCGCTTCGAACATAAATTCCCTGACCTTATGTTGGTCACCCGCAAGGCCAGCCTGGCCGCCGACTTGATTAGCGCAGCGGATCTGGATGCGGAATACGCCAAGACCTTGGAAAAAATCGCCGCCTTAGGGGTTTAGCCGAAGGGTGCTGGGGGTGCTGTGCAGGTGAGTGCTTCCAGCATCGGCGCCGTCCCCGCGCAGGCGGGGGCCCAGGTACGCTGATAGCGCACACGCTACGCGGGTCAATCCAACTGTTCGCGCAACGCCTGCTCTTTGCTGCGGTAGAACGTTGCTGAGGCGCTGTTGCCGGCCTGCGCGAAACGTTCAGCCGCTGCCGCTGCGGCTTGCGCCGCTACTTCGAAGGCGGCGATGAGCGTTTGGCGCTCGTCGCTGGCGAGCACCCGGCCATGCTCAAAACGCCCGGCAACAAAGCCCTGCTCAGGCACCTCGATCACGCCTTCGGCCAGTTCACCGTTTTCTACACGGCCAAAAAACAAACGCTTCACCGCCGAGCCTTGCTGCTCTTTAAGCACCCCCAGGCCATTGGCGGTATTGCCTGTGCACTCGCCATCCCAACGCGCCGAACCGGCACTCCACTCGGCTGGCGTGGCGATGGTGCACGAGGCAAAGGCGCGGGGGCTTAACGCGCACAGCAGTGCAAAGGCGAAAAGACCTGGGCGGTTCCAGCGGACGGTATTCATCAAGCGGTGCTCCCTGCATGGCGTGGCCCGCGAGAATAACGCCGCAGGGGCGAGTTACAAAACAGAGGGGGCAAGTTTTCAGCGCCGCCAGCCTGATAATTCCGCCGGTAAAAACCCCTGAACCTCTGAGTAATTTCTTGGGTCATAGCTCTGAATCGAGGTGCCATTACCGGCCCTCTGCACTGTGACCTACTGGAGCAGGCTCATGCTGATACTTACCCGCCGCGTTGGCGAAACTCTGCAGATTGGTAACGACATCTCGGTCACTGTGGTCGAGGTCAATGGCAACCAAGTGCGCATTGGCATCGCCGCGCCGAAAGACGTGCCGATCATGCGTGACGACGCGAAAAAGCGACAACCCGCTGCCGCAATTCCTGCTTGAGGCCTGTGCAGCCGATGCCACGCCGCATCCTGCATGACGGGCCAGCCGAGATCATTCTGTGTTTTGCCGAAGGTTCGATCGAATGGTCGTCCCGAGCGGTAATTCGCGAGGAGAAGATCGGCCTGTATTCGGCCGCCGCCGCCAATGACAGCAAATTCCCCCTCGGCGCCAGTTACGTAATCGTGCGCTTTGCCGGAGAAGAGCTCTCCGGCAGCGTGACCCGGCATACCAACGCCACGCTGTTTTTCTCCTAGACGTTTTCCCCGAGGCGTTTTCGCCTAAACGTTTTCTGCTATGGGGGCGCTACTACGCGCCAATCACCCCGCCATCGAGCTTGGTGATCAGCAAGGTAGTGGAACGTGGGCGGGTTTTGCCGTCGCTGGCGGGAAAGCTGATGCCTGGGTGTTGGATATTCGCCCACATCGCCTTGCCGTCGGGGCTCCAGGCCAGGCCGGTAATCTCGCAACCACGCGGGCCCACAAGAAACCGTCGCACCTCACGGCTAGCTGGGTCGGCACACAGCAGTTGGTTGCAGCCCATGTTCTGCATCGCTGGGTCAACATCATCGTAGTCGGTCTGAATCCACAGGCGCCCGCTTGCATCAAACGCCAGGCCGTCCGGCGACGACAGCACGTCGCCGTTGATGGTGCCGGTGAGGTGGGCAGGCACCGCTTTGCCGTCTTTACCTTTGGTGCCCTGCGCTTCCCCGGCAAGCAAAAACAGCTCCCAGGTAAAGGCCGTGGCAGTGGGATTAGCGCCTTGCTCGTTGAAACGCAAGATATGCCCGTGCAGGTTCTTTTCCCGCGGGTTGGCCTTGTCCAGCGCCTGCTTAGTGCCGCGCCCATCGTTGTTGGTCAGGGTGACATAGACCTCGCGGGTACGCGGGTGCACAGCGGCCCATTCCGGGCGGTCCATCGGTGTAGCACCGGCTTTATCGGCAGCGGCGCGGGCGTTAACCAACACTTCCGCCTGGCTGGCAAAACCATTCTCGGCGTTCAAGCCATTCTGCCCATGCACCAGCGCCATCCATTGGCCGCTGCCGTCGGCGTTGAGCTTGGCGGCATAGAGGGTGCCGCTGTCGAGTAGGTCACGGCTGGCTTTGGGGTTGGCCGCATCGTGTTTGCCGTCGGGCACAAACTTGTAGATGTATTCGCCCTTGGCATCGTCGCCGGAGTAGAAGGCCATCTTGCCGTCATCACCCAAGCTCAAGGCCGCGCACTCACGGCTAAAGCGGCCGAAGGCAGTGCGTTTGATCGGCTGCGCTTTCGGGTCGAAGGGGTCGATTTCCACCACCCAGCCAAAGCGGTTGGGTTCATTCACATAACCGTTGTGCGGCTGGCTGGCATCGGGGGTGGCATCGAAGCGCGGGTCGGCGCTTTCCCAGGCGTAGTTTTTACTGGTGCCGCTGCTGGCCAGGCCATAGCGCTTGTGGGCAAAGCGTTTGGCAAAATCTGCCTGGTCGCGGTTGATAAAGTAGTTCGGCCAGTTTTCTTCGCAGGTCAAAAAGGTGCCCCAGGGCGTGACCCCGGTGGCGCAGTTATTCAGCGTACCGAGCACTTCCAGGCCCTTGGGGTCGCTGACGGTTTGCATCAGCGCATGCCCAGCCAAAGGCCCGGCCAAACGCATGGGCGTAAGCATGCTGATGCGGCGGTTATAGGCCGAATTCATTACCCGCTGCCATTGGCCATCGGCGCCCTTTTTCACCTCGATCACCGATGCACCATGGGCCGCCTGCTCCTTGCGCACTTCAGCCAGCGAGCGCGGTTTGCTTTGGTCGATGGTGCTGGACGGGTGCAGGTGCGGGTTGATGTATTCGTGGTTCATCACCAATAGGCCACGGTCGGTTTCGCCCTCGAAGGCAAAAAAGTCCATGCCGTCATGGTTATCCCCAGCCTGTTTCAGCTGCGCTTGCCAATCGTCACTGGCGTCGGGGTTCCACGCCGGTGCGCCTGCCTCAACAGGGTCGCCCCAGGAGAAAAACGGCACCGCGCGATAACCCTCGGCAACCAGAACGCGGTCGAACTGCGGATCGAGCTGCACCGGCACGCCCTTAAAGTTCAACAACGGGCTGGCCGCCGCTTTGCTGCAAGCGCTGATGCCGCCAAAAAAACCGAGAATTGCCACGCTCAAGCCGCCCTTCAACACATTGCGCCGGCTGGGGCTAAACAGCTCGGCCAGCGACGGGTTGGCGCTGGGGTTGATGGCGATGTCGTCGTGGCTTTCCAGTTGGTCGTGAAACTGCTGGTGATCGTGGCTCATGGCAATGCTCGCAAAAGAAAAAACGCAGTCCGCTGTGGCGGGCTTATTCGATTCGGTAGTGGAAGGTGTTTTTCACATTGGCCACGCTGATGGCCTGGCCATCAACGATGCGTGGCTGGTAACGAAAGGTTCGCGCGGCAGCCAGCGACGGGCGCACCAGTAACGGATGGCATTGGCCAAGCACTTGCGGGTTTTCCACCCGGCCCTGCGGGGTAACGGTGTAGGTCACGGTGCAATCGCCTTCGATGCCCTTTTCCAGCGCTTTGTCCGGGTACTCCGGGGCTTCCTTGCTAACCGGTAAATAGGGCCGACTTTCCGCTGCCAAGGCATCCGCCGCTGCGCGGGCTTTGGCCTCGGCCTGGGCAGCCGCTGCGGCTTGCTGCTGGCGTTGCTGCTCGACTTGTTGTTGCTGGGCGTGTTGCTGCTGGGCCTGCTGCTGGGCACGCTCAGCCGCTTGTTGTTCTTGCTCTTGCACCCGTTTGCGGGCCAACGCGGCGTGGTCAACCACCGGCTTGGGCTTAACCTGCGGTTTGCTTTCCACCGGCTTAGCGTCCACCGGCTTAGGCAGCTCTGGCGCTGGCGGCGCGCTCACCACTTCGGCAGGCGCAGCAACGGGCGCAGCTACGACCGGCTCAGGTGCCGGCGCTTGTGGTGGCGCCAGGGTGATCAACTGGGTAGTCAGCGCCTGAATTTTCGGCTCAGGCGGCGGGCTGGGCTGCCAATGGCTGACCAACAACACCACCGCCACGGCATGCAAGCCCACGGCAATACTCACCGCCAAGGCATGTCGCGACCAGGCGCGGTTGGGCCATTGCAGGCTGGGCATGGGCTGCGTAGCCGGCATGACCGCCGCACTCATTGCGGCGCCTCGGTGATTAAGCCGAGGTTGCGCACGCCGCCTTTTTGCAGCGCCGCCATGCCGGCCACCACCGTGGCGTAATCCGTGTTGTGGTCGGCGCGGATATACACCTGGGTGTCGCCACGGGCGGCAATAATCGCCCCCACTTTGGCGGTCATTTCATCCAGGCCAACCGCGCTGTCTTCTTGCTCATGGCTGTCGAGTTCGGCGCCCACATTCCAGTAGTAGCCGCCGTCGGCTTTTACCGAGAGGGTGAGAATCTGCTGCTGGCTATTGCTGGCCAACGCCTCGGCGGCGACTTTTGGCAGTTCGATTTTTACCCCTTGGGTGAGCATCGGCGCGGTGACCATAAAGATCACCAGCAGCACCAGCATCACGTCGATATAGGGCACCACATTCATTTCGGCCTTGGGTCCGTGCTTGCGAACTGGCTTGCGCATGGCGTTTGTCCTCAGGCCGCTTGCGCGAGGCGCGTGGTGGCTTGCAGGGCGCGGTGCAGGCGGCCTTGTAGCTCATTGCCAAAGCTGTAGAAGCGCGTGCTGAGGGTTTCCACCCGCGCGGCAAAGCGGTTGTAGGCGATCACAGCGGGGATGGCAGCGAACAAGCCGATGGCCGTGGCAATCAACGCCTCAGCAATGCCCGGCGCCACGGTGCCAAGGGTGGCTTGCTGCACTTGGGACAGGCCGATAAAGGAGTTCATGATGCCCCACACCGTGCCAAACAAGCCGATATAGGGGCTCACCGAACCGACGGTGGCGAGAAAGGCCAAGCCCTTTTCAAGGCGCTCCTGTTCCTCGCTGATGCTCACCAGCAACCGCCGCTCTACGCCGTCCACCACCGCTTCCGGGGTGATGCCCGGCTCGCGGCGCAGGTGGCTGTACTCGCTAAAGCCTTCGTGAAAAATGCGCTGCAAACAGGCCTCGTCATCCAATTGCTCGCCGCCTTCGCGGTACAGCTGGGCGAGGTCGTTGCTGGTGCGAAAGCGCAGCTGGAAGTGCTTGAGCAACCGCTCGATGCGGCCTAGCAACAGGCTGCGCTGCACAATCAGGTACCAGCTCACCAGGGAGGCCAGCAGCAAAATCAGCATCACGCCTTTTACCAGTAGCGACGCGTCGTTGATCAGGCTCCACACGCTCATTTGTTCGAGGGTGCTGTGCATAGTGTTTTCCTCTCCATGGCCCCGCCGTAACGGGGCTTTTGTACGGCTATTCGATTACTTGCCTGTTACCAACTGATGACAGCCTTCACGGCAAGCGCAACGCGTTGGCCACATCGGCCCAGGGCACCAATTTGAAGTTCTGTGTGGTTTCGGGCATGCGTTTGCGGCCGTCTTGCACCACCAGCAGGCCTTTGCTCCACGGGCCGCCGAGGTTGGCGCCGGTTACTTCCAGGCCGTCGGTTTCCGAGGCGCCGTCAATGCCCAACGCCCCGTTTAAACCGACGCGAAAGGCGCCGTGCACGGCAAACGGCGGCTGCGCATCGAGCAGCACATAGCTGTCATTGCCCTGGCTGGACACCACCAGGTAATCGCCAGCAGCGCCGTGATACAGGCCCATGCCTTCCACGTCGGCCTTTAGTACGTCGCCGACTTTCAGCACCGAGGTCAGCGCATCGGAGGCATCCGGGCGCGCATCCAACGCCCACACGCCGACATCTTCCTCACCAATAAACAGCCGCTGCTGACGGTCATCGGCGACGCAGCCTTCGGGCTGGCTATCGACCTTGAAGCGGCGCACTTGCTGGCCCTGAATCTGCCCCTGCACATCGCTTAAGCGGTACTGCAGAAAGGTGCCGTCCTTGCCGTTGGCAAAGGCATACAGCTCGCCGCTGGCCGGCTGAAACAGGCAGATGCCGTAGATTTCCGCCAACGGCGTGCGCACCTCGCCGGCCTCGCGCAGCTCGCCCGTGGCACGGTCGATGGCAAACAGGCTGATGCTGTTACGGTCACGGTTACTGGCCACCGCCAGATCAATCGGTTTGCCCGCCAAGGTAAAGCCGGCGCGCACATCGACATTGTTCAAGCGCCCTACTGGCAACTCTTGCAACAGGCGGCCGTCGAGGTCATAGGCCAGCAGGCCTTGTTTCTTGTTGGTGCCCAGCACCCGCGACAGTTCGGGCTTGCTCGGGTGCAGCCAAATGGCCGGGTCATCGGCGGCATCGCCTTGGCGGCCGACTGGTTCGGTTTGCCGCAGTGCTGGCACATTGGGCAAAACTGGCGGCAGCGCTTGCGGGGTGGGTTTCCAGTTCAGGCTGCCTGCGTAGATACGCTTTTGCTCGCCGTCTTCAATCAGCACTTCCACGCCAGTGGCGGTGACGCGGGCGTCCAAACGCTCGGGCTCTTGCATACCGTCCAGCGCTAGGCTGGCGATGCTTTGCCACTGCTCACCTTGCTGCTGATAGAGGTGCAGCGTGGCGTTGTCGCTGTCCAGTGCCAGCAAGCCACCCGGCAAGCTGACCATTGCTTGCGGGTTGCCGGCCAGGCTGCCAAACGGCGCGCGCAGGTCGACGGGCACACGGGCCGAATCCGCTTCCGGCTCGGCAGCAAAGGCCCACACCCCCACACCGCCTTCGTTCACATACAAGCGCTGGGCGTTATCGTCGGCGTGGCAATACTCGGCGCCCGGCGGCGTCGGAACGCCGCGCAAACGCAGCGGCTGTTTATTCAACTGCGCGCCGCTGCCAACCAGCCATTGCTCGCCCTGGCCGTCTTCGCCGAGGACAAACAGGTGCAGGTTGGCGGCTTCGTCACGGTACAGGCACAGGCCGGAGATGGCGTAGTCACGGCTGGGCAACAGCAGCGGTTTGGCCCACTGCTTGTTTTGCACATCCAGCAGCACCAGCGCCGCTTGCCCGGTGGTGCCATCGACGCTGGCTACCAGCGCATTCTTGCCCAGCACACGGCTGTCCAAGCCACTGTAATTGCCCGGCAAACGGGCCAACTCGCGGCCCTCGGCAGTTAACAACAGCAGGCCATTGCGCTCGCTGGCGGCCAGGCGCAGGTCGCTGGCGTCTTTTAATTCGGCAGGCAGAAAACGCACATCTTCGGCCTTCACTTTCGCCGAAGCGCTCCACGGCGACAGGCGTACGCTGGGCGTGGCCTCAGCGGTTTTGGGCAACATATCGCAGCCGCCCAGCAGCAAGGCGGTCAGCAGCACAGAATGGGTAAACAACGGCTTCATCAAACGGTGTCCTTGTACAAAACGCACACGCAGCGGCGCCCCCGGTGGAGGGCGCCGGCGGCATTAAAAATGGGTGAAGGTCAGGCCGAGCTTGTAGGTCGGGCCGTATTCTTCGTACTGGCCGTTGTAGGCACCGCTGCCGGTGTACACGTAGTACGATTCGTCGGTGAGGTTCTGCGCCTCGAACGACAGCTGCAGGTCTTTGGTGAGGAAATAACGCGCGGTGAAGTCGACAAAGGTTTGGTCATCGACGTGCAGGTCGTGGGCCTTGTCGTTTACCGACGCCACCTCGTAGAGGTAGTCGGATTTGTAGTTGGCCGACAGGCGCAGGCTGAGCTTGTCGTTTTCCCAACCGAGCATCACGTTACCCACCGTGTCGGACTGGAACGGCAAGTCGATATCGCGTTTCTGCCCCTGCCCGGCTATCTGCGCATCGGAGCGGCTAAAGGTGGCGTTGGCACCCATCAGCACACCGTTCCACGGCGCCGGCAGGCTGGTGAATTTCTGTTGCCAAGCCAGTTCGATGCCGTACAAATCGGCGCTGTCGCCGTTGGCAAAGGTGTTGGCTTCATCAAACGCCGCCCAACGGCCGGTGCCGGCCAGGTCAGTGTTGTAGACGAAGTTTTCGATGTCTTTGTAGAACACAAAGGCCGAGACCACGCCGTCTTTATTCAAGTAGTGCTCAATGCCCAAATCGAAGTTGCTCGACTCCAGCGCATCCAAATCAGGGTTGCCAAACTCGGCTTCGTCACCGTCAATCACAAAACCCGGCGCCAGTTGCTCGAAGCCTGGGCGCACCACGGTGTTGGTCCACGCCGCACGAATCTGGGTTTGCTTATCCAACTGGTAGCGCACATGCAGGCCGGGCAGCCAATGGTCGTATTTGTTGTCGGCAGTGCTGGCGACAAAATCGCCATCTTCAATACCGGTGCCCTTGGCCTTGAACTCGGTGCCCTCGTAGCGCAAGCCGACGATAAAGCGCCAGTCGTCGACGTCGACGGTATTCATCAGGTAGGCGGCGTTGATGTCTTCACTCATGGTGAAGTCATTCACCCGCGATTGTTCCTCGTCATAGAACTCGCTGCGGTCCAGGCGGCTGAGCAGGTTTTTGATTGAGCTGGCACTGATGCCGGGGCCGAAGTTGTCCAGGCTGTAATGCACGCGGCCCTTGGTGTATTGGGTGAGCGACAGCTCGTCATCGGTGATGCCGAAGTTGTCGAAGTCTTCGTAGACCCAGGCGTTGGTGTCGTTATCTTTGTCGCGGCGGCTGAGCTTGCCGCCGAATTTCACCTGGGCGCTGTTACCGGCCAGGTCGTAGTCACGGGCGAAGTCGAGCTTGATGTTTTTCTCGGTGTCGGTGGTGTTTTGTTCTTCCCACTCCACACTGTCGAGTTCGAAGTTGGCCGGGTTATAGAAGTCGCTGCCAATGTTCAGGCGCGGCTTGGTGGTGCTGCTAAAGCCGCTGTCGCTGAAATCATTCAGGCCTTCAAAGGTGGCCGAGGCGATATGGCCTGGGCTGTCTTCGCTGGACTCACTCCAGCCGGCCTGGGCATTGATGGTCCAGTCACCGCGCAGGTGTTCGCTGCCAAGCACATAGCTCTGGATTTTCTGCGTTTCTTCGCGGCTCTTCAGCTCGCGATAGCCTTCGCTATCGCCGCTCTCGCCGGCGGCTTGGGCATCGGCAAATTCAACGCCCGCGGCGTTGCGGGTTTCGCTGTCTTTGTAGCGGCTGTAGAGGGTGCGCAGGTAGTAGCTGTTGTAGTCGTCGGCGGCGTAATCAAAGTTCAAACCCAGGCCGGTGCGCTCACGGGTGATTGCATAATCACGCTGCTCAAGCTGCTCCAGCTTGGCGCCGTCAGTGAAATCCCAGGCACCGCCGGTTTCGACGTTATCCGAACCGAAATCGCGCTCGCCCCAGCTCAGCGCTGCTGCGACACCAAAGTTATCGGTGCCATCGCCCAGGCCAAAACGGTTGCTGGCGGCGCCGGAGATTTTCGGGCTGTTCTGCCCGCTGTTGTCGTCGTGGCTGCCTTCCACACTACCGGTATAGAACAGGCCTTTATGGTCGAACGCCGACAGGCTTTGTACTTCGATGGTGCCGCCTAGGGAGTTGGCGTCCATGTCCGGCGTGAGGGTTTTGACCACGCTCAGCGACTGCACCAATTCTGAGGGCAACACGTCGAGCGCCACGGCGCGGGTACCGCTGTTGGGCGAGGGGATGAGGGTGCCGTTGATGCTCACGCTGTTCAGGTCCGGCCCCAGGCCACGCACGCTGACAAAACGGCCTTCGCCCTGGTCACGCTCCACGCTGACACCGGGCAAACGCTGCGCGGCTTCGGCCACGTTCTCATCCGGTAGCTGGGCTACACCGTCGGCGCTGACCACGCTTTTTACCGTGTCGGCCTTGCGTTGTTCTTTCAGCGCTTTGTCCATGCTCACGGCTTGGCCGACCACATTGACGTGCTCGGTGTCATCGTCGGCCAGCACCTCCGGCGCAGGCTCGGCGGCCAATACTGCGCTGGCGGCAATGGCCAAGGTCAGGGCGCTGAGAGCGTGCCCGGCACGGCGGGCCGGACTGCGGAAATTCAACGTCATCGGTAACTCCCCATGTGGTCGCAAAGGCCAGGCGTTGACCCGGCAAGTGGAGCGACACGCTAGGCAGCGGGCATGACGCTTCTGTGACAGCCACAGCAGCCGAGCCAGTAAAACCGGGGGTTTGCCGGGATTTAGCGCAGGGAATGGGCTGAAATGACCCGCCGATAAAACGGCGCAGCCCGCATGCAACGGCCGCGTTTAACGCCAAGTAAAAAAAACCGCACGCTTGCCTGAGCCCAATTGACCTCCCCCACTGCAACAGGAGTGTCACAAAGCTCTGGTGAGCTGGGCGCCTTGAAACGTTGGCTGCCGTTTGGGCTTCGCCCGTGGCTCAACCCAACCTACATACGGATTTTGTAGGGTGTGCTGTGCGCACCATGGCGTTTACTCAATATCGCCTGGTGCGCACGGCACACCCTACGTCCGTCACTTGCAGCAGGAATTGGTATGTCCAACCTTCTCCATCACCATCGCTTAAAACTCACCGCACTGTTTCTCGCCGCCAACCTCGGCTTGCTCCTGCACCTCGCCGCAGGTGACCTGAAAGCCTTCGCCGAATGGGTATGGCTGGATATCGTTGGCGAAGGCGGTTCCACGCTGTTGTCGTTGGTTTGGCTCGGCTTGATCTTAAAAAGCCGCCCGGCCGGGCGCGTGACCAACCTGCTGGCCATCGGCCTGAGCTGTGTGTTCTTTTCCTGGTGGATAGACCTGCTCGACGAATTTATCCGCCTGCCCGACAGCATCACCTGGGACCACTGGCTGGAGTCGGCACCGATGCCGGTCGGCCTACTGTTTCTCACCTATGGCATGTACCACTGGCATCACGAACAGCTGGCCATTTCCCAGCAGATGGAAAAGCGCGAGCGGCTGTTTCGCGAGCACCGCCTGTTCGACAAACTCACGCCCCTGGGCGGCGCCGATTACCTGCGCAAGCAACTGCACCTGAGCCTGCAACAGAGCGCGCGCGACCAGCAGCCGTTGTCGCTGGTGGTGGTGGATATCAACCATTTCGACGGCATCAACCAGCGCTACGGCCATGACGAAGGCGACCGCGTGTTGCAGGCCACCACCCAATTGCTGCTGCTGAACCTGCGCCAGCAAGACCTGCTCTGCCGCCTGGCCGGCGACCGGTTTGTGGTGCTGCTAACCAACACCGGCGAAACCCTCGCCAGCCAGTTGGCCGGCGAGCTGCGCGCGGCCGTGCAAAGCCTGGCGCACAAAACCCGGCAACATGGCGAACGCCTGCAGCTCAGCGTCAGCGTCGCCAGCGTTATGGCTCTGCAGGAAACCCCAGAAAGCCTGCTGCAACGCCTTAACCTGGCGCTGGCCAAAGCCAAGCGTCCGTTGGCCCTGAGCGCCTGAGCCGGCCATGACGCTGCCCTGCCCCTGGTACGAATGCGATAGCCGCATCATCGCCGCGCACCAGCAGCCCGCCACGCTGATTGAGCTGTGCCTGTCGCGCGGTATCGACAGCCATCGCCTGCTGCGCGGCACCGGCTTGTTTGTTGAAGACGTGCCCAAGGCCGATACGCTGATCAGCCCCAGCCAATTTCTGACCTTGATCGACAATGCCCAACGCCTGCTCGGCGCCGACGACTCCAGCTTTCTTTTCGGCCAACGCCTGCTGCCCGGCCATCACGGCGCCGCCAGCCAGGCCCTGGCCTTGGCCAACAACCTGCAACAGGCGCTGGAACTGCTGGGCGAACTGCGCGCTCTGCTCTCGCCGCTGCTAAGCCCACGGCTGCTGCTCGACGAGCAACACGCCTACCTCTATTTTCTCGACAGCTGTGGTGCCGGTGCGCAGCAAGGGTTTTTGCTTGAAGCCAGCATGACCGCGGTGGTCGCCATGAGCCGACGCCTGGGCGGTGAACACCTGCCGTGGCAATGCCATTTTCGCCAGGCGCCGCCGCGCTACATCGAACAATACTGGGTCAACCTCGGCGAAGATCTGCACTTCAACCGCCCCTACAACTTGCTGCGCCTGCCGCGTGAATACCTGACAAAACCCTGGCCGCAAACCGTACAAAGCACCGCCCAGGTCGCCTGCCAACAGGCGCGCCAACAACTGCACGACCTCGGCGCCGAAGCGAGCTTGCTCGACACCCTGCAACGCTGGCTCTTTCGCCACGTACGCCAAGCCCCCAACCTCGAACACGCCGCTGCCGCCTTTGCCATGAGCCCGGCCACGCTCAAACGCAAACTGCACAAACACGGCACCAGCTACCAGGAACAACACGACCACATCCGCATGCTCGTGGCGCTGTACCTCTACCAACTCAAGGGCTACAGCAACGACGAAGTGGCCAGCCATTTGCGCTTTCACGACGCCACCAACTTCCGCCGCTCCTTTAAACGCTGGACCGGCTTGGCGCCAAGTGCCTTATTGGCGTTTTTGCGTAGCTAACGTAGAGCGTTTTGCTCTTGTAGGGTGTGGCTACGCGCACCAAGGCCGAAACACGGTTATGAGGGTGCACACATCCGAAATTAACCCTCGCCGGCTCCTACGCCGCCCTGCTCTGCGTCCTCCAGACGGCCTAAAACCCCCTGCCTATAGTGGCCCGTCGCGGTGAAACAGCGGCAGGAATTGACCGTTCTGAATGCCTGCCTCACACATGCAGCAAGCGTGTAACGCAGAGGTGTTTTGCCAAGCGTTTACACCTATGGCGGCTGTGCGTGGGACATCTTCGGGTTTGCTGTTCCTAAGCGGCCCGGTCGGTCAACCCGCGTACAGCTGTCACCCCTACCCCGCAGGACCGCGAACGGTGACGGCTCTGGAGAACTAACTAGAAATGGACGCTTCAATCGCTAAAATCCACCTTGCAGACCGTGATGCAATGCATCACACTCCATTCACATGATCGTTAGCTTCCAGCACAAAGGATTACGTCAGTTTTACGAGACTGGCTCAACCCGCGGCATTCGAGCTGATCATGCGAAACGACTCGCGCGCCTGTTGCAGCATATGGATGACGCGGGCACACCCGCCGAACTGGATATTCCTGGCCGGCGGCTGCACCCGCTCACTGGCGAGCTGGCGGGCTACTGGTCGCTGTGTGTCAGCGGCAATTGGCGGCTGATTTTTCGCTTTATCAGTACAGATATCGAGCTGGTCGATTATCTGGATTACCACTGAACAGGAGCACCTGAGATGGCCATGTTCAACCCACCCCACCCGGGCGAAACCTTACTGGAAGACGTGCTTCCAGCGCTGAATATCAGCATCGCCGAATTCGCCAGACGCCTGGGTTTCGCCCGTGAAACCTTGTCGCGGATTCTTCACGGTCGCGCGCCGATCAGCCCCGATCTGGCGGTACGCCTGGAGCGCGCGGGGATCAGCACCGCCCGTTTGTGGCTGGCGATACAAGCCAACTACGACATCTGGCAGGCCGAGCACCGCGAGCAGCCGCCCATCGAGAAGTTTGCTGCGTTGAGCTGACATTTTTTCCACAACCACGCCTGCCTGAGTCTGCCCATGCTCAAAACCACCGCGCGCCTGTTGTTGCGTCCGCCCTCGCTGGCTGACCTTGACGTATTCCACGCCATTCATGCCGACCCCGCTACCAACCAATTCAACCCGGCGGGCCCCATGAGCGACCGGCAAAACGCCGAGCGCGTGTTGGGTCTCTGGCTTGGTCATTGGCAGCACTACGGTTATGGCCAGTGGGCAATTGCTACGCTGCGCGACCCTGACCAGATTATTGGCTTTGGCGGCATCGCCCCACGTCTGTATGGCGATGTGGAACGCCTGAACCTCGGCTACCGCTTTGCCGAGCACGCCTGGGGCAAGGGCTACGCCAGCGAGTTGGCGACGGCGGCACTGGTGTTTGCCTTTGATGACCTACGCAAACCCGAAATTTTTGCCATCGTGCGCCCGGCCCACGCCGCTTCGATACGGGTGTTGGAAAAGGTCGGTATGCAGCGCTTCAGTGAGCTGGACGATGTGCCGGGGCAGGCGATGAGCCTGGTGTATAGGGCCAACGCCTAAGCGCCATTAGGCCAACTCAGTCACAACCCTGAAACGCAGCGCTCTCGCCTGGGCCGTTGCGGCCAATCAGGGCGGCGAAAGACTATACAAACCGTCAATTTGGCATAGGGTTAAAAGCGGCCCCCCGGTTTCTGGGTTACCGGTATCGGCGGCGCGGCTTCTCAGCTTCGCGCTAGATGTGGGTACAGACTTTGAACAAGGCGAGCACATATGAACGTTCAAGACATTTACGAGCACGCAAAGGCAGGTGACCTCCAGGGCTTGGAGTTGTTGTCGCTGGAGGGCGGTATTTATTTGTTACAGGCGCAGGTAGGCGAGCAGGTACAAACGATCAAGGAGGCCGACGGCACTACGCTGCGCTTACGCTCGGTAACCCAGGCGCGGGATTTGTTGCAGGGCTTGCCGTTAACGGTGCCGTTCTACTTGGTGCACCATGAGGCGCATACGGAAATGTGCGGCAGTGGCCAAGGTATGCAAGAGCCGTTGCGCGAGCGCATTTCGCTGGGGTCGGCGTGGTAACACAGCGCTTGTAGCCCGACCAAACGCGTCGGGCGTGGTGGGCTGAAATAAGCCATTGCAGCGCCCGTTGCAGCTGTTGATAATCACGCCCCCTCTACGCAAGAACACAAGGAAGTGCTGTGAATAAATCCCTGCTGTGCGTCCCTTTATTGGCCCTGCTGCTGCAAGGCTGTGGCGTAAACATGACGCGCTACGAAGCCAATTTCGACAACGTCCAGATTCTGAAAAAAGAACTGCCGCTGCAGTCTGTTAGCGCACCGCAAGTTACTGCGCCTGCTGGGCTCAACTCGCTGTCGGTGCGCAATAACCCGATCAAGTCGCCTACCGGCAGCATCGCCCAGCATATTCAGGCGGCACTCACTGATGAGCTGCGTTTGGCGGGGCTGATCAGCGACACTGCCGAGCGCAAGCTGGATGTGGTGTTGGTCACCAATAACCTCAACTCGGGCATGGCAACCGGCAAAGGCCAGTTGGCCGCACGCTTTACGGTGCACAAGGGCAATGAGGTGGTGTACGACGCTACCCAGCAGGCCAGCAGTACGTGGAACAGCAGCTTTTTCGGCGCAGTGGCTATTCCGGCCGCCGCCAATGCGTACAACCCGCTGGTGCGCGAGTTGCTGAAAAACCTCTATAGCGACCCGCTGTTTATCAAAGCGTTGAAGTAACCGGCGCGTTTTATCGAATAAAAAAGAGCCGCTCAAATTGCGGCTCTTTTTATGCCCGCGTGATTAGGCGCGGGGACTTGGCACAACCAGTGCCGAGTACTTCAGGTTGTTGCTTTCCACCATCTGTTTCAGCAGCGCGTTCACCTGACGGGTGAAGGTGTCGCCTACCGCTTCCTTGGGCGTATTGCCCATCATCGGAATAAACCAGATGCCCAACCAGGTATTGACCGCGTCATGGTTGCTATTGGTCGCCAACGGTTGGCCTTGGGGGTCAATTGCTTCAAGGCTCATGGTGTATTGGTCGGTGGCCAGTGCAGGGATCACGGTAAAGGTTAAGCCGCTGATAAAGGCCATCACCATCTGACCACCGGCTGGCGGGTGGTTGTAAACCTTCAACCGCAGGCTGTAGTCACCCGGCTGTTTCTGGAACTCGTCCATCGACACTCGGCCAAACAGACCGGAGTCTTTGAGGGTCTTCTCTACCTCGGCTTTGAACATGTCGCGCGCTTGCGGCACTTCCACGGCCTGTGGGCTGTTGGGCGTGCCTTGGTAAAAATCAAAGTCGACCACGACGTTGGGCTTGTTGCTGTAACTGGCCATCGAAGGCAACGTCACCGGGGCCACTTCATCCTTGGTGAAACTGGCGCATCCACTTAGCCCAAGTACCAATAGGGCAACCGCCAGCATTTTTCCTTTGTGCATTTCAGCTTCCTTGTGTGTGGGAGAGCGCTCCAGAACCGGAGACGCAGGCGCGATTCTAGAGGGCGCGCGCCATCGGGAACAGCTCAGTACTGGAAAAGTTTGCGGGGAATTCAGCCAACGCAGATAGCGAGCGATCCTGTTCACCTGGCAAACAATCGCTGTCATCTAGCGGTCATGTATTTTTCATATTGTGGCCACCCGCATTGCCAACGGCTTGCCCCATGCTGTGTGCCGAACTCAAGTCCTTTCATATGGTTGCCCGCCTCGGCAGCATCACCCAGGCGGCGAAAAAGCTCGGCTTGAGTCAGCCCACGGTGACCACGCAAATTCGTAACTTGGAAGGCCAGTACGGCGTTGAGCTGTTCTATCGAGGCGGCCGTCGGTTGACCTTGAGCGATGAAGGCGTGCGCTTGCTGCCGATGGTGCAAGCCTTGTTGCAGCAAGAGGCCGATATCGAGTTCTTTCTGCGTAATAGCGGCCAGGTGCAGGGGGCGCTGCGCATTGGCGCTACGGCGCCTTATTACGTGTTGGATCTGGTGCGTGGTTTTCGTGAGCAATTCCCACAGTGTGAAGTCACCCTGACCATCGGCAATTCCCAGGAAGTGCTGGAGGCGTTGGAGGACTATCGCGTTGACTTGGCCGCCTCCTCACAGTTGCTCGAAGACGCGCGCCTTACCCGCCTGGTGCTCGGCCACGACCCGCTGGTGCTCGCCGTGCACCGCAGCCATCCGTTAGCCATTCATAACCGCGTGCCGCTAAGTGCGCTGGCCGGGCATTGTTTGTTGATGCGCGAAACCGGTTCCACCACCCGTGTGCTCAGCGAAAAGCTGTTGCAGGACGCGGGCGTGGCGCTGGGGCCTTTGCTGGAGATCGGTAGCCGTGAGTCCATCCGCGAAGCGGTGTTGCGCAATATCGGCATCAGCATCATCGCCCGCCATGAGGTGCCAGATAACCCGCAGCTCAAGGTGGTGGAGCTCGAAGGTGCACCGCTGATTGCCGAGTACTTGTACTGCCTGAAAGAACGCCGCCACGCCCGCCTACCGGCAGCGTTTTTACGCTTGGCACGTAGCGGCTGCGCTTGATGCCGTGTGCTATGCGCACCTGTGGGCATACGCGGATAGCGCTTGGTGCGCACAGCACACCCTACTGAACTGCGTCCTCGGTCCCGTAGGGTGTGCTGCGCGCACCAGGCATACCCGCAGAGGGCGCGCCGTTTTTAGTGAATTTCGGTGACGAACTGTTCGCGCGGGCGGCGCACTTTTTCCAGGTTCACCAGCCAGTCGCCTTCGGCAGCGCGATGGCCGAGGGGCAGAATCACCACGCTGCGCAAGTGCTTGGCGCCAAGGCCGAGAATTTCGTCCACTGCCGCGGGGTCGAAGCCTTCCATGGGCGTGGCATCGACTTGTTCATTGGCGGCGGCGATCAGCGCTGAACCCAGGCCGATATACGCTTGCCGCGCTGCCGCTTGATAGTTGGCCTCTTTACCGCGCTGGGCAACGATACCCAGCAATTGTTTGCGGTAGTTTTCCCAGCCTTCGTTGACGGTGCCGCGCACTTGGTTGGTGAGGTCGAACATCATGTTGACGCGCTCGGGGGTGATGTCGTCCCAGGCAGCGAATACCAGCAGGTGCGAGCAGTCGGTGACTTGCGCCTGGTTCCAGCTGACGGCTTTGATTTTTTCGCGAATTTCGGCGTTGGTGATCACAAACAACTCAAACGGCTGTAGGCCGCTGGAGGTGGCGGTCAGGCGCACGGCTTCAAGAATGCGCTCCACTTTTTCCGCCGGTACGGTTTTCGACGGGTCGTATTTTTTCGTTGCGTAACGCCATTTCAGCAGCTCGGTAATTTTGCTCATCATCAGCTTCCACAGGGGTTAGACGGGGGTAAAGGGCGCAATCTCGGCTGGCTGCCGGACCAAGCCTGCGCTTATGCTACCGATTAAAGTCAACTTGAAGGTCAAGGGAAAAATGAAGATAGGCGAGCTGGCACAGCGCACGGGCATTCCTGCTTCGGCAATCCGCTATTACGAAGAACAAGGGTTGATCGCCGCGCCCACGCGCGACGGCAATGGTTACCGCCACTATGGCGAAGCAGCGGTCAAACGCTTGCTGCTGGTGCGCAATGCCCAGCGCCTGGGCTTTGCCTTGGAGACGATCAAAGGGCTGTTTTTGCACGACGGCAGTTGCTCGAAAACCCTGACGCTTGAGCAAATCGACATCCGCTTGCAGGAGCTTGAGCAACTGGAGGCTAACTTGGCGGTGCAGCGCCAAGGGTTGTTGGCTCTGCGCGGCGAATTGGAACATAGCCTGCGCACCGGCAGTGAGGTGGCCTGCGCCTCGGTCCACCACGCCGAGCATTTTCAGCCACAGCGCGCGGTGACCCCTCGGCGCGAGCGCGCCGCCATAGCGGAATAACTCACCCGCTGGCCGCCCACTACAAAAACCACCAATACCCCTATCGGTAGCTTTTGCCCTTCTGCCACAAAGCCTTCGCATCCCAGCCCTAGCATGAACCTCGTCTAGCCCATTCGCGCTACGAGGTTTTTGTTATGGCTACGCCCCACTCCGTGACTATGCAGGTGCGCAACATCCATAAAGGCTTTAGTGCCTTTAAAGCGTTGGATGGGGTGTCGCTGGATATTGCCGCTGGCGAGCTGGTTTGCCTGCTGGGGCCGTCGGGCTGTGGCAAAACCACGTTGCTGCGCTGCATTGCCGGGCTGGAGCGCCAGGACAGCGGCAGCATTGTGATTGGTTCGCGGGATGTGTCCGAACTGGCACCGCAGGCGCGTGATTACGGCATCGTGTTTCAGTCGTATGCGCTGTTTCCCAACCTGACCGTTGAGCAAAACATCGGCTACGGCCTCAACGGCAACAGCCGCGCCACCATTACCGCCCGCGTCGCGGAAATGCTGGAGCTGGTGGGCCTGCTCGGCAGCGAAAAGAAGTACCCCGGGCAACTCTCTGGCGGCCAACAGCAGCGCGTGGCCTTGGCCCGGGCATTGGCGCCGGCACCCTCGTTATTGTTGCTGGATGAGCCGATGTCGGCCTTGGACGCCAGGGTACGTGAGCACCTGTGCGGCGAACTGCGTGGGCTGCAAAAGCGCTTGGGCATCACCACGCTGATGGTGACCCACAACCAGGACGAGGCCATGTTGATGGCCGACCGCATTGCCGTGATCAATCGCGGTCGGGTTGAGCAATACGCCAGCCCGCAGGACATTTACCGCCACCCGGCCACGCCCTTTGTCGCCGAGTTTGTTGGCCAGGGTAACTGGCTGCCGTTCGAGCGCAGCGCCGAGGGCCACGCCCAGGTCGGCGATCTCCACCTGCGTTTGCCCACACGCTTGGCGAGTGAGGCAGGCGGCCGCTTGTTCTGCCGGCCGGAGTCGGTGGTGGTCAACCCACCGGTGCATGAAGACAACCTGTTTAGCGCGCAAATGCGCGAAGTCACCTTTCTCGGCAACCGTTGCCGCCTGCGCTTTGAGCTCGACGCCCTGCCCGGCCATTCGCTGCTGGCTGAATTGGAGCCCGAAGCCATGCCACGCCTGAACGGTGCGGATATCTGGGTAGCCCTGCCACCGCGCAGCCTGCAGGTGTTTGCCTGATGGAGCGCGCCGTGACCATCGCCAGCGCACCCGCACGCCGCCACGCGCCAGCAGACCTGGCCGACCGCCTGTTTGTGCGCGGCGGGCAATGGCTGTTGCTGCTGTTGCTCGTGCTGACCGTATTGCTGCCGCTGCTGGCCATGCTCTGGCGCGGCATTGCTGGCGATGCCAGCCAGGGCGGCGGGTTGAGTGCCGCTGCCACGCTGTTTGGCAGCGCCAACTTTCGCTGGCTGTTGGGCAATAGTTTGAAAGTGTCGCTAACCGTGGCATTGATTGTGGTGCCGCTGGCCTATGCCTTCGCCTACGCCCTGCAACGCACTTGCATACCAGGCAAGCCGCTGTGGCGCGGTATTTCCCTGCTGCCGTTGTTGGCGCCGTCGATGTTGCCGGGCATTGCCCTGATCTATCTGTTCGGCAACCAGGGTGTGTTGCGCGGGCTGATCAGCGACAACATCTATGGCTTCTGGGGCATTGTCGTGGGCCAGGCGATTTACACCTTTCCCCATGCGCTGATGGTGTTGCTCTCCGCCCTGGCGCTGGCGGATGCGCGGCTGTTTGATGCCGCTTCTAGCATGGGTGCTTCACCGTGGCGGGCGTTCCGTAGCATCACCTGGTCGGGCAGCCGCCAGGGCGTTTTCGCCGCGCTGTGCTTGGTGTTCACCCTGTGTATTACCGATTTTGGCGTGCCGGTGGTGGTCGGTGGCGACTACCAAGTGCTGGCCTTGGAAGCCTACAAGGCGGTGGTTGGCCAACAGCAGTTTGGTCGCGGGGCGCTGATTGGCATGGTGCTGCTGGTGCCGGCGCTGCTGAGTTTTGCCGTCGACCTGTGGCTGCGTCGCCAGCAGCGCGATGCCATGGGTGGCCGCGCGCAGGTGTATCACCCCACGCCGAGCCTGGGCCGCGACCGCGCCTTTCTGGCTATCACCGTGTTGGTGTGCATCGTCTTGCTAGGCGTATTTGGCATGGCCATCTATTCGTCGCTGGTGAAGTTCTGGCCATACAACCTGGCGCTGTCGCTCGACCATTACGCCTTCTCGGATTTGCCCGGTGGCTGGCTGGCCTATCGCAACAGTTTGCTGCTGGCGGTGTGCAGCGCGGTATTTGGCAGCCTGGTGATTTTTACCGGCGCCTACCTGATGGAGAAAACCCGGCAGACCGCCCTGACCCAAGCCCTGCGCCTGCTGAGCTTTGTGCCAATGGCGGTGCCTGGTTTGGTCTTTGGCCTGGGCTACGTGTTTTTCTTTAACCAGCCGCAGAACCCGTTGGCCGGTCTGTACGGCACCTTGACCCTGCTGGTGCTGTGCACCATCGCGCACTTTTTTACCACCGCACAGATGACCGCTGCCGCCGCCCTGCGCCAGCTCGACGGCGAATTCGAAGCCGCCGCCCTGTCGCTGAAAGTGCCGCTGGTTCGGCACTTCTTGCGGGTGACCTTGCCGATCTGCCTGCCCGCCTTGCTGGACATTATTCGCTACCTGTTTGTGTCGGCGATGACCACGGTGTCGGCAGCGATTTTCCTCTACAGCCCCGACAGTGTGCTGGCCGCCGTGGCCGTGTTGAACATGGACGATGCCGGCAACGTGGGCGGCGCGGCGGCGATGTCCACCCTGATTTTGCTCACCTCGGCCGGCGTGTCGCTGCTGCTGGCCGGCCTTTCCCGTGGCCTGTTGCGCCGCTCCCAGGCCTGGCGTCAGCCGGTGCTGGGCCACTAATTTCTTATTGGAGACTGCCATGCGCTACCAATCCCCTACCCGCCTGCAAGCCGCCGTTCTCGACTGGGCCGGCACCGTGGTCGACTTCGGCTCGTTTGCGCCCACGCGCATTTTTGTTGAGGCCTTTGCCAGCTTTGACGTGGAGCTGAGCCTGGACGAAGCCCGCGGGCCGATGGGCATGGGCAAGTGGGACCACATTCGCACGCTGTGCAATCAGCCGGCCGTGGCCCAGCGCTTTCAGCGGCGCTTTGGCCGGTTGCCGAGTGATGACGATGTGACCGCCATCTATGAGCGCTTTATGCCACTGCAAATCGCCAAGGTCGGCGAGCACTCGGCGCTGATTCCCGGGGCGCTGGACTGCATCGCGGCGCTGCGCCAACGCGGGCTAAAAATCGGCACCTGCTCCGGCTACCCCAAGCAGGTGATGGACAAGGTCGTCGAGCTGGCTGCGGCCAAGGGCTATGTGCCCGACCACGTGGTCGCCACCGATGAAGTGCCCAAAGGCCGCCCGAGCCCGGCGCAGGCGCTGGCCAACGTGATTGCCCTGGGGCTGGACGACGTGGCGGCGTGCGTAAAAGTCGATGACACCGAGCCCGGCATTCTCGAAGGGCGCAGCGCCGGCATGTGGACGGTGGCGCTGCGTTTTTCCGGCAACTTTCTGGGCCTGTCGTGGGAGCAGTTTCAAGCGCTGTCCAGCGAGCAACTGGAGGCCGAACGCCAGCGCATCGACGCGCTGTTTGCCCCCAGCCAACCGCACTACCTGATCGACACCATCGCCGATTTGCCAGCGGTGATCGACGCCATAAACGCGCGCTTGGCCAACGGCGAAGTGCCGGCCAACAGCTGAATAAAAAACCAACGCCAACCTAGGAGTCATCCCATGTTCAAACGCACCGCCCTGGCCATCGGCCTGCTCGCTGCCTGTGCATTTCAGGCTCAAGCCAACACCGAGCTGACCGTGTACACCGCCCTCGAAGTGGAACAGCTCAAGGCCTACAAAGAAGCCTTTGAAAAGCAGAACCCGGATATCGAAATCAAATGGGTGCGCGACTCCACCGGCATCGTCACCGCCAAGCTCTTGGCCGAGAAAGCCCGGCCGCAGGCGGACGTCGTCTGGGGCCTGGCCGGTTCCAGCCTGGCCATTCTGAAACAGCAAGGCATGCTCGAAGCCTATGCGCCGGCCAACCTGGAAAAAATCGGCGCGCACTACCGCGATGCCGCCAACCCGCCGTCGTGGGTGGGTATGGATGTGTGGGCCGCAACCATTTGCTTTAACACCGTGGAAGCCGAAAAGCAGGGCCTGCCCAAGCCAACCAAATGGGAAGACCTGACTAACCCCATCTACAAAGACAAAATCGTCATGCCTAACCCGGCCTCCTCCGGCACCGGCTACCTCGACGTCAGCGCTTGGCTGCAAACCTTTGGTGAGGCGCAAGGCTGGGCCTATATGGACAAGCTGCACGCCAATATCGGCCAATACACCCACTCCGGTTCCAAGCCGTGCAAGCTTGCCGCGGCTGGCGAATTCCCCATCGGCATTTCCTTTGAATACCCCGCTGTGCAGCTAAAACGCAAAGGCGCGCCGCTGGATATCGTGCTGCCTAAAGAAGGCCTGGGTTGGGAAATTGAAGCCACCGGCATTATCAAAGGCACCGCGCATTTAGACGCGGCGAAAAAGCTCGCCGACTTCTCCGCCAGCCGCGAAGCCATGGATCTGTACAAAGCCAACTTCGCCGTTCTGGCCCAGCCCGGCATTGCCGAGCGCTTCCAGGAACTGCCAGCTGACTACGAACAGCGCCTGATCAAAAACGACTTCAACTGGGCCTCGGAAAACCGCGACCAGATTCTCGCCGAGTGGCGCAAACGCTACGACGGCAAATCCGAACCGTTGCCGCAGTAAGGCCGTAGCAATCGCCCGGCCCTCGCGGCTGGGCATTTTTTCTCCTCACCCGTTTCTGGAGTTTTTTATGTCTGAGCACGACTGCGACCTGCTGATCGTCGGCGCCGGTATTCTCGGCCTCGCCCACGCTTGGGCGGGTGCCAAACGTGGCCTTAAGGTCAAGGTATTCGAACGTAGCCACACCCCATTGGGTGCCTCGATTCGCAACTTCGGCCAAGCCTTGGTCGGCGGCCAGGCGCCGGGCGCCATGCTTAATCTGGCCCGCCAGGCGCGGGGCCTGTGGGCGGAATTGGGCCAGGGCGCCGGGCTGAAATTGCATCAGCAAGGCTCACTGTTATTTGCCCGCACTGAAGTGGAAGAAGCGCTGCTGGACGCCTTTGTTGCCGGTCGCGGCGCAGAGCTGGGCTACCGCACCGAGCTGCTGCGCGGCGAGGCATTGAACGCGCTGTATGACGGCCGCTTTAGCCACCACCGCGCCGCCCTGCACGGCCTCGATGACCAGCAGCTGTACTCGCGTGAAGCGCTGCCGCAGATTGTCGACTACCTGGCCCGCGAACACGGCGTGGAATTCTATTTCTCCACCCTGGTGCGTGACGTGGAAGCGGGCAGCGCCTTGACGAGCGCCGGGCGTTTTAGCGCGAAGCATATTGTGGTGTGCTCCGGCCACGACTACCAAACCCTGCTGGCCGAACACATGGCCCGTTTGCAGCCGCAGGTGTGCCGCCTGCAAATGTTGCGCGTGCGCCCTTCGCAGCCGTTGGCCCTCAAGCACGCCGTGCTTACCGGCTTAAGCTGCACCCACTACGGCGCCTTTGCCGACCTGCCAGAAGCCGAGGCCATTCGCGCGCAAATCCGCCGCGAGCAGCCCGAGCTGGAAACCCTGGGCATTCACCTGCTGATCAGCCCTACGCCTTACGGCGAACTGATCATCGGCGACTCCCACGACTACGGCAGCGATGCGTCGCCCTTCAACGCCGAAAGCACCGACCAGATCATGCTCGACCTGGCCGAGCACACCTTAGGCATGAAGGTTGAGGTGGTGGAGCGTTGGCAAGGCGTCTACGGCGCCCGCGGGCCGGGCCCCTTTAGCGTGACCCGCGCCGCTGAAGGTGTGACTGCGGTGCTGATGCATACCGGGCTGGGCATGAGTGTTGGCCTGGGCCTGGGCGAACGCACGATGGCTGCACTGCTGGGAGAAGGCCCATGGCCAGCGGCATAACGGCTGAGCAACGGGTGAGCGAGTTGTTCGCCCTGTGCCAACAACAGGCGCAGGCCGACTACATCGGCGAAGCCATCAGCCAGCTTGAACATATGGCCCAGGCCGCCGAGTTGGCCGAGGGCGAAGGCGCCGATACCGAACTGGTGTTGGCGGCCTTTCTACACGACGTCGGCCACTTTTGCGCGCCGCTGGAAACCCATAACCGCATGGCTGCGAACGGCCGTCAGGGCCATGAACAGGTCGGCGCGCACTGGCTGCGTGGCTTGGGCTTCCCCCAGCGGCTATGTGATCTGGTGGCTAGCCATGTCGACGCCAAACGCTACCTCTGCGCCAGCGAACCTGGCTACTTCGACGCATTAAGCCCCGCCAGCCGGCAAACCCTGGTGTGGCAAGGCGGGCCAATGAGCGCACAGCAGGCAGCGCAGTTTGAACGTGACCCGCTGTTTGCCGACGCCTTGCGCCTAAGGCGTTGGGATGAAGCGGCCAAGGTGGTCGGTAAGCCGCTGCCGGATCTAACCCGCTGGCAACAGATGGCGCAGTTGCTCTTGTAGGGTGTGCTGCGCGCACCGTTCGCGATAGCGGGAAAAGGGCCTGGTGCGCACAGCACACCCTACGCCAGCGGTTCAGTGCAGCTGTTGCACCTTCTCCGCGCTGGCGCCTGCTATTCTGGCCGCCCCTGCCCCTGCTCGGACTCTTTTCCATGGCTTTGCATACCTGGCTTATTTATCTGCTCGCGGTTGTCGGCCTGTCGCTGACGCCTGGCCCCAATGCCTTGTTGGCGCTTAGCCATGGTGCGTTGTATGGGCAACGCAAAACGCTGTTCACCATAACCGGCGGCATGCTCGGGTTTACGCTGCTGATGGCGCTGTCGATGTTTGGTATCGGCGCGCTGTTGCAGGCCTCGGCCCATGCGCTAACGGTGTTGAAGTGGGTGGGTGGGGCGTATTTGGTCTGGCTGGGGGTGCAGTTGTGGCGTGCGCCGGCAATCACGTTGAGCGATGAGGGCGTGGCGCCAAGCAAGGCGGGGCAGGCGTTGTTTCGTCAGGGGCTGTTGTCGGCCATTTCCAATCCAAAGGTCATTCTGTTTTTCGGCGCTTTCTTGCCGCAGTTTCTCGACCCGAGCCGGCCGCTGTGGCTGCAGTTTTTGATTATGGTGCTGACCTTTGTGCTGTTTGAAGGCGTTGTCGAATACCTGTTGGCGCGCCTGGCTCATCGCATTCGCCCGTGGCTGGAGCGCAGCGGCAAGGGCTTTAACCGCACCTGCGGCAGCGTGTTCGCGTTGATGGGCGCCGCTTTGCCGACCTTGCGTTAAGCCATGGCGCGCGCTGCCCCACCCGATTTACACAGCCCTGGCGCCGCCTTGCGGGTGGTGGCGCGCAGTTATCCGCGCGGTTTGTTTATTGAGCCCCATGCCCATGACTGGGGCCAGTTGCTGTATGCCATGAGCGGCGTTATGTGGGTAGAAACACCGGGCGAAGCGGTGTTGGTGCCGCCGCTGCGCGCGGTGTGGTTGCCGAGCCAGGTGCCGCATGCGGTGCGGGTGGTGTCGGAGTTGGAGATGCGCAATATCTACCTGCGCCCCGACCAGCCCAATAGCCTGCCAAGCACCACGCACGTGCTGGAGGTGCGGCCGCTGCTGCGTGAGTTGATCCTCGGGCTGGTGGAACAACAAGGCGCCGAAGACAGCGATTACTACCGCAGCCTCAGCACGTTGGCCGTGCTGGAGTTGCAGCGCGCGCAGCATTCGCACCTGCGCGTGCCGCTGCCGGACGCCAGCGACCGGCGCTTGCTCGCGCTGTGTCAGGCAGTCATCGCGCAGCCGTCCCAGGCGTTTTCCTTTGAGCAACATGCGGCCGCCGCAGGTGCCAGTGTGCGCACCTTGGCGCGTTTGTTTCAGGACAGCCTGGGCATGGGCTTTGCCCAGTGGCGCCGGCAAGTGCAGTTGGCCACTGCGGTGGCAGCGTTGATTGAAGGCACAGCGGTGAGCCGGATTGCCGCCGACCTGGGTTATCGGCCAAGTAGTTTTAGCGACATGTTCCGCCGCGAGTTGGGCGTGGCGCCGTCAGACTACCTCATCAGCCGTTAGGCAAATCTTGGCCGATAAACAGAAGCCTTTGACCTGAGCACCGTTTCCCCGTCGCTAGACTAAGCCCCATTCCCACCACCTCAGGGACTGGAGCCTGCTATGAACTACCTACTGTCACTCGGCGTCGGCCTGCTGGTTGGCGTCGTCTATAACCTGCTGGACGTGCGCTCCCCCGCGCCACCCGCCATCGCCTTGGTGGGCTTGCTCGGCATGTTAGCCGGCGAACAATTGCTGCCGATGGGGCGCCAGTTTTTCGCCCAGTGGTTGTCTTGAATTTCTCTTCTACCCGCCAGTTTTAAGGAGCCGCTATGCACGCGCTGCAATTTACCGTTAAGGGCGACCTCAATTCTCTTCAGTACGTTGAAGTACCCACCCCGGCTGCCGCCGCTGGCGAGGTATTGGTGGAAATACGTGCCGCTGGCCTTAACCCCAGTGACGTGAAGAACGTATTGGGCCGTTTTCCCTACACCACCGTGCCGCGTATTCCTGGCCGCGACTTTGCAGGCGTGGTGGTCGAAGGCCCCAGCCAGTTGCTCGGCCAAGCGGTGTGGGGCACCGGCAAGGGCCTGGGCTTTACCCGTGATGGCAGCCATGCCAGCCATATCGTCTTACCGGCTACGGCTGTAGCGCTAAAGCCGCAAACCCTGAGTTTTGCCCAGGCGGCCAGCTGCGGCGTGCCGTTTACCACCGCGTGGGATGCGCTCGAGCGCAGCTCAGTCAAGGCCGGCACCACCTTATTGGTGATCGGCGCCAATGGTGCGGTGGGCGATGCTGCCGTCAACCTGGCCAAGGCCCGTGGTGCGCACGTGTTGGCAGCGGTGCGCCGACCGGAGTCGGTGGCCGAGCTGAACCAACGCGGCATTGCCGCCATTCTGTTGGGCGACCCTGCGGCCCTGCCGGCCCAGGTTGAAGAGCACTTTAACGGCGGCGCCGAGGTGATCTTTGACACCACCGGTTTCTGGCTGCCGGCTGCCGTACCCGCGCTGGCGAACTTTGGCCGTATCGCCATTATTGCCGCGCCGGTAGACGGCAACGTGCAATTGCCGGCACTGGCGCTGTATCGCCGTGGCGGCGTGCTGGTGGGGGTTAATTCGCTGCTGTACTCCCCACAGGAATGCGCGGCGATGCTGGATGGTTTTGGCAGCTTGTTTGACCAAGGCCTGCTGCCCTTGCCCGAGCAATTGCGCGAAGTGGCCTTAAGCGACGGTGTGGCCAGCTATGGCGCGATCAACAGCGGCAGCAGCGAGAAATTTATTCTGCTGCCGTGATCGCGGCGACAGCGACGCAAGCTTGTGGTTAAGATTGGCCGCCCTCGCCCGTTTTCCGGCCTTGCCGCCAGGCATACGGGCGAATGACTTAACCCGGTACTGCCATGCGCTTTCTGCCCCTCGCTTGTCTGCTGTTGTGCGCCTGCAGCGCTGCGGATGAGCGAGCGTTGCGTTTCTCCATCACCGAAAGCTGGGCGATGCCGCTGGTAAAGGTGGAAAACGGCCAGGCTACCGGCGGCGTTATTTTCGACCTGCAAACGCGCTTGGCGCAAAAGGTCGGGCGGCGCGCCGAAATGCTGGTGCTACCGCGCAAACGTGTGCAGCAAATGCTGGTGCGCGGCGAAATCGATGTGCGCTGTTACGTCAACCCCAATTGGCTGACCGAGTCACACCACCAGTACATCTGGAGCGTGCCGTTTATGATCCAGCGCGACATGCTAGTGGCCCGCAGCAAAGGCACTATGACGCTAGCGCGGTTACACGGTGAGCAGGTCGGTACCGTGCTGGGTTACGTCTACCCGCGGCTACAAGCCAAGTTCGACGCCAACGACTTGCAACGTGATGACGCCCGTACTCAGGAAATCGCGCTGCTCAAACTCGACGCTGGGCGCAATAACTATGCGATCAGCAATGAGCTGACGCTGAACTGGTTTAACCGCAACCAAGGTGCAGACCACAAGCTACAAGCCGTGGAAGAGCTTTCTGCGGACGTGGCTTCCTGTATTGTTCGCGATGAGCCCGATGTGCCGACCATGGCGTTGCTACGCGCCTTGGTGCAGATGAGCAACGACGGCGAATTCGAACAAATATTGGCGCGCTATCGTTAAACCCCTGTGCTGACATGTTGTCTGTCACCCTGCCCCGCCGGTGAAAGGCTTCACCGTTCTCTGTTTTTGCCTTGAGGCTGTACCCATGTCTGAGGTTTTACCCGCCGATACGGCGCCCTCGCCACTGGCCAAGCGCCTGTCGGCCCGCGCCATTTTGCTGATTGAACTGGCGCTGTCGCTCGGCGGTTTCGCCATTGGCACCGGTGAATTTTCGATTATGGGTTTGATGCCCAACGTCGCGGCCGACCTGGGCATTAGCGAACCGCAAGTGGGCAATGTGATCAGCACCTACGCCTTGGGCGTAGTGGTGGGCGCGCCGCTGTTGGCGATCCTGGGTTCACGCATGTTACGGCGCAATCTGTTGCTGCTGCTGATGGCGATCTTCGCCGTCGGCAACTTTGCCACCGCCGTGGCGCCGGACTACCACACGCTGATGGCGTTCCGTTTCTTTACCGGTTTGCCCCATGGCGCCTATTTTGGCGTGGCCATGTTGGTGGCTGCCTCAATGGCGCCGCCGCATAAACGGGCCAAAGCCGTTAGCCGGGTTTTGATGGGCCTGACCGTGGCCATTTTGGTCGGCAACCCGCTGGCGACTTGGTTGGGGCAAGTGCTCAGTTGGCGTTATGCCTTTGCCTTGGTGGGGCTGATTGCCCTGAGCACCGTAGCCATGGTTGCCTGGTTTTTGCCGCTGGATAAAACCGAACCACGCAACGACCCGATTCAGGAAATGCGCGCCTTTAACCGCCCGCAAGTGTGGCTGGCCCTGGCCATCAGCTCGGTGGGCTTTGCCGGCATGTTTTGCGTGTTCAGCTATATGGCGCCGACCCTGTTGCAGGTCACCCAAGTGTCGACCGCGTGGATTCCCATGGCGCTGGCCACCTTTGGCCTGGGCACCATCGTCGGCAATATGGCCGGTGGTTGGCTGTTCGATAAGTTGCAGTTCAAGGCGGTGGCCTGGCTATTGGTCTGGAGCGCGCTGGTGCTGGTGCTGTTTCCAGTGGCGGCATTGTCGCCATGGACGGTGCTGCCGGCGGTGTTTGCGGTGGGCACCATGGTCGCCTTGGGCGCCCCCCTGCAAACCCACTTGATGGACGTGGCCCAAGGCGCGCAGACGTTGGCGGCGGCGTCCAACCATGCCGCGTTTAACATCGCCAACGCCCTGGGGCCGTGGTTGGGCGGGATGGCAATCAGCGCGGGGCTGGGTTGGACGTCCACCGGTTATATCGGCGCGATTACCGCATTGGCGGGGCTGGTGGTGTTTTTTGTAGCGTGGCGGTTTGAGCGTAGGTTGGGTTGAGCCCAGCGGGCCGGCCCTCGCTACGCAAATGGCAAAGGCCCGGGGAACTCACCAATCGGCAACCAATGGGTAATCAACCCGGCATCTTCTTGCCAGTGATGCAACAGCATGGCTGGCGGCTCGATGTACGAGGCTTCCTGCGCATCCGCCTGCAAACGCAGGGCAATGGCGGTGGTCGTGCTGGGCGCGGTGCACAACAAGGTGCCGCCAAAGCGCAGTTGCATACAACGGTGGATATGCCCACACACCACCCGCTCCACGGCGGGGTAGCGGGCGATAACAGCCGCCAAGCGCGGGCCGTTGTGGCAGGCGTACAGGTCGATATAGGGAATGCCGCTGGCAAATGGCGGCTGGTGCAGCATCACCAAGGTTGGCCGCTGTGGGTCGGCGGCCAGGGCTTGCTCCAGCCAGGCCGCGGCGGCAGCGTCGAAGTCGCCATGGTGCAAGTCTGGCACGGTGACATCCACGGCAACGATGCGCACTGGGCCATGCTGGTCGGCAACAAAATGCAGCGGCCCGCTCGCCGGCAAATACCCCAATTCGGCGAAGGCATCGCGAAACGCCTCGCGCTCGTCGTGGTTACCGGGGATTAGCAGCAGCGGTTGCTTGATGCCGGCGAGCAGCTTTTTCGCGTGGATGTAAGACGCCGGCGAGCCATCGTCAATCAGGTCGCCGGTGATAATCACCACATCCGGTTGCGGGCACAGCGCCGCCACTTGGGCGACGGCGGCGACAAACATGGCGTTGGAATCCACCAAACCTTGGTACAACTCGCCTTCAGGGCAGATATGCGGGTCGGATAGCTGCGCTATGAGCATGCGGAGGCCCTGGGCTGTGAGGTCAGGCCCGAGACTATGCCATTGCATTTGCCGTATGAGCCAGCTTGCTGGCTCATACGCTAGAGGGGTTACCGACCGCGCAACATACTGCCCAGCACCTCATCCCGCCGAATCCAGGCATGGAACAACGCCCCAGCCAAATGCAGCAACACGGTGGCAAACAGCAGATAGGCCAGGTAGGTATGGGCCTTGCGCAATAAGGCAAAGGTCGGTGCGTCGGCAGGTAGCAAGGCGGGTAAACGCAGCGAACTACTAAGCATCACCGGATCGCCAGCCGCAGAGATCATCGCCCAACCCACCAGCGGCAGAGCCAGCATCAGCGCGTACAGCAACCCATGCGAGAGCTTGGCCGCCAGCGCCTGCACGCGGGGCATGTCTGCCGGCAGCGGCGGCGTTGTCGAGCTAAACCGCACCAGCAAGCGCACGATCACCAACAGCAAAATGGCAATACCCAACGGCTTGTGCAGGTTGAGCAGCCATTGATGCCGTTGCGACACCGTGGCCACCATGCCCACGCCAATAAACAACATGGCGATGATCATCAGCGCCATCAGCCAATGCAGCACCCGCGCGGGTAAGGAGAAGTGTTGAGTGCTCATGGGCGGGACTCCTGTTGCGCAGTGTGGGGCAGGGATTTCACTTCACCTGCGCGACGTTCAAACGAGGCGGCGTAAGCAGCCGAACGCGCGGCCAATAGCGGGTCGTCGGAGCCGGCAATGCCGCTAGGCAAAATCAGTGGGTCATAGTTGATATCGCGGCACGCGCCTTCTTCCTGCGCTTGTTCGCGCTCGATTACCAGAGTGCCGGCGTTCACCGTACGGTGTTCGCCAGCCCAGGCTTTGCTGGCGTCATTGCTCGGATCGCCGGCGTTGGCCAGGGTAAGGATCAGGTTCCAGCGTTGCGGACCTTCGGCCAGGCGTTTTTGTAGGTCGGCTTGCAGGTAGTCGTCGCCCTGCCCGGCAGCGGCGGCGGGCGTGGTGGCAACCATGCTCCAGCGCACGGTATGGCGTTGGCCGTCGGCGCTGGTGAGGTAGAAGGCATTCACGCTGTTGTAGGTTTCGCTGGTAAAGCTGGCGGCTGGTTTGGCGGTTTTTACCCAGGCCAGAAACGGCCCGGTTTCCGGGTGTGCAGCAAAGAATGCACCCGCTTTGGCCGGGTCGGGTTTGCCGGTGGCAGGGTCTGGAGCGGTGGCTTGCAGCAGGGCAAAAAACGCTTCCGGCGTACCTACCGGAAACACCGGCATGCTGTTCATCCCAGTACGCCACTGCTGGCCGTCAGCTTGTTGAAAACGCAAGGCCATGCTGCGCAGCGGCGCGGCGCCATCGGGGGAATACGGGTTGCCCGTGGGCAGGGAAAAACGGCCCTGCACCGGCGTGCGCGTGGCGGAAAACACCTCGGCGGACGACAGCTCGGTGGCCGCGCCATTGCTGTCGAAGTAGCCGGTTACGCAGATGCCTTTCGGGTGATTGCGGCGAAAACCTGGGTGTTCGCCATTGTTGTGTTCGAGGGTATCGACCACGCGAGCGGGGGTCAGCCGTTCGGGGCTGAAGTAGCCGCCGGTATAGGCCAGCGCGCCAGCGATCACTGCCGTGACGGCGCCAATGGCCGCCAGGCGCACGGCCATGGCGGCGGGGCTTAGCGGTGCGGGTTTTTGTCGATCAAGGTCAGCCATATCAAGCTCCAAAGCCGTACAGAGGTGGGGTCAGACGCACCTCCTCAGGGTTTATTCCCGCTGCCGTATTTATTTATTTTTTAGCGGGCGGGGAATAACCGCCGCGCAGTGGCGTCTTGCTCACCATAGACTCCCTTGTACCTATCGCCCGGAAACCACAGCGCCATGCATGGCATCGACGACCAACTACGCGAACTGCTGCCCCGGCTGCGGCGCTTCGCCCACTCGCTGACGCGCAACCCCAGCAGCGCCGACGACCTGGTGCAGGCCAGCCTGGAAAAAGCCCTGGGCGCCTGGGCCGGTAAACGCCCGGACGGCGATTTGCGCGCCTGGTTATTTGCCATCGTTTACCGCCAGTTTCTGGATGCCCAACGCAGCGCTAGCCGCTATCGGCGTTTGCTGGAGGTATTTACCGGTGGCCAGGATGAGCACTACCACCCCTCGGCCGAACGCACGGTCGTGGCGCAAACCACCCTCGCCGCCTTTGAACGCCTGCCCCACGAGCAACGCGCGATAGTGTTTTGGGTAACGGTGGAAGGCCTGCAATACCAGGAAGTTGCCGACATTCTTGGCGTACCGATTGGCACCGTTATGTCGCGTTTATCCCGCGCACGTCAGGCCTTGCGCCAGTTGAGCGACGGCGAAATCACCACCCCTTCCTTACGGGTTCTGAAATGATCACTCTGCCCCCCAGCGATCAGGATTTGCATGCCTATATCGACGGCCAACTTAGCGAAGCCGAGCGTCAGCAAGTAGCCTTATATTTGGCCGCGCACCCGCCAATCGCCGAACAAGTGCGCGCCTGGCAGCAGGATGCTCAGCAACTGCGCAGCGCATTGAGCGGTGCACTGCATCTAGCGCCCAACCCGCTGCTCGACCCAGCCGCCATCCGCCACGGTTTACGCCGCCAACGCACACGCCACTTCGCCACCGCCGCACTGCTGCTGGTTGCCGTCAGCATTGGCGGTATGGGCGGCTGGCAAGCACGCACCCTGAGCATGACCCGGCAGATGCTGCCGATGGCCGATGCGGTGCAGGCCTATCGCATGTTTGCCGTTAAAGACGGTATGGCCAACGACTGGAACGCCACCACCGCGGGTGATGCACAGAGCTGGCTGGACCAACAATTTGCCCGTGCCGACCGCATCCCCGACTTGGCCGCGCAGGGGTTTAAACCGGTGGGTGGGCGAATGATCAGCACAGAGCAGGGCGCCGCGGCGATGCTGGTGTACAAGGACGCCAACGGGCGCAAAGTCAGCTTTTACATTCGCCCGCCCGGTCCGCAGCACTACCTATTGGCACGCGGCTCACGGCGCGATGGCGACGTGCAGGCGGACTATTGGTCGAGTGCGGAGTACAACTACGCGCTGGTGACCCCGGCCGATGATGCCGCGCTGCGTAGCGCGTTGGAGCAGTCGATTTAAGCCAAAATCCCGCCCCACGGTTTTAGCTCCCCTCTCCCGCTTGCGGGAGAGGGGCTGGGGGTGAGGGCGGCAGCTCACACCGATTCCCCCGTCATCCGCCCCCTCACCCTAGCCCTCTCCCCGCAGGGGCGAGGGGACTTGGCGGTGCTCATTTGAACAGATGTGTGAGCCCCTTTAGCTCCCCTCTCCCGCTTGCGGGAGAGGGGCTGGGGGAGAGGGCAGCGGCTCACACCGATTCCCCCGTCATCTGCCCGCTCACCCTAGCCCTCTCCCCGCAGGGACGAGGGGACTTAGCGCTGATCATTTGCGCAGATGTGTAAGCTCAGACGTGTGAGCCCCTGCTGATCCGCTACCATGCCAAGCAACTGAACCACCGTGCCTAGTGCTTGGAGTGCCTGTGCTACCCCCTCCCCTATCCGGAAGCGTTAAACGTATCCACCTGCGGATCAAGCGCGGGCGCATCGGCCTGGCGTTGGTGGCCAGCCTGTCGGTTTTGGCGGGTATGACGGATGCCATCGGCTTTCTCGCCAGTGGCGACTTTGTGTCGTTTATGAGCGGCAATACCACACGCCTGGCCGTGTCAGTGAGCAACGGCGAGGGCAGCATGGTGCTGCGTCTGGCGCTGCTGCTGGGGATGTTTATTGTCGGTAATGCCTTAGGCGTGGTGCTGGCCAAGTTGGGCGACAAAAAGGCCTGGCCGCTGCTGCTGTGTGTGGCCTCGTTGCTCGGTGCCGCAGCGCTAACCCCGAACGTGATCGGCTTGATTGCAGCGATTCTGGCCATGGGCATGCTGAATGCCGTGGTGGAAGAAGTGAACGGCTTGCCCATTGGCCTGACCTACGTCACTGGCGCGCTGTCGCGATTTGGTCGGGGCCTGGGGCGCTGGCTATTAGGTGAAAACCGCGGCGGTTGGCGGGTGCAGATTATTCCCTGGGCCGGCATGTTTGTCGGTGCCGTGATCGGCGCCCTGCTCGAGCAACAATTCGGCATGCGCGCCATGGCCGCCAGTGCGGCTTTGGCCGTGCTGATTGGCCTGTGCACGCGGGTGATTCCGCACCAATGGCAACGTGGCTACATGCTGCGTGAACAGCGGCGCAAAACCCGCTAACGCTCCGTGCGGACCCGCGCCGAAACATACCGGCGCGGCGGGCGCTAAAGTGCCTGCGCCATTGACCAGATGACGGGCCGGATATGACCTCCACTCCACACACACGCGGCCATGCCTTGGTGGTTGGCGCCGGCGTAGTCGGCATTGCCACCGCCCTCTGCCTGCAACGCCAAGGCTGGACGGTAACCCTGCTGGACCGCCAACCCCCGGGGACCGCCACCTCGTTCGGCAACGCCTGCACCTTTGCCACCTACTCGGTAGAACCGGTGGCCACACCCGGCATCTGGAAGCAAGCCCCCGCGCTGCTGCTCAAAGCCGACAGCCCGCTAAAAGTGCGCCCCGCCTACCTGAGCAAAATCGCCCCCTGGCTGTGGCAATTCCTGCGCTACTCGCGCGAGCAACAGGTGCACGGCATCAGCCGCGACCTCGACACCCTGCTCAAACCCTGCATGACCGCCTGGGCCACCCTGCTCGACGACGCCAAAGCCAACGACCTGATCCGCCACGACGGCGCGCTGTACATCTTCGAAGCCCACGAACGGCGAGCGGCGGAAGAAATGGTCGCCTACCACCGACCCTTCGACATCCCCATTCGCCTGCTAGAAAACGCCGAACTACACGCCCTGGAACCGGCCCTAAACGCCCGCGCAGCACTTGGCGTAGAACTGCCAGGCGTCAGCCGCACCCTCGACCCTTACGCCTTGAGCCTGCGCTTGTTCAACCGCTTTATCGAACTGGGCGGCACCTTTGCGCACGGCGAACTACGCGACATCCAGCGACACGCAACAGACAGCCAACAGGTCGTCGCCCATCTGGCCAACGGCGCACCTATCAACGCCGCGCGCATAGCCCTATGCACCGGCGCCTGGTCCAAACAGCTGGCCAACGCCCTTGGCGACAACCTGCCGCAAGACACCGAACGCGGCTACCACATACTCTTCGAAAGAGCCGGCAATCTACTAAACCGCCCCGTCTGCTGGGGCGCGGGCGGCTTCTACATGACCCCCATGGCCCAAGGCCTGCGCATCGCCGGCACCGTCGAATTCGCCGGCACCCATGCGCCACCCGACCCACGCCGCTACACCTACCTCGCCAACGGCGCGCGGCGCTTCCTCCACCTGCCACAGCCCCCCACCGCCCACTGGATGGGCCACCGCCCCTCCCTGCCCGACAGCAAACCCGTACTCGGCCAATCACGCCTACTGCCCCACGTGCACTACAACTTCGGACACGGACATATCGGACTAACGCTCGCCGCCATCACCGGACAACTGCTGGCCGAACAAGCCAGCGGAATACAACCCACAGTCCCCCTAACCCCATTCTCACCGAACCGCTTTTGATCTAGCTCTACCGCTCTTGATCTACTGCTTTTGCTCTACCGCCTTTGATCTTGATCCACCCGCCCCGTTTATCGCAGGCCGAGTGGAGTCGTTGCGGAGGGGGTTGAGCGGCAGGAGCCGCGAAAGGCGTGGGGCCAAGGATGGCCCTGCACGCCGCCCCCTGGAGCAACGACGGAGGGAGGGGACCTGGAGCGCAGCGTAAGGCCAAGGTAGGGGCAAGCGTTTTTTGGTTACTTTTTGCCGCGACTGGCAAAAAGTGACTCGCGCGTAAGGCGCGAAACCAAACGTTCAGCGCACGCGCTAACAAAGAAAATCACCGACCCCAAAGCAAAAGCTGGTGCGCACAGCACACCCTACAAAACACACCGCGTAAGGCGCGAAACCAAACGTTCAGCCCACACGCCAACGAAGAAAATCCCCGCCCCCAAAGCAAAAGCCGTTGCGCACAGCACACCCTTGTATCTCGACTCCTCCTCGAAAGAGGAGATAGTCTCCGACTGATC
>CAZIWV010000011.1:0-143310 GCA_964543145.1 uncultured Pseudomonas sp.
AGGCCCTGCTGGCCAACGTTGTAGTCGGTGAATTTATTGTGGGAAAGGCCGCTGCTATTGGGCGCAGCGATATTGACGATGGGCACGCCATTGGCGGCGCTAGTGATGGAAGTGCTGCCGCCATCAACAGCCAGTTCGGCAGCGTTGCTGAGTACGGGGTTAAGGAGCAGAACCCCGATCAGCAGGCGGGCAATCAGGCGGCAAAGCGGGCTATGTACATCCATGTCGACGTCTCGTTTCAGCAACACAGTCAGGCTGCGAAACTACGTCGAGTAAGCGGGTGTTAGATGCCAGTCACGGCCGTAACGTGCGTGCGAAGGGCATAGTTTTTCGCCCGGTACACGCCTACGGTTGCGGGTACTTGTAGGAAGTGGCGAATACCCGCGGTTCAGGTATTCGCCGCCATGCGGTTTATTGGGTAATCACCGGCAAGGTCGGCGGTGCCACTTTCAGCTCTTTCTCAATGCTGTTTACTCGCTCTGGCAGGGTGGGCACGCCTTTGGGGATGTCTTGGTCCGAGTAGCGCAGTTGGCGTTCGCGGATAAAGTTGTATTTGCCTTCGGTCAGCTCGTTGGCGTGGTCGAAGTCGTTGATGATGGTGGGCTTGATAAACACCATCAGGTTTTTCTTCGCGACTTCTTTGTGGTCGCTGCGAAACAGGCGGCCAATGATCGGAATCTTCGAGAAGAACGGTACACGGTCACCCGAGTCGCGAACCTCGTCGGAGATCAGCCCGCCCAGTACCAGGGTCATGTTGTCTTTGATCAGCACGCGGGTTTCGATGGAGCGTTTGTTGGTGACGATGTCGGCGGCGCTGGTGTCGCTGCTGACGCTGGAGATTTCTTGGTAGACGTTGAGGGTGACCGAGTCGCCTTCGTTGATCTGCGGTTTGATCTTCAGGGTGATACCCACGTCTTGCCGTTCAATGGTTTGGAACGGGTTGGTCGAGGGGTTGGAGGCGCTGGTGGAGCTGCCGGTGACAAATGGCACGTTCTGGCCGACGACGATTTTGCCTTCTTCGTTGTCCAGCGTAACCAGGTTGGGGGTCGACAGAATGTTCATCGAGTCATCGGTAGACAGCGCGCGCACCAGGGCTTGTAGCGAGCCGTTGCTGTAAAAGCCGAGGCTCAGGCCGGCGTCGAGTTTGACCGGGCTGGTGGGGAAGCTATCAATGGTGTTGCCCTTGAGCGAGGACTTGAAGCCGCCAAATAGGCCGTCGCCGCCCAGTGCCGCTTCCGAGGTTTTCCACTGCACACCCAGCTCGTTCACTTTGTTGTTCGACACTTCCACGATCACCGCTTCCACCAGCACTTGGGCGCGGCGGATATCCAGGCGTTTCACCACGCCTTCGATGGTTTTCATAATGGCCGGCGGCGCGCTGATGATCAGCGCGTTGGTGGTGTCGTTGGCCTGGATGGAGATTTCGGCGGTGCTGATGCCGACATCCTTGTCCTGCTTTTGCAGGCTGGTGGCGATGTTTTGCAGGATCTGCGCAAGCTCGGAGGCCTTGAGGTAGTGCAGGTACATCACCTGGGTGTCGCGAATGATATTGCCGGGGCGGTCGAGGCTGGCCAGCACGTCGCGCAGTTGCTGGCGTTTGCTTGGGTCACCGGAGATCAGAATGCTGTTGGTGCGCTCGTCTACCGACACACTCATTTTGCTCGCGCCGTCTTGGCCTGCGGTTTGCGGCACCAGCGTGCCGAGCATGGCTGACAATTCTTTGGCGTTAGCAAACTTAAGCGGAATAACGTCGATCTCGAACTGGCCGGCGCGGTCGATCTCGGCCACCAGCTTGAGCAACTGGTTAATGTTCGAGGCGCGGTCGGAAATAATCAGCGCGTTGCTGTCCGGGTAGGCCGCCAAATGACCGACCTGGGGCACCATTGGCCGCAGGATATTTACCAGTTGGGTAGCCGGCACGTGTTCGGTGCGAATCACCCGCACCACCAGCTGGTCATCGTTGAGGTCGTTGTCGTCGACCAGGGGCACCCCAGTCTGTTTGGCGTTGGCATCGGGAATGACTTTTACCGCGTCGGCCGATTCAATCGCGGAAAAACCGTGCACTTGTAGTACCGATAGGAAAACCCGGTATGCCTCTTCTGGGGCCATCGACTCATTGGAAATAACCGTAACTTTGCCGGTTACCCGTGGATCGATAATGAAGTTTTTGCCCGTGGCTTTGGCAATCCACTCAATAAACGAGCGGATATTGGTGTCCTGCATATTGATCCGCACTTCGTTGCCGGCTTGCGGTTCGGCTTCTTCGGCCCAGGTAAATGGGCTTGTGCATACGCACACCAGCAACAGCAGTTTCAGAACGGCTCGGATCGACACGTTGGGCACTCTACTACTTGTTCTGCGCGAGTTTGCGCTGGATATATTGTTGATAGGCAGTGGGGGAGTTCTGCTCTACGGCGGCAGGTGCTGCGCTGGGTATGTCGACGGGTACTTGGGCGACAACTTCGCTGTCATTGTTTTGACTTATTTCGGGAGCGGCGCTGAGTTCTGGTGCGCTGGGTAAAGTGCTGGTCGGCGTATTAGCGCCTGGCATTTCACCAAACCCTTTAAAACTGATTTGTTCGAGTTTTCCGTTACGTTTCAATGTGATGCGATTGCTTTCAATTGCCTGCACAACAATTCCGGGGCGCGCTTCCTCGCCGGGCTTGAGAATCATGGTGCGGTCGCCGTCTTCCAGAATCACCGAACTTTGTGCGGCGCGCGCCATAAAGAAGATCGCCGAAACTTGCAGGTTAAGATTACTTTCGGGAAGTTTTTCAAGTGTTTGCGCGGCTAAATCGGCGTCCGGATTTTTTGCGCCAAATAAACTAAGTAGGGAGCTACTGGGTTTATTTTTAGTATCCGGCTGAGTTGTTTCGCCGGTTTGTGCCGCAGCAACTGGGGCTTGGCTGGTTAAACCGTGAATAAAATGGTTTATTTGCCAGCCCAGCGTCGCCAACATGGCAATAGTCAGCACGGTCAGTGCGCTCAAGCGAACTGAGCGGACTGCAAAAAACTGAGTGATGGGAGTAAGTACGGTGGCCATGGAGTCGTCCCTGGAATGGCGCGGCAATACTATCGGCAGTCGGTTTAAGTGCAAAGACAGCTGATAACTCCGTCTGTCGCTTCGCTACTTTCCGAGTGCTGGTTCACAATTTTTCCGGTTATCTGATTTACGTATTTGTATCAGGCTTGAAATAGCGTTGGCGCCTGTATAGCATCCCGCCATCACAAAGGCTGAGTCTATCAACAGCCTTGTGCGGTATGCACAAATTAAATGGAACTTTATCTCGAATATGCTGCACGGATGCCGCTTCCCCGGGTTTCGCCGCTTGCTCGCCGCGCTCTTCGCGCTGGCGACGCCGGACGCGTTCGCCGATGCGGAATTCGATATTCGCGCGGCTAGCGCCCTCGGTTCGGCCGGCAGCGCCAGCGATTATGTCTTGGCTGTTACCGATTGCCGCCAACTCGCCGAAGTCACCATTGTTGCCACCGCCCAACGCCTGCTGCCGATTGATGCCGCACGCGACAGCGACGCCCCCAACAGTTGCTCCTTTACCTTTCGCATTGACGGCGCCAGCGCGCTGCAACCGGCTGTGCAGCTGAAGTTCGCCGACGGCACGCAGCAGGATTACAGCGAAACCTTCCAGCAAGAACGCCAGTCGCCTGAACTGGAATTGACCCAGTTGGCCATCGAATCAAGCGACGGTGGCCAATTCCTGGTGGCCAGTTTTGATGCCGCCGATGACGTTGACCTCAGCTACGTCAGCTTTACCCTGACCGGCCTGCGTGCTTCCGACCTGCGCGCTGCTGGCGGTGTGGTCAGCCGCGCCGAAGCCACCGCCTTTCTGCGTATGCCACAGGGTACACGGGTGTTTCCGCGCGCCGATGGTCAGCGTTCGTACACCTTGCGTCAGCGCCTCGACCAACCGCTGTCCGCCGATGAAGTGGCACGCAACGCCCTGGTGATGGTGCAGGCCGTGGCGGTGGATGCCTCCGGCAACCAAAACAGCTATTCCGATATTCGCTTTATTGGCGACAACGTTGATGAAGCCGCCCGCTCCATCAGCGTGCACCCCGACCGTTTGCTGTTTAGCGATGCCTTGCAGTCGGCGCGTTTGGTGCCGGAAGTGGACTTCGAATTCCGTGGCGTGACGCCGCTGGCCGGTTTAGGCACGGGCATCAGTTACCGCTCCGGCGACACCAGCAAGGTCTGGGTCAGCGCTGAAGGGGTTGTTTACCCGCTTGAAGAAACCGCCGGCCAGGCGGTTTCTGTGTATGTGAGCTACCCCGGTTTGGCCGAAATCAGCCTGCCAGTGACGGTCGATTACAGCCGTCAATTGACCGCTCTGCGCTACGACGGTCAGGCCGCCGGCCAGCCGCTGGTGCTGCCGCGCTTGAATGGCTTCCAAAGCCTGCCGGGCTTGATCGCCGTGTTTGACGACGGCAGCGAAGCGCCGCTGGCCGATAGCCTGGCGGTAGAACTGCAATTGCCCACCGGCAGCGAAGGCGTGCTGGAACGCAACGAGCAAAGCCAACTGCTGGCCCGCGCACAAATTCCCGCCAGCAGCCCGCTGACCCTGCACACCCGCTTGCAGCGCTACCCGCAAATTGCCGTCGATTTGCCCATCGCCGCCGAAGACGCCGTGCCTAGCGTCGAGCTGCAACCGGAAGCGACCATCGCCGTCGGTTCGGTGCTGGAACTGAATGCCACCGCCAGCGATGACGTCGGCGTGAAAAGCGTTGAATTCTGGCTCGATGACAATATGGTCGGCCGCCGCCTGGCGCCGCCTTATGCCCTGAGCCTGCCGATTGAGCAGGAGCTTGAAGGCCGCACCCTGCGCCTGCGCGCCGTGGCGTTTGATGGCACTGGCAAAAGTCAGAGCACCGCCGAGCGCCCGGTAAAGGTGGTAGCCAAAACCAACCCGCAGGTGCCGGCGTTTATCTTCGAAAACCCCATCGACGCCCAGCGCGTGATCGAGAACAGCCCGCTGCGCGCGGTGATTGCGGTCAACCTGGGTGTATTGCCGGACGTCGAGTACCAGAGCGGCATCAGCCTGGTGGAGTACTTCTTCGACGGCCGCAAAGTGGGTGAAACTTCATTCCCGGCCTTTGAGCAGCGGCCGGTTGAAAGTGACCCTGACAAGAAACAGCTGTTTGAGATTTGGCAGGCTACGTTGCAGGTGCCGGAAATTTCCGTGCGCGAAACCAGCCTCGGCTTGTCGGCACGCGTTCATGCCTCCAACGGCGGCGTGACCGATGCTCCGGCGCGCCTGTTGCGCGTATTGGAAAATCAGAAGCCGATTGCGCGCATCACTCAACCAGCAGTCGGCAGTATCGCCACCGTTGGGCAAACCCTGGCGGTCACCGTTGAAGTCAGCGACGACACCCTCGACGGCGGTACCGATATTTTCTTGCAAGTAAATGGCGAAGAAGTCGGCTCCTACCGCCATGTGGTGGATAACTACGACGGCAATGCCTTTGGCCTGCGCAGCACCAGCCATACCTTCCAGTTGCCGATCAAAGCCGACTGGCTGGGCCGCACCCTGGAGCTGCGTGCCCAGGCGGTGGACCTGCACCAGCAAAGCAACCTCTCCGAGCCCCTGCTGATTCCGGTCAAGGGCGACCAGGCGCCGACGGTATCGCTGAGCTACCCGGTAGAAGGCAGCCATCTGGTTTCCGGCCAGCCGGTGGAATTTCGCGCCAACGCCACCGACGACCTGGGCCTGCGCCAGGTCGATTTCTATGTGAACGACAAACTGATCGGCAGCGACCTGCGCGCACCGTTCAGCACCGTGTACCAAGCGCCGCCGGGTGTGGAAAACGAAACCCCGCTGGTGCTGCATGTGGTGGCTACCGACACGGCAAACCAGACCGCGCGCAGCCCGGCCGTCAACGTAACGCTGGGTAAAGACGAAGACGATCCGGTGCTTAACCTGGCCTCGCCGGCCATCAGCGTTAGCGATGCCGGTGACGACCTGGCGCCGGTGGTGGAAGACAGCACTTTTGTGCTGAAACTCACCGGCTACGACAACGTTGGCGTTGAGCGCCTGGAGCTCTACGGTGTGGTCAAGGATGCCGGGGTTGGCTATCGCCTGACCGGTAACTTGAATGACCGCCTGAGCAGCGTTGATGGCGACCTCACCGTGCAGCAGATTCCGGGCGCGCTCAAGGCGTATTCGGCGCTCAAAGTGGTGTCGGCGCCCAAATTCAAAAACCTCGACGGCGTGCGTTACGACCGTTACCCGATTCGCGCCGTGGCCACCGACGCCACCGGCAATGACAGCGAACTGCAAGTGCTGATCGGTGTGGCCGATGACAGCAAGCCGGAAGTGCGCGCCCTCAATCCAACCCGTGGCAGCGTCTACAGCCAAGACAGCCTGGATGTCGATGTCGTGGCCCGCGATGACCGCGCCGTACATGCCCTGGAAGCCAGTCTGTGGGCCGTTGGCGGCAACGCGCCGCTGTGGCAAAAACGCATTGACCAAGCGGGCGGCCTGACCCCCGGCCCGGACACCGTTAACCGCCTGAACATCGACCTGAAACCGCTGAACCTGGGCAACCAGCCGCGCGATCTGCTGTTGAAAGTGGCGGCCGTGGACGATGGTGGCCAGACCGGCAACAGCAAGGAACTCACGGTTAAAGTCCTGGCCGACACCCTGGGCCCACGCTTGGCCGTGACCTCGCCGATCCAGGGCGCGCCGCTGTATGCCGGCAACAAGGTCACGGTGAAACTGCGCGGCGTCGACGACACCAAGCTGGTCAGCCTGCGTGCCCTCAGCGGCAGCACCGTGCTGCATAGCCGCACCCTGACGGCCGAACAGCAAGCCGCCAGCTTTGATGACCAGTTCGAACTCACCGTACCTGGCGAAGGCGAGGAACTGGTGATTCAGCTGCAAGGTAAAGACCAGTACAACAACGAAGCCGAACCGACCCTGTGGCGCTTCCCGCTGAGCAAAGACCTGCCGCCAGTGGTCAGCGTGCGAGCCCCGGCCCCAGGCGCGCGTTTGTACGAAGGCGAAGCCTTTACCGCGCAAGTGCTGGCCACCGACGACCGCAAAGTAGCCAAGCTGGAATTCTTCCAGCGCAGCGGCGGGCAAACCCAGATCCTTAAAACTGTCACCGGCGCTGACCTGGATAAAGGCGCTGGCGGCTATATCGGCGCGGCCCTGCGCGTGCCGAACAAAGCCGGCGCCGACACCGTAATGGGTGCGCGCGCCACCGACAGCGCCGGGCAGGTCAGCGAAGCCTCGTTCGAGCTGGACATCATCGACGACACCGAAGCGCCCACCCTGCAACTGAACAAACCGGCCGGTGACTTCAGCCTGGAGCCGGGTGCCAGTTTTGAGCTGCAAGGCAGCGCGGGCGACAACCAGTTTGTCGACGCCATCGACGCCGTATTTATCGACCCAGTCAGCAAAGAAGAGCACGCCGTCGCCTGGACCCTGTTCAGCCGCATGGACCGCGTGGAAACCGTCAAAGTACCGAACCCTGGCACCCTGGGTGCGGTGCTGGTTGGTCAGCGTTTCTATGCCGACTTTGAAGCTCGCTTGCGCCTGACCCCGGAACTGACTAAGCGCTACAGCGGCAAGGTGCTGCAACTGGTGCTGCGTGCCCGTGACCGCGGCGTTAACGAAACCCGCTCGCCGCCGATCAACGTCAAAGTGCTGGGCGATGAAACCGGTCCGCAAATCAATATTCAGCAACCGGGTGAACGCCTGTTCGACCGTCAGGAAACCCAACTGCAGGTCAACCTCAAAGACGACACCGCCGTTGCTTCCTATGAAGTGCGTTTGCTTGATGACCAAGGTCGCAACGAAGTGTTGGCCCAGGCCACCGGCCTTAGCGAAACCGACGTTAATGTACCGGCCAGCGGCCTGCAAAAACTGATCGATATCGAGCGTTATCGCCCACAAGGCGAGCCGATTGCACTGACGTTGACCGTTACCGCCACCGACCTGCTGGGCAATCAAAGCCTGCAAACCCGCCGTATCCTGATTCAGCCCGACCAGCCGCCAAAACTGGCCTGGCGTGACAGCTCGCCATCGGCCCAGCAAGAGCGTGGCCAGCCCTTGCGCGGCAGCCTGAATGTTAGCGATGACTACGACAAGGGCTCCGTCGAGCACCTGCTGTTGCTTAGCTCCCTGCGTGAGCTCACCAGCAGCCGTGCGGCCAAGGGCCTGACCCTGCGCGATAACACACGCAACCTGGCGCAGATCGCCTTTGCCTACCCTGAAGCCGCTGGCTGGCAGGGCGCGCTGCTCTACAACGACAAGCCGTTCCTGAGCATCGCCAACGGCCGCATGACGTTACAGGGCGGTGAAGAATCCAACCCGCCGCGCACCTTGAAAGTCGGCACCACCACCAGTGTCTGGGAGCTGGAAACCTTCTCGCGCAACCTCTGCCAAGTGCGCCCGGCGCTGCGTGAAGTGCAAGCGCTCAATGGCCTGATCGACTTTGTCGCCCTGGCCACCACCGACACCACGCGCCTGGTACTGCGCCCACGCAGCGGCGCGCCAGCGTTTATCCGCGAGTTGCAGTTCACCTTGCAGGAGTCGGCCGCCGCCGATGTCACCCTGGCTAGCGGCAGCCGCGCGCCGGGCCGTTATGCCCTGAGCGTGCTGCTGCAAGATGGCCTCGACAGCGCCGCGCAAACCGCTTTCGTGCAACTGGCGCGCAGCGGATCGCAGAGCGCTACCGAACAGAATTTCGCCACCCTGATGCCTATTCCGGTAGAAGCTCAGGGCACCGCTGTGACCCTACTCGGCCACGCCACCGACCGCTTCGCCCATGAACGCGGCGAGCAAACCCTTAGCGCGTTGCTGCAACAACCACTGGCCCTCGACGGCCAGGCGCCGACTGCCCGGCTGATCAGCCCAGTGGCTGGCAGCGTGGCCATCCCCATGCAGCAGCTCGACCTCAAACTGGGTTTCAGCGACGACAGCCTGGCGCTGAAAAGCCTGCGCGTGCTGGAAAACCGCAGCCGCGTGGTGCACGACCTGGGCGTCAGCTACGGCCAGACCAGCTGGCAAGTGCCGTATAGCGTGCCGAAGGGTTTCACCAGCGGTGAGCTGGAACTGACCCTGATCGCCGAAGACTTCAGCGGCCGCAGCAGCGAGCACAGCCTGGTCTACCCGCTGCAAGCCAACGAAAAACCGCAGCTGACCTTTGCCGGTTTCAACACCTACTGGGTCAACGGCCACTACGAAAAAGCCCTGACCGACCCGGCGCGCATCAACTACGGCGAGTTCTGGGTACGCATCAACGAGCGTTTCCGCCTCGACACCACCATGCGTGACGACGCCGGCCTGGCGACGTATCGCATCCTGCGCCTGAAGCGCGATGGCAGCATTGCTGCTGTGGTTTATGAGCGCGGCTTCCAGGTCAACTGCCCGGTGGCGCCGCCGCTGGTGGCCGAAGACAAAACCGAAGTGCTGTTTGACCAGACCGAACCCACCGAATACCGCCTGGAGTTGACCGACACCTACGGCAACCTCAGCGAGCGTACGTTCCTGGTTCACCCGTTGACCAACGTGGTACCGGAAGTGCGCATTACCGCACCGGCCGAAGACCAGGAAATCGTCGCCGGCACCTTCCGCATTCGCGTTGGCCTGATCGCCGCCGATGACCGCTTGTTAACCGACTCGCGCCTGAAAGTGTTCGCCAACGGCGTGCCCCTGCCGGTGCTGTCCACCGCCAGCACTGTCGCCGCCGGTGGTGAGCTGGTGGTCGACGCCGCTTTTGCCTCTATTCACGACAGCTTGCAGGCCAACTACGACGCCAGCATTGCCGATGACTTCGGCCGTCGTAACAGCCCCTATGCCTTGCAGCGCACCTTTGTGCTGGAAGTGCCGCAAGGTCTGATCCGCCATAACGAAACCCTGAAACTCACCGCGCAAATCGAAGACTCCGACGGCGCCGTGGGCCTGTTTGATCGGCAGATTAAGGTGATGGCCGACCTGATCAAACCGGAAGCGGCGATCAAGCGCCCGGTCATCGGCTTTGGCGCACCGGAAGACAGCGATTTCACCGTGGCCTTCCAGGCCTACGACAACGTTAAGGTCAACCGCCTGACCCTGTCGCGCGCCTACGGCGTGCTGAAAAACGACGGCAGCTACGTGAAGCAGAACTTCACCCTGGTACGCAGCATCGACGGCATTCCGGCCGATGACTACGAGCCGGTCACCACCGTCAATATCGACACCCCGGAATACAACCAACTGCTTCACGTTGAGCGCTTGGCCACCATTCTGCAGGGCTTTGGTTTAAGCACGTCGGATGTGCGGCGTGTGGATGTGTTGGTCAGAGTTGAAGCCTTTGACGTCGCCAATAGCCAGGCCTGGGAAATCGGTTACCCGGTGCGCCCGGATGAGCGCCCAACCCTGGATGTTGCCGAGCCGGTGCCGGGTGCCAAGGTGGTGGAAGGCAACCCGCTCTACGTCAACGTCAAAGCCTTCGATGACGTCGGCATCGAGTACGTGAATATCATCGCCACATACGGCAACGGGCAAACCCCGTATATCCAGCGCCTGCGTACCTCGCCGTACAACTTTATGGTGCCGGTGCCGGCGTTTGATACCGCCAACCCGGTAGCCAACCGCATCCACCTGGCCATTGAAGCGGTCGACACCTACGGCGTCGCCCACAACGACCTGGACGCCCACCGCGCCGAAGAAAGCCTGGACGTGGAAATCATCCGCGACCAACTGCCCAGCGTGGCCATCGGCACACCTAAGGACAATAGCGAAACCACCGAAGGCCAATTGCTGCTGGTGGAGGTCAACGCCGTCGATGACGTTGGCGTCGACCGCGTGGTGCTGAATATCGCCGGCTATAAAGGCGGCGACCGCAGCCTCACCGATATGGTCTTCCCCTATGAATTCCTGGTGGAAGTGCCTTATGGCCAGGCCGGTACCGACCTCAACCTGACCGCCACCACCCAAGAGCGCCGCGCCGATGGCAAAGGCCGCAGCGTCGGCACCGCGCAGCCGGTGAAAGTACGTGTGCTCAAAGACGACAAAGCGCCGCAACTGACGGTGAAACTGCCGTTGGCCACCGGCGCCAGCGTGGCCGAGAAACGCAACCTGCCGTACCAGTTGGAAGTCACCGATAACGTGCGCGTGGGCTCGGTCAGCCTGGGGCTATACGCCGACCGCAACGGCAATGGCAGCTATGAAGACAGCGAGCGCGTGGTTGACCGCCTGCTGCTCAGCGCGCCGTATATGGGCAACCTGCCGCTGGGCAGCATTGCCGACTACCTGGGCCGCACCGACAACCTGCCAGAGTCGTTGCCGCTGCAACTGCGCATTATCGCCCGCGACCCAAGCGGCAACGAAAGCAAAGAAACTATTGCGGTCAACCTGCTGCGTAACCAGCCGCCGGAAGTGAACGCCATCAAGCTGCTCGATGCCCGTGGTTTTGCCATGGGTGAAGTCACCGAGCTGACTGAAGGCCGTGGCATTGTTGTGCAGGTACAAGCCAGCGACGCCGAAGTCGGTGTTGACGCCGCCGCGCTGTACTACGCCATTGGCCCCGTGGGCAGCGAGCCGAAGTACCAGGCCCTGGGCGAAGACTCTGCCGCGCCCTACCAATTCCAATTCAAAGTGCCGACCGGCCGCGTTGACCAAGTGCTGCGCCTGCGCGCCAAGGCCCGCGACCTCGACGGTTACGAGTCGAGCTTTGTCGACTTGCCCGGCAGCATCAAAATCAAGGCCGACAAGGCGCCTAACGCGCGCATCGTCAAACCGGACAACGACAACGCGGTCGTCATCGACGGCGATGACGTGGAAGTGTTTGTGGAGGCCTTCGATGACCTCGGTCCGGAAGGCATCGACCATGTGACCTTCTACGTAAACGGCGTGCCGGTATTCAGCACCGAGCAGAGCTACGGCCAACAGGTCGGTAGCCATGCCCAGGACCACGTGTACCGTGCGCAGATTGCCGCGCCGGCCGGGGTTAACGGCTTTACCGTACAAGCCATCGCCTACGACGTACTCGGCCAGGCTGGCGAATCGCAGATCGTGCGCGTCGGCAAGCTGGAAGACACGGTGGTGCCGCGCCTGGGTGTGTTGAGCCCAATTGATAAAGACGTGCTGACCATGGGTGAAAGCCTGCGCGCGGTGGTGTCCATCGAAGACATGGGCGGCGCCATTTCCGACGTCAGCATGCTCTGGACCCGCGAGTACCAGACCGAAGCCGGCGAATGGAAAGTCGCTGATTCCTACCCGCTAAAACTGTTCCGTGATGATGGCCGCGCCAATGGCGACACCACGCCGGTCAGCGACCCGGACAAGCACTACTTCATCTACTGGGCCGACTTTAGCCAGGGTGACGTGCTGCGCCGCACCGGCCTGCGTAACGAACGCCTGCATGTGTTGACCAAAGTGGTGACGCCTAACCATACCGTCACCCGTGACACCTTCCATGAAGTCGGCTGGCCGCTCAGCGAGCGCCGCTACATTGCCCCGCAAGTGGGCGCGCAAGCGGCTGGCAAAGGCGTGCAGTACACCGCCGTCGACCAATACCGCGCGTTGGACCGCACCGGCGCGATGATCGCGGCCTGGTCGACCATCGACCCGCTGCGCATTGAGCAAGGCCTGGGCCTGCTGAGCAAAACCGAAGCCCTGGCCGGTAATTCGCCCGCGCGCACCGGTATTTTTATTCTCGATGCCGTGGACGAAGCACAAGGCAATGGCCGCGGCGATTTCTTTGCCTACTCGCCACTGCTTAACGGCGCGGCAGAAATGTTCAGCGGCAGCATTGGTGAACTGGTCAGCGACGAGAACATTGTGCTGGCGGGCAAGTCCGGCCTTACCGGCGGCACCTGCCAAGACGGCAACCCAGGCTGTGGCTTTGTTGAGCAGATGACGGCCGAAATCAAGAAAGACTGGCACGGCGGTGACACCCCAAGCGAAGGCACCGGCGCCCTGTACCTGGATAACAACGCCGGCGAATTGCTGCTGTTCGGACAGAAGAATGGCGACGGCCAGTTTGGCCTGCCGTACCTGCTGCTCGGCCGTGTGGATATGCCTTACCCAGATGTCTACGGCCTGACCCGCAGCGGCAACCTGGCCTTGGTGGCCAACGGCAATGGCGGCGTGCAGGTGATTGACGTCACCAACATGACCGCGCCGTACCACGTCGGCTATATCAAACCCAACGGCTTTGCCCGCGATGTCAAAGTGCGCGGCCATTACGCCTATATCGCCGCCTCGGAAGAGGGTGTGGTGGTCGCTGACCTCAGCACCCCAGCCATGCCGATTGTGGCCAAGGTCGACACCCTGGGCATTGCCAACCGCCTCAACTTGGTCGGCAACCAACTGTATGTCACCGATATGGCCGGCAGCGGCGACAGCGCCCGCTTAAGCCGCATCGATATCAGCGAGCCCGACCAGCCGCGCGTGGTGCAGGTGGTAGAAATTGCTCCGCATCGCCCTGACCAGACCCCAGACGGCCTGTACGACGTGCATGTCTCCGGCAACCTGGCCTATGTCACCCAGATGCTCTCCGACCAGGAAGACAAACCGTCGCAAAGCCTGGTGCAGATTCTTGACCTGGCCCGTGTCGGGGTCAGCGGTGTCGATGCCAGTGTGCCGGTGATGGTGCAGCGCAACGCCACTGTGGATAACTTCGCCGTACGTGGCGTAACCCTGGCCCGTGGCGCCATTCAAGTGGCCGCCGGCAAGGGCGGTATCGGCCGCATCGACCTGCCGGCGCTGACCGTGCTGCAACACAGCCCGCAAGTGGGCGAGACCGATATCAGCACCCAGCTTGATCAAGTGCTGATCGAACTGTCTGCCGTGCTGCCAAGTGACACCGTGCTCAGCGACTACGTACAAGTGCTGGAAGGCGATGCGCAGATTGGCCGCGACGTTACCGCGCAGTTCGACCTGGCGTTTGCCGCCCGCGGCACCGACACCACCAAGCGGCGTATTCAGCTGCTGCGCAAAGACGGCCAGAACCTGCTGCCGCGCACCCGTTACTACGTGCGCATCAAGCAAGGCCTGAAGCCGGTAACCGGTCAGGCGTTGGCTTCCGATTACGTATTCAGCTTTAGCACCGCGTCGGCCGATGCGCTGTACCCGGATATCGTCAGCATCTGCACCCGCGAAAGCGCCGAGCGCAATGGTTGCGTCAACGTCGGCGATGTTCGCGGCGGCACCCAGGTGGTGGTGCGCGGTACTAATTTCGGCGAGCAGCCGCGCCTGTCGGTGGGCGGCGAGCCACTGGTGGTCGATAGCCGCGTGAAGGATGCCGATACCGGCATCGTCACCCTGTACGCCAAAACCGTACCGAATTATCCAGGCCCGGCTTCCGTCACCGTCACCACCGATGCTGGCCTGAGCGACACCGTGCTTGGCGGCTTTGTGTTTGTTGATGAACTGAGCATTTCCCACCTGACGCCAGCGGTTGTGCGCGTGGCACAGAGCGGTAAAAACGACCGTGTTGATCTGGTTGGTAAAGGCTTCCACGCCGGCATGACCCTCACCGCCTATAAGAGCGGCGAGCCGGGTACGGCGAAAACCTTCAAGGTCGGCTCCGATGACCTGCGCCTCTATAGCGCTGAGCGTATGAGCCTGCTGGTGCCGGACCTGCGTGATGACGAAGGCGGCGGCTATCGCGGCTTTATCGACATTGAGCTGGCCGACGACCTGGGTCGTCACTACGTACAACGCAACGCCCTGTTCTATGGCCGTCTGCAACTGGACCGCAGCTTGGAAGCCGAGCCGCCGATGAGCATGGAAGAGATCGACGCGCGGCTGAAAACCCTCGCCGACGGTCAGCTCACCAGCTATGTGCCTGACCCGCTGAAACTGCCGCCGGGCAACATCGTCGACCTGGCCGCCGACAGCGAATTGCACATGCTCTACGTGCTCGGTCGTGGCGAGTTGAAAGGCCCGGCACCAAGCACCCTGCTGAACCTTGAGCAGTTGCAACACTACTACGCGCCGGGCTGGATCAGCCTGGTCAAATACGACCCGGCCAAGCTCGCTGAAGCGGCGCCGCGTCATGGCCTGGGCTACTACAACCTGCCGCAAGACTTGCAGCCAAGCGCCATGGCCTTGGCCGAGAAGCACCTGTACGTGACTGCGCGCGGCTATGACTTCCCGTACCTGGATACCGAATACGAAGGCCGCAGCGTGCTGTTGGTGTATGACCGCGAAATCCGCGACCCGGATGTCGTCACTGAACAGCCACCAGGCAAAGACCGTGGCGTGCGTTACAGCTTGCCGCTGCCATACAACACCGTGGCCGAGAAAATCGTTGCGCATCAGGGCCTGCTGTTAATCAATGCCGGCACTGAAGGTGTAGTCGTCGTCAGCGTTGCCGAGCCGCTGCGGCCAAGCGTGGTCCGCCGGTTGACCTCGGCCACCGTTGATGGCCGCACCCTGAGCCTGAATAACGTCAGCGATATCAGCGTGCTTGGCGACACCCTGCATGTGGTCAACGGCAGCAACCGTGTGCTGTTCGACCTGAGCAAACCGTCGCTGCCGCAACTGGGTGATTCCCGCGTGGTCGGCCTTAGCGGCCTGACCGCCGATGGCAGCCAGTTTGTTACCGGCAATGGCTTGAACCTGTACGACGCCAGCCGTCCAGCGTTTATTCGTGAGCAGGGCCGCTACCTGTCTGGTGGGTTCAGTGTGCCGGGCGACAGCAAAGCCATTGGCGCCCAGGCCAGTACCGCGCTAAACCTGACGCAAGCCGGCAGCGACAAGAGCGATTGCGAGAAGGGCGAGATCGGTTACCTGGGCTTCTATGACTTCAGCCGCGCCGACAACATCAGCCTGCTCGATGCCCTCGGTCTGCCCTACTGCATCAAACAAGCTAGCGGCGGGCTGTTGCGCAAACCGGCCCGTAGCGCGCCAATGGTTCTGACCGATCAAGGTATTGGTGCCGTTTCGTTGCCGACCAAACTGGGCGAAGAAGTGATTTCCAACCTCGGCCTGGTCGATTTGCTGACCCTGGAACTGGTGCGCTCCACGCCGGCCGATCAAGCGGACGGTGTGCCGCTGGACAGCCCGCTGACCCTGCAATTCACCCGGCCGCTAAGCGCCATGGACGACGCGCAGCTGCGTCAATTCCTGGTGCTGCAACACGACGCGCAGAACAACCAGCCGGCCAGCGAACTGCCATTTAGCCTGCAGCGCAGCGCCGACCAGCGCGTGCTCACCGTGCAGCCAAGCCAAGGCCTGCAAGCCAACCACAGCTACCGCATCGTGCTTAAAGGCGACCTCGCCAGCCGCCGCAGCCGTGGCCTGCTGGAACACGCCATTCGCTTCCGCGCCGGTGTCGCCGGTGGTGCCCAGGTGCAGATCGTCAGCACCGCGCCGGGCATGCTCGATGTCGGCGGCGGTGATTTGGATGTGGTGCTGCGCGGCGCCAGCGGCCAAGTACAGTTCAGCGTGTCGGGGCAAGCGGCCACCGGTTCGTTGGCCGAAACCCTGGTCGATGGCACCTCGCGTTATCGCATTCAAGCGCCCGCCAGCTTGCCGGGCGCCGCCAGCCTGCAAGTGGTCAGCGGCAACGGTAGCAAGGCGTCGAAAGTCGGTGCCGTGCAGTTTGTTGAGCCGCTGCTGCTGCGCTCGCTGACCCCAGCCCTTGGCTCGCTGAATGGCGGCACCCGCGTACAAATCAAAGGCCAGGGTTTCCGCAGTGAAACCGGCGCCATGAGCGTGCACTTCGGCGATATCCCGGCGGTTTCCTACAAGGTGCTCGACGCCGAAACCCTGGAAGTGATCGCCCCGGCCGGGCCGATTGGCACCGTTGATGTACGCGTGCAATTGAACAACGGCCAGCAAGGCACCTTGACCCAGGCCTTTACCTACCAGCAGCCGCCGCAATCGCAGATCCGCGACAAGGGCCGCATCTATGACATGGCGCTGGACCCGTCCGGCAGCCTGTTGTTTGCCGCCCAGGGTGAGACGGGCGTATTGGTCTACGACCTGAACGCCGGCAACTACACAGCCGACCCGCAAAAGCCGCTGAACCCCGATGACCTGCTGCGCTTGATCGACCGTAATGGCGACAAGTCTGACGACCGCATCATTTCGCGCATCAGCCTGCCGGCCGGCTTTATCGCCGTCGGCGTAGAACCCTATTTCGAACGCGGCAGCGACCGCGTGTATATCACCGCCGTGCGCCTGGGCAGTGGCGGCACGCCGGATGCAGCGCGCCTGTTTACCGTGGCCTTTGATGAACTGGACCCGGCGAAAACCACCCTGATCGGCAGCCTGGAATTGCCTGGCAACGCCGTGCGCGGCCTGCGCGTTCGCAATGCCCGTGTGCTGCTGGCCATGGGCAGCGAAGGCTTGGGTATCGTTGATTCCTTCTTGCCGAACAAAACCTACCTGGTACAAAACCTGGCCGCTGCGGCCAACGTGCCGATGCTGGATATCGCCACGCAAGCGGGCGATGCCGGCGCTGCCGGGCTGATCGTTGCCGTCGGTGGTGCGTTTGATTACCGCACTAACCGCCTGCAAACCAAAGAAGAAATCGGCAGCGGCGGCTTCCAGGTCTACAGCCAAAGCGCCAGCCAAGGCCTGCAACGCCTTGGCCAACTCGACCTGCCAGGCACCCGCGTGTCGCTGCAAGGCCGCTACGCCTATGTCGCCGCCGGCGCCAGCGGCGTGGCCGTGGTCGACTTGCTCGACCCAAGCGCGCCAAGCGTGGTCGCTCGGGTTAACGACATCGGCTACGTGTACGACCTCGACTTTAACGGCAACACCCTTTATGTCGCCCGTGGTGACAAAGGTGTGCTGATGATCGACGTGACCAACCCGCTCAAGCCTGTAGCCGGTCGCAGCATGACCTCCAGCGGCTCGGTGGAAAGCGTGGTGGCCGGCGATTACTCCGCCCATTCCGGTGGCGTCGATGCCCAAGGCAGCCTGCTGCAAGTGGTGCCGGACGTACTGCTGAAACTGATTGGCGTCGACCCGGCCAACAGCATCGTTGACCGTCAGGTCGACGGCAGCGTGCAGGTGATTGCGCGCTTTAACAAAGCCATCGACCTCTACCCAGCCAACAACGCCCTGGTGCAGTTGCTCGACGCCCAAGGCCAAGCGCTGCCGGCGACCGTAACCATCGTTAACAACGACGCCAAGTTGGTGGTGGCTCCAGCTACCGCCGACCGCCTGCCGGTGGGCGAGCGCCTGACCTTGCTGGCCAAAGCTGGTATCGCCTCGGTGAAACCGGTAAGCGCCAACGACACCGTGGTGTTGCAACGCCTGACCCAAGACCAGCGTGTGGCGCTGACCTTCCGTGGCGCGCGTAACGACACCTTGTCGATTGAAGCCGTGACTCCGCGCCGGGTAGCGCGCGACACCGTCAGCCTGATTACCGTCAGCGCCCTTGGTTTGCCGGCCAACCTTGGCCAAGTGCGCCTGTATGCCGGTGACCGTGCCCTGCAAATCGAAGGCGTCACCCGCGACAACAGCAACGCTCCAGCCATATTGAAAGTCAGCGTGCCGGCGCTGCCGCGCGCCGGCCAGTACAACCTGACCCTGCAAGTGCAGCGCGACGGCCTGTGGCAACAAACCGTGTTGGAAGGCGCCTTGTTGGTCGATGCACCGATTCGTTTCGACGCCCTGGTGCCGCTGTGGGGCCCGGTGGCTGGCGATACCACGGTGACCGTCAGCGGTGACGGTTTCGAGCCGGGCAACACCGTGATGGATGGCCTGAAAGTGCGCTTCGGCGGCTTGCCGGTCGGCCGTATTGAGGTGTTGGCCAGCAACCGTATGCGTGTGACCTCGCCACGCGGTGCGCCGGGCAAAGTGGATGTGCTCGGTGAAGACCGTTACGGCAACCAGGCCAGCCTCACCGGTATCCGTGGTTTCGGTTACGGCCTGCGCAAACAATCTGAATTGCACCCGTCGCTGATCTTCCCGAGCGATGTGTGGATCGACCAGCAAACCGGCGTGGCGATCACCAACGGTGGCTATATGGTCAACGGCTACGGCCAGCAGACCCTGCCAGGTGGCGGCTGGCTGCCGGAGCTGTACCGCGCGGCCTCGTTCTCGGTGCAAGACGCGAGCAAGCCCGTGCTGGTTGGCGGTGCGCCGGCGCTGCCAAGCGATAGCACACGCCTAAGTTTGAAAGCGCAGGCCAATGCCATCTACAAACGTATGGAAGGCGCTAACTCGATAGAGCCGACCGAAGAAGAACAAGAAATTCTCGACCGCCAGGCGGCGCAGGACTTCAAGGTTGGATTCGACTCCCTGCGCATCAGCCCGACCGTTGAGTGGGAACAGAACACCTGGCGTAAACGCCTGTATGTAGCCAGCGGCCTCGGCGGCGTGGCGCGCCTGAACCTGGATGAACAGAACGGCCTGCAAACGATTCAGCAAGAAGACCTCAGCGCGCCGATCAGCCGCCTGGTCAAGCAAGGCCCTGGTTTGTTTGCCGCTGAAGTGGCGGTAACGGTCGAGCCACCGAACGCCGACACCTGCACCTTTAAAATCGACGTAGCGGGTGCTGGCGGCTTGCTCGCCCTCAACTACCAGAATGGCGAAGACCCGGTACGTGTAGCCGGCCCAGCGGGCCTGCAAGGCGGCGCGTTGCTGCAACTTAACGATGGCTGGCTGTACAGCGGCGGTCTGGTGCGTGGTGCGGCGTGGGTCAATTGCCCAGGCTGGGATGAGTCCTTGGGCGTGCCGGTGGATGGCAAGGCTGGTGAAATTCGCGCCCTGAACCTGTTCGACCCGGCGCAAACGCGCAGCTACAGCTTTGTCGCCAACCCGCAAGATATCGTTAGCTACGGCCGTTACCTGATCGCCGCAGTGGGCAGCCGTGGCCTGGAAATCATCAACCGCGACGAGCCGGAAGAGCGCGTGGTGCTCGCCCTCGATGGCCAACTGCAAGCCAGCCCAGGCCGTGGTGTGCGCCTGCGTTTGGCCGGCAGCTTGTTGTTTGTTGCCGCCGACAGCGGTGTGGTGGTGGTCGACCTTAGCGAGCCGCTGCAACCGCGCGTGGTCTCGGCCGGTAACGCCGAGCGCATCGAAGCCCTGGACCTATTCAATAACCGCCTGGTCGCCGGCTCCGGCACGGCGGGCCTGACCTTGCTGGAATTGCCGGGCGCCCTGGTGCTGGATGCCAGCGTGAAACAGGGCGGCGTACTGCCGGCCGGTGAACAGGCGCTGCAATTGACCTTTAACGAACCGGTCACCCTCGAATCCCTGCGCGCTGCCGGCGCCCTGCGCCTGCTCGATGTCAGCAACGGCGAACAAGCGCTCAGCGCACCGACTATCGAAGCCTTGAACGGTGACGGCCAGTCCGCCAGCCGTGTGGTGCTGCGCTTTACCCCAACCCCGGGCGCGCAACTGCGTCTGCGTCTGGAGCAAGCGCGCAACCTGCGTGGTGCCGGTCTGTGGTCGCCGTACCAGGTCGACTTCAAGGTCGCGCCGAGCGGCGCTACCCAACCAGCGATCAAGTACCTGGAAAGCGCCAGCTTCCACCGTGGCGCGCAAGACCGCGTAGTGATCCACGGCAGCGGCTTCTCCAGCACGGTTAAAGGCTTTATCAACCAGTACCCGATTGAGTTGCAGTGGGTCAGCTCGGAACGCCTGGAAATTGCCCCGCACGCCCTCGACCTGTTGCCGCTAAGCCCTGGCCAATGGCACCTGCGCCTCGATGATGGCGGCCTGCGCACGGATTACCTGGGTGCCCTGGTGGTGGGCGCCGAGCAAGCGCTGGAACAGGTCAAGTACAGCATCAGCCCAGATTCGGCGAGCAAGAAAGGCGGCGCCAAAGTCACCATTACTGCCGCTCAAGATGTGCTGATGCCGGGTACCAAAGTGGTCCTGCGCGCGCGCCATGGCGACACCGAGATCTATACCGGCCGTAGCCCGATTGTTGAAGAGCCGGGCAACGTCAGCATCAACCTGCACGACAACGTGGAAACCCAGCGCGCCTTTAGCTTTGTGCTGCCGGGTGTGATTGATCCGGATATCTACGATGTATTCCTGCGCATTCCGAGTGGCGCCACCACCCGTGAAATCAAAGTGGGCTCGCTGTCCTACACCCTGCCGCAAGGCCTGGGCATTCTGCTGCCGAACTATCCGCCGATGCAGATTGGTGCGGCGCAGGTAGTGGGGGATCGCTTGTTTGTTGGGGTGAAAGCCGGTGCACAACCGACCTCCAGCAACCGCTTCCTGATGACCGCTGGCCTGGAAATTTACGATATCGGCTTGTGGGAACGGCCAATCCGCCTGTCGCAACTGCGCCTGACTGAGCCGGTGCTTGGCCTGGAAGTGCTCGATAGCCTGGTGTACCTGGCCAACGACCGTGACGGCGTGCGCGTGGTGGATGCCAACGACCTGAGCAAACCGCTGCTGGTATCCAGCCTGACCCTGCCTAACCATCGCGCCGTTGATGTCGCGGTAGAGCTGCAACGTGGCGCCCTGGCGGTAGCCGCGGCCAACGACCTGGGCACCGGTTATATCCGCTTCCTGCCGATTGGCCGTAACGAATTGGGCGCCCAGGCGCCGCTGCCGAGCATCGCCTTCGACGGCAGTCTGAAACCTGATTTGCTCGGCGCGCCCGTGGATGTGCAGTGGCTGAACGGCGAGCTGTATGTGCTGTTCCTGCGCGACAAGCAGCTGTACCTGGCCAGCTTTAAAGACTTCGGCGCGCAGCTGGATTACCGCGTGCAATCCATCGAGCGCGGCACTGTGGCCGCCGGCTCGGTGGCCGAAGCGATTGGCAAAGTGACCTTGCAAGTGCAGCAAGGCCTGATCAGCGTTGGCACCGGCGACAGCTACCTGTTGCTCGAGGCGGACGCCGCCGGCCAGTACCAGACCATCTACTGGCAACAACAGAAAACCAGCGGAGAGCTGCTTAGCGTTGGCGGGCAGATCATGCAGGGCAACGGTAAGGGCGTGCAGATCAACACGTCGCCGTACCTCGCCGTAGCCTCCAGCACCCCAGGTAATGGCGCCGTGCTGGGCAGCAACGAAGGCGTGACCATCGCCTTTAACAACCTGATCAACACCGACCCGGCGCACCTGGCCTCGGCCATCCGTGTACTGGGCGAGGGCGGCCAGGTGCTGAGCGCCGCCAACTTCGATATGACCGGTATCAACACCCTGCGTGGCGGCCAGGTCGACCTGCGCTTTAAAGGCGATTACCAAGGCCCGCTGCGTATTGAAGTGAGCACCGCGCTCACCGATCTGGCCGGTCACGCCCTGCGTCAGGCTTTTGTATTGCAACTGGAACGGCGCACCGGCATTCGTCCGCTGATCAGCCAAGTGCAGCGCGTAGTGGGCAACACCGCCGGTCTGCATTACTTCCATGCTGCCGGTGGCGAAACCGCATTGATCAAAGGCAGCGGCTTTGGTGTGGCGCCTGAGCAACTGGCGGTTTGGCTGGGTGAAACCCGCCTGCAAGCGCAACAGATTCAAAGCGTCAGCGACACCGAGCTGCGTGTGGATGTGCCCGACCTGCAACTGGGCAGCGTCAGCGCCAGCCTGGCGGTGAAAGTTGAGCGCATTGACCAGCGTCTGAACTACCTGCGCCAAGGCGCCATGACCGTGCTGCCGCAGATCGAAATCGACGACCTGCAACCGCAAACCGGCCCACCCCAAGGTGGCAACCTGGTGACCCTGTATGGCCGTGGTTTCAACCACTACATGCAGGTGCGTTTCGCCGGCGGCCTGGCTGGCGACCTGAAGATTCTCAGCAGCAATAAGGCCGAAGTGCGTGCCCCATCCGGCACCTTTGGCAAAGCCCAGGTGGCGGTGACCAGCCAACTGTTCGACGGCGAGCAAAGCCTGTCGCCGGTCGACTACTTCTACACCGGCGTACCGACCGGCTCGGTCAACCTGCCAGGCGATATGGCCAGCCCGGTATCGGCGATTGCCCGCCTTGACGATGGCAGCAGCCAACTCTTGTATGCGGTAACCGGTGGCAGCTTCGATAAAGTCGACAGCCAAGGCCGTGTCGCCCGCGTCACCAGTAACGCCGCGCGCCTGCTGGTGGCCGATATCAGCGACCCGGTACACCCAGTCATCGTTAACCGCGAATTTGCCGGTGTGGCCAAGCCGTACCACTACGAAGCGCCGAGCGGCCTGGGCAGCACCGGCTTTGTCGACCTGGCAATCAACGATCACCAACTGTTCGCTGCTGGCGGCAAGAAGCTGCTGCAATTTGACCTGACCCTGCCGGCCGAGCCGAACAAGCTCGCCGAGCTCGACCTGGCCAGCGATATCACCTCCCTGGCCAGCCGCGATGACCTGTTGTATGTCGGCAGCAAAGAAGGCGTGCGTCAGTACCGCATTACCCCAGAGCTGAAACTGCTCGACCTCGGCCTGATCAGCACCGCCCAGCTTGGCGGCGCGCCGGGTCGCCTGCGCTTGTCCGGTTCCAGCCTGTGGCTTACCTTGCCGGCCCAGCGCCAACTGCTTGAAGTGGAACTGGCCAGCGGCGAATTCCGTGTGCTGCGCCGTGTCGCCACCCGCGACCAGGCCGGCAACGCCTTTACCCCGGAAGACCTGCTGATCAGCAGCCAAGGCTTGCTGGTGTCCAGCGGTGAAAACGCCACGGTGCAACTGTTCGCGCTGAACAGCGACACCGACGCCACGCCGGTGGCCGACCTCAAGCTCACCTACCTGATCAGCCGCGGCAGCTTGTTTGCCGGACAACTGCAACTGGCCGGCCAGACCCTGTATGTCGCGGGCGGGCAGGGCGATGTGCAGCTGTTTGATATTTCCTCGTGGCTCAACGGCCGCACCACCGACACCATCGGCCTGCGCGACTATTTCAGCGTGGTCGGTAACGTTAACAGCCTGTCCCTCGGTAGCCAGGCGTTGTACGCCGGTAGCGCCTTTGTTTACCTCGATGGCCAGCCTGCAGAAAACCCCCTGCCAAGCCTGGACGCCGCCACCTACCTGGGCGGTAGCCTGAACACCCTGGCCTACCAGAACCTGACCATTCTTAGCCAGGTGCCGCAGCCGTCGGGCCGCTTGCCGGCGGGCGCGGGCATTGAAGTGCAATTCAACCGCCTGCTGGATAACGCTCAGCTGCGCGACAGCGGCAGCCAGCTGGTGCAGCTGTTGCTCGACGGCGCGCCAGTGGCCAGCCAGGTCGCTCAAGTGGGCGTCGGCCGCCTGGTGCTGCGCCCAGCGGCGGCGCTGCAAAACGGCAAGCAGTATCAAGTCAGCCTTAGCGGCGCACTGCGTGATCAGCAGGGCAAAACCCTGGGCGCCGACTACCGCTTTGGCTTTATCAGCGATGAACACCTACAGCCTGAGCTGGAAAGCATTTCGCCGCGTCAGGCCAGCTGGCGTGGCGGCACCGAGATCAGCCTGCGTGGCCATGATTTCGCTACCGATGCGGTAATTGAAGTGGGTGGCCAGCGTGTGGCCGCCAGCGACGTGGTGTACCGCGACGACAGCCTGATTCGCTTCCGCTTGCCCGGCTTGTTGGCCAACCCAAGCAGCAACCGCCCAGTAGGTGTGCGTGTGCAGCAGGGCAACCTGCAGTTGTTCCGCGCCGCCGCCATTACCTATGTGGCCGACCCGCGTATCGACCAGGCCGGTATTTACGACCGTCTGAGCGGCACCTTGGCGGCGCAAAGCAAACGCCTGATCTTTAACGCCGGTGAAGTGATTGGCCTGCAAGGCCGTGGCTTCGGCGAAGCCACCGTGGTGCGGGTGAATGGCCGGCAGATTGCCGATGTGCGCCTGGAACGCGCCGACCTGCTGAGCTTTAGCGTGCCGCAAGACCACCTCGGCCCACTGCTGGTGGAAGTCAGCAACCTGGGTTTTGTCGGCGACCTGGCCAGCGACGCCAGCCTGCGCATCGAACTGCCGGTGAAAAAGCAGCTCGACAACGTCACCTTCTACCGCCGTGCCGGCGACCTGTTGCTCACCGCCAGCGGCCGTGATGTACAGCTCTCCAGCCTGCGCGACGGCAGCACCCCGCAACTGCTGGCCAAGTGGCAAGCCAGCGGCAACCTGCGTGATATCGCCCTAAGCGACAGCTACGCCGCGCTGCTTGGCGAGAACGCCCAGGTGCAGGTCTTCGACCTCAGCAACCTGTATGCGCCACAAGCCTTGCCGGTACTGACCAACACCCGTGGCATCGACTTCCAGCACGTGCGCCTGGCCGCCGATGTGCTGCTGCTGAAAGCCGGCACCCGCGTGTTCCAAGGCCAGGTACAAGGGCCGGAACTGCGTGAACTGACTCTGGATAACCCGGCCGGTCTGGTGGATATCGCCCTGGATAGCCGTGGCGCCTACCTGCTGTTTAACGACCGCCTGGAAGTGCGCAGCGCCCGTGACGGCAGCCAGCTGCTGGGTACCCATGCCCATGGCCTGAACAGCGCCAAACGCCTGTGGCTGGATGGCAGCCGCGTATACCTGCAAGGCAGCGACAGCCTGCAAGTGGTGCAACGCGCCGCCTTGCTGCGTGGCCGTGGCGAGCCGGTGCTGGGTGAATTTGACCTGCCAAGCCGCATCAGCCAACTGACCGCCCAGGGCGAACTGCTGGCCTGGCTGGATGCCGGTCGCCTGCAAGTGTTTGACCTCGATGTGGATGCGGCGCGCCAACTCAGCGCCCGTGAAGTGGCCAGCCTGGCCGTTGGCAGCAGCGAAGTCGGCAGCCTGGCGCAGCTGGAACTGCACGGCGACCTGCTGGAATGGCGCAACGGCAGCAGCTACCTGAACGCCAGCATCCCGGTGAACAACACCTGGGCGGTGAACCCGGACACCCTGGCCGTCGCCGATGAGCCGGTAGGCCTGCGCTTTACCGGCGCCGACTACGCCTGGCGCGAAGCGCAATTGGCGGTCACTGGCCTGGCGGGCGATAGCGTTGCCACCAGCAGCCAAGTGCTCGGCCGCGAACTGCGCGCCATCAGCCAGCAAGCGCAATACCAGCCAGCCGGCCTGTATCGCCTGCAAGTAAGCCAGGCGCCGCTGGATTGGCTCAAAGGCGCTGAAGTGCACTTCGACCTGCCATGGCTGGTGGATGCCGTGGACTTCTTTGGCGCCGCACAAGTACGCCTCGACGCCCTGCTGCCAAACCGCAGCATCACCGGCGTAGCGCGTACCTATGTACTGCGTGGCCGCCAGTTGAACCTGATCGATGAGCTGCAAATTGGCGAGCGCGTGTTGGCCCGTGACCAGTTGCAGGTCAATGCCGCTGGCGACCAACTGAGCTTTAGCGTGCAGATGGACCAAGCCGGTCTGTACAGCATCAACGTGCGCTTTGGTCAGCAGCGCGCCGTGCTGCCGACCGCGTTGGCGGTGGTAGCGCCGTTGGCGATTGACGCGGTGGTCTCGGCCCATGCCCAAGGCCCAGTGGTCAGCGATGCCGGCGGTACGCCGGTGACTATCCAGGCCCAGGGTCTTTCCGAAGGCTTGAGCCTGCACTGGTTCCCGGCCGGCCAAGGCATCATTCCAAGCGCCAGCAACAAAGTGGCCTTTACCCTTGGCGACAACCAACTGACCTTTGTTACCCCGCGCAGCCAGCCGGGTTGGCAATACCAAGTGGCGCTGGTGCGTGAAGCCAGTAGCGAACGGGTCGACAGCATCGCCAGCCAATGGCTGACCGCCATTGATGACACCGCACCAAGCGTGCGCCTGATCACCGCCCTGGGCGCGTCGCAAGCGCTGGTGCTGGAAGCCGACGAGCCACTGAGCGTGACCGGCTTTAGCGTGACCAAGGTGTTCAAGGACTACGACACCCACGCCGGGCCAAGCGAAGACATCAGCAGCCGCTTTAGCCCAGTGATCAGCCAAGGCAACCGCCTGGAACTGCGCCTGCGCGCCGATGCCGTGCTGGAAGCCAACGCCCTCTATCAAGTGAGCGTGACCGGCGTGCGTGACGCCGCCGGCAACGCCGCCCGTAACAACACCTTGATCGCCAACGGCACCTACAGCGGCACCTACCAAGCCGAAGACCGCCTGGCACCGCGGCAAGATTCGCTGCAAGTGCTGCTGCAAGGCCAGCCGCTAAATGCCGCCACGCAACTGAAACTGGGCAGCCGTTACGCCCTGCAAGTCAGCGCTGTGGATAACCTGCAGACCAGCGACAAACTGGGCTTCGCTTACCGCGTTTCCGCGGATGGCGGGCAGACCTGGAAAACCGACTGGATCACTGTGCAGAAAGGCCAGTTCAACCTTGATATCCAAGGCGAGTACCAAGGCTTTGCCTTGCTGCTGCGCGCCAGCGATGGCCGTAACACCAGCGAGCGCCGCTTTGATGCGCAAGTCAGCGCGCCTGATCTGACCCTCGGCCAGTTCAGCACCCTGCCAACGCCCGTGGAAGAGAGCACCCCAGCTGACCTGCGCTTCCAGATTGTTGGCGACCTGGACCTGGTGAAATCCACCGAAATCCGTGTGCTGGATGGCCGTTACGCCGCCGCTACCTTTGACCGCGCCACGGGTTTGGCCAGCCTCAACTACCTGCACCCACGCCTGAAAGACCTGCCAGGTGCGCCCACCACGCAAGCGCCGCTAACCGCCGAACTGCGCGTGGGCTTTGGCTTGGCGGGGCAGGAAAGCTACCGCTACTTCCAAGTGGGCTACGACCTGCTGTCCGACCACACGCCGCCGCAGCTGTCGATTATTGCGCCGCTGGATGGCGAGTTTGTGCCGCGCGGTGAAGTCACCGAAGTAATCCTGCGCAGCTACGACCGTTACGGTATTGACCATGTTGAGGCGTGCATCAATAGCCAAGCGGGCGACACCTTTAGCGATGCCGCCAACTGCCAGCGCCTGGTCGACCCGAACCGCCTGCGTGTGCCGGTGGCCGCCGATGCGACCCAGCCGCTGCGTATCGTCGCCCGCGCCATCGACCTCAATGGCCTAGCCAGCGCCCCGGCGACTGTGACCCTGCAACCGTACGACAGCCAGGCCGGCGCGCCGGAACTGAGCTTCCTGGTGCCTGCTGATGGGCAAAATGTGCAGGCCGGTGAAACCGTGCCGGTGCGGGTGCGCTTGCGCAAACTGGAACAGGCCAACCTGTACCTGGATATCGCTGGCGATCCGCAGAACGCCGGCAACCCGGCACCGCGCAGCATTACCCGCAGCGCCGATGGCGAAGAAGTCATCGAATTTGCCGTGACCATGCCGCAAGTAGCCGCCGATGGCGTGCTGGTGCTGCGCCTGCAAGCCACCTGGCAGGGTCAGACCCTGCGCAGCCAGCGCATCGTTAACCTGCATGCCGACACCGGTATCAGCGAAGACATTGGCCTCGATCTGCAACCGCCGACCCGCTTGCTCGCCGGTTCGCAGCTGTGGCTGCAAGCGCCGCCGCCAGCGACCATGGGCGACTTCAACAGCACCTCGGCGCTTAACCTGTTCGACCCAAGCGATGCCACCACCCCGGCTGTGCTGCCGTTCAGCGCTGCCCGTCAGGTGTGGAACAGTCGTCTGCAAGGCGATAGCCTGCGCCTGGACGCTGTGCTGCGTGACCGTTCCGGCCACGAGAAAAACGCCAGCCGCAGCCTGGAAAAACTCGCTTACCTGCAAGCCGAAACTCGTCGCGACGCGATCGACACCGGTTTCCATGCCGCCTTCCTTACTGCACTGCCAGGCCATGCCGAAGGCGCCGTCTGGGCGGAAAACGCGCAGCGCGACGGCTACCGCATTCGCACCCTCGATGGCGTGCTGGAAAGCCGCGACAGTGGCCAAGTCCGTGCGCTGACCTACACCGGCGCGTTGCTCGCCGCGCAAGTGCGCCGCGACGGTCAGGACTACCTGCGCGTCTGGCGCTGGCACAACAACGCTTGGCAGAACGGCGTAGAGCAAGCCATCGCCGGCACCTTGCTGGGCGGTAGCGGTGAACTGCTGTTTGTTCGCCATGGCCAGCAACTGGGTGGTTATGCCGTCGGCGCTGCCGGCTTCGCCGACCTGATCGGCGTGAGCCTGGGCGATGACATTCGTCAGGTGCAGGTCGATGGTCAGCGCCTGGTGGTGCTCACAGATAAAGGCCTGGACTGGCTGCAACTGGATGACCAACGCCTGCCGCAACTGGTGCGCAGTGGTCATGTAGAGCTGGCTGAGCGTATCGGCTTCGCCCTGCAAGGCGAGCGTCTGCTGAGCTGGTCTGCCACAGCGGTTAACAGCCAGCAAGTGACCGCCAGCGAACAAGGCCTGAGCCTCGGCGCGGCCACTGTATTGCCGGTGGGCGGCAAGGTTAGCCAAGCGCTATTCGACGGCGAGCTGAGCTGGCTGAAGGTGAGCGAAGACCTCTACGGCGACAGCTGGCAAGCCTGGCGTGGCGGCGAGCGCGTCGGTGCCCTGAGCAACGAACGCGAGGCCATGGCTTTTGTCGCCGGCCAACTGATTTCCCTGCAAGTGCGTGATGGCGCGCAACAGCTGGTGGTCGAGCCGCTGGCGGTGGCTGCGCCGACGCGTACCGCGCTGAGCGCACAAAGCGTACGTCTGCCATTTGGCGTCTTGGTTGGCGGTCTGCCGGCTGCGGCCGAAGCGGTGCTGGGTACCGCCGATATCAGCTTTAGTAACGAACAAGGTCAGGTGCTGGCCGCGCAGCCGTACTTCTATAAAGGCGAGTTGGACAGCTACCTCGGCGCGCCATTTGCTCAAGGCCGCGCCTGGTTGGTGGCGACCCCAGCGAGCACCCTGACCCTGCACTTGAACGACCACGCTGGCGATCAGCAACTGGCTATCAACGTGGCCGCCGGCAGCGCGCAAGCCGCTACCTTGAGCCCGGACGACGGTTCACAGATCACTGCCGGCGCGCGCCTGCCATTGGCGGCACAGTTTGCCGCCGGCAGCGACGGCAATGCCGCCACCCTTAGCGCTACAGGCGAAATTCAGCGCGCCGTGACGGGCCTGCGCCACAGCTTCCACTGGCTGAGCATGCCGGCCAGCGACAGCGCCAGCCTGCAATGGCAAGACGCCGCCGGCAGCCGTGCCCTGAGCCTGCTGAGCAAAACCAACGCACCCGGTGCTGCCCTGACCCTGAGCGGCGCCGGCAATAACCAGATTTTCGCCGAAGGTAGCGACCTCACCCTTAGCTACCAAGTGGGCGACGTACCGGCCTGGGTCGAGCTGCAACTGCTGACCTTTAACGGCCAGCCGCTGCAACGCCTGCTGATCGCCGGCGACAAAGGTCAATTCAGCCTGCGCCTGCCACAAGTCAGCGTGCAGGAAAGCTTCACCCTGCGTGCCCGTGCTTACTTTGCTGGCGACTTCCACTACAGCGAACAGCAACTGAACCTGCGCGTAGCCCCGGCCCAGCAACTGCCGCAACCGACCCTCACCGGCCTGCCAAGCGTGCTGTATGCCGGCAGCCAGGTTGAGCTGCGCCTCAACGGTGTGGATGCCGCGCGTTATCGCCTGAGCCTCGAAGCCCTCAATGGCAGCGATCAATTGCTCGCCAGCGGTAGCGACAGCGTGTCTCTGCGCCTGCCTGCCGGCTTGAAAGAACTGCGCGTGCGCGCCTTGATCAACGACGAACTGGGCAACCAACAAGAACAACGCTGGAGCGCGCCGGTGGTCGATGCCTGGCACCTGCAAAGCGATAGCGTGCGTGTGCCGTTTGATGTGCTGCTGCCACAAGTGGGCGGCCAGTGGCTGGCCCGTGGCGCCGAACTGCACGATGCCAGCGGCCTGCGTCAGCGCCTGGGTGGCGATATCGCCGCGATGGATTACCTGCAGCAGTACCTGTTGCTCAGCGTCAAAGGCTTCGGCCTGACCCTGCTCGACCCAAGCGGCAACCTGCAAACCGCCGGCAATATCGCTGTGGCCGCGCCGCTGCAACACCTGGCGGTACAAGGCGAACGCATCCTCGCCGCCAGCGGCCGCGACCTGTACTGGTTCGATGCCGTCGGCAATCAACTGAAAGCCGCCAGCACGCAAACCCTCGGCGCCGAAGTGCGCGCCCTGCTGGCCGACGGCGATGGCTTCCTGGCCCTGACAGGCGGGCAACTGCTGCGCCTGTCCGCCAGCGGCCAAACCCAAGCCACCTTCACTGGCGAAGGCCTGCTTAGCGTGGTGCGTGCCGGTGACTATGTGCAGCTACTGGATAACGCCGGCCGCCTGTGGCGCCTGGACGCCAGCCTGAAAGGTAGCTCCACCCAACTGGGCCTTGGCGCCAAGCGCCTGTTCGCCTTGCCTGGCCAAGTGCTGGCCGTGGCGCCGCAACGCATTCAACTGATCGACAGCGCCACCCAACAGCGCGTTGGCAACTGGTCGCTGGTCGCCAATGCGGTCGATGCCGCGCAGTGGGCCGGCGGCAAACTGTGGCTGGGCGGCAGCGAAGGTCAGGTGCTCAGCCCGGTACGCGGCGCCGATGGCTACGTCAGCCTGTACGACAGCCGCACGGCCGTCGCGCCAACCCGTGGCAGCGTTGAAAGCCTGGCCCTGCGTGACGGCCAACTGCTGATCGCCGCCGATAACTTCGGCGCCCAAGTGCTGCGCCAAGACGCCAGCGGCACCTGGCAGTCGACGCTGTATCCGGAAACCGCCTTTACCAAAGCCGCGAGCAAAGTCGCCGCCGCAGGCAATACCTGGTTTGTGCTGCAAGACCAGCAACAACAAGTGCAGGCGCTAAACCGCAGCACCTTGGCTACCCGCACCGTGTTTAACGCCATCGCCGCCAGCGACCTGGCCGTGTCGTCCGACTACCTCGTCGTCGCCAGCGGCGGCAGCCTGCAATTGGCCGCGCTAAGCAACCTCGACAGCAAACGCAGCCTGGTAATCACCGCCCAGGAAAACCTGCGTCAACTGTCCGCCCGTGGCCAACAAGTGGCCGTACTCAGCGAAAGCGGTCGGGTGTTCCTGGTAGACCTGCGCAGCGACGCCGAAAGCCCGTCGCGCGAACTCAGCGCACAACTGGGCGGTGAAGTACGCCAGCTCGCCCTTAACGGCGACTACCTGTTCTACCTGCTCGGCGACAGCGCCTGGCGCTATGACCTGCGCAGAGGCCAACGCAGCCAACTGCTCACCGGCGCCAGCATCAGCAACCTCTATCTGGGCGGCAACCTGCTGTGGCTGGAGCAAGCGCAACCACAAGGCGTGCGCCTGGATGCCGTTGAGCCCGGCACTGGCCAAGTGATTGCCGACAGCAAACTGCTGCTGGCCCAGCGCAGCACCGCCCTGACCGTGGAAAACAACCGCCTGGCCGTTGGCCAAGGCACGGCCGGCGTGCAGCTGTTCCAACTGCCATATGGCCTGGGCGCTGCCGATGCTGCCGCCCTCACCCCGCTGACCGGCAGCCGCCTGACCCCAGCGCAAGTATTGCCAGTGGGCCTGAACAGCGACGCCCTGCGTGGTGCCGCGTTCAGCATCAACGGCCAGCCAGTCGGCAACCTGAAACAGGCGCTGAACCAAACCAGCCTGCGCCTGCCAGCTGGCCTGCCAGGCGGGCAGAACTTCGCCCTGAGCCTGCGCAGCGAAGACGTTTATGGCGTGGTCCGCGAATCGGTCGCCCGCGACCTGTTCCTGATGCCAGGCGACGGCGTGGCTAACCCGTTCACCGTCAGCCTCACCGCCGACGAACACTCCTGGCTGCCGCTGCCACTTACTGCCAGCGCGCAAATTGCCGGTAGCCAGCAACCGTTGGCACAAGTCGAATTCCTGCTCTCGGCCACCAGCACCGGCCCATGGCAGCGCGTCGCCGTGCGCAAAGCCGAACCGTTCCAAGCCAGCCTGGCCCTGGACACCAGCTTTACCGGCCAGTACCTCAAAGCCCGCGCCGTGGACGTGTTCGGCAACAGCGCCGAGTCGGCGGCTAAACGCTTCTACCGTCACCAAGACACCAAAGCCCCAACCGTCAGCCTCAGCTACGAAGGCGCCGCGGTATTCCTCGACAGCAAAAAAGCCGTACGCGGTTACCCGTTCACCATCAAAGCGCAAATGGCCGACACCGACGGCGCGTTGGACAAAGCCACCTTGCTGCGCAACGGCCAAGTGGTTGCCGTGGCCTTTGGAAAAAACGTGCTGACTTACCAGGATGCCGCCAGCACCCTGGGCGAGCAGGTGTACAACATTGAAGTGCGCGATCAGGCGGGCAATGCCAGCAGTGCTGAGCTGCGGGTGACAGTGATTGATGATGCCTTCCCGGAAGTGACCAACCTGGTGCTGCCAAGCGAGATCATCGAACGCAGCGGCTTTAACGTGCAGCTGTCGGCTAAGGATGATGTCGGCCTGAAAGCCGTGGACCTGGCGTGGAACGGTTTTACCGATCACTACGATGTCAGTGGTATGGCCATCAACGGCCGCACCTTTACCGTGCAGGACAAACGCACTGAGCGCGTAGCCACCACCCTCAACGCGCCGTTCAAAGTGCTGCTCACCGACAGCCGCGGCCAGGTCAGCGAGTCCGCGCCGCAAACCCTGCGCGTGGTCCGTGACCAGGCGCCAAATGCCCAACTGTTGCAAGTGACCTTGCCGGCCCGTGGCGTGTATGGCGGCCTGGCGCGCCTCACCCTCGGCAACCTGACTGCCATCGACGACACCGGCGGCCTGGCCCTGCGCGTGGTGCAGCGTATTGGCGATGTGCGTCAGGAGCTGTTCAGCTGCCTGCGCGGTGCCAATGACTACTTCCGTTGCGCCAATGGCGACTACTGGAACGGCTACGCCCGTGACCTGCGTATGCCGGATACCGCCCTGCCAAACGACCAGTTCCGCGTACAGGTTGAGTTGACCGACCGCATGGGCCAGCAGGTGCTGAGCCAGGACTACAGCGTGGCACTGACCCAGTCGCCAAACCTGGTGAGCTTCGTCAACCTGCAGGGCAGCGACAACCCGGCCTCCGTGTCCGTTCAGGGCCGGCCGTTGTACCGGGTGAAAGTGCAAGATGCCGCCGCACGGCCAGTGCCAGACCAGCCCGTGCAATGGCGCCTGCGTCGCCTCAGCGACGGCTATGTGGAAACCCTCGGCACCACCAGCAGTGATGCCAGCGGCTACGCCGGCTGGACCCTGGACGCCGACCGCAGCATGGGCGACTACCAACTGTGGGCCGACCTGCCGCAGTTCAGCCAGATTGCCCGCGCCGAGAAAAACCTCAGCGTGCAGGCCGGCCCAACCCGCCACCTATTGCTTAGCTACCTGCCGCCAATGGCTGCCGGCAGCAACGCCAGCCTGAGCATTCAGGCCCAGGACTTGGTACTGAACAACATCGGCAGCGACCAAGGCACCGTGCTGCAATTGACCCTGCCGGCCAGCGACTTCCATGTGGCACCGGGCAGCGGCATTCGGATCGGTAGCACCACCGCCAACGGCCAGACCGTTGAGCAAGTGCGCGTCACCCTCAAAGACGGTCGCGCCGTGCTCAACCTGCAAGCCGGGCAGAGCGTTGGCCAGTTCAGCCTGCCGGTGAGCAGCAGCGGCAACAGCATTCGCTACACCTACAACGGTGCCGGTTCTATCAGCAACGGCGTCAGCGCCCTGACCCTCGACGTGCTACCAGCCGCCGCCAGCCACCTGCGTCTGCTTAACGACCAAGGCCGCGTGCAGGCCGACGGCGACGTGCTGGCCCGTGGCGTGAAACAAGACGTGCGCTTGCAAGTGATGCTGCAAGACCGCTTCGGCAACCGCATCAGCCAACTCGATGGCCAACCGGCCAACCTCAGCGTGCAGGCCCGCGTTAGCGGTGCGGCGGCCATCAACGGTCAAGCCGGCAGCGCCACCGTGGAGCTGGTGCAGGGTCAAGCCTGGCTGGCGATCAGCGATGAAACCTTTGAAGAAGTCACCGTTAGCCTGAACGGCCCGGTAGCCGCCTTGCCGCAACTGAATCTGGCCAGCCAGTTCCGCATCAACTTCACCCTGCAACCGCCGGAAATCATCCGTAGCGTGATCGAAGCCCGCGACGGCACCACCTTGCGCGCCTACTTCGACTACGACGAACCGGTGCGCCTGGACAGCGGCAGCGCGATCAAGCTGCTCGAAGGCACTGGCGTACGCAACGGCACCGCGACCCTTAGCAACGACGGCCGCACCTTGAGCTTTGTTGCCCAGCCGGTGCTGCAACTGGGCCGCTGCTACAGCTTTGACACCAGCGACTCCGGCCTGCGTGGCGTGGCCCGTAACGACGAGGTACGCGAGCAGGGCGGCGAGCTGTGTGCACCGCACGCGCTGTTCAATACCGTAGGCCCGGTAAAACTGTTGGCCGGGCAGAGCTACCAAGTGCCAATGCTGGCCGCTGACAACATCAACTGGTGGGCGGCGAGCAACACCCGCGCTGAACTGGGCGGTCAGAGCCAAGGCTTTAACTGGTACTACAGTCCGCTGCGCACGCTGACCGTGCCGACCTTCTATACCCAGCCAAATAACGCCATTGCGGACGGCGCGCTGCTGCCACTGACCCTGACCGGCACGATTGCAGGCACGCCGGCAAAAGCGCTGGTAGTTGGCAACGCCCTGAGCATCCAGGTGTTTGACCCACTGACTGATTTCGACGGCGATGGCCTGCTGAACAAGCTGGAACTGGAAACCATCGGTCTCGACCCAACCCTGCGCGACACCAATGGCAATGGCATTGAAGACGGCGCCGAAGACCTTGACGGCGACGGCCTGACCAACCTTGAAGAACAAACCGCCGGCACCAAACTGCGGGTAATCGATACCGACGGCGACGGCCTCTCCGACGGCGCTGAAGTGCGCACCCACCATACCGATCCGCTCAAGGCTGACACCGACGGTGATGGCCTGAGCGATGGCCAGGAAGTCAGCAATATCCCGGCGTCTTCGCCACTGAAGAAAGACACCGATGGCGACGGCATTCCAGACAAGCTGGAACTGGATATGGGCCTTAACCCAAGCGATGCCGGCGACGGTAGCGCAGACAAAGACAGCGATGGCCTGAGCAACGCCCGCGAAGTGCTGCTCGGCACCCTGATCAATAACCCGGACAGCGACGGCGACACCCTTAAAGACGGCGTTGAAGTCGACCAACTGCACACCGACCCGCTAAAAGCTGACACCGACGGCGACGGCCTGCGTGACGACGAAGACAGCCAGCCGCTGGTCAAAGACACCCAGGCCCCGACCGTGACGCTGGTAAACCCGGCGCCGGGCAAACAGCTGATCAAAGGCCTCAACCTGGTGATCACCCCAAGCCTTGCCGACAACGGTCGGGTTACCAAGGTATCGGTACGCCTTAACGGTGCGCAGATCGCGCTGCTCACCAGCGCGCCATTTACCTACGCCATGGCCCTGCCAAGCGACGCCGACAGCCTGCGCCTGGAACTGATCGCCACCGACACCAACAACAACAGCGGCACTACCGGCGAGCAGACCTACGCGCTGGTTACCGACCCGCTGACCACCGTGATTGGCCGTGTGCTCGACAGCGGCAACCAACCGATTGCCAACGCACAGGTGGAAACCCTGGGCATTACCGGCGTCACCGCCGCCGACGGCAGTTTTGTACTGACCGGCGTGCCGGTTGCACCGGGCCATGTGCAGGTGATCGCCAACGGTATTCTCGGCAGCCAAGGCGTGACCGCGACTTCCGCCGATGTCGAGCCGGTATGGGGCGGTACTACCGACGTAGGCACCATTACCTTGGTGTCGCCAAAGGTGCGTGTGGGCTATATGGGCAATGCGAACCTGGGGCAGGTCGTCCAAACGGCGGGCTATGAACCGGTGCTTATTAGCAACCTCAGCACCTTCGATATGACCGAGATCGAGATTCTGTTTATCGATGAGAGCTCGGCCAGCTACTCGGCCGCCGTTGCTACCAACAAGGTATTCCCGTTCGTCCAGCGCGGCGGCACTCTGTTGTACAACTCGCACAGCGATTCCGGCTCGATTGGCAGCCTGCTACCGGGCAAACCGTTACTGAGCGCATCGGTATCTGCCAGTAACGGGCTGCTGTACCCGATTCAGCGCGTGGCAGGTATCGCCGAAGGCAAGGCGGGCTCTTGGTGGGCCAATCGCGGCCGTTCCGAGCATATGCATGCCCGTGCCGACCTGGCGTCCCTGGCTCCCGACGTAGTGCCGCTGACCTGGGCCGGTTCGCGCGCTGAGCAGACGGTTAGTTCGTTCCGTTACGCCTACGGCCAGGGGCACGTGTATTACAGCTATTCATCGCTGTACGAAAACGACGCTAGCCTGATCAATGTTTACCTGCCGAACGTGCTGGTGTACATGCATGAGCTGTCGCTAAAAGACAGCGACAATGACGGCCTGAAAGATGTCTACGAATACACCAACGGCACCAGCGCCTTTGTTGAAGACCGTGATGGCGATGGCCTGCTAGATGGTTTTGAAGTCAAATTTGGCTTCAATCCGTTGGTGGCTGGTGAACAGGATATCGACAGCGACGGCGATGGCCTAAGCAACCTGCGCGAACAAGAACTGGGCACCCACCCACTTCAGGCCGACAGCGATGCCGACGGCCTGAACGATGGCGCCGAGGTCGACCAATACAACAGCGATCCGTTGAGTGACGACACCGACCTGGACCGCGTGCTGGATAACGTGGAAGTGGCCAATAACGCCAACCCACGCAAGGCCGATAGCGACGACGACGGCCTCAGCGACTACGAAGAAATCAACACGTACGGCACCAAGGCGAATAACGCCGATACCGATAACGACGGCTTGTCTGACTTTATCGAAACCAAAGGCCCGTACGAGGACATCCTCGATCCGCGCAATGCTGCCGACGCCAACCAGGACTACGACCAGGACGGCCTGACGAACAAGCAGGAAATCCTCGACACCCTGACCAATCCAAAGGTCAAGGACAGCGACAACGACGGCCTAAGCGACGGCGCCGAAGTGCAAGCCGGCCTTAACCCGCTTGACGCCGATATGGACAAAGACGGTCTGCTCGACGGCGAAGACGCCGAGCCGCAAGCCAAAGACCTGCTGCCACCACAAGTCGCCCTGACCGCGCCAGCCGCTGGCAGCAGCCTGGTGCATGGCCAGCAACTGCGCCTGATCGCCAGCGCCACCGACAACGGCCGCGTCACCGACGTGACCTTCTACGTCAATGGCGCCGCGAGCGGCAGCTTTGCCCGTGGCCCGTATGAGTACGTGATAGTGGTGCCGGAGCAGGGCAGCGAACTGACCGTGGAAGTCAGCGCCCGCGACACCAACGGCAACGAAAGCCGCACCAGCGTGCAGCGCTTTAGCATCAGTGCCGATGCCGGCACCCAGGTGACTGGCCGCGTGGTCGATGGCAATGGCACGCCAGTGGCTGGGGCCAAGGTGGTGTTGGTTAATGAATACGCCCGTGGGCCGGTGCAGCCGGTCAGCTACAGCCTCGATCAGACGCCGCACTCTTCTTACGCCGATAACACCGGTAAACAGCTGATCGACGACCAGATCGGCGTAGCCGGTTACAACGTCAACCTAGGCCAAGGCACCGCCTACGAATGGCTGGGCTGGAACACCCGTCTGGTCAATGTCGACTTCGACTTCGGCCGTACTGCGCTGATCGACACGCTGAAAGTCGGTGTCACACAAGAGTCCTCCAGCAACGTCACCTTGCCGTCGTTGGAAGTATTCCAGCGCGTGGGCGAAAACTGGGTCAGCGTCGGCAGCCTGCTGGTGCCGCCAAGCTCGGCCAACGACTTCCCCAACAACTCGATGAGCGCCCATCGTTGGCTGGAAATGGCCGGTCTGAATATCCAGAGCCGTTATGTGCGGGTGACCCTCAAGGGCAATGGCAACTGGATCTTTGTCGACGAAATCGATTTCGCCAATGGCAGTGGCAGCACATCGTCGCCGGATAATGCGGTGACCACCGATAGCCAGGGCCGTTACAGCCTGAACGCCGCTACAACGCTGCTGGATCCACAGGTCAAGGCCACTGCGCTGTTTGGTAAGCAAGCAGTCAGCGCCATCAGTTCGGTGTTTGAACCCGTGCGCGGTGGCATCACTAACGTTGCTGACCTGGTGCTGAGCGCCCAGGGTCGTCGTGCTGTCGATCCGATTGAGGGCCGTCACCTGGCCTACGACAGCCGCGAACAGAACGCCTACAAAACGCTGTACAACCAGTACACCTGGGATTTCTACACCTACTACGGCATCGTTCAGCCCGGGTCGAACTACGCCTTCAGTAGCGCTCAATACCTGCTGGTCAACGAAAACTACTACAGCAACGAATCGCCGCACCCGTTCCAACTGCGGCAGAACGGCCGTGAGTTGACCTTGCCAGCCAAAGCCATGAGTTCGCTGCAGGTCAGCCGTAAGCTTTATGTACCGCAGGATCAGGCCTATGCCCGTTACCTGGACTTGTTCGAGAACACCACCGACAACGCGATCACCGTGCCGGTGCGCATCTCTGGCAACTTCTACAACGACTCACGCCGTATCACCGCCACGTCTTCGGGTGACCTGGATGTAAACAGTCTGGACCGCTACCTGGTGTCCGACGATGCCACCGATAACGGCGGCCGTCCGGCCTCGGGCGTGCTGTTTGGTGGTCAAGTGGCGCCGGTGCAGCCAACCGCAGTGAGCGGCAACGCCAATAGCTATTCGATCAGTTATGTGCTGACCGTACCGGCCCATAGCCGCAAAGCCATCCTGCATTACGCGGTGCAAAACAACAGCCGTGCCGAGGTTAAACGCATTCTTGAAGCGCTCTCGGCCGAGGGTTACCAAGAGTCCAACCTGACGGTTGAAGAACAGCGCGATATCGCTAACTGGACCACCCTGGTCGACACCGATCTGGACGGCATTACTGACCTTGACGAAGTGCTGCTGGGCCTCGACCCGCTCAAGGCGGACAGTGACAACGATGGCCTCAATGACGGCTTCGAACAGCGTTATGGTTTTGATCCTAAGGCTAGCGATGGTCAGGCGCAGGTCGACACCGATGGCGACGGCCTGAGCAACCTGCAAGAGCAGGAAGCGGGCAGCAACCCACGCGTGGCCGATACCGATGGCGATGGCTTAAGTGATGGCGCGGAAGTGTTGACCCACCACACCAACCCACTGACCCGCGATACTGATTTGGACGGCTTGTTTGATGCCGACGAAATCAACCGTGGTACTAACCCGAGCCTGGTTGATAGCGATGGCGATGGCCTTAGCGATTACGCTGAGATCAACAACCATGGCACTGACCCGTTGAAGGTCGATAGCGACGACGACGGCATGTCCGACAAGTTCGAGGTCGACAACACTCTGTTGAACATCTCGGCTACCGCCGACACCGACAACGATGGTCTGAACAACCTGGGCGAGTTCCTGGCTGGCACCAACCCGCGCAATATCGATACCGATGGCGACGAGATGCTTGATGGTTGGGAAGTGCTGGGCACCCCAGCAAGCGATCCGCTCAAAGCTGACGGCGATGGCGGCGCGCGCCGCGATATCAACGAGCGTTTTGTCGATGGCACCAACCCGAAACTGGCGAGCGATGATCGTCCGAATATCAACGGCTACCGTTCGGTCAACGACGAGAACAACCGTAACTGGAACTTCTATTACAGCGGCTATGTAAATGGCACCACTGGCTCGGCGATTAATGGCAATGCGGCGTTTGTGCTGTATGTCGATGGCAACTCCTATGGTTATGCCTACAACGACGCGACCACTACCGCCAACGGACGCGAGTACCACTACGAAGCACGGCGCATGAATAACCTGGTGGTCAGCCGCCGCGTGCTGGTGCCAAGTGCTAGCGGCGCCTATGTGCGCTACCTGGAAATCATCGACAACCCGACAGCCCAGGAGCAGGTCACCACTGTGCGTCTGCAGTCCTACTATGGCGCTGCGAACGACAGCCAAGTTGCAGTAATGACCAGCAGCGGCGACACCCAGCTGACCACCGCCGATGACTTCCTGGCCCTGCGTGATACGGCGGCTGCCACTCGCCCAGTGCTGCTGCACGTACTGTCTGGCAACGGTAACCGTCGTCAGGGCACCAGCTATGTCAACCAAGCCGGCCGCCTGTGGCAAGCCGACTACCAACTGCGCATTCCGGCCGGTGAGCGTCGCGTAGTCATGCACTTCGCCACCCTGGAAGGCTCCACCGACGCGGCCTTGGCCACCGCAGCCAAGCTGCGCAGCCTTAAAGGTTTGGGTCTGGATAACCTGGATGCCACCGTGGCCGGCAAAGTGGTGAACTTCTTTGCCTTCTACGACAGAGACGAAGACGGTCTGAGCGACGCCGATGAAATCCGCTTGGGCACCGATATCGACAATCCGGACAGCGACAGCGACGGTATTCCAGACGGCCAGGACAGCGAGCCGCTGGTAGCCGATGCCACCGCGCCAAATGTCAGCTTCGAGCAGTTGCCGGTAGTGCGCCGTTACGCCGGCGAGCCGCTGGACGTGACCGCGCTGGTCAATGACAACGGCATCGTCACCAAGGTTGAACTGCTGCAAGACGGCGAGCTACGCGAAACCCGTACCCAAGGTGGTCGTCAGACCTTCACGGTATTGCTGCCGAACAGCGCGAGCACCCTGCTGCAAGTGCGCGCCACCGACAGCCATAACAACGTACGTACCGTCGACCTGAGCGTGGACGTTAACGTGGTGCCAGAGCTGACCTTTAGCGGTCAGGTTGTCGACAAGCTCGGTCAGCCAGTGGCCGGTGCCACCGTGCAGGTGAAAGCGCAGCAGACCACCACGGATGCCAGCGGCCGCTACAGCCTGGTGGTGTTGAGTAAAGAAACCCGCATCGGTGTCAGTGCTTCGGCGCTGTTCGGTGCCCAGCGCATGATCGCCAGCGCGCAAGTGGATATTCCGGCCGACAGCGAACAGGTCAATGTGCCGGCACTGGTGCTGAACGCCGAAGGTCGTCGTGCAGTGGATCTGATCCCGGATAGCCAATTGAGCTATGACGGTGAAACCGTGCTCAGTTATGTGCTGTATGGCAATAACTACTGGTGGGATGTAACCGGTACCGGCAGCATCGGTGACGGCACCTCCGACGCCTATGACGGCGGGCAGAACCTGAGCGTCAATGGCCAAGGTATGCCGGGTGCGTCCAGCGGCAAGCTGCGCCTGGGCAACCGTGAAGTGACCTTGCCGGTACAAACCGTGAATGGCGGCCTGCGTGTAACCCGTAAGGTCTATATCCCGGCTGATCAGAACTATGCACGCTTCCTCGAGCTGATCGAGAACCCGACGGATGCGGTCATGACTGTGCCGGTCAGCATTAGCGGCAACCTGGGCTCCGACGGTAATACGCAATTGGTCAATACCTCGTCCGGCGACAAGGTGTTTGATGCCAATGACTACTACCTGCTCACCGACGACGGCGACAATGGCGGCGACCCGGCGATGGGCCATCTGTTTGGCGACGCGGGCTCCACCACCAAACCGGTGTCGGTATCGCTCAGTGGCGACAACTACGCCATGAACTACAGCCTGACCCTGCAGCCCCATAGCCGTCAGGTGCTGATGCACTACGCCGTGCAGAACTACAGCCGTGCTGAAACCCAGCGCATCCTCACCGAGCTGAGTTCGGCCAACTTCGAAGAGGTCGGCCTGACCATTGAAGAGCACGCGCAGTTGGTCAACTGGCAAAGCCTGGTGGACAGCGACAACGACGGCATGCCGGACGCTGAAGAGATTCCGTTGGGCCTGGATCCGAACAATGGCGACTGGGATAACGACGGTATTCCCGATGGCCAGGATGATGAGCCGAAAGTGGCGGATGTCACCGCCCCTGTCGCGACCTTTGCTGCGCTGGAAGGGCCGTTCTACGCCGGTGACTCCCTGAGCGTCAGCGTTCAGGTACGGGATAACGGCTTGGTTAAAGCGGTGGAATTCTGGCAAGACGGCGTATTGCTGGAGCGCGGCAGCGTTGGCGGTGATTTGTCGTACACCATTCAACTGCCAGAAGGTGCCAACAGCACCCATCTGGAAATCCGCGCCACCGATAGCGCCGGCAACAGCACAAGCAATACGCAGGATGTGGCCATTGCGCCGCCACCGCTCTCGACCTTCACCCTGCGGGCGGTCAATGAACTCGGCGCGCCAATTGCTGGTGTGAACGTGGAGCTGCGCCAAGACCAAGGCGAAATGACCATCAGCGGTGAAACCGATGAGCAGGGCCGCTTTACCAGCGAAGCGTTCGATCCGCGTCAGAGCCAAACCTGGACGTTGCGCCTGAGCAAAGAAGTGCTCGGTGAAACCGTTGAATTGACCCAGACGGCTACCTCACCTGAACGTGGCGCGGGCGATCTTGGTGACGTGGTGCTGGCTGTTGACGAAAGCTACGTGCTGCCTATGGGCGAGCAGGGCAATGCGATCTCCAACGGCAGCTATTACGACTCGCTGCCAGAAGACTTCAGCCGTGCGTATGCGCAGGTGTATGCCTCTGCCTATGACCATCGGGTGACGGTGGGTGATGTGGAAATCGCGCCGTTGACTGGCAATTTCAGCGTGTACGACAGCGCCCACAGCTTCTATGTCGACAAGCAGCCTGAGCGCTGGGTGTTCTCGTGGGTCGGCTGGGTGCCGGCCGCGATTGACGACTGGTATGCCGCACCGCGTATCGATATGCAGGTCATTCTGCACCGCGATGGGCGCATTGAAGTGCGTTACTACGCGCTGTCCAAGCAAGCCTGGCAAGGCGCTCAGACGCGCTTCCGTTTTGGCAACAACAACTCGGACGGCAATAGCGTGGACTTCAGCGCCAGCCAGAACCGTCATGTATTCCCTGGCCAGATGCTCACAGAATGGTTCGAGGGTCGCCCTGACTTGGCCGGCACTACCCTCACCTTTACACCGACTGCGCTTGGTACTTACCAGATTCAGGTAGGCCGCCTGCCAGGGCGAACCGATACCGATGGTGACGGGCTTTCGGATGTAAACGAAACCTTGCTGGGTACCGCGTTGGATAACGCCGACACCGATGGTGATCAGCTCCTCGACGGCTTTGAGTTCTATAGCGGTTTCAACCCACTGCAGGCCGAGGAAGGCATTGCCCAGCAAGATCCGGATGAAGATGGCTTGAGCAACCTGCAAGAGCAGGAATACGGCACCGATCCGCATAACAGCGACACAGACGGCGATGGGCTTGCGGACGCTGATGAAGTTAATCAGCACCATACCGACCCAACCCTGGCCGACACCGACGGTGATGGCCTTGCCGATGGCGCTGAACTGCAGTCGGAGACGCCTAGTGACCCGCTCAAGGTCGATACCGATGGCGATGGCCTGTTTGATGCCGATGAAGTTAACCGCTACGGCACTAACCCGAGCAAGGCGGACACTGACGAAGACGGCATGTCCGACAAGTTCGAGATCGACTTTGACGTGACTAATCCGGATACCGACGAAGACAACGATGGCGTCAGCAACCTCGACGAGTTCCGTGCAGGTACCCATCCACGTCGCCTGGATACAGACAATGACGGCCTACCGGACAAATTTGAAATTGACACCTTTGGCGCCAAGGCCGCACGCACCTTTGATTCCGACGGCGGTGGCCGTGGTGATGGCGACGAGTTGTTTGTCGACGGTACCGACTTAGAAAGCGCGGATGATGATGTTGAGCAAATCATCAATGGCTACTACGCCGAGCCGCCAACCGAGGCCGGCATAGCTGTGCGCATTGATCGCGCCGGTCGCATCCAATTCAGAGAGCCTACCTACGGTGGCTCGGTAATGGTCGAAACCGGCGCCGTTTTGGACGGTTACCACTTTGAAAGTGACATCAATAACCAACAGTCCACCGATATGCCGCGCGGCTTGACCCAGGTGGCGGGCGAGTCGATTTGGCGTACTTCGCTGGTGGCGTTGGACAATGGCCTGTTGGTGAGCCGCGAATTCTATGTACCGACCTCGGGTCGCGGCTTTGTGCGGGTGCTTGATAAGTTCTACAACGTCACCGGCGAAACCATCACTGGCGAAGCTCGCTTGGTTAACAGCAACGTCTACTCAAGTCAGGGCTATGCGCAGGAGACTTCGAGTGGCGACAACGAGTTGGATCGCAGTGACACCTGGCTGCGCCAGCGCAAGAACACCTATGAGGGTGAAGACGTTTCGCCAATCAGCATGGTCAACGTTTTCGCCGATGCCGCCGGCCGCCAACATTTGGTTGCCGGTGGGGTTTCTAGCGACCAGTACTACCAGTGGGCGATTACCCAGCGGGTAGAAGTGCCAGCGAACGACCACCGCATAGTCATGAACTTCTATGCGTTGGAAAACGCCGAACGTGCGCAGCAGAACACTACGCAAGTGCTGCAAAGCCTCGGTGAAAATACGCTGCTCGGCATTTCTGCCGATGACCGCTCGCGCATCATCAACTTCACCCTGTGTGCCGATACCGACCGCGACCAGCTGTGCGACAGCGCTGAACAACAAGCTGGCACGCAACTGAACAATCTCGACACCGATGCCGACCACTTCGGCGATGAACTGGAAGTACGCCTCGGCAGTGACCCTACCGATGCAGAATCAACGCCACTGTTTGATATCTACACCTTTAGCGATGCCGGCGATGACACCAAGCTACTGCGCCAAAGCGGATTTACCGGTGCGCAAAGCGTAGTGACCACCTTCGACCAGCATTTCGCCGGTATCGATTTCGATAACAACGCCGGTGTATGGCTGGTTGGTACCGACAGTGAAAGCCTCACCAGCAGAACCTTTGACCTGAGTACGTTGAGCTTGGGTGAGCCGGATTCGGTCGAGGCTGAAGGTGAACTGCTCGACAGTGCGGTGATTGAACAAAACTCCAGCTGGCTGCGCCTGGTGGACCGCGAAATGGAAGAGGGCGCCGACCCGCTGCCAACCCTGTCATTGGGTGCTCGCTACAACTGGGGCAGCGGCGCGTTCGCTGAGGCGCCTGCGGACCTGCGCTGCGGCACCGGCATGAGCGAATGGCATGGCTTGGCCCTGCTGCTTAACGGCTGCACCTTGAGCCGCTATGACTCGCACACCACCAGCGCCTTTGTGCCATTGGTAAACATTGCGTTCACCAGCGACTTCGCCGATGCACCACGGGTACTGGCAATGGACGCCGCCCCGCAAATCAACGCCGTGCTGGCCTTGGTCGAAGACAGCCTCGACGGCAGCAAACGTCGCAGCCTCGGCCTGATTGATATGAAAACCGGCAAAGTCACGCGCTTGAGCGCTATGCCCGCCAATGCCAAAGGCTTATCGGTAAAATTCCGTGATTTCCAAAATGAACCAAAGTGGCCGATTGCGGTCCCGCAAAGCTAATTTGTGAGACAGTTCACGCCTCGTTGCGGGCGTGCCCTGTATATCGCACACCGCGATAAATGGAATTAGACCTTACACACATGGTGATTGAATGAAGCAGTTCCAACGCCTGGTCCTTGTGACTTCTGTATTGGCCGTGGCCTTGACGGGCTGCGATTCGGGTGGCGATTCGATTGCCGAGGTAAACGGCAAGCCGGTCACCCAGGAGCGCTTCGACGCGTACCTGAAATTCAAGCGTGTGCCCACGCAAAACCCTGAGCTGGTAAGCCGCGAGCTGGATGATTATCTGGAGCGTGAGGGCCTGGCTGGGCAGATTGAAGAGCAAAAACTGCTGCCGGCTGAGCAGGTGGAAGCCGAAGTAGCCGAATTCCGTAAGCAGATGCTGATCGGTCGCTACTTTGAGGAGTTTTTAAAGGAGCGGGTGACCGACGAAGCGGTGCGTAATTACTACGCCACCAACCCGGACCAGTTCCAGGCCAAGAAAATTCATGTTGCGCATATCTTGGTGCGCACCAACCCGGGCTTGAGCGAGGCGGAGCGTCAGGCGCTGCTGACCAAGGCCAGTGCTATCTATACCAAGGCCAACTCGCAGGAAGATTTCACCGCCCTGGCCAAGGAATACTCCGAAGACCAACTGTCTGCCCAGCACGGCGGCGACCTCGGTTGGCTGCAGGAAGGCGCTATCGACCCGGCATTCAGCACGCGCATTTTTGCCATGAAAGCGGGCGAGCTGTCGGAGCCAATCGTTACCCCGTTTGGCTTCCATATCGTCAAGGTGTTGGAAGGCCCGCAGGTGATTAAGCAGCCGTTTGAAAGCGTGGCCGGTGATATCCGTTATCGCCTGCGTCAGGAAGCCAAGGCGGCGGAACTGGAGCGTTTGAAAGCCGCGGCGAAGATCGAGAAAAAAGCCCAGCCAGAAGCAGCCAAAGCCACCGCCGATAACGCGGAAAAACCGGCAGGTGAAAACCGTGCATCGAGTTAAGTGCGCCAGCGCCGCCTTGGCGCTCGCGGTGCTGCTGGCCGGGTGTAACGACGACAGCAAGCAAGCGCTGAACGAGGTGCCGGTAGAGCCCTCGGCCACGTTGGTGACGGTGGATAAAACCCCGATCACCCGTGCGCAGTTGGAGCTGACCATTGAGCGCACGCTCGGTGAGTCGGCGCCGCTGTATGCCAATGAAGAAGTGGAACGCAAAATCCTGGAAAGCCTGGTGAGTAGCCGGGCGATGGCGTTGTTGGCCGAGCGTGAGCTGGATGCCAGCGAGCGTGAGCAGTTGGATTTAAAAGCCCAGGCTTACCGCGAAGAATTGCTGGTGCGCAATTACCTGGAAAAGCACGCCGACCCGGAGCCCGTCACCAACGAGCAGGTGGCCGATTACTACAACCGTCACCAGGATGAGTTCGGCGGCGGCGTGGAAAAAAGCTTTGAAATTATCGCCAGCGATCAGGACCTGGAGCCGGCGCAACGCACTGAGCTGATCACGCTGCTTAGTGGCCCGCAGGTGCAAGGCAAAGACTGGCAAAAACTGGTTGCCGACTGGCGCCAAGCCGGCAAGCCGCTGCAATACCGGCAGAGCCGCTTAAAGCTGGAGCTGCTGGAACAACCGCTGCGCAGCCTAGTGGAGCCAACCGCCGCAGGCAGCATTGCGCCGCTGTATGTGGATGGTCAGTTGCTGCTGGTGCGGGTCACGGCCGAGCAAAAATTGCCAGCCAAACCGCTGGCCGAAGTCAGTGGGCAAATTCGTGAAAAGCTCGCACCGCAAGCGCTGAAACAGGTGGTTAAAAGCCTCAGCAGCGAAGCGTTGAAAGCAGTAGACGTGCAGTACAGCTCGCACTAGACGAGCGCAAGACTAGGGCCGCGCGCATAGCCGGTAACACATCAGGGAAGACGGCAGAGCAGGGACGAACGTTATGGGGATGCTGGGGGGCAAACGCGCAGGTAGCCGGCTGTTGGTATGGCTGTTGTGCCTGAGCGCGGGCGCTGCACAGGCGGCTGAGGTCTGCCGCGCGGTGTTTAGCTCTGGCTTGCAAACCCATGGCAGCGGCGCCATCACCTTCCAGTGGGCGGGCCTGTTGGCCGATAGCCCCAGCGCTTCTCTGGCGACTCTAAAAGTACAAAACGCCTTTGGCACGCCCAGTTGCGGCAGCCAGAATTGCAGCGCCAGTGGCGTCGCCGCAGCCGACTTAGGCACCCTCAAACTGCCGACCATCAGCGGCCAATACGACCTGCGCCTGGGCTACCTGGGCAACGGTGAAGCCGGTGGCGATGAAACCAACCGCTACCGCGCCATCGAGCTGGAAAGCGCCGCCACCCTGAGTTTTAACCCACGCCACCAGGCCTATTACATTGAGCGCCTGACCCTCGGTTATGGCGCCAAGGTCACCCTGGCGCCGGGTCGGTATTGGATTGGCCGACTGGATATGGCCAGCAATAGCCAACTGCGTGTGGCCAGTGGCACCGCCAAGGTCATGGTCGGCAACGCTGTTAGCCTGCCGTATCAGGCACGTATCAATGCCGTCGACGATGGCAGCGGCCGCCCGGAAGGGCTGCAATTATTTGTGCGCGGCAACCTTACGCAAGAGTCGGCCAGCACCATCAATGGCCTGGTGTATGTCGAGGGCGAATACCGCGCCGCCTTTGCCGCGCGCCTGACCGGCGCCCTCAACGCACGCAGCGTCGAAGTGGGCAGTGCCGCGCGGGTGGAAACCCGTATGGCGGCGGTGAACAGCGCCAGTTGGAACAACGCATGCCAAGAGCGCACCGACCTCGATGGCGACGGCATCCTTGACCTGTTTGATGAAGACACCGACGGCGACAGCTACGACGACGAGCGCGAACGCGTCGCCGGCAGTAACCCACTAAACGCCCAAAGTATCCCCACCGTGGCGCCGCCCGCCGCGCAGCCAAGCCTGTGCGTGGCGTCCTTTGCCAAGGGCCTGCAAACCCACGGCACCGGCGGGCGCATCAGCTTTGCCCTGAACGCACAATTGCGCGACGCCCCCTCGGCTTACCTGGCCACCAACCGCGTCGACAACAGCTTCGCCTCCAGCCTGCGCAGTTGCGGCACGCAGGATTGCCAAGCGAGCTTTACCCCGGCGCAAGTGCCGGCCATGCCCGCCTTCCGCGCCACCAGCAGCACGTTTAAGCAAGAAGTGGCCTATGCCGGCAACCTGACCCTGGATGCCAGCCGTAAAGAATGGCAACGCCTGAATGTCAGCGGTATGGCCAAGGTGCGCTTTAACGTCGCCGGCGAGTACCTGCTCAAAGAGCTGGAACTGGGCTACCGCAGCACATTGGAGCTGGCGCCGGGCGATTACTGGATCGACAAACTGACCTTGGGCAGCGAGTCGAAAATTGTCCCGGTTGGTACCGGCACCGTGCGTTTGCACGTGCTGAAAAACCTGGAGCTGCCCTGGATGGCCCTGGTTAACGCCAGCGCCTATGAAACCCCCGGCGATGCCTCGCGCCTGCTGGTGCTGGCCGAAGGCAATGTGGTGCTGGGTTCCAACTCAACCTTGGCCGGTTTTATTTACGCCAAGGGCGCCGTGACCCAGCAATACGCCTCGCGCCTCTACGGCGGCGCAGTGGCCAGCAACGTCACCCTCGACACCCAGGCGCGCACCACCTTTAGCGCCGTGCAGCTGAACAAGCTCGACACCGGCCTGCTCTGCGACCTCGACGGCGATGGCGTGGGCGACAACACCGACCCGGACCGCGACGGCGACGGCATTTCCAACGATTACGAAGAACAGGTCGGTACCAACCCCAACGACCCGAAAAGCGTGCCGCCCGATATGGACAAGGACGGTATTCCCGATGCCTTGGACAGCGACCGCGATGGCGACGGCGTGGCCAACGACGTTGACGCGTTCCCCAATGACCCCACCGAATCGAAAGACCTCGACGGCGACGGCATTGGCGACAACAAAGATCCGGACCGCGACGGCGACGGCATTTCAAACGACTACGAAATTCAGTTGGGCACCAACCCTAACGATAAAAACAGCGTACCGCCGGACCTCGACCGCGACGGCATTCCCGATGCCCTGGACAGCGACCGTGACGGCGATGGCGTGGCCAACAATGTGGATGCCTTCCCGGACAACGCCGCCGAAAGCAAAGACCTCGATGGCGACGGCATTGGCGACAACGCCGACCTCGACCGGGATGGCGACGGCATTTCCAACGCCTACGAAACCCAGCTGGGCACCAACCCCGACGACAAAAACAGCGTGCCGCCAGACCGCGACCGCGACGGCATTCCTGACGCGCTGGATTTTGACCGTGACGGCGATGGCGTCGACAACGACAAGGACGCCTTCCCGGACAATCCCGCCGAGTGGCGCGACCTCGACGGCGACGGCATTGGCGACAACGCCGATACCGACCGCGATGGCGACGGCATTTCCAACGATTACGAAGTGCAGGCCGGCACAGACCCGGACGACAAGAACAGCACGCCGGCCGATATGGACAAAGACGGCATCCCCGACAGCCTGGACAGCGACCGTGATGGCGACGGCGTGGCCAACGACGTGGATGCCTTCCCCAATGACCCAACCGAATCGAAAGACTTGGATGGCGACGGCATTGGCGACAGCAAAGACCCGGACCGCGACGGCGACGGCATTTCCAACGACTACGAAATTCAGCTGGGCACCAACCCGGATGACAAGGCCAGCGTGCCTGCCGACCTGGACAAAGACGGCATCCCCGATGCCCTCGACGATGACCGTGATGGCGACGGCGTAGCCAACGCCGCGGACGCCTTCCCGGATGACGCCAGCGAAAGCAAAGACCTCGACGGCGACGGCATTGGCGACAACAAAGACCCGGACCGCGATGGCGACGGTATTTCCAACGATTACGAAATTCAGCTCGGCACCAACCCCGACGACAAAGCCAGCGTACCGGCCGACCTCGACAAAGACGGCATTCCCGACGCGCTAGACGATGACCGCGACGGTGATGGCGTGGCCAACGCTGTCGATGCGTTCCCCAACGACCCCGCTGAATCGAAAGATTTGGACGGCGACGGCATTGGCGACAACGCCGATACCGACCGCGATGGCGACGGTATTTCCAACGATTACGAAACCCAGGTCGGCACCGACCCAGACGACAAAACCAGTACGCCAGCGGATCTGGACAAAGACGGCATCCCCGACACGCTCGACAGCGACCGTGATGGCGACGGCGTAGCCAACGACGTTGATGCGTTCCCCAACGACCCGACGGAATCGAAAGACCTCGACGGCGACGGCATTGGCGACAACGCCGACACCGACCGCGATGGCGACGGCATCTCCAACGATTACGAAGTGCAAGCCGGCACCGACCCAGACGATAAAGCCAGCGTGCCGCCGGATATGGACAAGGACGGCATTCCGGATAGCCTGGACGACGACCGCGACGGCGATGGCGTGCTTAACCCCGCTGACGCTTTCCCCGATGACGCCAGCGAGAGCAAAGACCTCGATGGCGACGGCATTGGCGACAACGCCGATACCGACCGCGATGGCGACGGTATTTCCAACAGCTACGAAACCCAGGCCGGCACCGACCCAGACGACAAGAACAGCACGCCCGCTGACTTGGACAAGGACGGCATCCCCGACACCCTGGACAGCGACCGTGACGGCGACGGCGTAGCCAACGAGCAGGACGCGCTACCCGACGACCCGACGGAAACCAGCGACCTCGACCACGATGGCATCGGTGACAACAAAGACACCGACCGCGATGGCGACGGCATTTCCAACGATTACGAAAGCCAAGTCGGCACCAACCCAGACGACAAAAACAGCGTGCCCGCTGACCTGGATAAAGACGGCATCCCCGATAGCCTCGACAGCGATCGTGACGGCGACGGCGTGGCCAACGACGTCGACGCGTTCCCCAATGACCCGACGGAAAGCAAAGACCTCGACGGCGACGGCATCGGCGATAACGCCGATACCGACCGCGATGGCGACGGCATTTCCAATAGCTACGAAACCCAGGTTGGCACCGACCCAGACGACAAAGCCAGTGTGCCGCCCGATATGGATAAGGACGGTATTCCCGACAGCCTGGACAGCGACCGTGACGGCGACGGCGTGGCCAACGATGTGGATGCCTTCCCGGACAACGCCGCCGAAAGCAAAGACCTCGACGGCGACGGCATTGGCGACAACGCCGATACCGACCGCGATGGCGACGGCATTTCCAACGATTACGAAGTGCAAGCCGGCACCGACCCGGACGACAAAGCCAGCACCCCGCCCGACCTGGACAAAGACGGCATTCCCGACAGCCTGGACAGCGACCGTGACGGCGACGGCGTGGCCAACGACGTAGATGCCTTCCCGAATGACCCGAGCGAGTCGAAAGACCTCGATGGCGACGGTATCGGCGACAACCAAGACAGCGACCGCGACGGCGACGGCATCTCCAATGACTACGAAGTGCAGGCCGGCACCAATCCGGACGACAAGGCCAGCGTGCCTGCGGACCTCGACAAAGACGGCATCCCCGACAGCCTCGATAGCGACCGCGATGGCGACGGCGTGGCCAACGACCAGGACGCCTTCCCCAACGACCCAACTGAATCCAAAGACCTGGACAAAGACGGCATCGGTGACAACAAAGACCCGGACCGCGACGGCGACGGCGTCAGCAACGTGGATGAAGTGGCTGCCGGCACCAACCCTGACGACGCCACCAGCTTCCCCGACCGCGTACCGCCGGTACTGACTATCGAAGGCGCTGACAACAGCAGCGTCAACGAAGACAGCATCAGCCTGCGCGGTAGCGTGACCGACGCCGGTGTAGGCGTGGCACGCCTGGAATTTGTCTCCGACCGCTTCGCCACCAGCCGCTTTGCCGTAACCCTGCAAGGCAACAGCTGGACCGCCAGCGTGCCGCTGCTTGAAGGCGCCAACCGGCTGACCCTGACCGCCTTCGACAAAGCCGGCAACCAGGCCAGCGTGGTGCGCAACGTCGAGCGCGTGGCCGCCGCCAGCGATATTGGCGTGAGCATCGACTACCCCGTGGCAGGCGCCACTGTTAAAGACGCCACTATCGTGGTGCGCGGCGTGCTGCGCAGCGACAAAGCCGCGCAACGCCTGGAAGTGCTGGTCAATGGCCAAGCCGCGACCCTGAGCAACACCGCCCAGGTCACCGAGTTCGCCTACCAATCCGCACCGGTAAACCTGCAAGTCGGCCCCAACACCCTGGTCGTGCAAGCCTGGGTTGACCAACGCAGCACCCAGCGCACCGTGCAGGTTACCTACCAGCCGGCGCAAACCACCTTTAAACCGCCGCGCTTCGACAGCATTACCCCGGCCAACGGCAGCCTGTTGCCCGGCAATGGTTTTGTCTTGCGCGGCCAGGTGTACGCCGAAGCGGGCCTGGATAGCGTCAGCCTTAACGGCCGCAACCTGGTGCTGCGTGAAGCCGGCAGCCAACTGCTCGACCTGAAAGAAACCCTCGGCATTCCGGTCGGCCAATCCAGCTACAGCGTCGAACTGCTGGCCCGCGACCGCAGCGGCCAGGAAACCCGCCAGAGCTTGAACTGGCAACTGGACCAGATCGCCCCGGTAATTCAGCTCGACACCGCGCTGGTAGAACTGCCCGCCGAGAACCGCGTTAGCCAGCAACCGTACCCGGTCAAAGGCACCCTGCGCGAAGCCAACCCCGGCAGCTTCCAAATCAACGGCAGCGACGTAACCCTGCAGCCCGGCGCCGCCGCGGGCGAATTCCGTTTCGCCACCAGCCTCAGCCTGCCACTGGGCAAAAGCGTCGAGCTGACCCTCGAAGCCCGCGACCAAGCCGGCAACCAAACCCGTCAGGCCTACAGCCTGGAGCTCAACAGCCAGGCCGCCATCAACTGGGTTATCCCCACCGAAGGCACCGAGCTGCTTAACCTCGGCGAACCCATCAGCCTGCAAGTGGCCGCGCGCATCGAAGACCTCAGCGGTCAGCTGTACCCGCGTGCCCTGCTGCTGGCCGCCAACGGCAACACCCTGGCCGACGCCGCCCTCACCGGTGACACCACGCTGAAAAGCACCAACCTGCTCGTGCCTGCGCAAGCCGGCCAATACCAACTGCTCGCCGTACTGCAAAACAGCAGCGGGCAAGTGGTGGCGCAGAGCAGCCGCAGCATCAGCGTGGTCACCCCAGAACAAGTACCGGTGGCCATCGAACGCATCGAACCGGCCAGCGGCGAGAAGGCAGCTAACCCCAACGACTTCATCAGCCTGTACTTCAACCAAGCCATCGACATCAGCAAGTTGAAGCTCGAAGTCCACCAAACCGCCCACGGCAAAACCTACGAAGACCGCGACGGCCTTGGCACCAGCGAACTCGAAGCCCAGGGCTACCAGCTGGTCGACGTCAACTTCGACCACCAACCGGTGGCCGGCAACCTCGCCGAACTGCCCGGCAGCCAAGTAGTGGCCTTCTACCCAGAAAAAGACCTGGCCTACAACGCCGAAGTCTCGGTAGACGTGACCTACGACGGCCAAGACCTGGCCCGCATCCGCTACCACACCCGGCCGCTGCCGACCTTTATCAGCGGCGTAGTTATGGACCAACTGCAACAGCCGGTAGCCGGCGTGCAGGTGCGTATCGAAGAACTCGACCGCAGCGCGCAGACCAACCAAGACGGCGCGTTTAACTTCGGCTTTGGTGATAGTGCGGCGCAGAACATTCCGGCGGGGCGCTACAAACTCCAGCTCAATCCGGGCCAAGACGTACGCAGCTACGGCGCCGACAGCCGAACCATCAGCGTGCAAGACGGCGTGCTCAACGAACTCGGCCAACTGCAACTGGCCCAGCTCAACACCACGCTGCCTTATGTGCCGGTGAAAGGCGGCAGCCAACTGAGCCTGCTTGGCGGTGAACTGAAGATCGACCTCAGCAATGCCAGCCTGCAATTCCCTGACGGCCGGCAAGAAGGCGACCTGCATGCGCAGATGCTGCAATTCAGCGAACTGGCCTACCCGGTCGACCCGATGGCTATGCCGTACTGGATGTATGCGCTGCAACCGGCTGGCGTAACCGTACAAGGCAACCTCAGCGTTGATATCGCCGCGCTGAAATATGCCGACAGTTACGACTACCTGCCAGACGACGGCGCTTACGTGGTGCTGGTCGGCCTCGACCGCACCGCCGGCCGTGTAGTGCCAGTGGGCGTAGGGCAGATCGAAAACCTGCGTATCCGCAGCAAAGGCCCACTGCAACCCGGCAACCTCGACCTATTCGGCTTCGCCCTGGCCGGTATCGAAGCGCAGCCCGCATTGCAGGCCTACGCCGACGGGCAAATGAACTTGCGTCAGCTGCAAGCTGAGCTCTACCGCTTGAGTAAGAGCCGCTGAGGCGGCTCAAGGAATCACTGACAGATGGATATGTTGCGTATGCCAACCACCGCCTCCTGTTCGCGCGCTGCATTGCGCCGCAAAATCTCGTTGTGTGCGTTGGCACTCGGCCTGGTGCTGGGTGGCGCGGCGCTGACTGCGCAGGCATTTAGCCTGGGTCACCTGCCTGGGTATTACATCCCCCAGCAGTATTTCAAACACGGGGCTGTCTACACGCGGGCTATCGTGCTCAACGAGTCGGGAAAGCCGACTTGGGTGGAATACGACAGCAGCGGCAAGGAAGGCCGGGAAATTGGCGAAGCCGTTGGCCAATATGCGACGGCCAAAGTCATGGCGGGTGATACCTACCGGGCCTACTTGAAGCGCCAGACCGAAGTTCGCGCGCTCTATCCCGATGCGCAGGTAATGACCGATTCGGCGTACCGCAGTCGTGCTTTCAAGACCGTAACCGGACAGACCATCGACAAGCCGGACATCGACGATTCCACGCTGACCGTGATGGTGCGAGCAGACAAGGATCTGTTCAGCACAACGGGCAAGGACCTGGTGCTGCTGGAAATGCCGATCAAGGACGGCGTGACAGCCGATGCGTCGAGCAAGTCGCTTCTCCTGGCTACCGACGGCAGCATCCTTCACCAGAGCCCCAACAGCATTGCCTTTCGTGTTGGCTTCTTCGGCAAGGACGGCCAGGTATCAACCAAGACCTCGCGCGATCGCGATGCGAAGATCTATGGCCCTATGTCTGGCGTTGTGGTTGGCGTGGGGGGCTGGGGTTTTTTCGGCGGGGGTGTCAGCGACAAAGACGGCAAATACAGCTTTACCTATTGGTTGCCGCCCTGCCCGGGGTTCGAGATTCAGTTCACCACGCCGTTGACCCTGGAACTGCGTTACAAGCGCTTCAGCCCGCGCGGCAGCTCGATGATGCCGTATTACATGAGCCGCCCGGACTACGACTACTGCAACGGACTAGGCGTATGGGATCTGAACGCGGCCAACATTATTGCCACCGCCGCCACTCCGGTTAAGCCCAATCTGGATTTTCCGGTCGACCTGATGGTGCTGGATGCCAGTGCCAAGCTCAAAGACGTCAAGGTGGGCGGCAGCACCACCTACAACGCCGAAACCAGTGATCGCGAGCATTTCCTGCAAGAGAAGTACGATTTCGACGGCGACGAGAAACCGGACTTCGTGGTGCCCGGCAAGAAGGTGAAGAAGGAGGTCGAGGGCGTCGAGAAGGAGGTGTTCGTCAAGACCAGTCTGGAGGATGCGCAACTGCAGGGCATCTACCTGTCCAGCAAGTACAGCAGCGTGCCTGAGAACACCGAGGAAAAAGGTCCTGACTTCACCCGCCTGATCGATACTGCGCCGGACTTCAAAGACCGCGGCCTGCTCAAGGACATCAGCGAAAAGGATCTGAAAGACACCGATATCTACGTGTTCCGCGAGTCCACTGGGCAACTGGTGGCGGAGCGTCGTGGCCTCAAAGACCAGGAGCTAAACAATAGCTCCGGTCTGGATAGCAAGAACGACGCTTTCCGATTCACCATTCAACTGCGTGGCTCGGTGGAAAGCCTGTACAACGATACCGCCCGTGGCGACGCCAACTTCAAGAAATGGCAGAGCGTTGGCGGTTTCAAGGACGAATTCCAGAAGCGCACGGCCAACCACCTCAAGGCGGGCGAGAATGTCCGCCTGATTGCCATCAACCGCCCCACCGGTTACGTCGGCAGCAAGGTGGTGCAGCTCAAGACCGGCCTGAGCGGCAACGCTATCAACCTCAACACCGAGGTTATTACGCTCAAGGCGCCCAATTTGAAAATCTGGGCTGAGCGCAAAAACAAGATCGATAAAGGCTCCACCAAAGGCACCGAGAAGAAGCAACTAATTGGTAACGAAGGTGCGGGCCTCGGTAGCGATGTGAGCATCGCCATCTACACCGACTGGCGCGACGCTGACGGCACTGCGCTGCCGGAGGAACTGGGCGATTACGGCTACACCGGCCGCCTGGCCAAGATTGTCGCCGTCAACCAACTGGCGCCGGTGGGTGCGAACAATCTGTCGCAGTTCAAGATCAAGCCGGGTCAACAGGTGCAGGTGATCCAGTTGCCGGAAAAGGTGCTGGCTAAACAGCACCTGTATCTACAAGTCGCGGGGCAGCCGGAGAGTCGCAACCCCGACTTCTCCTCCGACGGATCGGGCAGCGGCATTCTCAAATACCGTCCGACTCGTTATGTACCGGTGAAAGTGGCGCTGCATGACGAAGAGGCCAGCGAGCTGGCGCGGCAAGCGTATCGCAAGGCCACGAATCAATTCCCCGAGCAGACGTTCAAGGCGCCGCAGCCCATTTACTCCTGGCAGTATCGGCCGGAGATGCAGTTCAGTTTGTATGAGCTCAATGTCAATCAGGTTCGTGCGGGTGATGCTGCCGGCACGATCTATGACCTTACCGATGAAGATAAGCCGGAAGTTTGGAATTCCGATAAATACTTTGGCATTGTTTACGACTTGATCAAATCGTCCTTTGGTACGTTGGAATCGTGGGGTCACAAGGGCGAGCGCGAACTAGTTTTTTCGTTTGGCGGGGAAGAGATCAAGGCGAAGTTGGGTGAAGCTCAAAATATCCAAATTGAGGATGTCGCCAAACTGGCCAGTGCCTCGTCTGTTGATTTTCTGAGTTTGCGGATTTACGCCAACAACGATGCGGGAAACATGCTCTGGGAGTATGTATTCAATACCGAGTTAGTGGGTGAGGCGCCGAAATCATTTATTGATGCGGATGACAGGAATGTCGATCTTGTTGCTTATCTTCCGGTGGCCTTTGATGAAAACAATCCGAGAAAGGTCAAGGTGCTGTGGACGGTGTCTGATGGCGGCAGTCTGTCCAGCAGCGTTACCGAGTCTAACAAAGGCATATTTACCAACACCCTGACAGCGTCCACCAAGGCTGGTGCGGTCCATGTCGTAACGGCCAAGGTTATCGCCACCGAAGACGCCCGCATTAGGATCGGTGCGCAGGTTGAATATGCTCCGATGAAGGTGCTGGCCGGGAAACCGACGGCCATTACCCTGACATCCGATAAGCCGCAGATGCTCAGCTCTGGCGTCGATATCGCGAAAATAAAGGGCGATATCCGCGACCAGTACGGCAATCCGGTGCAGGAAGGTACCGCCGTCAATTGGCAGATGGGTTATAGCGGCAATCTGGAGAAGTCAGACTACGCGGTGCGCGGCGATGGTCTGGTGACAGCGGAGTACAAGGTCGGGCTGGAGACAATCCCGACCGATATCACGCTTTCGGCCGGCGACGTTACGTCTACGCTGACCATTGAGAAAAAACCGCTGGACTATACCCTGGCGCTTTCTTCGTCCAGCTTCAAACCCGGCGATATCGGTACGGTAACGGTGACCCTGAACCAGGCGCCGCAGTCGGCCATGGATATCGTCTGGAACAACTCGGGTGGCGCCGTTTCCGGGGTGGATTCCATTGAGGGAACAACGGCCCAGGCCCAGTTCCGCATTGATGACGAGATGGCTTCCGATGGCCATGTGTCGGTCAATATTGGTGGGGTGATCAAAGACCTCGGTTACAGCATCACACCGATTGATCCAGAAGGCTCGATGCAGTTCGAGCATGCCGCCGTGGCGGCCGGTGATGCACCGGCCTACGAGGTGGAAACGTTACAGGGCTCCAGCAGTGAAGCAGTACTAAAGTCGACCAATGCCACGGTGTACGGAAAACCGGGTACCACCGTTACCCTGAGTGCGGGTGGCTTCTTTACCCCGAACCAGGCGCCTGTTGCGCTGTTCCCCATGGCAGGCTTCGATCTGAATGCCAGTGGCCAAAAGGTCGCCCTTGATACCTTGGGTGGATTGGAAGCGAAAGTTATCGGTGATGTGAGTTGGGACCAGACCGATTCTTACGCCAAACCCGGTAGCAGTATGAAGTTTGAAGGCGGCCATCTTGTGGTCGCCGACAACGACACGCTGGACTACAACTCCGACTATTACGTCAATACCCGCTTCAAACCCGAGGCGTTGCAGGCGGGTGGGGCCAACGGCGGTGCCGTTATTGTGCGCAAAGGTAGCAACCGCTCAAGTGGCTATGAGTTGAGTGTTGTCGAGAAAGACGGGGTGGCCCGGTTGCAGGCCCGTGTGTCGACGGATCAAGGTGACTTTGTCGCGGTAGCGACCGCACCGATTCGGGCCAATTCCTGGTACCTAGCAGGCTTGCAACTCAAAAACGGCATGCTGACGGTAGGCCTGGACGCAGAGCGTGTATCGGTCGCTGCACCCGGTGTGCCGAACAACTCCGGTTTCGCCAACAATTTGATCATTGGTGAAGGTTTTTCCGGGAACATTAATGAAATCAAGATCGGTCAGTTCCACGTTAGCCGTGGCTCGCTGGTATTGATTGATGGCGAAGCGGAAAAACAAGTCACCTTTGATGAAGACGGCAAAGCCCGCGTTTTAATCTCAGGCGGTACCGCACAGTTGAATGGTGTCGGTTCCAGGGTCGGCTTCACCGTCTATGAAGACGCTGGTACGGGGGTCGCGCATACGGATGGCAGGGAGATGCGCTACCGCAATGCCATCGACCGGCTGACCTGGTTCGGCAACTCGATGCAACAAGCTAAGGCTGCAGACGAACAGGCTACTCCCGCTAAAAGCCAGGAAGGTGGCGTTGCAGTGGTAGACGGTCAGGCCATGGCCGAGGCAATCGACATGCTGAAGAAGGCCGGCAAGTCGGCTTATGAAGCGCTGAAAACGGCCACCCAGTTCTTGTTCGAGATGACTAGCATCTCAGATCTCTATCAACTGACCAAGGCCACTTATCTGTGGGCCAATAACCGTTTCGATGAAGTAGACAAGATCGAACTGGCCTTTGCCGGCATCGGCGTAACCCTGACTATTGTCACGGTAGCGGTCAGTATTGGTTCCGGAGGTACCGGAGCCCCCGGCTCCATCGCCTCCATGATCTCGGTAAAAGGTGCACTCAAAGTCCTAAAGTCGACCTTGAAAGAGGTCTTTATCAAGGAGCCGGGGCAGATACTCAAAATTGGCGGCACGGTCGCTAGATGGTCGTTCGAACTGGTGGCCAAGATTCTGAGCGGCAAGGAGGGCCGCGAGGCTGCTATCAAGCAACTGCTAGAGTTTAAAGATGTATTTATCGAGCTTATCCAAAGTGGTGTTGCAGCAAGCTGGAGTCTGCTCAAGGCTATCGTCAAGTCTCCTGCTGGGCTTGTTTCGTTCATAAAACTCAGAAGACTGCGTCAGGTGTCCTGCCCACTTGCCGCTAACACGTATTCGGGCGATACGCTGTATGCGCGGTTGACGCCACTGAGTCAGTCAATCAGTGACGCCGACGCGGCGACATTATGTGGAATACCACTGGAGAAAAAAGCTCTCGAGGTATTGGAACGCGAGGCGGCGGATGCGCAGAAAGAAACTATTGCCAATATTTTAACGGCGGCAACCAGAAAGGAGTTGGATGAGTTGGGTGGTTTGGGTGGTTTGATTCTTTCAGATAGAACTATTGAGAATATTACCTTCTTTGCCAGCGTTAAAGATAAGAATTACGGGGATTCTATTCTTACCTTTATAAGAAATATGGAAAACAACAGCTTCAAGGCCATGGGTGACATGCGTTTTAACAACCTGAATACAATGGTCGGTGATGTAACGGCGTTCGACCATCTTTTGGAAACGTTGAGGTATTATCCAGAGAAAGAGTGGCAAAAGGCTTTTAATCAATTGGCTGGCAAGACCCAAAGTAACGTGCGTGGCATTTATGGTGAGGCGCGAACCTTCAAGGACCTGAAAGAAAATCCTGTGATATTGCGTAGTGATGGCAGCAAGTTGATTCTCGACCCGGATACACTTGAACTGGGTAAAACTGTTCCTGTCCCGATAAATGGTGAAGCTAAGAAAGGTGGGAAGTCGGGTAAGACCAGAAAGGTCTTGGGTGTAGATGCCGAGGCTGAGTTTTTAGACGATGTATTGGTGGATGCATCAATGGAGGTGGCGACGGCTACCGGAAAATTGTTTGTTGAAATCAAGAATTACACGTCAAAATTTAGTGTCGGCAGTATGTCCACTCAGGCGCAAAAACATTTTGACAGTAATATTCTTGCTCAGTTAGACACAGCTACAGGCACGTGGAAAGACGGACAACGGCCTCACCTCCATTATGAGTGGATGGGAGACGCTTTCACGGATTCTGCTAACGTTACTAAACTCAAGGACGCGGTTATTAAGAAGTGCGAGAGTATTGCTCAGTTGGCAGAACTTGGTTTTAAATGCGACAGAGACATTACTTTTAGGATACTTCCAGAACTTATCGTTCCATTGACTTCGAAGGTGACTAAGTGACTGTTGGATTGCCAGCCAAGAAAGCAGTGCATCGATTGGTGCAAGATTATAGCGGCTATATTTCTGCGACGATGCGAAGCGACTCCTTGTATGTTTTGCATGCGCCTTCAAATAGCGAAGAAATAGCTTTTATCCGTGAGTTCAAGTTGAGTGAGTTTGATGGTGAAGAGAGTTGTGTTCCCTATATCTATACGCAAGGCGGTGTGACATTATTTCGTCCCTTTTTCTGCAAAAATGACCAGCTTTATATGTTTGGTAAACGTCCTGAAATTTTCGATTTGACGACCAAGCAGTTGCTGTACAGCGAGTATGTAGCGCAGGCCAATCCTGAGTGGTCGGAGTCAGGAAAATGTTTCATCTACGATCGAGCTGTGTACAGGTCTTTCGAGATGCACAGTTATAGTCAAGGCTTGGATGTGGTACGCGACTATGAGCTGGCGGGGCATCTCTCGCTGGATCTGGAGTTTTATCTTCCTGCCACCGACCAGTATTTTTACGGTTTCAGCAGCTCGCGTATGGCATTTTGTGTTTATTGCCTTAAAACACAGACCATGCTGCTTGAGTTGGATCTGGAGAAATATCGTATTGGCCAGTGGCCAATTAAGAAGCATGTTGTCAGGTATGAGAACATGCTTTTCGTTTTGGCCGGAAACTCGGTGCTTCTTGTAGACCTGGAACTGAATAAGATGGTTGCAGAGTTCAATTACGTTGAATTAGAGGCTTTCCAAAACCTACTTTCCAGCGGACATATTAATGGTGATGCTTACGCATACAAGATAAGCGCGGCGCGCGATGGCTTCGTCATTTCAAACGCCAGGTCGCGATCTTTCATGATGTATGTTGCTGTCTCTGGCACGGACATGCAGCTTGCTTGGGTTAAACATTCGAGTTCTGAAGTCACCGTTATCAATACTGAGGGCGACCTGCTTTTTGGCATTCAAGACGCCCGCGCCAAGGCTTGGGACAAGTTCACCGGTGAAGAAATCTGGCAGGCCTCCGCCGGCACCATGGCCAGCGGCATTGAGCTTGGCGACAACTGGGTGGTATATACCCACCCGTCTGGGGATCTCCAATGTTTTAGATGGAAGAAGCCCTACTTGTCTCCTCATCGACCGAGTTGATCACTATGTCGGTAGTAACGCCCCTGTTGAAGTCTGCCGAGTGGGCAGAGCAGGCTACGCAACGGGGGCTGTTGTTTTCTCCGTTGAATACGGCTTTTGCCTCGGTGCCCGCTATGGCCCCCGCGATCGCCTATGCGATAGACCAAGGTGAATCCGTAGCCTTTGTGCCTGCCACAGAAACCAACCAACAGTCTCTTTCCGAAATCCAGGCTTCTGCGTTTGCATCGTTGCGCCAGCGCCTGAGTGCTGTTGACTGGCAACATGTGGACGAAACCGACACGTTGAAAAACGTCTTGGTCTTCGGCGGAGACTTCAATGCGGCAGAGTGTTTGCTGTTGCCGGAACGTTTGCAGGAAGCTCACGCCATTGCCCAGTCGCCGTCACTGTTGGCCTGTACGCCCACGCGTGGAGTGCTATTGGTATGGCCTTACGCGAGAGAAGATAAGCCAGCGCTGGAAGCGTTTCTCGATCTTTGCCACCAGCTTTATTACGACGAAGACAACGAGTCCATTTCTCCTGTGATCTGGGGCGTTGTACAGGGTGAACTCAAAGATGCGATGAACATCGATGAGGCCTACTTACAGTATTTGCGAAGACGCTTTTCTTCGCAGGAGCCACCTGCAAGTTCCACCTTGGCCACTCAAATTGAGCAGCCAGCAAAGCAGAATCCGAAGCGTGTCTATTCGATAGGCCAGGTCATCTTCATGAGTTTGTTCGGCACCATTTTCGCCGGACTGTTTGGCATGTATCGAAACTACCGAACGCTTGGCGCTTTCGCCGCAGCACGCAATACGTTATTGGCGGGGGTTGTGTTGGTGCCGCTGAATATCTGGCTGTTCCTCGAAGTCCCGCGAGGCGCCTATGACAAGCTGTTTCCCTTGTTTCCGGCGTTGTTCATGGGCGTGGCCTGTGCATTATTCCAACGGCGTGCGTTGCGGGCGGCATTGAATAGCGGCGCGCTGTCGCGAAAAGTCTGGGACCAGTGCCTGGTCGTTGGCGCTTCACTGTTGCTAATGCTGCCCATAGTGGCGCTGGTGGTGTCGTTTGTTCCACCGCTGGCCAGCTAGTCTCTAGAGCCCTGATATAGAAATTCCTACAGGTAGCGGGGCCGGTGTTGATGTTGCCGCCGAACGGCACCCATTCCCTGCGCACTCCCGCACCAATTCTCCCCTCAACCTGTGATTTAATTGCCAGCACTTAGCCAGCCCCCGTCTGGCGCTGTTCCGGGCTGCATTGGCCCGTGTTCCCGTCGCTGTTTTCACATGGATTGTGCAATGTCGGTTCCCCTTTCTCTCTCTCCTCTCGACACCCCTGCCGACCCGGTAGCGGTGCGGCGTTTGCCGTTTGCGTTTGCGAAGCGTCATGGGGTGTTGTTGCAGGTGGGCGAGGACGGGGTGCGGGTGGTGTTTCGCCCTGGCGCGTCGTTGATGGCGGTGGGGGAGGCGTTGCGCTTTGCGGGGCAGGCGTTGGATGTGGTGGAGGTGGATGGCGCGGCGTTTGATCAGGCGTTGAGCGAGGCGTATCAGCAGGATTCTTCCGCGGCCATGCAGATGGTGGAGGGCCTGGGTGACGATATGGATTTGGCCAGCCTGGCGGAGCGTTTGCCGGAAACCGAAGACTTGATGGAGCAGGAGGACGATGCGCCGATCATTCGGCTCATCAACGCCATTCTCTCCGAGGCGGTGAAGGAAAACGCGTCGGACATCCATGTGGAGACTTTTGAAAAACGCTTGGTGGTGCGCTTTCGTATCGACGGTATTTTGCGCGAGATGGTGCAGCCGCGTCGGGAGCTGGCCGGCTTGTTGGTGTCGCGGATCAAGGTGATGGCGAAGCTGGATATCGCGGAAAAACGTGTGCCGCAGGATGGGCGAATTTCGCTGCGGGTGGGCGGGCGTGAGGTGGATGTGCGGGTGTCGACCTTGCCGTCGGCCAACGGCGAGCGGGTGGTGTTGCGGTTGCTGGATAAGCAGGCGGGGCGCCTGACCCTGACCCACTTGGGCATGAGTCCGCGCGATCAGCGTTTGATGGAAGACGTGGTGAAAAAACCCCACGGCATCATCCTGGTCACCGGGCCTACCGGTTCGGGTAAAACCACCACGTTGTATGCCAGCTTGGTGAGCCTGAACACCGGCACACGCAATATCCTCACGGTTGAAGATCCTATCGAATACCACCTGGAGGGCGTCGGCCAAACCCAGGTGAATGCCAAGGTGGATATGACCTTTGCTCGCGGCTTGCGGGCGATTTTGCGTCAAGACCCGGACGTGGTGATGGTCGGTGAAATCCGTGACAAGGAGACTGCCGAGATCGCCGTGCAGGCCTCGCTCACAGGGCACTTGGTGCTCTCGACCTTGCACACCAACTCGGCCATCGGCGCCATCACGCGCTTGGTGGATATGGGCATTGAGCCGTTTTTGTTGTCGTCGTCGTTGCTTGGGGTTTTGGCTCAGCGTTTGGTGCGCACCCTGTGCCCGGTGTGCAAGGTGCCGTATCAGGCGGACGAGGCCGAGTGCGCGTTATTGGCCATCGACCCCAGCACCCAGCCGACGCTGTATCACGCCAAGGGCTGCAGCGAGTGCAGCCAGATTGGCTATCGCGGGCGTACCGGTATTTATGAGTTGGTGGTGTTTGATGACCATATGCGCACCCTGGTGCACAACGCCGCCTCCGAGCAGGAAATGACCCGCCACGCGCGCACCAGCGGCCCGAGTATTCGTGATGACGGCCGGCGCAATGTGTTGGCCGGGGTGACCACGGTGGAAGAAGTGTTGCGTGTGAGCCGGGAGGAGTAATGGCGGCTTTCGAATATGTGGCCCTCGACCTGCGCGGGCAGCAACGCCGCGGTGTGATGGAGGGTGATAGCGCGCGTCAGGTGCGGCAGTTGCTGCGCGATAAACAGTTGGCGCCGCTGGATGTAAAACCGACCCGCAGTCACAAGGAACACAGTGCCGGTGGCAGTTGGCGTTTTCAGCGTGGTTTGTCGGCGGCGGATTTGGCGCTGCTGACCCGGCAAATGGCGACCTTGGTGCAGGCGGCGATGCCGATTGAGGAAGCGCTGTCGGCGGTGGCTGAGCAGAGCGAAACGCCGCGGGTAAAGTCGATGATGCTCGCCGTGCGCTCGCGGGTGTTGGAGGGCAATAGCCTGGCGGCCAGCCTTAAGGAATACCCCTCGGCCTTTCCCGAGCTATACCGCGCGACGGTAGCGGCGGGGGAGCATGCGGGGCATTTGTCCTTGGTGTTGGAGCAGTTGGCCGATTACACCGAACAGCGTCAGCAGTCGCGCCAGCGCGTGCAGTTGGCGTTGCTGTACCCGATGATTTTGATGGCGACCTCGCTGATCATCGTCGGCTTTTTGCTCGGTTATGTGGTGCCCGATGTGGTCAAGGTGTTCCTGGATTCCGGGCAGAAGTTGCCGGCACTGACTCGCGGATTGATCGCTGCCAGCGACCTGGTGAAGAACTGGGGCTGGCTGTTTGTGCTTGGCGCGGTGGGCGGGGTGATTACGGCCCGCGCGGCGTTGCGTCAGGAAGCCACGCGCTTGCGTTGGCACATTATTTTGCTGCGCTTGCCGGTGATTGGCCGCTTGGCACGGGCCACCGATACCGCGCGCTTTGCCTCGACCCTGGCGATTTTGACCCGCAGTGGTGTGCCGCTGGTGGATGCGCTGGGCATCTCGTCGCAGGTAATCACCAATCGCTCGATTCGCGCCAAGGTGATTATCGCCGCGCAAAAAGTGCGGGAGGGCGGCAGCCTGACCCGCAGCCTGGAGCAGACCAACGAGTTCCCGCCGATGATGCGCCATATGATTGCCAGCGGCGAAAAGTCTGGCGAGCTGGACCAAATGCTGTCACGTACGGCGCGCAATCAGGAAAACGACCTGGCGGCGCGCATCGCCATGATGGTCGGTTTGTTCGAGCCGTTCATGCTGGTGTTTATGGGCGCGGTGGTGCTGGTGATTGTGCTGGCCATTCTGTTGCCGATTCTTTCTCTTAACCAACTGGTGGGGTAGCTGTGAAAAGGCGTTTTAAACAAGCGGGCTTTACGCTGATTGAAATCATGGTGGTGGTGGTCATCCTCGGCATTCTCGCCGCGTTGATCGTGCCGCAGGTAATGAGCCGCCCGGACCAGGCCAAAATCACCGTGGCCGGTGGCGATGTAAAAGCCATCTCTGCGGCGCTGGATATGTACAAGCTCGATAACTTTGCCTACCCCAGCACCCAGCAAGGCCTGGATGCGTTGGTGAAGAAACCCAGCGGCAACCCGGCGCCGAAAAACTGGAACAAAGACGGCTACCTCAAGCGCCTGCCGGTCGATCCATGGGGCAACCCGTACCAGTATCTGGCGCCGGGCACCAAAGGCCCGTTTGACCTGTACTCGTTTGGTGCCGATGGCAAAGAAGGCGGCAGCGACCACGACGCCGATATCGGCAACTGGGACAACTAACCCGCCATGCGCCAGGCCCGCGGTTTTACCCTGATCGAGTTGCTGGTGGTGCTGGTCATCATCGGTACCTTGGTGAGCCTGGCGGTGCTGTCCACCGGCAACGGCACGGGCAGCCGCGAGTTGCGTAATGAAGCCGAGCGCTTGGCGGCGTTGATTGGCGTGTTGGCCGATGAGGCGGTGCTGGATGGCCAGGAATACGGCTTGTTGGTCAATGCTGAGGGCTATCGCGTGCTCAGTTACGAGAACACGTCCGGCACCTGGGCCGATGCGCCTACGCAGAAAGAACACCGCACCCCGGCCAGCTTGCGGCTGGTGTTGGAGCTGGATGGCGAGGCGCTGAAATTGCCCGAGCCGGAAGCCGCCGACGATCAGCCTGGTTTGTCGCAAGCCAAGCTCAGTGATGAGAAAAAGGAACCGCTGGTGCCGCAGCTGTTGATTCTTTCCAGCGGCGAGTTGTCGCCGTTTCGCCTGCGCCTGGAAGAGCGCCGCGCCGATGGCAATGCCTACGCGTTGGCCAGCGATGGCTACCAATTGCCCAGCGCTGAAATGGACAGCCGCCCATGAGCCGGCAACGCGGGTTTACCTTGCTGGAAGTGCTGGTGGCCCTGGCGATTTTTGCCACGGTGGCAGCCTCGGTGCTGACCGCCAGCAGCCGCAGTTTGATCGTCGCCCAGCAACTGGAAGCCAAAACCTTGGCCGGCTGGATTGCCGATAACCGCATCACCGAATTGCAGCTGAAATTCCCCACCCCAGGCGAGGGTCGTGAAGACAAAAGCCTGGAGTACGGCGGCCGCGAGTGGGAAACCCACAGCGAAGTCGAAAGCACCAGCGACAAGGGCCTGCGCCGCGTCACCGTGTGGGTGGCGCCCAAGGCCGAGCGCGGCAGCACCGGGCCGGTGAAAGAACGCTCGGTGCATAGCCTGACTGGGTTTATGACGGTGCGTAGCTGATGCGCCCGCTCTTGCGTAACAGTCAGGGCTTCACCCTGTTGGAAGTGATGATCGCCGTGGCGATTTTCTCGCTGCTGGCCATGGGCACGTACCGCATGTTGTCGACGGTGCTGAAGACCGATGAAGTCACCCGCCAGCACGAGCGCGACCTGCGTGAACTCAGCCGTGCTTTTGCCTCGCTCGACCGCGATATCAACCAAACCCTCAACCGCAGTGTGCGCGATGCCTATGGCGACGAGCGCGCCACCTTGCTCGGTGAGCTGGGCGCCAGCGATGGCAATGCGGCGTTGGAATTCAGCCGTAACGGTTGGCGTAATCCCTTGGGCGGCGCCCGTGCGCAAGTGCAGCGCGTACGCTGGCGCTTGGCTGGGGAAAAGCTGGAGCGCCTGTATTGGAATGTGCTCGACCAGGCCGTCGATAGCCAACCGCGGGTGCAGAAAGTGCTTGATGGCGTGCAGTCGCTGGAGCTGCGTTTTCTCGATGACAAAGGTCAGTGGCAGGAGCAGTGGCCACCCACAAGCGGCGACCTAAGCCCGGCTGAAGCCAAGAAGCGTATGCCGCTGGCGGTGGAGGTGAAGCTGGAGCATCGCCATTACGGCAAACTGTCGCGCTTGTATCGCTTGCCGGAGCCGGCCATGGAGGAGGAGGACAGCGAGAACGGGGCTAATCCGGATGGCAAAGACTCGGGCGCGAAGGACGGTAGCGACAAGGCCGCTGGGGATAAAACCGGCGATGGCAAAGCGCCGGCGAGCGACACGGGGGCCACCCTGTGAAGGCACAGCGCGGCGTGGCTCTGATTACCGTATTGCTGGTGGTGACCATCGTTACCCTGGTGTGCGCCGGCTTGATCGCGCGGCAACAATTGTCGATCCGCAATGCCGGCAACCAGTTGCTGGTCAGCCAGGCTTGGCAGTACGCGGTGGGCGGCGAAGCGTTGGGGCAGGCGGTGTTGCTGCGCGACCTCAAGGCGCCAGGCGTCGACCCGCGCGCCACTATTGATCACCCGCTGGAAGCCTGGGCCAAGCCGCTGCCGGTGTTCCCCATTGATGGCGGCGAAATTGGCGTGTCCATCGAAGACCTGGCCGGGCGTTTTAACCTCAATAGCCTGGTGCTTGATGAACGCGTCAACGACCAAGCGCTAAAGCGTTTCAAGCGCCTGCTGCTACGCCTGAAAATCGAAAAACCCTATGCCGAACGGCTGGTGGATTGGCTCGATAAAGACCAGGAAACGAGCGGCGAATACGGCGCCGAAGACAATCAGTATTTGCTGATGCAGCCGCCGTATCGCACCGCCGGCCACGAGATGCAGGACATCTCCGAATTGCGCCTGCTGCTGGGCATGACCGAGCAGGATTACCGCCGCTTGCTGCCCTATGTAGCTGTGCTGCCGGGCAAGGTGGCGCTGAATGTAAATACCGCCAGCGCTATGGTCTTGTCGTGCCTGGGCGACAGCCTGGACCCGGCCTCGGCGCAGAGTTTGCTCGCCGGCCGTGGCCGAGAAGGCTACAAAGAAATTCGCAGTTTCCTCGACCAACCGGCACTGGCCGGCACCGGGGTAGCGGCCAGCGGCTTGGGGGTGGGCAGTGCCTATTACCAAGTACGCAGTGAAGTGCGCCTGGGCGATCGCCGCCAGGTATTGCTCAGCACCCTGCAACGCGACCCCAAGGGCGTGGTGCGCGTGCTGCGCCGAGACACAGGCCAACCGGGCTATTTAAGCCAGGTGGCCGAGAGACCGGGAGAATGACCATGGACTGCCTTTTCTTGCCGCCCGCCTGTGGCAGCGAACTGGGCGAACACGGCCTGCTGTATTGGCAACCCGCTAACGGTGAAGGCCAGTGGCTGCCCGCCGTTGAGTGCGCGGCTGCCTTGCAAGGGCGGCCGGTGGCGTTGGTGTTGCCGATGGAAGTGGCCAGCTCGTTTTTGATTAGCCTGCCGACGCAAAAGGCGCGCTGGATGCGCCAGGCCTTGCCCTATGCCGTGGAAGAGCTGCTGGCCGAAGACGTCGAGTTGTTTCACCTGGCCCTCGGCGAGCTGACCGCTGACGGCCGTTACCGGGTGTTTGCCCTGCGCCGGGCGTTGCTCAGTGGTTGGGTAGATGAACTGCAGGAATACGGCCTGACAGTCGTCGCCATCCATTTGGATGCTGACTTGCTGCCGCGCGATGGCGAGCAGGCGTTGGTGTTGGGCGAGCGCGTGTTGCTCGGCGGTGAATTGGAAGCGCGTTTGGCCATTGCCGCCGAGCGCTGGCCGCAGTTTCGTAACTTTTGCGGCACGCTGGTGCAGCCGGCGGTTAGCGATGATCCCTATCAGTTATTAGCCCAAGGCCGGGCCAAAGCGGTCGACTTGGCCCAGGGCGAATTTGCCCCGCGTAGCGACAACAAGGCCTGGACTGTCTGGCGCCCGTTTGCCGCTGTGCTGGGGCTGTGGGTGGTCTGCTACCTGGGTTTTTGTCTGGTGCAGGCCTGGCAGCTGGAGCGCCGTGGCGATGCGTTTAATGCTGCCAGCGTGGCGCTGTACAAAGAGCTGTTCCCCGCTGATCAACGCATCGTCAACCTTAAGGCCCAGTTTGCTGAGCACCTGAGCCAGGGCCAACAAAGCGAAGGCGGCTTTCTCAGCATGTTGGAGTTGGCTTCGGGTGCTATCGCCGAAGCCAAGTCGCCGCTTACCGTGGTGCAGGTGGATTACAGCCAGATCCGCGGCGACCTGGCTCTGCAAATTCGCGCCAAAGACTTTGCCGAGCTGGAGCAACTGCGCCAGCGTTTGGTGGAGGGTGGTTTGAAGGTGCAACTGGGTTCGGCCAGCCGTGAAGAACAAGGCATTACGGCCCGTGTGGTGTTGGGAGGTGGTGCGTGAGCGCGTTGAATCTATGGAAAGAACAGGCCCTGGCCCAACTGCGCCAATCGCCGCTGGCGCAACGTTGGCAGCACCTGCCCAGCCGTGAGCGTATGGCGCTGCTGGTGCTCAGTGGTTTTCTCGTGCTGGTGCTGGTGTATGTGATGGTTTGGCAGCCGATTGTGCAGCGCGTGGACCGCGCGCGCAGCTACTACCAGAGCCAGCAGGTGCTTTATACCTATATCCAGGAAAACGCGGCCAAAGCACGGCAGCTCGGCGCGGCCAAAACGGTGCTGGCCCCGGAGCAGTTGCAAGGCCTGGTCACCAGCAGTGCCCAGCAGCGTGGTTTGACCCTGGAGCGTATGGACAATGACGGCAGCAGCGGCTTGCTGATTTCCCTGGCCAAAGCGCCGTTCGAGCCGATGCTGCTGTGGCTCAGTGAGTTGCAGCGTCAGGGCGTGCGCCTGAGTGAGGTCAACCTGGACCGGGCCGATACCGGCAAGGTCGATGCCAAGGTTACTTTGCAGGCGGGGCAGTAAAACGCAGTGAATTTTCCTCTGTAGCAGCGCTCAAAACCCGCAGCGGCCCATGGCCAAGGATTTTTGAGGTGGGGTAAGACGATGTCTTTTCTGTTGAACAGCCATGCCTGCGCAGGCTGGGGCGGCGAGATGGCCCAGCGCATACGCGCCTTCGACTGGTCGAGCACCGCCCTGGGCGCTATCGATACCTGGTCCAACAGCCTGTGTACCAACGTGCAGATGCTGCTGGCCTCACCGGTGCCGCTGGTGATGCTCTGGGATCGCCCCGGTTACATGATTTATAACGACGCCTACGCCGAGTTTGCCGGCGGCCGCCATCCTTATCTGCTGGGTACGCCGGTAGAGTTGGGCTGGCCGGAGGTGGCGGACTTCAACCGCAATATCATGAATGTCTGCCTGGGCGGCGGCACCCTGGTTTATAAAAAGAAAGACCTGATTTTGCTGCGTAATGGCAAGCCGGAAGAGGTGTGGTTAGACCTTTCCTATAGCCCCGTCAGTGACGACAGCGGCAAGCCGGCTGGGGTTATCGCTATCGTGATGGAAACCACCAGTCATGTGATTTCCGAGCGCCAGCGCAGTGAAGCCGAGGCCGCGTTTCACGCTGCTGATGAACGCTTACAGCTGGCCCTCAACGCGGGTGCCTTACTGGGCTCATTTGTATGGGATGTGGCGAAAAACCAGCTATCAGGCGATGAGCGATTTGCCCGCACGTTCTCGTACCCGCTGGAGCAAGCGCTGGACGATTTGCCGATTGCGAGCGCCAATGCGGTTATTCATCCCGACGACTTCCCCCGCGTTGAGCGTTTGGTGCAATACACCCTTGAACAGGGCGGCCCGTTCAACGCTGAGTACCGGGTTCGGCGCGCCGATGGTGAGTATGTCTGGGTACAGTCCAGCGGCCGTTGCGAGTTTGACCCGAGTGGCAAGCCGCTGCGTTTCCCCGGGCTGATCTTCGATATTCATGAGCGCAAGGTGGCCGAAGAATCGCTGCTGCACCTGACCCGTACCCTGGAGCAACGGGTGGAGGCCGAGGTGCTGGCCCGTTCCGAAGCCGAAGCCCGTCTGCGCCAGGCGCAAAAGTTGGAAGCCATCGGTGGCCTTACCGGCGGCGTGGCTCACGACTTCAACAACTTGCTGCAGGTGATCGCTGCCAACCTGCACCTGTTGGCCCGCCAGGAGCCGGACAACGCCAACGTGCAGCGGCGCTTGAACTCGGCGCTGGCAGCGGTGGAGCGCGGTGCCAAGCTGTCATCGCAACTGCTCGCCTTTGCCCGTCAACAGCCGCTATCACCGGCGGTGTACAGCCTGCGTAGCCTCTACGACGGCCTCGGCGATCTGCTGCAGCGGGCGCTGGGGGAAATGATCCATGTCGACCTGCAGTTAACCACCGCCCCCTGCAGCGTGCACCTGGACCGCAACCAACTGGAAAACGCCCTGCTCAACTTGGCCCTCAACGCCCGTGACGCCATGCAAGGCGAAGGCACCTTGCGCATTTATGCCGATAACGTGGCGCTGGATGAAGCCTTCTGTGAAGGCAAAGAGATTACCCCTGGCGATTACGTGCAGTTGTCCGTCGCCGATAGTGGTAGCGGTATGAGCAGTGAGGTGCTCGGTCATGCATTCGAGCCGTTCTACTCCACTAAGCCAAACGGTCATGGCACCGGCCTTGGTCTGAGCATGGTGTTTGGTTTCGTCAAACAGAGTGGCGGCCATATCGAGATGGTCAGCGAGGTGGGCGCAGGCACTACGGTCAACTTGTACTTTCCGCGCAGCACGGCTGCCGAGACCGTTCAGCCTGCGGCCCAGGCTTGCGACGAACTCAGCGCCGGCGGCGAAACCATTCTGGTGGTCGAAGACAACCCGGACGTGCGCTGCACGGTTGATGAATTGCTGCAACAGTTGGGCTACAGCGTACTTTTGGCCGCTAACGGCGACGCGGCCATGGACGTGCTGCAAAGCGGCGCCCAGGTTGATCTGATCTTTACCGACGTGGTGATGCCCGGCACGGTTAAAAGCGCCGATTTGGCCGCCTGGGCCAAGCGGCAAGAGCCGGCCATTCCGGTGCTGTTCACCTCCGGTCATACCCGCGACATCATCTCGCGCAACCACCAACTCACCCCGGATATCCATCTGCTGAGCAAGCCCTACGGACCGCAAGCGCTGATGGATATGCTCAAAAGCGTACTTAGTGCGTAGCTTCACACGGTGCACTTCACGTTTGTGCGCTGTGACCGGTCGGTCAGCTTGAACTCCCGGCACAATGCGGCAGTCCCAGTCCCGTGAATAGAATTCTGGACCCAGCTTGTGGATAGACGATATGACGCGACCCGACCGGGCACGGTGGTTCGCAGAGGGAAACCCATGACAGAGTTACAAAGCACCGACGAGTTGCTCGAAGAGCTATTCGGCGATCCCAAAGCCGCGGCGGCAGCTGCTCGCGAGCGCCTGAGTGAACCTGCGCAACGTCATGAAGACGTTCAACTGCAACTCGACCCCGAAGTGCTAAACGCCTTCCGTGCGGCCGGTGGCGACTGGCAGAAGCGCATCAACCTGGCGCTGAGCACCTGGTTGGTTGAGAACGATCCGAAGCAGATGCACAGCGCCTGAGTGCGCCATGCCCCTGAAATAGGATCTTCCACAGACCTGGTGAGCCGCTAGCCACACCGGCTGCGGCTTATCGAACATGCCCTGTATCAAGCGATACGGGGCATTTTTTTTGCCAACAACGAGGTGCTCTCACAGCAAAAGCCTTGGTGGTAGCGGCGACCTCTAAGGGTTTCCCTACAGTACCCGCCATCACTTCTTATGCGTGTTTTGCCGCCGAAATTCGAATATGCAGACCCGTGCAAGGCGTCTTTGGGAAACGCCTTACCGATTTCAACTGCACATTTCTATCTCACAGGTAAAACGCTGATGAAAAGCTTGCCGATATCCTCACTCCGCCATTCTTTGCTGGCCCTTTGCATGGCCGCCGCGACCGCCGCAGAGGCTGCAACGCAGGCGCAAATTCTGGATGCCGCGCTGGTCACCGGCGATAGTTCACAACTGACCGATAGCCATCTGGTTGCCCAACGTCTGCAGCAGACGGTCAACCAAGTCAGCCAAGTGCGTAATGCTCTGCTATCGGACCTGTACAGCGGCATTGACTCCACCACTTACTCTCCGGGTAAGAGCAGTCAGATGATTGTTCCTGCCACGCTCGATACCACCCTGCCGTTTGTGATCGGCGACAAAGGTAATGTGCTGGCCGCCTTAAGCATTGATGCTGGCGGCCGTGCTGCTGCCTATGGGACAAATATTGTGACTTCGCTGGCCACCACCAACGCTGCGCACGTGCCATTGTTTAAGCGCACGTTGCAGTGGTTGGTCACCGGCTCTGCCTCGGGCACCATGCCTGCGAGCTTTAAGGTTAGCGTGGTCGGTGCAACCAGCTCGTCGACCTTAACCGGCCTTCGCGGTGCGGGTTTCACACCGACCGATGCCGCCTGTAATGCGTTGACCGATGCGCTCTGCGCGAGCAATAGCCAGTTGTTGGTGATCGGCAATGAAACGACTGCCAGCCCCACACTTGCCGCCACCGTCAATGCGCGTTTGAAAGCGGGCTTGCCCATTCTCTACGTCAACACCAGTGGTTGGGCGCAAAATGCCAAGGCCGAGCAAATTCTTAACGGCTTGGCGCTAGGCCAAGGCGAGTACGGCGGCAACTATTATCAGAATGATTTGGTTGCGGCCCCAGGTAATCGCGATAAAACCATCACTGCAGCGAAAAGCTATGGTCTGGGCCAGGAGTTGGCCAACCGCATTGTTGATAAAAGCTGGCGCCAGGACTATCCGTGGGGCAGTTGCAGCGACTCGGCGTGCGCCGCAATACCTGACTTCAAAGTCTTCGCCGATCAAGTAGAAGGCGTCAGAAAAAGCATCAATCAATACAACGCTGCCGGGAAAAACATGTTCACCGCCACTGGCGCATCGGTTGCCCGCTTGTGGGTGCTCTGGGCTGATGCTGTGCGCCAGAACATTCGCTATCCGATGGACAAGATCAAAGACCCGGCACGCTTTCAGGAGGCCTACGCCGCCGATGCGTTTAGTGGTTACGTTCGCGACGCAGGCGCCGCCCAAAATGACCTGGGCTCGTATGCCGGCAGCCGCCAGGCCAACATGCCCGTGTCGGCCAAGGAAGAAACGCTGACGATTACACTGCCGCAGGCAAGTGGTTTCACCGCCATCGGCCGTACGGCTGTACCCGGAAAACGCCTGAGCATCAAAGTCGATGGCACCGCCAACGCTAGCGTTGCGGTATTTATGAACACTCAGCGCACCGGCTCCACCCGCCTGTGGGAAACCAACAAATATGACCGACCACGTTTTCTGCGTAGCCCAGATCTCGGCCTTAAAGCGGGTAATCCTATCTCGGTAGTGAGCCCATACGGCGGCACGTTGCAGCTTTCCTATAGCGGCGCCACCCCTGGCCAGAAAGTAACCGTCACGGTCACCGGTGCCGCCAGTCATCCGTTCCTCGATATGCTTCCCGGGGAGGACAACAGCCTTGCCATCAATAACTATGTGACCGCCTTGAGCGCCGCGAACTCGGACTGGACTGAAATACGTACCGGCGGGGTCGAAATCCACTCGCGCACCGACAAAATGCTCGGCTCCGTCAACGCCAGCTACGGTGGTGATGTTCAGCGTCTGATTAAAGAAATCAACGAACTGTTCGTGGGCGGTGCTTATTCCCTGGCGGGCTTTGTGGCGGCGGACCGGCCGTTGAGTGCAGCTGTTGCGCAACAATGTGTGGCATTCGGTTGGGATTGCACCAGTGAAGCGCTGCACAAGCTGCCCAGCACCCAACACATCAATATCGATGCCTACGCCGCGTGCGGCAGCGGCTGCAGCGGCAACCCGTATGACCAAAGCTGGAACCTCAATCCGCGCGGTTGGGGTGAGAGCCATGAGCTGGGGCACAACCTGCAGGTCAACCGCTTGAAGGTGTATGGCGGAATCTCGGCGGAAGTGTCTAACCAAATCTATCCGCTGCAAAAAAATTGGCAGTCCCGCCGCGAGTTCGGTGTTGACCTGGAGCCTAACCGGGTTAACTACCGCAATGCCTACAACCTGATTGTCGCCGGTCGTGCCCAGGCAGACCCGGTCAAGGGTGTGTATGACCGCCTCTGGGCCAATAGCGCTTACGCTGTGCAGAACGGCGAGCGTATGGCGTTCTACACCCAGTGGGTACATTACTGGGGCGATGCAAAGGCTGATCTGGATAAAGGTTGGGATATCTGGACGCTGATGAATCTGCACCAGCGCCAAGTGGACCAGGCTGATTGGGCCAGCAACAAAGCGCGTCTTGGCTACAGCACCTACGCGGCTCGCCCAGGTAGCGGCAGTGGCAATACCAGCACCGATGGCAATGACAACCTGTTGATTGGCTTGTCGTGGATCACCCAGCGTGACCAGCGCCCGACCTTTGCTTTGTGGGGTATCACCACCTCGGCTGCCGCCCAGGCACAGGTACAGGCCTATGGTTTCGCTACCCAGCCGGCATTCTTTTATGCCAACACCACCACCAACAATCTGAGCACGGCAAAACGTTTGGATATGAGCCAGGGCTCGCCGGCTTGGCCGTTCCCTTAAGCGCACGCTAAAGCTCACCGAGACGGTGAACACCTAGCCACCTATGTGGTGTGTAAGAAATGCCCTGTATCGCCAGATACGGGGCATTTTTTATTGGCGGCGTTCTGCTGCATAGGCCGATAAATCGTTTGCTGCGCATGGCACGCCGTGCTGGGCTGTTTGCCAGTGCGAATAGATGGATGGAGACCCTAAATCACTTTTACCGCGCGGCCAATAAACTGGATCGGCCCGGTTGGTTTGCCAATGGGCGAACCGGTTTTCTGTTCCAGGGTCAGTTCAAACAGTTGGTTGTTTTGCAGCGGCGGTAGCTTGTCCAACGGGATATGCAAGGTTTCGCCAGGCTTGACCAAGCCCAGGGATACCGGCCCCTGCCAGCCTTCGGCTTTGGTCCAGAATTCCAGGGCTTTGTCGGCTGGCACTTCGGCGATGCCTAAGGGGATCAGCTGAATTTCGCTGGGATTGCTGGCTTGCACCACCCAACCGGGCGCGTTGCTTTGTGGCGCCACCAGTACCACCACATAGCTGGGTGTGCCGACCGGTAGTGCCCGGGTGACCAGCAACCCGGCCAATACCAATGACGCCGTGAGGCCGGCGAAGGTCAGCCCGCGCCAAAGAGCGAGCAGGTTCCACCACGGGGTAGCGCTGGGCTTTACCTGGGTATTGAGGCCGAGGCTGCGCTCGATACGTGTCCATAACAGCCGCGAAGGCTGTTGCGGTTTAGCCAGCGCGGTCAACGGGTGCAGGCGTTGCTCCCACGCGTCGACCGCGGCACGTAATGCGGACTCAAAGGGTAGGCGTTGCTGCACCTGGGCACGCATGTCGGCGTCGAGCGTGCCGAGCACGTATTCGCCGGCCAGTTCGATAAGCTCGCGGTCATCTTCGGCTGTGTTGTTGCTCATGCCATGCACCCTCGCAATGCCACCAAGCTGCGTTTAATCCACGCTTTCACGGTGCCCAATGGCGTGGCCAGTTTCTGCGCGATTTCAGCGTGGGAATAGCCATCGACATAGGCGTGAATAACGCAGCGGCGGCGCTCCGGCTCCAGCTGTTCCAGGCACATATGGATGCGCTCGGCATGTAGCAGACCGTCCCACGTGTGCGCGCTGTCAGTGCTGCTGTTGAGCGCCGCTAAGGTGTCGAGGAGCTGCTCATCGTCAAGCTGCACTTCACGCCCATGGTTACGCAAAAAATTCAGGGCCAGATGGCGGGTCAGGCTAAATATCCAGCCCCGCGCCGAGCCGCGCTGCGGATCGAAGCTGCCGGCTGCGGTCCAGATTTTAATAAAAGCGTCGTGCACGATGTCTTCGGCCAAGGCGCTGTCGCGCACCAGTTGTTTGGCGACACCCAGCAGGCGCGCGCCCTCTTGCTCGTAGAGCTGCTGCAAGGCCAAGCGCTCGCCGCGTGCGCAGGCGAGCAACGCCGCTTCGTAGTCAAAACTCGGATCAGGTACGGGCAAGGGTATAAGTCGTCAGCAAGAGGTGAATTGGGCGTGCGCTAGGCAGCCTAGACGACTTTGCGCCCGCCCAACCGGCATAGACGTTTCCAGTTATTTGCTGGCCCAGAAAATGTAATCCGCCTGGTAGCTCACCACTTCCTTTTTACCCTTGTTGGCAGCGGTGCAGGCGGTGCTCGGTGCTACGCCGCCTTTGAGCGCAACGCGCTGAATATAGGTAACGCCGCTCATCAAGCCGCTGCCTTCAGCCGGGTTGGCTTTAACCAGTTGATAGGGCAGGTTGCCAGCGCTGGAAGGCGCCACCGCCACCTGCGCACCACTGACCTTGGAGCCGTCCTGGGCCTGCCAGGTAGCCGGTGGGCCAAAGTAGGTACCGACCTGCTTACCACTGCGGTCGGTGAGCACGGCTTTGGGGCCGACAAAAAACCACTCGGTCTGGCCGGCAGCGTCGGCTTTGTCACGGCACTCGTACGTGATCTCGCCCTTACCCACGGTTTCCAGCGCCACTTTGTGGCCGTCCGGCACTTTTACCGCGTCGGGCACTGCACTGGCGTGGGCAGCTGGCATGGCCGCCAGCAGGCAACCGGTGAACAGTGAAGTACTGGCAAGGCTTAGCAGTTTTGACGTGTTCATGCAGTTCTCTCCAGAAGGGATTCGGCGTGCAGCGCGACGGGCTGCTGGAGGTACTACACGGCGGGTGGGGAATTGGATGCAGCGAGGGAAAGATATTTTTCTGTAAGTTGGGATGGAAAGTTCTCTTGGGGTTGCGCAATGAAATATCGCGGATTCAAATAGGGAAAAAATTTCCCTAGCAAGGATGCAATGGCTACGCTAAAAAGCACTGGCACCTGGAAGATCAAAATTTACCCCGACGATCACGCTCCTCCACACTTTCATGTGCAGACAGCAGACGGAGAATCGCTGGTCACGATCGCCACATTGCAGGAAAGCAGAAGGGGCGCGAACAAAAAGGCGCTGACCGCCGCGCTCGATTGGGCTGAGCAAAATCAAGCCACGCTGATGAGGGTGTGGAACGAACAAAACCGTAGGTCTTAATCATGAACAGCAAACTGCGTATTGCCGCCGTCGAGCCGGCCTCAGGTAAACAACTGCGCATTACCTGGAATGATGGCGCCAGCCATACGGTGAGTCTGGCAGAACACATCTTGACCTTCCCGGCCCTGGCGCCGCTGGAGGACGCCGCGCTATTTAAACAAGTGCAGGTTGGCGAGTGGGGTTTCGATCTGGCCTGGCCCGGCGACATTGAGCTGGCAGCCACTACGCTGTACCGGCTGGCGTTGGAGCAAGCAGGGCAAGCCATGCCCAAAGGTGCATTCAAGGAATGGATGCGGCGGCATGGGTTGTCGCTGACCGGTGCTGCTGAGGCGCTGCATCTAACGCGCAGAACCATCACGGCCTATAGCTCCGGGCCCAACCCCATTCCTTACCACATCGCGCTGGCCTGCAAGGGCTGGGAGGTGACTCAGGGGCATAATGTGCACAGAGGCGTGAGTGACTCGGCGAGGGGTGGATACAACGTCGAAGCTAATGCTGCCTCAGCGGGTAAAGCCAGAGGCGACAAAACTGACTCTCCTCTTGGTTCTGATCGGGGCATATAGGCGTGGGTTGGCAGAAAAACTTTGGCCCCCTGGGGGCAATGGCAGTGCTAGTGGGTTGCATAGGTATTGGCGACCGGGTCGCAGTGATCCGCGGCGAGATTAGGCCCTTACAGCCGCAGGTTCAGCATCGCTGCAGCTTATCCTTCGCGAGCGGTTTCCGTATTTATGGGCCTGAGTTTATTGAGGGGCGGTTTGAGCGCATGTTCATCTTAGTGCCAAACCAACCGATCACCGTCGATGTTGAGTGCGTGGCAGACGATGGTGACGCGCTGTTCAGTCGTCGCTATAACGCGGGTCCATCGAGTGAGGCTAAACAAACCATCGAGCTTGGAGTCATTACCTTTTAAGGCTGGGTATGCGGCCCCTTGGCGGGCTTTAGCTGCCAGCTCTTGATCTGCATCTTGATCTTTTTTTGTCTTAACCCGCCGCAGCCGCGGATTTGCTCGAGGCTTACCCCATCTTCTTGCGCACCGCCACCAGCGCATCTGCCAATGGCTGTGGCCGCCCCAGTAGATACCCCTGAACCTTGTGCGCCCCCAATGCCCGCAGGGTTTCCAGTTCCTGTTCGGTCTCCACGCCTTCGGCCACCACACTGCTGCCGGTTTCCCGCGCAAACGCGATCAGCGACGAGGCCAGTGCCCGGCGCTTGAAGTCGTGGTCGATGCCTTGGGTGATGCTCATGTCGAGCTTGATGATGTCGGGACTCAGTTCAAGGATGTGGCGCATGCTGGCGTAACCGGCGCCGGTGTCGTCGATGGACAGCCGCACACCGCGCTGGCGCAAGGGGGCCAGGGCTTGTTCGAGACGTTTGTAGTCGGCCACGGCGGCGTGTTCGGTAATTTCCAGTACCAGGCGCTTGGCTGGGAGGTTTTCCAGTATTGGGTTGAGCCGGCCGCTGTAGACCAGTTGCGGCGAGCAGTTGAGCGCCAGGTAGGTGTGCTCGGGCAGCGCATTGAGGGCGCTGATGGCGTGCTCGATGGCACGCAGCTCCAGGTCTACGCCCAGCCCTGCTTCAGCAGCCTCAAGAAACCACAGGTCGGGCGTGCGTGGCGGTTGGGTGGTGAAACGCGCCAAGCATTCCCAGCCGCATAGTTCCAGTGTTTGCACGGCCAGAATCGGCTGGTAGACGATGCTTGGTTGATCGCTGGCGAGAATCTCTGAAATGCGCCGGTGTTTTTGCACGCGGTCGCGTACCCGTTTGAATTCACTGTCGAGTTGAACGCCGACCAGGTCGGCAAACACCCGCATCATTTGGATATCACGTTCGCACAAGGTCGGGTCGGCTTCGTAGCCGAAGCAACACAGGGTGCCGTAGAGCCGGCCATCACTGAGCGAAATTGGCACACTCAGGTGGGCGCCGATGGGCAGTGCCTTGGTCTCTGGCAGCTCCATGGCCAGTGGGCACAGTGCGGTGTCAGCGATCAACTCCGGCAGCAGGCCATCGACCACCCGCTGACAGTAACCGGCCTCAGGCGGCAGGCTATCACCGGGTTTAATCGGGGCTTGGCCGTCGGCGTCGACATGGGTGAAAACGCGGTCGTCCGCGCGAAACTGCGCGACGAACGCGACGTCCAGGCCCAGATGCGTGCGCAGCGCGTTAAGGACGCGATCGATATAGCTGGAGTCAGATACCCCTTGTGGCCTTAATGAGATGAGGTTGGCGAGTTGCGCGGCGGTCATTCCATGAGCCTCTTAGATACAAGCATCAGCTGAAACTAAAGCCTGAAAACGTAAAGCTGGCCACCTGCGCCCGCACGTTTTTTTCACCGGCGGCCGATTGCGGGCGAGTTAGCCGCCCCGTGACTTTTGGCGGTTTGTGGCTTGCGCTTGGCGGGGCACCGGGAACCTCTCACCTACCTGCGTCCTTGGCGCAATGCCGCCCGACAACACTTAGCCCAACGGCTCGAACAGGCCCTGTAGCCATTGGCAGAACAGTTGCTCGCTAGGGCTGCTGCGTTGCCCGTCGGCGACCACCAAGCAGAAGGTTTCGGCCAGCAGCACGCTATGTTCGAACGGTTTGACCAGCACGCCGGCGGCCAGGTAATCGGCGCAGGTGAGTGGGTCACCAATGGCGATGCCTTGGCCATCAATGGCCATAGTTAAGCAGGTGAGGGAGTCGTGGGCGGTGGTGGCCTTGTTGCTTTCATAGGCGAGGGCGTCGGCACTGGCCAGCCAGCGTCGCCAGGTGCTGCGATCGCCTTCGTGAATAAGGGTGTGGTTGGGCAGATCGGCCGGGCTTTGCAGGGGCGTGCTGCCGCTGAGCAGAGCCGGGCTGCAGACTGGAAATTCTTGCATGTGCAGCAAGGGCTGGGCGTGAAACCCCGGCCAGGGTGGTGTGCCGAAAATAATCTGCACATCAGCGCTGGCACTCAATTGGCTGCCGGTGAGAGGCAACATCGACGGGCCGAGCTTGAGCTCCAGTTCAATATCCGGGTACTGCGCGCGAAACTGCGGCAGCCGTTTGACCAGCCAGGTATGGGCGAAGGCGCCGTCCACCAGCAAGCTCAGGGTATGGGAGCTGGGCAGCAGTTCGGCCGTGGCGCGCTGAATTTGCTGCATGGGTTTTTCGATGTGCTGCAGGTAGCGCTGGCCGCTGTCGGTGAGCGCCAGGCCGCGGTTGGTGCGATGAAACAACTGCACACCGAGCTGTTCCTCCAGCTGTTTAAGCTGACGGCTGACGGCCGATTGGTTCAGGCACAGCTCTTCGGCTGTGCGGCTGACGTTGAGGTAGGTGGCCGCCAACACAAAGGTGCGCAAGGCATCAAGGGAGGGAAAACGGGGCATGGCGCAGCTCGCTTCTGGTATGCGTGTTAGTCATACCAGGCATACCCTTTTATTGATATCCCCAGGCCCGCGCTTTTTGCCACTCTGCGTCCTAGCCAATCGGGCAAGGTGGAGGAGAGGGCGGTGCTACAGCTGTTCAAGGAAACACGCGGGGCGGTCTATCACGGCTTGGCGCTGGTATATGCGTTGGCCGGTTATGGCTTAGGCATTGCCGGTTTATTCAGCCCCTACCTGGCGGTCAACCTGCTGGCCATGCTGTGGCTGGCCCACGCGATGATCATCGCCGGGTACCTGCTGCATGAGTGCGCGCACAACACCGTGTTTAAAACCAATGAACACAACGCCCGCCTCGGCAAACTGCTGACTTGGGTGACCGGCAGTTGCTACGGCACTTATGAAGACATCCGCCTCAAGCACTTTCGCCACCACGTGGATAACGCCGACATCATCTGGTTTGAGTACGACAAATGGTTTGCCCGCCATCCGTTGGTGTTGAAAACAGTCCAGGTGCTGGAGTGGTTCTACATCCCCGCCCACGACGTGCTGATGCATGGGGTGATGGTGTTTAGCGCCTTTATCATTCCCCAGCGCAAAAGCCAGCGGGGGCGCAATGCGGCGTTTATTGTGCTGCGCGGCAGCCTGTTCGCGGCGTTGTTGTGGTGCTTCCCTTTTGCGGCGTTGCTCTACGTGGTGGCCTATCTGCTGATGATGACCGTGCTGCGCTTTATGGACGCCCCGCAGCATGACTATGGCGGTACTGCCACGCTGTTCGACAAAGCCCCAGGGCCTTACAAAGGGGACCGCACGTACGAGCAAGCCCATACCTTCAGCAACCTGCTGTCGCGACGCTGGCCGTGGCTCAACGTGCTGGTGCTGAACTTCGGTTTTCACAACGCCCACCACGCCAAACCGACCACGCCCTGGTATCGCCTGCCGGCATTGCACCGCGAGTTGTATGGCGATGAGCGCAGCATGCTGATTCCGTTCCTGGCGCAGTTAAAAAGCTTCCACCGCTTTCGGGTGTCGCGCGTGGTGATGATGGAAGGGCCGTCGGCGGACTCGCCGGATTACCTGGCGCTGCTGCACAGCGGGCATATCAGTGGTGGTAACGCCGCTTCGTTTTTGACCTCTTTCTAAGCGAGCTGCCACATGCAAAAACTTGAGGTGTTTCAATCGCTGTGGGGCATGGAACTCAAGCACCCAACGCTGCCCGAGCGCAGCCATGAACAGAACTTCGCCATGGCCGCCGAGGCCGGTTTTGCCGGTATCTGCCTGGACCCCAATACCGACGAACTGCCTTACTACCGCGAGACCGTGCCGCTGTTTGAAAAGTACGGGCTGAAAAGTATGGTCAACCTGTTCCCCCGGCAAAGCCACGAGATGCTGCCGCTGCTGGAATTCGCCCGTGAGGTGCAGGCCGTCAAGGTCAACACCATCGCCCAGGTGATGCCGGTAAGCGTGGCGGGCGCCATTCCCTTGATCAATCGCTGGCGTGAAGAAGCGCGGCAAATGGGCATGGAATTGCTGTTTGAAACCCACCGCAACGGCATCCTCAACGACCTGTACTTCACCCTTGAAGTGCTTGATGCGATTCCTGAATTGCAGCTCACGGCCGACCTTTCGCACTTTGTTGTCGACCGTGAATTTCCCCTGCCGATCAGCGCGCGCGACCAGGGTTTTATTCAACGTATCCACCAGCGCAGCGAGTGCTTTCAAGGCCGTATCGCCACGGCTGAGCAGGTGCAAATTCAAATCGGATTCCCGCAGCACCAACCCTGGGTGCAGCAGTTTAAAACCTGGTGGAAAGAAGGCATGGCCAACTGGCGCGCGCGTAATGCCGATGACGCCACCTGCGTATTCCTCTGCGAGCTAGGGCCGCCGCCGTATGCCATTACCGGCGCCGATGGGGTGGAGCTGTCGGACCGCTGGCAGGAAGCGCTGCTGATCAAGCAATGGGCCGAAGAAATTTGGGCCGAATTGGAGGCTGAACACGCGTCGTAACACCCACCGCTCAAGCCGGCGTTAGATCGGCCTACGCGTTGCAGATTTGTACTGCCCGTTTCACACAACAATCAGACCACTGAACCGGGGTAGCTAGGCATGAGACTGATCGCATTGGGGTTGCTGGTGGGCATGGCGTTACCGCTGCACGCCGAAGAAAAGGTGGTGAACATCTTTAACTGGGGCGACTACGTTGGCGCCCAGGCGCTGAAAGATTTCGAAGCCGAAACCGGCATCAAGGTGCATTACGACACCTTCGACAGCCTGGAAATTCTGGAAAGCAAACTGCTCACCGGGCGCACCGGCTACGACGTGGTATTTCCCACCAACACCATCGTCGGCCGCCTGCTGCCAGCCGAAGCGCTGCAACCGGTCGACCCGCAACAGCTCAAAGGGCTGGGCAATATCGACGCCGAGATTCTCGCCAAGTTTGCCCAGGTCGACCCCGGCAACCGCTACGCCGTGCCCTATACCTGGGGCACCACCGGCCTGGCGATGAATCTGCAAGCCGTGCAAAAACGCATACCCGATGCGCCCATCGACAGCCTCGATTTGCTGTTTAAACCCGAGTACGCCAACAAGCTCAAAGACTGTGGCATTGCCGTGCTAGATGCGCCGCAGGAAGTGATCAGCATCGCCCTTAACTACCTGGGCAAATCGCCGTACAGCCATGACCCCGCCGACCTCAAGGCCGCGAAAAAACTGCTGGAGCAACTGCGCCCCAACGTGCGTTACATCGGCTATGGCACGCTGAGCACCGATCTGGCCAACGGCAATATCTGCCTGGCGCTGACCTACAACGGCGACGCCAGCTTGGCGCAATCGCAGGTGGTGGAATCCAAGCAAAACTTCGAGGTGATCTACCGCATTCCGCGTGAAGGCACGCTGCTGTGGGCCGACGCCATGGCCATGCCCGCCAACGCCCCGCACCCGCAAGCGGCCAAAGCGTTTATCGAATTTATGCTGCGCCCTTCGTCCATGGCCGAGCTGACCAATACCCTGTATTTCGCCAACGCCAATCAGGCCTCACTGCCGCTGATCGACAAGGCCGTGAGCGACGACCCGAACATTTACCCGCCGCAAGACGTGCGGGCCAAATTGTTTAGCGAAGAGATGCTGCCGGCAAAAGTGCTGCGTGAACGCACACGGGCGTGGGCGGATTTTCGCGCGCAGCATTGAGGCGGGTTGCTTGTATCGTGCTGGCAGCGGCCCCTCACCCTAGCCCTCTCCCCGGAGGGGCGAGGGGACCGATCGGCGTTACTGGAGCTGCCCTCGACCGCTTGCGGGAGACGGGCTGGCGGCGGCCAGCGAAAGGGCAGCCGGCGCGCCGCTAACGCACCCTAGGGCTATACGGGCGAAACAAATCCTCGCCCAACCACGGCACCGGCGTCGGGTTCACCAACGCCGCCCCTGGGTGATAACTGCTGGCCTGCTTAGGGTCACCTTGGCCGTTATAGGTCGCCAAAACCGGATAGGGAAAAACCGGCCGGCTCGCACCCTTATCGTCTGAGGTGACGATGGCATCCGGACTCTGCCCACGTTCTACCCAGTTCATCAGTGGCGTCAGCATATCCACCCGCACCAAGCCCTCACCGCCCGCGCAGTGGTACAGCCCCGGCAGCATATACAGACGCGAGAACGCCTGCGCTTGCGCGCTGCCCATCTGCCGTTGCAGCGCGTCGTAATAGGTAATGCTGTTTAGCGGTGTGATGTTTTGGTCGGCCCAGCCGTGCCACAGCAGCAGCTTGTTGCCGGCGTTGGCGAAGGCCGACAGGTCCGGATTACTGGCGTCGTACAGCGGGTGAGTGACGCGCAAACGTTCCAGGGTCGCGCGCTCGAAACGCAGGTCGGCCAGGCGAAAATCCTTCGCCGGGTTGGGCTCAAACACCACGCTACTCAGCGCCTCCTGCGCGACCAACTGACTGCGGCTGGGATGCTGGGCATCATAAGGCACGTACTGGCCCGCCCAGGCCAACTCAGAGCCAGGCATCGGGCCGCCGAGGCTCAGGCGTTCCCCCGTGTGGCTGTCGCGCGGACCATCGTATAAGCGCTGAACGGCGGCGATTTCGGCGGCGCTCAGGCACGCCGCTGGTGCATCCCCAGCCTTGCACAGCAACTTCTGCAGATTGACGTTGCACAGCCTGGGGTCGCTGAGTACGCCATCCACCTGGCCGTCCAAACCGTCGCACTGATTAAGCACCGCGCCATGCAGCAGCGGCAGTTTCTCGGCCAATAGAATCGGCTGGCCGTTCGCGTCGAGATTGGCCCTGGCTTGCCACGGATGGTACAGGCCGTTTTGCACCACAAAAATCAACGACGGCGCGCCGGCCAGAATGCCGTCGAACTCGTCCGGGTAACGCTGCGCCTCCATCAACGCTTCGCGGCCGCCGTCCGAGCAACCGCTGAAATAAGAGAATGCCGGCGCTTGTTGATAGAACGCGGCGATCAGCTTTTTCGCCGCCAGGGCCGTCAGGTGCACGCCGCGATAAGCGAAATCCACCCGCTGCTGCGGATCAAGACCAAAGGCTCCGCCGGAGGTTTGATGGCCCATATCAGTGGTGGCGGTAGCGAACCCTCCTTCGCTCAATGGCGCGCAACCATCGACGACAAACGCGCCGCTTTCGGCATTGCCACAAAAGCCACCGCAACCCAGCTGCAAATAGCGCTGCGTCCAGCTGTGCAGCGGCAACTGCATGCGAAAGCCGATGTTGGGTGCGAGTACACCTTCCACGGCACATACGGCGATACCGTTGACGGTGGTTTCTTTCGCGCTGCGCACATGGCTGCCGGGGCCGGCGATGGCGGTTAGGTCGAGGTCAGTCAGCGCAGGGCAAGCGATGCTTGGTCGCACCACAGGTAAAGGGCCGGTGGCGCTAGCCACTGCTGGCGCTGTTCCCAGAAACAAGACCGCCAGTAGCAGTCGGAGAACGTCGTACATCGAGTTAAACCTTTTACAGAGTAGGGGCTAAACGCTTGGGGAAATGGCTAGGTACATACGAGGTATATGCGCAAAACAGTGCAGCTGAACCCGATGCACTTTGTCGGAAGAAAGGTATTGCGGTTGCTGGACAAACAACCGCAGGCAGCCAATCAGCCATAGTCCTTTTGGAATGTACCGCGCTCGCTCGCCTGGCCCAGTAAACGACGTATTATGGCTTCTCCATTCACATTGGCAGCTGGCTTTATCGGCTGCCTTTTTCAGTGGTCGCCATGGAAGAAACTGCCCAACAGCGTTCGGAACGCTACATAGCTGCGCGCAGCCAGCATCCCGCCTGGGTTCTGCTTGCGTCTCGACGTGCGCCTCTGGTGCTGGGCTGTCTGCGCACTTTGTTTGAACATGCCCATGATGGCGTCGGCATGGAGGATGCCCTGCAGGCGCTTGCCGATATGTTGACCGCCTATGCCAGCCAAGAGCTCTACGAGATTGATACCAGCGCCACGCATCTGCAGGCAGGCCGGGAGCTGCGCGAGTGGATCAAACGGCGTTTAGTCGTCGAGCGCGAGGGCCGTCTATATGCCACCGATGCGCTTGAGGTGGCCATTCAATTTGCCGAGTCTTTAGACACCCGCATCATGACTTCCACGGCCTCGCGTCTAGCCGTGGTGCAGCGTGAAATCGAGAGTTTGGAAATAGGTTTGAACCCGAGCTCAGTGGGTCGAAGCGCTAGTTTGCGGCGCCGGATCAGAGACCTGGAGCAGGAACTGGAGCTGGCTGAGGCCGGGCAGATTACGGTTTTGGATGACGCTCAAGCCGTAGAGGGAATCCGCGAAATCTATAGTTTGGCGAGTAGCTTGCGGGCCGATTTCCGTCGAGTCGAAGACTCCTGGCGCGAGGCTGATCGCTTGCTTAGGCAATCCATCATCAGCGATAACTTTCACCGCGGTGCCGTTGTGGACCGCTTGTTAGATGGCCAGGATGCGTTGCTGAATACGCCGGAGGGGCGTGTATTCGAGAGCTTCCAGCAGCAATTGCGGCAATCCGTTGAGCTGGAGGCCATGCGCGAGCGGCTACGCACCATCTTGCGCCATCCGGCTGTACCAAGGGCTTTGCAGCGCTCTCAGCAGCGCGAGTTGCGTTGGCTGGCGTTACGCCTGGTGCAGGAGTCACAAGCAGTGCTTCAGGCGCGCGCGCGAAGTGAGCGTGATGTGCGCGGTTTTATGAAGACCGGCCTGGCGGCGGAGCATCATCGCGTTGGCCAGTTGCTCAATGAATTTTTCAACCTTGCTCTAAACGTTGACTGGCAGCGTCAGCCCGTACGGCGCCTGCCTGTCCCCCTGCCGCCGGTTGCGATTGCCAACGCTGGTATACCGGCTATAGAGCGGCTGCGCTTTAAAGAGTTGGACGATGAGGCGCAGGCCGAACTGGATCTAAGCCTTAGATCGTCTGGGCTGGAGCAGATCGACGATGATTTTTGGAGTGCGTTTGATGGCCTGGACCGTGAAGCGCTGGTGCAAGACACACTAAAGATGCTGGCGGCGCAAGGGCGCCCGCTCAGTCTGGGCGAACTGGCGGCTTTGCTGCCGCCTGTACATGATCTGGAAACGTGCGCGCTTTGGCTGGCGATGGCACGCGAGGCGGGTATCGAGGTGCAGACAGAGGTGCGCGAAACCTTAGAGCTGTGGGACGCGGAGCAGCGTGCATGGCGCTTTAGCTTGCCCGTAGTCGCTATGGACAGCGCTGCGCTTAAGGATATCGATTGGGAGTTGTGAGGATGGCCGGGATTTTTGATCGAATAGCGGGCGCCAATGCCACGGATGAAGGGGAAGACGACGCGCTGGAAAAGAGTGAAATGGAGGTTGCCGACTACGGCGTGTCTTTGCCTGTTTCTAACGGCGCCGCTGAGGAGGCACGCACTGAACAACGGGTTCGTGAAGCCGTTCAGGAGTTGCTCAAGTACGGCTTACTGGAGCAAAGCCACAAGCCCAATCTATATCGTTTAGCGCTATCTCAAACCGAGCAGGTGACAGCCATTTTGGAGCCGCTTGACCTTGCCGTAGGAATCGATGAGGTACGCGGCCTGGTATTTGTGAAGGTCCGTCAGGGCGACACCGCCGAGCAGGATGACTGGTCGCACCCATTGGTGCGCCGGCAGCGGTTGAATCTAGAGCAGTCGCTTTTGATGGCCATTTTGCGCCAGCACTTTATCGCTTACGAGCAGGAGAGCGGAGTCGGCGCTAGCCAGGCAATAGTCGCGGTGGATGAGCTGATTCCCCAGCTACAGGTGTATTTGGGGGATCTGGGCAGCGATGCGCGAGAGCGTAACCGTATGACCACCCTGCTGGACCAGCTTAAAGGGCATGGTCTGGTATCCGCGCCCGACGCCCACGATCGCGTGATCGTTCGTCCGATCATCGCCCATCTCGCCAATCCGGAAAATTTGCAGGCCTTACTGGCTTGGCTGCGTACCCAGGGCGACGGTCCAGCCGTGCATAACGCCGCGGATGACGAGGACATGGTATGAATCAGGGCGTGCTCTGGCGCGACAGCGAGACGTTCATTCTGACCCGTTTGGAGCTCTATAACTGGGGCAGTTTTCAGAATTACCACCGTGCCGAGATCGACCCTGCCGGTACGGCGGTAATCGGCCCTACAGGCAGTGGCAAAACCACGTTAATCGATGCACTGATGACGTTGCTTTGCGCCAATCCGCGCTACAACTTGGCCTCCACGGGCGGGCATGAAAGCGACCGTGACCTGGTGTCCTACGTGCGTGGTGTCTCAGGCCCTGGCGACGGCGGAGCTGGCCAGGCACATATCGCTCGGCAGGCCAAAACGGTTACGGCGATTTGCGCCACGCTCGAGCGCGATGGTCAGCACGTCTGTTTGGGCGCGCTGCTTTGGTTTGAGGGAACCAGCTCTTCGGCCCAGGATTTGAAAAAACTCTGGCTCTTTAGTGAAGCCGCAGAGCAAAACCTAGAGCATTGGTTGAAGCTGCATCGCGATGGTGGGATGCGTGCACTGCGGCAGATGGACAGAGACAGCACAGGCATTTGGACGTATCCCAGCAAGAAGCTTTTCCTGGCGCGGCTGCGTGACTACTTCGAAGTGGGCGAGAACGCGTTCACGCTGCTAAATCGTGCTGCGGGCCTGAAGCAGCTCAATAGCATCGACGAGATATTTCGCGATTTGGTGCTGGACGACCGCTCGGCATTCACACGGGCTGCTGAAGTCGCGAATAGTTTCGATGACCTCACCGATATCCACCAAGAGCTGGAAACCGCACGAAAGCAGCAGCAATCCTTACAACCGGTAGCGGACGGCTGGCAACGTTATCAGGTGTTGCGCGAACACTTGCAAGACAAGCAGGCACTCGAAGCGATACTGCCGGTCTGGTTTGCTGAGCAGGGTTACCGCCTGTGGCTGGCCGAAACCAACCGGTTGCAAGCCGAGCACGGTGCTGCTGAGTACGAGCGGGACGAATGCCAGACGCGGCTGGATGTGCAAAAGCGCACCGTCGATCAATATCGTCAGCAGTACCTAAGGGCGGGCGGTGCGGGCATTGATCAGCTCAAGGCACGAATCACCGAGTGGGAAGCACTTTGTCACAAGCGAAAAACACAGGCCGAGCACTACCAGCGACTGACTAAGAATTTGCACCTGTCGGACGAGCTGTCTGTTGAATCGTTAGAGAAAAATAGGCGCCATGTTGATGAACGGCTGGCCGCGTTGGATGCCCAAATCGCCGAGGCGCAACTGTTGGCTTTTAAAGCAGGTGTTGCTCAGGAGGGCTTGGTTAGCCGCCGCCAAGAATTGGAAGCTGAGCAGGCAGAGGTATCGAAGCGGCCAGGTTCAAACTTGCCTGGGTTATTCCAGGCATTCCGTAGCGAGCTGGCAGTTGAGTTGGGTCTCGAGGAACTGGCACTGCCTTTTGTTGCGGAGCTTGTTCAGGTTCAGCCGCACGAGCAGCCTTGGCGTGGTGCCATTGAGCGTGCCATCGGTAGCCATCGGCTGCGCATTCTGGTGCCGCCCGAGGCAGCTGAAGTGGCGCTGCGTTGGGTAAACCAACGGCATAACCGTCTGCACGTGCGCCTGCTGGAGGTTAAAGCCCCGACGTCTCGGCCGGTGTTTTTTGAAGATGGCTTTACCCGCAAGCTGACCTTCAAAGAGCACCCCTATCGCGAAGCGGTCAAAGCGCTACTGGCAGAAAACGACCGCCACTGCGTACAAAGCGCTGAGCAGTTGCGCCACACCGTTCATGCCATGACCGCTCAAGGACTCATGTCGGGTAAGGCACGCTTCTTCGACAAACAAGACCAAAAGCGCTTGGACGAAGACTGGCTAACCGGGTTTGATAACCGAGATCGCCTCGCTTTTTTGCTCGCGCAGCTTCGCGTTCTAGATGAGCAACTGGGCCCAGCGCGTGAGGCCCTTCGTAGCGCTCAGGACAGGGCCGGGCAGTTGCAGGATCAGGTCACGCTCCTAAAGCGCATCAAAGATTTGCAATTCGACGATATCGACTTGCCTGGCGCCAGCACCCAGTTGGCGGCGCTTAGCGCTGAGCTAGAGACGCTGACCCGCCCGGACGCCGATATGACACGGGTAAAGGCTGAGTTGGACGAGGCTGAAGGCTTACAGACGACGCTGGAGCTAGAGCTTCGAGCATTATTTGAACGATGCGCCAGGTCAAAAGCGCAGTTTGATCAAGCCGCCACTGCTACACGCAAGGCCTATCACGGTACTGAAGCAGGCTTGAGCGATGGTCAACGTGAGCGGGCGGCGGCACATTTTCCGGTCATCAGTCCGGAGGAACTGGCGGACATCGCGGAGCTGCAGCGCGAGCACGAGCGTGCGCTTAAGGTGCAACGTGATGACCTCGCTAAAAAGCTTGGCGACCAGCAGGCCGATCTGATTAGGCGAATGTCCGACGCCCTAAAGATGGATACGGGGGCGCTCTCGGAAGTGGGTCGAGAGCTGACGGATATTCCCCAGTATCTCGAGCGTTTGCGGGTGCTGACCGAGGAAGCCCTCCCGGAGAAACTCAAACGCTTTTTGGAATACCTGAATCGTTCCTCCGACGACGGCGTTACCCAACTGCTTAGTTACATCGAACATGAAGTGGCGCTGATTGAGGAGCGCTTGGACGACCTGAACAGCACCATGCGGCGGGTAGATTTCCAGCCAGGACGGTACTTGCGCTTAGTGGCCGGCAAAGTTGCCCATGAAAGCCTGAATACCCTGCAACGGGCGCAGCGGCGACTCAGTTCGGCGCGGTTTGTCGACGATGAAGGCGAAAGCCAATACAAGGCCCTGCAGGAGCTAGTGGCGCTGCTTAAAGACGCTTGCGAGCGCAATCGCACCGGCGGCGCTCGAGCACTTCTGGACCCACGCTTTCGACTCGAGTTTGCTGTTTCGGTGGTTGACCGAGAGAGTGCCACGGTCCTCGAAACCCGGCGGGGCTCGCAGGGCGGCAGCGGTGGCGAAAAGGAGATCATCGCCTCGTATGTACTTACCGCCTCGCTCAGCTACGCGCTGTGCCCCGATGGCGCTAGCCGGCCGCTGTTTGGCACCATCATTCTTGATGAAGCCTTTTCGCGCAGCTCCCATGCGGTCGCCGGGCGAATAATTGCGGCGCTCAGGGAATTTGGCTTGCACGCGGTGTTTATCACCCCAAATAAGGAGATGCGCCTGCTGCGCCACCATACGCGCTCGGCCATTGTTGTTCACCGCCGCGGCATGGAATCCAGCGTGGTGTCGTTAAGTTGGCAAGCGCTGGATGAGCACCATCAGCAACGGGTTAAGGCCAAGCATGAAATCCCCCACTGATCTGAGTCGAAGCTTGGCGCGGCAATGGCAACACTCCGGTACTCGGCTACAACGCTTGCTCGGCCCAGGGGTGTGGCCGATGAGCGTAGCCATCGGTAAGCCTTCGGCGCGAACCTTTACTGAGAGCGTTCAGCTTGTCCAGCAGCATGTTCAGGCTTGGCGCGCGGTTAAGGTGGGAGAGGTGAGGTGGAAACCCTTTCACTACCGTGCCGGTTTGGAACCCATATTGCTTCCCGTGCAGTGGTGCTTGCGCGACCCGTCCGAATGGATAGCGGCGGCGGGTGACGCCGACGTTACCCGCGAATACGCGCAGCTCGAACGGATAGTTGAACAGGTCGACCCAGTGTTTCACGCAGCACTGGTGGCCCAGCGCAGCTTATGGCTGGCAAAACCGCTTAACGAAGTAGTTGCTACAGCCCGGCTTGCCGCGCAGCTGGCACCAGGGGCCGCCCAGGGCCGGCCCCTGCGGTTATTGGCCGAGCACGGCGTGGACACCAAATTCTTCGAAAGAAACGCCTCTTTGCTAAGCAAGCTTCTCGACGAGCGCTTCGCCGGAGAAGCTTCCGCGCAAGGACTGACAACTTTTCTAAATGCGTTCGACGAAAGTAACCATTGGGTGTTGATCGCCCCGTTGTCGCCAGGGATGCTGCCGTTCAAACGACTTCGACTCACCACTGCCGAACTAGGGCAAGCCGAACTACCGGGAAGTCGAGTGCTTGTGGTGGAGAACGAGCACTGTATCCACCAATTGCCAGCCATGCGGGACACAGTCGCTGTGCTGGGAGCCGGCTTGGATCTGCAGTGGCTGGCGTCTCCTACGTTGGCTGACAAGCACCTTGCCTACTGGGGCGACATGGACACCTGGGGGCTGCTAATGCTGGCTCGAGCAAGGCGCCATCAGCCGAAGATTGCGGCGCTCCTGATGGAACGGGCATTGTACGACCGGTATGCGCCTGTCAGCGCCGTGACTGAGCCAACTGCCGCTCAAGAGAGCGCCCCCAATGGTTTACTCAGTCATGAAGCGGATTTCTACCGCTACCTGCTCGCGCAAGACCGTGGTCGTTTGGAGCAGGAATATTTACCACGCGAAACGGTGGAGCAGGCGGTCATTGAATGGGCAGCTACGGAGTCGCCTCAAGTTTCCTAGGCACTTTCCAAGCTTAATCGGACTATCCCCGCAATCCCCAGCCGTTGAGAAAAGTAGACGCCATGCCATTCAGCCAATGTGTAGTTTTTCCCCATTGCGGCATAACTTGATGCATCAGCCTGTAAAAACGCACGCTGTGGTTGTGTTCAGCGACATGGCAAAGCTTATGCAAAATCACATAGTCGACGCACTCGCGATGCTTTTGTCGATGGTCTTGGCTGACAGTGGATATTCATCGCCCCTGAGCAAAAAGCGGCGCTTCCCCCAGTTGCCCGCGCAGCACCTTTCGTAACATCACCTCATCGCTCTTTCCTCCCGCGCCGCTAAGGCGTGTTCGGCTGCGAGAAATTGCCAACCGAGGCTGCACGGCAAGGCTAGGGCTGGAAGTTTGGCGCTGTATTCTTCCTGAAATTTGGGGGGCGACGGGCAATTCCTTATGCCGTCAGGCGGCTAACGTGGGTTGGCCAGGTCTCATCTGGGGTCTTTCTTCGCGGCGATGTCGCGCAGTGCTTCAATGTCCAACCGTTCGCCTTCGGTTTCTTTTAAACGTCGGCGTTGTTCAGCATAGCGCTCGTATTCTTGCTTGGCCTTTTGGTCCGCAGTCTGCTTACTGATATGCCCAGCGCCTTGCAGGACTTCGCGGCTGTTGAAGGTGAGAAATTGATCCAGCTTGTCCTGCCAGTCCCGCAGAAAAACCTGTTTGCGCATCCGTGCTTGGTCTTCGGCAAAATCGAGCCACATGTTAACGATGCGATTCAGTGCGCTGATTTCCTCCTGATTGAGGTAGTTCTTGGCGATGGTGACATCACTCTTGCGCACTTCATCACCCTTGAAACTGTTCAACCCTAAATTCGGCTTTTGCGCATCCACTCGCTGGGCAATCAGCTCTGCTGCGGTTAGGCCGGTGCTGGCGAAGTGCAGCTTGTTTTGGATGACCTGGAAGAAAGCCGTGGTGTCCTTACTCGACGGTACATAGTCGGCGGCCATTGCAAAGATATCCTTCACGCGTAGATAGACGCGTCGCTCGCTGGCGCGAATGTCTCGAATACGTTCGAGCATTTCGTCGAAGTAATCCGGCACCCGCGACGGGCCTACGGGAGGGTTCTTCAGCCGCTCGTCATCCATGACGAAGCCCTTTATCAGATACTCCCGCAGGGTTTGCGTAGCCCACTGGCGGAAGTGGGTGCCGCGTTTGGAACGCACCCGGTAACCCACCGCGAGAACAAGCGGTAGGCTGAAGTATTTGACGTTGTAGGGTTTGCCGTCGGCGGCAGTTGTTCGGTAAAACCGAACAACTGAATCTTCCTCCAACTCGCCTTCGGCGAAGATATGACTGATGTGCTCGCTGATGGTGGCTTTGGCCTTGCCATACAGCTCACAGATCATCGCCTGCGATAGCCAAAGCGAATCCGTTTCGAAGCGGCACTCCAGATGAACCTGCCCATCGCCGCTGTGGAACAGAACTAGTTCGCCCAGAGGGGCGGCGGGTAGCTCGCTTTCATCCTGCTCAGTCATGTGTTTCCTCCGTCACATTCACCCGCCGCTTAACGGTTAGCTGTTGCTGCATCAGGTTTTTCTCTTTTGTTTTAGGCTGAAGAGTTTAACTTGCAGGGCTTGGATTTCTTGATCGGCAGAGGTGAGTAGAGTTGCGATTGCTTTTTGCTTGATAGCGTCGTGCCTGAACACAGGCAAGCTAAAAATCGCTGGGTTTGACGTTAAGCAAGCCATGCGTCTGCCCAACGTCATTAGCGACTTTGTTCAAACCATTATTCAGCAGTCTGGAATTCAAATAGTGCTCAAAAACTCTGGGTGAATACCATTTCATTGCTGACTTCGACGCAAATAGAAGTGTGGTGACTGCACCTTTATCATATTTATTAAGGCGTTTTATGGCGCGCCCACCGTGTATCGGTAGGCATTGGGGGCAACAGGTTCGGCATTGGTCCTGCCCTAAAAAACAAAAAAGCCCCAGGCTTTCACCTGAGGCTTTTGTTTTGTTTGGTGCACCAGGCGGGATTCGAACCCACGACCCCTGCCTTCGGAGGGCAGTACTCTATCCAGCTGAGCTACTGGTGCAGCGCGGGCGCCATGATACGCATGTCGCCCGCAGGCGTCCATTGCGGGTGTTTTGTTCGCTTTATCAAACGAAAGTACTAATCCCTGCCCTTGATTGATCAGAAAACCACCACCTTTTCAGGTTTTTCGTACATTTTTTCGAACATCCTATTGCCCTTTAGTAGTGATCTCCCTACGATTCGTTTGAGATTTCAAACGCCCGCGACGCTCGCAGCTACAGACCGAACCCAACGATCCGTAACTGTTCCAAAAGCCCGTCATCAGCGCTCAATCCGTTCTACGTTTCATCCACTATTCTTCGCTGCAGCGTAAAACCGCTGCGGCGGCTTACAACAATTTTGCCTGTCGCCCTGGTGGCGGGCTAAAGGAGTCGGCTATGCAACTCAAAGACGCTCAATTGTTTCGCCAGCAAGCCTTTATCGACGGCGCCTGGGTGGACGCAGACAGTGGCCAGACCATCAAGGTCAATAACCCGGCCACCAATGAGATTCTTGGTACCGTGCCGAAGATGGGCGCCGCTGAAACCAAGCGCGCCATCGAAGCTGCTGATAAGGCCCTGCCGGCCTGGCGTGCGCTGACCGCTAAAGAGCGTTCCAACAAGCTGCGTCGCTGGTTTGAGCTGATGATTGAAAACCAGGACGACCTCGGTCGCCTGATGACCCTTGAGCAGGGCAAGCCGCTGGCCGAAGCCAAGGGCGAAATCGCTTACGCCGCTTCCTTTATCGAATGGTTCGCCGAAGAAGCCAAGCGCATTTATGGCGACGTGATTCCAGGCCACCAGCCGGACAAACGCCTGATCGTGCTCAAGCAGCCTATCGGTGTAACCGCTGCCATCACGCCGTGGAACTTCCCGGCGGCGATGATCACCCGTAAAGCCGGCCCGGCCCTGGCCGCTGGTTGCACCATGGTGCTCAAGCCTGCCAGCCAAACCCCGTATTCCGCTCTGGCCTTGGCTGAATTGGCCCAGCGCGCTGGCATTCCCAAAGGCGTGTTTAGCGTGGTCACCGGCAGCGCTGGCGATATCGGCAGCGAGCTGACCAGCAACCCAATCGTGCGCAAATTGTCGTTCACCGGCTCGACCGAAATCGGTCGCCAGCTGATGGCCGAATGCGCCCACGACATCAAGAAAGTGTCGCTGGAACTGGGCGGCAACGCGCCGTTTATTGTGTTCGACGATGCTGATCTGGATGCCGCCGTTGATGGCGCGATCATCTCTAAATACCGCAACAACGGTCAGACCTGCGTCTGCGCCAACCGCCTGTACATTCAAGACAGCGTGTACGACGCGTTCGTGGAAAAACTGAAAGTGGCCGTGGCCAAACTCAAAATCGGTAACGGTCTGGAAGAAGGCACCACCACTGGCCCGCTGATCGACAACAAGGCCGTGGCCAAAGTTGAAGAACACATTGCTGATGCCGTCAGCAAAGGCGCGAAAGTGGTGTTTGGTGGTAAATCCCATGGCCTGGGTGGCAGCTTCTTTGAGCCGACCATTCTGGTCGACGTGCCGAAAAACGCCGCTGTCGCCAAGGAAGAAACCTTTGGCCCGCTGGCGCCGCTTTTCCGTTTTAAAGACGAAGCCGATGTCATCGCCCAGGCGAACGACACCGAGTTTGGTCTGGCCTCGTATTTCTATGCCCGTGACTTGGGCCGTGTATTCCGCGTTGCTGAAGCGCTGGAGTACGGCATGGTCGGCATCAACACCGGTTTGATCTCCAACGAAGTGGCGCCGTTTGGCGGCATCAAGGCCTCGGGTCTTGGCCGTGAAGGTTCGAAGTACGGCATCGAGGATTATCTGGAGATCAAATACCTGTGCTTGGGTATTTGAAACCGCTTTGAAGTACCCCGGGCGCAAACCAACGAGCCGGTCCACCCGGGCATGCAGCACCGTAATAAAGAACCTGAGCTACCGGCAGGGCGTGGCAGTCGATCATCGAATGCTGCACACGTCCTTCCCCGGTGGCGTTCATCCTTAATCTGCGCCGCCCGATGAGCGGCGAATGAGGACTAGCACCATGAGCAAGACTAACGAATCCCTGATGCAACGCCGCATGGCCGCCGTACCGCGCGGTGTGGGCCAGATCCATCCGATCTTTGCTGAACGCGCTGAAAACGCCACGGTGTGGGACGTGGAAGGCCGCGAGTTTATCGACTTCGCTGGCGGTATCGCCGTACTCAACACCGGCCACCTGCACCCGAAAGTGGTCGCGGCTGTGCAAGAGCAACTGACCAAGCTGTCGCACACCTGCTTCCAGGTGTTGGCCTACGAACCCTATGTCGAGCTGTGCGAAGAAATCGCTAAGCGCGTACCGGGTAACTTCGCCAAGAAAACCCTGCTGGTGACCTCCGGTTCCGAAGCCGTAGAAAACGCGGTGAAAATCGCCCGTGCCGCCACTGGCCGTGCCGGCGTAATCGCCTTCACCGGCGCTTACCACGGCCGCACCATGATGACCCTGAGCCTCACCGGTAAAGTGGTGCCGTACTCCGCTGGCATGGGCTTGATGCCCGCTGGCGTCTACCGCGCCCAGTCGCCATGCGAGCTGCACGGTGTCAGCGAAGACGAGTCCATCGCCAGCATCGAGCGCATTTTCAAGAACGACGCGCAGCCGTCGGACATCGCCGCCATCATCATTGAACCGGTGCAGGGCGAGGGTGGTTTCTACACCAACTCCAAAGCCTTTATGCAGCGCTTGCGTGCCCTGTGCGACCAGCACGGCATTCTGTTGATCGCCGACGAAGTACAAACCGGCGCGGGCCGTACCGGCACCTTCTTCGCCACCGAACAACTGGGCGTGATCCCGGACCTGACCACCTTCGCTAAATCGGTTGGCGGCGGTTTCCCGATTTCCGGCGTGTGCGGTAAAGCCGAAATCATGGACACCATCGCCCCAGGCGGCCTGGGCGGCACCTATGCCGGTAGCCCGATTGCCTGCGCCGCGGCCCTGGCCGTGCTGAAAGTCTTTGATGAAGAGAAGCTGCTGGAACGCTCGCAAGCCCTGGGCGAACGCCTGAAGGCGGGTCTGCGTGATATCCAAGCCAAGCACAAGGTCATTGGTGACGTGCGTGGCCTGGGTTCGATGATCGCTATCGAGCTGTTTGAAGGCGGCGACACCCACAAGCCTGCTGCTGAGTTGGTCGGCAAGATCGTTGCCCGTGCCCGCGAAAAAGGCTTGATCCTGCTGTCGTGCGGCACTTACTACAACGTCATCCGCTTCCTGATGCCGGTCACCATTCCTGATGCACAGCTCGACAAAGGCCTGGCCATTGTTGCTGAGTGCTTCGACGAACTCGCCTAGGGCTCACCAGCTCGGCAGTTTTGAGACCCGCTTTGGCGGGTCTTTTTTTGCCCGACGATTAATCGCCGCCTGCGTGTACCAATCAATCGCCGGGTGCACGCAGGTCCGCGGTACGCTCATTCCAGCGGGTTTAGCTGCCGATCAAACGCCGCCATTTTTGGGAAGCTCAAGGGCTGCAAATCATCCAAGCGCAACAGCTGCTCACGGTAGTCGGCGAGCATCGCGGTGCGCGCGTCATGGTCGATATAGGGCACGTGGTAGGCAGCGAATGGCGGCAACACGCTAAGGCCGGCATAGGCCAAGGTGCCGCGCTGCAGGTGGCGCAGCATCAGGTTTAATTCGCCGTGAATGGCCTGCTCGTCGGCGAACATATGCGGCTGCGCGCCAAGGGTAAAACTGAGCATGGCTTTTTTGCCGCTGAGGCCGCCTTTGTCGTAGAAGCGCAAGCCGCCGTAGCACACGCCGGAGACCAGCACGCGGTCGATCCAGCCTTTGAGAATGGCCGGCACCGAGCACCAGAACATCGGGAAGTTGAAGATCACCACATCGGCGGCCACTAGCTTGTCCAGCTCAGCGCTGATGTCGGCGGCGAGCGCGCCTTGGCCGTGGGCGTGGCGTTGCTCCAGGGCGTACACCAGGTAGTCGGGATTGCTGCGCGCGGTGAAGTCTGCCGCGCTGGCTACCGGATTCCAGTTCATGGCGTAGAGGTCGGAGACCTGCACCTGGTGACCGGCCTGTTCCAGGGTGCTGACGGCAAGGTCTTTCATCGCCGTGCAGAACGACTGCGGTTCGGGGTGGGCGTGGACGATCAGAATATTCATGCCTAAGCCTGTACGTAGGTTGGATCGGTCCGCGTGCGGTGAGCGTAGCGAAGCCCAACGGGCCGTCTAGCGGACGGCCCATATCGGTCCCGCGTAGATCTACACGCGGAGCCCGTTGGGCTCCCTGTTGGGCTTCACCTCTGGTTCAACCCAACCTACGCCGCCGGCTTGGTTTTCAGCCGTGCGCGTCCAGCGATTGGCGCGGGCGAAGGTGCCGAAGTCGTTAAAGCGCACGCCTGCTTCGCGCATCACTTTGTGGGCGAACGGCACGGTGAGCTGGCGGATATAAAAGGGCTCTTTGACCACGAAATGGTGGATGGCATGGCTGCTGCCGAAGTTAAAGCAGAAGGCTTGCAGCGGCCACAGCCACACCGGGTTGAGCACTTGGCATTGCTGGATGACATTGCCCGGCTCGATATCGCCGTAGTAGTGCATGTTGGAGCTGACAAAGTGCAGGCAAAAGGTGCGCAGCACATTGGGGCCGACCAACACCACCACGGCAATGTCTACCCCGTTCATCACCGCCAGGGTGGTTGCCGACCATTCAATCGGCGAGCCCAACAGGGTGGCAACAAAGGTGCTGATATGAAAGCCGAGAAACACATACCAGGTGCCCCAATTCATCAAACCCAGTGGTGCGTAAACCTTCACGGTGCGGCTGACGATGGTCCATTTATGTGTCCAGGTTTTCGCCCGCAAAAAGCGGATAAACGACGACATCATGTTGTCGCCGACCATCAACAAACGGGCAAAACCCCACGGCTCGCCGTTGGTGATGGCGCGCTCTTCCATATCGGTTTCGGTGCCACTGACCTTGTGGTGGTTCAGGTGCAGATGACGACGTACCCAGGGGTTGATGGTGCTTGGCCGCGCCAGCCAGACCAGGGCCATCATCAGATTGTGCGGGATGCGTTGTTTGCGAAAGTACATGGAGTGGATCAGGTCATGCTCCAGCTCGTGGGTCAGCGAAGCGAAAAAGGCGTTGAGCAGCAAGCACGCCCACCAGGCCATATAGCCTTCGACGTACAACACAGCGCTGCCGAGCATGCCCAATAGCGCAAAGGCGAGGATGCCGGCGCCGAGGGCGTTCTGGTGGTTGAGAATCGGGTAGCGCTGGCGCAGTTCCACGCCATGGGCCATCACCACTTCGCGAATATGCGCGGCGCGTTGTTGCGCATTCTGGTTCACGGGGCTTGCAGGAGACTGGGACATGCTTACATCCTCTAATTAACGTGAGGCTACTGTGCCGGCCTCGGCACTAACCAGCCTGACCTCGAACGCCAACCTGTTGACCGGATGCGCCAATCTGCATGACTGCTGAACCCACCTCGCTTGCCAGCTGGACCCGTGCCCTGCGCAAGCAGCTTGAGGCATTGGGCCTGGATAGCGCGCAGCTGTGCCTGGATGCCGGCGTTGACCCCGCGCTGATGGAACACCCCAACGCCCGCTACCCGCTGTCGGCGACTACGCGCTTGTGGCACCTGGCGGTGGAAGCCAGCGGCGATCCGGCGCTGGGTTTGAAGACTTCGCAATACGTCAGCCCCACCAGTTTTCATGCCTTGGGTTATGCACTGGTGGCCAGCAGCAGTTTGCGTGAGGTGTTTGAACGCATCGTGCGGTATCACCAAGTGGTCAGTGATGCCCTGAGCCTGGAACTCAAGGCGTTGCCGGACCGCTACGAGTTCTACCTGAACGTACCGGCTGGCAGCCCGGCGCCGGCGTTAGAAGCAGTGGATGCGTTTATCGCCATTTACGTGCGCACCTGCCGCAACCGTCTGGGCCGCGACTTTGCGCCGCTGGCCGTGTATCTGCGGCGCCCGCTGCCTGCCGACCCCAGGCCTTGGCATGAGGCGCTGCGCGCGCCGATCCACTTCGGCGCCGCGCGGGACTTCCTGCAGTTCCCCCGTGAGGCGTTTGACAGCACCCTTGAAGACGGCAATCAGGAGCTGGCCGAGCACAACGAAACCGTACTGAAACGTACCCTTGAGCAACTGCACCCGCTGACCTGGCGCCGCCGTGTATGCACCTGCCTGGAAAACCAATTGCCCAATGGTGAGCCCTCGGCCGAACGTATCGCCAGCAGCCTGCACTTAAGCCTGCGCAGCTTGCAGCGCCATCTTGCCGATGAAGGCTGCAGCTATGAAAACCTGCTGAGCGAAACCCGCCAAAACTTGGCCCTGCAACATATGCGCGACCCCCTTTGTTCCATCAGCGAGATCGCCTATTTGCTAGGCTTTGCCGACAGCAGCAGTTTCAGTCGCGCGTTTAAACGCTGGACCGGCCAAGCGCCCAGCCAATACCGCGATGCGCTGCTGGCGAAGAGCTAAGGTAGATAGGACTAAAGCGCAGTGGTGGCCCGGCCGATGACATGCTCGAATAGCGACCTTGCTCGTAGGGTGTGCTCTGCGCACCATGGCGCAACCCGCTTGGTGCGCACAGCACACCCTACCCGTCACGCGTTCCGAGCTGCGTCATAAAAATAAGAGGTTTGCCGATGCGCCCTGCATACTCCCGCCGCCCTTGGGCTTTTTTGCTGCATGCCGCTGGCTTGGCGGCACTGATGGCGGTGTACCAGCAAATGCAGCTGCCTCTGTATCTGAGCATTCCCGCGTATCTGTTGCTTGCGCTCTGGCCTTGGCTGGGGCCGTGGAAGCTGCCAGCCGAACTGCCGGTTAGCGCCAAGCAGCAAACCACTGCTTTCAATGAGCTCAGCCAAAATCTGTCGCGTAGCACCTGCCATAACGCCCTGGCGGCAGCGCAGGTGGCCTTTGGTGTGCAGCGCATGGCCGAGAAGTTGCAATCGCAGCTTCAGGTGGTGGAGCAGGTCAGTAACGGCGCTTCGGCCGTGACGGCCACAGAGGAAGCCAGCGCCCAGCGCGCCGAGCAAACCCTGGCGGCCGCGCAAGCCGTTCGCCAACGCAGCGACGAGGGCCAGTTAGCGCTGCAACAAGCCATCGCCCGTATGCAACAGCTGAGCGTGCAGGCCGCCGATAGCCGAGAGCTGATGGATGGCCTGAGCAGCCGTACTGAGCAGATTCAGCAAGTAACCCAAGTGATTCAATCCATCGCCAGCCAGACCAATCTGCTGGCCCTTAACGCTGCCATTGAAGCAGCCCGCGCCGGTGACCAAGGCCGCGGCTTTGCCGTGGTGGCTGACGAGGTGCGCAAGCTTGCCGGGCGCACCGCTGAGGCCACTGAAGAAGTCGCGCAAATTGTTAACGACATTCGCCAGCAGAGCAGCGCAGTGGTCAGCCATATTCAGCAGCAGGCCAGCGAGCTTGATCAGGCCGCCGCCCAAGTCGAGGCCAGCGGCGGGCAACTGCAAGGCATCACCGAGTTGGCGGGCGAGGTGGAAAACCAAGTGGCCTTTATCAATACCGGCACTGAAAGCAATCACCAGCAGCTATCGACGCTGTTTGTCGCGCTGGAGCAGCTGCGTAGCGATGTGCAAGGCAGCGAAATGCAAACCCGCGAGTTGGCCCAGGCTGCGCAGCGGCTAGTGGGGCAGGCTGAGAGTGTGAGTGAGCAGTTGGCCGAGGTTGGCTTGGACGACTATCACCAGCGCATCTACGAGCTCGCTCGCGAGGGGGCTGCAGCCATCGCCGCGCAATTTGAGGCGGACATCCAGGCCGGGCGAATTAGCGTAAGCGACCTGTTCGACCGCAGCTATCAACCCATCGCCAACAGCTTTCCAGCCAAATACCGCACCCGTTTCGATGCCTACGCCGACCAAGTATTGCCGACCATTCAAGAGCCGCTGCTGGCCCGCCACGAAGGCCTGGTGTTTGCCATCGCCAGCACCCCGGAAGGTTATGTGCCGACCCATAACCGCGCCTTTAGCCATGCACAAACGGGCGATCGTGCGGTGGATACGCTGAAAAGCCGCAGCAAGCGACTGTTCAACGACCCTACTGGCATCCGTTGCGGCAGCCATCAACAGGCGCTGTTGCTACAAACCTACAGCCGCGATACCGGCGAGCTGATGCACGACTTGTCGGTGCCAATCACCGTGCAGGGCCGGCATTGGGGCGGTTTGCGCTTGGGCTACCGGCCCCAAGCGTGACGGTTTGCTTCATCCAACCCACCGTTAAGGCTGAGTTATGCGCCAGCGTTTGCCACCTCGCGCAACTGCTGCAAATCGACAATCTCAATCTCGCCATAGGTCAGGCGCACGATGCCTTGCGCTTGCAGGTCTTTGAGAATCTGGTTGGTGGTCTGCCGGGAAATCGCCAGCATCAACGCCAACTGCTCTTGCGCCAAGTGGATAACCCGGCGTGGGCCGCCCTCGCCGTAGTTGTCGGCAATCATCAGCAGGCGTTGGGCCAAACGCGGCGCCGCTGGTAGCAGGCTGATCTGTTCCAGGGCGATAAAGGCCAGACGCAGTTTCTGGCTCATCAGCAGGGCGAAGTCGCGCCAGTAGCTGGGTTGGCGTTGCAGCAGTGCACTCAGCACCGTTTGCGGCACATGTAGCAGTACGGTCGCGCCCTCGGCAAAGGCGTCATGGGTGCGTGGCTGGCCGTCGAAAAGAGAAATTTCGCCAAACCAGTAAGGCGGCTCGACCAGGGTTAATAACGCTTCCTTGCCATTAGCACTAACGGCGCCCACACGTATGGCGCCCTCGACCACGGCATATAAACCGCACGGCTGATCGCCGCGATGGAACAGGCGCTCACCGCCTTGCAGGCGGCGCACTTGGGCGCTGTTAAGCAATTCGTCCTGCAACGCTTGCGGCAGGGAACTGAACCAGTGGCCAGTGCGCAGCAGGGGCAGGTACGGCAAAGAAGGGCTCATGACTGTTTCCGTATAGCGGGCACGGTTTGTCAGCTAGCTGACAGAGTTGCAGCTTACCCAACCTGCATCATTCCTCCAGCCCAAATAGAGGCAGCCTCCGAGGACATAAGATGAAAACCCTGACAGATCATCTCGCGCAGTACGCCACCTACCACCGCGACCGGCGCAATATCTTCACCCACTTTATTGGCGTGCCGATGATTGCCTTCGCCGTGACCGCCTTGCTCTCGCGCCCAGGGTTGAACGTGCTGGGCTTGTGGCTTTCGCCCGCCAGCGTGTGTGCGCTGGCCTCGGCGATTTTCTACCTGCGTTTGGACCTGCGCCTTGGTGTGCTGATGAGCGCGTTGCTTGGCCTTAGCCTGTGGGGCGGTGCCAATCTGGCGGCCCAAAGCACGCTGGTCTGGTTAAGCGGTGGCTTGGGCCTGTTTGTGGTGGGTTGGATCATCCAATTCATTGGCCACTACTACGAAGGGCGTAAACCGGCGTTTGTTGATGACCTGTCGGGGCTGATTGTGGGGCCGCTGTTTGTGGTGGCCGAATTGCTCTTTTTGCTGGGTATCCGTGATGAAGTGCGTGTAGCCATCGAAGAGCGCGCCGGTCCGACCCATATACGAGGTAAAGACGCCTTGGTGTGACTGCCGTTCGCTAAGGCAAAAAAGCCAAAGCAGAAAAATGCCCCGTTCTTTCGATGCGGGGCAGCGGCTTTTATAAGCAGCGTTAACGGCGGTCGGTCTTTACCAACCGCCGGTTAAAACGCGCCGTGGCAGGGGGCGTTAGCACGACTAAAGGCCAAGGCCAAATACAGTCGATAAAGCCGCGCTTACACTTACCGTGCTGATAGCAATACTTGACTCGGTGATGGTCAGCGCATTAAACGCAGTACTTAATGCACTGTTGTCCAATGCCAATAGACCTTGGCCGACTATTGCGTCCAATGGTCCATCCTCTTGTTCGGCATTGATAAAAGTTTGAAGCTCTATATCGCCTCGTCCTCCTCGCGGAAATAATGCCCGGAGCTGCAGTTTAAATTCTTGGAAGTTTTCCGGTGGGTTTAGCCTGCCCTCGGACCACTCGTCGAAAATTTCGCTAGGCAGGACAGGGTATTCTTCTACTTGGTCCGGTAACACGTCGATCGGGTTCGCCTCGAATTCTGCGAGGATCTGGTTGTACCTAGGCTTGAACATTTCTTCAAACTGTTGGCGTAGTAAAACTCTTTGTAATTGAAGTTGCGCTGGATTGACTGGGGGCGCCGGAAGCGCTTCAGGCCTCATATTTAATAGCGAATTGGAGATAGCACTGAGCGCGCCCATGTTTCTAGCGGTATACAGGGATATACCGGCAATAGTCGGGCTGGAAACGTAGAAATAGCCGCCTAAGGATTCCTGGCCGGCGGTGTCATAGGAGGGGCCGGGTGAAGCCCCGGATGCTACCCAGTTGTCAAACTCGAATCCGTCCTGTCCGTGCTCTGTGCTTATTTGGGAAATATATTGCTCGATTTTGGGGATGGTTTTTTTTGTACTGATGTTTAATTTAATCAAGTTATAGATGTAGGACAAATAGGCTGTGTTTATATCATTGGCTAGCGCCGCAAGTAAAACTGCGGCGCTATCTTGTTGACCCAAATAGCGCCAGTTAGTATTGGATGCCTGATTTGTCGGAAAATAAGTTGAGCTGTTGTTGGCCATGCCTTTGAAGGTCGCTTGAAAGAACTCAAGCTTTTTGGAGGTAGGGTTAATATAACGAAAAATTTCGCCGTAATCAGCTGCTTGACCCCATTCAGGAAAGTGACCACTAATGGCGCTCACCAGTTTTTCGACCTGTTCTTTGCTGCCCAGGCTGGTCAGATAAGTCCAGTTTTGGTTTGACTTCTTATCTGTCGGTAAAAACTTTTTACTGGTAGCCGGGTTGCCATTGAAGTTAGAAATAAATAAGTCGACGGTGTTGTTCGTGGGGTTTTCATAGGCGTGGAGTGATCCTGCTCTATTACTGTCATCATTCCAGCCAGTGGGTTTATACATGTAAATTTTTCGGATATCGTCATACAGTGCCAGTGCATGTTGGCTATAGGCGTCCAGTAAGGGTGTCCCGGAATGTAGCGCGGCGATAAAGTCCCTTATGCTAGCGGGTAATTGGTTGTATAAATCGCCATTGCTGTAAATTTTATCAAAAAACGCTTTAGCACTTTCTTGCGAGGTGTAGCTTTCGCTTTCAAGTCTTCTGTTTGAGTCTGCAGTGGGCAGGTTTTTACCGGCATTTACACTTTTCATTCTATCCATAAAAGGTAACTCTTCGGTAAAGCTATACATCAAGGCAAAAAAGTTTCTCCCGAGCGCTTCGGCTGTCTTATAGTTTTGCGGGTTAAGTATTTCGTTGCGCATATAACCAGTATTAATTAACCACTTTGCTCTAGGCGCAGCCTTTGCGCGCAAATAGTCAAAAGGGTAGATATCTAATTCCCTTCCCGCACTCGCGCTGTCAGACATATCGGTAGGTGCCATTACGGTCAGGCTATACAGGTAGTCTGTACCTAACCGACGCAGCCGATTATCGCCCGTCCATTGCCAGTTTTGAGCGCTTGGCTCGTAGGTATTTACTCTTCCGCCGCAAACCAATGTGACAACCCCGGTTTCGGCCTGCCTCGGTGAGGTTAGGCATTGACCCGAGAACGTATTTTTCAACTGTATGGTTTTATCTGCATTTTCTATAACGTACCAATCCATTGAACGTGTTGCCGTATTGCAATTTGTGGTTTCTACACGGTATTCAAGATTGATTTTTTCCGCTAATAGTTGCGATTGCGCGGGGGCTAAACATGTTTTTTTAGCCTGGTTAACCACACGGCTAACTTGACTTATCGGGCCTGTCTGAGGAAACGCCAATGCAAGATTGACGGAGTTTTGTAAGAAATTTTCTTTATTTGCATTGCTGCCCAAAAATGAACTCATCAAGCTGTTGAATCTAAAACCAACAACTCTAGATTGAGTCTGCGCCAGGGTCTCATTATCAACACTGGCAATCAGTAGTGGATTAATACTCGCGCTGAGTTTGTCGGTAAATGCATTGGGTAGAGCCTGTGGCACAAATTTGTAGTAGCGGGTTGATTTTGTTGTTTTCGTTGAGGGCGAGGTGTGGGCATTATTCCATAAGTCAGAAAAATGCTCTTCGCTCTGGCTGAAGTCATAGTCGTTGGCATCGGCCGGGCGGATAAAGGGATAAACCGCCTGTATGTCTCGTAACGACGTGTTGTCGCTGTAGCTTTTAGTAAAACCCCACTTCCCGGAAACACTTGGCGCATACGCCTTTGTCCAGTAATTGATACCGATAGATTTCATTATTGTTGGGTTCATTTGAAAGTAAAGCAGGGCAGTTTTCTTCAGATTCGCATTATATTGATCAACCAACAATGAGTACTTGCCCTTAGCGTAGGTGTCCATTACGAACGCTATCATGAAGTTTCGATGGCTTTCGCTGGATAGATCATTGGGGATATCGCGCAGCAGATCAATCGGTATGGTGGTTTTGACGTGTTTAAAGTACTCGGCGAAGGTTTTGCTGTCCGCCTTGTGCCACTTTGCTAAGCGCAATGCTAATAACTGGTACTGTTGAATGAGTGGTTCATTTAATTTTTGGCTAAGCTCCAGGTTTTTTTTATTCCATTCTTCCCACTGTTCCTGGTACGAGGCAAAAAGTGTTTTGTTTCGGTAGTAATTGTTCAGGTGTTGTTGGGCCTTGGAGCCTTGATCGTCGGGTGCATAGCCATTACCTAAAGAACAGCCTCCCGAGCTATTCTCATATTGGCCGGAGGGGCAACTGACTGCGGCAGATGAATTGTTGCACGACAATGATAGTAGCGATAGGGTGCATGCACCTATCCAGCAGTTAAGCCCGGTTGCGTCTTTTACGGTATTTAACTTTTTCATATGCGTGGTTCCTTGATGGAAGTCTGCCTATATGTACGAGCAAGTTAAGGTGGTGCAGAAACGCAACTTGATTAAGTTACTGTTTGGTTTCTAATGCCATAGTGTCTATCCGAAAGTGTAATGCGAAAGGTCTTATATTTGGTGGTGCGCTATAAGTTGCCATTTGCCATTTGCCATTTGCCATTTGCCATCGCAGCAGAGCAGTGATTTATTGCGCTAACATTTTTGCTTTCCTACAGCAGATGTTTATCGGTCGTAATGACCTAGCCTAAAAGGGCCACGGAAATTAGCGCAGCATCCGGCAGCTCAGTTTCGAGGCGTGCAACATAGTCATCTCTTTTTCCGCAAGGGAGACAAATATGGTTGTGCGTATTGCCAAGGTGGGATTGGTGGCAATGGTTGGTCTGTTTTTATTGTTGGTCGGGGTGGATAACTTGCTCGACTACGGCACCAACTATGCTTTTGTGCAGCACGTGATGATGATGGATTCGCTCCCGCCTCAGTCCACACTTCTCTCGCGGGCAATCAGTAGCTCGTGGCTGCATACACTCGTTTATGCGCAGATTATTGTCGTCGAGCTATTCGCTGGCTTGCTCTGCGTAGTGGGCGCCGCGGGGCTTTGGCGTGAGCGTGGCGCAGTGGCGAGCAGTTTCAATCGCGCAAAACATATTGCCGTTGCAGGCCTGGCGCTGGCGTTTGCCCTGTGGTTTTTCGGCTTTATGGTGGTCGGCGGCGAGTGGTTTCAGATGTGGCGCTCACCCACCTGGAACGGCCAGCAGGCGGCGTTCCGGTTTATCGGCTGCGTCGGGCTGGTGCTGTTGGTTTTGCTGCATCGCGACGAGGAACTCGCCTAGCGCGTCTGCATCCATGGAGTGTGCTGCGCGCACGCGGTCATTCAGCGGATTCACCGTGGTGCGCACAGCACACCCTACTCATTAGCGCCGATCTTCACGTAAAGCGCGCGGCGTGCTTAGTTCGCCGTCATCAACTGCTCGCTCATGGCCCGCGCATGGCGGTCGACGATGGTTGGCGCAAACGGTCGGCCGGAGAGGCTGGTCATGGCAGTGACGCCGCTGTTCATATCGGCCAGCGCTACGCGCAAATAGCCCCAGCGGGTGTCGAGTTTCTTTTTCACGGCCGCATCCTGCTCGGCCAGTCTGTTCATCTGGCTGTCGATCTCGGGGACCAGTAGGCGTTCGTCCTGGCCGATGTATTGGTCGGCGTGTTCGCGCGCCAGTTCCAGGCTACCGACGTAGGAACGGAACAGGTACTGCACAGACAGGTATTCCAGTTTGACTGGCAGCTCATCGACCGGGGTGGCAGCGCCCAGGCCGTGGGCGCTAATCAGAAAGTCGCGCAGGGCTTTGCTCAGTTCTTTTTGGTAACCCCAAGGCACATCTTCTTCATTGGGGCCGAAGGAAACACCGCGCTTTACCTGGGTAACAAGCGCCTGCTGGTTCGCGCGCAATTCGGCACTGGCTTGCGGGCTGCTCTGCACGGCGGCGGCGAGGGCAGCGAGGTCACTGTCGACCCGTTCGGCGTAGCTGGCCTGGAAGCCTTCACCGCGATAGAGCAACAGGCTGCCCACAGCGCGGCAGGCTTGTACTTGCATCTTTTCCTGCGGTGTTTGCGCTTGAACGGCGGCTGTGGAGAGGCCCGCGAGGGTGGCCAATAGACAGGCGAAGAAAACATGAAGCATGGACGTACAACGCATACCGAGGTGCTCCTTATTATTGTTGTGAGCAGTGCGGACAGTAATTCCCCGCGCGTAGGGTACTGCACCGCCGCGTTATGGAAATTAGCCCCAAAGAGTGATTTGTGCCGGTATAGGTGACTGAATGGTCGTTTTTCGCCGCCACGATGGGGCAAAAGTGCTACCGCGCCCGGCTCACGCGGCCAGGGTGGCGGTAAGTGAGGAACAATTCAGGCAAAAAAAAGCCGCTCAACAGGGCGGGAGCGGCCAGGAGTAACGTTGACTGAGGAGCTACCGCCATCAACGTTTAGAGATAGGTGCTCGCGTGCCGGCCAGGGCGCGCGAGTGGGGTATCAGCTGTCTTGCGCGGCCTTTTCAGCGGCCTTCTGCGCGGCGACTGCTTCGGCGTTGGAATTTTTCTGCTGTTGGGCGATTGCGGCATTGCGTGCAACAAAGGCTGGCGACTCTTCAGCCAGGCTAAGTTGGGAGAAAAACAGCGAACTGGTGGCGAACAGGGCAGTAAAAAGCAAAGTACGGGACATAGTGTGATCCTCAAGTCGGGCTCATCAATGGAAGCGAGGCCAGTGTAATGAGGGGTAAAACCGAGAAAAACCGCGTTTTTGGTGATGAGCTGTTACCTGAATTGCAACAGTGCCGGTTCAGCGCGCCCAATATGCAGGGTTGTCCAGAGTCGCCTCGTCTCTAGCAAACAGTGGCGGCAACTCAGCCTTGAGAAACTCCACCCAGGTTTTGATCTTGGCATCGAGAAAACGCCGCGACGGGTACAGCGCATAGATATTGCGTTCGCGCAGGCGGTACTCCGGCAACAAGCGCACCAGGCTGCCGTCGAGCAAGGAGGGGCTGGCGACAAACGAGGGCAGCAGACAAAAGCCCATACCGGCCTGCGCGGCTTTGACCAACGACTCGGCAATATTCACCTGAAACGCCTCATGGGGCAGCACTTCGTAGCGGCCTTCTCCGTCCTCCAGCACCCAGTTATCCACATACAGCGGGTCGAGCAGACGCAGGTAGCGGTGTTGGCGTAGGTCTGCCGGGCCACGCGGTATGCCGTGCTTGGCCAGGTAGGCGGGCGCGGCGCAAAGCACGCTGTACATGCCGCCGAGGTTTTGCGCTACCAGTTGCGAGTCGGGCAACTCACGGGCGAAGGCGATGATCACGTCGTGGCCGTCTTCAATCGGGTCGGGGTTGCGTTGCGACAAGGTCAGGTCGACCACCACCTGCGGGTAGCGCTCGGTGTATTTGGCCACCAGGCTGGTGATGTGCTGCAGGCCCAGGCCGGTCATGGTCTGCACCCGCAGGCGACCGCTGGGAATCAGATGGGCGCCACGGGCTTCGGCAGCGGCCTCATCCACCTCGCTGAGAATCTGCCGGCAGCGCTGCAAATAGCGCTCGCCGGTTTCGGTCAGCGCCAGCCGTCGGGTGGTGCGATGCAACAGACGTGCTTGCAGCTGTTGCTCCAGCTCTGAAACCAAGCGTGATACCTGCGCTGTCGACAGGTTCAGCGCCTGGGCGGCTGCAGTAAAGCTGCCGGTGTCGATGACCCGGGCGAACACACGCATGCTTTGTAAGGTGTCCATTACCGCTCCCGGTCTTTAGCTGGTCAGTCACATTGTTGCGCAAGGCGTAAGGTTGCTCTACCTAACCCGCTGATTATCTTGCTATGGCGGCAAAATATACTGCCCGCCATTAACTGTCACCGCGCAGGCTTCGCCGTTGCCGGTTCTTTGCCGTTTTGATCCCATTTTCTAGAGGTGCGCATGACTGCGGAGCAGCGCTTTGCTCGTCGCGTGCGGGTCGCGATTGCGGCCTTCGTGCTGTTGTTCGGCTACTTCCTCGCGGCCGATCTGTGGATGCCCATCACCCCGCAAGCGCAACTGACGCGCCCGGTGCTGCGTATTGCGCCACGGGTCAGCGGCCAGGTGTTGGAGATCGCCGTCGCTAATAACGCCCACGTGCAGGCTGGGCAGCTGTTATTTCGCCTCGATCCCGAGCCGTTCCGCCTAGCCGTGCACGCCGCCGAGTTGGCTGAGGAGCAGGCCGAGCAGAGCAACCAACAGTTGGATGCCGCCCTTGCCGCGGCGCGCGCCGAACATCAGGCCGCGCAAGCCACCGCAGCGGAGTTGCAGCGTGAGGGCGGGCGCTTGAGCAAGCTGTTGGCCAGCCAGAACGTGTCACGTCAGCTGTACGATCAAACCGCTTCGCAAACGGCTGCCGCCCAGGCCAAGGTCAGCGCTGCGAATGCGCGCATCCGCGAGTTGCTGGTCGAGCGCGGTGAGGCGGGCGAGGGCAACCTGGCCTTGCGTCAGGCACGCAACGCATTGGCGCAAGCCAAGTTGCAGCTGGCCTACAGCGAAGTGCGTGCCGAGCGCAGCGGCACCTTGAGTAACTTGCAGTTATCCCCAGGTGCTTATGTGGCGGCCGGCAGTGCGGTGGCAGCGTTGGTGGCAGATGAAGCCGATATCAGCGCTGACTTCCGCGAAAAAGCCCTGCGCTATGTCAGCCTGCAAGACCCCGCTTCGGTGGTGTTTGATGGCCTGCCGGGCCAGGTGTTTGCTGCCACCGTCAGCGCCATTGATGCAGGTGTGAAAGAAGGCCAGCTGGAAGCCAATGGTGACCTGGCGTCGCCGGCTATTTCCGATCGCTGGGTGCGTGATGCCCAGCGTCAGCGCCTGCATATCGCCCTGGACCAGGCGTTGCCCCAAGCGCTGCCCAGCGGCGCCAAGGCCACCGTGCAACTGTACCCGCACGATGCGCCGCTGGCGGCGTTTTTTGGCCGGGTGCAGATCCGCCTGATCAGCCTGCTGCACTACATCTACTAGGCGCGCCATGAGCCTTCCCGCCCTTACCGACAACGGCCTGCGCCAGTGCCTGCGCATTGCCACGGGCGGCACGTTGGGCCTGTTTATCTGCAAGCTGATGGACTGGGACAACGGCTCATTTTTCGCCGTGTACCCGATGTTGCTGCTCGGCCTGACGCCGCTCATCAACGCCCATATTATTCGCCAGTTTCTTGCCCAGGCCGCCTTGGCCTGCCTGGAAGTGCTAGTGATCTACGGCCTGTTTGGCGACCGCCCGCTGCTGATTGTGCCGCTGGTATTTGTCTCGTTCTTCTGGCGTTTTCGCCTGATGGCGCAGGGGCCGTTGTTTATGTTTGGCGCGCTGGGTTGCGTGTTTCTCTCTATGCAGCTGCACTTCGCCAGCTACCCGGATACGCACCTGTACGACTTGGTCACCAGCAACCTGGTGGCCGCGGTGCAGACGGTGCTGATCGCTTGGTTGATGTTCTTTCTATTCCCCGATGTCGAGCCGCGCCCGGCACGGCCACCAGTGGCTAAAGACCTGCCCAGCCAGCGCCACGAAGCGCTGCTTGGCGCGTGCATCGCCACCCTGTCGTTTATGTTGTTCCAGACCTTTGACTTGCGTGACTCGCTGTCGGCGCAGATCGCTTCGATTCTGGTGTTGTTCCCCATGCACTGGAACGGCATCCGCTTTGCCGGGCGGATTCGCGCGTTGGGTACGTTGTTGGGCTGCTTGCTGGGCATGTCGCTGCAACTGGTGCTGTTCGACCACTACGACGTGCTGCCGTTGGTGACGTTGCTGTATTGGATCGCCACGTTTTATTGCGCACGTTTGCATGCGCGAGAAGGGGCGCAAGGTGTTGGGTTTGGCGCGTTGACGACGATTGCTATCGTCTTTGGCCAGTACCTGACTCCGAGCCAGGACATGATGTTTAGCCTGGCCTACCGGCTAAGTTCAGTGTGTGTAGCGGTGTTTATTACGCTGCTGGCGGTGTTTGCGCTGCACCGGTTTTTTAATCGGTTTGCGTCTATTCGCCATGCCAGCCATGAACGGTAAAAGCGGGTAATGGGGTCTGCCGCCTGCCCTCTCCCCCAGCCCCTCTCCCGCAAGCGGGCGAGGGGAGCCGATCTTCTAGCCTACGCAAATCAGTCCCCCTCATGCTTGCGGTCGCCCGGACAGGGGAGAGGGTTTTAGCGCCATCAAACCTGCTTATGCGCCTGCCAAACCTTGGGTTTAAAGAACAACGTCTCGCCCTTGGCCAACCCGGCCAAGCTGTCGTGGTCTTTAACCACTTCGGCCTCAATCAACTCGCTCTGACCTTCGACCTTCAAGGTAATCCGCGTGGTCGCGCCCAGTGGGCGAATATCGCGAACTTCAGCGGCGTGGTGGTCTTCAATTTCCTGACGCGACAGCGAGATTTCATGGGGGCGGAAGAGCACGTGGTCATCGCCGCCCACATGCAGGCGGTTGGAGTCGCCGAGGAAGTGGTAGACGAAGTCACTGGCCGGGTTTTCATACACCTCGCCGGGTGAGCCGATCTGTTCGATCACGCCCTTGTTCATCACCACAATGCGGTCGGCCACTTCCATGGCTTCTTCCTGGTCGTGGGTGACGAATACCGAGGTCAGGTTGATGTCTTCGTGCAGGCGCGCCAGCCAGCGGCGCAGTTCTTTGCGCACCTTGGCATCCAGGGCGCCAAAGGGTTCGTCGAGCAGCAGCACTTTCGGTTCCACCGCCAGGGCGCGGGCCAAGGCGATACGTTGGCGCTGGCCACCGGACAGTTGCTCTGGGTAGCGATCAGCCAGCCAGTCGAGCTGCACCATGTTCAGCAGTTCGTGCACTTTTTCCGCGATACGGCTTTCGCTTGGGCGCTCGCCTTTGGGCTTCATCCGCAGGCCAAAGGCGACGTTGTCGAACACGGTCATATGGCGGAACAAGGCGTAGTGCTGAAACACGAAACCGACGTTGCGATCGCGCACGTCATGGCCGGACACGTCCTCGCCATGGAACACGATGCTGCCGGCATCTGGCGTTTCCAGCCCGGCAATAATGCGCAGCAGGGTGGTTTTGCCGCAGCCGGATGGGCCGAGCAGGGCCACCAGTTCGCCGCTCTGGATATCCAGGTTGATGTCGTTAAGCGCCTTGAAGGCGTTGAAGTTCTTGCTGACGTTACGGACTTCGATACTCATGACTTATTCCTCGTCCGCTTTGGCTTTCAGGCGGGTGATACGGGACTCGCTCCACTGCTTGAGCAGAAGGATAAACAGCGCCAGGATCAGCAGCAGGCTGGCCACAGCAAAGGCAGCGACGTGGTTGTATTCGTTGTAGAGAATTTCAACATGCAGCGGCAGGGTGTTGGTAACGCCACGGATATGCCCGGACACCACCGACACCGCGCCGAACTCACCCATGGCCCGTGCCGTACACAGCACCACGCCATAGATCAGGCCCCATTTGATATTGGGGATGGTCACGTGCCAGAACATCTGCCAGCCATTGGCGCCCAGCAGGCGCGCGGCTTCTTCTTCCTGGGTGCCTTGCTCTTGCATCAGCGGAATCAGCTCACGGGCCACGAATGGCACGGTGACAAAGATGGTTGCCAAAACAATGCCCGGCAGGGCAAAGACGATCTGAATGTCGTGGTCTTGCAGCCAGGGCCCGAACAGGCCCTGGGCACCAAACATCAGCACGTAGACCAAGCCGGCGATCACTGGTGATACCGAGAACGGCAGGTCGATCAGCGTGACTAGAATGCTTTTGCCCTTGAACGAATATTTGCTCACGCACCAGGCGGCGCTGACGCCAAATACCACGTTGAGTGGCACCGAAATCAGCACGGCAATAACCGTGAGTTTTAGCGCCGACAGGGCATCAGGTTCAAAGATCGCGGTGAAGAAGGCGCCCAGGCCATTCTTCAAGCCCTGAGACACCACGATAAACAGCGGCAGGCCCAGGAACAGGATAAAAATCAGCCAGCACAGACCAATCAACACGCGCCGGGCGTTGACGCTGCCACGGCGGGCGGCGTTGGCAGAAGCGGCGGCGTTAAGCGATGGGGAAGACATGGCGCGCTCCTTATGGTTTTTCGATGCGGCGCTGCAGCAAGTTGATCAGCAGCAGCAAGATGAAAGAAACCACCAGCATCAACACACCAATGGAGGTCGCACCGCGATAGTCGTATTGGTCGAGCTTGACCATGATCAGCAGCGGCAGAATTTCGGTTTTCATCGGCATATTGCCGGCGATAAAAATTACCGAGCCGTATTCGCCAACGCCACGGGCAAAGGCCAGGGCAAACCCGGTCAGCCAGGCCGGCAGTAACGCTGGCGCGAGAATATAGCGGAATACCTGGAAGGGCTTGGCACCCAAGCACGCGGCGGCTTCTTCGACTTCACGGGGAATGTCGGCCAGTACCGGTTGCACGGTACGCACCACAAACGGCAGGGTCACAAAGGTCAGCGCCAAGGTGATACCCAGTGGCGTATAGGCGATTTTAAAACCCAGGTCAGCGGCAAACTGGCCGACCAGTCCGGTGGGCGTATACAGCGCGGTCAGGGCAATACCGGCGACGGCGGTGGGCAGGGCGAACGGCAGGTCGATCATCGCATCGATGACCTTGCGCCCGGGGAAGTCATAACGCACCAACACCCAGGCCAGCAGCGTACCGATCACGCCATTGATCAGGGCGGCGTAGAGCGCGGTGCCAAAGCTCAGTTTGAGCGCAGCAATCACCCGCGGAGCGGTGATGATGGTCCAGAACTGGTCCCAGGTTAGTTGGGCGGCGTGGACGAACATGGCCGCCAGCGGAATCAACACGATCAAGCTGAGATACACCAAGGTGTACCCCAGCGTCAGCCCGAAGCCGGGTATGACGGGGGAGATCTTGCGTGACATATATATCCTTGGTTTGAACGCACGAAACCCGGAAGTAACTCCGGGCTAAGGGCTGTTCATAGGGTGTGCTGTGCGCACCGTAGCGATCTCGCATAAATCGCTTGGTGCGCGCAGCGCCTACGTGTGTCTACGGCAGAGTGATTACTGGGCTTGGTAGATCTGGTCGAACACGCCGCCGTCGTTAAAGAATTTCGGCTGCGCAGTTTTCCAGCCGCCGAAGTCCTTGTCGATAGTCACCAGGTCCAGTTTCGGGAATTGGCTGGCGTACTTGGCTGCGACCTTTTCGTCACGTGGGCGGTAGAAGTTCTTCGCCGCGATTTCCTGGCCTGCTGGGCTGTACAGGTGTTTCAGGTATTCGGTGGCGATTTCGGTGGTGCCTTTTTTCTCGGCGTTTTTGTCGACTACAGCCACTGGCGGCTCGGCCAGGATCGACAGCGAAGGCACGATAATGTCGAACTTGTCGGCGCCACCGTCTTCTTTAAGGGCCAAGAAGGCTTCGTTTTCCCAGGCCAGCAATACGTCGCCTTGGCCGTTGTTAACAAAGGTGATGGTTGAACCGCGAGCGCCGGTGTCCAGAATCGGCACGTGCTTGTACAGCTGCTCTACGTAGTCTTTGGCTTTGGCTTCGCTGCCACCGGTTTTCAGGCCATAAGCCCAGGCGGCGAGGAAGTTCCAACGCGCACCGCCGGAAGTTTTCGGGTTCGGGGTAATCACCGAAACGTCTTTCTTGATCAGATCGCCCCAGTCTTTGATGCCTTTTGGGTTGCCCTTGCGCACCAGGAACACGATGGTCGAGGTGTAGGGGGTGCTGGCTTGTGGCAGGCGGGTTTGCCAGTTTTCCGGCAGCAGTTTGCCCAGCTTGGCCACTTCGTCGATGTCACCGGCCAAGGCCAGGGTCACCACATCAGCGCGCAGACCATCAATCACCGCGCGGCCTTGTTTGCCCGAGCCACCGTGGGATTGCTGGATAACCACTTTGTCGTCCTTGTGGGACGCTTGCCAGAATTTGATGAACTCCGCGTTGTACTCCTGGTACAGCTCGCGGGTTGGGTCGTAAGACACGTTCAGCAGCTCGTAATCCTTGGCGACGGCGGTACCGGCGAACAGGGCGCTGGTCAAAGCTGCCAAAGCGAAACGGCGAATGGACATGGTGTAACTCCTAAGATTTCAAATTTTGTTCAAGTGTTTTGGCTGAGGTTCTTATCGGTTAATTCTTACGAGCTCGGTGCTAGGCCTGCTTGCCAGCAGCCGGTGGCTGCAAGCGGAATTTTTCTTTGCGCTCAATCTGTACGACCTGGCCGTTGTGCACGGTGATTTCCACCGAACCAAAACGCAGGCCCTGCAGGGCGGCGGAAATTTCGCGGAGGATGCCGGCTTCGTCCTGGCCCTCTACGCTACGAAGGGGTGCGCTCATGAATCTGCTCCTGGAAAAAATGCCCTGGGTTATGCGTCGTGAGTGGGCGTGGAGCGGATAGTAGAGGGCGCCTAATATTCTTAAAAAGACTATTTAAGAATTTTTATATAACCGTTTTAACTTTTGGCCGATTGTCGGCGGGTGCCCATCTCTATAGCGCGACGCGCGCGGGCGCAGCGGCTGTGGATAAACGCCGGCAAAGCGCGCTGTTAGCGGGTTGTGGCAGCGTTGAGGAAAAATCGAGGGCGGCTTTTTGCTATGATCGAAAACACGTTAAAGGCATAAGTAAATAATTTCTTATTCCTTAACGAGTATATGAACCCTTCCTATACTGGCCTCCACACGTACCACCCAGGAGGCGTAACCCATGCGCAGCGAATCCATCCGCTATCTGATTGTGCCGGGCTGGCAAGGCTCGCCGGACGAGCATTGGCAAAGCCATTGGCAGCGCAGCCTGCCCAATAGCCTGCGCGTTGAGCAGGCTGATTGGCAGACGCCCGACCGCGCCGCCTGGGTTGCCGAACTGAACCGCGCCATCGCCACGCAACCTGGCCCGGTAATTCTTATTGCCCACAGCCTTGGTTGCATCACGGTCGCCCACTGGGCCGCCAGTGCGCCGGTGGAATTGCTGCGCCGTGTTCGCGGTGCCTTGTTGGTGGCGCCCGCCGATGTCGAGCGCCCCGCCTGCCCCGAAGCGCTAAAAGGCTTTGCGCCGATCCCCCGTGAGCTATTGCCCTTTCCGGTGCAAGTGGTGGGTTCGGATAACGACCAGGCCGCCAGCGCCGCTCGTGCGATTGAGTTGGCCCGCGACTGGGGCGCCGAAACGGCGATTCTCAGCGGCGTGGGGCATATCAATGTGAAGTCCGGGCACCAACGCTGGGAGCGCGGTTTTTCCTACCTCTACCGCCTGCAAAACCGCATCGAACAGCACGACCGTCGCAGCGCCTGATCCGGCGCTACGCGCCCGCCTCTGTTGCTTTTGTTACCCGGGCCGCTGACTTTGCAGCTGGCTTGGTTTGGAGTTTTTGTTATGTCCCGCACCGAACACCCCAACCAGCCGCTGCTGACCTTTCCCGACGCCGATAAAAGCCCGCTGAGCATCCGCGCCAAGGCCTTGGTATTTATCGATGCCCGCTCGCGGCAACTGCGCGAAGAAGTTAATCAGCTGGCGCCTAGCCATTTGCCGGTGTTGATTCAGGGTGAGATGGGCACCGGCAAGGAGTTGCTGGCGCGGCATATTCACCGTGAAAGCGACCGTGCCGGTTTGTTTGTGGCCTTGAGTTGCAGCAGCCTCAGCCATAACCACGCCGAGGCCGAGCTATTTGGCTATGCAGCGGGTGCTTATAGCGGCGCCGCTGCCAGTAGCCGTGCCGGTTGGTTTGGCTCGGCCAACGGCGGCACGCTGTACTTGGACGAAATCGGCGACCTGCCGCTGGCGCTGCAAGACAAGCTGCTGGCCGCCCTGGAAAACCGCGAAGTGACCCGCGTGGGTTCGGGCCACCCCAGCCCGGTGGATGTGCGTTTGGTCGCGGCCACCAGCATCGACCTGGGCCAAGCCGTGGAGGCTGGCAAGTTTCACCAGCGCCTGTATCTGTACCTGAATGAAGGGCGCTTGGCCCTGCCGCCGCTGCGCGAGCGTATCGGCGATATCTTGCCCATGGCCGAGTACTTTCTCGGCATCTACACCCAGCGCCTGGGCCTGCAAATGCCGCTGATTGGCGCCGCCGCGCAGCAGGTGTTGGAGTGGCATAACTGGCCGGGCAATACCCGTGAGCTGGAGAACGTTATCCACTTCGCCCTGCTGGTCAGCAGCGGCGAGGAGATCTTGCCCGAGCACTTGGAATTGGCTGGCGTGCGTGCGCCGTTGCAAGTCATCGAGCAGCAGTTGCGCGAGTGGTTAAACCGCGCAGGCGTCGAAGGCGCGGCGCAGTTGCAGCAGTTACTGCAACGGGTAGTGGGTTAGATTTTGCGCCAGACGCTGGCCAGCCAGGGTTGTTCGTCCCGCGGCAGGCCAGTGGGGCGGTAGTAGTGTTCCAACTCGCTAAAGCCCGCCTCGCCGAGGTACTGCTGCCAGGCCGCCAGGTCGTGGTAACTGCCATAGCGCGGGCCGTTCCAACCTTCCTGATTGTCGCCGCGTGGGTTGGAGCTAAACAGCACGCCGCCGGGTTTCAGCGTCGCGTGAAGCTGGCGTAACACCCGTGGCAGCTCTTGCGCCGGAATATGGAACAGCACGGCGTTGGCGAAGATGCCGTCGAAGCGTTCGGCGGGTAAATCCAGGTGTAGAAAATCCTGCTGCCACACTTCGCAGCCGCTATCGGCGCGGGCCATTTCAGCAAAGTTTGCCGAGCCATCCAGGCCAACGGCGATATGCCCCAAGTCGCGGAACACCTTTAAGTCGCGGCCAGGCCCGCAGCCAAAATCGAGAATCTGCAACGGTGCTGGCGTCTGGATAGGGCGCAGCAACGCAGCGATATTTTGGCTGACGTCATGATCACGCGTGCCCTCGCGAAAGCTGTCGGCGCTTTCGTTGTAGTGCTGCAAGGTGAGGGCGGAAATGTTGGCGAGGTCGGCGGGGGACAGATGCATAGGATGAGCTCGGAGAATGAGGTGCGCATGATGCCCGTAGGGTGTGCTGTGCGCACCAAAGCGATCTATGCGACGTCGCGTTGGTGCGCACGGCACACCCTACGAAGCCGCTTCGGCGGCTTTGGGTTTTACCCCGAATTTGCTGCGGTATTCGCTGGGCGACAGGTTGGTGATTTTTTTGAACGCCGAACGAAAGGCACCGGGGTCTTGATAGCCCACGGTCCAGGCAATGTGGTCGACCGTGCCGTTGGTGAATTCGAGCATTTCCCGCGCTTTGCCAACGCGCACGTGTTGGCAGTATTCGGTGGGCTTTAACCCGGTGGCAGCGCGGAAACGGCGCAGGAACGTACGCTCTTCCAGCCCAGCGCAATTGGCCATGGCGGCCAGGCTGACATCCACCGCGCCATTGCCCTGCAACCAGTGCTGTACTTTGAGCACGGCGGCATCGCCATGGGCCAGGATGGGCGCGAAATTGCTGCCGCATTCCTGGGCGCTGTCGCTGTGTTCAACCATCAAAAAGCGCGCGGTGCGGGTGGCGATGCTCGGGCCCAGTAGGCGGTCAACCAGGCGCAGACCGATTTCCGCCCAGGCCATCATGCCGGCGGTGGTAATGATGTCGCCGTCGTCGATGATGGGCTTGTCAGCGTCCACTTTTAGCTGGGGGAATTGCTCGCTGAGTTCTTCGGCGTGGGTCCAGTGAGTGGTCACCGTGCGTCCATCCAGTAACCCGGTCACCGCCAGCAAAAACGCGCCCAGGCAGATCGAGCCGAGCGTGGCGCCTTGGCTATGGCAGTGGCGAATCCAGCCGGCCAAGGCCTGGGCTTCTTGCGCGGTGGGCATGTCGTAAAGGGACGGTGGAATCACAATGGCGCCGAGGCGGCTGCTGGTGCCTGGCAAGCTGTCGAACGAGCGCTGCGGTGCTGCATCGGGGCTGCTGGCGCTCCAATGGCTGATGCGCAGCAACGGCAGCTGCGTGGACTGTTGTTCGCTGGCGATCCGGTTAGCCACCGCAAATAGGTCGGTCAGCCCATGCACAGCGGCGGTTTGTGCGCCGCGGTAAACCAGCAGGCCAATCTCGATCACCGCTTTGTTTTCATCCGTTGTCATTTTTCCCACCGCTATTGTCGTTCCGGCTCATCCTCGGCCGGCTCGCGCCGCTGAATACTTCGTCCCACGCAAGAGACCTCGCCCACGCAACTTACCTAATGAGGAACACAGCATGTCCAAACAAGCGCTCATCGTAGTGGATATCCAGAACGACTACTTCCCCGGCGGCAAGTGGACCCTGGTGGGCGCCGATGCGGCCGCCGCCAAAGCCGCGCAAGTGCTAGCGGCGTTCCGCGCCGCCGGCGATTTGGTGGTGCATATTCGCCATGAGTCCACCGATAAGGACGCGCCGTTTTTTGTGGCCGGCTCCGAAGGCGCGCAGATCCACCCAAGCGTGATCAACCAGGCCGGCGAGCCGGTGATTGTTAAGCACCATATCAACTCCTTCCGCGACACCGAGTTGCAAGCGGTGCTCGAGCAACATGGCATCGACACCCTGGTGATCGTCGGCAGCATGAGCCATATGTGCACCCACGGCATTACCCGAGCGGCGGTGGACTTTGGCTATGCCACCACGGTGATTCACGATGCCTGCGCCACCTTGGATCTTGAGTTCAACGGTGTTCAGGTGCCGGCTGCCCAGGTGCATGCTGCGTTTATGGCGGCGTTGGCGTTTGGTTACGCCCCGGTCATTTCCGCAGAAGAGTTTCTTGCCGGGCGCTGAGTACGAAAGCATGAACAACGGCTGACGTTTCAGTCACGACATGGCGTCATGTTTGCGTAGGAGTTTTCTGCGTGACCGGCGCCATGAGCGTGTTTTGCGAAATGTGTCGAATATTCTTAAAAAGCATTAAAAACAAACTAATAAGTCTTTTTAGGTTTATGGATTTTTTATTACTGTGGCGCGGTCGCAAACGGCACCCCGTAAACGACCCGCACCAAGGCAGCACTTTGTCGACCCGCGTCCCCCCGCTCGTGGTCTCCCTTGCAGTGTCGGAAAACTAAAAGAACTGCATCTGGAGCAAGCACCATGACCAAATCTCCCTTAGCGCTGGCCGTCGTTCTCGGCGTCATCGCTCAGCAGGCTAGCGCCGCCGGCTTTATCGAAGACAGCAAGGCCACCCTGGGTCTGCGTAACTTCTACTTCGACAGCAACGTGAAGCACGGCACTGGTACTACCAACGCGCCATCGCAGCAAGAGTGGGCCCAAGGCTTCCTGTTCAATTACACCTCCGGCTTCACCCAAGGCACCGTTGGTTTTGGTTTGGACGTTGTTGGCCTGGCAGCTATCAAGCTGGATTCCGGCGGCACCAATACCAAGGCTGACCGTAGCCGCACCCCAGGCGCCCTGTTCCCGTTGGAAAGCGACGGCAGCGCCACCGACAGCTACGGCAAAGCCGGCGCTACCGCCAAAGTGCGCGTGTCCAAAACTGAAGGCCGTATCGGCACCCTGCAGCCAAAACTGCCGGTTGTGACCTTTAACGACGGTCGCGTGTTGCCACAACTGTTCAACGGTGGCCAAGTTACCTCCAACGAAATCGACGGCCTGACCCTGATCGCCGGCCAGTTGGAAAACTCAAAAGGCCGTAGCTCCACCGACAACGTCGGCCTGCGTGTTGCCGGTGCTACCGCCGTTCGCGGCCAACAAGCCGACACCAACAAGTTCTACTACGCCGGTGGTGACTACAAAATCACCAAAGACCTGACCGCGCAGTACTACTACGGCAACCTGGACGAGTTCTACAAACAGCACTTCCTGGGTCTGGTACACAACTGGGCAATCGGCCCAGGCGTTCTGAAATCCGACCTGCGCTACTTCGACAGCAGCTCCGACGGCAAAAACGGCAACGCCGCTGGCCGTGCAGACGGTTACGGCGCCACCGGTTTCTACGGCGTTGCGTCCAACGGCCGTGCCATTACCGCTGGCGAAATCGACAACCGCACCTGGAGCGGCCAGTTCACCTACACCCTGGGCGGCCACTCGTTGAGCGCGGGCTACCAGCAAGTGTCGGGCGACAGCGCCTTCCCGTTCCTCAACCAGGGTGAGGGTTCCACCGCGTACCTGATCACTGACCGTCAAATCGGCAAGTTCCAGAACGCTGGCGAGCGCACCTGGTTGGCTGAATACGGTTACGACTTCACCTCCGTAGGTGTACCGGGCCTGAAAACCGTCGCCACTTACCTAAAAGGCAGCGACGTCGACAGAATCGGTAGCGACGGTAAAGAGTGGGAACGTGACTTCCGTATCGACTACGTGTTGCAAGACGGCGCTCTGAAAGGCTTGGGCCTGACCTGGCGTAACGCCAGTCAGCGCGGCAACGTCACCACCGATACCGACGAAAACCGTCTGATCGTCAGCTACACCTTGCCGCTGTTGTAAGGCAGGCGTTTTAAAAAAAACCGGGCTGATGCCCGGTTTTTTTTTACCTCTCTGGCAAGTAAGCCGCCACCTTGCGCTTTAGCAGCGCCACCAATTCCGGCTGCATAAACTGGTAATCGTCGGGAATACCAAGGCTGATAACGCGGGTGTTATGCAGGTGCCGTTTGAATTTGTCCGCCAGCTTGCGCCGGTGCATCGGCTCCATCACCAGAATCAGCTCGGCCCACTCCAGCAACTCGGGGCTGACCGGGTTGTCGGCATCGTGGTTGATGCCCGCAGAGGCCGTATTAACCCCAGGCCAGTCGGCAAACACCTGCTCAGCGGTGGGGCTGCGCAGGCGGTTTTTGCTGCAGATAAAGAGAATGTTCACGGCGTTTCCATACGCGGGTTATGACCCAGAAACGCTAGGGTGATGCGCCGCAGACAAAATAAAAAGCCCGGCGCGCGGGCCGGGCTTTTCTGTTGCGCGGTGGGCTGTTACTTGCCGCTGTACACCTGGTCGAATACGCCGCCATCGTTGAAGTGGGTTTTCTGAATGACCGGCCACTCGCCAAAGGTTTTTACCACCGGCAAGAAGTCGACTTTGGGGAAGCGATCCGAGTACTCGGCGAGGATTTTCGCGTTACGTGGGCGCAGGTAGTTGTTGGCCGCGATGCGTTGGCCTTCGTCGGACCACAGGTATTTCAGGTACGCCTCGGCTTCTTTGCGCGTGCCTTTTTTCTCCACCACTTTATCGACCACAGCTACCGGCGGCTCAGCTTCGGCGGACACGCTTGGGTAGACCACTTCAAAGCTGCCACGGCCGAATTCGCGGGCGATCATTTCCGCTTCGTTTTCAAAGGTCACCAGCACGTCGCCGATGTTGTTTTGCATAAAGGTGGTGGTGGCGGCGCGGCCGCCGGTGTCGAGCACTGGCGCTTGTTTAAACAGCTTGCCGACAAACTCGCGGGCGGCCTTTTCGTCACCGCCTTGCTTGAGCACGTAGCCCCAGGCAGAGAGGTAGGTGTAGCGGCCGTTGCCGGAGGTTTTCGGGTTGGGCACCACCACTTCTACGCCGCTTTTCAGCAGGTCTGGCCAGTCTTTCAGGCCTTTGGGGTTGCCTTTGCGCACGATAAATACCGTGGCCGAGGTAAAGGGCGCGCTGTTGTCTGGCAGGCGAGTGGCCCAGTTTTCTGGAATCAGGTTGCCAACGTCGTGCAGGGCGTTGATGTCGGTGGCCATGTTCATGGTGATCACATCAGCCTGTAGACCATCGATCACGGCACGCGCTTGTTTGCTCGAACCACCATGGGACATCTGCAAGGTCAGCTCGGGGTTGCCCTCGGCCTGCCAGTGCTTCTGGAAGGCGGCGTTGTAGTCCTTGTAGAAGTCGCGCATGACGTCGTAGGAGACGTTCAGCAATGTAGCCGCTTGCACGCTGGAGGCCAGGGCAAGGCTGGCGGCTAGCAGGGAGGTGGAGAGCAGTCGCTTCATCGAAAATTCCTTGGTCCTGTATCCATGGTCTATGAGAGAACCGGCAGATGATAAAAGCCCGGGGTTATTCTGATAAAGAATAATTGATTCCTTGCTTATGCCATCAAGCGGAAGCGCCAAATCTACGCATATTCCATAAACATATAAATAAATTGTTATTTATTCTTTTTAATTTGCACGCAGCCTGAGCATAGTGAGCCCCACGCACCGACATGCACCAGGAGCTGCACCATGAGCCTAAGACTCGGCGATATCGCCCCCGACTTCGAACAAGACTCTAGCCAAGGCCGCATTCGTTTTCACGAATGGCTGGGCAATAGCTGGGGTGTGCTGTTTTCTCACCCGGCTGACTTTACCCCGGTGTGCACCACCGAGCTGGGTTTTACCGCCAAGTTGAAAGACCAGTTCGCTGAGCGCGGCGTCAAGGTTATCGCCCTGTCGGTAGACCCGGTGGACTCGCACCTGAAGTGGATCGATGACATCAACGAAACCCAGAGCACCACCGTGGGCTTCCCGATCATTGCCGATGCTGACCGCAAGGTTTCCGGCCTGTACGACCTGATTCACCCCAACGCCAACGACACCCTGACGGTGCGTTCGCTGTTTGTTATTGACCCGAATAAAAAGGTTCGTCTGACCATCACCTACCCGGCCAGCACCGGGCGCAATTTCCACGAAATTCTGCGGGTGATCGACTCGCTGCAACTGACCGATAACTACAAAGTCGCCACCCCCGCCAACTGGGTGGACGGCGATGAGGTGGTGATCGTGCCGTCGCTGCGTGACGAGGACGAAATCAAACAACGCTTCCCCAAAGGCTACCGCGCGGTGAAACCGTACCTGCGCCTGACCCCACAACCGAATCGTTGATACGCACCAAGCAAGAATTTACCTGAGCCCGTTTGAGCCTGGGCGCCCACACGGCGCTCAGCAACACACGGCAAGGCGAGGAGTTAGCAATGTTGGTGGTTTCCTTGAGCGGCAGTCCGAGCCAGAGATCCCGTAGTGGCATCTTGCTGGAGCGCTCGCAGCGTTGGCTGCAGCAACACGGTGTGGAAGTGGTGAGCTATCGCATTCAGGACTTCAACGCCGAAGAGCTGCTGCACGCGCGTTTCGACAGTCCGCAGATTATTGCCCTGCAAGCGCAGATCGCCGCTGCTGACGGCTTGCTGATTGCCACGCCGGTATACAAGGCCTCGTTTTCCGGCGCGCTGAAAGTGCTGCTGGACCTGCTGCCCGAACGCGCTCTGGAACACAAAGTGGTGCTGCCGTTTTCTACCGGTGGCAGCAAGGCGCACATGCTCGCTGTGGACTACGCCCTGCGCCCGGTGCTTACCGCACTTAAAGCCCAGGACGTGCAACACGGCGTGTTTGCCGACGACAGCCAGATCGCCTATGGCGAGAACGGTGCTGCCGCGCAGTTGGCCGCGAGTCTGGAGCAGCGCCTGGATGAAGCGCTTGAACAGTTCCACAGCGCCTTGGCCCGCCGTCCCAAACCCCTGGACCCGAACCTATTGAACCAACGGCTGCTCGCGGCGAATTGGAGTATTTGAAGCTTTAGCGCCCCTCTCCCGCTTGCGGGAGAGGGGCGGGGGGAGAGGGGCCGTTAAAGCTGCCCCCTCACCCCAACCCTCTCCCCGAGGGGCGAGGGGCGAGGGAGTTAACAACTCTTTCCCTGAGAGAAAGGGCAAAAAAATCAGCCTTACTCACCCGCTAACGGGCAAGCAGGCGCAACCACTTAAACAGCAAAGGAGAGCGCCATGCGCACTAATACTTTGCGTCGGAGTCTGGTCGCCCTGTTTGTCGCGGCCACAGCTTTTGGCGCTATCTCGCAAGCCCAAGCCGAAACCCTGCGGATCGGTTATCAGAAGTACGGCACCCTGGTGCTGCTTAAAGCCAAAGGCACCTTGGAAAAGCGCCTCGCCGAGCAAGGCGTGGACGTCAAATGGACCGAGTTTCCCGGTGGCCCGCAGTTGCTTGAAGGCTTGAACGTCGGCTCGGTGGACTTCGGTGTCACTGGCGAAACCCCGCCGGTATTTGCCCAGGCTGCTGGCGCTGATTTGCTCTATGTCGCCTATGAGCCGCCAGCGCCGCACAGCGAAGCGATCCTGGTGCCGAAAGACTCACCGATCAAATCGGTGCAAGAGCTCAAAGGCAAAAAGGTTGTGCTGAACAAAGGCTCCAACGTGCACTACCTGCTGGTGCGTGCCCTGGAAGATGCCGGTCTGAAATACAGCGACATCGACGTTGCCTTTCTCGCTCCAGCCGACGCCCGTGCCGCCTTTGAGCGCGGCAGCGTGGACGCCTGGGTTATTTGGGACCCCTTCCAGGCCGCCGCTGAAAACCAGCTAGGCGCACGCACCCTGCGTGACGGTCAGGGCCTGGTCGACAATCACCAGTTCTACCTGTCCACCAAGCCATACGCCGAGAAAAACCCGAAAGTCATCGCCACCTTGATCGATGAAGTTCGCGCTGTCGGCGAAGACTCCAAGGCCGACCCACAAGCCGTCACCGAACAGGTTGCGCCCCTGCTGGGCCTGTCCAAGGAAATCACCCTGACGGCGGTGAAACGCCAAGGCTACGGCGCCCAGTTCATTACCCCAGCGGTGGTGACTGCGCAGCAGAAGATCGCCGACACCTTCTACCAGCTGAAGCTGATTCCCAAACCCTTGAGCATCAAGGATGTGATCTGGACCCCGCCGGCCAAAGTCGCCAGCGCCCAGTAAGCACCTGCTCTTGTTATCACACAGCCAGCAGCACCCCCTCTGCACGTGCAGAGGGGTACTAAGGAGACAACTCCCATGAGCTTGAACATTTTCTGGTTTCTTCCCACCCATGGCGACGGTCATTACCTTGGCACCGCTGAGGGCGCTCGCGCGGTCGATCACGGCTACCTGCAACAGATTGCCCAGGCGGCTGACCGCCTTGGTTTTGGTGGCGTGCTGATCCCGACGGGGCGGTCCTGTGAAGATTCCTGGCTGGTGGCGGCTTCGCTGATTCCGGTGACTACCCACCTCAAATTTCTCGTCGCGCTGCGCCCCGGCATTATTTCGCCGACCGTTGCTGCGCGGCAGGCGGCAACCTTGGATCGTCTGTCCAATGGCCGTGCCCTGTTTAACCTGGTCACTGGCGGTGACCCTGACGAGCTGGCCGGCGATGGCCTGTTCCTTAACCACGAAGAACGTTACGAAGCCTCGGTGGAATTCACCCGTATCTGGCGCCGTGTGCTGGAAGGCGAGACCGTTGATTACGCCGGCAAACACATCAGCGTTAAAGGCGCCAAGCTGCTCTATCCGCCGCTGCAACAACCGCGTCCGCCGTTGTACTTCGGCGGCTCCTCCGGCGCTGCGCAAGACCTGGCCGCCGAGCAGGTGGAAATGGTGCTGACCTGGGGCGAGCCGCCGGCTGCCGTGGCGGAAAAAATCGCCCAAGTGCGCGAAAAGGCCGCCCAGCATGGCCGCACCGTGCGCTTCGGTATTCGCCTTCATGTGATCGTGCGCGAAACCAACGAAGAAGCCTGGGCCGCTGCTGACCGCCTGATTTCCCATGTCGACGACGAGACCATCGCCCGCGCGCAAGCCTCGCTTTCGCGCTTTGATTCGGTTGGCCAGCAACGCATGGCAGCGCTGCATGGCGGCAGCAAAGACAACCTCGAAGTCAGCCCCAACCTGTGGGCCGGTGTGGGCCTGGTGCGTGGCGGTGCCGGTACGGCGCTGGTGGGCGACGGCCCAACTGTGGCAGCACGGGTTAAGGAATACGCGGACCTCGGTATCGACACGTTTATCTTCTCCGGTTACCCGCACTTGGAAGAGTCGTACCGCGTGGCTGAGCTGTTGTTCCCGCATTTGGATGTGGCCCGTCCACAACGCCCGGAAGGCGCCAATTACGTGAGCCCTTTCGGCGAAATGATCGCCAACGACGTGCTGCCCAAAGCAGCGTCGGCGAGCTAAGCGGCCAGGGATGACGACATGAGCAAACCCATAAACAACCTTCTCAGCCGTGTAGCGCCCTTTGTGCTGCCGCTGGCGCTGCTGGCGATCTGGCAACTGGCGGTAGTCGCCGGTTGGCTGTCGACGCGGATTCTGCCAGCGCCCAGCGCGGTGTTTGACGCCGCGGTGGCCCTGGTCAGCAGCGGCGACATTTGGCACCACCTGGCCATCAGCGGCTGGCGCGCCGGCATTGGCTTTGCCATCGGCGGCAGCATCGGTCTGACCTTGGGCTTTATCACCGGCCTGTCGAAGTGGGGTGAACGCTTCCTCGACAGCACGGTGCAGATGATCCGTAACGTGCCGCACCTGGCGCTGATTCCGCTGGTGATCTTGTGGTTCGGCATTGATGAGTCGGCAAAGATTTTCCTGGTTGCCTTGGGCACCGTGTTCCCGATTTACCTGAACACCTACCACGGCATTCGCAACGTTGACCCGGCGTTGGTGGAAATGGCGCGTAGCTATGGCTTGTCTGGTTTTGGCCTGTTCCGTCAGGTGATTTTGCCGGGCGCCTTGCCTTCGATTCTGGTCGGCGTGCGTTTTGCCTTGGGCTTTATGTGGCTGACGCTGATTGTGGCGGAGACCATTTCCGCCAGCTCAGGCATTGGTTACCTGGCGATGAACGCCCGTGAATTCCTGCAGACCGATGTTGTGGTGGTGGCGATTCTGCTCTACGCCCTGCTGGGCAAATTGGCCGACACCACGGCCCGTACGCTGGAGCGTGTGTGGTTGCGCTGGCACCCCGCCTATCAAGTGAAAAAAGGCGGTGCCGCATGAACGCATTCAACCCCACCGGCGTGGCGCCGCAGCACCTTAAAGGCGGTATTCCGCTGGCCGTGCGCGGCCTGCACAAATCCTTTGGCGAGCGCGAGGTGTTGCACGACATCGAGCTGCTGATTCCAGCCGGGCAGTTCGTCGCCGTGGTCGGCCGCAGCGGCTGCGGTAAGAGCACCTTGCTGCGTTTGTTGGCAGGGCTGGATACGCCCACCAGCGGCGCCCTGCTTGCCGGTTCTGCGCCGCTGAATGACGCCCGCGAAGATACCCGCCTGATGTTTCAGGACTCGCGTTTGCTGCCGTGGAAACGGGTGATCGACAACGTTGGCCTGGGCCTGAGTGGCGACTGGCGTGGTCGCGCCTTGGAAGCTTTGCAAGCCGTCGGCCTGGCCGAGCGTGCCCACGAATGGCCGGCGGCCTTGTCGGGCGGGCAGAAGCAGCGTGTGGCCTTGGCCCGCGCGCTGATTCATCAACCGCGCCTGTTGCTGTTGGACGAACCGCTGGGTGCTCTGGATGCCCTGACCCGCATCGAGATGCAGCAGCTGATTGAAGGGCTGTGGCAGAAGCATGGTTTTACCGTACTGCTGGTCACCCACGACGTCAGCGAAGCAGTAGCGATTGCCGACCGCGTGATCTTGATTGAAGACGGCCATATCGGCCTGGACCTGCCGGTGCAACTGGCGCGTCCGCGGCAACGTGGCTCGGCGCGTTTAGCCGCGCTGGAAGCCGAAGTGCTTAACCGCGTGCTGGAAATTCCCGCCGGCCCGCCGCCACCCGAACCTGTTTCACCCTTGCCCACGCAACTGCGTTGGGCCTTGTAATCAAACCCTCTGAAAACCAAGTACCAGGAGAAACACCATGACCATTAAAGCGATCAACGTCCGTAACCAATTCAAAGGCACCATCAAGGAAATCGTACTGGGCGACGTACTGTCGGAAATCGACGTACAAACCGCATCCGGCATCGTTACCTCGGTAATCACCACCCGTTCGGTTAAAGAGCTGGAACTGGGCGTAGGCAGTGAAGTAATTGCCTTTGTTAAGTCGACCGAAGTGTCGATTGCCAAACTCTGAGGCCGCGTTTGTTGGGTTTTCCAGTCTGCGTACGGGGGCGCTCCTTGCGTCTGCCGTGCGGCCGCTTGGTGCGCGTAGCACACCCTACAAAAGCAAGCGGAAATCTCCCGTAGGGTGTGCCGGCACACCCTACGGTTTTAACGCCTCTGCCGGCTGCGGCCTGCCATACAAATACCCTTGCCCCAACTCGCAGCCTAAGCCCTGTAAAAAGGCCGCTTGGCTGGCGTCTTCAACGCCTTCCGCTTGCACCTGCAAACCTAGGCTATGACCCAACGCTATTACCGCACGGGTGATGGCAGCATCGTCGTGGTCGGCTGGTAGCCCGCGAACAAAACTCTGGTCGAGCTTGAGCTTTTGCACAGGCATGCGTTTGAGCCGTGCCAGTGATGAATAGCCGGTACCAAAATCATCAATGGCCAAACGCACGCCCAAGGCGCGCAGACGCTGCATCAGCTGCAGGGCGGCGTCGGCGTCTTGCATTACCGCGCTCTCGGTAATTTCCAGCTCCAGAAACTCGGCATCCAGACCGCTGGCGGCCAGTACCTCGGTAACCAAAGTGTCCAGTTTGCCGTGGCTGAAAATGCGGCTGGAGATGTTTACCGAGATAAATTCCAGCGCTAAGCCCTGCCGCTGCCAGGCAGTCATCTGCTGGCAAGCCTGGGACAGAACCCAGGCGTCGATGCTGCCTATCAGGTCGCTTTCTTCGGCAATTGGGATGAACTGGTCCGGCGGCACCAGGCCACGCTCTGGATGTTGCCAGCGCACCAGGGCTTCAACGCCGAGCAACTTGGCGTCTTGCAGGCCATAAATCGGTTGGTAGAACACCCGCAGCTGTTGCTGCTCCAGGGCTTGGTGCAGTTGCGCGCCGAGCTCTACGCGCTGGCGCGCCAGGCTGGTCAATTCCTGGCTGTAAAAGGCATAGGTGGCGCGGCCACTGCTTTTGGCCTTGAAGAGTGCGGAGTCGGCGTTGCGCATTACTTGCTCGACACTCTGTGCGTCGGCGGGGAACAGGCTGATGCCCACGCTGGCGCCGATAAACAGTTCCTGCTGGTTGACGCTGAACGGCTGGCGCAGGGCATTGAGCAACTGCTCGGCGAGACTTGCCGCCTGTTCCGGCTGCGGGCAGTTCTCTAACAGCAAGCCGAACTCATCGCCGCCCAGGCGCGCCAGGGTCATGCCCGGTTGCAGTAGGCCTTGCAGGCGCTCACTGGCGGCCTTGAGCAGTTCGTCACCGGCGTTGTGGCCGAGGCTTTCGTTGATGTGTTTGAAGTGGTCGAGGTCAATCAACAGCACTGCGCCGCTGGGCTGCTGATCGCGCAGGGCGCGGGCCACGCGTTCGCCAAAGAGCAATCGGTTGGGCAGGTTGCTCAGCGGGTCGTGGTGGGCGAGGTAGTCGAGCTCCTTTTGCGACTCCTTAAGCAGGCTGATATCGGAGAACACCGCCACGTAGTGACTGACCACGCCTTGCTCATCATGGATGGCGCGAATGCACTGCCACTGCGGATAGATTTCGCCGTTCTTGCGCCGGTTCCAGATCTCGCCGCTCCAACTGCCCTGGTGGCTGAGGTCGTACCACATGCGCTGGTAGAAGGCGCGATCATGCCGCCCAGACTTCAACAACTGCGGCGAACCGCCAATGATTTCATCCAGGCTATAGCCGGTAATACGGGTAAAGGCAGGGTTGAGGTGAGTGATGCGCATCTGGGCATCGGTGACCAACACGCCCTCTTGGGTGGCATCAAATACCGCAGCGGCCTGGCGCAAATTGCTGACATGCCCGCGCAAGGCCTTTTCCGTCGAGAGACGGCGGCGCTCCTTGCGATGCAGGGCGTAGAACAGGATTGAGGCAGTAAACAGAACGAAACACAGGCCTTTGATGATGCTCAGGTAACCAAAGTCGCCGACGCTGGCACTAAGCTTGCGCAGTAGTTGGTCCGTCAGGGCGACCCACAGGCCGGCGAGAAACAGGTAGATCAGGGTGGGACGTAGGGCATTCATACGTAGGGGGCGACCTTTCATTGATCGCTGGCCGAGTGGACTGGCCAGAAATCGAACATATTTTGATCTAACAGCAGGGTGGTTTTATCACCCGGCTTGGAGATAATGCGCCACGCCTTGCCGTTTTAGCTGGGCGTTCACTATCCGAGGTGGCTTCATCTATGTGGTACAACGGTTTTCTCGACCTGTCGGCCTGGCAGGTACTGGCGGTAACCCTGCTGATGACCCACGTGACCATTGTGTCTGTGACGGTCTATCTGCACCGCTACTCCGCCCACCGTTCCTTGGAACTGCATCCTGCGCTCAAGCATTTTTTCCGTTTCTGGCTATGGCTTAGCACGGGCCAGAACACCCGTGAATGGACCGCCATTCACCGTAAACACCACGCCAAATGTGAAACCGTTGATGACCCGCACAGCCCGGTGATCAAAGGTTTGTCCACCGTATTGCGTAAAGGCGCGGAATTGTACCGCGCTGAGGCGGAAAACCCAGAAACCCTGCGAATTTATGGCAAAAACTGCCCGGACGACTGGATCGAACGTAACGTTTATTCGCGCGTGCCGTTGGGCGGTATTGCCATCATGGCGCTGATCGACCTGGCCTTGTTTGGCGCCTTGGGCATCACCGTGTGGGCCGTGCAGATGATGTGGATTCCGGTGTGGGCTGCCGGCGTTATCAATGGCTTGGGCCACGCTGTTGGCTACCGCAACTTTGAATGCCGCGACGCGGCCACCAACTTGGTGCCGTGGGGCATCTTGATTGGTGGCGAAGAGCTGCATAACAACCACCATACCTATCCCAACTCGGCCAAGCTGTCGGTGAAAAAATGGGAGTTCGATATGGGCTGGGCGTGGATCCAGCTGTTCAGTTTTCTGCGCCTGGCCAAGGTGCAGCGCGTGGCGCCCATCGCCCATCGCGTGACTGGCAAAGGTTATCTGGACATGGACACCGCCATGGCCATCCTCAACAACCGCTTTCAGATCATGGCGCAGTACCGTAAGGCTGTGATTGCGCCGCTGGTGAAGCTGGAGCTGGCTAAAGCCGATGCCTCGGTACGGGCCAAGTTCCATCGCGCCAAGCGCTTGCTGTCGCGCGAAACCAGCCTGCTGGAAGAGCGTCATCACCTGCGTATTCAGGCCATGCTGGAGCAAAGCCAGGCGCTCAAAGTGATCTACGAGAAACGCCTGGCCCTGCAGCATATCTGGGTAAAGACCAGCAGCAACGGCCACGACATGCTCGAAGCAATGAAAGTTTGGGTGCATGAGGCCGAAGCCAGCGGTATCCAATCGCTGCGTGATTTTGCCGAGCACCTCAAAACCTATTCGCTGCGCCCGGCCGGCGCGTTGTAACAGGCACCGTAGAGCGCCCAAGCCCGCCGTTCGGCGGGCTTTTTTCTGTGTCAGGGTTTGGCACCTTATGCTGCGCGAATTGTCGTAGTTTCGTTACAAGAAAAGGACATCTAATGGACGAACACGCCCCCCTTCCACCGCCACTCTCCCTTGAGTTGGAGGAACTGACGCTCGCGTTGCTGCACAGCCGTGGCGAAGTGGAGCGCTTGCGCGAGCGCGAGCACCTGTTCAGTTCGCTGTTGGATAGCGTCAACACTGTGCTCTGGGCCTTTGATTGGGATGCCCAGCGCATCATCTATGTCAGCCCGGCGTATGAGCGGGTTTTCGGTCGCAATGCCGGCTTGTTAATGGCCGACTACGGCGAATGGCTCAATTGCATCTACCCCGATGACGTTGAACATGCCGCCGCCAGCTTTGCCGAGGTGCTGGTCAAGGGTGCCGTGGAAGACCGTGAGTACCGCATTCTTCGCGCCGACGGCCAATTACGTTGGCTCAGCGACAAGTGCTTTATCAGCCGCCAAGCCGAGGCTGGAAAGCCCTTGATTGTGGTCGGCATTGCCGAAGACATCACCGACAAAAAGAACCTCGAAGGCGAGCTGCATCGCTTGGCCACCACCGATGTGCTGACCCAGAGCAGCAACCGCCGTTACTTCTTCGAATGCGCCCACACCGAATTCCAACAGGCCACGCAGGAACAAGCGCCCTTGGCTTTTCTGCTGCTGGATGTGGATAACTTCAAACAGATCAACGACACCTACGGCCACCAGATGGGCGACGTGGTGCTGCAACGTATTGCCCAATGCGGCACTGCGGCGCTGCGCCGTGGTGACTTGTTTGGACGCATTGGTGGTGAAGAATTCGCGGCGTTATTTCCCTGCTGCACCGAAGAGCTGGCCCTGCAAATTGCCGAGCGTTTGCAGCGGGAAATTCAGCGCTTGGTTTTTAGCTGCAACGGCACCACCTTTGGTGTCACCGTCAGCCAGGGGCTTACCAGCCTGACCCATGTCGACGTCACCCTCGACACCTTGTTTGCTCGGGCGGATGCCGCCATGTACGACGCCAAACGCCAGGGCAAGAACCGCATCATTCGGGCGTAGACCGCAGATTCAAAAACCCTCTCCCCAGCCCTCTCCCGCAAGCGGGCAGAGGGGGCTTGATCGGAGTACATAGCTAGATCGGGGTTTAGCTCCCCTCTGCCCGCTTGCGGGAGAGGGATTGGGGGAGAGGGTTTTTACGCCGGTTGCTGCTGGGTAATGCAGTGAATATTGCCGCCACCCAGCAAAATCTCCCGCCCTGGCACCATCACCACTTCATGCGCGGGGAATAGGCGCTGCAAGATGGCTTTGGCTTCGGCGTCTTTGGGGTCATCAAAACTCGGCGCGATGATGCCGCCGTTGACGATCAGAAAGTTAACGTACGAGCCGGCCAAACGAATCGACGGGTCGCGCTCCTGGGTACCGGCAACCAGATCAACCCCGGCGCATTCTTCGTCCGTGGCATACAGCGGCCCCGGAATCGGCATCTTGTGCACCACCAGCTGCCGGCCTTTGGCGTCCTTTACCGTTTCCAGTACGCGCATGGCGGCTTGGCAGCGTTCGTAGTTCGGGTTCTGGGTGTCGTCAGTCCAGGCCAGTAGCACTTCACCAGGGCGCACGTAGCAGCAGAAGTTATCCACATGGCCATCGGTTTCATCGTTAAACAGGCCGTCTGGCAGCCAGATCACCGTGTCGATGGCCAAGTGCTCGCGCAGTACCGCTTCGATCTCTTCACGGCTCAGGTGCGGGTTGCGGTTGTGGTTGAGCAGGCATTCTTCGGTGGTGATCACCGTGCCTTCACCGTCCACGTGGATGGAGCCGCCTTCCAGCACAAAGCCTTCGGTGCGGTAGCGATCACGGCGTTCGATTTCGAGAATTTTGCTGGCGACTTGGTCGTCGCGCATCCACGGCGAATACAGGCCACCTTCAAAGCCGCCCCAGGCGTTGAAGCCCCAATCCACCCCGCGAACTTCACCAGCCGCGTTGCGTACGAAGGTCGGGCCGGTATCACGTACCCAGGCGTCGTCGGTGGTGATTTCCACCACGCGGATGTTGTCGTCATCCAGGCGCGCGCGGGCGTTGGCGTATTGCTCTGCGCTGACGCACACGGTTACCGGCTCAAAGCGGGCAATGGCTTTGGCCACGGCGGTAAACGCCGCCTGCGCAGGCTTGCCGCCCAGGCGCCAGTTGTCCGGGCGCTGCGGCCAGACCATCCAGGTTTGGCTGTGGGGCGCCCACTCGGCGGGCATATGGAAGCCATCGGCGCGGGGGGTGGTGTTCAGAGTTGTCATTGCAAATACCTTAGGTGGAATCCCTGTAGGGTTAGGACTGGAGAGCGCCATCCAGAGTTTTTATCGCGCCATACAAATTGGGGCGGCGATCACGAAAGCTGCCCCAGGCGCTGCGGGTGTGTTCCAGCTGATCCAGGTCGAAAGTATGCACCAGGACGCCTTCTTCGGTTTCATTCAGCTCTTGGACTTTTTCGCCAAACTGATTGGCGATAAATGACGAGCCATAAAAGGTGATGTCGTAGCCGTCCTGCGCTTCGTTGCCGATGCGGTTGGCGGCAATCAGCGGCATCAGGTTGGCGCCGGCGTGGCCCTGTTGCACACGCTGCCAGTGGTCGCGCGAGCTAATGGTTTTATCGTGCGGCTCGCTGCCGATGGCGGTGGGGTAGAACAGGATTTCCGCGCCCTGCAACGCCATGCTGCGGGCGCATTCGGGGAACCACTGATCCCAGCAGATGCCGACGCCGATTTTGGCGTAACGGGTTTGCCAGACTTTAAAGCCGGTGTCGCCGGGGTTGAAGTAGTACTTCTCGTGGTAACCGGGGCCGTCGGGGATATGGCTTTTGCGGTACACCCCGAGGTTGCTGCCGTCGGCATCGATGATGGCGATGCTGTTAAAACGCGCGCGGCCGGCCAGCTCGAAGTAGCTGATCGGCAGTACCACTTCGAGCTCTTTGGCGAGCGTCTGAAAGTGCGCGATGGCGGCATTGGTCTCGGTCGGCGTGGCCAATTGCAGGTAGTCGGGGTTGGGCTTCTGGCAGAAGTACGGTGTCTCGAACAGTTCCTGAATCAGGATGATCTGCGCGCCCTTAGCGGCGGCTTCGCGCACCAGTTTCTCGGCGTTGGCGATGTTCGCCGCGCGGTCCCAGGAACAGGCCATCTGTGTGGCAGCGACGGTAACGATTCGAGACATAACGCACCTATTTGTTGTTTTTACAGGTGCGACTTTATAGTCGATAAAAATCCGCCTTAGAAGGTGATTATTTCTATCGGTGGAGTTTTATCGATAAAAATACCGATAAATATCGGTTAATCAGCCGGGTTTTCCCGCTTAGGTAAGAACGCCGGCAGGTACAAGCCCAGATAAACATCGAACACGCGCATGCCTTCTTCAGCTAGACGCGGGGTGATCTCGCCATGCACGTGCACGCTGCGGGCGTAGACGCGGTCGCTGAGTTCCAGCGCCAGGGCAAACACGTCGATTCCTTCTGGCAGAGCGGGCAGTGGGAAGTGGCGATCGAACAACGCGTGTAGCAGGCGGCCGAGTTCGATGTCGTGTTGACGGTCGGCCTGGGTCACTTCGCTTAAGCCGTGCTGGGCGAGGATCAATTGCCGGGCGGCGGCGTCGCGGGTGTAGATATCGAGCATGCGCTGTTCAACCAGGCGCGAAAGATCCGGCCAGTGGTTAAGGCTGGCGTGGTCGATGGGCGAGGCGAGCGCGGCGCGGAAGGCGGCGTGGACATCGGCGGTCAGCGCTTCGAGAATCGCCGGTACGCTGGCAAAGAAGTGATAGACCGAGGAGGGCGGGATCTGCGCACGCTCAGCCACGCTGTAAATCGACAGCCCGGCCACGCCTTCTTCGGCGAGCAGCGTGCGGGCTGCATCAAGAATGGCATCGATACGAGCCTGGCTGCTGGCGCGGGGTTTGCGAGTGGTGGCTGGGCGCTGCATCGGGCTCTCCTGTGGGGAGGGGCTATTGGACGCTAGCGCGTGTGTAAGGAGCAAGTATTCGCGGCCAACGCTGGCGTAGGGTGTGCTGCGCGCACCAGGCGATTCTCGCGTTGGTGCGTTGGTGCGCACAGCACGCCCTACGGTTAGCTACCGGTCCGAAATTTGTCCCACACCTGTTCCTTCACGCTGGAAATCTTCTCCGGCAGCACTTCCAACGCCGCTAGGCGGCGCTTGGTGTCGCGGTCTGGATACAGGCCCGGCTGGTCGCGCAACGTCGGGTCGAGAAACTCGCGAGCATCGGCATTGCCGCTCGGATACAGGGTTTCGGTGGTGATCTGCGCCGCCACTTTTGGCTGCATCAGAAAGTCGATAAAGCGGTGCGCCAGGTCAGCGCGGCGGGCGCTGCTGGGGATGACCAAGTTGTCGATAAACAGCACCGAGCCTTCGTCGGGCACGATAAAACGTACGTCTTGCCCTGCTGCACTGGCGCCCAGGGCATCACCAACCCAGGCCAGTGACATGCACAGCTTGCCGGTTTTCAGGTCGTCGATATAACGCTCGCTGTCGACGTAACGCACGTTGTGGCGAATGGCGTTAAGCACGCTGCCACCTTGTTTAATTTGCGTCGGCGGGCTGTGGGCGAGGCTGCGGCCCATGTAGTTCATCAGCACCGACAGCACTTCATCCGGCGCATCCAACACGCTGATGCCGCAACTGGCCAGCTTGGCGCTTTGCGCCGGGTCGAACAGCAGACTCCAGCTCTTGGGCAGCGGGCCACCGAAGGCTTTCTCGGCCAGCGGCACGTTGATCGCCAGGCCGACGGCGCCCCATTGGTAAGGAATGGCGTATCGGTTCTGCGGGTCAACGGCGTTGAGCTTGCTCAGCAGCTGTTTGTCCAGATGCACGCGGTTGGGCAGGCGGGTCATGTCCAGCGGTTGCAGGCGCCCGGCTTTGATCAGCGCGGGCAGGGTGTCGTGGGAGGGCACGGCAATATCGATGGAGTCGCCGCTGGCCAGGGCTTTTTCCAGCTCTTCGGCGGTGCTGTAGGTGTGGTAGTCGACATGGATGCCGGTTTGTTTTTCGAAATCGGCCAGCACCTGCGGGGCGATGTAATCGTTCCAGTTGTAGACCACCAGGTCTTCGGCCTGGACCGCCGGTGTAGCGAGGAAAAGGGATGAGCCAGCAAACAGCAGCGCAGCTAACAAGCGGGGCATGACGACTTCCTTACGTGTCGGTTCACAGCAATGGCCTTGGCATGCGCCAGGGCAAGTGGAGTTATCGCTCAAATCCTTTACAACTGAGCGAGCCGCGACATGTCTGGTGGTTTCTACGCACGTCTGGGCTGGCCATGGCACACAAACAACAACGCAGCACGTGGTCTCAGAGCTGCAGTGCAGGCAAAAACGGGTTATTGCGGCAGATAAAACGACGCCGGCTTGGGGCCGGCGTCGAATGGGTTAACTGAACACTTAAACGGTGTGCAGATACCAGTTGTACTCGAGGTCCGAAATGGAGTTTTCGAACTCGGCGAGTTCACTCTCTTTACAGGCGACGAAGACGTCGATGTATTTCGGGTCGATATAGCGGGCCATGATCTCGCTGTCGTCCAACTCGCGCAGGGCATCACGCAGGTTGTTTGGCAGGCTCTGCTCATTTTGTTCGTAGGAGTTGCCTTCTACGGGAGCAGTTGGCTCGATTTTGTTGGTCAAGCCATGGTGTACACCGGCCAGTACTGCCGAGAGCAGCAAGTACGGGTTGGCGTCGGCACCAGCAACGCGGTGCTCAATACGCACGGCATCGCGGGTGTCGTTGGGTACGCGCAGGGCCACGGTACGGTTGTCGATGCCCCAGCTCGGCGAGTTCGGCACATAGAACTGTGCGCCGAAACGACGGTAGGAGTTTACGTTCGGGCAAAGGAACGCCATCGATGCCGACATGGTTTCCAGCACACCGCCAATAGCGTGGCGCAGCGGCTCATTCTGTTCCGGATCGTCGCAGGCAAAGATGTTGTTGCCGTCTTTATCCAGAATGGAAATGTGCACGTGCAAACCGTTGCCCGCTTGGTTCGGGTACGGCTTGGCCATGAAGGTGGTGTCCATCTCATGGTCATAGGCGATGTTTTTCACCAGGCGCTTGAGCAGCAGGGCGTAATCGCACGCCTTGATCGGATCGGCTACATGGTGAAGGTTGACTTCGAATTGCGCTGGAGCACTTTCCTTAACGATGGCGTCAGCAGGAATGCCCTGCTCTTTGGCGCCTTCGAGAATGTCTTGCAGACATTCGGCGTACTCGTCCAGGTCATCAATCAGATACACCTGGGTGGAGATCGGACGCTTGCCTGACAGTGGCGACAGCGGCGGTTGAGGCCGGCCGTTCACGTTGGCTTGGTCGATCAGGTAAAACTCAAGTTCAAACGCAGCGCAAATGGTAAGGCCCAGTTCGTCGAACTTCGCGACCACCTGCCGCAACACTTCCCGCGGGTCAGCGAAAAACGGCTCGCCTTCCAGCTCGTGCATGGTCATTAACAGTTGCGCGGTCGGACGCTTCTGCCAAGGCTCATTACACAGGGTGTTGGGAATGGGGTAGCAGATACGGTCGGCATCGCCGATATCCAAGCCCAGACCGGTGCTTTCCACGGTCGAGCCATTGATATCAAGTGCGAATAAAGAAGCCGGGAGGTTGATGCCGCGTTCGTAAACCTTGTGCAGGCTCGCACGCTCGATGCGCTTGCCGCGCACCACACCATTCATATCTGCAATAAGAAGGTCGACGAACAGGACCTCAGGATGTTCCTTAAGGAACGCGTTCGCTTCGTTAAGCTGAACGGCACGCGGGGGTACCGACATGATGCAACACCTTTATTGTTAAAAA
>CAZIWV010000012.1:0-139559 GCA_964543145.1 uncultured Pseudomonas sp.
CACGAAGATCTTGCCGTCACCGATCTTGCCGGTGTTGGCCGCCTTGGTGATGGCTTCGATAACGCGGTCCAGCTGATCATCAGCAATGGCCACGTCGATCTTCACCTTGGGCAGGAAGTCGACCACGTATTCGGCGCCGCGATACAACTCGGTATGGCCCTTCTGACGACCGAAGCCTTTGACTTCAGTGACAGTGATGCCCTGCACGCCGATCTCCGATAGCGACTCGCGCACATCGTCCAGCTTGAACGGTTTGATGATGGCAGTTACTAACTTCATGAAACTCTCTCCCGTATTGGTGGACTTGCCCCAGGAAAAACGAACCCGGCTCAAGTCTAAGCGCAGTGTCTGGCTTTGTAACGCATCGAACGTCCTCAGGGAGGGCTCTCGACACAACCAATCGCTCCTGACGAAACGACTCCCCCGCTTCGCCTTACGCATCCGAACTGCATCGGTGCATGCGTCATAGGCCACTAAGCAGAAAGCTTGCCAGCTCGCTGAAAAGCCCGAAATTCAGCGAGTTACAGCGCCTACCCAATACCGTGACCAGATCGCACAGGCCAGTCACGCACAACAACAGCGCACCCCGCGCTTAACCCGCGCTCCAAAACCGTGCAAAACCCTGCAACCGTTAGCCTAGATGCTGCGTGATACACTGCCAGCCGACTTTTTTGGAACCTTTCTATGCTGCCGCCCAAAGCCCTGCTCGACGCCTTAAGCACCCATGCATCGCGCCTGTTCAATGGTGAAACGCCCTTGCCACGCGGTGAATTCGAAACCCAATTCAAAGCCTTGCTGCAAAGTGGTTTCAGCAAGCTCGATCTTGTTAGCCGCGAAGAGTTCGACAGCCAAATGGCCGTCCTCGCCCGCACCCGCGCGCGCCTCGAAGCACTGGAAGCCAAGGTTGCCGAGCTGGAAGCAAAAGTGTCGCCGCCTAGCGAGTAATCACTACTAAGTGGCCTGTGATCAAGGAGTGATCGATGTCTCTGGCTATCGTCCATAGCCGCGCCCAAGTGGGCGTACAAGCACCTTCCGTTATTGTCGAAGCGCACTTGGCCAATGGCTTGCCGTCGCTGACATTAGTTGGCCTGCCGGAAACCGCAGTCAAAGAAAGCAAAGACCGCGTGCGTAGCGCAATTCTGAATTGCGCCTTCGAATTTCCGCAAAGACGCATCACCTTAAACCTCGCTCCAGCGGACTTACCTAAAGACGGTGGACGCTTCGACCTGGCCATCGCCTTAGGCATTCTTGCCGCCAGCGGCCAGGTGCCAGTGGCAGCTTTGGAAAATATCGAATGCCTGGGCGAGTTGGCGCTGTCCGGCGCCGTACGCCCAGTACAGGGCGTACTACCGGCAGCATTGGCGGCACGCGCCGCAGCACGCACCTTGATAGTGCCGCGCAGCAATGCCGAAGAAGCCAGCCTGGCATCAGGCCTGACGGTGCTAGCAATAGATCACCTGCTGGAATTGGCCGCGCATTTCAACGGCCACACACCCATTGCGCCGTACCAGGCGCAGGGTCTTTTGCGCCAATGCGCGCCCTATCCCGATCTCAGCGAAGTGCAGGGCCAGGTCGCGGCCAAACGCGCCTTGCTGGTCGCTGCTGCTGGCTCGCATAACCTCTTGTTCAGCGGTCCGCCCGGCACTGGCAAAACTCTGCTCGCCAGTCGACTTCCCGGCTTGCTGCCACCCTTGGAAGAACAAGAGGCACTGGAAGTCGCGGCCATTCAATCAGTGGCCAGCCACACGCCAATGAGCGCGTGGCCGCAGCGACCTTTTCGGCATCCCCATCACACGGCATCTGGTCCGGCGTTGGTGGGTGGCGGCAGTCGCCCGCAACCTGGCGAAATCACGCTGGCGCACCACGGTGTTTTGTTTCTTGATGAGCTGCCTGAGTTTGATCGACGTGTGCTGGAGGTGTTGCGTGAACCCCTTGAAAGCGGTCAGATCGTGATCGCGCGCGCCAAAGATAAAGTGCATTTCCCGGCACGCTTTCAGCTGGTCGCAGCAATGAACCCGTGCCCTTGTGGCTACCTCGGTGATCCCAGCGGCCGCTGCCGCTGTAGCACTGAACAATTACAGCGCTATCGCGGCAAGCTGTCTGGCCCGTTGCTGGACCGGATTGATCTGCACGTCACCGTGGCGCGGGAAACCACCGTGCTGCATGTCACCGCAGAGAAGGGCGCCGACACTGCCACAGCGGCAGCCCAGGTGGCCGCCGCCAGGTCGCTGCAAATGCGCCGTCAAGGGATCGCCAATGCCTTCCTTGATCTGCCTGGCCTACGCGAACACTGCGCGCTGCAACAAGAGGATCAGACTTGGCTAGAAACTGCCTGCGAGCGCCTTGGCCTGTCACTGCGCGCAGCGCATCGGATTTTAAAAGTGGCGCGAACGCTAGCCGACCTTGAACAAAGCACGCGCATTGCCCGCTTGCACTTGGCTGAGGCCCTGCAATACCGGGGGGCTCAACAGGGGTAGCTGACAATTGTAGGAAGCATCCGCAGCCGCTCTGAGGAATTGCCGCTGCGCATTAAAGCGATAGTGGATGGATATCCAGTGGTCACTTAAGCAAACTGCAGGTGTAGGCCCGGTGCGTGCAATTTCGTACGCCCCGCTAACAAAACGCCATCGCGCAGGAATCGACCATGACCCTCCATGAAGTTTCGCTTGCTCCGGAATTCACCGAACGCCATTTGAAAGTGGCCGCGGACTATGTGCCACCCAGCAAACGGGACGGCCAGTACGCGCAACCGAAGAAAATCCCTTGGTTGCAACTTAAGGGACTTTGGCTTCAGCAGGCAGGATTTGAGGTTAATGACACCGTTCGGGTGCGCATTATTAAAGGCTGCCTGGTGATAACAGCGGCATAAAAAAATCCCCGGTTGGCGCCGGGGATTTTTTCGTGCTGCGGGTTACTGGAAGCGCCCGACCTCAGCACGCAGACCGGCAGCCAGCTGATCAAGCTCTTTGGCGGTTTCCGCCAAATTAGTGATCACTTCGTGCTGTTCGCTATTAGCCAAAGCAATGCTTTGCAGGTTGCTGCTGAGCATCGTTGCGGTGCTGCTTTGCTCGCCGGTGGCGGTGGTAATTGCGGCAAACTGCTCGCCAGCGGCCTGGCTTTGCTCGGCAATCTGCGTCAGCGCCTGAGCGACCTTGGCGTTGCGCTGCAGACCGTCCTGCATTTGCAGCTTGCCTTGCTCCATAGTGGCGATGGCGCTACTGGTCTCGCCCTGAATGCTTTGGATCATGGCAGAGATTTCGTTGGTGGCATCGCGGGTGCGGCCGGCCAGGCTGCGCACTTCATCCGCCACCACGGCAAAACCACGGCCCTGTTCGCCAGCACGGGCGGCTTCAATGGCGGCGTTGAGGGCCAGCAGGTTGGTCTGGTCGGCAATAGAGGTAATCACGCTAACAATGCCGCCAATTTCCTGCGAGCGTTGGCCCAGGGTGTTGATCACATCGGCGGTGCCATTCAGCGAGCTGGAAATTTGCTCAAGCGCAGCAGAGGCTTCCTCCATGGACGTTCGACCAATACGGGTTTGCTGCGAGTTCTCGTTGGCCAGACGCTCGGTGTGGCGCATGTTGTCGGCGATGTTCAGCGAGGTGGCGCTGAACTCTTCCACGGCGCCGGCCATGCTGCTGATTTCGCCGGACTGCTGCTCGATACCTTCGTAGGCACCGGAGGACAAACCCGCCAATGCCTGCGCGCGGCTGCTGACATGTTCCGCCGCCCCGCGAATGCGCGACACCATGGTCGACAGCGCCTCACCCATCTGGTTGAAGCTGCGCGCTAACTCGCCAATTTCGTCGTGGCTGGCGATATTCAGCCGCACGCTGAGGTCGCCATTGCCCAGGGCATGTGCTTGATTTACCAAGTCACCGAGTGGACGCAATTTGCGCCGCAGCAACCAGATAACAGCTCCGACTGCCAGCATCAGCGTGATCAGGCTGCCAATGGCCAATTGGCCGCCAACATGCCAAGTCACCGCCTGAATTTCGGTTTTGGGCATGCTGGCCAAGACAGTCCATGGGCCGCCGGCAAAAGGCTGGGCCACGCTGTAAAACTCTTGCTCGCCGTCGTGCCAGAACTCGCCCTTGCCCGGCTTGGCGGCAAGGCTCACCACGTCATCGATGATTTTTTCTGGCTGCTGCGCCCCCGCTGGCGGCACTAGCCAGTGTTTTTGCTCATCAAGCAATGCCAGCGAACCGGTGGATCCGATACGAAAGCGCTTGAGGTTATCGAACTGGGCGTTCTGCGCGTCGGTGTAATCAAACCCAACGAAAAGCACGGCGAAAACCTTGCCAGACGGGTCAGTCACTGGCGTGTATTGGGTCATGTAAAAGCGATCAAACAACAGCGCGCGCCCTACATAATTTTGCCCGCCGAGCAGTCGCTGATACGCCGGGTGAGCATGATCGAGCACGGTGCCAATGGCGCGGCTACCGTCCTGCTTGGTCAGCGAGGTGGTGACGCGCACAAAGTCATCGCCATTGCGCACGAACACCGTGGCTACACCTGCGGTAAGGCGGCGGAATTCGTCCACTTCGTTGAATTGGTTATTCAGGCGCACATCGCCCAAGTACAGCGCGGGCGCTTGCAAAGCACCGACCGGAACGCGCTCATCGGCATGCACATTAAGGCCCGTACTGAAACGCTGCTCGAACAAGCCGGCGAGTCGCTGAGTGCTTTCTTTAAGGCTGGTATGGAAGGTGCTGAGCTGGTCAGCCAGCAAGCGCGCCTCGCTACCCAGATGCTCTTCGCGGGTGGTCAAGTTAGCCGTGCTCAAAGAGCGCAGGGCGAATAGGGTGCTGAGGCCAATCAGCAAAACCAGAATCACGGCCAAGGCAGAGGCGAGCTGCCAGGCGATGCGGGAACGTGGCTGAGACATGTACATCTCCATAGACGAGCAGCGGCGCTTTAGTTGCGCCACATTTCCATAAAAGCAGAAATAAGGCCGCCCGCTTGTGGAGGGCAGCCTGTTTAGATATTCGGCGGGGCGCGCAGAATACTTGAGTAAATTTGTGCGTCAATCCGGACGAGGCATTTAGCTATCAGCCCCGTCGGAAATAAAACACGCAGAGGTTACACAAGATGTACGACGTCCGGTAACTGCATCGCGGCAACCTCATCCAGCAGGTAGTCTCGCAAACGTTGATAGCGGGCTTGGCCGCGCCTGGCCTTGGGCCAGACCAGGAAATAACTGTCGCCACTGGCGACCGCGCTGCGCCAGGGCAAGCCCAGACGACCTTGGGCGACGTCCTCGGCGATCATCACCAAATCACCGATGGACACCCCGTAACCTCGAGCCGCGGCAACCATGCCCAGCTCCAAGGTATCGAACACCTGGCCCCCCTTGAGCGGCAGTTGCTCAGTCAGCCCGGTGGCCTGTAACCAGCGCCGCCAGTCGCGCCGATCAGGCGTTGGGTGCAGCAGCTCGGCCTGCTGCAAACGCGGCAAATCCCACGGGCCATCGGTGACCGCTTCGGGCGCACACACGGGAATCAGCCATTCAGTGAACAATTCGACGCTTTCCCATTCCTCCGGAAAATCCCCCCTGCCGAGCAGCACAGCGCAGTCGAACGGCTCGTGGTGAAAATCGACCTTATCGACATCCATCCAGGCGCTGGTGAGCTGCACCTCCATGCCGTCGCCGAGCATGCGAAAGCGCGATAGCCGCGCCAGTAGCCAACGCATGGTCAGGGTCGAGGGTGCTTTCAAGCGCAGGATCGAGTCGTCAGTGCTTAACGCCCCACAGGCTCGTTCCAGGGCGGCAAAGCCGTCGGTTACGCCCGGCAGCAACAGGCGAGCCGCTTCAGTGAGCTGCAGATTACGCCCGGCGCGCTGAAACAGCCGGCAGCCGAAGTGCTCTTCGAGGGTGCGGATATGCCGGCTTACCGCACTTTGGGTAATAGCCAATTCCTGCGCCGCGAGGGTGAACGAGGCATGCCGCGCCGCCGCTTCAAAGGCGCGCAGCGCATATAAGCCGGGAAGACGCCGAGACATCATGCAAGCTCCAAAGAAAAGTCCTGCATGAGTTTAAATCATGCCTGATATCGTTTTTATCCTTTTGTGCATGCGCGCCCAAGTGCAGAGAATGGCAGGACTTAACGCCAAGGCAGCGCCCGCTGGCATACGCCTTATCTGAGCGAAACTCATTATGCCAACCGCTACCCGAGCTGAACTAAAAGCCATCCTACGCCTTGCCGGGCCCTTGATTGCCGCGCAACTGGCGCATGTGATGATGGTGTTTACCGACACGGTGATGATGGGTTTGCTCGGCCCGGCCGCCCTCGCTGGCGGTGGGCTGGGCGCGGCGAGCTACTCCTTTGTGTCGATTTTCTGCGTGGGCGTGATTGCCGCCGTTGGCAATCTGGTGGCCATTCGTCACGGCAGTGGCGACCACCTGGGCGTCGCCCAGCTCACACAAAACGGCTTATGGCTGGGCTGGGCGTTGGCCCTGGGCGCCGGGCTATTGCTCTGGAACCTTGGCCCCATCTTGCTGTTGTTTGGCCAAGCGCCAGACAGCGTGCAGGGTGCCGGGCAATTTCTGTCCACCTTAGTATTCGCTCTGCCCGGCTATATGACCTTTATGGCCCTGCGCGGCTTTACCAGCGCCATTGGCCGCGCCGGCCCGGTTATGGCCATCAGCATTGGCGGCGCACTGGCCAACCTGGCGCTCAACTATGTGCTGATCCACGGTATGTTCGGTTTGCCGCACCTAGGCCTGGCGGGCATTGGTCTGGTCACGGCGATTGTTAGCACCCTGATGGCGTTGTTGCTGGCGTTGCATGTGCTACGCCATTCGGCCTATTCGCCCTACCCGCTATTTACCGGCCTGCTACGCCCACACCGGGCGGCGATGGTTGAGCTGCTGCGCCTCGGTATGCCGATTGGTGGCACCTACGCGGTGGAGTCGGGATTATTTGCCTTTGCCGCCCTGTGCATGGGAGCGCTGGGTAGCACGCAAATGGCGGCTCACCAGATTGCACTGCAATCGGTGTATGTGGCCTTTATGGTGCCAGTGGGCATTTCTTATGCGGTGACCTTTCGCATCGGCCAGCACTTCGGTGCCGGGCGCCTGGAGGAAGCGCGTCGCGCCGGACGCTTGGGTTTAATGGTCGGCGGCGTGTGTATGCTGGGCTTTGGCCTGCTGTTTTGGCTAGCGCCCGAAGCTGTGGTCGACCTGTATCTGGACACCAAAGACCCAGCCTTTGCCGAGATCATCGCGCTGGCCGTCAGCCTGCTGGCTATTGCTGCTTTGTTCGAACTGTTCGACGGCATCCAAACCATCGCCATGGGTGCCATTCGTGGCCTCAAGGATGCGAAAACCACCTTTGTAGTGGGCATCGTCTGCTACTGGCTGGTGGGCGCACCCGCAGCCTGGCTACTGGCATTTCACCTCGGCTGGGGCGCCCAAGGTGTTTGGTGGGGTTTGGCTGCCGGGCTCGCCTGCGCAGCCTTGGGGCTGACATTGGGCTTTGAGTGGAAAACCGCGCGCATGCTGCGGCTTAAACGGTCGTCAGCCCCGACAACAACGCCTGGCGATTGCCAAACACCAGAAAGCGCGCCAACTCGGCCAGCGGCAGAGGTTTGCTGACCAGGTAACCCTGCACCTGGTCGCAACCAAACTGGCGCAGCAGCGCCAGCTGTTCGGCGTTTTCCACGCCCTCGGCCACCACGGCGAGCTCGAGGTTATGCGCCAGATTGATCATCGCCCGCACCAACTGGCGATTTTCTGGGCGGTCGTCCATGCCGCCAACAAAGCTTTTGTCGATTTTCAACATGGTGATGGGCAGGTTGTTGAGGTGCACAAAAGACGAGAAGCCGGTGCCAAAGTCATCCAGGGAAAAACGTACACCCAGCTTGCCAAGGGCCTTCATGGTCTGCTGCACATGGTCGCTGCGGCGCATCACGGCGGTTTCCGTCAGCTCGAATTCGAGCCAGCGTGCATCCACCCCACGCTCCTCAATCAAGCGGCTTAGCGTTGGCAGCAATTGGCTGTCCTGAAACTGGCGGAACGACAGATTCACCGCCATATGCAAGGCCGGCAGCCCACGCCCGCGCAGCCATTGCATATCGCGTAGGGCCCGGGAAATTACCCAGTACCCCAATGGCACGATCAAGCCGCTTTCCTCCGCCAGCGGCACAAATTCATTCGGCGCCAGCAAGCCGCGCTCTGCATGGCGCCAACGCACCAGCGCCTCGAGGCCTAGAATCTGACCGGTTTTCACGCACAGGCGCGGCTGGTAATGCAGCTCCAGTTCGTCACGGCGCAAGGCGCGGCGCAGCTCGCTTTCCAAGTCGGCAATGCTGCGCGCGTTGCGGTTAATGCGCTCGTCAAAGACATGAAACGTACAGCCTTGTTGGCTCTTGGCCTGCTGCATGGCGATGTGGGCGTGCCACATCAAAGGGTCCGCGCCAGCATCGACGCGGGCGTGAGCCACGCCCAAGCTGCAACCGATCAATAGACTGTCGCCGTCCACCCAATAGGGCTCGGACAACGCTTCGGTAATACGCTCGGCGATCTTTACCGCGCGTAGTGGGTCACGGCGGATATCCAGGAGCAAAGCAAATTCATCGCTGCCCAGGCGGGCCAAATGGTCATCAACCGAAAGCTGGCCCTTTAAGCGCGCGACGACCTGCAGAATCAAGCGATCACCGGCCTGGTGGCCGAGGGCATCGTTGGCGTGGCGGAAGTTATCCAGGTCTAGGTGGCCAAGGGCTAAGCCACGGCCTTTGAACTCGGCGAGCTGCGCAGTCAGCAGGGTTTGAAAGCCTTGGCGGTTGGCGATGCCTGTGAGCGGGTCTTGCTCAGCCAAGCGCTGCAAGGTGTCTTTGAGCACGCCGTGTTCACACACATAGCGCAGGCAACGGCGCAGGGTGTCGGCGGTCAGCGCCTCGCGTACCAGCCAATCGCTGACGCCAACCGGCGGCTCTGGCGGTTCGCGCTCCAACAGCAGCACGGTGGGTAACGGGCAACTGCCGGGCTCAGGCTGCATATGCGGCGTGGTCAGTAAGAGACCTTGGGTATGTTCATCGAATAGGCCACTGGCAGCTGCCCAGGACGGGGCCGTGATCAGCGCCGACGGGTTGCCCATCGTAGCCAGGTGCTCACGCAGCACCGCCGCCCACTCCGGCGTTTCGGCCAGCAGGACTATACGCAAGGTTTGCACATGCGCGGACAAGCGACTTCCCCCAAAGCATTACACATGGCGGTTCTACCGCCCTTTCGCGCCGTTATCGGCGTCTCTTGCGCACCTCCTGTGCGATGTTTTTCCTCATCAGCCCCCGCTGATGCGGCACTAGCGTACTGGATTGTTTGAAATAACCAAGGCTGTCAGGTAGCCAGTATGGGCTGCGTCACATAACCAGACGGTTACGGCATTCTGCACCAGGCCTGCTAAAATGCGCGCCCTCTTCTTCTGATGCAAACACGATGTCCCGACTCAATCCCCGGCAGCAAGAAGCCGTGAACTACGTCGGCGGCCCACTATTGGTGCTCGCTGGCGCCGGCTCCGGCAAAACCAGCGTGATCACCCGCAAGATTGCCCACCTGGTGCAACAGTGCGGTATTCGCGCCCAGCACATCGTGGCCATGACCTTTACCAACAAGGCCGCGCGCGAAATGAAAGAACGCGTCGGCACCTTGCTTAAAGGCGCCGAGGGCCGTGGCCTGACGGTGTCCACCTTCCATAACCTGGGTATGAACATCATCCGCAAGGAAGGTGCGCGTCTGGGTTACAAGCCGGGTTTCTCGATCTTCGATGAAGGCGATATCAAGGCCCTGCTCAGCGACATCATGCAAAAGGAATACGCGGGCGATGACGGTATTGATGAGATCAAAAACTACATCGGCTCGTGGAAAAACGACCTGATCTTGCCGCCCGAAGCACTGGAAAACGCCCGCAATCCGAAAGAACAAACCGCAGCCATCGTCTACATGCATTACCAGCGCACGCTCAAGGCGTACAACGCGGTGGACTTCGACGACCTGATTTTGATGCCAGTGAAGCTGTTCCAAGAACACGCCGACATTCTGGAAAAGTGGCAAAACAAGGTGCGCTACCTGCTGGTGGACGAATACCAGGACACCAACGCCAGCCAGTATTTACTGGTGAAACTGTTGGTCGGTCAGCGCAACCAGTTCACCGTGGTCGGCGATGACGACCAGTCGATTTACGCCTGGCGCGGTGCGCGCCCGGAAAACCTGATGCTGCTCAAAGAGGATTACCCTTCCCTCAAGGTGGTCATGCTTGAGCAGAACTACCGCTCCACCAGCCGCATCCTCAAATGCGCCAACACGCTGATCGCCAACAACCCCCACGCGTTCGAGAAACAACTGTGGAGCGAGATGGGCCACGGCGACGAGATTCGGGTTATTCGCTGCAAAAACGAAGACGCCGAGTGCGAGCGTGTGGCCATGGAAATCCTCAGCCTGCACCTGCGCACCGACCGGCCGTACAGCGATTTCGCCATCCTCTACCGCGGTAACTACCAGGCCAAACTGATGGAGCTGAAACTGCAGCACCATCAGATTCCCTATCGCCTATCGGGCGGCACCAGCTTCTTTGGTCGTCAGGAAGTTAAAGACTTGATGTCCTACTTCCGCCTGCTGGTAAACCCGGATGACGACAACGCCTTTCTGCGCGTGATCAACGTGCCGCGCCGCGAGATCGGCTCCACCACCCTGGAAAAACTTGGCAACTACGCCACCGAGCGCAAGATCTCGATGTACAACGCCGCCGACGAAATCGGCCTGGGCGAACACCTCGACAGCCGCTACACCGAGCGTCTGCAACGGTTCAAACGCTGGATGGATAAAATCCGTCTGCAATGCGTGGAGAACGAGCCGATTGCCGTGCTGCGCAGCATGGTCATGGACATCGACTACGAGAACTGGCTACGGCAGAACGCCTCCAGCGACAAAGTCGCCGAAGCACGGATGGGCAACGTCTGGTTTCTGATCGATGCGCTGAAAAACACCCTGGAGCGCGACGAAGATGGCGATATGACCATCGAAGACGCCATCGGCAAGCTGGTGTTGCGCGACATGCTGGAGCGCCAGCAGGAAGAGGAAGAAGGCGCCGAGGGCGTGCAGATGCTGACCCTGCATGCCTCCAAAGGCCTGGAATTCCCGTACGTATTTATCATTGGTATGGAAGAAGAAATTCTCCCGCACCGCTCCAGCATTGAAGCCGACACCATCGAAGAAGAACGCCGCCTGGCCTACGTGGGCATCACCCGCGCGCGGCAGACACTGGCATTTACCTTCGCCGCCCGACGCAAGCAATACGGCGAAATCATCGACTGCTCGCCCAGCCGTTTTCTCGATGAACTGCCGCCTGAAGACCTCGCCTGGGAAGGCCTGGAAGACACACCAGTAGAAGTTAAAGCGGTACGCGGTAACGCTGCTCTTGCCGATATTCGCGCCATGATGAAAAAGTAACCGGGCAAGCGCCCTATCCTTTCTAAACCCAGCAACAGTTGAAATGAGAGCCCTGAGATGCAAGCGCTGAAAAACAAGATTATCGAAGAAGGCGTGGTGCTGTCCGACCAGGTGCTCAAGGTCGACGCCTTTCTTAACCACCAGATCGACCCACGCTTGATGCAGCAGATTGGCCAGGCCTTTGCTGAGCTGTTTAAAGATCAGGGCATCACCAAGATTGTCACCATTGAAGCCTCGGGCATTGCGCCGTCGATCATGGCTGGGTTGGAACTGGGCGTGCCGGTGATTTTCGCGCGCAAATACCAGTCGCTGACGCTGAAGGAAAACCTGCTGGTCTCCAAGGTGTTTTCCTTTACCAAACAAACTGAAAGCACCATCGCCGTGTCCGCCAAGCACCTGCTGCCGACTGACCGTGTGCTGCTGATTGACGACTTCCTCGCCAACGGCCGCGCCGCCCATGGCTTGATCGACCTGATTAAACAGTCCGGTGCGACAATCGTCGGCATCGGGGTGGTGATCGAAAAGTCCTTCCAGAAAGGCCGCGAAGAACTCGACGAGCAAGGCTACTGGGTTGAGTCGTTGGCGCGGATCAAATCGCTGGAAGGTGGCAAGGTTGAGTTTCTCGAATAAACCTCACCCGCCCCGCTTCTTACTGGATCCCCGCCTACGCGGGGATGACGGTTGACGGTATGCAGAGCTCCGTCATCCTCGCGTAGGCGAGGATCCAGAGCCTTAAGCCGGCCGCGTTGCCTGCAACCCCGCCAACACCAGCTTCTGATAGAGCTGCTCTTTCAGCCCCTCCGGCTGCGCCAATTGCATACGTTCTAAGTGCCCGTCAAAGGCACCGGGCTCCGGTTGATCGAACAGCGTCGCCTTGCCCAAGTCCACTATCTCGCTGAGCTTGAGTTTGCTCTTTAGCCAGCGCAGCGCGCGCAGCAAGTCCTGTTCTACCGCGGTGAAGTCACAGCCCAACGGGTATTCAGCAAACAGCTGACAATGCCGTTCGTAGCAGGCCTGCAAACGTTCCGGCGTGTTATTGCGGTATTCCTCGGCCAGGACAAAATCTTCTGCCAGCTTGCCGGCGTCCTGCGCCTGCTTGATCAGCTCATCCTGAAAGCGTGAGTCGGCGATTTGCAGCAGGGCGGTGATCACTTGCGCATCGTTTTTACCGCGCAAATCGGCGATGCCGTATTCGGTAATCACGATGTCGCGCAGGTGGCGGGGAATGGTGGTGTGGGCGTACTGCCAACGGATATTGGAGCTGACATCGCCATCGGCCTCCCGCCAGCTGCGCAACATCAGAATGGCGCGGGCGTCTTCCAGCTCCTGAGCCTGGGCAAAGAAATCATATTGGCCGCCAACGCCACTGATCACCCGGCCATCTTCCAATTGGTCTGCCGCACTGGCGCCGAGCAAGGTGATGCAGAACGCGCTGTTGATAAAACGTGCCTGGCGACGCTGCAAGCGCTTGAGGTCTTCCTGACCGTACAGACGATTGATATAGCCGATGCCAGTCATGCCGATGCGCGCACGGCGCTCGTCGCTGAGCTGGTGCAGACGACGGTAGAAATCTTGCGGGCCGAGAAAGAAGCCTCCATGGATAAAGATGCCGCTGGTTGCCGCTTGCAGGTAGGGTTGCAGCGCAGCGACACATGCGGGGTTATGCAGGTCGGCCACGATCATCTGGCCGTTGGCAAAACGTAGGTTCTGTTCTTCGACACTCACACCTTCAGCCAATAAACCTTGGCGCTGTAGCCAAGCCACAAGGGGCTGATCGAAAGCGAGATCGGGTTGCGCGTCTCGCCAGGCCGCCAGGTCCAACTGACCCAATTCATCCACCACGCCGCTATTGGCCAACTGTTGCAGACGTTCATCGGGGAAAACCGGGCGCCGCACAATGCCGGCATCAAATAGAGCCACCAGCCCCGGCACCAGCATTTCGCTGCAGCCGTACAAGCCCTTGGCAAAAGGTTGCAGCCCACCGCAACGCTCAATCAACTCGGCCCAACAGGGTGCATTGAGGTCGGCCAGCAGCGCTTGGTAGCCGGGGTTGTCGCCCTGGCGATTCAGCAGCGCGGCCGTTACCGCATCGCCCATCGAACCGATGCCAATCTGCAAGGTGCCGCCATCGCGAACCAAGGTGCTGGCGTATAAACCGATGGCGTGGTCGGCAACGCCCACCGGCATATTTGGCGTGGAGAACAAGGTGCTTGGCTCGCCGGCCTCGACCAACAGATCGAAATCATCCCGCCGGCGCTCGGCGTCGCCCGGCATATACGGCAGATCAGCATGCAGCTGGCCAACGCAAAGAATGGTTTCACCCGCCTGTTTGCGCGCTTGCAGCAACGGCAGCAGGTCCAGGGTGATATCGGTGTTACAGCTCAGGCTAACGTGTTGGGGCCGGTGGATATCGGCCGCCACCAGTTGCGCCACCACGTTGATGCCCTTGCGATTAAGGTCGCGCGCCACCTGGCTGTAGTTGAGGCTAACGTAGTCCTGCTGCGCCTTGGGGTTGTGCAGTTGGCTGCCAGGCTGAAGATAAAACTCCTGCAATTGCACGTTGGCCGGCAGCTCGCCACGGCGCTGGTCGTGCAGGTAATCGAGCTCTGGATAGTTACCGAATACGCGCTCAAGGAACGGCGCCATCAGGCGTTGCTCCAGATCGCTGCTGGAGTGGGGCCGACCAAGGGAAAGCGCGGTGTAGATGGTTAGCGAACGCTGCGGCTCAGCCTTGATGCGCTGATACAGGGCGTTGACCAGCCGATTGGGCTTACCCAAGCCCAGTGGCAGGCCAAGGTGAATAGGTCCGTCGATACGCTGCAGAATCTGCTCAACGACATAATCCAGGGAGCTAAGAGCCAAGGGTCGATCTCCATAAAACGGCACTTGGAGTGTGACTGCAAAATCGTCGATATGACGCCCTGATTCGCAAGCGAAAAATGGAAATATCCCCATAGCGTGTATCCGCAGGCGCAGCACAGCCTCCGGCCGAGACACTTATTGCGCCCACAAAAAAACCGCCCGTAGGCGGTTTTTCTTGCAGAACGATGCGCCTTACTTCAGGCCGGACATCTTCTGGATAGTGGCTTTCAGCTCATCATCGCTGCAATCAGCACAGGTGCCTTTAGGCGGCATGCTGTTGATACCGCTGATGGCTTTGGCCAGCAGGCCGTCGAGGCCGCCTTGGTGGTCGGCGCGCTCTTTCCAGGCCGCGGTATCACCGATTTTCGGAGCACCCAGTACGCCAGCGGTGTGGCAAGCGCCACAGTGCGCGGCAATGATGTCATCCGGGGTTTTCGCCCCGCCGCCAGCAGCGGCAGCAACGGTTTCGATACCTTTGCACTCTTCGCCCTGAATGCACACTTCGCCTACTGGCTTCAGTCTTGCGGCGATATCGTCATTGGTCGTAGCAGCCTGAGCGCTGACCGCACAGAGGGCCAACACAGCGACATGCGCCGCCAGCATTTTCTTAATTAGGTTCACGCTTACACCCTCTATCGTGGCTAGTCACGCTCGCGGCCACGGTTGCGCGAGCGGGCGACAGTATACCGATTAGGCCATCGTGCCGGAACACGGCATCCTGTCGCAGGTCTTTGTAATGAAACATTGCCGCCCAATGGGCGAGGTATTTCTAGTTTTTATGCTGCTGAGCCTTAAAGCCCAAGCCAAGACTCAGAAGTTGGCGGGAGTCGTCGCGCTGATCAGCCGCGCCGGTTCAGCAAAGGGATTTCGAAAACGGTGCGGCTTACTGCTTTCAAAGTAGTAGCTATCTCCGCTTTCGAGAATATAAATCTCGTTGCCAACGGTCAGCTCCAAGCGCCCATCAACCAACAGACCGGATTCTTCGCCTTCATGGGTGAGCATCTCGTCGCCGGTATCAGAACCCGGTGGGTAAGTTTCATCGAGAAAGGCAATGGCCCTGCTGGGATGGGCTTTGCCAACCAATTTCATGGTGACCGCGCCACTGGACAGATCGACCAGTTCGCTCGCTTTGTAAACCACTTGGGTGTGGTTGTCCTGCTCCACTTCGAGGGAGAAAAACTCGACCAACGACATGGGAATGCCGGCCAGCACCTTTTTCAGCGAACTGATCGAGGGGCTTACGCTGTTCTTCTCGATCATGGAAATGGTGCTGTTGGTGACGCCCGCACGTTTGGCGAGTTCACGCTGAGACAGGCCTTTAAGCTTGCGAATAGATTGCAGTCGAACGCCGACGTCCAATGATAGAGCCCCCTTGGAGAGATGCAGATTTGAGGGCGCATCATCGCAACAGCGTTCAGTATTTACAACACTTGGGTGGCAATCCTGTTCAGGCCAGCCGCTAGGCACCGGAATAGACGAGCGGGGCTCGGCGCAAATTACAGAAAATCTGGTACGGAATGGTGCCAGCGGCAGCCGCAACCTCACTGGCGAGCACCTCTTTCCCCCACAACTCGACGCGACTTCCTACACCAGCCTGGGGCAGATGGGTGAGGTCGACCGTGAGCATATCCATCGATACGCGACCAATCAGCCGACTCGAATGGCCGTCAATAGTCACCGGCGTTCCGCTCGGCGCATGGCGTGGATAACCGTCGGCATAGCCCATGGCGACCACGCCGACGCGGGTTGGCTGTTCAGTGACATAGCGCGCGCCATAACCAATGGGCTCTCCGGCCGGCAGCTCACGCAGGCTGATGATTTTCGACTCCAGGGTCATCACCGGCTGCAAGCGCGCGGCGTGGTCGTGCGGGGTTTCGAACGGGCTGGCGCCATACAGCATCAGACCGGAGCGCACCCAGTCGGTCTTTTGCAAGGTGGGAAAGCGTGACGACCAACCGAGAATGGCCGGCGAGTTATATAAGCTGACTTCCGCCTCCAAGCCTTGCCGCGCCTGGACGAATGCGGCCATCTGTTCTTCGCTGCGCGGGTTTTCCAGCTCGTCGGCGCGGGAAAAGTGGGTCATCAAGACGATTTTCGACGCTTTGCCGCTGGCCTGCAGGCGACGGTAGGCGTCCTGGTACTGCTCGGGGAAAAAACCGACGCGGTGCATGCCCGAATCCAGCTTTAGCCAAAACTGCAGCGGTTTGCTGATCCGCGAACACTCGATGGCTTGAAGCTGCCAGGGCGCGTGTACCACGCACCAGAAATCATGCTCGGCGATCAGCTCCAGCTCGTCTGCCTCAAAGAAGCCTTCGAGCAGCAAAATGGGTGCGCTAATGCCGGCGGCGCGCAGGCTCAAGGCCTCTTCAATCGCTGCCACGGCAAAACCATCGGCCTCATTTTGCAACGCTTGCGCGCAAGGAACGGCGCCATGCCCATACGCGTCCGCCTTGATCACCGCCAACGCCCGAGCGCCGGTCAGTTCACGAGCCAAACGGTAGTTTTGACGCAGGGCTGCAAGATCAATCAGGGCAAGGGCGGGACGCATGGCGACGGTCTTCTTGACGTTTTTTAGTTAGGAGTAGGCTTACGGCAGGGCAGCGATAACAGTCATTTCCACCAGCGCTTCGGGGGTGTACAGCTTGGCCTCAACACAGGCACGGGCTGGCGCAGTGCCGGGGGTTACCCAGGCGTCCCAGACAGCATTCAGCCCGGCATAACCGGCGGCCATGTCTTTGAGGTAGATGGTCACCGACAAGATGCGGCTCTTGTCGGTACCGGCCTCGGCGAGCAGGCGGTCGATATTGTTCAGGGTTTCCCGCGTCTGCTGAGCGGCATCACCGTCGTAACTGTCAGCCAGTTGGCCAGCCAGATAGACAGTGCCGTTGTGGATAACAATTTCGCTGTAACGGGTTTCAGTGCGCTGGCGCTGGATGGGCATCTTTGAGGCTCTCTTTGCTATGGCCGTAACGGGAAATATCCAACCCTTCGGCACTGATCTGCGGACGTTTTTTCGCCATCAGATCGGCCAACAGGCGGCCAGAGCCACAGGCCATGGTCCAACCGAGGGTGCCGTGGCCGGTATTGAGGAAGAGGTTTTTATACGGGGTCGCGCCCACGATTGGCGTACCGTCCGGTGTGGTCGGGCGCAGGCCGGTCCAGAACTCGGCGCGGCTCAGGTCGCCGCCCTGTGGATAAAGATCGTTGACGATCATGTCCAGGGTTTCGCGGCGACGTGGGTTCAGGCTCAGGTCGAAGCCGGCGATTTCCGCCATGCCGCCGACGCGGATGCGGTTGTCGAAACGGGTGATGGCGACCTTGTAGGTTTCATCGAGGATGGTCGAGGTCGGTGCCATGGCGCCGTTGGTGATTGGCACAGTGAGCGAGTAACCCTTGAGCGGGTAAACCGGCGCTTTGATGCCCAGCGGCTTGAGCAATTGCGGCGAGTAGCTGCCTAAGGCCAGTACGTAACGGTCAGCGGTTTCCAGCTTGCCGTTAACCCAAACGCCATTGATGCGGTCGCCGGCGTGGTCGAGGCCTTCGATGCTCTGGCCAAAACGGAATTCAACGCCCAGCTCTACACACATTTCTGCCAAGCGGGTGGTGAACATCTGGCAGTCGCCAGTCTGGTCGTTGGGCAGGCGCAGAGCGCCGGCGAGGATATCTGTCACGCCGGCCAGCGCCGGCTCAACGCGGGCAATGCCGTCGCGGTCGAGCAGTTCGTAAGGCACGCCGGATTGTTCCAGCACGGCGATATCTTTGGCAGCGTTATCCAGTTGCGCCTGGGTGCGGAACAGTTGCGTAGTACCGAGGCTGCGGCCTTCGTAGGCGATGCCCGTTTCGGCGCGCAGTTCGTCGAGGCAGTCGCGGCTGTATTCAGACAGCCGCACCATGCGTTCTTTGTTCACCGCATAACGGCTGGCGGTGCAGTTGCGCAGCATCTGCAGCATCCACAGGTATTGGTCGATATCGGCGGTGGCCTTGATGGCCAGGGGAGCGTGGCGTTGCAGCAGCCACTTGATAGCTTTGAGCGGTACACCTGGGGCGGCCCAGGGCGAGGCGTAACCGGGGGAGACTTGGCCGGCGTTGGCGAAACTGGTTTCCATGGCGGGCGCCGCCTGGCGGTCAACCACTACCACTTCAAAGCCAGCACGAGCCAGATAGTAAGCACTGGTGGTGCCGATCACACCGCTACCTAACACCAGAACTCGCATGATTTATCTCCCTCGCCGCGACTTTACGCTGACGTTTGATATCTTGATCGAAATTCCGCGCAGTATATGGAGCCTCTGCCAGTGCATTTCACTGTATTGATAGCTATATTTGGCGAGAATTCTTGGCAAAAGCCCTTAATACAGAGGCGGATTCCCCATGAGAACCCAGCATCAGAGCCGTCGCGAACTGGACAAGATCGACCGTAATATTTTACGCATCCTCCAAGAGGACGGCCGCTTGTCCTTTACCGAACTGGGTGAGCGCGTGGGCCTGTCCACCACGCCCTGCACAGAGCGGGTTCGCCGCCTGGAGCGTGAAGGCATCATCATGGGCTACAGCGCCCGGCTGAATCCGCAACACCTCAAGGCGAGCCTGCTGGTATTTGTAGAGATTAGTTTGGACTACAAATCTGGCGACACTTTTGAAGAATTCCGCCGTGCGGTGCTGAAGCTGCCGCACGTATTGGAGTGCCATCTGGTGTCCGGCCACTTCGATTATCTGGTGAAAGCGCGGATTTCCGAGATGGCCTCGTACCGCAAACTGCTGGGCGACATCCTGCTCAAACTGCCGCATGTGCGTGAGTCCAAGAGCTATATCGTTATGGAAGAAGTAAAGGAAAGCCTGACCTTGCCAGTGCCGGACTGACGCGCTCTAGACCAAGACCTGGCGCGTGCTAGCGATCAACTGATGCACGCCTTTTTCCACGCGCTCGTCAATCCACTCCTCTGGCCGCCGGCCATTCGGGCACGGCATACGCGGCGTTGTACCAAACAGGCGGCAAATCAACGGGCGCTGTTCATACACCGTGCAACCTTGCGGGCCGAGGTGCACACAGTTGAACTCAACGAGCGCAGCGTCATGTTCTGCGTCGCTTTTTACCGGCAGACGCGACATCTCTTCTGACGAGGCCGTCACCGGCCCACAGCAATCGTGGCAACCCGGCACACAAGCAAAGCTGGGAATGCGCTGGCGCAGGTAGTCGATTTTGTGGCTGTTGCAGCTCATGGGCGGTGTCCTCGGCGGGCGCGCATGGTAGCAAAAGTACGCCGTTCACTTCCTACTCACGCCAATTAGCGACAGACCGTAGGTTTTTTCCCGCAGCCCTATTGGCCCGGTCTTACCCGGCCTTTATGCTGCGTAAAATTTTCCAAACACAAGAATCAGGATTTCAAACATGAACGCCAGCGTTCAGCCAAGCCTTGGCCAATCGCACGCTCCCTCTTATTACGCCGCCAGCGCCAATCGCCAGCTTAGCTACCAAGCGCTGAATGGCGAATTACGCGCAGACGTATGCATCGTTGGCGGTGGTTTTTCCGGGCTGAACACCGCGATCGAACTCGCCGAGCGCGGCTTATCCGTGGTGCTGCTGGAAGCCAACCAGATCGCCTGGGGCGCCAGCGGACGAAACGGCGGGCAGTTGATTCGTGGCGTTGGCCATGATGTTGAGCGTTTTGCCGGCGTGATCGGCGCCGACGGTGTGCGCGAGCTAAAGCTGCTCGGCCTGGAGGCGGTGGAAATCGTCCGCCGCCGTATCGAGCACTTCAATATTCAGTGCGACCTCACCTGGGGCTACTGCGACCTTGCCAACAAACCCAGCGACCTTGAAGGCTTTGCCGACGATCTCGCCGAGCTGCGCGGCCTGGGCTACCGCCATGACCTGCGCCTGCTGCATGCCGATGATATGCACCAAGTGGTGGGTTCCAGCCGTTATGTTGGCGGGCTGATTGATATGGGCTCCGGCCATCTGCACCCGCTCAACCTGGCGTTGGGCGAAGCCGCCGCCGCGCAATCGCTGGGGGTGCAGTTGTTCGAAAATTCCGCTGTTACCCGTATCGACTACGGCAGCGAAGTGGTCGTCCACACCGCGAACGGCAAGGTGCGGGCGCAGAACCTAGTGCTGGCCTGTAACGCCTACCTCAATGGTTTGAATAGCAATCTGGGCGGCAAGGTGCTGCCGGCCGGCAGTTACATCATCGCCACCGAGCCACTAAGCGTGGCCCAAGCGCGCACATTGATTCCACAGAACATGGCGCTCTGCGACCAACGCGTGGCGCTGGACTACTACCGTCTTTCCGCTGACCGCCGCCTGCTGTTCGGCGGCGCCTGCCACTACTCAGGGCGCGACCCAAAAGACATCGCCGCTTATATGCGGCCAAAAATGCTCGACGTATTCCCGCACCTGGACAAGCTCAAAATCGATTTCCAATGGGGCGGCATGATCGGCATCGGCGCCAACCGTTTGCCGCAGATTGGCCGGCTGAAAGAGCACAGCAATGTGTTCTACGCCCAGGCGTATTCGGGCCACGGCGTAAACGCCACACACCTGGCGGGACGATTGCTCGCCGAAGCGATTGCAGGGCAGGAAAGCCGCGGTTTTGATCTGTTTGCCAAGGTGCCCCATGTCACGTTCCCCGGTGGCAAATACCTGCGCTCACCGTTGTTGGCGTTGGGGATGTTGTGGCATCGCTTGAAGGAAGTGATGTAACGCCATTGGGGACACCGTCGTCCCCGCGAAGGCGGGAACGACGGTGTTGTGAATCGCCACCGGCTTATAAGGTCCAGAACGGCCGCAGTGCTTCGTGGTTGGCTTCGGCGCGGGTCAGGCCGATGTCGGCGAGTTGGGCGTCGGTCAGATTGAGCAGGGCGCGGCGGGTGGAAAGCCGCCGCCAGAAGTTGGCGAAGCGCGACCCCTGCGTCGTTGGCGTTGGTTGACGAATCGAGACCGCCTTCGCCGCTGCCATCTTGCCTTCAAACTCTTGCCGACCCAGGGTCAACCGAACATCACTAAGCCCATTCATTTCCCTCACCTACTTTGTTTGTGTGTCTTGGGAAATGATGATGCGCCGTCGGCAAAAAGCAGGACAGATTCAAAAAACCACTATTAGCTCCATACAGATACTGCCAGCAGCCAGCTGAATGGTACTTTTCCGGGCAATCTGTATGGGTGTTGCCAAAACCCCATACAGAACGCACCATCTGTGCCTGCTGACCCTACACAGGCACGCCGCCATGACCCTCTATATAAACCTCGCGCAACTGCTCGGAGCTCGAATCGAGCAAGGTCTGTATCGCCCCGGTGACCGCTTGCCTTCAGTGCGCGCCCTTAGCGTGGAGCACGGGGTAAGCCTGAGCACCGTGCAGCAGGCCTACCGCACGCTCGAAGATCAAGGCCTGGCCCTGCCCCGGCCGAAGTCCGGCTACTACGTACCCGAGGAGCGGCAAAAGCCGGCGCTGCCGATGGTGTCGCGTACGGCGCAGCGGCCGGTGGAAGTGTCGCAGTGGGAACAGGTGCTGGAGTTGATTAGCGTCGAGCCGGGCAGTGAAGGGCTGATTCAGCTGGGCCGCGGCCGCCCGGACCACACCAGCCCCACTCTCAAGCCACTGCTGCGCAGCCTGTCGCGCTTAAGCCGGCGGCAGGACCTCAATACGCTGACCTATGGCTGCATTCGCGGCCACCTGCCGCTGCGCAAGCAGATCTCGCGGCTGATGCTTGATTCCGGTTGCCAGATACCCGGCGAAGACATTGTGATCACCACCGGTTGCCACGAAGCGCTGTCGGCGGCAATCCGCGCTATTTGTGAGCCGGGCGATATTGTTGCCGTGGATTCGCCGAGCTTTCACGGCGTGATGCAGGCGCTAAAAGGCTTTGGCATGAAGGCCCTGGAACTGCCCACCGACCCACTTACCGGCATCAGCCTGGAAGCGTTGGAACTGGCGTTGGAGCAATGGCCGATCAAGGCCATACAGTTAACGCCTAACTGCAATAACCCCATGGGCTACATCATGCCGGACGCCAATAAGCGTGCGCTTATTGCCCTGGCCCAGCGCTATGACGTGGCGATTATCGAAGACGATGTGTATGGCGAATTGGCCTACCACTACCCGCGGCCACGCACGATCAAATCCTACGACGATGACGGCCGTGTACTGCTCTGCAGTTCCTTCTCCAAGACCGTGGTGCCTGGCCTGAGAATTGGCTGGATTGCCCCGGGGCGCTATCTGGAGCGCGTGCTGCATATGAAATATATGGGCACTGGCACCACCGCACAGTTGCCGCAAATAGCGCTGACGGAGTTCATCGAGGGGGGGCATTACGAGCCGCATATCCGCCGCATGCGCGCGCAATATATGCGCGGCCGCGATCAGATGACCGATTGGGTGACGCGTTACTTTCCCGTCGGTACGCGGGTCAGTCGGCCGCAAGGCAGCTTTATGATCTGGGTGGAAATGTCCGAAGGGTTCGACAGCCTGCGCCTGAACCGCGAGCTTAAACCGCACAAAATTCAGGTCGCCCCCGGCAGCATCTTTTCCGCCGCCGGCAAGTACCGCAACTGCCTGCGTATGAGCTATGCCAGCAAGCCGGACGCGAAGATTGAAGCGGCGGTGAAGATTGTGGGTGAGACGGTGGGCAGGTTATTGGCGGAGCATGCCTAAAGCCTTAAAAGCCCCTCTCCCCTAGCCCCTCTCCCGCAAGCGGGCGAGGGGAACCGAGCGCGGATTGCGCGACTAGGGCGGTCTGCTCCCTCTCCCGCTTGCGGGAGAGGGTTGGGGAGAGGGCAAGGCGAACGCCACAGTTATTCGCCGCCAACTGCTCGCGCCTGCGTCGGCTCCCCCAACCCACCGCCACGCAGCAACAACACCACAAATCCGGCGGCCCCCACGGCCATCAACAGCGGCAACGCATGCCCGCTCACCCACTGACTTACCGCGCCGGTCAGCAGCGGCCCGATCAGGCAACCAATACCCCATAGCTGCGAGATATGCGCGTTGGCGCGCACCAGCTCGCCGTCGCGAAAACGCTCGCCAACCAAAATCAGCGACAGGGTAAACAGCCCGCCCGCGCTCGCCCCAAACAACACCCACACCGGCCAGATCAGTGGCGTATGCAGCAGCAGCGGCACACACAGGCTGGAGACCATCAGCGCCACGCCGCACCCGAAAAATAGCCGCTGGCGCGACATGCGATCGGCCAGCATGCCAATCGGCAGTTGCAGCACCGCATCGCCCACCACCACAACGCTGGCCATCAACAACGCAGTTTCCTGGGTGAAGCCTTGGCGCAGCCCGTAGACCGGCAGCAACGTCAGCATCATCGCCTCAAAGGCGGCAAACAGGCTGACCGCCCAGGCAATCGCCGGCATGCTCGCGCAGAAGGCCCACAGCCCACGCCCGGACGCGCTGTGGGCATCCACCGCCGGCGCGCCAGTGCGGCCGAGCAAGAGCAACGAGCCGCCGATCAGCAAACCGGTGCCCGTCCAGAATCCCAAGTCAGTGGTGGTGCCCAGCAACGTCAGCACCAGCGGACCACACAGTTGGCTCAACGCATAACCAGTGCCATACAGCGCCACTAACTTGCCACGCCAGCGGTCCACTGCCAGCTGGTTAATCCAGCTTTCGCCAAGGATAAATACGATCGTCAGCGCCACACCCAGCAGCAGGCGCAGGACCAACCACACCGAATAATTGGGGATCAGCGCCATGGTGCTTACGCCCAGCGCACTCACCAGCAAGCAAATCTGCATCAACCCGGTGGTACCAAACCGCGCCGCCAACCGTCCCGCCAACACCGAGCCCAGCAACACGCCCACTGCCGGCATGGCGGCCATTACGCCAATGGCGAAGTTGCCGTAACCCCAGCCATCCAGGCGCAGCGAAACCAGCGGCATGGTCACGCCCAGTGCCAAGCCAATGCTGACCACTGACGCCACCACGGCGAAATAGGTACCCCAACGCATGACCACAGATCATCTCCTTGTGCCGGGCCGAAAATAACAACGGCCGGGTTTCCTTTCAGAAACCCGGCCGCAGGTATGGCTCCAAGAGCCGGCCCCTTAACTCAGGGGCGGACCTTACAACAGCGTTCGCGTCCTAGCTCAATCGCAGGCACCGCAAATCGAGATCTCCGGGGCTAAGGCCAGGCCAGGCGCCCCGGAGCTTTTAAGCGCAGCGTACTGCAGTACGTGAGCATTAAAAGCGAGGACGCAACGCAGCATGGCCGACGACCCGGAGATCGCAGCCGAACTCAGAGCTTGATCCAGGTGGATTTCAGCTCGGTGTATTTGTCGAACGCGTGCAACGACTTATCGCGACCGTTACCGGATTGTTTGAAACCACCAAAGGGCGCGGTCATATCGCCGCCATCGTACTGGTTCACCCACACGCTACCGGCGCGCAGGACCTTGGCGGTGAGATGGGCTTTGGAGATGTTGCTGGTCCACACGGCGGCAGCCAGACCATAGATAGTGTCGTTGGCAATTGCCACGGCTTCTTCGGCGGTGTCGAAGGCAATCACCGACAACACCGGGCCAAAGATTTCTTCCTGAGCGATGCGCATGGAGTTGGTCACGCCGTCGAAAATAGTCGGCTCAACATAGGTGCCGCCCGACGCTTCCAGGGTACGTTTTCCGCCTGCGACCAGCTTGGCGCCATCGCTGTGGCCGGCTTCGATATAGCTCAGCACGTTGTTCATTTGCTGGGTGTCCACCAGGGCACCGACGTTGGTTTCCGGGTCCAGCGGGTTGCCCGGTTTCCAGCCCTTCAGGGCTTCGATTACCAGCGGTACGAACTTGTCTTTGATCGAACGCTCGACCAGTAGACGGGAACCGGCGGTGCAGACTTCGCCTTGGTTAAAGGCGATGGCGCCAGCAGCGGATTCAGCGGCGGCTTGCAGGTCTGGCGCGTCGGCGAACACGATGTTCGGGCTCTTGCCACCGGCCTCCAGCCACACGCGTTTCATGTTTGATTCACCGGCGTACACCATCAATTGCTTGGCGATTTTGGTCGAACCGGTGAACACGATGGTGTCCACGTCCATATGCAGAGCCAAGGCTTTGCCGACGGTGTGGCCATAGCCTGGCAGCACGTTAAGCACGCCAGCCGGAATGCCGGCGTCGATCGCCAATTGGGCGATACGGATGGCGGTCAGTGGCGATTTTTCCGAAGGCTTGAGGACCACCGAGTTACCGGTGGACAGGGCTGGGCCGAGCTTCCAGCAGGCCATCATCAACGGGAAGTTCCACGGCACGATGGCACCGACAACACCGATGGGCTCGCGAGTCACCAGACCGATTTCGTTGTGCGGGGTGGCGGCCACTTCGTCGTAGATTTTGTCGATGGCTTCGCCGCTCCACGACAGCGCGCGGGCAGCGCCCGGTACGTCGATGTGTAGCGAGTCGCTGATCGGCTTACCCATGTCCAGGGTTTCCAGTAAGGCCAGCTCTTCAGCGTGCTCATCAAGCAAGGCGGCGAAGCGGATCATGATTTCTTTGCGCTCAACCGGCGCTTTGCGCGACCACACGCCGGAATTGAAGGTAGCGCGAGCGTCTTTGACGGCCAGTTCAGCGTCGGCCAGATCACAGCTCGCGATCTTGCCCAACACACGGCCATCGACTGGGCTGATGCAATCGAAGGTGTCACCCGACACTGCAGCGGTGTACTCGCCATGGATAAAGGCGCGGCCTTCGATCTTCAGGTCTTGGGCACGTTTTTCCCAATCGGCGCGGCTCAGGGTGGTCATGTGTGCGTCCTCTTATTAATCGAGCTTTATCGAGACGAAACAGGCGACGCAACTACCCGCGCCTGTCAAAAATTCTGCAAGGCCTGCTCGGCCCACTGTGCCGGCCACACTAAACCAGAGCTCGGCGCCTTTCCATTATTTTTTACATTAGGCGAGTAAACGCCCTTGTCATGTTCGTTTTATTAAACATAGACTGCGAGCCTCTGCGCCAACTCGGCAAAGCTCGCCGCCGCTGTGCGGGGCTTCGTGACTAATAAAACCAACACCTGGACCCGAGCATGACTATCACCTCTATCGTCGACTTCGCCGCCGCCACAACAGCTGCCGAGCACTACCGCCCCGCTGCCGAAAAGGTGCTTAAAGGCGACCCCGAGCAAAGCGTGCGCAACCACTATTCGAGCCCCTGCGGCCAGTTCGCCAGCGGTATTTGGGAAGGCGCCGTTGGCCAGTGGACGGTGAACTACACCGAACACGAATACTGCGAAATTCTGCAAGGCGTGTCGGTCCTGCGTGATGCCGAGGGCAATGCCAAGACATTGCGTACGGGCGACCGATTTGTGATTCCAGCCGGCTTCTCCGGTACTTGGGAAGTGCTGGAAGCGACCCGTAAGGTCTACGTGATTTTTGAGCAAGCGGCGAGCTGATCGACGCGACTCGTGTTTTTCCTGCGTGAAATTTTAGCCCGCCCCCGCGGGCTTTTTTATGCCCAAGCTACAAACGGCGAGCAGGTCTTGATCGAAAATGCATAGCGTTAAAGCCCGATAGAGGCCCCCGTCAAGATGCCGCATAATGGCCGCCGCTTAAGCTTTCAGGAACTGCCCCGTGCCGCTATCGCCCACTCCCAACAGCCTGCTGGTTATCGGCTACGTCTGGCCTGAACCGCGCTCCTCGGCCGCTAGCGGGCACATGATGCAGTTGCTCGACTGCTTTCTTCAGTGCGGATGGCAAATCACCTTTAGCAGCCCGGCCAACAGCGGCGAACACAAGGCCGACCTGACGGTCTTGGGCATTCGCGAACAGGCCATCGAACTAAACAACGCAAGCTTCGACACCTTTGTCCGCGAGCTGAACCCGGCCGTGGTGCTGTTTGACCGATTTATGATGGAAGAACAGTTCGGCTGGCGCGTGGAGCAGCAGTGCCCACAAGCACTGCGTTTGTTGGAAACCGTCGACTTACACACCTTGCGTGATGCCCGTCAGCAGTTGCTGAAAAGCCACCTGGCCGCAGGCCTTGGTGATAATTGCGCGGCGTTATTCAATCCACCAGATTCAGCGCTGTACCAGCTCATGGCCGCCAGCGACACGGCGCAGCGGGAAATCGCCTCGATCTACCGCTGCGACCTCAGCCTGATGGTGTCCGACGCCGAAATCCGCCTGCTCGGCGAGCAGTTCAAACTGTCGACGGACTTGTTGCTGCATTGCCCACTACTGCTCGATAGCACACCAAGAACCACCCTCGCCTTTGCCGAGCGGCACAACTTCATCAGCATCGGCAACTTTCGCCATGCGCCGAATTGGGACGCCGTGCTCTGGCTCAAACAAAGCATCTGGCCGCTGATTCGCCAGCAACTGCCACAGGCGCAATTACATATTTACGGTGCCTACACGCCACCCAAAGCCACCGCCCTGCATAACGCCGCGCAGGGCTTTCACATCATGAATTGGGCACCGGACGCGCTAGAGGTGATGGAAGCCGCGCGGGTGTGTTTGGCGCCGCTGCGGTTTGGCGCCGGCATTAAGGGCAAGATTGTCGACGCCATGCTCTGCGGTACACCGAATGTGACCACACCGATTGGCGCCGAAGGCATGCACGGTGAAGAGATTTGGCCAGGGGCGATTGCCGACAACGCCCAGGCTTTCGCCGACGCGGCTGTGCAGTTGTACCGCGATGAACGTCACTGGCAGCAAGCGCAAGACGATGGCTGGACGTTACTCGCGGCGCGTTACCAAATGGCCCACTTCGCGCCACTGCTGATGGCACGCATCAAGTATTTACAGGCCAATCTTGAGCATCACCGCTTAGCGAATTTCACCGGCAGCATGCTTCGCCACCACCAGCACAAAAGCACCAAATATATGGCGCAGTGGATCGAAGCCAAAAGCCGCCAGTAGGGTGGCCGCGCCAGAAGCACAGTCAGCACTAAATCCTCAACTGGCCTCGGCATTGTTCCGCTGGTTGCCAGGAATGGTTACGCGCCCCGCTAGGTAAACACTTACATCGCCGTATAGCGGTTTGCCTGAGCCTTGCACCGCGCTGTGCGACACCTCCTAGCGCCTCGTAAACAGGGCCTAGCGCCCTTCATTTCCCAATCGACCTTACCGAGCCTTGCCAATTAAGCGCGCGCCCGTCACGCTTAAGGATTATTTAATGAAACCTTTCAACCGCCCCGACCGTGATAAAAATACCCTGCTACTGGTGGACTGCCACGAGCGCACCCGCAGCAGTCTGGAGCGCAGCCTGCAACGCCTGGGCATGATCGCGCAGGTCGTGACCAACGACGCGCCGCAGTCATTCACCGATTACCTGGCGGCCATCATCGAACTCGAACATTTCGCCAGCCCACAAACCCTGCTGAAACTTAAGCAAGCCAATATTCCCGTAGTGGCGTTGACGCCCCATGAAACGCTGTCGCAGGTTCAGCGCGCCTTTGAAATGGGCGCCACCGCTCTGCTCAATCAGCCCATCACCCAAGGCTCGGTGTACACCACCATCATGATGGCGACAGGTCTGCGTGAGCGCCTGGACCGCGACGCGCAAACCATCGGCGACTTGCAACAACGCCTGGCCGGTCGCCCGCAGTTGGCCATGGCGGTGGCGCGCCTGATGGTCGAATACAACCTAGATGAATGCACCGCTTATGAGCGTCTGCGCGTGCTGTCTCAGCGGGTTAACCGCAGCCTCGACCAACTCTGCGCCGAGTTGGCCGCCGACTATGCCCAGCAGCGTAGTGGGCTTTCGGCAGCGCGGGGCTAAACGCGCTGGAAGCGTCGTGAACGGCAACTGAGCGGCGCGGTAATCACACAACTCCGGCCTGGCGCAGCGCTTCAATCTGCGCCAGCTCCAAGCCCAACAAGCGCTGCAACACCGCGTCGGTATGCTCACCCAAAAGCGGTGGTGCATTGCGGTATTCGACGGGTGTTTCCGAAAGCCGAATCGGACTGGCCACCTGCGGTAACGTACCGCCCAACGCATGGGGGACTTCCACACGCAAGCCACGGGCGAGCACCTGTGGATCGGCAAACACCTGGGCCAAGTCGTTGATCGGCCCGCACGGCACGCCCGCCTGTTCCAACGCCGCTACCCACTGCGCCGTGGTTTTAAACACCGTGGCCTGGCGAATCAATGGAATCAGCACGGCGCGGTTTGCCACGCGCTGTTTGTTATTGGCAAAGCGCGGATCATCGGCCCACTCGGCATGCCCGGCCACTTCGCAGAATTTGCGGAACTGGCCGTCGTTGCCAACGGTAAGAATAAAGTCGCCATCGGCGGTGGGAAAATCCTGGTAAGGCACGATATTGGGGTGAGCGTTGCCCAAGCGTTTTGGCGGCACACCGGTGGTGAGGTAGTTCATGGCCTGGTTGGCCAGGCAAGCGACCTGCACATCCAGCAAGGCCATATCGATATGCTGGCCGCTGCCGCCTTGCTCTTTATCGCCAAGGTCACGGTGAGCCAAGGCTGCCAGCACGGCGACCGTGGAGTACAAGCCGGTGAGAATATCGGTCAGCGCCACGCCAACTTTTACCGGCCCGCCGCCCGCTTCCTCGTCAGGTTTACCGGTCAGGCTCATCAGGCCGCCCAGGCCCTGAATCATAAAGTCGTAGCCCGCGCGTTTGGCGTAGGGGCCGTTTTGGCCAAAGCCGGTAATCGAGCAGTAAATCAGCCGCGGATTGATTGCCTTAAGTGAGGCGTAATCCAAGCCATAAGCGGCCAAGCCACCGACCTTGAAATTCTCCAGCAGGATGTCTGATTTGGCCGCCAACTCGCGTACCAGGCGCTGACCTTCGGGCTGGGTGAAGTCGACGGTCACCGACTGTTTATTGCGATTAGCCGACAGGTAATAGGCCGCCTCGCTGGTATTCTCCCCGGCGGCATCTTGCAAAAACGGTGGGCCCCAGGCGCGGGTGTCATCGCCTACGCCAGGGCGTTCGATCTTGATCACCTCAGCACCAAGGTCCGCGAGAATCTGCCCGGCCCACGGGCCAGCCAATACGCGGGAAAGGTCGAGGACACGCAGGTGAGAAAGGGCGCCAGGCATGGGAATCTCGCAAAGGCTTTAGATGATTTTTAGCGAAACCACATTCGGCTCAATAGCTTCGCGAGCTCAGAGGATGCAAAGCGAAAGGAGGTGAGGAAGCGGAGCTGACTGTAGTCAATGAGCATTCCGAACCTCCTTGCAACGCAGCAGCATCAAGCGCAGCAGCTACTTGGCCGAATTTTAGAAGAACGCTTGAATGCCGGTCTGCGCACGACCCAAGATCAACGCATGCACGTCATGGGTGCCTTCGTAGGTATTCACCACTTCCAGATTGACCAAATGCCGCGCCACGCCGAACTCGTCGGAGATGCCGTTACCACCCAACATGTCGCGGGCCATACGGGCGATTTCCAGCGACTTGCCGCAGCTGTTGCGCTTCATGATCGAGGTGATTTCCACCGCTGCGGTGCCTTCATCTTTCATACGGCCCAAGCGCAGGCAGCCTTGCAGGGCCATGGTGATTTCGGTCTGCATATCAGCGAGTTTTTTCTGGATCAGTTGGTTGGCGGCCAATGGCCGACCGAACTGTTTACGGTCCAAGGTGTACTGGCGCGCGGTGTGCCAGCAGAACTCGGCAGCGCCCAAAGCGCCCCAGCTGATGCCATAACGGGCGGAGTTCAGGCAGGTGAACGGGCCTTTCAAACCGCGTACATCGGGGAAGGCGTTTTCTTCCGGGCAGAACACATTGTCCATGACGATTTCACCAGTGACTGACGCACGCAGCCCGACCTTGCCGTGAATCGCTGGGGTGCTCAAACCCTGCCAGCCTTTCTCCAGTACAAAGCCGCGAATTTCGCCTGCGTCGTCTTTGCCCCAGACCACAAATACGTCAGCGATCGGGCTATTGGTGATCCACATTTTTGCGCCGCTGATGCGGTAACCGCCGTCGACCTTTTTCGCCCGGGTAATCATTGAGCCTGGGTCGGAACCATGGTCCGGCTCGGTCAAGCCGAAGCAGCCGATCCACTCGCCGCTGGCCAGTTTCGGCAGGTATTTCTGTTTGGTCGCTTCGTTGCCGAATTCATTAATCGGCACCATCACCAACGAAGACTGCACGCTCATCATCGAGCGGTAGCCCGAATCCACACGCTCGACTTCGCGGGCGATCAAGCCGTAGCTGACGTAGTTCAGCCCGCTGCCGCCGTATTGCTCAGGAATGGTCGCGCCAAGCAGGCCGACGTCGCCCATTTCACGGAAAATTTTCGGATCGGTTTGTTCATGGCGGAACGCTTCGAGCACACGCGGCGCCAACTTGTCCTGAGCGAATTGCTGAGCGCTGTCGCGGACCATGCGCTCTTCTTCGGTCAGTTGCTGGTCGAGCATCAAGGGGTCTTCCCAGTTGAAGCGAGCGTTAGCGGCCATGTGCGAAATCCTCAAGTGATGGGTACGGTCCAGCGCGCGGCTGGCGATGGGGTTAATCCTAGTCAGCCCTAGGGAAAAGGCGCAAACGAGGTTTTCGCACAGACCTGTGCTAATTTCTCACTCCGTAAGCGCAAAAAAGCCTTAATAGGCTATTTCCGAGTGCAACTAACGCATACGAGTACGCCGATGCGCCGCAAAATACCCAGTACCGCCGCCCTGGTCAGCTTTGAAGCCGCCGCCCGCCACCAGAGCTTTACCAAGGCGGCGGAAGAGTTGTCGCTGACGCAAAGCGCCATCTGCCGACAGATCGGCGGCCTCGAAGAGTTCCTTGGCATCGCCCTGTTTCGCCGCTCGCGTCGAGGCGTGCAATTGACCGAAGCCGGGCTGAGTTATGGTCGCCGCGTCGCAGCGCAACTGGATGCGGTAGAACGCGACACCCTGTCGGTGATGGGCCAACACGGTGCCAATAGCCTGGAGTTGGCCATCGTGCCGACCTTTGGTACGCAGTGGTTACTGCCACGCTTGAAGCACTTTCAGGCGCTGCACCCCGAGGTGACGGTAAACCTCACCAACCGCACGCGGCCCTTCCTGTTTGCTGATACCGAATTCGACGCGGCGGTGTATTTCGGCGACGCGGTGTGGTCGGGTACCGAAGCGCATTTCCTGATGCCGGAAAACTCGTTACCAGTGTGCAGCCCGGCGCTGCTACCAGCAGCTGGCGAACTGAATGCCGAGCGCATAGCCCAGCTGCCACTGCTGCAACAGACCACTCGCCCCTACGCCTGGCGGCAGTGGTTTGGTTCGCTGGGCATGAGCGTGCCCAGGGACATGACCGGGCCGCGTTATGAGCTGTTTTCCATGCTCGCCCAAGCCGCTCAACATGAGATGGGCATTGCCCTGATTCCGCCGTTTTTGATTCAGCGGGAATTGGCCGAGGGCAGCTTGGTGGTCGCCATGCAGCATGCCTGCCTTAGTGACAAGGCCTATCACCTGATGATTCCAGAACGCAAAACCGAGACCGCAGCGCTGCGTGCGTTTCGCGACTGGTTGGTGCAGCAGGCCAAGGAATACCGCGAAACCGCTCAGTAGGGTGCGCTGTGCGCACCGAGCAATTTCTGTGCGTACGCCTTGGTGCGCTCAGCACACCCTTCGGATCTATTTCGCCTGATTCATCCAGGTAATCCTTGATGGTTTTTGGACAAAAAACAGCCGTTTTCGCCCTTCCGCTCACCCTTGGCGATAAAAAAAGTCGAAAACGCGACATAAGCCTGATAAAAAGCATGCGCAGCGCCAAGTGCAAAATTGACCTCAGATCAGTAAATACGTGGCTTTCAGCGATTTATGCAATGAACCTAGGAAATTAACTGACCCCGTAGTCAACAAACCTTCTAGCTACAGTTTTTCTCCTAAAAAAACGCTGCATAAACTAATAATTATTTTAAAAAACAAATAGTTATATATACAAAGCAAGCTAACGTTAGTGCCGCGCCACTAACTTGTCTTGACCTGATGAACGGTTATTCACGTCAAGGATGCCAATGGCGCTGCAACCGGCATGGGGTCAGGCTACAGGCCCCGCAGGCTGCTACTTTCGTCGGGTTAGCAAGTATGGGCAGTCACAGCATGACTTGTAGTTATCTAAAGGGTTGCCTTCAGAACTTCTTGATGGCCCCACGGTTCACCTGCAAAATGCCGCGCCCTGCTGGTTGCAAGGCTGCGCCAGCAGGTCGGTTGAAAAACAGGTTGTGCTGATCCGCCTCCCCCAGTGCGCCATCCGCAGTGCTCTGGTCTTTTGAAAAAAACGATCACGCAGGAGATATGAAGTGCACATTGGTGTTCCTCTCGAGACCTTTACTGGCGAGACGCGGGTAGCCGCAACGCCGGAGACCATTAAAAAGCTGATCGCCCAGGGCCATCAGGTGACTGTTCAATCGGGTGCCGGCGTTAACGCCAGTGTTCCGGACAGTGCCTATGCCGCCGTGGGCGCCAGCATTGGCGACGCCGCCGCAGCCTTGGGCGCCGAACTGGTGCTGAAGGTCGTGGCCCCCAATGCCGCCGAGCTGGCTCAGCTCAAATCGGGCGCGGTGCTGGTCGGCATGCTGAATCCCTTCAACAGCGAAAATATTGCGCAGATGGCTGAACGTGGCGTGACCGCGTTTTCCCTCGAAGCCGCGCCGCGCACCTCGCGCGCGCAGAGCCTCGACGTGCTGAGTTCGCAAGCCAACATCGCCGGCTATAAAGCCGTGTTGCTGGCCGCTCATCACTACCCGCGCTTTATGCCGATGCTGATGACCGCTGCCGGTACGGTGAAGGCCGCTCGCGTGCTGATTCTCGGCGCCGGTGTGGCAGGCCTGCAGGCCATCGCCACGGCCAAGCGCCTGGGTGCGGTGATCGAGGCATCCGATGTGCGCCCCGCGGTAAAAGAGCAAATCGAATCGCTCGGTGCCAAGTTCGTTGACGTGCCGTACGAGACCGACGAAGAACGCGAATGCGCCGAAGGCGTGGGTGGCTATGCCCGCCCAATGCCGGCCTCATGGATGCAGCGCCAAGCCGTAGCGGTGCATGAGCGCGCCAAGCAGGCTGACATCGTCATCACCACTGCACTGATTCCGGGCCGTAAGGCGCCGGTGCTGCTCAGCGCCGAAACCGTGGAGCAGATGAAGCCTGGCTCGGTGGTCATCGACCTGGCCGCAGCCCAAGGCGGCAACTGCCCGCTGACCGAGGCTGACCAGGTAGTGGTCAAGCACGGCGTCACCATCGTTGGCCATACCAACCTGGCCGCACTGGTCGCGGCAGACGCCTCGGCACTGTACGCACGTAACTTGCTGGACTTCCTCAAGCTGGTGATCGACAGCGAAGGCAAGTTCCACGTCAACCTCGAAGACGACATCGTCGCCGCGTGCCTGATGTGCCGCGACGGCCAAGTCGTCCGTAAGAACGGCTGAGGACTAGAAAATGGAAGAGCTGATCTCCCCCGGTATCTACAACCTGATCATCTTTGTGCTGGCCATTTATGTTGGCTACCACGTGGTCTGGAACGTAACGCCCGCGCTGCACACTCCGCTGATGGCCGTGACCAACGCCATCTCCGCCATCGTGATCGTCGGCGCCATGCTGGCCGCTGCGCTCACCGTAACCCCGCTGGGTAAAACCATGGGCACCCTGGCTGTGGCCCTGGCCGCAGTGAACGTGTTCGGTGGCTTTTTGGTAACCCGCCGCATGCTGGAAATGTTCAAGAAAAAAGCGCCCAAGGCCAAAGCAGAGGGTGACAAGTAATGAGCATGAATTTGGTAACGACCCTGTATCTGGTCGCTTCGATCTGCTTTATCCAAGCGCTCAAGGGCCTGTCGCACCCGACCACTTCGCGTCGCGGTAACGTCTTCGGCATGCTCGGCATGGCCTTGGCCGTGCTGACCACCGTCGGCCTGATCTACAAACTGGGCGCGGAAATCGCTACCCAGGGCATTGGTTACGTCATCGTAGGCTTGCTGGTCGGCGGCACCGCCGGTTCGATCATGGCCAAGCGCGTTGAAATGACCAAGATGCCGGAACTGGTCGCCTTCATGCACAGCATGATCGGCCTGGCCGCGGTGTTTATCGCCATTGCTGCCGTGGTTGAGCCGCAGTCGCTGGGTATCGTCAAACAACTGGGCGACGCCATCCCTGCGGGCAACCGCCTGGAGCTGTTCCTTGGCGCGGCCATTGGCGCCATTACCTTCTCCGGTTCGGTTATCGCCTTTGGCAAGCTCTCGGGCAAATACAAGTTCCGTCTGTTTCAGGGCGCGCCGGTGGTATTCGCCGGTCAGCACAAGCTCAACCTGATCCTGGGCTTGAGCACGCTGGGCCTTGGCTTGTTCTTTATGTTCACCGGCAACCTGACCGCCTTCGCGGTGATGCTGGCTCTGGCGTTTATTCTGGGCGTGCTGATCATCATCCCAATCGGCGGCGCCGATATGCCGGTGGTGGTTTCCATGCTCAACAGCTACTCGGGCTGGGCAGCGGCCGGTATCGGTTTCTCGCTGAACAACTCGATGCTGATCATTGCCGGTTCCTTGGTCGGCTCAAGCGGCGCGATCCTTTCGTACATCATGTGCAAGGCGATGAACCGCTCGTTCTTCAACGTGATTGGCGGCGGCTTCGGCGGCGCGACTGACGTGGCAGCTGCTGGCGGCTCGAAGGAAGCCCGCCCGGTGAAATCCGGCTCGGCAGACGACGCCACCTTCCTGCTTACCAACGCCGACACCGTGATCATTGTTCCGGGCTATGGCCTGGCCGTTGCCCGTGCTCAGCACGCGCTGAAAGAGCTGACCGAGAAGCTGACTCACCGTGGCGTGACCGTGAAATACGCGATCCACCCGGTTGCCGGTCGTATGCCTGGCCATATGAACGTACTGCTGGCTGAGGCCGAAGTACCGTACGACCAGGTATTCGAGATGGAAGACATCAACTCCGAATTCGGCCAGGCCGATGTGGTGTTGGTATTGGGCGCCAACGACGTGGTTAACCCCGCCGCGAAAAACGACCCCAACTCGCCAATCGCCGGCATGCCGATTCTGGAAGCGTTCAAAGCCAAAACCATCATCGTCAACAAACGTTCGATGGCCAGCGGCTATGCCGGTCTGGACAACGAACTGTTCTACCTGGACAAGACCATGATGGTGTTCGGCGACGCCAAGAAAGTGATTGAAGATATGGTTAAAGCGGTCGAATAAGAACCGCGCTAGTGACACCCTTGACCCCGGCCCACGAAAGCCGGGGTTTTTCGTTTCTGGGCTGCTAAGAATCAAAGGCCCCTCACCCCAACCCTCTCCCGTAAACGGGAGAGGGGGCTTTACCGCGCTGGCCAGAAGATCGCCAATCTGTCCCCCTCGCCCGCTTGCGGGAGAGGGGCTAGGGGTGAGGGGCTCTTCTACGCGGCTTTCGGCTAGGATCGAGCAAGCGCGGTTGGCTGTTAGACAATGAGCCTGCGAGCCGGATTTCAGCGCCGCAGCGCCGACGCGCAGCCAATCCCCATTAGACGTAGGTATAAAGGCAGCGCCCAGGCAAATCCTTAGACTGTCGGCCTTTCACCGTCCGTACCGTCCGAGGCCTCCCCCATGTATACCGATCGCGTGCGCTTGCCCTCTCTGCTGGGCAAAGTGATGAGTGCGGCTGACGCCGCGTTGCTGATTGAAGACGGCATGACCGTCGGCATGAGCGGCTTTACCCGCGCAGGGGAAGCCAAGGCAGTACCGCAAGCGCTGGCCGAACGGGCCAAGCACTCGCCGCTGAAAATCAGCCTGATGACCGGCGCCAGCTTAGGCAACGACCTGGACAAACAACTCACCGAAGCCGGCGTACTCGCCCGGCGCATGCCGTTCCAGGTCGACAGCACCCTGCGCAAGGCGATCAACGCCGGCGAGGTGATGTTTATCGACCAGCACCTGTCGGAAACCGTCGAGCAACTGCGCAACCACCAGCTCAAGCTGCCCGACATTGCCGTGATCGAAGCCGTGGCCATTACCGAGCAAGGCCATATTGTGCCGACCACCTCAGTGGGTAATTCAGCCAGCTTCGCGATTTTCGCCAAGCAGGTAATCGTCGAGATCAACCTGGCGCACAACCCGAATCTGGAAGGCCTGCACGACATCTATATACCGACTTACCGCCCCACCCGTACGCCGATCCCGCTGACGCGCGTGGAAGACCGCATCGGCAGCACCGCCATCCCGATTGATCCGGCAAAAATCGTCGCCATCGTGGTCACCGACAAACCGGACTCGCCGTCCACCGTACTGCCGCCGGATGTCGACACCCAGGCGATTGCCAATCACCTGATCGATTTCTTCACCCGTGAAGTGGCGGCCGAACCTATGACCGATAGCCTCGGCCCGCTGCAAGCCGGCATCGGTAGCATCGCCAACGCGGTGATGTGCGGGCTGATCGACTCACCGTTCCACGACCTGACCATGTACTCGGAAGTGCTGCAAGACTCGACCTTCGACCTTATCGACGCCGGCAAGCTGCGCTTTGCTTCGGGCAGCTCCATCACCTTGTCGCAGCGGCGCAACGCCGATGTGTTCGGCAATCTGGAAAAGTACAAAGACAAGCTGGTGCTCCGCCCACAGGAAATTTCCAATCACCCGGAAGTAGTTCGCCGCCTGGGCATTATCGGCATCAACACGGCGTTGGAGTTCGACCTGTACGGCAACGTCAACTCCACCCACGTTGGCGGCACCAAGATGATGAATGGCATCGGCGGCTCTGGCGACTTCGCCCGCAATGCACACTTGGCGATCTTTGTTACCAAGTCGATTGCCAAGGGCGGCGCGATCTCCAGCGTGGTACCCATGGTCAGCCATGTCGACCACACCGAACATGACGTGGACATTCTGGTAACGGAACAGGGCTTGGCCGATCTGCGCGGCTTGGCGCCACGGGAGCGGGCGCGGGTAATCATCGACAACTGTGTGCACCCGGATTATCGCGATGCGCTCAATCAATACTTCACAGCGGCGTGCGCCAAGGGTGGCCACACCCCGCATCTGTTACGTAAGGCGCTACAGTGGCATATCAATTTGGAAGAAAACGGCCATATGCTCTGGAGCAGTGCAGAACAGGCGAAGTTAGCCTAAAACGCTAAAAGCACAAAAAAGGCGCAATAGAGCAGCCCTCTATTGCGCCTTTTTGCTTTCTTATTTCTTACATCTTCAATTCTTCGCCATATTTGCGCAGAGCAACGCCATCCACCTCACCCGCACAGTTTCAGCAAAACACGAGAAAATCTGTTTTCTCAGGGCCACAACAGGGAAAACACCTTTCACGAATTGAAAACTGTACTGGTAACCACCTTAGAAAAATCAGAAACCTGCCGAATCAGACAAGATTTTCTGAGTAAAAACGCCTCAATTTTGGGCATACCAATACAGTTTGCACCGTTATGGATAAAACAGTTTGGGTAAAAACTTCCCACCACCAGCACAATTTAAGAGAACTGTGACTACAAGGTCAGCTGTACGAAGCGCAACATAGCCTCCAGTTAAATAACCAATGCCGCCATAAGCGGAAGGAAGCAAAGCCATGGAACGTACCCTCAGTTCCGACATGTTCGTAAGCAACAACTCGAAAGCCCAAGCTGCACTGCCACTGCGCGTTATCTCCAACCTGCTGCTCTGGCAACGCCGCATGTCCAGCCGCCACCAGTTGGCACGCCTGGATCCACGCCTGCTGGCCGATGCTGGTATCAGTGAAGCCCAGCGCTTCGCCGAGCTGAGCAAGCCGTTCTGGCGTTAATAGCTGTAACTGTTGTATCTGGCTGAAGCCGACGTTTAGCGCATCAGCCACCGAATTGAATAAACAAAGCCCGCCCGCATTCACATGCCGGCGGGCTTTGTCGTTCTTAGCGGGCAATTTGACCGTTCGTACAGCGACCGGCATAACAGCCAGTACAGTTTTAAAAACACTTAAACTGCTGCAATACAATTCCGCCTCTCTGTGACTGTCGCCTGGGTATCGACGCGAGGGACTATGTTTCCCCATACCCAGCACTCGCACTAAGCGAGAAGGACACGTGCCATGGAACGCACACTCAGCCAATCGGCAAGCCAAACCACCACCCCAGCGAAAACCACCTGGCCACTGCGCCTGCTGGCGGCTATTACGGTGTGGCGTCGTAACGTGCGCACCCGTAAGCAGTTGGCGCGCCTGGATGATCGGCAGTTGGCGGATGCGGGTATTTGCCCAAGCGAGCGGGATTTGGAGCTGGGCAAGCCGTTCTGGCGCGAATGATTTAACCGCCCTCTATCTATATACCGCTGGCCCTCTCCCCTAGCCCCTCTCCCGCAAGCAGGAGAGGGGAATCTAATCGCGTACGTGGCAATCGCCTGAATTAGCTCTGAATCCTTTACAGCGCCGCGAACCTTCTGCCTGCCCGCCCCTCAAACGCCCACCGCTGCGCTAGGCTAAGTGCCTGCGTAACCAACGCTTATCTGTAGGAGTTTCCACTATGTCCGCTCTGCGCCTGCTCACTGCCGCCACCCTACTGGCCCTTGCCACCAGCGCCTCGGCCACCAGTTTTGTCTACACCACCGATGCCGTGGTCGGCGCATTAAAAGGTACGTCCGATATCACCTCTGATCTTTCCTCGTCCTTTAAAGACGACAAGATTGTGCTCGCCGCCCGCGAAGACGCCGCCAGCTTTGTCGCCACTGAGGGCAGCATTCGTGGCGTGCGTTTGGAGGCTGCGTTAGCCCACATTCGCCAACAAGTGCCGCAACTGCAGGCCAACAGCGACCTGCAATTGGCCCAGTCGATTCTGGTGCTTTAAGCCGCAGAACCTCGGCGCGGCGCTGGTTCGACGCGGCGCCATACGCTAGCCTTGGCGCCCGCTGTACAGGGCGTAATGCGACCGCCATCAAATAGCCACAATTGGCTTGGAACTGGCGACGCGCATTTTCGTCCAACTGTTCCACCAGCTCTCAGTAACTTTCCCGCATCTGTATCGGAGATTTCTCATGCGCCGTCAGCTTTCGCTCGCCGCTTTCGCTTTGCTGATCACCACCGGTGTGGCCCAGGCCCACACCCTGGTGGCTACCAGCGACATCATCGTTCGCGCCTTCGGCCGCACCATCGATTTCACCTCCGACACCACTACTTCGGTGCGCGACTCCAAAGTGGTACTGGAAGCCCGTGACGACGCCGCCAGCTTTGTCGCCAGCCAAGGCGCCATCCGTGGTGCACAACTGGAAGCCGCATTCAGCACCCTGCGTGACCGCGTACCCGAAGCGCGTGACGCCAGCGACCAAACCCTGGCCGAAGCCATTCTCGCCCTGTGAAGCGATGCGGTGCCTGGCTGCTAAGCGCGGCGCTGCTGTTTGGCGCCAGCCTGGCCCAGGCGCAGCTGCGGCTGACGCTCGACCGCGAAGGTCTGAGCGCCAGCCAGCAGCAGGCCAGCCAGGTATTGTTGGACGAAGCCCTGGCGAAATTACCGCCAGCTTTTGTGCAGCGCCTGGACCGCGAGGTTGAGGTCAGTTGGAGCGAGCGGCTGGAAAGCAACGCTTACGGCCAAGCCATCCGCCCCACCGCGCTAATCCTGAACAAACGCCTGCTGGCCGGTCTTACCGACGGCTCGGCTGCCGCGGAAAAAACCAATCGCCCGCATGGCACGGTGCGCCAGGAATTACTGGCCACGGTGCTGCATGAACTTACTCACCTGTATGACCGCGCGCGGCTATGGTCGCCCGCAGAAAAATCCTTGCTACTGCGCTGCCAGCGCCAATTGAAAAGCCAAGGTCTGGTCGGGCAGATGGACGATTGCCGCGGCCACACCGAGCGGCGCTTCACCCTCAGCGACGACCCGCGCCTGCTCGACCTCGCCGGCTGGCCGCAATACGTCGGCCACCGTGGCGAGCGTGAAGCCAATAACCGCCAGATCGCCCGCAGCCCGGACGTCTACGAACTCAGCAACCCGCGTGAATTCGTTGCGGTAAACATGGAGTATTTCCTCCTCGACCCCGCCTACGCCTGCCGCCGCCCGGCGCTGTTTCGCTATTACCAAGCGCAGTTCGACGGCTGGGCGCCAGCCAATAGCGAAGCCTGCCCAGGCACCTTCGCCTACCTCAACGCCGGCCGCGACTTCGCCCGTCAGCCATTAGGCAAGCTCGACCCCGAACGCGTATACGCGGTGGACTACCTGCTGGCCGAAGCCAACGACCAATGGGCCAGCCGCTGGGGCCACAGCATGTTGCGCCTGGTGATCTGCGCACCAGGCCGACCACGAGGCCCGGATTGCCGGCTGGATATGGACCAACACCTGGTGCTGTCCTACCGTGCCTTTGTTGGCGACTTGCAACTGTCCAGCTGGGACGGCCTCACCGGCGTTTATCCCTCTCGGCTATTTGTCCTACCGCTAAGCCAGGTGATCGAGGAATACACCAAGGTCGAACTGCGCGGCCTGGTTTCAGTGCCGCTCAAACTCGACCGCCCGCAGCTTGAAGCATTGGTCGAGCGCGCCGCCGAACAGCACTGGAGCTACGACGGCAACTACTACTTCCTGTCCAATAACTGCGCCGTGGAAACCCTCAAGTTGCTGCGCAGCGGCACCGATCAGGCGCAATTGCAGACCCTCGACAACATCATGCCCAACGGCTTGCTGGAAGTGCTCAGCGGGCGCGGTCTGGCTGACCTCAGCGTGCTCGACGACCGCAACGAAGCGCTACGCCGCGGCTACCGTTTCGACTCATTTCGCGACCGCTACCAGGCCATGTTCAACGTGCTGAAAGAACGCCTGCCCATCGCACAAAAAGAAGTGGATGACTGGATCAGTCTGCCCGCCAGCGAACGCCGCAGCTGGTTTGAACGCGCCGACCTGCGCGCCAGTGCCGCCATGCTGCTACTGGAACAAGCCGCCCAACGTCGGCAACTGTTATTGGCCCAGGACGAACTCAAACGCCGCTACCTGAGCGACGACGCCCTGGCCAACGGCAACTCCGGCGTGGCCGGTAAAACCCTGGAAAAAATCCTCGCCAACAGCGGCTTTCTCAGCCGCCCCGCCGAGCTGCTCGAAGGCGGCTACGGCCTGCCGCAAGCCAGCGAATGGCAGCATCTGCAACAAGAAAGCGCCAGCCGCCAACAGCAACTACGGCAATTGAGCGACGACCTCGACGGCCAAGTGCGCAGCCTGCTGGAACCGCAACGGCTGGCCGAGCTTGATGCGGGCGAAGCCAACCTCAAACAGCTCAGCGAACACCTGCGCGCCCTGCATAAAGCGTCCGGTGGGTTAGTGCTGCCGTAGGGTGTACTGTGCGCACCACCGCGCCCAACTCGAAACCGCCTGGTGCGCGCAGCACACCCTACGAGATCACAAGCAAACTGCCTTCGCCTTGTAGGGTGTGCCGTGCGCACCAGGCGGTGGCAGCATTATCGCTAAAACGCCTCGCCCTCTTCGCTGGGCAAATGCTCATCCAAATGCAGCCACGGCAAGCGTGTGGTCACCCAAATATGCCGATCTGGCAACGCCTGTTCGGGGTGGTCGAAGGTGGCGACTGTCACATCAATGGTCTGCGGGCTCTGCTCGGTAAATAACGTCAGCTGCGCCCCACACTGCCCACAGAACGAACGCGTACACCCGGGCGACGAAACAAACCCCTGCGCCGTGCCCTGGGTCCATTCAAAACGCTCCAGCGGCAGCGTAATCCAAGTGGTGACAATGCCGCCCGAGGTGCGCCGGCACATGCTGCAATGGCAGTGGGCGATGTCTTTCAGGGGCGCGTTAAAGCGGTAGCGCAGGGCGCCGCATTGGCAGCCGCCGGTGTGGATATCGGTCATGGTCTGGCTCCTCGTGTACGGCAAAAAAGCCTAGCCTGCTTGGCCGTCGCTTGCACCACGCACCATCGCTGCGCAAGATGCCGGCTCATGCCAAGGTTAGAGAGTGCGCCGTGCTGGAGTTGTGGTTGGCCCTATGGCCGTTGTTTGCGTTGATTGTCGGTGGGTATGCCTTGCGCCGGTTGCGCTTTGCCGGCGATGAGTTCTGGCCGACGGCGGAGCGGCTGAACTACTTCGTATTATTCCCGGCCCTGCTGTTTAGCAATCTGGCCACCGCGCCGCTGAGTAACCCAGCCCTGCCGCGCCTGGGCCTGGCGGTACTGCTCGGTTTGGGCATTGCCTGGCTGGCCTTGTTGCTGTGCAAGCGCTTGCGGCATTGGACAGCGGCGCGCTTTGGCGCCATCAGCCAGGGTGTGCTGCGCTTTAACACCTATCTGGGCTTGGCCGCCGTTGGCGCCCTGTATGGCAAGGAAGGGTTAACCTTGGCCGCGCTGATGCTGGCGATGATGGTGCCGGCCGTAAACCTGCTCTCGGTGTGGGCGCTTACCGCTGAGCGCGGCGTCAGTGGCCGTAGCCTGCTACTGCCAATTGCACGCAACCCGTTGATTCTCGCCTGCGCCGCCGGCGCGTTGGTTAACCTGCTGGGCGTCGGCTTACCGGGTGGTAGCGACCGCCTGTTGAGTTTGCTTGCCGTCGCCAGCTTGCCGCTTGGCTTGCTCTGCGTTGGCGCGGCGTTGCGCCCGCAGCAGCTGGCCGGCGAGGCGCCAGCACTGCTGTACAACTGCGCAAGCCGTTTACTGCTTATGCCCGTGCTGGCCTACGGCGTAGCCCGTGGGTTGGCTTTGCCGCCACTGGCCAGCAGCGTGCTGATCCTGTTCTTCGCCCTGCCCACCGCACCCACCGCCTATGTGCTTACCCGTCAGTTAGGCGGCGACAGCCAATTGATGGCCGGCATCATCACCCTGCAAACCTTGCTCTCGGCCATCAGCCTGATGCTGGTCCTCAGCCTACTGGCCTAGCCGCCGGTCTGCTGTTAAGCACTGAAAGCTGGCTGAAAGCTTCGCCCCTTAGCATCCCACCACTGCCGGCACCAGACCGGCTGCTGGCGCCCCCGTGTCCGCCGGCCAACTCCAACAATAAAAAGTGGTGATTGCCATGTTTTGCTGCTCCCCGCGTACGCCCGTTCTCCGTCCCCCTCGCGCCCGTTGCTAACGACCGTCCCTTTGACGTCTGTCCGCCCCATCGCCCGCTAACGTTCGGAGAACCCCTATGTTGACCCTCCTCGGCTTTGCCATGGTCATCACCTTTATGTACCTGATCATGAGCAAACGCCTGTCGGCGCTGATTGCTCTAATCATCATCCCTATCCTGTTCGCGCTGTTTGGTGGCTTTGCCGCCAAGATCGGCCCGATGATGCTCGAAGGCATCACCAAGCTCGCCCCGACCGGGGTGATGCTGATGTTCGCCATCCTCTACTTTGCCCTGATGATCGACTCCGGCCTGTTCGACCCAGCCGTGCGCAAGATCCTCAAACTGGTTAAAGGCGATCCGCTGAAAGTGTCGGTCGGCACCGCCGTGCTGGCCTTGGTGGTGTCGCTGGATGGCGACGGCGCCACCACCTATATGATCTGCGTGGCGGCCATGCTGCCGCTGTACAAGCGCCTGGGCATGAGCCCAAGAATCATGGCGGGGCTGATTATTCTGGCGGGCGGGGTGATGAATATGACCCCGTGGGGCGGGCCGACTGCGCGCGCCGCCAGTGCCTTGCATGTCGATCCATCGGACATCTTTGTGCCGATGATTCCCGCCATGTGCGCCGGTGTTGTGGCCATCCTGGCCATCGCCTATGTCTATGGCAAACGTGAGCGGGCGCGCCTGGGTGAACTGCATCTGCCCGGTGATGAAGTGGAACAAGGCGAAATCAGCGTGTCGCAATTTCCTGATGCCCGTCGCCCTAAACTGATCTGGTTTAACGCTGGCCTTACCGTGGCGCTGATGGTCGCGCTAATCATGGGCCTGCTGCCGTTACCGGTGCTGTTTATGATCGCGTTCGGCATCGCCATGATCGTTAACTACCCATGCCTGCAGCAGCAGAAAGACCGCGTGGCCGCGCACTCGGCCAACGTGCTGGCAGTGGTCGGGCTGATTTTTGCCGCCGGTATTTTCACCGGAATTTTGACTGGAACCGGCATGGTCGACGCCATGTCGAAAAGCCTGCTGGCGGTTATCCCTGACGCCATGGGCCCGTACCTGGCGGTGATTACCGCTGTGGTGAGCATGCCGTTCACCTTTTTTATGTCCAACGACGCCTTTTACTACGGCGTGCTGCCAGTGCTCGCCGAGGCGGCTAGCCACTACGGCATCAGCGCCGTGGAAATGGCCCGTGCCTCTATCGTTGGTCAGCCGGTGCACTTGCTCAGCCCGCTAGTGCCGTCCACCTATTTGCTGGTGGGCCTGGCCGGTATCGAGTTTGGCGACCACCAACGCTTCACCCTGAAATGGGCAGTTCTGGTTTGCCTGTGTATCCTTGTCGCCGCGCTGGCCTTGGGAACCTTCCCGCTATTTGGCGGCTAACCTTTTTTGTCCCGTAACACTCGAGGAAGTTGTACATGGAATGGCTGACCAGCCCAGAAATCTGGATCGCATTTTTCACCCTGACGGCCCTGGAAATTGTGCTGGGGATCGACAACATCATCATGATTTCGATCCTGGTCAGCCGCATGCCCAAAGCCATGCAGCCCAAGACCCGCTTCTTTGGTCTGGCCTTGGCCATGGTCACGCGCATCATGTTGCTGCTGTCGATCACCTGGGTAATGCGCCTGACCGCCGACCTGTTCACCGTGATGGACCAAGGCTTCTCCGGCCGTGACCTGATCCTGTTCTTCGGCGGCCTGTTTCTGCTGTGGAAAAGCACCACCGAGATGTATCACAGCCTTGAAGGCGAAGATGAAGCCGGCGATGAGCCCAAAGGCATGGGTGGCGGTTTTGTCGGCACCATCATCCAGATCGCCATTATCGACATCGTCTTCTCCCTGGACTCGGTGATCACCGCCGTCGGCATGGTCTCCCATGTACCGGTGATGATCGCCGCCATTATTGTTGCCGTGCTGGTGATGATGCTGGCCGCCGGCACCATCAGCGACTTTATCGACAAGCACCCGTCGCTGAAAATGCTCGCCCTGGCGTTTCTGGTTATCGTCGGTACCGTACTGATCGCCGAAGCCTTCGACGTGCACGTGCCTAAAGGCTACGTCTACTTCGCCATGGCCTTCTCGCTGGCGGTGGAAGCCATCAACATCAAAATGCGCACTGCACGCGCCAAGAAGCAGCAAGACGTGGTGAAACTGCGCAAGGATATTCCGGGCGAGTAAAGGCTCCACGGATAAAAAAAAACGGGACCTTCGCGGTCCCGTTTTGCGTAGGGTGTGCTGTGCGCACCCATTACACGGGCCGCAAGACCGTTGGGTGCGCGCAGCACACCCTACGCGATCAACAGCGCGCTTTTGCTTAATACCCCTTCATATCCTCATCCTTGAACAAGCGCTTCACCGCGCTACCCAACACCGTTTGCAGCAGGTTGTTCATGCTCGGCACGTCGTTGTCGAAGCCGCCATGGCTGCGACTGCTGCTTTGTGCGCTGGCGCTGCTGGCCACCGCCAAGGTGCTGTTCTTCGGCTGCGTAGGCGGCTGGAATTTCTCCATGCCCAAAATCGGAATGCGCGCGGTCTTGTTGTCGTAGGCATTGGAGACCAAGTACAGCAGCGACTTGCGATACACCCCCGCCACCGTATCGTCCTGCTCGGCCTGATCAGACAGCACCAGCAACTTCTGCTGCGCGATACCTTTGCCTAACGCCGGCAAAAACGTCTGCTCATACAAGGCCACCGTACACGCCGGAGCGAACAGCAGCAGATTGGCGATCTGCGGGCCCTTTTGCGCCAGCCAGGCTTGCAGCAGATGGGCATGCCAAATTGATCCGGCGCTATGCCCAACCAAATGCACCTGCGGCGCCGCCCGCCCTTGAGCCCCCAGCCACGCCAACAGGCGCTTGAGCACCAGCGTGCCGGCACCCTGCGCGGTAAAGGCGCGTTGTGCATCCAGCTTCATTTCCTGCCACAGAGAAAAGCCCATCGGCTGGGTGAGTTTTTCCACCTGGTTATCCCACCACGAACTCACCGAGCCGACCCGTTCATCCACCGCTGGCTGCTTGATATGCAGGAGGTCGCCCAACTCACTCCACAGCCCGGTTTCCCAGATGAAGTGCAGCTCGTAAACGCCATTGGCCTCGAACACCGGCCGCCACTTAAAGGCGCGCATGGCCGAGCTTTCCACCGAGTTCAGGCCGCCATGGGCGTACAGCACGATGTGCTTGGGTTGGCTCGCCTGTAGCGCCGCGATAATGGCATCCAACTGCGTGGTATCGGAGGCGTACTGACCCTGATCATCCAGGCGCCCGTTGTCGATATGCAGGTAGTGCAGGTAGATCGACTCCTGCGGCGGCGCCGGTTGCGTAGCGCGCGCGGTACCGCCGTCGGCGGTGTAGCGGCTGGCAGTATCGGTAACCTCAAAGTTGACCTTCACCCCCAACTGCGCCACCCACACATCCCAGACATTGGCCTCAAAGTCGGCGTAGGTCCACAGCGCTACCCCGCTATAAGTGTGCTCGCCGGCGGTAAAACCGCCCCAGTCTTTCCACGAGTTCTGCACCAGAAACCCATCGCGGGTGTAACCGACAATGGCGAATGCATGCCCGCTATCTTCTTCGTTCGCCTTGGGTCGCCAAACGATCTTGCCGTTCTGCGGTGCATCCCAGCCCGCATGGGTTTTCGCCGAGGCAAACAGAACGCCGACATCACGCAACGCCGCCTGCACGTCGTTGATCCGCGAGAACACCCGAAAGTACGCGCCGAGCGGAATATCCAAGGCCTGCTGTTGAATTTCGGGGCTGATACCGCCTTTGCGGCTTTTCGGCCAGGTTTTCTCCAGACAGGCACCGTGCTTGTGCCAGCCCTTCATGGCACCGCGGGCGCTGCTGTAGTCGTAGTTTTCCCCCGGCCATTGGTCATAACGGCGGGCCATGCTGAACAGCATATAAGGGCTGACCAAACCCTTCTGGCCGCGGGTGGCGCGCAGGTAGTTGATCGTCGCGGCCAGGCCAAAACCGGTGCAGGCACCCTGCTCGCCCTGGTCGAGAATCTGCAGGTGCGACCAAACCGGATAGAGCACATCAGGCAGCGGGGTGAGGGAGGCGCTGTAGGTCAGGTCGCGAAAATCCATGGAATCGCGACGGACATCGAGCTTGGCTTTAACGGCGGTTTTTTTCGCCCGGGTTGGTTTTTTTACGGCGGGCGTTTTGACGGCGGACGAGACAGGGCGCTTGGCCATGACCACTCCTTGTCGATGCGTGAAAGACACTGCTGGGTGCCAAGCATTGTAGGAAATGGCGAAGAGTCAAACCGAAGCGGTTGTAGCCGACAAAAGGTTGTTACTACGAGAAAAACCGTGCATGGGTATAAAAACAGTCCCTCGAACGCCGGAGGGTTGCGGTCACCTTCGAGCGCCTGGATTCCCGCCTCCGGAATGACGGTGCTGGAGGACAATTACCAGCTCCAACATAAATCTCCGTCATCCCCGCGAAGGCGGGGATCCAGAATGTCAGACCGTGCCTTACATTACGGCAATACCGTGGTTTTCCACGTTTGCGGACCGCGCTCTAGAACAAGCTGAGCTGGTCCTGATCGCTAGCGGGTTTGCTTTCTGCGGTGGCTACAGTGAGCGCCACCTGCGCAGGCGCAGGCGCCACCAATCCTTCCACCCGCAACCGCTGCGCCAACCCCGCCGCCCTTTCCGCCCGGGTACTCACCGCTTCGGCCAAGCGTGCCGGCAACGCCCAAATCTCCACCTTGTGCTTGGCGCGGGTAATACCGGTGTAAAGCAATGAGCGAGTCAGCAACGGGCTGGCGGTATCCGGCAGCGCCAGCAGCACTTCACTGAATTCCGAGCCTTGGCTTTTATGCACGGTCATGGCAAAGGCGCTGTCGTGGCTGGGCAGCCGCGCCGGGGAAAACGGGCGGAAGGTTGGCTCGTTTTCGCCGGCACTTTCAAAGAACACCCGCAGGCCATTTGCGCTGGCCAGGCAGATGCCGATATCGCCGTTAAACAGCCCCAAGGCGTAGTCGTTCTGGCGCACCATAATCGCCCTGCCGGGGTACCAACGTTCGCGGCTGGGCAAGCTGAAACGTCGTTTAATCCGTGCTTCCAATGCTTCGTTAATACCTTCCACACCCCACGCCCCTTGGCGTTGTGCGGTCAGTGCGCGAAAGCCATTAAAGGCGGTAAAGGTTGCTGCCACATCGCCGCTGCGCGCGGCTGCCAGATAGGGCGCGTAGCCTTGTTCCAAGCGATCCAGCAACGCATTGGGCGTTGGTTGCGCGTGCCAGGCCAGGTCCGGCCGGCCTTCTTTTAACAGGTTCAAGGTGCCGGCCGCGTCGCCGGCATTGATGCGCCGCGCCAGCTCGCCAATACCGCTGTCGCCGGCAAAGCGATGGCTATGGGTCAGCAACACCACCGCATCACCCAGCTTCGAGCTGGGCATATGCGCCTCGACCGGTTGACCGGTCAGGCGTTGCAACGCAGCGGCCGTCTCTGGGTTAAAACCACGGCCTTCGCAGAGTTCAGCAAACACCGCGCCGGCCTCCACCGCCGAGAGTTGGTCTTTGTCGCCGAGCAAAATCAGCCGCGCACTTACCGGCAAGGCATCGACCAATTTGGCCATCAACGCCAGGTCGACCATCGAGGCTTCGTCCACCACCAGCACATCCAGCGGCAACGGGCTGGCGGCGTGGTGACGAACCTTGGGCGTATCGCCGCGGCTGCCAAGCAAACGGTGCAGGGTGCGCGCCTCTTCCGGCAACGCCGCCTTGATCGCCTCGCTCACCGGCAGCTCAGCCTTGGCATTGCGAATGGCTTCGGCCATGCGCGCCGCCGCCTTGCCGGTGGGCGCCGCCAAGCCAATAGCCAAACGCTCGCCGCCCGGCTGCTCCAGCAGCGCCGCGAGCAAACGCACCACGGTGGTGGTTTTGCCGGTACCGGGGCCGCCTGAAATCACCGCCAGGTTGCGCCGCACCGCCTGCGCCGCCGCCAGCCGCTGCCAGTCCGGCCCGGCCTGGTTGTTATTGCGCGCAAACAGCCGCGCCAAGCCTTCGGCCAAAAGCGTTTCGTCTACTTCAGGGTTGGCGCTGCCGCGAGCCAGTAATTGCTGGGCCAGCTGGGTTTCGTAGTGGTGATAACGCGCCAGATACAGGCGCTCACCCTCCAAAATCAACGGCGCAAACTCGCCCGGCGCACCCACCAAGGACGATGCCTGTAACTGCTCAACCCAGCTCTCCAGCTTGGGTAGCAACACACCGCCGGCTACGTCTGGCCAAGCACGCTGCCCGGCCCAACGGCGCAGCGGCAGGCACACATCGCCACCTGCCAACGCGCCACAGGTCAGCGCCGCGGCCACCAGCACTGCCTCACTGGCATCGCTATCCAGGCGTTGCAGACTATCGACAAACGCCCGCTCCAATGGCCCCAGCGGCATATCGGCAAGGCTCATCGCTGCTCCTCATCAAACAACTGGTCGAGGGCATCCAGCAGGCTGTCGGCGGGGCGCGAGAAATACACCCCGGCACTCGGCATACCGCGCAGGAACAGGTAATAGGCACCGCCCAATTGCTCGTCGTTAAACTCGGCCAGGCGCTGGCGCAGGAAGCGCCGCAACGCCACCAGGTAGATCAGGTATTGCAGGTAATAGTGCTCGCCCGCCAAGGCTTGCAGCAGACGCTCGCCGCTGTAGTAGCTGGCATCCGGCCCCAGCCAGTTGGACTTGTAGTCGGCGATATACCAGCGGCCTTGGTGCTCAAAGGTCAGATCGATAAAGCCCTTGAGAAAACCGTTGAGGCTGTCGAACTCCAACCGCTGCGCCGCCTCGCGCATCGGCGCCGCCAAGCCGTGTTGCGGGTCGGCCAAAATGGCGCGCAGGCGCAGCACATCCAGGCCGGCCACCGGAAAGGTGAAGCCCAGTTCCGGCAAACGCCGCGCCGATACCAGGCTGGCCAATGTCAAACCTTGGCCATCCAGATCGGTATCCAGCACCAGTTGCAAATGCGCGGCGGCTAGCTCGGTCCAGTCGCGGGATAGGCCATGGTCGGTCAGGGCCTTTTCCACCAATACCGGCAGTTCACCTTTGCCACGCGCCCAGTCTTCCAACACGGCGTGCAAGCAGGTACCGGCGCGGGCGCCACGGGGAAAGGCAAAGAAACCCAGGCCAGGATCGGTGGCATCAGGAATGCTCAAGTTGTCGCGGTCCGGCGCTTCCATATGCATACCGGCCGACAACCCCGAAAAGCTGCCAATACGCCACGCGCTGTGCAAGCTGCGCTCAAACTGGCCCAATTGCTCGGGGGCCGGCGCACGCTGTTCACCGCCAGCGCTGGCCTCGCTATTGAGCAATGGCAAACGGGCAAAGGTGCCGCCACTGGCGGCCACCAGCTCATCCACCTCGGTGGCCAATTGCTCGCCCGTGCGCTCGTTCAGGTGCTGCGCCAATTCACCGAGGGCATCGTTGCCGGGCAGTTCACGCCCGTGCAGCAGCCAGGCCAAGGCGCTGCTATGCAGGCCCTCTTCCGGTAGCAATCCGGTTTTTTTCACCGGCGCAGGCACCGCCACTGGCCCCCAATGCAACCACAGGCGATCACGGGCGCGGGTCAGCGCCACGTAGGCCAAACGCAGTTGCTCGGCGAACACTTCTTCGCGAGCGCGTTGCAGATTGGCGACCAGGTTTTCGCTGCCCATATCCAGCAGCGGCTGACCGTGTTCGTCATGGCAGCGGGCGCTGTCTTTGTGCTGGCCAAGCAGACGGCCATTCCACAGATACGGGCAAAACACCAAGGGGTATTCCAGGCCCTTACTGGTGTGGATGGTGACGATCTGCACGCGTTCGGCATCGCTCTCCAGGCGCAGCAGCGCGTCATCGCCGGCACCCTCGCTGCCGCGCTGGGCGTTCAACCAGGCCAGCAATGGCTCAAGACCCGGACGCTGCTGACTCTCGGTTTGCAGCAGCTCGGCCAGGTGCAGCAAGTTGGTCAAGCGCCGCTCACCATCGGGCGCGGCGAGCAAACGTTCGGCTACCTGCTCCTGATCCAGCCAGGCGCGGAAGGCGCGCATAAACCCTTGCTGCTGCCAGAGCTGGTGATACAGCTCGGCGTCTTCGCGCTCGCGGTCCCAGGCACGTTCATCGTCCTGGCAACGCGCCAGTTGCAAGGCATCACGCCCCAGCAAACGGGTAGACAAGGCATAGCGCAGCACGCCCTCACGACCCGGCTCGGCATAGGCCGCCAGCACTGCTGACAACTCCGCCGCCTCCTCGCTGTGCCACACGCTTTGATTGCCGCGACGCACGCTGGGCACACCACGGGCGACCAATTGATCGGCCACTTCCGAGGCCTGGCGGTGGTTGGACACCAGCACGGCGATATCGCCGCCCTTGAGTGGCGTGCGTACGCCGTCTTTGTCGAAATACGCCTGGCCCTGGGCGCTGGCCGCCAATAGCCCGGCAATGCGCTGCGCCGTATCCAGCGCCACCAACGTATCGGCGCGGCCCTTGTTTAGCGGCTCATCACCGAGCCACACCAGCGCCAGCGGCGCCTCGTTGCCGGGCGGCAAAACCAGTTGCGCGCGCGGCTTAACACCTGCCGCCACTGGCGGGTACTCCAAGCCCTGCACCGCAAACGGCTGCGGCCGGGCAAACAGCACATTCAACGCGGCGATCAGCTCAGCCGTGGAGCGGTAGTTAAACGGCAAGTCGTAGCGCCGTTCCGCAGCATCACGGGCGGTTAAATAGGTGGCCAGGTCGGCACCGCGGAAGGCATAGATCGCCTGCTTGGGATCGCCGACAAAACACAGGTCACCGCCGTGCTGATAGACCCGATCAAAAATCTGGTATTGCACCGGGTCGGTGTCCTGGAATTCATCGATCAGCGCCAATGGATAGCGCGTGCGCAACGTCAGCGCCAAGGCTTCACCGGCCGGCCCGTGCAAGGCCTGGTTAAGGCGGTTAAGCAAATCATCAAAGGCCAACATGCGCTGCGCCGCTTTGCGCGCCGGCAACTCGGCATTGAGCTTATCGAGCAGGCGCACCTGCAAGGCGATCAGGCGCTGTTCGCCCGCCGGCAAGGCATCGGCCACCGCCAGCAGCAGCGTATCAAAGGCCTCTGCGACGGCGCTGTTCGGCGCGTCATGGCCCTTTTTCGTGGCCTTGTGCAGCGCGCTACTGGCCAGTTTTTCCAGGCCAACGGGCACCTCGAACAGCGCGGCCGGATCGGCGAAATAACTGTCCAACTCAGCCGACCAGCCGGGGAATTTCTCCCGCTTGTGGGTGGTCTGGCTCAGCCCGCCATGCTCCTGCAACTGCTCAACCCAGCCATAGCCCGCGCGCCGCCACAGCTCGGCTGCCGCACTCCAGGCCTGGCTAGCCGCTGTCAGCTCCTCGGAAGCCGGGGCCGACTCATCCACACGCGGCTCAATGCGCAAATACGGCTTACCCAAGTGCGCGCGCAAGCGCTGACGCAGCAGCCCTGGGGTGATTTTCTTCTTGGCTAAAAAGCGCGCCCAGGCTGGATCCGCACCGGCCAGCTCATGCCGCCAGGCATCGGTGAGCAGGGCATCCAGCACCTCGCGGTCATCGCTGGCCAGCTCGCTATCAAAATCGCCACCGGCCTCAAACACCGCATCCTGCAACGCACGCTGACAGAAACCGTGAATGGTAAAAATCGCCGCCTCATCAAAACCATGCACCGCCAACAGCAAACGCCGCCGCGATTCTTCGCCGGGGTACTTGGCGTGCAAGCGGGTGAGGAAATCGTCGCCACTGGGCGTGCCCTCATACACCGCCAACAACTCCGCCAGCCGTGCGCGAATACGCTCACGCAATTCAGCAGTGGCAGCGGTGGTGTAAGTCACCACCAGAATTTGCCCGACGCTTAACTGCCGCTCCAACAACAAGCGCGCATACAGCGCGGTGAGCGTCCAGGTTTTACCGGTACCGGCGCTGGCCTCGATCAACGAACGGCCGGTGAAGGATGAGGTGTGTAGGTCAAGGCTCATTCGTCATCCCCCGCCGCCGGCGCCAAGGCGGTGAGTGCTGGCAAAATCAATTCCTGCGCCAGCGCTTCAAAACGCTCGCCCAGCACTTCGCGGTCGCGGAAGGCCAGGGCGTACCAGGGGTCTAGCGCCTCGCCGGGCATGGGGCTGAAGTCGGCGCCTTCCCAGGCGACTTTGGCTTTAAAGCGCGCCGCTTCAATCGGCTCTTTGCGCCCGGGTTTTAGCAGCCCTTCGGCAAAGCCGTAGCTGCTTTTCAACATCAACGGCAGCGGTTCGCACAGGGCTTCGCGGTAAGCCTGCAACCAAGGCAGCAGCAGTTCGCTGGGGTTGATCAGCGGGCCGAGTTGCCAGTCCTGCGCCGGGGAAATCAGCAGGCTTTCACGGGCGATATCGGCGGTGGCGCTGAGGTTAAGCAGCAGATGGCGCAGCCAGAACGACGGCAAGTCCCAGGCGCTCGGCGCATTCAAACGCCATTCAAACAGCCCGGTACCAGTCACCCCTTCCAGCCAGCCATGAATATGCACGCCAGCCAATTGCACATCGACCAACAGCGGCTGCGCCTGTTCTTCCGGACGCGCTTCAAATAATCGCGGGGCAAAGGCACGCACCGGGCCGCGCAACTTGCCCCACAGCGCCTGGCCCAATTCGCCAGTGGGCAGCCAGCCAGCGGCGCGGGCGACGTTGCGCTCTTGCTCCAGCGTCCAATCGCGCTCCACTGCCTCCAGCGCCAGTTGGCGCAAACCACGCCAGGCTGGGCCTTCGAGGGTGAACGGCTCGTCGCTGGCCAAGGCTTCATCGCTATCGGCCAAACGCAGGCCTAAGCGTTGCTCCAACAAAAAGCGCGCCGGGTGGCGAAAGCACTGCAACAGTTGCGAGGGCTCGATATGCAGCCAATCGGCATCCGGCTCCGGCAAACGACCGGCAAAGGCGGCAGGGCTGCTTTGCGGCGGTTCGGCCAGACGTTGCGCGGCGCGGAACCACGACCCCGCATAACTGCTGCGTGCGCCGTTGGCGAAGTTAACTGGGGAGAAGGGTTGCAGCGGGTGGGCGATGGTCAGCTGTTTGCTGGCGGGTGTGTTGGCCCCCTGCACAAATGCCGTGAGGTCAACCGACTCCATCACTTCACTGATGAGCACCGAGGGCGGCAGCTCGGCGTTATTGCGCGGGTCGCGGCCGACATAGCCGAGGTACAGCGCATCGCGGGCCGAGAGCAGAATTTCCAGCAGCAGATAACGGTCATCCAACCGCCGCGCGCGATCGCCACGCCGTGGGTGTTGGCTGATCAAATCAAAACCGGCGGCTGGGGTCCGACGCGGCAGCGCGCCGTCATCCAAGCCCAGCAAGCAGACCAGCCGAAACGGCAAACTGCGCATCGGCACCATGGTGCAGAAGGTCACTGCGCCGGTGAGAAAGCCCGAGGCGCCGCTGCCCTGCTCCAACGCCGTGCTCAATTGCTGACGCACCAGCGCCAACTCCAGCGGGCGTTCGATGCCTGCGGCCTCGGCCTGATCACGCAGCGCAGCGCAGGCCTGACTGAGCAACAGCAAGGTATCGCCCGCTTCACGTTCATCAAACAGACCATCGATCAAGGCTTGCAGGGTGTCGGCCCACGCGGCCAACGAGCGTGGCCGTTGCAGGTCTTCGGCCAACGAGGCCAGGCGTTGCACAAAACCGGCTAACCGCCCAAGTAATTGCCCGCGCGCGCCTTCCAGCGCATCCAGCGGCCAGGTTTCACCCAACAGTGGCGCGGCATCGCCGGCCAGTTGCGGTGGCGCAGCAAAGCCCAACAGCAGACGGTCCAGGCCTTGGCGCCAGGTAAAAGCCGCGTCTGCCGGCAAGCCCAGTTGCTCGCGGTGCTCGGCGTCACGGCCCCAGCGCACCCCTGCCTCACGCAACCAGTCACGCAGCAGCGGCAGGTCTTCGTTTTCGATACCGGCGCGGCGGGCAATCGACGGCTGCTCCAGCCAGGTCAGAATTTCTTCGGCGCCAAAACGGCTTTGCTCCAAGGTCAGCAAACCAAGGAAGGCTTCAATCAACGGCAGCTCAGCGCGCAAGCTGCGGTCGGCCAGGCTGTAAGGAATACGCGGCGACCGCGGCCCGCGCCCCTGGTTGTCGCGGCTGGCAAACACCGCCTCGATATAGGGCGCGTACCGCTCAATATCCGGGGTTAATACCACCACTTGATCGGGGGTCAGCTGCGGGTCGGCGGCAAAGCGCGCGAGCAATTGGTCATGCAGAATTTCCACCTCGCGCAGCGGCGAGTGGGCGATATGCACTTCCAGCGAGCGGTCGTCGTCACGCAACGCCAAGCGCTCGTCGGGCTTACGGGTGCGCAGGCGCAAGATATCGTTTTGCAAGGCACGCAGCAGCGAGCTGTCGTGCAGGTCGGCGTCTTCGGAATACAGGCCAATTTCATTGCCGCCGAGGGTAAAAAGCGCATCAAAAAAGTCGCGGCCCTGCTTACCCAAACTGGCCAACAGCGGGTGGCCGACATCCAGGTACCAATCATCCGCCGCCGTGGCGCTGGCAATCACCGGCTGGCGCGCCAACTCGCGCACATCGCGGATATCGCCCCAGGCTTCGCGGCACGGGTTAAGGGCGCAGACCACCACCTCCACATGCCGCGCCAAACCCTCCAACACACGCATATGGTGCGGCGGCAAGCTGCTGATGCCGAACACCAGCAAGCGCTCGGGCAGGCCGGGGATGGGCGTGTCGTCATGCAGGCGACGGAGCAAATCTTCCAGCAAGCGCGCGCGGTGCGGGTGGCCGTCGCGGGTTAGCTCACGCCAAAGCAGCGCTTGCCAGCTTTCATCGGTGCCCAGCTCCAACAGCTCGTTGCGCTCCCAGGCCGCCAGCCAGTCATCGCGGTACAGCAGGTATTGGTCGAACACGTCGGCAATACGCGCGCCCAGCGACAGCCGCCGACGTTCATCACCACCTTCAAGGTACTGGGCAAGACGCGGCGCTTGCTCAAGGTTGCCTGGCTCGCACAGCCAATCGTACAAACGCCAGGTCAGGGTGGTGGGGGAGAAGGCCGATTGTTCTGGCAATTGCCCAAGCACTAATCGGGAAATTTCCCAGACAAACTTGGCCGGCAGTTGCACCTCCAACTGCATGGCAATGCCCTGCTTGCGCGCCAACTCCAGCGTTAGCCAACGGCCCATACCTTGGCTGGGCACCACCACCAACGCCGGGGCAAACGGCTCGCGCTGCGGTTGGGCCAACAGCGTGGTGGCCAACTCGCCAAGGGTTTCCAGATCGGGGGCGTGGTAGAGCGTAAGCATGGGCGCAACCGCTTGCAGAAGTGTGCGTAGGTTAACACTCGCCAGCACCCACGAAACTGCAAGATGGCAGCGTAAAACTGGCGCCGATGGCAATCGCCAACTACAGCTAACTACATGGCGGGCAAGAAAAAACCGAACACGTCCTACGTTAAAGCGGCCCATTGCCCGGTCGCGCCAGTGTCACGCCACGTTCACAGTACGCTGCCAGGGAGGCCGCCTTTATGCTGACCCTGCTCAACCTGCTTTCTGCCATTGCCCTGCTGATTTGGGGCACGCACATCGTACGTACCGGCATCCTGCGGGTGTACGGCTCGCAACTGCGCAAAGTGCTTAGCCACAACATGAGCACGCGCTCGCTGGCCTTCGCCGCAGGCATTGGCGTGACCGCCTTAGTGCAAAGCAGCAACGCCACCGCGCTCTTGGTGACCTCAGTTGGCCAAGGGCTGATGGCGCGCGTGTTGACCCTCGATCTGTCCTGGCTGTCGCCGCTGCTGATTTTCCTCGGCGTGATCTTCTTTCTCTCGCGCAAACAAAGCCGCGCCGGCCTGATCAGCCTGCCGGTAGCCCTTGGTTTAGTGAAAACGGCGCAGCACCACTCCTTCTCGGAAAACGGCCTGCAAGAACTCACGGAAATGCACCAGCAACTGGTCGCCAACCTGCGCTTAGGCCTGAGCGTATTTCTCTCCGGCGACGCCCACAGCGCCCGCCAACTGCTGCGGGAAAAACGCCGCTTCCGCGCCCAGGAACGGCGCATGGCCCACGCCCACGTGCACCGCCTGCATCACCACGTGGTGCAAAGCATCGAAACCAGCTCGCTGCACCTGGAACTGATCGCCGATATGAAGCGCCTCAACTCACTGTTCTGCAGCAGCGCCTATGCCGCTCTGGAAAGCCACGAACATGGCGCAATGGCCGACAACGACGAGCACGACCACGCCGAAACCGCACTGCGCAAAGCCACCCGCCTGGACGACGACAAGCCCGAAGTCGCCTCGCGCTGAGCGCTGTCATTTAGCCCCTGGCTTGGGCAGAATCCCAAGCCATGCCAAACCCCATCGACCCACGCCACGCCTCCGTCAGCGCCAGCCTCACCCAGTCCGTGCTGCACGCCGCCGCGCGCCTGGGCCTTGAGCGCAGCGAACTGCTCAGCACCTGCGGCCTGCACGAACAACAACTGGCCGACCCCGACGGCCGCGTCGCCTTCAGCGCCCACGAACAGCTCTGGCAAGAACTCGACAGCCGCCTCAGCGCAAGCGAACCCGGCCTGATCATCGGCGCCAACCTGGCCCCCGGCCCCCTCAGCGTGCTCGGCTACTTACTGCAAAGCAGCGCCACCCTGGGCGAAGCGCTAAACGCCGCCCTGCGCTACCAACGCCTGGTGGGCGAAGGCGGCGAACTGCACCTGCTCACCCACGGCGAAGAACTGCGCGTGATATACCGCCCCGTCCACCCCGAACTGCCCGCCACGCGCACCCGCGTACTGGCCCTGATGGTGTTCTGGGTGCACATGATGGCGCCGCTGGTGCAGCACTTCCGCCTACTGCGCGCCGAATTCCCCCACGCCCAACCCGAAGACGTGCAGCCCTACGCCACCGCCTTCAACAGCTCGCTCCAGTTCGGCTGCACTGACTACACCCTGGTGCTACCCATCGCCCTGCGCGACGCCCCACTGATCCAAGCCAACCTGCCGCTACAAACCCTCCTGCGCCAACACGCCGAAGCCCTACTCGCGCGCCTGCCCAGCGAAGGCCTTGTCGCCCGCGTCGTCACCCTACTCGGCGCCCAACTCAGCCACGGCGAACCCGACCGCGCTGCACTGGCGCGCACGCTGAACCTCAGCGAACGCACCTTGCAACGAAGGTTGGCGGATGAAGGCAGTAGCTATCAGCAGCTGTTGAGCAATACACGCCAGCAGTTGGCCGAACGCTATCTGGATGATGGGCAGTTGCCCGCGGCGGAAATTGCGCTGCTATTGGGGTACTCGGAACCGAGCGTGTTTTTTCGTGCGTTCAGGAATTGGACGGGGGTTACGCCGGGGGAGTATCGGTTGCGGGGGAAGAGTTAACCCTTCCCCGCTTGGCTCGCGCTTAATTAGTGGACAACCGTCACAAAATGGCCGCCCTGGACTTGTGAGCATCGGCGCAATAATCGACAACACAGGCTCTAGAATGGACACTTCAACGAGAAAAGGCGTTGAAAAAGGTCAACGCTGATCTTCCGGCGGTTTTTAGCAAGGCGTACCACCACAGCAAATCAACTCAATTTTTGTTGAGACCTGCCAGAGGCTGGACGTTGGTTGGGGGGCGAAGGAAAACTATTTTTTAAACAGCACACCGTTCGCTCTTCAGAGTATTTGAGTCGGAACACTGGACGTTTAATTTTTTGCATATGGATTTGATATGAAACGACAAAACCCATTATTGGCTGGGCTTTTCGCTGTTGTCAGCCTTGGTTGTTGTTCAAGCGTTCTGGCGGCTCCGTATACCTGGTACTGGGACGCAAATTGGCCTGAGCCCCACGCAAAAAATCCAACCCCTGCGGCTGCATGTGACACTTTCATGCAGGATATAAATAATCGTGGAACTGGCGGGGGAATAGTTGAATATAAACTTCAGTATTTAGTGAATGCTACAGATAGATATGCGGTGCAATACGAATGCCATTATCAAAGTTTTTCGACACGTACCGGGCAGGCTGTTGGACATGGCGGCAGACGGATATTCAGAGAGGGAGATGAATGCCCCTCAGGCGCCAGCCTAAACCCTGCTACTAAAACATGCCAAGACGACTCGGTTTCTCAGGTTGAAAAGCAGCAGGGTAACCCGGACAACCCTCAGATTTGTAATTCAACTGCCGCCAGTAATACCCCGACCAAACTCGTGAGTGACCCGATCAACTTCGCGATAGGGAATACATTCCAAGAAGAAGTCGACTTTGCTCCCACGGGCGCCTCACCTATTTCTTTTATTCGCTACTACAACAGTGTCAGCGGTCTGTGGAGCCATACTTACTCGGCCCATTTAGAGATGGATGGATCCGCAGTTACGGTGGTGCGCGCCGATGGCAGCCAAGCACCTTTTTTCGTTGCAAATGGCGTTGGCGTTCCTAAAGGGGAAGAGTTAGGCAGCCTGGTGCAATCTGGAAGTAACTGGCTCTACACGTCGGCAGCCAACCAAAGCCAAACATTTGATAGCAGCGGTCGGTTGTTGGCCATAACCAATCCTAACGGCAATACCCAGACACTGGCCTACGGCACGGCATCCAGCGTCACCCCAGTAAATGTGACAGATAACCTCGGTAATACCCTGGCATTTTATCAAGATGGTCAACTCCGGCCTGTGGAGCTCCACACTGTAGGCCTCGATATTACGTATGCATATAACAGCGCTGGCCAGTTTTATCGACTAACCAGTGTTCGAAACGGCCAGGCCGCAATTCGCACTTACCACTATGAAGCAGCCAATAAGCCTAACTTACTAACCGGCATTACTGATGAGCGCGGAGTTCGCTCCGTGGCTTGGGCTTACGACGATCAGGGTCGCGCTATATCCAGTGAAATGGCCAACGGCATCGGCAAGATTTACATTGGCTACGGAACCGACGGGGCCTCGACTGTCACCAACGAGTTAGGCAAAAAAACGCTGTATCGCTATCAGGTAATCCGGGGCGTTAAGTACATCGTATCTGTTGTGGGGGAGCCATCCGCCAATTGCCCCGCCAGCAACGCTACTTTTACCTATAACGACCGTGGCCAAGTTCTCACTAAAACTGACGCCAAGGGTTTTATCACCACGCACGCTTACAACGACCGAGGCTTGGAAACCATGCGCACTGAAGCGTCTGGCACACCACAAGCCCGCACTACCACAACTACCTGGCATGCCAACTTTAACCTGCCGTTAATAGTCTCCGAAGGCAAACAGGTCACCACCTACACCTACGATAACAAAGGTCGCCAAACCAGTCGTACGCAAACTGCATTGATAGACCAGGATTAAGCTAGATGTTTAATAATACGAAAATTAAATTTACGAAGTGTAAACATAACCGACTCCAATCTATGCAGGCAACTGAACTTTTTAGGGCTGCAACTTTAATTATATTTTTGGCTGCAAGCTCTGCAGCTGTTGCCGACGAATATTATTGGTACGTTCCGGGAGGCGCGCCCGGAATATTTTTGACGCCTGAAGCTGCTTGCTCTGCCTCAATGGCCGACAACATCACAAGAGCGCCGAGCAATACAAAAATAGAGTTTTGGTACTTCACCAAGAAACCTTATGACATTGTATACCCTTACAGATATGAGTATAACTGCGCCTTCAAGCACTATAGTTTGAGCGCCGATAAAACTACTTGGAACTGGGGTGGTGTGGGCGGATGGTCAATAATCAGGGGCGGAACAGAATGTCCTACCGGTTATATCTCAAACGATGAAAGCTTTTTATGTGAAGATTCAGCAGCATCCCGCCCGAGCAAACAAATAGGTGCGCCAAGCACAAAAATTTGCACAAGTGGAAATCCGGAAAAAGTCAGTCTAGCCATAATCGGGAACAACTACCGCACCGAGGAAGACTTAGCTCCGAAAGACGCTTCAGCTATATCTTTTTTGCGATACTACAACAGCACCACAGGACTTTGGGGGCATACGTACTCGACACATTTGACGATAAACCTAAATGGCTCTAGTGCAACCTTAGTTGCAGCTGACGGAAAAAGAAATTCCTTTACGCTGTCAGGGGGGGGTTCCTATCGGGGAACCCGATCAGCTCGGTTCTCTTTTGCGCGCAGGCTCACAATGGATTTATACGGCATCTGATAATGAAACTCTTACCTTTAATAGTGACGGCCAGCTTATAAGGATTCTTCAGCCCAGCGGTAAAACTCAGACTTTATCTTATGGGCCGCCCAATGGTCTTACCACTGTAACGGTGACCGATAACTTAGGTAACAGCTTAAGGTTTTCTCAGGATGTCGAATACCGTCCTGCCGAAATGCACACCTCCGGGTTGGATATCAAATACGTCTACAATAATACCGGTCAGTTGCTCCACGCCGACCGAGTGCGCAGCGGCCAAGCGGAAAGCCGCACTTACCATTACGACGTACCCGGCAAACAGGCACTACTTTCCGGTATTACTGACGAACGCGGAGTTCGGGTCGCCACCTGGTCCTACGACGACCAAGGCCGAGCTATTTCCAGCGAGCAGGCTGGCGGAACGGGAAAAGTCCAGATCAGCTATAACGCCGACGGCTCATCCACCGTTACGAATGAGCTAGGCAAGAAAACCGTCTACCGCTACCAAGTCATCCAGGGCGTAAAACACATCGTCGCCGTAGAAGGCGAACCCTCCGCCAACTGCCCCGCCAGCAACTCCACCTTCACCTATAACGACCGCGGCCAAGTCCTCACCCAAACCGACGCCAAAGGCTTTATCACTACCTACTCCTACAACGACCGTGGCCTGGAAACCACCCGCACCGAAGCGAGCGGAACACCCCAAGCCCGCACCACCACAACCACCTGGCACGCCACGTTTAACTTGCCGTTAACAGTTACAGAGGGCGGCCAAGTCACCACCTACACCTACGACACCCAAGGTCGCCAAACCAGCCGCACACAGACTGCGCTTTAAGCCAAGGAACGGACTCTATGAACAACCGCTTTTACCGCGCCAGCCTGCTGTCGCTCGCGTTGAGCAGTACCCTGTTTGGCAGCCCTCTTCAGGCCGTTGAACGCAGCGTTGCCTACACCTACAACGCCCTCGGTCTGGTGGAAACCGTTAACGGCCCACGCACCGATGTGGCCGATATCACCACCTACGCGTACGACGCCCAAGGCCACCTGACCACTGTCACCAACGCCCTCGGCCAAGTCACCACCCTGGCCAACTTCGACGTACTGGGTAACCCACAAACCCTCACCGACCCCAACGGCGTGGTCAGCACCCTGACCTACACGCCGCAAGGCTGGTTGAGCGGCGTAACCCGTGGTGGCTTTACCACCACCTACGCCTACAACGCCGTCGGCGATATCACGCAACTGACCCAAGGCGACGGCAGCTCCCTGACCTACACTTGGGACGATGCCCGCCGTTTGGTCGCCGTCACTAACAACCTCGGCGACAAGGTCGAATACGACCTCGACGCCATGGGCAACCGCACCGCCCAGCGCCTAAAAGACGCCAGCAATAACCTCACCCAACAACACCAATGGGTCTACGACGAACTCGGTCGTTTGCTTCGCTCCGTCGGCGCTGCCGGCCAGAACAATCGCCAGCAATACGACTTAAACGACAACCCCACGGTCAACACCAACCCCAATAACAACGCCAACAACCAAGCCTACGACGCCCTTAACCGTCTGGTGAAAAACACCGACCCGTTAAACGGCATCACCGGCTACGAATACGACGCCCAAGACAACCTGACCAAAGTCCAAGACCCGCGCGGCGTCACCACGCGCTATCAATACGACGGCCTCGGCAACCTGACTCAACAGATCAGCCCCGACACCGGGACCAGCACCTTTACCCACGACGCGGCCGGCAACGTCACGCAGAAAACCGACGCCCGCGGCGTGGTTACGACTTACGCCTACGATGCATTAAACCGCCTGACCGCACGCCGCTACCCAGCCAAGCCGGCGCTGGACGTCACCTACGCCTACGACATGACCGCCGAGGGCAACAAAGGCATCGGCCATCTCACCGCGCTGTTGGACTCATCCGGCCTAATCGGCTTTATGTACGACGACCGTGGCAATCTGGTTAGCCAGTCGCGCTCAGTCAAAGTCAGCAACGTAGACCGCTACGAAAACCTCGCCTACAGCTACGACGGCGCCAACCGTTTAAGCGGAATTGGCTACCCCGGCTTCATAGTGACTTACCCGCGCAACGCCGCCGGCCAGGTCACCGGGGTTAGCCTTGCCATTGGCAACCAAACGCCCACCACCATTGCCAGCAACATCAGCTACCTGCCATTCGGCCCGCTCAAAAGCCTGACCTGGGGCAATGGCATTCAGCTCACTCGCCAATACGACCAGGATTATCAACTCACGCAACAAAACGTCGGCTCCTGGCAAAGCACCTACAGCTTCGACGCCAACGGCAATATCAAAAGCCATGCAAACAGCCTGTTTGGCCCGGCCAACTACAACTACGACGCCCTCGACCGGCTGACCCAAGAACAAACCGCCACGCGCCGTAAAACCTACGCCTACGACGCCACCGGCAACCGCAAATCGCGCTATGGCTACACCACCACTAACGGCGTTGAAGTACAAAGCTCCACCCAACTGCTGTATTACGCCACCGACAGCAACCGTATGACCAAAGACGCCAACATTCCCGTGGTGATGGATGCCACCGGTAACTCCCTGCAGCGCAGCTCGAGCCGCGTGCATGTGTACGACGAGCAAGGGCGCCTAAGCCAAGTGCTCAACCCCACAGCGCTGTATGCCGATTTCGCCTACAACGCCCTGGGCCAACGCACCATCAAACGCGCCTATCTCGGCACAGTGCTGGACTTCACTGTTACCCATTTGTATGGCCAGGACGGGCAACTACTTGGCCAAGTGCGCTACAACAACCTGGGCAAAAAGACCTCCGCGTTGTACTGGATCTGGCTCGATGGCATGCCGTTGGCGGAAGTTGAATTCAAATACAACACCGGCACGGGGGCGGTCACCGGCACTAGCCAGTACTACTTGCACAGCGACCACCTCAACACCCCGCGCCTAGCCACCAACCAAGCCCAGACTTTGCTGTGGAAATGGGACAGCGATGCGTTCGGGCTCGGCAACCCGATTGGTGATGTGGATGGCGACGGCGTAGTGGTGGATATTCCGCTACGGTTTCCGGGGCAGATATTCGAGGCGTATAGCAACCTGAACTACAACTACTTTAGGGACTACGATCCGGATAAAGGGCGGTATGTGCAGAGTGATCCGATTGGGCTCCGAGCCGGGCTGAACACTTACGGATATGTGAGGGGAAATCCTCTGCGCTATGCAGATCCTACCGGCTTGATCACCCAATGTGAGCTATGGGCTCTTAGACAAATAATCAACAAATATGGCGAAGGTCCAGATGTTGGACCTGGTGATGTAGTCACTGACCCAAGTGCAACGCGGGGGCTTGGGCATAACAGGTTCGGCGGACCTGTGGTTATCCACACAAACCCTGGCCAGCCCGAGCAGTACTCAGGCAGCGTAACTCAAAAAGGCCAATCCATTGATCTTGTCATAACTGGATTCCATGAAAATGCACACCAAAATCAAAACCTTATAGAACACACAATTGACAAAGTTCAAGAGAATGTAACTGGCGGAAGTAGCAGCAACGCACAAACTTCAGCTGAACAAATAACTTGGGATCATCCAGAGGCGATAAGTGACTTCAAAAGTCTAGTAGATCAGTGCAGAAGAAAAGTTGGATTTGATCCAGACGTAGACTGCCACGAGTGATAAATATGAAAAAAATTATATTTTGGGTACTGTGTATTTCTATTTTGGCGAGTCTCTTATTTGCTTCTACTTTCTTTATAGGACTAATACCCGACAGAAGAAACGTGGACGGGGTGACGTACTCGTTTATAGAGAGCAAAGCAATGGCTGAGGAATATTTTCGCTCCCACACCGAAATGGATCGGATTTCATTGTTTAAGCGCATCAAGCAAAATGACAATATAGACGATGTAATTATTTCAGAAAACTCTGTTCTTTTGATAAGTAAGCATCGGAAATTTTCCGTGCTGTTCGAGGAAAAGAAGATAGAAGGATGGAGGTGTACTACATTTCCAGAGGTTAGTTATAAAAATCTATGCTCTATGTTTAACCTTAAATAGCAGAGCTAAAAGCAAACGGATTTAACTGCTCTAATTTTTACCGAAAAATCGAAAAGGGGACGGATTTATTTAACTACTCTAATTTAGAGTCGATCAATAAATCTGCCCCCCCTTTGTTGCGCTGCCCTTTTCACCTACGGCGTCTTCCAGTTCAGATCGAAATACTGAGGTTGATTGCCGATGTTGGTATCAAGCACTTTGTTCCAGCCCATGCGGTTTTGTATGTTGATAATCAGATGTGCGGGAACAACACCATCGGAGCCACGAACAACGAGTTGGTCACCTGGCAGGAGATTCCTCACCACTAGTCTCAGATCGACCTGACCGTACTCGCCACCTGTCTTGCGGAAGTTCAGCGTGAGGCGATAGGGAAAAAGACCGTAGAGTTCGTCTCCCGCATCCGTGTCAGACAGCAATACATCAACGGCGCCTTGTCGCTCGCTGCTGAGAACGCTTGAAAGCTGGAATGCACGTCGCGTCGCAACCGAGGGTGGCTTCCCGCCTTGGTACATTTCCATGAAGAACTTAGTGGTGTTCTTCAGTTCGATGTGAACATAGGTACTGACATCTACCGCTTGTGCGTTTTCGCTGGCGTCCATGTTTGCCCCGGCAGTTTGGCTAGTTCAATCAATATAGCCGCCGTGCAGCATCGCGGACGCGTACGGCCAAGGCTAATGCCGATTCGCCTTTATCTCTTGCTAAGACTGGCGACCCGCTCGCCTTAGGCCGCGGAGGTTTGTTCTACTGTTTGCTCTGCCCGACTGGCGCGCGCAGCAAATCGAGGGCGTGTTCAAGAGCCTCGTCAAATTCGCCAAACCTCGAACTGAGGCCCATACAGGAACCACGTCCAATGAGTAGGAAGCTCTCGCCCGCCTTACTGGCTCTGATCCCGCTGCTGTACATCGCTATGCCCGCCCAAGCCGGCCCCAGCTTTCTTTGCACCGGCAAACTCAGCGCGGTGGAGCGCGTGATCTGTTTCGATCCGTTGTTGGGCGAAGCCGATATGCAGTTGGCGGCGCGTTATCGGGCGGCGCTTGAGGCACAACCGGCTGCTCGTGATGCTCTCAGTACCGCGCAGCGCGCGTGGCTGAAAACACGCAATCAAACCTGCAGCACCGTGCCGCTGAATGCCTGCTTGTTGCAGCAGTATCAGCAGCGGTTGGCGGCGTTGCCGGCTGCTGAGGGCGAGGAGAAACCGGGGGACTATTCGCTGCGGTTAAGCACTGGCGCTTCGGTGTATTTCAATCAGGTGCTGATGACGTGTAATGCCGACAACGTGCAGTTGGTGTTCCCCGATCCGAATCTGCCAATGAGCATTCTGGCCAATACGCTGGAGGGCCGTGGCACGCTGCAAAGTGCCTGGGCGGACTGCCCGCTGGCCACGGGGCAAACCATTCGGGTGAAGGCTGGCAATGGCTCACCAGCGCAGGCGTATGGCCGCTGTGGTGCGGCGCCGGAGACGCGCTTGAGTGTGTGGGTGGAGCAACGCAAGCGGGTGTCTGGCTTGGCCTACGCGGAAACCTGTAACGAGCCGCTGTTGAAGTCCATGAGTATTAAGCCTGACGGGGCTGAGTACTGCTTGCTGCCCGCGGCGGCGCAGTCTTCGTTGCTTGATGATGCGCCTGGGCAGGCCGCTGGCGAGGGCTGCAAGCGCATCAGCTTTAACGCCGATACGCCGATTGATGGCGAGGAGTTTCCAACCAAGAGCAGCCCACAGCCCGTGTTGGGCTCGCTTAGTTTGGTAAGCAGCAATGCGGCGGTGAAGCCGCTGTGTGAGCTTTTGGTGGCGGCCAATACGCGCTATCCGTTGCGGGTGCCTGCGGGTGTGCAAACCCCGGTGTGGACGGAAAAAGCGGTGGCGCGGCAGAGCGAAGGTGATGACGTCACCCTGTCCACACGCGGCGTAGTGGAGCAGGCGACCTTTGATTTGGATAACAGCGGCCGGGTCAGCACGGTGTATCGCCTGGAGCAGGACAACCATTTCTTCGACGGCAGCGCGTTGGCGCGCGAGCAGGCGGGCATTCTCAGCGTGCCGTTTGATCCGCATGCGCCGGATGAGGCGCGGGCCAAGGGCATTCTGGCTTTTGTGTATCAGCACGCCACGGTGCTGTTTGAGGGCGGGCACACCTACCTGCTGCTCGACCCGGCTAATTGGGCCAAAGACATTGTGTTGGTGAAGCCGACGGTGGCTGGGGTGGAGGAAATGTGTGTGATGCGGCGGGTGGGGGAGCGGCTTTGAGGCAGTCAACGGTTAAACAGCGCAATGCCCGATTTCTAAAAAAGATGGTGGCGGTTGCCGGCATCGCTCTTGTGGTTGGCCTTGGGTTTTACACATCGATTTATTTTTATGTGAAGAACGGCGATGCATGGATTTTCGGTCAACAGGCCATCGCGTCGTCGCCTGAGGTGGCCAAGAAATACGGAAACGTCCGCGCTGCCTCCATGTCCTTTACCGGAATGAGCTACTCGCTAAGGGGCGGCACGGAAAAGGTCTTGATTAAGTCCCACGTCGAGGGAGAGCGGTTATCGGGGCCTGTTTATCTCCGTCTTCATAAAGACGAAGGCAGCGACTGGGTTTTGGACGCTATCGCCACAGGTGCGACCATGAGCCCGCCAACAGTTCCTGGCGTCGGTCAGCCACCCTCCGCTCAGTAAAGTCTTCAGATAGCCAGCGGCCTGAAAGGCGCAGGATGTGGGCAACTGCTGGGATCTCTTTTGTTGAAAAAGGGGGACGAAGCCCCCTTCTCTGCACGCAAGGCGAGCTGCTTATGACGCGGCTTGGCCTGCTTCACTCGCACCGTTCTGGCAGGCTTTTACCAGTGCCTTGGCCAGTTCGCTGAGGTGTTGGACGACGGCCGCTTCGTGGGTTTTGTCGATAAAGGCGTCGGCGGCGGTGAGGCGTTCCACGTAGAGCATGAGATTGGCGGCCAGTTCGAGGGCGTCTTCGATGGGTACGCCCGGGTTGACGGATAACAGCGCGGCGCTGTCGGGTTTGCAGAAATGTTGGCGGGTGGTTACGGCAGTTGTTTCTTTCATACGTACTCTCCTTAGTTCAATGAAGCCTCCAATCAATCGACCACTCATGAAAGGAGGCAACTGCACGCGGGTTGGTCGACCGAGAACTAAGGAACCGGCACACCCGAAGGTGTCCCGCGTACAGCTGCCATAAAACGATAGACGTGAAAGCGCCAACGTCTCATGACCGGCGCTTTCGCGCCCTTAGTTCCCAGCGACCAAACCGGATCGCTGAACATTCAGCGATGGCGAACTGTAGGCCGGGGCATGGGGGCGTTTCTGTCGGCTGCGGCGGGCAGAGGCGAAGGCAACGGCGTACAAATCGCTATCGAAACGACCGTAGGGTGTGCTGTGCGCACCATGGCCGGCGACAATCGCTCGGTGCGCACAGCACACCCTACGGGGCAGCCCTACGACGTTCATTTAGCCCTTTCGCGCGTGCACAAACGCCATAAACGCTTCGCGGCTGGTGTAGCGCGGTTGGTAGCCGAATTCTTCTTTAAGGCGGCGGTTGTTGAGTACGGGGCGGTAGCGCAGGAAGTCGAGTTGTTCGGGGCCGTATTGGCTGAGGCCGAGTGGTTTGAGCAGGCGCAAGGCGCCGCTGATTAAGCCGGCAGGCAGCGGGCGGTAGGGTTTGCCGAGGATGGCGGCGATTTCTTGCAGGCTCAGGGCCCCGTCGCCAGCCAGGTTGTAGATGCCGTGGGCGCCGCTTTCCAGGCCTTGGCGGATGATGGCGACCACATCCTGATCCCAGATAAACACGAAGCGGCTGTCGCTGCCTTTGATGCCCAGCACGCTGCGTTTTTTAAACATGTCGGTGATCTGGTTGTTCACCCGTTCGCCGAGGATGGTGCCGGGGCGCAGCACCAGTTGTTTGAGTTCGGGGTGGTGACGGCGGGTGTTGGCCAGCAGCACTTCCACTTCACGTTTGTGTTTGGCGTAGGCGAAGTGGTCGTGGCCGCGCAGGGGGTCGTTTTCGTCGATCCATTCGGCGTTTTCCGGGTAGTAGCCGTAGGCGGCGCCAGAGCTGGTGACGATCAGGTGTTGCACGTTGTTGGCCAGCGCCGCTTCAACGATGGAGCGCGTGCCGCCAACGTCAATGGCATGCAACTGGGCGTCGCTCATGCTGCTGGGCGGGGTCACGACCGAGGCCAGGTGCACGATGGCGTCGGGCTTCCAGGCGGCGACGCAGTCGAGCACTTGGTTGTGTCGGCTGATGTCGAGCAGCACGGGCTCGACGTTTGGTTTCGCGCCTTGCTCGCTTTGCGCGCGGATGTCGGCGGCGATCAGGGTCCACTTAGGGTGTTGGCTGGCCAGTTCGTTGAGCAGTTGCTGGCCAATAAAACCGGCCGCGCCGGTGATCAGGACGCGCATGTTTGCGCCTCCTCTTCTGCGCCGACCACTGCCAACGGGCGATTGCGCCAGAACAGCACCAGCAGCAGGCCGCTGACCAAATGCCAGGTGCCCCATAGCGCGGCGACCAGGGCCATATTCGGCTCGCCACCGAATTGGGAAAAGATCAGCCCCAGGGCCAGCCCGGAGTTGTGCATGGAAATTTCGATGACCATGGCGCGCAGGTTGGCGCCGCGTTGCCGGGCCAGTTTGGCCATCAGCCAGCCGATAACAATGGCGCTGGCGTTGTGCAGCACGACGATGATGAATACCAGGCCCAAGGAGGCGGTAAACAGCTTCCAGTTGTTGGCCATGGCGCCAAGCACAAAGAAGGCAAACGCCAGCAGGGCGAAGCGTTTGAACCACGGCATGATGCGTTCGGCGAATTGTGGCCAGAGGTTGCCCACCAGCATGCCCAGCGCCAGCGGCAGGCCGAGTAGCCACAGCAGGCTGAGCAAAATGCTGACGTGGTCGACGTGCAGGGTGCTTAGGCGTTCGGCCAGGTAGGCGCTGGCTTCGGGGTTGGCAGAACTGGTGAGGGCAAAGTTAAGCGGCAGCAGCACCAGGGCGAGCAGACTGGAGAGCGCGGTCATGCTCATGGACAGCGCGGTGTTGCCGCGGGCCAGGTGCGTCATGACATTGGACAGGTTACCGCCAGGGCAGCAGGCAACGAGTAGCAGACCCAGTTCCAGGCCAGGGTTAAGGTCGACCATTAAGGTGACCAACAAGGTCAGCCAGGGCAGCAGCAGGCATTGGCCGAGCATGCCGGCGAGTACCGGTTGCGGGTGGCGCAATACGGCGCGGAATTGGTCGAGGCGCAGTTCCAGCGATACGCCGAAGATCAGCGTTGCCAGCACCAAGCCGAGTATCAGTTGAGAGCTCGCGTCGTAGTTCATAAAACGGGCCTTTTATTGTTGTTTTAGCCCGCTGCACTGTACGTGCGCAGGGCGAGGGGCAACAGTGGCATAGGCCGCCAGGGCTGGTGGCCAGTGGCGCCATTTAGCGCCCCTCGCCCGCTTGCGGGAGAGGGGCTGGGGGAGAGGGTCGGGCTGCGCACGATGTAAGAGCCCTCCCCTCACCCTAGCCCTCTCCCCGCTGGGGCGAGGGGACTGAGCGGCGTGCGTTGATCGTAGTCCGCTGAAATCTGAAACCGAACCTGCGCGCGCACACTCCTACTTTAAGCGCCGACGTCATGGACCCCCGCATTGTCCGCCCGTATCCTGCGCACCTCCTTTTCATCTGCCGACTTGCCACCTTGATGCTTATCTGGAAAACCCGCGCCCTTGCCCTGATCGCCCTGCTGCAACGCTACCCAGGCGTGGTGGCGGCGTTTGGTTTTATTTCCGGGGTGCTCAGTTTTGTTTTGGTCGACCGCCAGGCGCGGTTGGCCACGCCGATTGCGGTGATGCTGCTGGTGAGCTGGCTATGGTTGACCTTGGAAAGCCTGGTGGCGCGGGTGTTTGCCCGGCTGTTCAAACGCGAATTACCGCAACCGCTGGTGCGTTACCTGACGCAGATGATTCACCAGGAAAGCCTGTTTTTCGTGCTGCCGTTTTTTATCATCACCACCACCTGGAACAGCGGCCAGCTGCTGTTTACCGGGCTGCTGGCCTGCGCCGGGCTGGTGAGCATCATCGACCCGATCTACAACAAGTGGCTGGCGCCACGGCGCTGGTTGTACTTGGCGATGCACACGTTGACGCTGTTCGCCGCGTTGCTGACGGCGCTGCCGATCATTCTGCACCTGACCACCGCGCAGAGTTACAAGCTGGCCCTGGGCACGGCGGTGCTGCTGTCGTTCCCCAGCTTGTTGGTGACCTTTCCGGTGCAACGCTGGTGGCGGGGCTTAGCGTTGATTGGGTTGACGCTAGCCTTGGGCGGCGTCGGTTGGCTGGCGCGCTCCTGGGTGCCGCCAGCTACCTTATGGCTGACGGAGGTGGCGGTAACCACCGAACTGGATGACTTCAACCGCTCCCCCGGCGACAGCCTGACCACCATGACCGCCAACGACCTGCGCACCAAGGGCTTGTATGCCTATACCGCGATCAACGCGCCGCGTGGCTTGGCCGAGCGCATTTACCACGTGTGGCGGCGTAATGGCGAAGACCTGGACAAGATTGCCTTGGACATCAGCGGCGGGCGGGACAAGGGTTATCGCTCGTGGACCCACAAGCAAAACTTCCCGCAAGAGGTTGAGGGCGATTGGGAAGTGCGGGTGCTGACGGAGGATGGGCAGGTGATTGGGGTGCTGAGGTTTGAGGTGACGCCGTAGGGTGCGCTGCGCACCAAGCGTTCTACCGGAGACCGCTCTGGTGCGCACAGCACACCCTACTCAGCACAGCCGTAGGTCGGGTTGAGCCTGCGGCGAAGCCCACCAGGGCCACCCCGGTTTTAGCCAAAGAACCAGTAGCACACGCCAATGGAGGCCACCACGCCAACAAAGTCGGCAAACAACGCACAGCCCACGGCATGCCGCGCCCGTTGCAGGCCCACGGAGCCAAAGTAAACGGCCAACACATAAAAAGTGGTTTCGGTACTGCCTTGCATGGTGGCTGCCACCAGCGCTGGAAAGCTGTCGACACCCTGGCTCTGCATGGTTTCGATCAGCATGGCCCGCGCCGCGCTACCGGAGAACGGCTTGACCAGGCCGGTGGGCAGCGCTTCGACAAAGCGGCTGTCCCAACCCAGACCTTCAACGCACCAGCGAATGCCGCCGAGCAATACGTCCAGGGCCCCCGAGGCGCGCAATACGCCGACGGCGCAGAGCATGGCGACCAGAAACGGCAGCAGATTTTTCGCCACCTCGAAGCCTTCTTTAGCGCCCTCAACAAAGGTTTCGTATACCGGCACGCGCTTGATCGCGCCCATGATCACAAAGCTCAGAATCAGCCCGAACAGGGTGAGGTTGCCGAGCAACGAGGACAGCGCTGTCAGCGCTGTAGCCGACAAGCCAGCCAGTACGGTCATAAACGCGCCGAGCAACAGTGCCGCGCCGCCAAACCAGGCAAGCACCACCGGGTCGGTGAGTTTCAGCCGTTGCATAAAGGCAACGGCGAGCAAGGCGCTAAAACTGGAAATGGCGTTGGCCAGCAGAATCGGCAGAAACACCAGCGCCGGTTCCGCCGCGCCAGCCTGAGCGCGGTACATAAAAATGGACACCGGCAGCAGCACAAATGACGAGGCGTTCATCACCATAAACAGAATTTGCGCGTTGCTGGCTTCGGTGGTGCTCGGGTTGAGTTCTTGCAGGGCCTTCATGGCTTTCAAGCCGATCGGCGTGGCGGCGTTGTCCAGGCCCAGACCGTTGGCGGTAAAACTCAGGGTGACCAGACCCAGCGCCGGGTGGCCGCGCGGCACACCGGGCATCAGGCGGGCAAACAGTGGGCCGAGCAGGCGCGCGAGCATGTCGACCAGGCCGGCTTTTTCGGCAATCCGTAGAAAGCCCAGCCACAAGGTCAGGGTGCCAAACAGCAACACCATCACCTCTACTGACAGCTTGGCCATGGCGAACAAGCTTTCCACCATCGCGGCAAAGATGCCGGCATTGCCGCCAAACAACCACTGCGCCAATGCCGAGACGGCGGCTATTACAAAAAAACTCAGCCACAGGCCGTTGAGCATGGTGTGTCCCCCAGATGTGCCGCGGATGATAGCGGTGCGCGGCGGTGCTTTGCCAGAAAGCACGGCGTTTTCGCCAGGGCCATTGCGCCACGCAGCAGGCTGAGAATTCTCGGCTAGGCTGAAACCGCTGTGGTTAGAACCAGCCGATTCCACCACCCACTTCGGGAGCTTCAAGGATGACTAAACAGCTGCTTGCCACCTTTGCCCTGACCTCCAGCCTGCTAGTTGCCGGCTGTTCCAGTTCCACCACCAAGCCAGAGCAATATTCCGGTTTTCTGTCGGACTACTCGATTCTTAAACCCGCTACCTCGGCCAGCGGCGCGCCGGTGATGCGCTGGGTGAAGCCAGGGCTGGACCTTGGCAAGTACAACTCGGTGTTGGTGGAGCAACCGCAGTTCTACCCCAAGCCAAAGCCTAGCGATCAGGTGAGCCAGAAAACCCTCAACGATGTCTCCAACTACCTGCAACAGGCCATGAAGCGAGAGTTGGCTGGGCGCATGACGGTGGTGAGCCAAGCCAACGCGGACACCCTGGTCATTCGTTCCGCCATTACCGCAGTGGATACCTCTGCCGAGGGCCTGAAGTTTTACGAAGTCGTGCCCATCGCCTTGGCCGTAGCAGCCGCTAGTACGGCGGCAGGAACGCGCGACAAAGACACCAATATTTATGTCGAGCTGCAAGCGCTCGATGGCGCAACCAGCCAACCGGTGGCCGAGGTGGTGCGCAAAGGCACCGGTTTGCAGTTGGAGAACAACAGCACGCAGTTAACGGTGAAAGACTTGGCGCCGGTGTTGGACACCTGGGCCAAGGATGCACGCAACTTCAAGCCGTAACGTTTACCCCTCCCCGGACAAAAGCGCCCTCTACGGAGGGCGTTCTGTGCTTGGTACCGCGCCCGTGCCGGCAGCCCTGGCCGAGCAATAAGTTGGCCGCAGTATCCGTCGCAACTCTACCTAAAAACCGCTAGTGGCCTGCGCCTTTGCCAGCCGCACAGAAGGCCGGTCCTACGCCTTGGCCGGTGCTAGGCGACAGCCATGCACCAGCGCGTATGCGAGTTTTGTCGCTCTGGGAAACGCAGCGCGAAACCCCAGAACGCGGCTCGCAAGCCGAAAAACAACCCATCCCCCACCGGCGCTCTGCACGGTGGCAGGGGTGCGCCAAGAGAGATCATTGGGAGGTCTTATGAAACTGATAAAAACCACGTTTGCGTCGGCAACGCTGGCACTCCTGTTCAGCAATACGGCCTCAGCCTTAGTGGTGTGTGGCCAAGGGAAGATTCAAGCGATGGACTATGCCTGGGCCAACGAAGGCGCCTTACGAATCGCAACTGAACAAATGCCCGGCGATTACAGCACCTACTTACAGGTTCAGGGCCTGGGGCCGATGATTGAAATGGGGCCAGGTGGCCCAACCCCCACGTACCGCTGGACAGATCGTTTGCGCATCCTCGACAGAGCGCTGGCACAACAACTTCCGGTGCAAATACTGTCGAGGAGTAAAAATTGTATGGGCGCTAGCGACGACTTCGACATCGCAATATGTACCGATGCAACCCGCTGTCAAAAAGCACGTTAATGCGCGTTGTTATGTTGGCCCCGCGCTTGCGCTGGCGGTTAACTAAAAGCTGCTTAAAAAAAACGCCCTCTGCTGAGGGCGTTTTTGGGTGTTGCTGGGTAACGTCAGACTCGACCGCGACGGCCGAAGATCAGCGATACAACAAACATCACCAGGAACACGACAAAGAGAATTTTCGCGATGCCGGTTGCGGTGCCCGCAATACCACCAAAGCCCAACACTGCTGCGACGATGGCGATGATCAGAAAGGTAATTGCCCAACTCAACATGATGTCTCTCCTTACATTTGATTAGGGTTCGAAACCCTGTTTGTCCGGAACCCTTACTGGTTTGGAACCACCGGCATTGGCCTTGGTTCAGGTTCCTTGGCTACTGCTGAAATACGGAAAAAATTGCCGTGTTGCTTAGTGAAAACAAAACCTGCTGCGGCTGCGGCCAGGTCGCTCTTGGCAACGAGCGTTGCGGCTGCGGCGCGGGCTATCCCTAGCCCTGCGCAGGCTTGAATCCTTACTTGCCCAGGCTGTGTTTCAGGTCGCGCATACGGTCGTGGCAAGCGCGCACTTTTGGCATTTCTACTGCCAGCGCCGCACGGACGTCCGGGTCCGCATCTTCCATGGCGTCTTCGAAGGCGTGCAGGATGCGGTCTTCGGTGTCTTCCAGTTCAGCCACATAGGCGGCGCCTTCGTCTTTGGTCATGCTGGCTTTGGTGTCGGCATAAACCTGGCGCAATTTGCCGATCACGGTGCCGCCCTGAGCGGGGGTGTCGTGGTTGGCGGCGACTTTCACGGCCAGCGCTTGGATCACTTGGATCTTGGCTTGCGACATGTCGCGAAACAGCGCTTGCAGTGCTGGGTCTTTGACTTCGGTGATGGCGTGCTCGTAGAAGCGTTGGCCGTCACGGGTGATTTCGATCAGTTCGTTCAGTTGACTAGTGCGATTGCTCATGATGGTTCCTCTCTCTTTGTCTTGGGCCGTTCTTGGCCTCGTTGAGAGGGATATCGCAAGCGCTGTGCCAGCTTTTTAAAAGTTATTTATTCGTTTAAAAACAACATGTTATATGTTGTGACCGACAGGTCTGGCCATGCAGCTTGCAGGATGGCTGCAAATCCACCGTGCAAGTTGCACGAACTTGCCTGTACTTTCCGTGACTAACGCTCACTGCAACCGATCTTGAGAACAAACATGGAAGCCTCCAGCCCAAAAAGTGGCCGTATTTTGTTGGTCGACGACGAGTCGGCAATTCTGCGCACCTTCCGTTATTGTTTGGAGGACGAGGGCTATACCGTGGCCACCGCCACCAGCGCCATGCAGGCCGATACGCTGCTGCAACGCCAGGTTTTCGACCTGTGTTTGCTCGACCTGCGCCTGGGCGAGGACAACGGCCTGGAAGTGCTGGCGCAGATGCGCCTGCAAGCGCCATGGATGCGCGTGATCATCGTCACTGCGCACTCGGCCATCGACACTGCGGTAGATGCTATGCAGGCCGGCGCCAGCGATTACTTGGTCAAGCCATGCAGCCCCGACCAACTGCGCATGGCCGCTTCCAAGCAATTGGAAATTCGCCAACTGGCCGCACGTGTTGAGCAGTTGGAAGGCCAGACCCGCAAACCCAGCGACGACCTTAATTCCCACAGCCCCACCATGATGGCGGTGCTGGAAACGGCGCGGCAGGTGGCCGGCACCGACGCCAACATTCTGATTCTCGGTGAGTCGGGCACCGGTAAGGGCGAGCTAGCCCGTGCGATTCACGGCTGGAGCCTGCGCTCGAAGAAAGGCTCGGTCACCATTAACTGCCCCTCGCTCACTGCTGAGCTAATGGAAAGCGAGCTGTTCGGCCATAGCCGCGGCGCATTTACCGGCGCCAGTGAAAGCACCTTGGGCCGGGTTAGCCAGGCTGACGGCGGCACCCTGTTTCTTGATGAGATCGGCGACTTCCCGCTCAGCCTGCAACCCAAGCTGCTGCGCTTTATTCAGGACAAGGAATACGAGCGGGTCGGCGACCCGGTGACCCGCCGCGCCGACGTGCGCATTGTCGCCGCGACCAACCTGGACCTGGACGCCATGGTGCGCGAAGGCAAGTTCCGCGAAGACCTGCTGTATCGCCTTAACGTAATCACCCTAAAACTGCCGCCGCTGCGTGAACGCGCCGACGACGTGCTGATGCTGGCGGAGCGCTTTCTCGCCCGCTTTGTTAAAGATTACGCCCGCCCTGGCCGCGCCTTTAGCGACGAGGCGCGCACGGCGCTGCTGGACTACCAATGGCCGGGCAACATCCGCGAACTGCGCAACGTGATTGAACGGGCAAGCATTATCTGCCCGCAGGAGATCGTCGACGTCAGCCACTTAGGCCTAGTCGCGCCAACCAGCAGCAATGCCCCGCGGGTGGGCGCGGACCTGAGCCTGGAAGAGCTGGAAAAAGCCCATATCGCCGCCGTATTGGCCACCAGCGACACCCTTGACCAAGCGGCAAAAACACTGGGCATCGACGCCTCAACGCTGTACCGCAAACGCAAACAGTACAACCTATGAAGCCCGCCATGACCCTGCGAACGCGGTTCTTTCTGAGCTTCTCAGCGCTGATTACGGTGGCGCTGCTGGGGCTGTTATTGGGCGTGGTCAGCGTGTTGCGTATGGCCCAGACCCAGGAAGGCCTGATTCAAAACAGCTTTGCCACCATCGACCTCGGCCAACGCCTGCGCACCAGCTTTGGCGACCAACTGACCATCATGCTGCGGGAAAAACCGGATATTGAGGCGCTGCGTGCTTCGCAGGCGAAATTCCGCAGCTTGCTGGAAGAAAGCATGGACCTGGAAAACCGTGACGACCGCGAGGGCTTCGAGCGGGTCGATAAGGCGTACAGCGATTTTCTCAGCATGCTCAATCAGGCCAACCCTAGCAGCGGAGGCTTCAATAACGACAACAACGTCAGCCAAGCCTTCAACTTGGTGCGCAAGCAGATGCTTGACGTGCAGCAAGCGGCCATCAACAAAGTGAGCATGGCCGAGGCCCAGGCACGCGACCGGGCCAAATTGATTGCCTTGCTGCTGAGCCTGCTCGGCGTCGCCGTGTTGCTGATCGGGCTACTGACCGCACAGAGCATTGCCCGCCGTTTTGGCGCTCCCATTGAAGCGCTGGCCAAGGCCGCTGACAAAATTGGCCAGGGCGATTTTGACGTGGTCTTGCCGGTGTCTTCGGTTAGTGAAATGGCCCTGCTAAGTAACCGCTTCGGCGTAATGGCCGACGCGCTGCGCCAGCTCAAAGAAACGAACGTAGAAGCGCTGGTCGCCAGCCAGAAACGCTTGCAAGCCGTGCTCGACAGCATTGACGACGGCCTGGTGATCATCGACGAACACGGCCATATCGAACACGCCAACCCGGTGGCCATCCGCCAACTGTATTGGGAGCACGAGCTACCGGGTAAAAGCTTGGGCGCGGTGATCAATCGTCCGGAACTGGATGAAGCGGTGCTGCTGGTACTCAGCGGCAGGCAGTTAGAACAGATACCCGAAGACCTGCTGATTGAAACCGCCGGAGAAAAGCGCCTGCTGGCCTGGGCGCTAACCCCGGTGCACCATGTTGACGGCCGTACCGTGGGTGCGGTGATGGTGCTGCGCGACGTAACTGAACAGCGCGCTTTCGAACGCATCCGTATGGAATTCGTGCTGCGTGCCTCCCACGAACTGCGCACACCCGTTACTGGCATGCACATGGCCTTTAGCCTGCTGCAAGAGCGGCTGAAGTTTTCTGCCGAATCGCGCGAAGCTGATCTGATTCGCACGGTTGACGAAGAAATGGCGCGCCTGGTGCAACTGATCACCGACCTACTGAACTTCTCGCGCTACCAAAACGGCCTGCAAAAGCTCGAACGCGCACCGTGCGACCTGCACGAGCTCATCAGCCAAACCCAGCAACGCTTCGCACAAAAAGCGGGCGAGCGCGAGATCAACATCGTCGTGGAAATGCTCGAACCGCTAAACCAAGTAAACATCGACCGCCAGCAGATCGAACGGGTGCTCGACAATCTGATCGGCAACGCCCTACGCCACAGCATTAGCGGCAGCGAAATTCAGGTCCAAGCGCGCCGCCATGGTGAAAGGTTGATCATCAGCGTGCAGGACTACGGCGAAGGCATCGACTTCAGCCAGCAAGCCCGGATATTTGAACCGTTTGTGCAAATCGGTAAACGCAAAGGCGGCGCTGGATTGGGCTTGGCGTTATGCAAAGAGATCGTGCAACTGCACGGCGGGCGGATCAGCGTGTACTCACGGCCGGGTAAGGGCTCGCAGTTTTATATGGCGCTGCCGATTTAAGTGCTCAGCGCAAAGAACTGTGCAAGCCGCAGCCCTCAGCCCTCACCCCTAGCCCCTAGCCCCTAGCCCCTCTCCCGCACGCGGGCGAGGGGGACAGATCAGTGCTCGCCGTAACAGCTCCGCCAAACCGCCCTCTTCCGCTAAGGCGGCCGGCTAGGCGAGAGCGCTAGGTAGAGGGAGCACTTGACCTTGATCTGCTCTTGATCTGCTCTTGATCTGCTCTTGATCCGCTCTTGATCCGCTCTTGATCCGCTCTTGATCCGCTCTTGATCCGCTCTTGATCCGCTCTTGATCTACCCGCCCCGTTCATCGCAGGCCGAGTGGAGTCGTTGAGTAAGGGGAGGAGCGGCAGGGACGCCGCGAGAGGCACATCGGGCCATGGAAGGCCCGTTGTGCCGTGCCCCTGGAGCAACGACGTAGCGAGGGAAGTCGGAGCGCAGCGTAGACCCAAGGTAGGGGCAAGCTTTTTTGCTTACTTTTTCAGCGACTGGAAAAAGTGAGTCGCGCGTAAGGCGCGAAACCGAACGTTCAGCACACGCGGTAATGAAGACAGCCTGATAGGCAAGAACAAGAACCGGTGCGCACAGCACACCCTACATCCGTGAAGCCGTGAATCGTCAGGCTTTAGCGCAACACCGGATCAAACTTAATCCGCCGCCCAAACACCAACGCCAACACAAACATCCCCACCAACACACCCGTAGTCAGCTTTAACAAACTGATCCACACCATATTGGTCAACGGCGCATACAACACCACACCGCAGCAAACAAAGGCCAGCACCAACAGGACCATCGCGGCTTTAGACATGGCTTCCATCCTCAAACTCAGACTCACAAAAACTAACCCGACCTTTATGACAACCAGGCGCTCAAAGCACCTGACGTCCGTCGGTATCCAGAATTAACAAAGCGCAATCAGAACACCCAGCGCTGGTTTTCCGCTTTGGGCACATGGGAGGTTTCGGCATCATCGCTGACGTTTTGCCATTGCGCGCCGCGCAATACGTCGCCAACAGGAGCAGTGTGGTTGCTGGCCATTTGCGGCTCGGGCTGCATAAACGGGCTTTCTGCCCATTGCGGCTCGGTCAGCGGCTTGCTGAGAATTTGCGAGTGAGTGACCTTGGTCACCGCCTGGGCGGCAGCCACCTGAGGCGCGGAGGTGGTAGCAGCGGCATACGTACCAGCAATAACCACAGCAGCGGCGCTAAGCAGGTTCAGTACAGTGTTCATGGCGGCGACTCCATCGCAGATCAGATTTCTTATCTCTGAAATTGCAGGTGCCGTGCCAACAAATTTATTTAAAAAACTCTATATAAATCAATAATTTACAAAACAAATCGAAGCGGCCTAGTTGCACATTGCACGACCGGGCATTTTGCAGGATTGCATTTTGCACGACCGTTTATTGCCGCCAGTTTGCTGCTTAAGCGAAACGGCATCTAGTCGGCTTCGACGCTGTGGGATTCCAGCGGCAAATAAACGCGAAACAGCGACCCCTGCCCAGGGCGACTTTCCACTTCGATAGTGCCCTGGTGTGAGGCAACGATTTGCTCGGTGATAAACAGACCCAAGCCCAGCCCCTGGGTCACCTCACTGGAGGATACGCGCTCAAATTGTTGAAAGATGCGCGCCAGGTTTTCCGCAGAAATGCCGATGCCGTGGTCTTGCACCTCAATGCAGGCGCCCTCGGGGGTGGCCCGTACACGCAGATCAACCGGCTTTTTCGCACCGTAGCGCAGGGCGTTGGTCAGCAGGTTAACCACCACCTGCTCGATGCGGAATTCGTCCCATAGGCCCGTTACCGGCTCAGCCGCGCTTAAGGACACTTCGCAGCCGGCCGCGGCGATTTGCGCACTGTAGTTTTCCAATACCCGGCCCACCAATGCGGCCAGGTCGAAGCGCTGGGGGCGAATCGACAACTTGCCGGTGCGAATGCGCGACACGTCGAGCATGTCTTCGATTAAACGCACCAAGCTGTTGATCTGGCGTTCATCGCGCTCGGTCATGGCCTTGAGCTTGTCGGCGGTGAAGGCCGCCGTATCACCTTTATTCAGGCGCAGTTTGCGCAGCTGGGTTTCCAGCACCAGGCCATTAAGCGGCGTGCGCAGCTCATGGGAGACGATGGACATAAAGTCGTCACGCATGCGCACCGCGCGGTGCAGTTCGTCCTGTGCGGTGCGCAGTTCGCTAAGCAGAATCTCCTGTTCCTTGCGGCCTTTTTCCAAGGCGATCACTTGCTCGTTGATGGCCTGGCGTTGGCGGAACAGCTCAACGAAAACCGTCACCTTGCTTTGTACCGCTTGGATATCCAGCGGCTTTTGCAAAAAGTCGACGGCACCGCTTTCGTAGCCGGTAAAGGCGTAGTTCATCTCACGGCCGGCAGCGCTGACGAAAACGATGGGGATGTGCTTGGTCTTTTCTGTGCCGCGCATTAGCTCGGCCAGTTCAAAGCCGTTCATGTCGGGCATCTGCACATCAAGAATGGCCAGAGCGAATTCATGCTGCAACAGCAGCCCCAGCGCTTCTTCACCCGAGCTGGCCTGGAACACTTGACGGCCCTGACCACGGATCAAGGCGTCGAGGGCCAGCAGGTTTTCCGGCAGGTCGTCGACGATCAGTAGTTTGGCTTCGATGGTGGTTAGCATGAGCTTCTATTCAACTCCGCGAGCAACGCCTGGATACCCGGCAGCGGTAGCACAAAATCAGCGCGATGCAGCGCCAGCGCGGCTTCGGGCATGGTGGGCACCTGGGCGTCCTTGGGGTCTTGCACGACGGTCAGACCGCCACTGTGGTGGATGGTTGCTAATCCTTTTGCGCCGTCCTCGTTGGCGCCGGTGAGCAAAATGCCCAGCAGCGCAGTGCCGTAAACATCGGCGGCAGTTTCAAATAAAACGTCGATGGAGGGCCGGGAAAAATGCAGCGGTTCCTCCCTACTCAGCGAAAAGCTGCGGTCCAGCTCAATTAACAGGTGATAACCGGAGGCGGCAAAGTACAGCGTGCCGCCTTGCAGGCTTTCTTTGTCATCGGCTTCCTTTACGCGCATGCCCAGGCGCTGCTGGAACACCTCCGCTAACTGGCTGCGGCGGTCATCGGGTAAATGCAACACGGTGACAATCGGCAAGCGGAAATCGGCGCCCAAGCCGGCAAATAGCTGCAGCAAGGCTTGTACGCCGCCGGCAGACGCACCCACAACCACGGCTTCCAGCGCACTCAGGCGGGTTTGCAGAAGGTTGTCGAGGGCGGCGGTGTTCATGCTTTACGAAAGATCCGTTCGTGTTTTACCAGGGGTTCAAAGCGCTTGGCGTAGCTGGAGAAGTCTAGGCTTTCCTTGCTACCCAGACCGAGAAAGCCGCGGTGGCAAAGCGATTCGTGAAACAGGCCAAAGGCGCGGTCTTGCAGGGATTTGTTGAAGTAGATAAGCACGTTGCGGCAGGAGATCAGCTGCGTTTCGGAAAACACACTGTCGGTGGCCAGGCTGTGGTCGGCAAAAGTTACGTTTTCGCAAAGGGTCCGATCAAACAACGCGCCTTCGTAGGCGGCGGTGTAGTAATCGGAGAACGCCCGCTGGCCACCGGCTTTCTGGTAGTTCTCGGTGTAGGTACGGATATTTTCCAGGGAGAAAATACCGCGCTCGGCTTTTTCCAGAGAGCGTGGGTTGATATCCGTTGCATAAATAATCGAGCGCTCCAGCAGGCCTTCTTCTTTGAGCAAAATGGCCAGGGAATACACTTCTTCGCCGGTGCTGCAGCCGGCCACCCAGACCTTTACCGACGGGTAGGTTTTCAGCAGCGGCACCACTTGTTGGCGCAACGCCAGGTAGTAGCTGGGGTCGCGAAACATCTCGCTCACCGGAATGGTCAAGTACTGCAGCAGCTGCATAAAGGCGCTGGGCTCATGCAAGATGCGCTCTTGCAAGGCCGTGATGGTGTTGCAATTGAACTGCTGCAACGCGTGCTTTACCCGGCGCTTGAACGAGGCGCCGCTGTAGTCACGGAAGTCGTAGTTGTACTTGAGGTAGATGGCCTCGATCAGCAGGCGCAGCTCAATCTCTATGTCGCGGTCAGGTGGCATCAAATGCGTTCCAGTTTGGGCATCCATACGCGAATCAGCGAGAACAGCCGGTCCAGATCAATCGGTTTGGCCAAGTAGTCATTGGCGCCGGCCTGCAGGCAGCGGTCCTGGTCATCTTTCATTGCCTTGGCGGTCACGGCAATTACCGGCAGCTTGCGCCAGCGCGGGTTCTTGCGAATTTCCGCGGTGGCTTCGTAGCCGTCCATTTCCGGCATCATCACGTCCATTAGCACCAGGTCGATGTCTTCAACCTCTTCCAGCTTAGTCAAGGCTTCGCGACCGTTGCGCGCCACTTCCACCACGGCACCTTTGTGCTCCAGCGCGCTGGTAAGGGCGAAGATATTGCGCACGTCGTCGTCCACCAGCAGGATGCGCCGGCCTTCAAATACCTTGTCGCGGTTACGTGCGGTTTTCAGCATGTTTTGCCGCTCGCTGGACAGCTGCGACTCGACTTTGTGCAGGAACAGGGTCACTTCATCGAGCAGGCGTTCGGGCGAGCGCGCACCTTTGATGATGATTGAGCGTGAGTACTTCATCAGCTCGATTTCTTCATCACGGGTCAGGTTGCGACCGGTATAAACAATTACTGGCGGGAAGGAGCAGATGTCCTCGTCCGACATGCGTTTAAGCAGGTCGTTGCCGCGCATATCCGGCAGCTTGAGGTCGATGATCATGCAGTCGTAGATATTGCTACGCAGCAGCTCCAGGGCTTGACCGCCAAATTCAACGGCGGTGATTTCAATGTCGTCGTCACCAATCAAGCGGGCAATGCTGTCGCGCTGCAGGGCGTCGTCTTCCACCAGCAGCACCCGTTTGACCCGCTGCGCCAGCTTGGCTTCAAGCTTGGCGAACACCCCTTTGAGGTGCTCGCGGGTGGTGGGCTTGACCGCGTAGCCGATGGCGCCCAGTTGCAGGGCGGCTTCCATGCGGTCTTCGACGGAAATGACGTGCACCGGAATGTGCCGGGTAAGCGGGTTCTCTTTCAGGCGTTGCAACACGGTCAGGCCGGAGGCATCCGGCAGGCGCATATCCAGCAGGATGGCGTCCGGCACATGGGTGGCGGCCAGCTCCAGACCATTGTCGGCGCCGTGGGCGACCAGGCAGCTGTATTTCAACTCGTGGGCCAGGTCGAAAAGGATTTGCGCAAAGTTGGGTTCGTCTTCGATCACCAAAATGCTGCGCCCGCCACGGTCCATGCGCTCGCGGTCATCGGCGAACTGCGCCACCACAGGCGCCGCCAAGCCGCTGGCCACGGGTACCGGCATCGTCGCTTGAATAGCGGCAGCGACCGGGTCTGGCGCCACGACAGAGCTGGCGCTCTGGGTAACCACTTCTTCATAGGCCTGCGGCAGTACCAGGGTAAAAGTGCTGCCTTTGCCTGGCTCGCTGACCACATGGATAGAGCCACCGAGCAAGGTGGCCAGGTCGCGGGAAATCGACAGACCCAGGCCGGTGCCACCGTAGCGTCGGTTGGTGGTGCCATCGGCCTGGCGGAAGGCCTCGAAAATGTATTCTTGCTGATCTTGGCGAATGCCGATGCCGGTATCGGTCACGGCAAACGCCACGCGGCCATCGGCCTGGCGAGAAATACTCAGGGTGACCTGGCCCTGCTCGGTGAACTTGATGGCGTTGGAGAGCAGGTTTTTCAGGATCTGCTCGACGCGCTGTTGGTCGGTATACAGGGTGCCGGGCACCCCGGATTGCAGCTCGACAGCAAAGCCTAGGCTCTTCTCCCCCGCCACCGGCTGGAACACCGTGCGCAAGGTTTCCACCAGGCGGTTGACCGGCATATTTTGCGGGCGCACGTCGAGCTTGCCGGCCTCGACTTTGGAGATGTCGAGAATGTCGTTAATCAACAGCAGCAGGTCGTTGCCGGCGGAGTAAATCGAGTCGGCAAACTTCACTTGCTCGGCGGTGAGGTTGCCGTCGGGGTTATCGCCTAACAGCTTGGCCAGGATCAACGAGCTGTTGAGCGGGGTGCGCAGCTCGTGGCTCATGTTGGCGAGGAATTCAGACTTGTACAGGCTGGCGCGTTGCAGTTCCTGGGCGCGCTCTTCCAGCTCGCGCTGGGCAATGCCCAGGGCGTTGTTTTTCTCGTCGAGCTTATCGCGCTGGTCCTCCAGGCGCTGGGCCTGTTCGGCCAGTTGTTCGTTGGTCTGCTCCAGTTCGGCCTGCTGGGTTTCCAAGTGAGCCTGGGACTCTTTGAGCACCCGCGATTGCTCTTCGAGTTCTTCGTTAGCAGTGCGCAGTTCTTCCTGCTGCACTTGCAGCTCTTCGTTGAGTTGCTGGGTTTCGGCAAGCACGTCTTGCAGGCGCTGGCGGTAATGGGCGGCGTCAATGGAGGTGCCGATATTGGCGCTGACCAGTTCGAGGAACTCCAGGTCGGTGTCGGTGATCGGGCGCAAAAACGCCAGCTCCAGCACGCCGTTTACCTGGTTCTCGTTGCTGATCGGCAACACCACGATATTTAGCTGCGAGGTGCTACCCAGGCCCGAGGCTACGCTGAGGTAGGCATGCGGCAGGTTGTCCAGGCGGATCAGGCGGCGTTCTTGCACGGCCTGGCCGACCATGCTGTCGTTGCCACTAAAGCGCTGCTCGGTATTTTCCTGGTCCGCAGCAAAGCCAAAGGTGGCCACGCGTTCCACCACGCCGACTTGGTCGCGGACGTAGAACGCCGCCACGCTGACACCGAGGTAGCTGGCCAGTTGACTAAGCACTGCTTGGCCCAGTTGCGAGAGGGTCTTTTGCCCCAGCACTTGCTCGGCCAACAAGCTCTGGCCATTGCGCAGCCAGGCCTTCTGCTGAATCAGTGCGGCACTACGTTGCTGCTCAAGCAATGAATTCGAATAGTTATTCGATAATCCCAACAGTTCCCGGCGGCCAACAAACGCCAGAATGCCGCTGACCGCCAGGCTGAACAGCAGGTACAAGGCGATGGTCAGCACCACGGTATTATTGGCTTCGTTGTTGCGCTGGAAGCGCAACTGCTGCTCGTTGGCAATAATTTCGTCGAAACCTTTGCGGATTTCGTCAGTCAGTTCTTTGCCACGGCCGCTGGAAATCACGCCCTGATAGTCGGTGCCGGTACGGCGGCTTTCTATCACCGCGTCAGCAAATTTCGCCCATTGTTGCTGCAGGGCTTCGATGCGGCGGAAACGATCGACCTGGCCAGGGTTGTCTTTGACCAGCTCTTTCAACGCTTGCAGCTCGGAAGCGATGCGCGGACGAGCCACTTCAAAGGGCGAAAGGAATTTTTCATCGCCGGTAATCAGGTAACCGCGCATGCCGGTTTCCTGATCGATAGTCAGCCGGTAGGCGTCGTTGGTATTACCGATAACCCGGTCGGTGTGTTCCACCCACTGCAGGACGTTGAGCAGGTAGTACACCAGGCCGATAAAGAACACCGCGCTAAGAACGCCCATGCCCAAGGGCAAAGCAACGTTGCGGCTTAAGATGCGGCGAAAGCCTTGTTCATTAATGGCGGTAGAGGTGGGCATCTGCGTTCCCTGGGTAAAAATTCAGGATTCTGCCGTAAAGGCCTGGAAATGTGCATGGTTATTCCTACAAACGCCGAAGAAACACTGCATCACCGTAGCCCGCGTGCCAGGCCACAGGTACTCTTGCGCACGTTTGCGGCCCGGTAGAAATATCGGGCCAGAGAGTTGGTCAACGTCGCGGTCAAGCAGTTGCAACTTTATTTTCACCCCTTTTATTCGCACCCAGCTCGAGACAGGCACATGCCCGACAACACGCTAGAAAGCCCGGCAAAAACTATCCTCTTGGTCGAGGACGACGACGTGGTGCGCATGCTCACCGTGGAAGTGCTAGAAGAGCTCGACTATCAGGTGCTGCAGGCTGAGAACGGTACGGATGCCATGGCCATCATTAATAGCGACCAGCACCTTGATCTGCTGATGAGCGATATCGGCCTGCCCGGCATGAGTGGGCAACAATTAATGGCCGCCGCGCGCCAAGTACGCCCAGACCTGCCGGTGCTATTTGCCAGTGGCTATGCCGCGCAGGACTACCCGACCAGTGCCAATGGCGCGAAGGTCGCGACCATCACCAAGCCGTTTAGCCTTGACCTGCTGCGCACGACGGTTGCCGGCATGTTGGCTTGATCCCTTCACGCCCACCTACCACCCTCGCCCCCGCGTAGGCGGCGCCCCCGAATCTTGGCGCTGGTTACTCACCCTCGCCAATCTGCGAATCGTCGCACCGCCATCTACGCGCAAATGACCCGGTATGCCGTAAGCGGCTAGCACTACTTCGACTTATTCATTTGATTGAGCACCACCAATAGCGCTGCGGTTTGCGCATCGGGCGTGCCGTCAAAGCGGTGCGGTCGGTAGTGCATCTGGAAGGCGGCAAGCACGTGGCGGGTCGCCACATCCAACTCGCCGTTCTGCGGTGTGGCATAGCCGACCTTGGCCAGTTGCTGCTGGTACCAGCTAATCGACGGCAGGTGTTGCTCGAACGCCACTTGCGCTTCGCTTACTGACTTGGCGTCTGGCCATAGCCCAAAGCCCGCTGCGGCCAAGCGTTGCCAGGGGAATAGCGGGCCCGGGTCGAGCTTGCGCAGTGGGGCAATATCGCTATGACCAATCACATGGCGCGGCTCGATATGGTTGCGCGCGGTGATGTCTTTAAGCAGCGCAATCAACGCTTGAATCTGCACCTCGCTGAACGGATACCACACGCGCCCTTGCGGGGTTTCGTCATAGCCTGGGTTGACCAATTCGATACCAATGGAGGTGGAGTTCAGCCAGGTGCGCCCTTCCCACTCGCTTTCACCGGCATGCCAGGCGCGTTTGCGCTCGTCCACCAATTGGTAAACGGTGGCCGGGCCGGCGTCGATCAGGTAGTGGCTGCTGACCTCACCTTTGGTGAGCAACTTCAAGGAGCGCTCAAGGCTGGCCGAGGTGTAATGCAAGATGACGTATTGCACCCGCTCATCCTGGTTTTGCGAAGGATGGCTGGTGTCGATACGCAGGCCGGTGCAGCCAAGCAAGGTGGAAAGGAGGACAACTAAAAGCAGGTTCTTCATCGGAAATCGCGAGTGGGCTCTGGTTTGGACGGGCTGGCTAGTTGCCACTTCAGCGGCGCCCTCGGTATAACGGACGCTAGTTTAGTGCTTTGCGACCGCTGATGCTGGATGGAAATACCCAGTGCCAGTTTTCCGCCGATAAAAAGCGCCAGACAAGCGGCGTTATGGATAAAAAACGCCCACCTATATTTAGCTGCAGGCCCACCTTGGGCGCTCTTTATATGCCGCCAAGCACTGACAAGGAAATCATGCATGCGCCGCTCCTTACTGTGGTTCAAACACGACCTGCGTTTGGACGATCACCCCGCGTTACATACCGCTGCACGCGCCGAACGGATGCTGCCGGTTTACGTACTCGACCCCAAGTTGCTGCAACAAGGCCCGCTTGGCTCACGCCAACTGGGCGTGCACCGCGCCCGCTTTCTACTGGAAAGCTTGCTGGCACTGGACGGCGCGCTGCGCGCTCGCGGCTCGCACTTGTTGGTGGTGCAGGGCCAACCTGAACATATCTTGCCGCTACTGGCTGAGCGGTTGGATATCAGCGAAGTGGTCACCCATGAAGAAATCGCGCCCCAGGCCCTAGGTGAAATCGCCCGCCTGCGTGCCAAGCTGGGTGCCGTAGCCCTGCGTGAAGTGCCCGGCCACGGCCTGTGGCAAGCCAGTGAGCTGCCTTGCGCCGTTGAGCAACTGCCGACGGTGTACCGCGATTTTTGTGCCGTGATGGAAGAACGCCTGGTGGTGTTTCAGCCGCTCGCCGCGCCGGAGCGTTTGCCTGCGATACCGGAAGCTGCGGAAGAACTGCTGATGCCGCCGCCGACCTTGTCTCATTTGGGCTTGGGCGAGCCTATTTATGTAGCCGACAGCGCCTTTCCGTTTTCCGGTGGTGAAGTCGCCGCCCAGGGCCGTCTGCGCGATTACCTGTGGGACAGCCAGGGCGTGCGCCAATACGCAACGACGCGCGACAGCCTGATCGGCAGCGAACTCTCCTCGAAACTTTCGCCTTGGTTGGCCAACGGTTGCCTGTCGGTGCGCCGCGTAGTGGCCGACTTACGCCGTCACGAAGCGCAGTACGGGCGCAACGAGTCAACCCAGGAGCTCTGGCGCGCCGTGCTGTGGCGCGAGTTCTTCCGCTGGACCCTGGTGCGCCGCGGCGAAGCGCTGTTCCAGGCCGGCGGCCTGAAAGCCACGCAACAGGCACCAATAGCGGTGGATGAACGTTTTCTGCAATGGACCCAAGGCCGCACCGGCATGCCGCTGGTGGACGCCTGCATGCGCGAACTGGCTGCCACCGGCTTTATCAGCAAGCGCGGCCGCCAGGTAGTGGCCAGTTATTTGGTCAACGAACTGCGCCAAGACTGGCGCCACGGCGCCGCCTGGTTTGAAGAGCACTTGTTGGACTATGAAGCGGCGAGCAACTGGGGCAACTGGGCGTACCTCACCGGCATCGCCTGCGACCCGGTGCGCAGCCAGGCGCTTAACCCGTTGCTGCAAGCACGACGCTTTGACCCGCAAGCGGCCTATGTCAGCCTATGGCTAAGCGAGCTACGTGCCCTGCCCCAGCACTTGCGGCATACGCCGTTTATTCTGTCGCACCTGCAACTGACTGCGCTGAACTACCCGCGCCTGGAGCACGTGCCTGAGAGTTGGCAGCCGTATTTGCCGCATGTTGCGTAAAAAGGCCCCCTCACCCCCAGCCCCTCTCCCGCAAGCGGGCGAGGGGAGCTAAACAGCGCTCGGCTTAGAAGGGTGGCTAGGCGCCAACGCTGATCCACTCCCCTCGCCCCTTTGGGGAGAGGGTGAGGGGATGGCGTACGCACAATCCCCAATCAGCACCGTTTTTAAACCGCCACCGGCGCCGCAATATGCGGATGCGCTTGATAGTTCTGCAGTTCGAAGTCTTCGAATTTAAAGGCAAACAAGTCCTTCACATCCGGGTTGAGCTTCATGGTTGGCAGCGGCAACGGCTCGCGAGTCAGTTGCAGGTCCGCCTGTTCCAGGTGGTTGGCGTACAGGTGGCAGTCGCCGCCAGTCCAGATAAATTCGCCCGGTTGCAGGTCGCAGACCTGAGCCACCATCAAGGTCAGCAGCGCGTAGCTGGCGATATTGAAAGGCACGCCCAAAAAGATGTCGGCCGAGCGTTGGTACAGCTGGCAGCTCAGCTTGCCGTCGGCGACATAGAACTGGAACAGCGCGTGGCACGGCGGCAGGGCCATTTGCTCGACCAGCGCCGGGTTCCACGCCGAGACCATCAGGCGGCGGGAGTCGGGGTTCTTTTTGATCATCTCGATCAGCTTGCTGATCTGATCAACCGACTCACCATTGGGCGCCGGCCAGTTACGCCACTGGTAGCCATACACCGGGCCGAGGTCGCCGTTTTCGTCGGCCCATTCATCCCAGATGCGCACGCCGTTATCTTTCAGGTACTTGATATTGGTGTCGCCCTGCAGAAACCACAGCAGCTCATGGATGATGGATTTCAGGTGGCACTTTTTCGTGGTTACCAGGGGAAAACCATCGGCCAGGTTGAAGCGCATTTGGTGGGCAAACAGGCTGTAAGTGCCGGTACCCGTGCGGTCGGCCTTGAAGGTGCCGGTCTCGCGTACCAGGCGCATCATGTCGAGGTATTGTTTCATTGCACGACTCCTTTGGCGGCAGCTGGGGCGCGGCGATAAGCCCAAACAATCAGCGCCGCACCGGCGATAACCATCGGCACGCACAGCACTTGGCCCATGGTCAGCCAGCCCCAGGCCAGGTAACCGAGCTGGGCATCCGGCACGCGGACAAACTCGACGACAAAACGGAAGATGCCGTAAAACAGCGCGAACATGCCGGAGATGGCCATGGTCGGCCGCGGCTTGCGCGAGTACAGCCAGAGGATGACAAACAGCGCCACGCCCTCCAGCGCGAACTGATACAGCTGCGACGGGTGACGCGGCAGTTGCGCCGGGTCGGTGGGGAAAATCATCGCCCACGGCACGTCGGTGGCCTTGCCCCACAATTCGGCGTTGATAAAGTTGCCGATGCGCCCGGCACCCAAGCCAATCGGCACCAGCGGGGCAATAAAGTCCATCAGTTCAAAAAAGCTTTTGCCGTTACGTTTGCCAAACCAGAGCATGGCCAACATCACGCCGATAAAGCCGCCATGGAACGACATGCCGCCCTTCCACACTTCAAGAATCAGCAGCGGGTTGGCGAGGTAGGCACTGAGGTCGTAGAACAATACATAGCCCAGGCGCCCACCAAGAATCACGCCCATGGAGGCCCAGAACACCAGGTCGGAGAGTTTCTCTTTGCTCCAGGTCGCGTCGAAACGCTCCAGCCGGCGCGAGGCCAACCACCAGGCGCCGCCGATGCCGATCAGGTACATCAGGCCGTACCAGTGGATTTTCAGCGGGCCGAGGGCCAAGGCCACCGGGTCGATATTCGGGTAAGCGAGCATGGGCTCTCCTTAAATCAAGAAACTCGTGCCCACGCAAACCAGCAGCAGGGCGAATAAACGCTTGAGCAACAGCGGCGACAGTTTATGCGCCAACCGCACGCCAAATTTGGCAAAAAACATACTGGTCAGGGCAATGCCCAGCAAGGCCGGCAGGTAGATAAAACCCAGGCTCCATTCTGGAAGGCGTGGGTCATGCCAGCCGACGCTCATAAAACTCAGGGCACCGGCCAGGGCGATGGGAAAGCCGCATGCCGACGAGGTGGCCACCGCCTGCTGCATCGGCACGCTGCGCCAGCTGAGGAAGGGCACGGTCATTGAACCGCCACCAACGCCAAATAGCGCCGACGCCCAACCAATCAGCGCGCCGGCAACGCCAAGCCCAGGCTTGCCTGGGACACCACGGCTGGCCTGTGGTTTCAGGGCAAAGGCCATTTGCATGGCCACCGCGATGGCAAACACACCAATGATTTTCTGCAGATATTCGCCATGGATCGCCTTGGCTGTGAGCGCGCCAAGGCCGGCCCCGACGACGATGCCCAGACTCATCCACAGCACGATTTCCCAGCGCACAGCGCCCTTGCGGTGGTGCTCACGCACGGCATTGATCGAGGTAAAGATAATGGTCGCCAGCGAGGTGCCGACCGCCATCTGGGTGAGGATGGCAGGGTCAAAGCCTTGCGCGGTAAAACTGAATACCAGCACGGGCACGATGATAATGCCGCCGCCCACCCCGAACAGACCGGCGAGTACACCCGCCCCGGCGCCTAGCAGCAAATACAGCAGGAATTCCATCGCTACCCCCAAAAACCATGCGGCATGGTAGCGGATGCGCCCGCCCCTCTCCACACCCGCGCCCGAGATGGCGATGGAAGCCGCTGGCCGGCTTGGGTAAAGTGAGCCGAGTTCCCGGTACGGGAGTACCTGTACGCAGTCGTCCACTGCGCCAGTCGCACAAGGAATGGTTTATGTGTCTGATCGTTTTTGCCTGGCGCCCCGGCCATATTCAGCCGCTGGTGCTGGCCGCTAACCGTGATGAGTTCTACGACCGCCCCGCACTACCATTGGGGCCTTGGGAAGACGCACCGCAGGTGCTCGCCGGACGCGACCTGGAGGCCGGCGGCGCCTGGCTGGGCATCGGCGCCAATGGCCGCTTTGCCGCCTTAACCAATATTCGCGACCCGCGCCAACCGCCGTTCGGCCGCTCCCGTGGCGAACTGGTGGCGGAATTTCTCCGTGGCGAACTTTCCGCTGCCGCCTACCTTGACGATCTACTGCCAAGGGCCGCTCAGTACGCGGGCTTTAACTTGTTGTGGGGCGATCGCGAGCAGCTTTGGTTCTTCAACTCCCGTGAAGGTCAGCCGCGGTTATTGGAAGCGGGCGTATATGGCCTGTCCAACGCCACCCTGGATACGCCCTGGCCGAAGTTGGACAAAGCCAAGGCGGCGCTCAAAGAAGTGCTGCACCAACCTGAGCCGCAAGCGCTATTCACCATCCTCACGGACCCGCAGCGCCCGGACGATGCCAGCTTGCCGGACACCGGCATCGGCCTGGCCAGCGAGCAGTTGCTCTCCAGCGTATTTATCGCCAGCCGCACCTACGGCACCCGTGCGTGCAGCGCCTTGATCGTGCAAGCCGATGGCAGCCGGTTATTGGTGGAGCGCAGCTTTGGGCCCTATGGCGGGCATTTGGGCGAAGTACGGCTGGAGGCTTAAGCGCAGGGTGGGCCGGTCCGCGTTCGGGCGCCCAGGCATTCGCGCAGAAACGCGTGGTGCGCAGCACGCCCTACAGCGTTAGCGCAAACAGCGGCGCTGGCTGCGCGGGGTCGTCAGCATCGGCCACCAGCAGGAGGCGCCCGTGCGCTTGAAACGCCAGCCCTTCAATCTTCACCACCGGCTCCAGCGGCTTTACCCATTCGACGCTGAAGTCTGCTGCAAACCGCCCCAGCACGCTGCCCATGCATTGCCCGTCAAGGTAGCTGGAGTCGGTCGCCTCGGCCGCCGCGCTGAAGTACAGCTGGCCCGTGGGGTTCACGCACAGGTCGGTCAAGCTCAGCGGCACGCCCTGCATCTCCCCTAATTGCACAGGCAGGCTATGCAGCAGGCCCGCACCTGTCAGTTGGCCCCCGGCGATATCTGCCAACGCCTGCGCCAGGTCGAGAACTACCAGCGCGTTCTCAGCGCCGGCGCCATTACCACGCTGGGCCAGTAGCAGATGCTCAGCAAAGACCACCGCGCCTTCGATATTCAGCTCTTGGAACTGCCCAGCTAGCGCCTGATAGAGCGGTGCCAGATCAATCACTTGTACGCGGCCTTGATAGACCAGACAGCCACGGCAGCGTTGTTCCTTGGAGCCGGACCCCAGCGCCAGCAAGGCGCCATCGGGCAAGGCCAGCAGGGCCTCAAAGTCGGGTTTGCGTTTTTTCCGCGCCTTTGCTTGAGCGGGCAAGGTGCCGGGCAGCAGGGCTACTTCACTTTGCCAAACACCGGCCAGGTCATAGCGCTGCAAGGTGAGGGCGTCATCGGCCACCACCCAGAGATCGTCGCCTTGCTGAACTAAACCGCTGGCAGCCGACAGGCGCAACTGCGCCAACAACGTCAGCTCAAGCGCAGCGGGCGCCATGGTTTAGGACTGAATAGTGGCAGCAGGATTGAGCACACGACTCAGGCCGAGGTTACGCAAGGCCAAGTGCAAGGTGCTGTGGATAACCTGTGGATTATCGATGGTCATGATCTGCGCCAGCAGCTCTTTGGCTTTGCCCAGGCTGATCTGACGCAACAGCCATTTCACCTTGGGCAGGTTGGTGGCGTTCATCGACAGGCCATCAAAGCCCATGGCCATCAGCAGTACGGCCGACGACGGGTCACCGGCCATTTCGCCGCAGATACTCACCGGTTTGCCTTCGGCGTGGGCGCCGTCGACCACCAGCTTGAGCGCGTGCAGCACGGCGGGGTGGAGGAAGTCGTAGAGGTCGGCGACGCGCGGGTTGTTGCGGTCAACCGCCAGCAGATATTGGGTCAGGTCGTTGGAGCCGACGGAGAGGAAATCCACCTGGCGGGCCAATTCGCGCACCTGATACACCGCTGCCGGTACTTCAATCATTACCCCCACCGGTGGCAACGGCACGTCGGTGCCTTCATCGCGCACTTCGCCCCAGGCCCTGTGGATAAGGTGCAAGGCTTCTTCCAGTTCAGCGATGCCGGAAATCATCGGCAGCAAGATGCGCAGGTTATCCAGGCCTTCGCTGGCCTTGAGCATGGCGCGGGTCTGTACCAGGAAGATTTCCGGGTGGTCGAGGGTGACGCGAATGCCGCGCCAGCCAAGGAAGGGGTTGTCTTCTTTAATCGGGAAATAGGACAGCGACTTGTCGCCGCCGATATCCAAGCTGCGCATGGTCACCGGCAGCGGGTGGAACGCGGCCAACTGCTCACGGTAGATGGCCAACTGTTCTTTTTCGCTGGGGAAGCGCTCTTTCATAATGAACGGCACTTCGGTGCGGTACAGGCCCACACCCTCGGCGCCACGTTCTTGAGCGCGCACCACATCGGCCAGCAGGCCGGTGTTGACCCACAGCGGCATGCGGTGACCGTCAAGGGTTTCGCACGGCAGCTCGCGCAGGGCGGCCAGGCCTTGGGTCAGTTGGCGTTCTTCTTCCACCACTTCGACGTATTGCTTGCGCAACACCTCGCTGGGGTTGGTAAACACTTCACCGTGGTAGCCATCGACAATCAGTTGAATGCCGTCGATTTTCGAATACGGCAGGTCGACCGCACCCATTACCGTGGGAATACCCATGGCGCGGGCGAAAATCGCCACATGGGAGTTACCGGAACCGAGTACCGACACCAGACCGACCAGCTTGCCTTCAGGCACTTCGCCGAGCATGGCTGGGGTCAGCTCTTCACTGACCAGAATGGTGTTGTCGGGGTACACCAGGTTTTGCTGGCGGGCCTGCTGCAGGTAGCTGAGCAGGCGGCGGCCGAGGTCTTTAACGTCCGAGGCGCGTTCGCGCAGGTAGGCGTCGTCCATCAGGCCAAAGCGGTTAACGTGCTCGCCCACCACCTGACGCAAGGCACCCTGCGCCCACTGACCGGTTTTGATCACCGTGGTGACTTCACCACCGAGGGCGGCATCGTCGAGCATCATCAGGTACACATCGAACAAGGCGCGCTCTTCCGGGCGCAGCTGGGTGGCCAGCTTGGCCGACAGCGCGCGCATATCGGCACGCACGCGCTCCAATGCCTGGTTAAACAGCAGCAGCTCGGCGGCGATATCGGTAACGGTTTTGTCTGGCACCACTTCCAGGTCGGCTGGCGGCAGCACGACCACGGCAGTACCCACAGCGGCACCAGGCGAGCCGGCCACACCGGTAAATTTGGCTTCTTGAATGCCTTTGCCCTGACGGCCCAGACCACGGATGGAGCCGGTGGCCTCAGCGTGGGCGATAACGCCAGCGAGCTGCGCGCTCATGGTCACCAGGAAGGCTTCTTCGCCCTCGTCAAACTGGCGACGCTCCTTTTGCTGGATTACCAACACCCCCATCACCCGCCGGTGGTGGATGATCGGTGCGCCCAGGAACGAGGCGTAACGCTCTTCCCCGGTTTCAGCAAAGTAGCGGTAGCGCGGGTGGTCAGCGGCGTTTTCGAGGTTTAACGGTTCCTCACGGGTACCGACCAAACCCACCAGACCTTCGCTGGGGGACATGCTGACCTTGCCAATGGAGCGCTTATTCAAGCCCTCGGTGGCCATCAGCACAAAACGGTTGGTTTCCGGGTCTAGCAGGTAAACGGAGCAGACCTGACTGCCCATGGCGTCTTTCACCCGCTGCACAATAATCGTCAACGCCGACTTGAGGTCTTTGGCGCTGTTCACTTCCTGGACGATCTTGCGCAGCGTGTTGAGCATGGCTCGAGGTGAACTCCTTCGTAGGGCCCCGTAAAAACTACTGCGCTCGGTTAGGCTGCGTTGAAAACGGGCTCAAAATGTTCAGTGGCTACAGCCAACTGCGCTTTTCCGCCCGTCTTCGCCTTACCTAACCTTCGCTCGCTACGTTTTTACGCGGCCCGCAAGATATTTAAATGCGTCACTACTTCAATCTCTAGCCAGCAAGCGCGGGGCCAGTTCTTTCAGTGCGCGGCGATAAACCTCGCGCTTAAACGTTACAACCTGGCCCAGAGGGTACCAATAACTCACCCACTTCCAGCCATCGAACTCGGGCTTGTTGGTCAGGTCCATGCGCACCCGCTCTTCAGCCGACTTCAGACGCAGCAGAAACCACTTTTGCTTCTGCCCGATGCACAGCGGTTGGCTATGGGTACGGACCAAACGTTGCGGCAGACGATACCGCAACCAGCCACGGGTACAGGCAAGAATCTGCACATCTTCTTGCTCAAGCCCGACTTCTTCATTTAATTCGCGGTACAGCGCTTCTTCCGGCGACTCGTGATCATTAATGCCGCCTTGGGGAAACTGCCAAGCGTCTTGATTGATACGACGAGCCCAGAGCACTTGCCCGGCATCATTAGTCAGAATGATGCCGACATTAGGGCGAAAACCATCAGAATCGATCACGGCACAACCTCGCAAACGCATGTTTCGGCATTCTTTCACAAAGGTCGTGATGCCAGCAAACCGGCAGTTGCGGGAATGGGCAGCGCCGTGTAAAGCCCGTATTCTGTGGGGCCTTTTTATTTCCGTCTTGAATCTGTAAAGCGAGATTACGTATGCGCCTGGCCTTGTTCGACCTCGATAACACCCTTCTGGCTGGCGACAGCGATCATGCCTGGGGCGATTACCTGTGCGAGCGCGGCATTCTTGATGGCGTGGCGTACAAAGCGCGTAACGATGCCTTCTATCAGGACTACCTGGCCGGCAAGCTGAATATCACCGACTACCTGAACTTCAGCCTGGAAATCCTCGGCCGCACTGAGATGGCCCAGCTGGAGCAATGGCACCGCGAGTTTATGCGCGACTGCGTGGAGCCCATCATCACCACCAAAGCCGTGGCCCTGCTGGAGCAACACCGCGCCGCTGGCGACAAGCTGCTGATCATCACCGCCACCAACCGTTTTGTGACTGGGCCGATTGCCGCGCGCCTGGGTGTGGATACCTTGCTGGCCACTGAATGCGAGATGGTCGACGGCCGTTACACCGGTAAAACCACCGACGTGCCGTGCTTTAAGGAAGGCAAGGTCACACGCTTGAACCGCTGGCTGGCGGAAACCGGCATGAACCTGGAAGACAGCTACTTCTATAGCGACTCGATGAATGATCTGCCGCTGCTGGAGAAAGTCGCCAACCCGTTTGCTGTAGACCCGGACCCAACCTTGCGCGCCGAGGCCGAGCGGCGCGGCTGGCCGGTGATTAGCTTGCGCGATTGATCCGCATCGCCGTACGCCGCAATACCGCCTGGTGCGCATAGCACACCCTACGAGCGAGCGCCGCCCCGTAGGGTGTGCCTACAGATGCCTATGCCGGCTTGGCACCCATCAGGCCAAGAATGGCCACCAGCAGCACCAAAATCAGCACGCCATATACCAAGGCCAAGCGCTGCAACCGCTGCGGTGCCGGCACCGGCCCCAGCGCTTCCCAAGCCGCCAAGCGGCCAGACAGCAGCAGCCCCAGCACAATCATCACGATAAACAGCACCGAGCTAAGCAGCAGCCACAGCTGGCTCAGCGGCCAACCGGCGATATTTACCAGGTAATAACCACTGACCGGCAGGGTCAGCGCCAGCACAGCAAACACCGGCAGGCTCATCAGTCGGGTGCGGCGCACTTTGCGTTGCAGCACAGTCAGGTCGCCACGGCGCTGCGCTTTCCACAGCATAAAAATATGCGCAATCACGCCCAGCGGCAGCAGCACGGCCACGGCGCTGTGGATGATCTTGAATAGCAGATAGTGTTCCATTCTTGCGTCCCTTCAGGCGGTGTGCGCCTACCACCGGCGGTGGCGGCGCATCTGATCATTAATTAACCAAGAAACAGCTTGTAGGCTGGATTGGCGCTTTCGTCCCAGTAGGGGTAACCGATTTCTTCCAACGCCGCCGGCACCAGATGGCGTTCGTCTTCGGGCACTTGCAGCGCGGCCAATACGCGGCCATCGGCGGCGCCGTGGTTGCGGTAATGGAACATGGTGATATTCCAGCGCCCACCAAGCTTATTAAGGAAGTTAAACAGCGCGCCTGGGCGCTCGGGGAACTCGAAGCGGAATACGCTTTCATCCGGCACCGCCGCCGCATGGCCGCCCACGGTGTGGCGAATATGCAGCTTGGCCAGTTCGTTGTCGGTCAAATCGAGCACCGGGAAGCCCTGGCCACGCAGGCCATCAATCAGCGCCGAACGCGGATCGTTTTCCGGGTGGGTCTGCACGCCAACAAAAATGTGCGCTTCGCTATCGGTGTGGTAACGGTAGTTGAACTCGGTGATCTGCCGTTTACCGATGGCTTCGCAGAACGCCTTAAAGCTGCCCGGCTTCTCCGGAATGGTCACGGCAATGATGGCTTCACGGCCTTCGCCCAACTCGGCGCGCTCGGCAACATGGCGCAAGCGGTCGAAGTTAACGTTAGCGCCGGAGTCGATACCCACCAGCACCTGACCAGTCACGCCCTCACGCTCAACGTACTTTTTGATCCCCGCCACCGCCAGCGCGCCAGCAGGCTCGGTGATCGAGCGGGTGTCATCGTAGATATCTTTGATCGCCGCACAGATTTCATCAGTGCTGACGGTGATCACTTCATCGACATGGTGCTGGCAGATATCGAAGTTGTTCTTGCCGATCTGCGCCACCGCCACGCCATCGGCAAACAGGCCGACTTGGCTCAGCACCACGCGCTCGCCGGCGGCCATGGCGGCTTGCAGGCAGTTGGAGTCTTCCGGCTCAACGCCGATGATTTTGATCTCCGGGCGCAGGTATTTCACAAACGCGGCAATACCGGCAATCAGCCCGCCGCCACCGACCGGAACAAAAATGGCATCAAGCTGACCCTGCTGCTGACGGAGGATTTCCATGGCGATGGTGCCCTGCCCGGCAATCACATACTCATCGTCGTAGGGGTGGATATAAACGTAGCCATGCTCTTCCACCAGCTTTAACGAATGCGCCAGCGCTTCGGGGAAGGCGTCGCCATGCAACACCACCAGGCCGCCACGGCTGCGCACGCCCTGCACTTTCAGCTCCGGGGTGGTGCGCGGCATCACGATGGTGGCTTTTACCCCTAGGTGCTTGGCGGCCAGGGCCAAGCCTTGAGCATGGTTACCGGCCGAAGCGGTGACCACGCCACGGGCCAACTCTTGCGGGCTCAGTTGGGCCAACTTGTTATAGGCGCCACGAATCTTGAACGAGTACACCGGCTGCAGATCTTCGCGTTTAAGCAAAATCTGATTGCCCAGGCGCTCGGAAAGCTGGCGGGCGGGCTGCAACGGGGTTTCCACCGCGACGTCATATACGCGCGAGGTGAGGGTCTTTTTTACGTACTGTTCAAGCATGGTGGCGTCTTTGGCTAACAGGCGGGGTGGGCCAGTCTACTCCAGGGCTCAAGCGCGCGACCACCTACGCTCTAACAACGGAGGCTATAATCCGCACCCTCTCCGTTCACCTCTAGGCGCAAACCCGCGATGACTCAGGACCAACTCAAGCAGGCCGTGGCCCAGGCTGCTGTCGACTTCATCCTTCCCAAGCTCAATGACAAGAGCATCGTCGGGGTCGGCACCGGCTCCACGGCCAACTGCTTTATCGATGCTCTGGCCCAGCACAAGGGCGCCTTTGATGGTGCCGTGGCCAGCTCCGAAGCCACCGCCGCGCGCCTGAAAGGCCATGGCATTCCCGTGTATGAGCTCAATAGCGTCAGCGACCTGGAGTTCTATATCGACGGCGCCGACGAAAGCGACGAGCACCTGAATTTGATCAAAGGCGGTGGCGCCGCGCTGACCCGCGAGAAAATCGTCGCCGCTGTGGCGCAGACTTTTATCTGCATCGCTGACGGCAGCAAGTTGGTGCCGGTGCTGGGCAATTTCCCGCTGCCGGTAGAGGTGATTCCCATGGCCCGCAGCCACGTGGCCCGCGAGCTGGTGAAACTCGGCGGCGACCCGGTTTACCGCGAAGGCGTAATCACCGACAACGGCAATATCATCCTCGACGTGATGAATATGCAGATCACCAACCCGACCGAGCTGGAAACCCAGATCAACGCCATTGTCGGAGTTGTCACCAATGGGTTGTTTGCAGCGCGCGGGGCGGATTTGTTGTTGCTGGGGACTAGCGAAGGGGTGAAGACCCTCAAGCGCGGCTAACTCCTCACCCTATCCGAAACGCTGGATCCTGAATCGTGGGGCCGCCTGCGCGGGGATCCAGGCACGGCGAAATCAAGTCCTAACTCACTCGCCCTTCTTAAACACGTAGAACAAATTCGGCTCACTGACGATGTAGATATTGCCGGCGTTATCGCTGGCAATGCCTTCGGCCTGCGGCACAGATTTTTTCAGGCCGTGCTGGCCGCGCCGCAGTGACAGGGTGCTGATGGGTTTGCCCTCGACATCCAGCTCAATCACCAACTGCGACTCGTCCGACAACGCCAGCAAATGCCCGGTGGGTATGTCGAAGTCCAGGCTGGACAAGTCGCGCACAAACAACCCGGCATCGCGGCTGGGGTTGTCCACCACATGCACGGCGAAGGGCCGGTCGACGTTGGTGTGGGGAAAACCATGCACCTCGTAGATGCGCACCGGGTCGCGCTCTTTGGCTACAAACAGGCGCTTGCCGTTGGGGTCGTAGGCCAGGCCTTCAAAGCCTTTGTTGCCGTTGAGGCCAATGCCTAAGGTCAATTGCTGGGCATCTTCGGCACGCACCTTGGTGGAGCTGTCGTCCAGCCACACCTTAATCAGCCGCTGCTGACGTTCATCAGTAATCACATACAAACCACGGCTGATGTATTCAATCGCTTCCGGGTCGCCAAAGCCCTCAATCGGAATACGCCGCACGATTTTCCCTTGCAGGCTTAGCTCAATGATTTCCGAGCGTTTGTTGGTGACGGTGAACAGGCTGTTGCGATCTGGATCGTAGGTCAGCGCCGATAAATCTTCGTCCAGCCCCTCAATAGGCATGGCTTCAACCGCTACCCGATAGGCCGGCAACCACAGCGAGCGCGCCTGCCAATCATCACCATGGCGCCATTCTTGCACTTGGAACCAGGCCCGTTCGAACAAACGAAACTGCTGAGCGACCACTGCCAGGGCTAATAAAACGCCCAGCACCACAGCTGCCAACAGGTACTTCAAGGTCCACAGACGACGCATTGGGGCGTTCTCGCGCAAAAGTAAGGGGTCGAAAAAGGGCGCTAGAAATAGCACAGCCATGCTGAATTGAAACTTAACCGTGCACGCCGGTGCGCCGGCGTTACAAGAAGAAGCAGTTAAGGGCGAAATATGGGTTTGTCATCTCTTCCCGAAGACCGTGCTCGAACCACCCTCCACACCATTGCGCTGGCCGTCAGCCAACTCAGCGTAAACGGCATTGCGCACCACCGCCTGTTGCATGACAGCGGTCTGTGCAGCGCCGATCTGGAAACCCCGGAAAAACTCATCAGCCCCGCGCAAGAGCTGCGGGTGTTTGCCAATGCCATTCACTGCACCCGCGACCCGGCCCTGGGTTTGTCCATGGGCTTGCGTATGCATGTCTCGGCCTACGGCATTCTTGGCTACAGCATGCTTGCCAGCCGTACCCTGCGCGACGCGCTCAACCTCGCGCTGGCGCAACCGACGTTGCTGGGCACCTACTTTAAATTGCAGCTACACGAGGACGGCGATGAAGCGCGCCTGACCGCTAGCGGCTACCGCTATGCGCCGGAGCTGATGGTGTTTAACACCGAGCTGTGCCTGGCTTCACTGCTGACCGTAATCCGTGACCTGCTCGGGGAAAACGTCCGGCCGCGGCGCGTGCAACTCTCTTATCGCCCGCCGCTGCACGCCCACACCTACACCCGTTTACTTGGCTGCCCGGTGGACTTCGGCGAGCCCATCAGCACCTTGTGTTTCAGCGCCGCGCTGCTGGACCGCGAATTGCCGCTGGCCGACCCGGTCAGCTGCCACCACGGCGTGCAGCAATGCTTGAAATTGGCCGCACAACTGGACAGCGGCCAGGACGTGCTGGAACAGATCCGCCAACACCTCAGCAACAACATGCGCGAAGCCAGCAGCCTGGAGCGCGTGGCCAATCACCTGCACCGCAGCGCGCGTACCCTGCGCCGCCATCTCACCCGTATGAACACCAGCTACCAACGCCTGCTTGATGAAGTGCGCTACGACAAAGCCCGGCAGTTGCTGATGCAAACCGACCTGCCGATTTACCTGATTGCCGAGCAATTGGGCTACAGCGAAACCGCCAGCTTTCGCCATGCGTTTATGCGCTGGAGCGGGCAGACGCCGAGCGTCTATCGGCGCTGAAAAAAGTACCGCCGCGTAGGTTGGGTTGCGCATCGCGAAGCCCAACAGGCCGGGCAAAGGCCGGCGCGTATCGGCCCCCAGACAGACGCGGGCCAACTGTTGGGCTTCGCTGCGCTCAGCCCAACCTGCGCCATGCCATCAATGGGTTTTAAACCGCCCCACCAACTTGTTCAGCTCACCTGACACATTCGCCAATGCCGTGGTGGTGCTTCGTGCGGTGTGGGAAATGCTGCTGATCTGCCCGGCCTCGCTATGGATCTCGGCGATATGCCGGTTAATTTCCTCCGCTACCGCATGCTGCTCTTCGGCGGCAGTGGCGATCTGCGTGTTCATGTCTTTGATGACGATCACCGCTTCGTGGATGCCGGCAAACGCCTCTTTCACCTGGCCGGTAAAGCGCACCGATTCAGTGGACTGCTCCAGGCTCTGCTGCATTTCCCCCGCCACCTGTTTGGTGCTGCTAGTCAATTGCACCAGCAACTTGTCGATTTCGGCGGTGGACTCGGCGGTGCGTTTGGCCAAGGCGCGTACCTCATCGGCAACCACGGCAAAACCGCGCCCCTGATCGCCGGCGCGAGCGGCTTCGATGGCGGCGTTTAGCGCCAGCAGGTTGGTCTGTTCGGCAATGCCACGGATGGTGTCGAGGATCTTGGTAATGGCGTGACTGTCGCGCTCCAGCTCGCCAATCGAGGCGGCGGCCACTTCAATGCGCTGGCCTAGGGTTTCCACTTGGCGAATCATCAGGTCGATAACACGCTGGCCGTTATTGGCTTGGTCCTCGCCTTGCTGCGCCGATTGCGCGGCCCGGTTGCAGCTGGCAGCGACTTCGTTGGCAGTGGCGACCATTTCATTAAAAGCAGTGGACACCATGTCTACGCCGACCGCCTGGCGTTGCGCCGCTTCATCCAGCTGGCTGGCCTGCTGGTCCATCTGCCCGGCGCTGCTACCCACTTGCAAGCTGGCGGCGCGAATCTCGTCGATCAGGTTGCGGATGCTGTCCACAAACGCATTGAAGCCGCCGGCCAAGCGGCTGGTTTCGTCGTTGCCGCGTACTTCCAGGTTGCGGGTCAGGTCGCCCTGGCCGCTGGCAATTTCGCTCAAGCGCGCCGAGGTGCTGTTGATCGGAGCAATCAGTACCTTGGCCAAGGCAATGCCGCAGAGCACAAACACCACCGCCAGCCCCAAGCCCAGCAGACTGATGATCCACACCATGTGGTAGGCGTCGGCCATGATTTCGCTGGTCTCCATCAAGCCGATGTATTTCCACCCCAGCTTGCCGGACAGGTAAACGTTGGCGGTGTAGTCCTTGCCGTCCAGTGTCACTGCATAGCGCCCTGCGCCTTGCTTGGCCAGGAAGGCGTAGCCCTCGCCGAGGCTGTCGAAGGCTTTGAAAGCGTTGTCCGGATGACGGGCGTCGGCCAGCAAGGTGCCGGTGTTTTCCACCAACATCAGGTAACCGGTCTCGCCAAACTTCACGCGTTTGATGGCTTCGGTAAGTTGCTTGAGGGAAACATCCAAGCCCACCACACCCACCGAACCATCGGCAGCGGTGAACTGTTGCACGGTGGAGATAATGGTCGAGTTGTCCTCGGCGAACAGGTACGCAGCAGTGCGCACCGGAGTGCCGTTGCCGCTCATGCCGGTGGTAAACCAGCCACGGGTGCGCGGGTCGTACTTGGCTTTGAGGTCGGAGACCGGCCATTGAATATAGCCGCCATGGCCTGTACCGAAATAGGCGTAAGCGTAGTTCGGGTGGGCTTTGCCCATTTGGTCGAACAACGCATAGATCTGCGCGCCGACGCCGCTGGTGGGCACTTCCATGCGCGTGACCACCTCGGTGTTCTGGTAGCTGGTGATGCTTTCGTCGGCCGCCTTCAACAGCGCGGTTTGGGAGAGAAACTTGGCGTTCTCTGCCACGCTGTCCAGCAACAGGCTAAAGGCGTTATCCACTTCGCCAATTTGCGCCGTACTGCTGCGCTCAAACTGTTCGACCGCCGTGCTTTGTACACGCAAGGTCACGAATAGGGTGATAACCAAAATCGGGATCAGGGTTATGGCAAAAAACGCCGCGATCAGCTTCTGACGGATAGTCATCGGTAACTCCAGCAAGGCACGCACGACGGAGCGGGCGCGCTGTTGGAGGCAACGGACCCGGCTGTAGGGTTTTGCAAATTGCAGGTAGGAAACGGCCAGCGCGCTCCCGTAACCAGCAGTATCGGCCGCATCTGACGATAAAGCAGGGTCTATCTGAAAAAAGGCTAACAACGACCTATACGTCGTTGAGGCCGCCATCTTGGTGTGCTTTTTGCGGGCGATTTGCTTAACCCATGGAGTCAACAACACCGACACGGAGCCTCGCCCATGAGCATGCCACCTGGCGCCTCGCCGAACCTGTACAACGAAGACCTCGCACCGGCCAAGGTGCGCAATTGGGGTGCATTTTCCATCTTTAACGTGTGGACCTCTGACGTGCACAGTCTCTGGGGTTACTACTTGGCCGCCAGCCTGTTTCTACTGTGCGGCAGCTTTGTGAATTTCATCATCGCCATTGGCATGGGTTCGTTGGCGATCTTCTTTTTAATGCATATGGTCGGTGTTGCCGGGGTACGCACCGGCGTGCCCTTTCCGGTATTGGCGCGAGCCTCCTTCGGCATATGGGGGGCGAACTTTCCGGCGCTGGTGCGCGCGGTGGTGGCGTGCTTTTGGTACGGCGCGCAAACCGCTGCCGCCTCGGGGGCCATCGTGGCTCTGTTAGTGCGCAATGACAGCCTGCTGGCCTTCCACCAGAGCAGCCAACTGCTTGGCCACTCGACCCTGGAAGTGATCTGCTTTGTGGTGGTATGGGCGCTGCAGCTGTTGATCATCCAGCGCGGCATGGAAACCGTGCGCAAGTTTCAGGATTGGGCCGGGCCGGCGGTGTGGGTAATGATGCTGGTGCTCGCCGTGTACCTATGTGTAAAGGCTGGCGGTTTCTCCTTTAGCAACGACATTCCCATGGACGTGCTGCTGGAAAAAACCAAAGACGCCGGTGTGCCGGGTTCGCCAGGTTCGTGGGCCTCGCTGATGGCGGTGGCGGCGATTTGGGTGACCTACTTTTCCGCGCTTTACCTGAATTTCTGCGACTTCTCGCGCTACGCGCCGAATGAACGCGCCCTGACGGTGGGCAATATCTGGGGCCTGCCGGTCAACCTGATCCTGTTCTCGTTGGTGGCCGGCGTCACCACCATCGCCGCGTTTAATGTGTACGGCGAAGTGCTGCTGCACCCCGACCAGATTTCCGCCAAGTTCGACAGTTGGTTTCTCGCCCTGTTGGCGGCGCTGACCTTTGCCATCGCCACCTTGGGCATCAACGTGGTGGCCAACTTTGTCTCGCCGGCCTTTGACTTTGCCAACGTATTTCCCAAGCACATCAGCTTTAAACGCGGCGGTTACATCGCCGCGCTGATTGCCCTGGCGCTATACCCATTTGCGCCATGGGAAGGCAGTGCGGCGGCCTTTGTCGGCATGGTGGGCAACACCATGGGGCCGATCTTTGGCGTGATGATGGTCGACTACTTTCTGATCCGCCGCGGCTGGTTGAATGTCGACGAGTTGTACCGCGAAGACGGTGAATATCGCTTCCAGGGCGGCTGGCATATCAATGCCCTGATCGCCGCTGGGGTGGGCATCGTGTTCTCCTCGATTTTGCCCGGCTTCACCACCCTACTGCCTTCCTGGTGGGGCGTGTATGGCTGGTTTTTTGGCGTCGCCATCGCGGGCAGCCTGTACTTCGCCTTGCGCGCCTCCAGCCGCGTGTTCGCGGCCAAGCCGGCCTGATCGGCGCTGGCTCTGTTGGGCTTCGCTGCGCTCACCGACCGCGGACCGACCCAACCTACATTCACCGTAGGTTGGGTTGAGCGCAGCGAAGCCCAACATCGCAGCCTGACCGCACTTGCGTGTCCGCCAACCTCAGCTATCTCTTAACAACGCATCGATGGGGCCACGCCTCTGGATGTGCTGCGCAATAAAGTTGTCCGCATTTATCCCCTTTTGTCCGTTTCTATCGTTCTGCCAGGCGGGGCACGCTGACAGAATCGAAGCTGAGGTTGGCGCGCGCTTCGAATCTATAAAACGCCAACGATAACAATTAGTTAGAGAACTCTATGGGTACTTCCAGCGCGATCAGTATCGAACAGCTCAGCATGGAATTTGGCGCTCCGGGGCAAGGCGTCAAAGCCCTCGACACGGTCTCCCTGGAAATCCAGTCCAACGAATTCTTTACCCTGCTCGGCCCTTCCGGCTGCGGCAAGACCACGCTGCTGCGGCTGATTGCCGGTTTCGAGCAACCCAGCGCCGGTACCATCCGTTTGTACGGCGAAGCGATGCAGGATTTGCCGCCGTTTCGCCGCCCGGTGAATACCGTGTTCCAAAGCTATGCACTGTTCCCCCATATGACCGTGGCGCAGAACATCGCGTTTGGCCTGGAGATGCGCGGCCTGAGCAAAAGCGAAATCAGCGAAACCGTGACGCGCATGTTGGCGCTGGTAAAGCTGCCGGATGTCGGCGCGCGGCGGGCCGATCAATTGTCTGGCGGTCAGCAGCAACGTATTGCCCTAGCCCGCGCCCTGGCCAACCGGCCCAAGGTGTTGCTGCTTGATGAGTCACTGTCGGCGCTGGACCAGAAGCTGCGCAAAGACATGCAGATTGAGCTCAAGCGTTTGCAGAGCGATACCGGCATCACCTTTATCTTCGTCACCCACGATCAAGAAGAAGCCCTGACCATGTCCGACCGCATTGCGGTGATGAGCAAGGGCCGGGTGTTGCAGGTCGGCACGCCGACAGAAATCTACGAAGCGCCGGTCAATCGCACCGTGGCCGATTTTATTGGCGAGACCAACTTCCTTAACGCCCAGGCTCTGGAAGACGGCGTGCGCCTGAATGACGGCCAAGTGCTGGAGGTGTTCAGCGAGCAGCGCGGGCCGGTGACCTTGGCCATCCGCCCGGAGCGCATCAGCCTATCTGCCGAAGGGCAATTGCTCGGCAAAGTGGAAAACGTGGTGTATGTCGGCACCGACACGGTTTATCACCTGAATATTGCTGGCCAAAGCGGTTTCAAGGTGCGCCAGCAGAACCGCGATGGCGCCTTGAGTGGCTATCAGGTGGGCGACCAAGTGCGCGTGCACGTGCCCGTCGCCGCCATCAAGGTGTTAGTCGAATGAGCACGCCACGGCTGATTGCCGAACGCCGCCAATTGGGCCGTCGTTTGCTGCTGAGCGCGCCGGCCATGCTGACTCTGCTGGTGTTTATGCTGCTGCCGCTGGGCATTATGTTTGTCGTGTCGATTCTGCAGTCTGGCGACTACGGCGGCGTGAAGTGGGGCGAGTATTCCCTCGAGGCGTACCGCAACTTTTTCTACGAACGCGACCTCGACGAAACCCTGGTGTTTAACACCGACTACCTGGAAATCTTCCAGCGCTCGTTCTGGCTGTCGATTCTGACCACCGCCGGGTGCTTGCTGATCGGCTTTCCCACGGCGCTGTACCTGGCGCTGCAAACCGAGCGTAAACGCAACCTGCTGCTGTTTCTGGTCACCGTACCGTTCTGGACCAACCTGCTGGTGCGCGCCTACGCCTGGATGTTGCTCCTGCGTAACGGCGGCCTGGTGGATGAAGGCTTGCAAGGCCTGGGCATTACCGAACACGGCCTGGGCCTGCTCTATACCAACAACGCGGTGACCATCGGCCTGCTCTACACCTACCTGCCGTTTATGGTGCTGCCGATTTACACCAGCCTGGAAAAACTCGACTGGCGCCTGGTAGAAGCGGCCTTCGATTTAGGCGCCAATCGCTTCCAGGCGCTCAAACGCATCATCGTGCCGCTGGCCATGCCGGGCATTGTCGCCGGCAGCATCCTGGTGTTCATCCCCAGCCTGGGTAACTACATCATTCCCGAGCTGTTGGGCGGCGGTAAGACACTGATGATCGGCAACCTGATTCAACTGCAATTTGGCAGCTCGCATAACTGGCCGCTGGGCGCCGCACTGTCGTTCGCGCTACTGAGCTTCGTGCTGTTGGCCATGTTGGTGTACAGCGTGCGCTTTAAACCCGGCAACGCCGGAGGCCACCCATGAATACGCAAAACCCGCTGTGGCGCTTTGCCGGCATGCGCCCGGCCGCGTGGTTCTTTTTTATCTTTCTGTACCTGCCAATCATCGTGCTGGTGGTGCTGAGTTTTAACGGCGGCCAGTCGGCGACGCTGTGGGAAGGCTTTAGCCTGAAGTGGTACAGCGTGGTGGCCAACGATGCCGAGGTGGTACGGGCGGCGAAGAACTCGCTGATTGTCGCCACCCTGGCGACGTTGATTGCCACGTCGCTGGCGACTTTGGCGGCGCTGGGCATGCGTGGCCGCGCCTTCCGTGGGCAAACGCTAATGAGCGGTGTGCTCGGCCTGCCGCTGTTGGTGCCGGAGATTGTAACGGCGGTGTCGACGCTGATGTTCTTCTCGTTTATCGGCCTCAAGTTGTCGCTGTTCACCATCCTGATTGCCCATGTGGTGTTCTGTATTCCGTTTGCTTACCTGCCAATTCGCGCGCGCCTGGAAGGTATGAATCCTCACCTGCTGGAAGCTGCCGCCGATTTGTATGCCTCGCCGTGGAAGGCGTTCTGGAAAGTGACCTTTCCGCTGCTCAGCCCAGGAATTATTTCCGGGGCCATGCTGGCGTTCATTATTTCCATGGATGACTTCGTCATTACCTACTTCGTCGCCGGCGCCGGGGCTACCACCTTGCCGGTGTACATCTTCAGTTCTATCCGCATGGGCATCTCGCCAAAGATCAACGCGATCTCGTCGATCATTCTGGTGATCTCCATCGCTTTTGTTGCGCTGTCGTACTACGTCGGTCAGCGCAAACGCTGACCTCTTTCGTCCCTCACCACTCGTTCAGCAAGGAGCTTTGCCATGCAACTTCGCACCACCTCGCTCGCGCTGTCGCTGCTATGCGCCCTCGGTGTCGTCAACTCCGCGCAAGCGGCGGGCACCCTGCACTTCGCCAACTGGTCGGACTACTTCCCGCCGGAGCTGCTGAAAAAATTCGAAGCCGACACCGGCATCAAAGCCACCCTCGATGCCTACGACTCCAACGAAACCCTGCTGGCCAAACTGAAGGCGGGCGGTGGCTCCTATGACGTGGTGGTGCCGTCGGACAGCTTTATCGAAATCATGGTCAAGGAAGACCTGCTGCAGAAGTTCGACAAGAGCAAGCTGACAAACCTGGCCAACCTAAAACCCACCTTTAAAACCCTGAGTTACGACCCTGGCCACGACTACAGCGTGCCCTACCTGTGGGGCACCACTGGCTACAGCTACGACAGCGCGCAAGTACCCGGCGGCAAGCTGGAGGAAAGCTGGAAACCGTTCTTTGAACCGGCGCCAGAACTCAAAGGCAAAGTGGTGGCGTTGAACTCGATTGAAGAGCTGTTTATACCGGCGGCCTATTACTTGGGCGTCGATGAATGCACCGAGAACCCAAAAGAAGCACAGAAAATCCAAGACCTGCTGCTCAAGCAAAAACCTTCGCTAGCCATGTACAACAGCGACGGCACCATTGAGCGTATGGCTGCGGGCGAAGTGGCTATGCATGAGCAGTGGAACGGCGCCTTCCACCGTGCCCAGGCGCAACGCGCAAGCCTGACCTACGTGTACCCGAAAGAAGGCATCCGCGTGTTTATCGACAACCTGGTGATCCCCAAAGACGCCACCAACGTTGCCGAGGCCCATGCCTTTATCAACTGGATGATGGCCCCGGAAAACATCGCCGCCGCCTCCAACTTTGCCAAGTACAACAACGCCATCGAAGGCTCCGACAAGTTTATGGACAAAGAGCTGTTTGAAGACCAGGCCATCAACACCCCGGCCGACAAACTCAGCCTGCTCAAGCCCTTCAAACTCTGCTCGCCCAAAGCCCTGGCCCTGCGCGCCAAGGTGTGGACCAAGCTGAAAAAATAAGCCGTACGCATGCCTTGTAGGGTGTGCTGCGCGCACCGTGGCGATCGCCTACAGACCGCCTGGTGCGCACAGCACACCCTACGCACCATAACGACAGAAGCCACCTGCACAGGCGCCAATCAAGCTGACCTGAGGGCACTCCCATGCTAACGATCTACAGCGACGACCATCACCTGCACCACGGTAAATACGAGCTGATTGGCGGGCAGTTCACGCCCTGTTTTGAAATGCCCAGCCGCGCCGATATGGTGCTCGACCGTGCCAAGGCCGTGGGCCTGGGCGATATCCATGCGCCGCTGGATTTCGGCCTGGCGCCAATTCGGCGCGTGCATAGCGAAGGCTTTCTGCGCTTTCTGCAAAACGCCTGGAACGACTGGCAGGCCATCGGCCGCCACCACGATATGTTGCCCATTGCCTGGCCCACCCGACGCCTGCGCCAAGTGGAACCCACCGCCATCGACGGCCGCCTGGGCTATTACTCCTTTGATGCCGGTGCGCCGATTACCGCCGGCACTTGGCAGGCCATATTAAGTTCTGCCAACGTCGCCCTCACCGGCCAAGCCGAACTGGCTAAAGGTGCGCGCGGGGTGTTTTCCCTATGCCGGCCACCCGGCCATCACGCCGCTGCCGACTATATGGGCGGCTACTGCTACCTGAACAACGCGGCCATCGCCGTACAGGCCTTGCTCGACCTCGGCGCCAAGCGCGTGGCGGTGCTGGATGTCGACTACCACCACGGCAATGGCACCCAGGATATTTTCTACGAACGCGCCGATGTGCTGTTCACCTCCATCCACGGCGACCCGCGTTTTGAGTACCCGTACTTCCTCGGCTTTGCCGATGAAAAAGGCGCCGGTGTGGGCGCCGGTTTTAACGTCAACTACCCGCTGGCCGAAGGCAGTGATTGGTCGGTATGGAGTGTGGCCTTGGCCGATGCCTGCCGGCAGATTCAGGAATATGCGCCCGACGCGCTGGTGGTTTCCCTGGGCGTGGACACCTACAAGTCGGACCCGATCTCGCAGTTCAAACTCGACAGTCCCGACTACCTGCGCATGGGCGAAACCATTGGCAAGCTGGGATTACAGACCTTGTTTGTGATGGAAGGCGGCTATGCCGTGGAGGAGATCGGCATCAATGCCGTGAACGTATTGCAGGGGTTTGAAAGCGTGGCGTAAGCGGCTTCACCCTACGGACTGGCAGGTGGCGACATTGATTCCAGAACCCGTCGTCCCCGCCTGCGCGGGGACGACGGCGGTATTACTGGCAACGCGCAAATCCGTAGGGTGTGCTGTGCGCACCAAGCGATGTATGCGTGTACCCCATGGTGCGCGAGGTTTGAGCGGGTACGCTTGTTTTAAGACGGATCCGCTGCTTTCTCTTTGCGGAACACGTAAAACAGATTCGGCTCGCTGACCATATAGATGGTGCCCTCTTCATCAATGGCCACGCCTTCCGCCCGCGGAATGCTGTTGTGCAAGCCATTCATGCCGCCAAACAGGCTGATAAAGCTCACCGGCTGGCCACGCTCGTCCAGCTCCAGCAACAACTTCGACTGTGCGGATAACACCAGGGTGTGGCCGGTACGTGGGTCGACACTCAGGGCCGAGAGGTTGCGCATATACAGCTCGTCACTGGGTAGCGGCTCCATCTTGCCGGCCAAGTCCTGGGTGCCGTCGCTGCTCCAGCTGAACATGGCCGTTGGTGAGCGCTCTTTACCTAGCAGTAAGCGCTGCTGCGCCGGGTCCCAGGCGATGCCTTCAAACCCTTTGTTGCCGGAGTCGGAATAGCCGAGGTCGAATTCCTCGGTGTCTATCGCTCGCAACTCCACGTCCACCGGGCCAAGCTTGAAAATCGACAGCGTACGGCGGCGTTCATCGGTGATCGCCATATTGCCGTTGCTGAGCATCGCCACCCCTTCGGGGTTGTTGAAACCGACCAGCTCGATACGCCGCAGCACTTCACCGTCACGCGTCAACTCGACCAGCAGCGGCTCTTTGCCAGTGACAGTGAACAGGGTTTTGGTGTCGGGGTTGTAGGTCAGATCCGAGGTTTCGTCGTCCTCAAGATCCTTGAGCGGCTTGGCTTGAATAATTGCCCGGTAGCCCGGCAGCCAGATGCTGGCATCACGTTCAGCCTGGTCGAAGTTATCTTCGTCGGCCCAGTACTGCACTTGACCCAGCCAACCCCAGGTGTAGGTGAACGCGGCCACGCTAACCAATACGGCGGCAAATAGCAGCCAGGGCCAGCTGCGGCGCAGGGTCAGGGGACGGGTGGGGCGCATAAGGACTGTCTCTGTTACTGCGGCGGCACACTAGCCGCCAAAGCATGACATTCCGGTTGGATCGTCCGTGAAGAACCGTTTACCCGCGCGGGCGGGAGCCGAACTGTACAACAGCCACTCGCGCTCGTGACACCCGCAATTGGTTACAGGGATTTGTCGACTCTGTTACAAGACGCGGGTGCTGACGCTCGACTGGCCGACCAGCTCCAGCAACAACTCATCACCAGGGTTCAACGGCCCCACGCCAGCGGGTGTGCCGGTAAGAATCACGTCGCCCGGTTGCAGGCTGAAGTGCCCGGCAATGTGGGCAATGATCGGCAGAATCGGGTTGAGCATGGAGGCGCTGTTGCCGTCTTGGCGCACTTCGCCATTGATGGTCAGGCGAATGCCGATATCGGTCAGGTCGCTATAGGCATCGCTGCTCACAAACGGAGCCAGCACGGCGGCGCCGTCAAACGACTTGGCGATTTCCCACGGGTAACCCTTTTCCTTGAGCTTGGCTTGCACGTCGCGCAGGGTCAGGTCCAAGGCTGGGGCAAAACCAGAAATGGCGTCGAGCACTTCTTCCTGATTTGGGGTGCGCGACAGCGGCTTGCCGATCAGCACGGCAATTTCCGCTTCGTAGTGCACGCCGCCACGGTCGGTGGGAATGCTAAAGCCGCCTTCGGCTTCCACCACGCAACTGCCGGGTTTGATAAACAGCAGCGGCTCGGTCGGCACCGGGTTGTTCAGTTCTTTAGCGTGCTCGGCATAGTTACGCCCCACGCAAACCACTTTGCCGATAGGAAAATGGATGTGGGTGCCATCCTGATAACGGTGTTGGTAGCTCATAAACGACTCCTGAATCGTGTGAAAGCCGGGCCGGCTTGTGGCCGTTCCGGCGCAAGCGAAAACAGTGTTACAGGGGGAAAATCTTGCCCGGGTTCATGATGCCATTGGGGTCAAACACCGCCTTGATGGCTTTCATATAGGCGATCTCGGCTTCCGAGCGGCTGTAGGTCAGGTAATCGCGCTTGGTCATGCCCACACCATGTTCGGCGGAAATAGAGCCGTTGTACTTTTGCACAATCTCGAACACCCACTTGTTCACCGTCGCGCACTTGGCAAAGAACTCGTCCTTGCTCAGGTTTTCTGGCTTGAGGATGTTCAGGTGCAGGTTGCCGTCGCCGATGTGGCCAAACCAGACGATTTCGAAATCCGGGTAGTGCTCGCCGACAATGGCGTCGATGTCATGCAAGAACGCCGGCACATTGGCCACGGTCACCGAGATATCGTTTTTGTACGGCGTCCAGTGCGAGATGGTTTCCGAGATGTACTCGCGCAGCTTCCACAGGTTTTGCAGTTGCTGCTCGCTCTGGCTCATTACGCCATCGAGCACCCAGCCCTGTTCCACGCAGTGCTCAAAGGTGGCCAAGGCCGCTTCGGCGACTTCTTCGGTGGTGGCTTCAAATTCCAGCAGGGCATAGAACGGGCATTCGGTTTCGAACGGCGCCGGGACATCGCCACGGCCCATGATTTTGGCCAAGGCTTTGTCGGAGAAAAATTCGAAGGCGGTGAGGTCGAGCTTGTTCTGGAAGGCGTGCAGCACCGGCATGATCGAGTCGAAATCGGCGGCGCCAAGCACCATGGCGGTGAGGTTTTGCGGCGCCCGGTCCAGGCGCATGGTGGCTTCGACGACAAAGCCCAAGGTGCCTTCAGCGCCGATAAACAGCTGACGCAGGTCGTAGCCGGTGGCGTTTTTGATCAGGTCTTTGTTTAGCTCCAGCAGCTCACCTTTGCCGGTAACCACTTTCAGGCCAGCGACCCAGTTGCGGGTCATGCCGTAGCGAATCACTTTGATACCGCCGGCGTTGGTGCCGATATTGCCGCCAATCTGGCTGGAGCCGGCGGAAGCGAAGTCCACCGGGTAATACAGGCCTTTTTCTTCGGCAAACAGTTGCAATTGCTTGGTGACCACGCCCGGCTGGCACACAGCGGTGCGGTCGAATTCGTTAAAGCTCAGCACTTGGTTCATATAGTCGAACGCCACGACTACTTCGCCATTGGCGGCTACCGCAGCAGCGGAAAGCCCGGTACGACCACCGGACGGCACCAGCGCCACCTTGTGCTCATTGGCCCAACGGACGATGGCCTGCACCTGTTCAATGGTCTTGGGAAACGCGATGGCCAGCGGTGCCGGGGCGAAGTGCTTGGTCCAGTCTTTACCGTAGGTATTGAGCGAATCGGCGTCGGTCAGCACTTTGCCAGGCTCAACCAGGGTCTTGAGTTGTTCAATCAGGGCAACGTCGGTCATCTACAGAACTCTCGCGCTATTCATGGTCGCCCTGAGAACCTTTCAGGTCGCAACCGAGCAAGTAAAAAGGAAGACATGCTAGCATACGCCCCCCGCGAATCGTGCTCTGTGCTCGGTTTGCGGCAGCGGCGCGACGCCGAAATGGGCTGCCCGCCACGCTGGCTTTCCCTGACTTTTCTACCGGGACAAACAGGTACTCAGATGAGCAAGACCTCTCTCGACAAGAGCAAGATCAAGTTCCTTCTTCTCGAAGGTGTGCACCAGAACGCTGTCGACACGCTGAAAGCGGCCGGCTACAGCAACATCGAGTACCTCAAAGGCGCACTGTCGGACTCGGAGCTCAAAGAAAAGATCGCCGATGTGCACTTCCTCGGCATCCGTTCGCGCACCCAGGTCACCGATTCGGTGTTCGACCACGCGAAAAAGCTGATCGCTGTCGGCTGCTTCTGCATCGGTACCAACCAAGTAGATTTGGACGCCGCCCGTGAACGCGGTATCGCCGTGTTCAACGCGCCGTACTCCAACACCCGTTCGGTGGCTGAGCTGGTATTGGCCCAGGCCATTTTGCTGCTGCGCGGCATTCCAGAGAAGAACGCCTCCTGCCACCGGGGTGGCTGGATCAAGTCGGCAGCCAACTCGTTTGAAATTCGCGGCAAAAAGCTCGGCATCGTCGGCTACGGCTCGATCGGTACTCAGCTTTCCGTACTGGCTGAAGCCTTGGGCATGCAGGTGTTTTTCTACGACACCGTAACCAAGCTGCCGCTGGGCAACGCCACTCAGGTCGCCAAGCTGCACGACCTGCTGGGCATGGCCGATATCGTTTCCTTGCACGTGCCGGAGCTGCCATCCACCCAGTGGATGATCGGCGAGAAAGAAATCCGCGCGATGAAAAAGGGCGGCATCTTGATCAACGCTGCACGCGGCACCGTGGTTGAGCTGGACCACCTGGCCAACGCGATCAAAGACGAACACCTGATTGGCGCCGCCATTGACGTGTTCCCGGTCGAGCCCAAGTCCAACGACGAAGAGTTCGAAAGCCCGCTGCGTGGCCTGGACCGCGTTATCCTCACCCCGCACATCGGCGGTTCGACTGCCGAAGCACAGGCCAACATTGGTCTGGAAGTAGCGGAAAAGCTGGTGAAGTACAGCGACAACGGTACCTCGGTGTCCTCGGTCAACTTCCCCGAAGTGGCCCTGCCGGCGCACCCAGGCAAGCACCGTTTGCTGCACATCCACGAGAACATTCCGGGTGTGATGAGCGAAATCAACAAGGTGTTCGCCGACAACGGCATCAACATCTCCGGTCAATTCCTGCAAACCAACGCCAAGGTCGGTTATGTGGTGATCGACGTGGATGCGGACTACTCGGACCTGGCGCTGGAAAAACTCCAGCACGTGACCGGCACCATCCGTAGCCGTGTGTTGTTCTAAGCGCGTATTACCGATGTAAAAAAGGGAGGCTTCGGCCTCCCTTCTTTTATGGGGCGATTGCGTAGGACTTTTTGTTTTACTTGACCACGATATTAATCACCGGCGACACCACCGGCAGCGGCGCCAGCACGCCGTTTTTGTCGGTCTGCACCAACTGCAAGCGGTGCGGGCCGCTGGGCAACACAAACTTCTCTTTCTGGTCGGCGGTCAGCAGTCGCACTTGATCGCTGGTGAGCACCGGCATATTGGACGATACCGGCGGCGCGTCGATGAGTAGGTGAATCTGGTTATCTGGCGCGCTCATTACCGGTGGCGACATACCGGGCGTGATGGTCACGGTGCGCAGGCCAAACTTGATGGCGAACGGCCGGTCGACGCTGGCGCCATCGAGGGGTTCAATAAAGTACAACTGCGCCGTCTGCGTTACTTCAATCGGCTGCGGCGGCTCAGGCGTTGGAGTGGCGGCGTGGGCGACAGCGCTACAACCGAGCGCCATGGCGGCCACCAGCGCGGCCTTGCGCAATAGCGTGTTCTGCGGGAACAGCATGGTGTGCATGGTTGAGCCCTCCTGGGCCAGTGAGAACCGGCGGTGGGCCGGGCTGCTCATTTAGTGACCACCAGAGTGTAGGAGGGTTCAGGCAGATCGCCCGCGCTCCAGCGCCTGTAAGGCTTCAAGCGCAGCGGCCAGCTCCTCTTCGTTGAACACCTGCACGCCGGCACCGCTGAGCAACGCGGCGGTCACGCCTTGGCCACGGACTTTCTGCCCGGAGAAACTGCCGTCGTAGGTTTCCAGGTTGCCGCAGGAGGGGCTGCGCGATTTCAGCACCGCCAGGCGAATACCGTGTTGCTGCACCAGCGCCAGGGCTCGCTGCGCACCCTCGATAAATGGCGCGCTGACATCCTCACCCGCTTGCGTCAGCACCAACGCCTGGCCATCCAACACCTGGGCGCCCTGGCCGCCAGGAATTTCCGCCGGCGGGCGCGGCGTCGGCAGACCCCCGGCCACTTCCGGGCACAGCGCCACCACCCGCCCTTCGGCTTGCCACAAGGCCAACTGGTCGAACGGCCCGTGGGCACCGCCGTCGTAGCGCACGCGATGGCCCAATAGGCAGCGACTGATCAAAATCTTTTCCACCATCACCTCATTTCATTCAGCGGCGGCAGCCTAACCCAAGTCACCACCGGTAACACCCCGAAAGCCTGGCACTATCGAAGGTCTGGCTTGGCCAACAATAACCTGCAAAAGCCTTATTTCATGGGCACTGCGGGCCGATCCTTTGGCGGGAACCGCGCTTCGCCAGTAGCGCCCCGAGCCAGCGCTGGCCAGACTGCCGGCACCCGCATAGGAAGTGCCGCCATGCTTATAAAAACAATTACCGCCGCTCTGCTCGCCTCGCTAATCGCCACGCCCTGCCTGGCGGAGCTCCAAGCCTTGGACAACCCCGCCCTCAGCGACGTAGCTGGCCAGGCGGGCATCAGCATTCGCCTCGACTTGCAGGCGCGGATCAACCAAATCCGCTTTAGCGACACCACCGGCAATGTCTCGCTGCGTAATGTGAAAATCGACAACGGCTGCGTGAGCCCAAGCGATTGCCCCAACGGCGCCGGTGGCTTTTTTGCCCTCGGCCCGGCGCAACTGGGCCTGGTGCTGCCGATCTTCGGCGTTAACCAACCCACCTTGATGGTCGACGTGGTGACCGGCAGCAACGGCCAGCAGCAACTGCAATTCACCCTGCCCGACCTCACCACCATCAACGAACAGTTGATCGCCAGCGGCCTGCCGGCGCAGCGTATTCGCCTACGGGTGGCCAGTGATATGTATGTGGGCGAGAGTCGTCTGGGCAGTTTGGAAGTGCGCGATATCACCGACCTGCACGGCACCATCAAGGTGTGGGGGCATTAAGGATTTACTCGCTCGGGATAACAGCCCCTCTCCCGCTCGCGGGAGAGGGTGCCCGAAGGGCGGGAGAGGGGCTGTTGCCAGCGACCTCGTTTGGCGCTTTCCCTCTCCACCGGCCGCTCTCGCCTGTCCGGCCGACCTAGCGGGCGAGCGGTGCAAAGCAGTTGAGTCCGTTAGGCCCGCCGTCTAAACCAGCCGGTCAACGACAGCCGCTCGCGAGTTGCCGGCAGCACTTCATGGGGCAACTCGCCCGACATAAAAATCACCAAGCGCCCACCCAATGGCAGCACGTCGTGCTCGTCGTCGCCGGGATAGATCCGCAACGCCCCGCCCTGCTCGGCCAACCAGCCTTCATTCAAATACAACACCGCCGACACCGTGCGGCGGTCGTCGTCGCGAAAGCGGTCGACATGGCGTTGGTAAAAAGCTCCCGGCGGGTACAGAGCGAAGTGGCTTTCGTAGTCATCCAGGCCCAGATACAGCGCCTCGTTTAGCGCCTGACGGAGCTGATCCATGTACGACAAGTAGGCATCTGTGGCCGCGCTGTCGCCTGGCTCCAGCCATTGAATACTGTCGCCACGCACGCTCTCACGTACCTGTGCCGTCGCTCCGCGGCCAACGGCGGCTGGGGCCAGACGGCCATCGGCGGCACGTTGTTGGCACTCTGCCGCCAGTTCGCGGGTCAGACCCTGTGGAATAAATAGATCGTGCTGCGACCAGCCTTTTTCAGCCAGGTCGTCGACGATAGCCATTAGCAGCGTGGGATTGAGCAGATGGGTTGTGGATGTATGTGTCATGCCGGGGATTCTATCAGCGCCGTTCACGCGCCTCGACAAGCCCAGGCGATGCCGCTGAAAATAGCGGCCTGCCCGACAGGAGTCTTTATGCGCGCCTTTTTTGCCCTTGTGTTGTTGTTCTGCTCGCTGCCCAGCCAGGCCGACGAGCACAGCCAGCTCTATGAAATCGCCGGCTGGCCGCAGCAACGCGCGCATTTCAATGCTGCCCTGCAAGCCGCCCAACAACGCTACCGCAGCAGCCTGCCGGACGCGGTGTACCAAGCGTTGGTGACCAACAGCAACCAGCGCTTTGCCCCCCAGGCCATGGACCAGCGCGGCGAAGCCACCTTTCGCGCGCAACTGGCCAACCCGGCACCAGCGCTGGCGTTTTTTCAGTCACCGCTGGGGCGCAAAATCGTCAAATCCGAAGTCGACGCCACCCGCCCGGAAGAACTGGCCAAGCACGCCAACGGCATTCCACGCATCCAAGCCGATAACACCCGCGCGCTGTTGATTCGTCACCTAGCCCAAGCCCTGCCAGCAAAAGAAGCCGGCGCCGAAGTGAGCCTGGCCTTGGCCGGTGTCGCCGCCGACAGCCTGAGCCAGATGATTCCCGGCTTGATGGGTGGCGGCCAGGCCCAGGGCATGCTGGAAAGCCAACGCCAGCGCCTGATGCAGCAGATTGGCGCCGACGTGGATAACACCCTGCTGTACGTCTACAGCGGGCTGTCCGATCCGGAGCTGGATGAGTTTGTGATGTTTGCCGAATCGCCCGACGGCAAGGCCTATTACCAGGCCGCGCTGGCGGCGATGCGCGCGGGTTTGGCCGTAGGCCAGACCGCGCCGGTCAGCAACCCCAACGCAGAGCCCGGCCTATAAACCGTAGGGTGTGCTGTGCGCACCATGGGCGTTCGTCGGTCTATCGGATGGTGCGCGCAGCACACCCTACGGCACCGCGTCAGCTTTTGTAGGCTGTGAAGTGGTCGGTAAGAAAGGCGAAGTAGGTGCTGCGGATTTGCGCCGTTTCATTGGCCAGATGATGCCGCCCGCCGTCGACCATAAACACCGTCGGCTCGCTGAATTTGCGCCGCAGCACCCCTAGGTTGTAACGCCAATCCACGGTCATATCGGCATCGCCCTGCACAATCAGCGGACGGCGGGCGCTGGGTTTTGCCTGTTCAATCTGCGGCATCCAGCGCGATAAAGCGCCAACCCAGGCGGTGGGTAGGTTCCTGGGTTGCAACGGATCGGCCTGCAGAAAGGTGAGAAACTCGGCGTCGTTGGAGTTGGGGCTAAAGCGCCGGGGTATCTGCGTCACAAAGGGTTTGAGCAGGTAGTAGCTAAGCTTGGACCAGCCCCAGGCGCGCGGCCGTACCAAGGGGGCGAACAAAATCACTTCGCCGATTTGCCGGCGTTGGCCACTGTTGAGCGCGCGGTCATGCAGCAGAAAGTCGACGATAATTGCCCCACCCGTGCTCTGCCCACACAGGTGCCAGGGCTGCGGTAAATCGAGGCTCGCGGCCTCATCCAATACCGCACGGAAAACCGCTTGGTACTCACTGAATTCGCCGATGCTGGCGCGGGTGCCGCTAGAAAGGCCATGTCCCGGCAAATCACACGCGAGCACGGCGAAGCCCATGCCCAGCGCCCAAGCAATCACATTGCTGTACAGGCCCATATGGTCGTAATAGCCGTGTTGCAGCACCAGCGTTGCCACCGGCTTGGCCGGCAGCCATAACTGGGTGACCACCTGATAACCGCCCACTTCCATCAGCCCCAAACGCGCCGTGGCGCCAGCAATGTTCAGCCGATAGAACTGCCGATAAGCCTGGGCCTCGGGCGGCTCTGCCTGCGCTGCGGCCAAGGGTCGCAGCTGGGCGCGCAGAGAATCGGGCTGAAAGGGTTCTGACATAAGGCATCCATGAACGGCAGAAGAAAAAAGGGCGCGCAAACAAGGGCGCCAGCACGGCTGCCGATATTCTGCTGCCGCGCTGTCCGTGGCAAGCTACACGCCCGCCTTCGATTGACTAACCATGCCTGTACCTTCGCGCAAAACCGTTCTCGCCAGCCTGCTTGCCGTTGTCTGGCTGGGCGCCATGGTGTCTGCCTTTTGGTGGTACGAGGCGCGCTATATCCGCCCGTTCGCCGAAACCACCGCGCTGTTTTCCGGCGACCCGCTGCAGTTGCCCACGCAATTGGCCGGCCCAGGGCCGATTCGCGTGGTGCATTTCTGGGACCCGGCCTGCCCCTGCAATGTCGGCAATCAGCAACACCTGGCCGAGTTGATGGCGCACTTTGCGCCCCAAGGCGTGACCTTTTATGCCGTGCAAAAGCCCGGCAGCCAAGGACAGTTGCCAGACACGCTAAGCGCCCTGCAACCACTGACGGCATTCCCCGGTGCCGAGCATTTACCCGCCAGCCCAGCAGTGGGTATTTGGGACAAGAATGGCAACCTCTCCTACTTCGGCCCGTACAGCGAAGGCGCCACCTGCACATCGAGCAACAGCTTTATCGAGCCGATTCTTGAGGCGCTGGCCCAAGGTCGCGCCGTGAATGCCACCCACACATTAGCCGTAGGTTGCTTCTGCCAGTGGGCGGAGCCGGCGGCGAACTAAGCCCGCTCTGCCAACGCCTGCGCTTTGAGCTGATAGGCCTGCGGCGTCATGCCCTGCCAGCGGCGAAAGGCGCGATAGAACGGCGACAACTCGGCAAAGCCGCAAGCGCGCGCCACTTCCCTGATCGGCTGCCCCGCTTCCAATAGCTGGGTGGCATGCAGTCGCCGCACTTCTTCGTGCAATACCCGAAAGCTGCTGCTGTGTTGTGCCAGAGCGCGCTGCAAGGCGCCGGCATTCAGGTGCAGCGCCTCGGCACAGCCAAGCAAGCTGCAATTGGCCTGCCCCAGGTGGCCTTGCAGCCAATAGCGCACACGATTGAGCAATTGGTTTTCGCCCAGCTCTTGTAACTCCAGCTCGGCCTGCTGACTGAGCAAGGTAAACAGCCGGGGGTTGGCGCTGCGCGAAGGGCGGGTGAGCAGGCTGCTGGAAAACACTAGGGCGTCATGGGCCTGATCGAAACGCGGCGCCAGGCCAAACAGGCGTTTGTGCTCGCTCTGTCGGCGTGGCGCGGGGTGGCGAAAGTCCACGCCCTGAATCTCGAATTCATCATCGGTGACGCTGCGCAGCATTTTGATCAGCAGTAGCGCCAAGCACTCGATCTGTTGGCGCAGCGAGCCGAAGCCACGGTAGTTGAGGTCCAGCACCAAACGCATGCTGTCGCCCTGCTCTTCCAGGCGCGCGGCAAAGCCACCGGAAAGAATGTGCTGGTAGCGCACAAAGCTTTGCAGCGCTTCGCGTAAGTCGCGGCTGGCCAAGAGCAGGTAACTGACCACATCCAGCGGCCGCGGCTTCATCACCTCGGCCAGGTGCAGGCCGATATCGCTGTCGCCGGTCAGGCCTTGCAGGGCTTCCCAGAACAGCGGTGCGTTGTCGTGTTCCTCACGGCCGGAGACGGACGGCGGCAACAGCGGCACGCCTTGATAGGCGCGCCGGTAGGTGTCGGTGGGGTCCCAGCCGAGGCTGGCCAGCCCCTCATAAAGCAGGCGGCGCATGGTCGGCGAATGGGTCAGTACAGTCGCGGTCATTGGCAAATCGGCATCAGCAACAATTGACCAGAGATTTCCACCCTTAAGGTCTACGGTCAATGCCCGATGTAGGCGACAGTGCGCAAAATGCAGCCACCTGTTCGGCTCGTAGTAGCAGCCGCCCATAACAATAAGGATCCGTCGATGAAACGCACCCTAACCGCTCTGGCCGTCGTGGTCGCCGCCGTAGCCGCTGGCGCCACCTGGTATATCCACAGCAAACAGCCGCTGCGCGATGGTCAGGTGCAGCTCGCCCATTTGGATGGCGCGGTCAGTGTGCGTTACGACGAACGCGGCGTGCCGCATATCAAGGCGCAGAACGAGGCGGATATGTACCGCGCGCTGGGTTATGTGCACGCCCAGGACCGCCTGTTCCAGATGGAGATGCTGCGTCGTCTGGCCCGTGGCGAATTGGCCGAAGTGCTCGGCGCCAAGCTGGTGGACACCGACCGCCTATTCCGCACCCTGCGCATTGGCGAACACGCCGATGCCTACGTGCCCAAACTCGATCATCAGTCGCCCGCGTTCAAAGCGCTGCAAGCCTACCTGGATGGCGTCAACCAGTTCCAAGACAGCCACCCGAAACCCGTTGAGTTCGACCTACTGGGCATCAAGCCCCGGCCCTTCACCCCTGAAGACACCATGAGCATCGCCGGCTATATGGCCTACAGCTTTGCCGCCGCCTTCCGCACCGAACCGGTACTGACCTATGTGCGTGATGAACTGGGCGCCGACTACCTGAGCATCTTCGACCTCAACTGGAAACCGCAGGGCGCCATCGGCCAGGCCGCGCTAGCCGGCAACGACTGGAAAGACCTTAACGCCATCGCCCGCCTCAGCCACGACGCGCTGGTCGATGCCGGCTTGCCGCAGTTTGAAGGCAGCAACGCCTGGACCATTTCCGGCAGCCGCACCCAGAGCGGTAAACCGCTGCTGGCCGGCGATCCGCATATTCGTTTCTCGGTGCCAGCGGTGTGGTACGAGGCGCAATTGTCGGCGCCCGGCTTTGAGTTGTATGGCCACCACCAAGCCCTTAACCCGTTTGCCTCGCTGGGCCACAACATGGAGTTTGGCTGGAGCCTGACCATGTTCCAGAACGACGACCTTGACCTGATTGCCGAGAAGGTCAACCCGGACAACCCCAATCAGGTATGGAACAACGGCCAGTGGGTCGAGCTGCAAAGCCGCGAAGAGGAGATCAAGGTCAAAGACGCCGCGCCGGTCAAACTCACCCTGCGCCAATCGCCCCACGGCCCGATTATCAACGACGCCTTGGGCGCCGCGGCCGGCAAAACGCCAATCGCCATGTGGTGGGCTTTTCTGGAAACCGAGAACCCGGTGTTGCAGGGTTTCTATGAGCTCAACCGTGCCAACACCGTGGAAAAAATGCGCAGCGCCGGGGCCAAGATTCAGTCGCCGGGGCTCAACCTGGTGTGGGCCAATGCCAAAGGTGATATCGGCTGGTGGGCCGCCGCGCAATTGCCGATTCGCCCGCAAGGCGTGAACCCGACTTTTATCCTCGACGGCAGCAGCCACGAAGCGGACAAACACGGTTTCTACCCGTTTAGCGCCAACCCGCAGGAAGAGAACCCGGCACGCGGCTATATCGTCTCGGCCAACTTCCAGCCGGTCTCACCTACTGGCATGGAAGTGCCGGGCTACTACAACCTCGCCGACCGTGGCGCGCGCTTAAACCAGCACCTGGCTGATAGCTCGGTGAAATGGAACCTGGAAAACAGCCAGGCGCTGCAACTGGACACCGTGACCGACTACAGCAACCGCGTACTCAAACCGCTGCTACCGGTGCTGCGCACGGTGGTCAGCGACCCGCAGGAGCTGGCGCTGCTGGACCAGCTGGGTAACTGGAAAGGCGACTACGCACTGGACTCAGTGCCGGCGACGCTGTTCAACCAGTTGATCTACCAACTCGCCGACAGCGCCATGCGCGATGAACTCGGTGATGCGTTCTTCACCAACCTGCTCGCCACCCGCGCCTTCGACATCGCCCTGCCGCTGCTGGCGGCCGACGCCGACTCACCGTGGTGGGACAACCGCAACACCCCGGCCAAAGAAACCCGTACCGACACCGTTAAAGCCGCCTGGCAAGCCAGCCTGGCCCACCTGAAATCGACCATCGGCGCCGACGCGAAAACCTGGACCTGGGGCAAAGAACATACCCTTACCCATGGCCACCCCTTGGGTTCGCAAAAACCGTTGGACGCCGTCTTCAACGTCGGCCCATTCGCCGCGCCCGGCAGCCACGAAGTGCCCAACAACCTCACCGCACCGGTTGGCCCGGCGCCATGGGGCGTGATCTACGGTCCCTCCACCCGCCGCCTGATCGACTTCGCCGACCCGGCCCACAGCCTGGGCATCAACCCGGTTGGGCAAAGCGGCGTGCCGTTCGACAAGCACTACGCCGACCAGGCACAGGCCTATATCAACGGCGAGTATGTGCCACAGCACTTTGAAGAGAGTGAAGTGGCGGCTAATACCAAGGGCACGTTGAAGCTGGTGCCGGCGAAGTAACGGCGGTCTGTAGGGTGTGCGGCACGCACCAAGCGATTTCGCTAGCTGCGCATTGGTGCGCGCAGCACACCCTTGAAGATCAGAAGCGGCAATCTCATATACCGGCGTTTAGCCCGGTTCTTTCCGCCTGCGAGCGCGTTTTTGGCGCATGCGCGCAAGTGCCTAAGCAGGCTTGTCTCGAGAAGGGGCACCAGTGGGAATGGCAAAGCCGGTTATGTTTTTCCTAGCCTCTGCAGCGTTGAGATCTGCCGGATTAAGGTGAGCCAGGCTGATCTTAAGGCCGAACTTCTTGAATACGGCATTTAACGTGGCGAGCGTCGGATTGCCGCTGTCGACCTCTAGCTGCGACAGTGCCCGCTTCGAAATTTTGCAGGCCGCGGCGAACCGCTCTTGGTTCAAGCCAAGCAGATTCTCACGAAGGCGCTTAACGGCACCGCCGAGCGTCAGCTTGCCTTGGGCAACCTCATCTGCCACTGCTTGAATGTAGGCCTTGCGCTCTTCCAGGGGCATATCGTTCATATCAACCCCCATTCCTTCAGGCGAGTATCCAAGTTGTTGAGCGGAATGCTCTGCGCGCTGCGCACGCTGTTCGGCAGGTTTACCAGGAGATCGGGCAGAGCACGGAAGGCCTGGGCCTTGGAGCGCAGCGCATCGAAATACACATCACCGGCTGCCTCGCCCGCCAAGGAGTAGCAGGCCTGCCTCCAGTCCGGCGCGCCTGCCCTCTCGTGTTCCCACTTCAATACCCGGGTTATTCCGTCAGGGTCGAGCACCATGGGGGCCAGATCGTAGATAGGTGCCAGCTTCAGCTTGCCTGGCCCCCGGATGATCGAGGTGTTTCTTCCATGATTGTCCGAGTTGCCCAGGATGCGGTTCAGGAGATCCCTGGCGATGTACTCGACGGCCAAGTCAAACAGCTCATCACTCTGCCCTGCCATCGTCCAGACTTCAGAGAGACGGCCAAGCACAAACTCATGGCCCAGGAATGCGCCATTTTCCGTCACGTCACAGACCGAATAAATCGACTCTACCGGGAGTCGAAGGATGCCCTGCTCTGTTACCACGCGGTCAAAGCGCGGCATCCATAGGCTGGGGTTGTGCTCACCGTCATCCATCAGCGCCAAGCCATCAGGCGAGATGGTGTTCATCCCTATCTCGCTGATCGCGCAGTAATACTCGTACTCGGCCCGCAAGATGTCCTTATCGACGGCCGCTGCTCGGTTTCTGGGGAATTTCACAAACCAATGCCGTTTAGTCTGCTCAACCGATAACGTGGCCTCGGCGAACATCAAGCCGGCGTGGTTTTCCGCCAGCAACAGCTTGGGCGCTTCGCCGCCAGCACCCGTCGCGCCGCCGATGGCTGCACCTTGTTCGTAGGCATACTCCAGGAAGTCGGTGTTGCGCTCGGCCACCTCCTTGCGGGTGAACCCCATGGGCACGCCTTCATCAAGGTAGGGAAGCGATTGCTTGATGCGCATATGGCCGATGGGTGACGGTGTGCACCGTTCCAGGAGGAATAGATCGATGGCAATGTCATCCGGCTTTCGAGCCGCGAAGCGCTTCTTCAGCGAACGAAATGCGGCACCTGCGGGGATGATATCCAGGAGAAATGCCGGATAGCCCTGCGAGGTGCCGACGTTCATATCCAAGCGATGCACAACACTTACGGAGGTCTCCAAGAACGAGCCCTCGTACTCCAGGTTGTTGACGTAGAAAGGGGTGAGGTAGCCCGTGATGCAGGTGCCCTCACGAGGATTCAAGGGATCCTGGAATTTCAGGCTGTAAGCGTCTTGCCAGACGCCATCCGCAAACACTTGGATGGTGAGTTCTTTAGCCATGATAGAAATCAGTGTTCAGCGCAATATAATGCGCTAAAGCATAGCTTCATCACCGAACCAGCGCAATATAACGCACCAAATCATCACAAGTAAGCGATAGCAGTGCATTAAAATGCGCTAAAAAACGCGGTATCGTGATTTCAGTGCGTTTTAATGCACTGCGTTCCGACCGCCATCTTCTGGAACCCCAAGGACGCCGTTCTTGCTCAAGCTCCCTCAGGCCGCAGCATGCTGCTGGGAAGGATCGCGCCGACTATCGGGCCCAGCCAAGTTGGCTGCACCGGTGGTTTCATCCATGGCTTGTTGAATCGCTTTGAGGCGACGCTTCTCAGCCTTACGGCTAAAGAACCACACTCAGCATGACGCAGGCCATAGTCAGCGATCAGCTTGGCATCGGTCTTATCGGTCTTAACCCGCTGCAACTGGCTTTTTCACGCCGATAAACAACCACCGAAGCGCGCAATTTGCTCGCGCCAAAACAACACATGCGCTGAAAGTCAGCATGGCTGACGGGCATGTGTTGGCAGTCCAGGGCTGAGCGATGCTGGCTGTGGTCGATGTCGGGGTCGTGCAGGTAAACGAAGTCGTCGTCGCAGTCGGTGACGATCACCCAATGCGGCGCTTTCGAACGGGTTAGCCGGTAGCTGCTGATCAGCACAAGCGGCTGGCCGCCGGCGCTTAACACCTGGGCCAGGTTGAAGGGATGGGAGCGCACTTACTCGATGTCGCTGTGGCGCAGTTCTTCGCAGAATTCATCGTGCACCAGGCGCATCAGTTGCTTCTTGTGTTCGCTGCGCACGCCGTTGAGAAACAGCGGGCCGTCCACGCTCACTTGCAGGCACACGCGAAACCCCCGTCGCCAGGCGGCCAAGGCCAACCCTTGTGGGCTGCAACCGCCATGTCCGGCGGTCATAAACACGGTGGTGGCTTCGCGCCACAGCTGTACTTCTTCGCGCCGTTCGGCTTTACGCTGCGGTTGCAGCGCCGCCATGGCCATTAACAGGCACGCCGGACCACAGGTGAAGTCGGTGGTTTGCTGGTAGTACGGCACCTGGCGGCTGCCCGTGTTGCGGTGTTGGGCGATGCGTTTTTCCAGGCGCAGCGCGGTGCCGTGGTCTTCGTAGTAATCGCTGAGCACGGCGAACTGGCGGTAGCCACTGCGCTCGTACAGGGCAATGGCCGGACGATTGTCGGTGCGTACTTCCAGGCGCAGGTAGGCGCAGTCATGCTCCAGCGCTTGCGCCTCGGCAACGGCCAGTAACTGCGCGCCAAGCCCCTGCCCCCGCGCCGAGGGCGCAATGGCCAGCGAGTACAAGCGCGCCAGCGACGTGCCGCGGTGAAACAACAGCAAGGCATAACCCTGCAGCTGCCCGTGTGCCTCGGCCACCACTAGGCTGGCGTGGGCGCGGCTGAGCATCCACTGAAAGCTGCGCGCCGAGAGGCGATCATGGCTAAAGCACTGGCTTTCCAATTGCAATAACGCCGCCAAGTCAGCTTGGCTAGCGGGGCGAAATACGCATTCCATATAACCGCCGTAAAAGTTGCGTAACGAAAGGAGACTTTTCTAAAACATCGTGCTTAATAGAAAAGGACTTGTTCTCCAACGGACCCAACTCTCATGTCAGCGGTACAAGGTAACTTGCCAACTCCGGCAACCACTGCAACGGCCATGCCTTACTCTAAGCCTAGTTATTTGCCCGATACAACTCGAAGTTCCAGCCAGTTCATTATTATTGTCGAGCGTAAAGAAGACTGGGCCTCTTACTTACCCTACGAAGATGTCATGACCGCCCAGGAATACTTGGAAAACTCGTGCGAAGTTGAAGGTGGTAAACGTGTGCAGGTGATTAACCTGTGCCGCAGTTATAAATACTTGGGCCACGGCTATTACTGTTCGCTACTCGCCGAAGCACGCGGCCACCGCGTATTACCCTCGGTGCGCACCATCAGTGAACTCACTCGCAAAGCACTCTATGGCCTGGCCCTGGATGATTTGGACAAGACCCTGGAAAAGGCCCTGGCCAATCATCCCTATGGCAATACCGAGGGTTTTACCCTGAGCCTGTACTTTGGCAAAACCGAGCTGGAGCCCCTGCAGGACTTGGCCCGGCAGATCTTCGACGTGTTCCCCTGCCCGATTCTGCTAGTCGAGTTTCGCAACGCCAACGGTTGGCATATCGACGGCATCAAAGCCGGCGCCTTGCCCAAGCTGCGCGATGACCAAGAGCACCAGTTTGCCAACTCGCTGGACGCGTTCAGCCGCAAAGTCTGGCGTTTACCCCGTTCGCGGCGCCTGGCGCGCTATGACATGGCCATCCTGCATGACCCCGAGGAAAGCCTGCCGCCGTCCAATGCCAAGGCGCTGGAGAGCTTTATTCGCGTGGGTAAGGGCCTGGGCATTGATGTCGAGTTGATCGAGAAAAAAGACTACCCCCGCCTGGCCGAGTACGACGCGCTGCTGATCCGCGAAACCACCAGCCTGGACAACCACACCTACCGCTTCGCGAAAAAAGCCGAAAGCGAGGGCCTGGTGGTGATGGACGACCCCGCGTCGATTCTGCGCTGCACCAACAAGGTCTACCTCACCGACCTGCTCAAGAGCCACCAACTGGGTATGCCGGCTACCGAGATTCTGTACAAGGACCGCCCGCAGGAGCTGGAGCAAGTAGCCGCACGCCTGGGCTTTCCGCTGGTGCTGAAGATTCCAGACGGCTGCTTTTCCCGTGGCGTGATCAAGGTGGAAAACCAGCAAGCCTTGCTGCAGGCCACCGCGCAATTGTTCGAGCATTCCGTGCTGCTACTGGCCCAGGAGTTTTTCTACACCGAATACGACTGGCGCATTGGCGTGCTGAACCGCAAGCCGATTTATGCCTGCCAGTACTTTATGTCCAAGGGCCACTGGCAAATCTATAACCACAAAGCCAAGGGCCAGGACATCAACGGCGAGTGCCGCACCCTGGCCGTGCACGAAGCGCCCAAAGCGGTGGTGGAACTGGCGGTGCGCACCGCCAACCTGATTGGTGATGGCCTGTATGGCGTGGACCTCAAGCAAGCCGGCGACAAGGTGGTGGTGATCGAGGTGAACGACAACCCCAACCTCGACGCCGGCATCGAAGACGCTTACCTGCAGGACGACTTGTATGGCCTGGTGCTGGAGGAGTTTATCCGCCGCCTTGAGCTCAAGCGCCGCGGGCAGGCGTGGTAACGACCGGATAAGCGAGGGCTGGGCATGATCAAGAGCTTCCAACTCGCGCACAAAACGTTGCTGCCGGTGGCGCACCTGAATGCCGAGGTGCTGCTGTTCAGCAACCCCGATACCGCCGAGCGCGACTTGCTGCTGTGCGACTACAAGCTGGACGAACACGCCCTGGCCTCGGCTTTGGACCCCGACGAGGTATCGCGCATCGAGTTTCACCCAGACTTCTTGTTTCTGGTGTGGAAGAGCCCGGAAAACTATTCAGGCGGTGACAGTTTCTCCTTTGAAGTGTCCTCGTTTGGCCTGCTGTTTTGCGCCGAGCGCTTGCTCGTGATTTCCACCGACGAAACCCAGTTGACCGGGGTGGGGGCGCGCCAGCCGCTGGAGTCACCGCTGGATGTATTGCTGGATTTACTTTTCAACAATATCCACCACTACTTAGGGCACTTGAAAGTTATCAAAATGGTGGCGCGCGAACTGCAGCTTAAGTTCAACGCCTCCATGGAAAACAAACACCTGGTGCAGATGTTTAATCTCAGCGAAAGCCTGATTTATTACATCAATGCAATACACAGTAATGGCGCGGTATTAACTCGGTTGCGCAATCACGCCGAACAACAGCACTTTGCCAGCGCAGCATTGGCGCGCATTGACGATCTGATTATTGAAAACAACCAATGTTTAAAACAGGCAGAAATCTATTCAACGGTGTTTGCCGGTCTGATTGAAGCCCGTGGCAACTTGATGAACAACAGCATGAACTCACTGCTGCGCAAACTTACCCTGATCAACGTGGTGTTCTTACCGTTGAACTTGATTGCCAGCATTGGCGGCATGTCGGAGTTCAGCATGATGACCAGTGGCATTCCCTGGTGGTGTTCCTACCCGCTGTTTCTATTGGCCATGGGCGGCATCGGCACGCTGGTGGTGCTGGCCCTTAAACGTATGGCGCCACGGGTGTTAACGGCGCAGTAATGCAACTGCAGAGGATGTAAAACGGTCATGAGTTCGAGCGATATGGGCTTGTTGATGGTGGGCGTTATTGTGCTGTTTGGCTTGGTGAGCTTTTACCTTGATCACCGCAAGAAGCCACGCGATCAGACGGGTAAGCGCGGGGGATGACAATCAACAATCGGGGGTGGCACCGGCCCTCTCCCCCCGCCCTCTCCCGCAAGCGGGCGAGGGGGCCTGACCGCGCTGTCTTGGTGATCTACGGTTAAATTCCGCTCTCCCGCTAGGGCGCGCGGCCAGGGGGAGAGGGTTGGGTGGAATTGAATAAAAACTACGCGAATAAAAAACGCCCCGAAGGGCGTTCTTTATTGAACCAACACCCTCACGCCGGAGCGTGCTGCTGCGATGGATCGCGACGCTTATCCGGACCGGCCAAATTAGCCGCGCCAGTGGTTTCATCCATGGCCTGTTGAATCGCTTTGAGGCGACGCTTCTCAGCCTTACGGCTAAAGAACCAGACCAGGAAGGTAAAGATCGACACCACCAGCAAGATCAAGCTGGCCACGGCGTTGATCTCCGGTTTCACCCCCAGGCGCACGGCGGAAAACACTTCCATCGGCAAGGTGGTGGAACCCGGGCCCGAGACAAAGCTGGCCAGTACCAAGTCATCCAGCGACAGGGCAAAGGACATCATGCCGCCGGCCGCAAGCGAGGGGGCAATCATCGGGATGGTGATCAACATAAACACTTTCCACGGCTTGGCGCCGAGGTCCATGGCCGCTTCTTCGATGGACATGTCCAACTCACGCAGGCGCGCCGATACCACCACGGCGACATACGAGGCGCAGAAGGTGGTGTGGGCGATCCAGATGGTGAAGATGCCGCGCTCTTGCGGCCAGCCAATGGTTTGCGCCATGGCCACAAACAGCAGCAACAGCGACAGACCGGTGATCACTTCGGGCATTACCAGCGGTGCCGTGACCAGGCCACCAAACAAGGTACGACCCTTGAAGCGGGTGATACGGGTGAGCACGAACGCGGCCAGGGTGCCGAGAATCACTGCGGAAATGGCCGTGTAGAAGGCGATTTCCAGCGAGCGGCCGACCGAGTTCATCAGTTGGGTGTTGTCGAGCAAGCCGACGTACCACTTCACCGACCAGCCGCCCCACACTGTTACCAGCTTGGAGGCGTTGAACGAGTAGATCACCAGGATCAGCATCGGCAGGTAGATAAACAGCAAACCCAGCACCAGCATTACGTTTGAGAAACTGAAGCGCTTCATGCTTTGCCCTCCAGTTCTTTGGCTTGGCTACGGTTGAACAGCACGATAGGCACGATAAGAATCCCCAGCATCACCACCGCCAAGGCAGACGCCACTGGCCAGTCGCGGTTGTTGAAGAACTCTTGCCACAACACCTTACCGATCATCAGGGTTTCCGGGCCGCCCAACAGTTCTGGAATCACGAACTCGCCCACTACCGGAATAAACACCAGCATGCAGCCAGCGATGATGCCGTTCTTGGCCAGCGGTACGGTGATTTTCCAGAAGCTGTTGATATTGGTCGAACCCAGGTCCGAGGCGGCTTCAAGCAGCGACAGATCGTGTTTCACCAGGTTGGCGAACAGCGGCAGCACCATAAACGGCAGGTACGAATACACAACGCCGATGTAAACCGCCAAGTTGGTGTTGAGGATCTGCAGAGGCTCGTCGATCAAGCCCATGCCCATCAGCGCAGCGTTCAACAAACCGTTGTTGCTGAGGATGCCCATCCACGCATACACGCGGATCAGAATGGCGGTCCAGGTCGGCATCATGATCAGCAGCAGCAGAACCGTCTGGGTGTCCTTGTTGGCGCGGGCAATGCCGTACGCCATGGGGAAACCGATCAGCAGGCACAGCACAGTGCTGAAAAACGCCATCTTCAACGAGCCGAGGTAGGCCGAGATATATAACTCGTCCTCGGTGAGCATCACGTAGTTGCCCAGGTTGAGGAGCACCTGCAGCTTCTGCTCAACAAAAGAGTAGATCTCGGTGTACGGCGGAATGGCGACATCTGCTTCAGCAAAGCTGATCTTCAAAACAATGAAGAACGGCAGCATAAAGAACAGAAACAGCCATAAGAACGGCACACCAATGACGGCATGTCTGCCCGTAGGCATCAGCCTTTTTAGTCTTCGAATGCTCATGAGCGCAACGCGACCCCGCTGTCGTCTTCCCACCAGACGTACACTTCGTCGCCCCAGGTCGGCCGCGCGCCGCGGCGTTCGGCGTTGGCCACGAACGACTGCACGACCTTGCCGCTAGGCAACTGCACGTAGAACACCGAGTGACCACCCAGGTAAGCGATGTCATGCACCTTGCCGCGCGACCAGTTGTATTCGCAGGTCGGCATTTCGGTGGTGACCAGCAGTTTTTCCGGGCGAATGGCGTAGGTGATTTGCTTGTCCTGCACCGAGGTGGTCACGCCGTGGCCTACGTAGATGGCACGTTCCAGATCCGGGCTGGCGATCAACGCGTGGCCTTCCATGTCTTCCACCACTTGGCCGTCGAACAGGTTCACGTTGCCGATGAACTCGCAGACCATGCGGCTGGTGGGTGTTTCATAGATGTCGATGGGGCTACCAATCTGTGCGATCCAGCCCAGGTGCATGATGGCGATGCGCTCCGCCATGGTCATGGCTTCTTCCTGGTCGTGGGTCACCATGACGCAGGTCACGCCCACGCGCTCGATGATTTCCACCAGCTCCAGCTGCATTTGCGAGCGCAGCTTTTTGTCCAGGGCGCCCATGGGCTCATCAAGCAGCAGCAGTTTCGGGCTCTTGGCCAAGGAGCGGGCCAGGGCCACGCGCTGACGCTGACCGCCAGAAAGCTGGTGCGGCTTGCGCTTGGCGTACTGGCTCATCTGCACCAGCTTGAGCATTTCCGCCACGCGCTCGTCGATTTCAGCTTTGGACATGCGGTCCTGCTTAAGGCCGAAGGCGATGTTCTGCGCCACGGTCATATGCGGGAACAGCGCATAGGACTGGAACATCATATTGATCGGCCGCTCGTAGGGCGGCATATCAGTGATGTCTTGGCCGTCGAGGAAGATCCGTCCCTCGGTTGGCCGTTCGAAGCCTGCCAGCATCCGCAGCAAGGTGGATTTACCCGACCCGGAGCCGCCGAGCAGGGCGAAAATTTCGCCTTTGTTGATTGTCAGGGACACATCGTCCACTGCAATCGTCTCGTCGAACTTCTTGGTCACCCGATCGATTTTGACCAAAACCTCTTTAGGTTTCTGGTCGCCCTCGAGGGCTTTCTTGTAGGCGCCGGAGGCAACTGCCATTACAAAACTCCCAACTTTATTTTGAGGGCCAACCCACTACGGGCTGGCCTTTTTTCATCGTCACCCGACTGCTGTCCGGTGATTACTGGGTTACTAGCGCAAGGTGGCGCTGCTGGTTCGGTTGTTACGTGTTCTGTGGTTACTTACCGGACTTGATCTTGGTCCAGGAACGGGTCTCGACGCGTTGCAGCTTGGGTGGCAACGGCACAGACACGTACAGGCGGTCGATGACCTCTTGCGGTGGGTAAACCGCAGGGTCGTTACGCAGCTCTTGGTCCATCACCGCATCAGCTTTGCTGTTGGGGTTGGCGTAACCGACGTACTCGCTGATCGGCGAGATCACCTTGGGGTCCAGCAGGTAATTGATAAAGGCATGGGCCTGTTTGGCGTTTGGTGCATCAGCCGGAATGGCAAGCATGTCGAACCACAGGTTGCCGCCCTCTTTAGGAATGCTGTAGGCAATCTCGATGCCCTTGCCGGCTTCCTTGGCGCGCGAGGCGGCCTGGAAGATATCGCCGGAAAAACCTGCCGCGACGCAGATGTCGCCGTTGGCCAGGTCCGAGATGTATTTCGAAGAGTGGAAATAGGTGACGTAAGGGCGAACGGCGAGGAGTTTGGCTTCGGCCTTTTTATAGTCGTCAGGGTTGGTGCTGTTGGGGTCCAGGCCCATGTAGTTGAGCACGGCCGGGAACATTTCATCCGGCGAGTCGAGGAAGGCGACACCACACTGGTTTAGCTTTTTGATGTTCTCGGGCTCGAACAGCATGGCCCAGGAGTCGATATGGTCGACGCCCAATACCGCTTTGATTTTTTCTACGTTGTAACCGATGCCATTGGTGCCCCACAGGTACGGCACGGCATACAGGTTACCCGGGTCGCTCTTTTCCAACTGTTTGAGCAGCTTGGGGTCGAGGTTGGCGAAATTCGGCAGTTGGCTGCGGTCGAGTTTCTGAAACACGCCGGCCTTGATCTGCTTGCTGAGGAAGTTGTTCGAGGGCACTACCACGTCGTAGCCGGTGTGGCCGGCGAGCATCTTGCCTTCGAGGGTTTCGTTGGAGTCGAAGACGTCGTAAACCGGTTTGATCCCCGTGGCTTTCTGGAAGTCCGCCAGGGTGGTTTCGCCGATGTAGTCGGTCCAGTTATAGACATGCACTGTCTGTTCGGCCTGGGCCAGGGAGCTCATGCCCACTAACGCCAATGCACTTATCAGGGTTTTGCGCAAGGGAATTCGCACATGTCCATCCTCGTTTTTGTTAGATCACTATGGCCGTTAACAATGGCCAGTCTGTTACCGCGCGCTTTCTGTTTTAGCCACCAACTGGGAGCAAAAGAACAATCGCAGGGCGCAAAAAACCACAAACGCCAACTGCTTAGAGCTCGGCACTTCAACTACTGAGCAATACTTCTGGTCGCCAACAGCCTCCAGCGCAGAACGCTGGAGGTGTCATAACAGCGATTCGCTTATTTGCCGGACTTGATCTTGGTCCAGGAGCGAGTCATCAAACGCTGAACCTTGGCCGGAAGGTCAGGGAACGCGTACAGCTTTTTCATTACGTCGTCGCTTGGGTAGATGCCTGGGTCTTTACGGATGGCTTCGCTCACCAGCGGCGTGGCAGCAGAGTTACCGTTCGGGTAAGACACTTCGTCGCTGATTTCAGCAATGATTTCCGGCTTGAGCAGGAAGTCGATGAACTTGTGCGCGCCTTCCGGGTTTTCCGCATCTTTCGGAATGGCTACGGTGTCGAAGAACGCACCCGCGCCTTCTTTCGGAATGTTGTAGCCAACGTTGACCTTGTTCTTCGCTTCTTCAGCGCGGGACTTGGCTTGGTAGATATCACCCGAATAACCAACCGCTACGCAGATGTTGCCGTTAGCCAGGTCGGAGATGTACTTGGACGAGTGGAAGTAGGTGGTCGACGGACGCACTTTGAGGAACAGCGCTTCAGCGGCGGCCAGCTCTTTCGGGTCTTGGCTGTCGGCTTTATAGCCCAGGTAGTGCAGAGCAGCCGGGAGCATTTCGGTTGGCGAATCAAGGAAGCTCACGCCGCACTCTTTCAGCTTGGCCATGTTCTCTGGTTTGAATACCAGATCCCACGAATCCACCGGTGCATTGTCGCCAAGAATGGCTTTGACCTTGTCGACGTTGTAGCCGATACCGATGGTGCCCCACAGGTAAGGAATGGCGAATTTGTTGGCCGGGTCGCTGATTTCCAGCGTCTTCATCAACTCAGGATTGAGGTTCTTGTAGTTCGGCAATTTGCTGCGATCGAGCGGCTGGTAAACGCCGGCTTTGATCTGCTTGGCCAGGAACGAGTTGGACGGCACCACAATGTCGTAACCCGACTTGCCGGCCAGCAATTTGGCTTCGAGTACTTCGTTGCTGTCGTACACGTCGTAGACCACTTTGATGCCGGTCTCTTTGGTGAACTTTTCAACGGTGTCTGGTGCGATGTAATCGGACCAGTTGTACACGTGTAGCACTTTGTCATCGGCCTGAACCGCGCCGACCATCACGCCCAACAAGGACAACGCGAGAAAGGACTTGCCGAATGTTTTCATGCGTACAGCTCCTGTTTTATTTAGTTATCCGAACAGTGGCGTTGCTTTTTGGGCCATTTTTACTGCCCCTTGGCGGCCACCCTTCGGTGAGCCTGGCCAACGCACCGTGCAGTCTGGCAAGGACTACCGCGGGTTTACAACTTTTCAGCTCGCTCTAAGCGATTTTTCCCTTGGAGCGAGCCGCCCCGCTTACCGCTTAACTCAGTACTGCACTGGCGGTGAGGTCCAGACACTTACGTGCCTTGGTCACCAGCTCATCGATTTCGTCTTTGCTGATTACCAGCGGTGGCGCAATGATCATGGTGTCGCCTACAGCGCGCATGATCAGACCGTTGTTGAAGCAGTGGCCGCGGCAGATCATGCCGACGCCTTTACCCTCGAAACGCTCGCGGGTCTTTTTGTTCTTCACCAACTCGATTGCGCCCAGCATGCCAAGACCGCGCACTTCACCCACCAAGGGGTGATCCGCCAGCTCACGCAAACGCTTTTGCAAATACGGTGCCGTTTCTGCACGCACCTGCTCGAGAATCTTTTCTTCGCGAATAATCCGCAGGTTTTCCAACGCCACGGCAGCCGCCACCGGGTGACCGGAGTAGGTAAACCCGTGGTTGAAATCGCCGCCCTGGTTGATCACTTCAGCGACCTTGTCGCTGACGATCAGGCCACCCATGGGGATATAACCGGAGGTCAGGCCCTTGGCGATGGTCATCAGGTC
>CAZIWV010000013.1:0-134194 GCA_964543145.1 uncultured Pseudomonas sp.
TGGAACATCGTCACCGGCTACCTCGACAGCGCCGCCAAGGCCATGGGCCTGACCGAGCAAATAGAGCACGACCGCCGTTACGACCAGGCCGATGAGTACCTGGAGGTGTTGTACAAACTCTGGGAAGGCAGCTGGGAAGACGGCGCGGTTATCAACGACCGCGAGCAGCGCATCTATGCCCAGCCGAGCAAAGTGCACAAGGTCGAGCACCACGGCGAGTTCTATCAGGTCGAGGGTTACCACCTCTGCGAACCCTCGCCGCAGCGCACGCCGGTGTTGTTCCAGGCCGGTAGCTCCGAGCGCGGTTTGCTCTTTGCCGGGCGGCATGCCGAGTGCGTGTTTATCAGCGGGCAGAACAAAGCCTCCACCAAGGCGCAGGTCGACAAGGTGCGCGCCAGTGCCGTAGCCGCCGGGCGCAAGGCCGATGACGTCAAGCTGTTTATGGGCATTAACGTGATCGTTGGTGCCAGCGAAGCAGCGGCGCAGGCCAAGCTTGCCGAATACAAACGCTACGCCAGCGCCGAAGCCGGTGTGGCGCATTTCTCCGCCTCTACGGCCATCGACTTTTCCCAATACGAACTGGATGAACCGATCCAACACGTCAAGAGCAACGCCATCCAATCGGCGACCAAAATTCTGCAAAACAACGACTGGACCCGGCGCAAATTGCTCGACCAACACGCCCTCGGCGGGCGCTATATCACCCTGGTGGGCTCACCCCAACAAGTGGCGGACGAGCTGGAAAGCTGGATCAGCGAAACCGGGCTGGACGGCTTCAACCTCACCCGCATCGTCACCCCGGAAAGCTATGTCGACTTTATCGACTTGGTCATCCCCGAACTGCAACGCCGCGGCTCGTACAAAACCGCTTACGCCACCGGCACCCTGCGCGAAAAGCTCTTCCATGGCGCCGCGCAATTACCCGACCAACACACCGGCGCGGCCTATCGCCGCTAAGCCGTTAACCCTTACTCGAAGGAACCCGCAATGAAGAAAAGCACCCCACTCAAAGCCTTGGCACTGGCGCTTGGCCTATTCAGCAGCAGCACTTTTGCCGCTGACGAGCCACTGAAAATCGGCACCACCGCCGCCTTTGCCATTCCCCTGGAAACAGCGGTAGCCGAAGCCGAGAAACAAGGCCTGAAGGTTGAATTGGTCGAGTTCACCGACTGGATCGCGCCCAACGTCAGCCTGGCCGCTGGCGATATCGACGTGAACTACTTCCAGCACATCCCGTTCCTGGAAAACGCCAAGGCTGCTGCCGGTTTTGACCTGGTGCCGTTTGCCCCGGGCATCATCAACAACGTCGGCCTGTATTCGAAGAAATACAAAAGTTTTGCCGAGCTACCCGAAGGCGCCACCGTGGCTATCGCCAACGACCCGATCAATGGCGGGCGCGGCCTGCAACTGTTGGCCAAGGCCGGACTGCTAACCCTTAAACCGGGGGTCGGTTACAAAGCCACCGAAGACGACATTCTCACCAACCCGAAAAACATCAAGCTGATTCAGGTGGAAGCCGTGCAACTGGTGCGCGCCTACGATGACGCCGACTTGGTGCAGGGTTACCCGGCCTATATCCGCCAAGCGAAAAGCTTCGACGCCACCCAAGCGTTGCTCTTTGACGGCCTCGACCACCCGGAATACGTCATTCAGTTTGTTATCCAGCCGAAAAGCAAAACCGACCCGCGGCTGAGCAAGTTTGTCGATATCTACCAACACTCGCCGGTGGTGCGCGCGGCCTTGGACAAAGCCAACGGCACCCTGTACCAACCGGGCTGGAAAAACTAAATGAGCGTGGTCAACCTGCCGCGCCAGCACACCGAGACCACTCGGCCGCCTGCGCCACACACCGAGCTGCATCCTGAGTTGAACAGTGCCCATGTGCGCTTTATCAACCTCAGCAAAACCTATGGTGATGTGCATGCCCTGCATGGCATCGACCTGGGCATTCCCCGTGGCGAAGTGTTCGGCATTATTGGCCGCAGTGGTGCCGGCAAGTCGTCGCTGATCCGCACCATCAACCGCCTGGAACAACCCTCCAGCGGCCGCGTGCTGATTGACCAAGTGGACATCGGCGGCTTTGACGAAGACCGCCTGGTGGCGCTGCGCCGGCGCACTGGCATGATCTTCCAGCACTTCAATTTGATGTCGGCGAAAACCGTCTGGCAGAACGTCGAGCTGCCGCTCAAGGTGGCGGATGTGGCCAAGGATGCCCGCCAGCGCAAAGTGCGCGAGCTGCTGGAACTGGTGGGCTTGCAAGACAAACACAAGGCCTATCCGGCGCAGCTCTCTGGCGGGCAGAAACAGCGCGTCGGCATTGCCCGCGCCCTGGTACACGACCCAGAGATTTTGCTCTGCGATGAAGCCACCTCGGCGCTGGATCCGGAGACCACCCAGTCGATTCTCGGCCTGCTGAAAGAGATCAACACACGCTTGGGCCTGACCATTATTTTGATCACCCATGAGATGACGGTTATCCGCGATATCTGCGACCGCGTGGTGGTGCTCGAACATGGCCGGGTGGTCGAGCAAGGACCGGTGTGGGAAGTGTTTGGTAACCCGCAACATGAGGTCAGCAAAACTCTGTTGGCGCCGTTGCAACATGGCCTGCCAGACGAACTGCGCGAGCGTTTGCACAGCTACCCGGTGAGCAGCGATGCCGCGGTGGTGCTGCGTGTGCAGTTCACCGGCAGCAGCAGCGAAGAACCGGACTTGGCCGCCTTGTTTGCCGCCCTCGGCGGCCGTGTGCGCCTGCTGCAAGGCGGTGTTGAACGCATTCAAGGGCACGCGTTGGGGCAACTGCTGCTAGCCGTTAGCGGCTCGGCACAAGACGCCGAACGCCTGCGCCAACGCGCGGGGCAATGGGCCCAACAGGTGGAGGTAGTCGGCTATGTGGCTTGATCGTTTATGGCAGGGCGTGCTCGACACTTTTCTGATGGTTGGCGTGTCCTCGCTTATTGCCCTGCTCGCCGGTATTCCCCTGGCGGTCATTTTGGTCACCAGCGGCAAGGGCGGTATCTACCAAGCGCCCAACCTCAACCGCGCGCTGGGCGCCTTTGTAAACCTGTTTCGCTCCATCCCGTTTCTGATTTTGATGGTCGCGCTGATCCCCTTTACCCGCCTGATAGTCGGCACCACCTATGGCGTCTGGGCCGCCGTAGTACCGCTGACTATCGCCGCCACGCCGTTCTTTGCGCGCATCGCTGAAGTGAGCTTGCGCGAAGTCGACCACGGCCTGATCGAAGCAGCGCAGGCCATGGGCTGCCGACGTTGGCATATCGTCTGGCACGTGCTGCTGCCCGAAGCGCTGCCCGGCATCGTCGGCGGCTTCACCATCACCCTGGTGACGATGATCAACTCCTCAGCCATGGCCGGCGCCATTGGTGCTGGCGGGCTGGGCGATATTGCCTACCGCTACGGATATCAGCGTTTCGATAGCCAAGTGATGCTGACGGTGATTGTGCTGCTGGTGATTTTGGTCGCGGCCATTCAGTTCGGTGGTGATCGGCTGGCAAGGGTGTTGAATAAGCGTTGAGCGCGGCGGGTAGTGGCTAAAGCGCCACAGCTTACGAGGGGCACGCAGCGAAGGCGCTCCTTGACGGAGCGCCTTTCTGACGATGGGCTATGGATGCAGCGGCACGATTTCTGGCATCACCGAAGAGTGATGGCTACTGATCAGCCACTGCTGGCCGTCCCAGGTGTAGGTGAAGGTGTAACGGGCCGGCACTGTGGCACCGGTGGTGGCGAAGGTGAAGGTGTAGAGGCCAACGTCTACCGCGGTATTGCAGCCCAGCTGAATGGTGCGCGAGTCGATCTTGCCGGACGGATGATTGGTCAGAAAATGTTGGAAGTAATCTTCTTTTGCCTCGGGTGTAAGCCTTACCGCGTTGGACAGGGTCGGCAGCAACACCGAGTCTTTAGCGTAATTGCTCTCTACTTTATGCGGGTCGCCGGTTTGCAGCGAACGGTTCCAACGATCAAACAAACCAGCGATTTCTGCCTCGCTGGTGGCCTTGCAGCTGATTGCTGGCGGGGTGCCAGACGGCGTTACCGGGGTATGCCGGGCATTTGCCGCGCACCCGGCCAAAAGCATGCTTGCAATAGTCAAAGGGACGGTGACGAACTTCTGCATAACTGCTCCTCAGGTTAATTTCTGCCGCTACAACCGATGGATTGAGCGGCGCGGCGCCAAGACGGCCGTTATTTCAGGCGTCGGTGCGCGCAGCGGAGGAACCGTAACATCTAGAGACATCTGCCGAAGCATCGGCCTCACAAAAAAACTAACGCGCCGCCTGGAATTCACAAGATTTAACGCCCTGTGGCCGGGTTTAGCGCCTGGGAAAAAAGCGTCGCCTGGGCACGCCCCTGGTCGACCGCAGCAGCAAAAACTTGCCCGTTAGGCATGGGGGAAATACAGGTGGCTTTGTTCAGTAAATAACCGTATCGCTTGCGCTTAAAACCAATATTTCCCTTATAAATAAATCAGTTAGCGATAAAAACATATCCACACTATCTGTGCATAAGTCTGTGCATAGAGCCTTGCACCGTACGTTGTGCGCTGCCCGTGTTGGGCCTGCTCAATTAGCGACCAACCCGTGCGCGAGGCCTTTTTTAACCGGCAAGCTATCGACAAACAGATCCGCATGAGTGGCCTCCGTCGCAGCCTCCCAACGCGCTTGTTCATCGGCAAAAACCGTTGCAAGTGTTCGCCCAGCAACTGTTGCTACAGCAACAGCAAAACAGCAGTTCGCTGCTAAGCCAACAGCTCGCCCCCGTGCGACCCTCTAACCGCGCAGTAATCAGGGGCTCGTGGCGCTGGTACAGCAATTGCAAAAGTCTGCAAAAACGCGTGAATCAATCTGTTGCCCACGCAACACCCACAGGAATTTGTCCATGACTGCTGTATTGAATGTTGTTGCCATCGCCGGGAGTTCGTACCGGCCCTCCCGCACCTTGGTATTGGCTGAAGCGCTGCTCGCCAGCTTGGGTCAACGTCTGACCACCGACGGCCGTGCGGTCAATAGCCAACTGATAGAGCTGGGCAGCATTGCCCGCGCGGTAGGTGGCGCGCTGCAGCGTAGCGAGTTGCCTGCTGAGGTCGAAGCGCAGGTTAAGGCTATCGAAAGCGCCGATCTGCTGATCGTGGCTTCGCCGGTGTATCGCGGTTCTTACCCTGGCCTGCTTAAGCATCTGTTCGACCTGGTGGATATGAACGCCCTGATCGACACCCCGGTGCTACTGGCCGCTACCGGCGGCAGCGAGCGCCATGCCCTGGTGATCGACCACCAACTGCGCCCGCTGTTCAGCTTCTTCCAAGCGCTGACCTTGCCGATCGGTGTATACGCCAGCGAAGCCGATTTCACTAACTACCAAGTCAGCAACGAGCTGCTTAAAGCCCGCATTCAGCTAGCCGTCGAACGCGCTGCACCGCTGTTTGCCGTACGCTCTGCCACTTTGCAAAAAATCGCCTGAGGCCGCCTTTAATGAATGTGTTCTGGTTTCTGCAGAACGCCAAAGCCCTCTACCCACCGATTCAGCAGCCCTACCCGCCGCTGTACTTTGGTGGTTCGTCGGATGCCGCCCATGACCTGGCGGCCGAGCAAGTAGACGTGTACCTAACCTGGGGCGAACCCCCTGCCGCCGTCGCCGAAAAGCTGGCCGATGTGCGTGCGCGCGCCGCCAAGCGAGGTCGCACAGTGAAATTCGGCATTCGCCTGCATGTGATCGTGCGCGAAACCGCAGACGAGGCTTGGCAGGCCGCCAGCAAGCTGATTGAACATATCAGCGACGACACCATTGCGTCGGCGCAAAAATCCTTCGCGCGCTTTGACTCTGAAGGCCAGAAGCGCATGGCCGCGCTACACGGCGGGCGCCGCGACAACCTGGAAATCGCCCCTAACCTGTGGGCCGGCGTTGGCCTGGTGCGCGGCGGTGCCGGCACGGCGTTGGTGGGAGACCCGCAACAGGTAGCCGAAAGGATTAAGGAGTACGCCGATTTGGGCATCGAAAGCTTTATCTTCTCCGGCTACCCTCACTTGGAGGAGGCCTATCGCTTTGCCGAACTGGTCTTCCCATTGCTGCCCGAGCCCTACGCCAGTTTGGCCGGCCGTGGCATCACCAATTTGACCGGGCCGTTTGGCGAGATGATTGCCAACGACGTGTTGCCGGCCAACAAACAGCAACGCGCTTGAGCCAGGCGTCACCTGCGCGACTCTGGGTTCCCGCCTTCGCGGCAACGACGGTAGTAAGCCCGTCGTCCCCGCGCAGGCGGGGACCCAGGTACGCAGATGCCGAGCCAAAATGAGGAATTCCGAGTGAGCAGCAACCCACAACCCGCCGTACTCAACCCCTTGCAAACCGCCCGGCAACTGGCCGCTGAGTTTGCCGAAACCGCCGTGGAGCGCGACCAACGCGGCGGCACGCCCAAGGCCGAACGCGATGCGCTGCGTGCCAGCGGTCTGCTGGCCTTGAGCATTCCCACCCAGTTTGGCGGTATCGGCGGCAGCTGGAGCGAAACCCTAACGGTGGTGCGCGAGTTCGCCAAGGTCGACAGCTCCATTGCCCACGTATTCGGCTTTCAACACCTGATGTTGGCCACCGTGCGCTTGTTTTCCCGTCCGGAACAATGGCAACCCTGGTTTGAGCAAACGGCACGGAAAAACTGGTTTTGGGGCAACGCCCTGAACCCGTTGGACACCCGCACTGTGGTGAAAAAATTCGCTGACCACCGCGAGTTCTCCGGCAAAAAAAGCTTCTGCTCCGGCGCCACCGATTCGGAAATGCTGATTGCCTCGGCCATCGACGAAAGCGCTGGCGGCAAGCTGCTGATCGCCGCTGTACCGACAGCGCGCACCGGCATCACCCTGCACGATGACTGGAACAATATGGGCCAGCGCCAGACCGACAGCGGCAGCGCCACCTTTGAACGGGTACGGGTTGAAGAGTCCGAACTGTTGCTTGATCCGGGCCCGCTCAGCACCCCATTTGCTTGCCTACGCCCGTTGATTGCCCAACTGCACTTTGCCCATATCTTTCTGGGTATCAGCGAAGGCGCCCTCGACGAAGCGCGTAACTACACGCTTAAAGAAGGCCGGCCGTGGTTTAAATCCAAAGCCAGTTCCGTCAGTGAAGACCCCTACGTACTGCGCCATTACGGCGAGTTCTGGGCGGCCCTCGAAGGCACCCGGTTGTTGGTTGAACGGGCAGCCACCCTGCTGGACGAAGCCTGGCAAAAAGAACACCTGCTCAGCAGCGAAGAGCGCGGCCACCTGGCCTTGGCGATTGCTGCTGCCAAGGTGTCGGCCACCCGCACCGGGCTGGATGTGTGCAGCCGCCTGTTTGAAGTAACCGGCGCCCGCGCCACCCACGCCTCACTGCGTTTGGACCGCTACTGGCGCAACCTGCGCACGCAAACCCTGCACGACCCGGTGGACTACAAAATCCATGAACTGGGCGACTGGGCACTGAACCACACCCTGCCTACCCCGACTTTTTACTCATAGGCAAACCCATGCAACTGCTTACGCTCCCCGCTTCCCCCGCACTGGCAACCTCGATCCGGGCGACCGCACAGGTCTTCGAAGACCCCAAATCGCAGGCCCTTCTCGCCCACCTACAACAGGTCGCCCCCAGCGAGGCTAGCGTCCTGATCATTGGCGAGACCGGTACCGGCAAGGAATTGGTGGCGCGGCATATCCACAACCTCAGCCGTCGCAGCGGTGGCCCGTTTGTCGCGGTTAACTGCGGGGCGTTTTCCGAATCGTTGGTCGAGGCCGAACTGTTTGGCCATGAAAAAGGCGCTTTCACCGGCGCCCTCGCCGCCAAAGCCGGCTGGTTTGAAGAAGCCAACGGCGGCACCCTGTTTCTCGACGAAATCGGCGACCTGCCGATGGCTATTCAGGTGAAACTGCTGCGCGTATTGCAAGAGCGTGAAGTGGTGCGTTTGGGCTCGCGCAAAAGCATCCCCATCAACGTGCGGGTGTTAGCCGCCACCAATGTGCTGCTGGAAAAGGCCATTAACGCCGGGCATTTTCGCGAAGACCTCTACTACCGCCTCAACGTCGTCAGCCTGCAACTGCACCCACTGCGCGAACGCCCGGGCGATATCCTGCCGCTTACCCGCCACTTTCTGCGCAGCTACAGCGGGCGCCTGGGTTATGGCGACGTGCAGCTCAGTTTGGATGCCGAACGCAAGCTGGTGAGCTACGGCTGGCCGGGCAATATTCGCGAGCTGGAAAACGTCATTCACCACACCCTGCTGATTTGCCGCGACGACCTGATTCAGGCCGACGACCTGCGCCTGTCCAACCTGCGCATTGAGCGCCAGGACGAACAGGTAACAACTGAAGAAACCGCCGATGCGCTGCTGCAACGTGCTTTCCAACGCCTATTTGAAGAACAGGCTGGCGCACTGCATGAAAAAGTTGAAGACGCGTTGCTGCGTGCGGCCTATCGCTTTAGCCATTACAACCAGGTGCACACTGCCAGCTTGCTGGGCTTAAGCCGCAACGTGACGCGGGCGCGGCTGATTGCCATTGGGGAATTGGTGGTGAACAAACGGCGGGCGGATGAGGTGAGGCAGGATAATCGGTTGCTGCATTTGTCGATTTGAATGGAAATTTGCGTTAGGCCCGCCCCCTCACCCTAGCCCTCTCCCCAAGGGGCGAGGGGACTGGAATATGGTGGGTCGACTATTCCGATCACGCCTTACTCCGATTAGCTCCCCTCTCCCGCTTGCGGGAGAGGGGCTGGGGGTGAGGGCAGCAGCACACGCTATCGCGCAGCTAAATCACATGCGCCAACTGCAGCTCCGTCAACGCCTCAACTTTAAGACTGCCCAGCTGCGAATCCCGCCGATCCCGCGGCCGCTGCAAGGGCACTGCCAATTCCAGGCGAATGCTGCTCGGCTGCTGGCTACCCATCACCAGCACGCGGTCACTTAAATACAGTGCCTCATCCACATCATGGGTCACCAGCAACAAGGCGATGCCATGGTGCTCAGCCAGTTGCAGCAACAGGTCCTGCAGCTTCATACGGGTAAAGGCATCCACCGCGCTAAACGGCTCATCCAAGAGCAACACCCGTGGCCGCGAGTACAGCCCACGGGCCAGGGCCACCCGCTGCGCCATGCCGCCAGACAACTGCTTGGGCAGCGCCTCGGCAAAGCCGTCCAGGCCGACTTCGTTGATCAACTGACGCACCCACTTTTTATCGAACTGATTGCCGGCGCTAAAGCCGATATTTTCTTCCACCGTCAGCCATGGCATCAGCCGCGGCTCCTGAAACACAAAGGCCACTTCGCCGCCCTGGGAGCCGCGACTGACCTCGCCGCTAAACTCCCGCTCAAGCCCAGCGGCAATGCGCAGCAATGTGCTTTTGCCGCAGCCGCTTGGGCCAAGCAAACTCACCACTTCGCGTTCTTGCAGCTGCAGGTCGATATTGCGCAACACGGTGACGGCGGCGAATTGCTTGCGCTCAACGCGCACGTTCAATAAGGCGTCGGTCATGTTTAGGCCTCTCCGCTGAAGGCATCACGCCAACTTAAAAATTGGTGTTCCAATTTGGCCAGTACGCCGTCGCAGAGCTTGCCGAGCAAGGCCAAGACAATAATGGCCGCCAGCACGATATCGGGCCGTGAGGTTTCGCGGCCATCGGTGAGCAAATAGCCCAGGCCTTTGGTGGCGGCTATCAACTCGGCGGCGACGAGAAACATCCAGGCCAAGCTCATGCCGCTGCGCAGCCCGGTAAACAACCCAGGCAACCCCGCTGGCAGCAAAATGCGCCGCGCCAGGCGGGCAGAACTAAAGCCATACATCTGCCCCACTTCCACCAGCTTGCGGTCGATATTGCGGATGGCCGCCACGCCATTGAGGTACACCGGAAAAAACGCGCCAATGGCGATCAGCACCACCTTGCTGGTTTCATCAATGCCCAACCACAGCAGTAACAGCGGCACCCAGGCCAAGCTGGGAATCGCCCGCAGGCCGGCAAAAGTCGGCTCCAGATAAGCCTCGGCCTCACGGCTTAAACCCACCCATGCCGCCGCCAATAGCGCAAGGCTGGCGCCAATGGCAAAGCCCAACAGCACCCGTGCCACACTGGCGCCGATATGCTTCCACAGCGGGCCGGCAGCAAGGTCGGTGAGGGTTGCGAAAATGTCGCTCGGCGCGGGCAATTGATACGGCGGCACCCAGCCGATGCGCACCACAAATTCCAGCACTAACAACGCCACAACCGGCAATGCCAGGCCCTTGGCGCGACGCTTCCAGGCGGCCGAATCGAAGCCCGGCTTCCAGTTGCGCTCGGCGGGCGCTGGCAGGGCTTTGCTTTTGCTCGTCATAGGGTTGTCCCTCTACTGAAACGGCAAATCCGCGGCAAGCCGCGGACGCCTTTAACACCATGCAAACCTTACTTGGCAGCAACGGCCTGCTTGCTGAACGACGGCTCAATCAACTGATCCACCACCGCATTCACATCCACGCCTTTGCGCACCAGTTCCTCGGTTACCAGAATCGGCGCCGCCGCTTTCAGCGCAGCAATATGCTCAGCACCCGGCTGCGAGTTGCTGAAGTCGGTGCGTTGCAGTTGCAGCTTGGCCACGTCCAATGGCAGGCCGGATTCCTTGGAAAGAATCTGCGCCAGCTCTTCGGGGTTTTCCTGCGCCCACTTGCGGGCTTTTTCGTAGGCAGTAATCACCTTGTCGATGGCTTGCGGGTACTGCTGGGCAAACTTCTCGGTGACGTTGATCACGCCGTAGCTGTTGAAATTGACGTTGTGATAGAGGATGCGCGAACCGGCCTGCAACTGGCTGGCGGCCAGCAGCGGATCAAGCCCGGCCCAGGCGTCGACATCACCTTTTTCCAAGGCAATACGCCCATCGGCATGCTGCAAATGCACCAACTCCACATCGTTTTTGCTCAGGCCGGCTTGCTCCAGGCTACGCAGGGTAAACAGGTACGGGTCGGTGCCTTTGGTGGCAGCGATTTTATGTCCCTTGAGGTCGGCCACGGTTTTGATCGGTGAATCCTTGGCCACTACCAATGCCGTCCATTCCGGGCGGCTGGCGATGTACACGGTTTTGATCGGGCTGCCGTTGGCGCGGCTGAGCACAGCGGCCAGGCCTGCGGTAGAACCAAAGTCGATGCTGCCGCTGTTGAGGTATTCCAGGGCGCGGTTGCTGCCTTGGCTGAGGGTCCAAGTCACCTTGCTGCCCTCACCCACGCTTTGCTCCAGCCAACCGAAATGCTTAAGCACCAAGCTGGTCGGTGAGTAATAGGCGTAATCCAGGCGCAGCTCTTTAGGCAAGGCATCCTGCGCCTGCGCGCCACCCACCCAACCCAATGCGGCGGCCGAGTAAACCAGCGCCAGGCTGGCAGTACTGAAAAAACGAGCCAGACGGCTGCTGATACGCGGGGTGGTACCCATGGAAAGCTCCTTGTGCTGAGAGGCGAAGCTTCTTTGCTTATGCCTGAAAGACAGGTAGGCAAAGAAAATTCTATTCACAAGGAATATTGCAGCACTCATGCCAAGTGCTTTAACCGCTCTGGTACGGGCATTTTAGGCGTTTCAAGCCGGGGAATAGCTGTCACTCCGCCAACAGCCTGCTGATCAGGTGTTGCTCCAGCAACAGTTGCACTGGCAACAACACCTCAGGTCTGCGGGCACAAGTGCCGGTATCAGATCGAGCGCTGGTTAACTCGTTTGGACAGTTCTTCGGCAGACTCTTTGCGTTCGGAGTAACGATCCACCAACTCCGGGCGGTCGCGCAGCAACAGGGTGAATTTCAGCAGCTCTTCCATGACATCTACCACCCGGTCATACAGCGCGGAGGGTTTCATGCGGTCGTGCTCATCAAACTCCAGAAACGCCTTGGGCACCGACGATTGATTAGGGATAGTGAACATGCGCATCCAACGTCCGAGCACGCGCATTTGGTTAACCGCGTTAAACGACTGCGAGCCACCGGAGACCTGCATAACCGCCAGCGTTTTGCCCTGGGTGGGGCGCACGGCACCGATGGACAGCGGCACCCAGTCGATCTGCGCTTTAAACACCGCGGACATCGCGCCGTGGCGTTCTGGCGAACACCACACCTGCCCTTCGGACCACTGCATCAGCGTAAGCAGCTCCTGCACCTTGGGGTGATCGCTCGGCGCATCGTCGGGCAGCGGCAGCCCGGATGGATTGAAGATGCGCGTTTGCGCACCGAAATGCTCGAGCAAACGCGCGGCCTCCTCAACTAATAAACGGCTAAACGAGCGCTGCCGGGTCGAGCCATACAACAACAGAATTCTCGGTGCGTGGGTGTCGCCGCTGTTGTGCTGAATGCTCGGCGACAGCTTTATGTCGAGGTTGGGCAGTGTGTCAGTCATGGCTTTCTCCCGGCTCACAAAACGCCGATACGGTCGAGTTCAAGCTTTAGGCGCTCACGGTCCAAGTCGGCAAAGGGCAAGGCCAGAAACGCTTGGCAGCGCCGCTCAATAATGGCCAGCGTGGCGTTGAAGGCGGCGCGTACTTCATTGGCATCACCAACCACATGGGAAGGGTCTTCAAGGCCCCAATGCGCCTTGAGCGCCGGGCCGAAATACAGCGGGCAAGCTTCGCCAGCGGCGTTGTCGCAGACGGTGATGACGATATCCGGCGGGCTGTCGGCAAAGGCGTCGTTACCCTTGCTGTGCAAGCCGTCAACGGCAATGTTCGCCTCGCGCAAGGTAGTCAGGCTTTGCGGCAACACCTGACCTTTGGGAAAGCTACCGGAGCTGACGGCCACAAATGGCGGCGTTGCCAGGTGGTTGAACATGGCCTCGGAAAGAATGCTGCGGCAGCTATTGGCGGTACACATAAACAACACTTTCATCGCAAGCCTCGCGGTTAGCAGCAGAGAGCACGAACGGGACGCTGCCCCATCTTTTCCAGTCTTGCCGAGTCCTCAAGCAAACCAGCGCTATTGCCCAGCGAGGTCGATTGCAGAACGTCCACGACCCAAGTGGGCAACTGCGGATTGAGGCGGTAATACACCCAAAGGCCCTGGCGCCGATCCAGGAGCAAACCAGCGGCGCGCAATTGCGCCAGGTGACGGGAAATTTTCGGTTGGCTGTCGTCCAGCGCGGCCATTAACTCACACACGCAAAGTTCGCCTTCACGCACGATAAGCATCACCGCGCGCAGCCGCGTGTCATCGGCCAGGCATTTGAAAAGTGCGCTAGGTGTCATGGCCTGCGGCCCGTTCGCTACATATGGGAAAGCGAATATATGGAAATCCGCATATTAGGTAAAGCCATAGATTAGCTTGTGCCGGTCCGCGCTCGGTGCGCGGACCGGCAGACACTACTCGGCGATCTGCTCCAGCAGTTCATTCAGGCGGTCGATGGTGAAGGGTTTGCGCAGCACAGTGGCGCTGCTGCCGACGGCTTCTTGAAGTTGCGCAGTGTCGGAGAACCCGCTGATAAAAATCAGCGGCAAGTTGGGGTGTTTTTGCCGGAGGATTTTCGCCACTTCAGCGCCGTTGAGGTGCGGCATGGCGAAGTCCAGTAGCACCACGTCGGGCACCTGCACATCTATCAGTTTCAACCCGGCCAGGCCGCTGTCGGCTTCGCGCACTTGGTGACCCAGCGCTTCGAGCATGTCGATCACTACGTGGCGCACGTCATGGTCGTCGTCAATCAGCATCACCCGTTTACCGCTGTGCTGGCTGGGCATGCTGCTCTCTGCCTGCGGGCTTTCCGGCCACTCGCTTTCGCTGGTGTACGGCAACGTGAGAAATACTTGGGTGCCCGCCCCAGGCGCCGACACCAACTGCACCCAGCCGTGGGATTGCTCGACGATGCTTTGCACCTGAGCCAAACCCAAGCCGGTACCCGCGCCAATGCCTTTGGTGGAAAAGAAAGCATTGAACGCTTTGAGGCGGACTTCTTCGCTCATGCCGACGCCGGTGTCAGCCACACACACTTGCATCACCCCCAGCGGCGCCCCTTCGACGGGCTGCGGATGGTGCTGTGTGGTGATATTCAGCGAGCCACCGGTGGGCATTGCATCACGGGCATTGAGCGCCAGGTTGAGGATGGCCAGTTCCAGCTGAGTTGGGTCGCTGAGTACGTGTTGCTCGCTGGGTTCGAGGTTGAGTTTGATCCGTACCGTGGTGCCGATGGTACGCACCAGCAGATCGGTCATATCGCGGATCACCGAGTTGACGCGCAGCGGTTGCAGTTCCAGCTTCTGCGAGCGAGAAAACGCCAGCAATTGGGCGGTGAGCTTGGCACCGCGGTCAGCTGCCTTAAGGCCGGCTTCGGTCCAGCGCACCACTTTTTCCGAATCCGGTCGGCGGGCAATCAGGTCCAGGCTGCCTTTGATCCCCTGCAGCAGGTTATTGAAGTCATGGGCCAGGCCGCCGGTTAGCTGCCCCACCGCTTCCATTTTTTGCGCTTGGCTTAAGCGTGCTTCCAGTAACCGCCGCTCAGTGAGGTCAGTGACTACGCCGCAAACAATCGGCTCTTCGCTGCTGTCCAGTTCTAGGGTGCGGAACGACAGGTAGGCGGGTATTACCTGGCCATCAGCGGCCAGCAAACTGAATTCGCTGCGCACCGCTTCTTCCGCACTATCAGCCAGAAAGCGGCGAAAACGTTCGCGCTCGGCGGCGACAATAAAGTCGCTGAAGTCTTGCGCCAGAACTTTTTCCAATGGCCGATGGACGATCTCGCCCAGGCGTTCATTGCCATAAAGCACAAAGCCATCAAGCGACAGGGTGACGGCACCCTCCTGCATCTGTTCCACCAGGGTGCGATAAGGTCGGTCGGCGCTTTCCAAGGTGTAAACGCTAAGGCTTTCCCCGGTGTCGATAAACAACGCGTCGACCGCGCCGGTACGAATTGCTTCCAGGGTTTCTTCGGCTTCACGCAGTTTGTTGCTCAACGCTTGTATGTAGTGCTCGTCGGTCATGCCGGGCGTACGTTCAATCATGGGCGCTCCCTCAACCTATGCCCAACGCGCTACGCAACGTAGCGGTGTCGGACAGATCGCCGATCAGCAAGCGGACCGGCAGGGGTTTGAGTTTTATCAGCGTGGGTACTGCAATTATTTGTGCCTCCCGCGCGGCGCCTGGGTTCTGGTAGATGTCGATCACTTCCAGGGCATAGGCGCCGGCAAGATGGTTGTCGCACAGCGTGCGCAGATTTTTAATCGCGCGCGTCGACCGGCTAGTGTTGCCGGAGACATACAGCCGCAGCTGCAGAACGTTTTCCGCGCTAGCCACATCAGTGGCGATACTGGGCTCGCTAACAGGCCGTTCCACGGCCTGCTCGACGGCACTTTCTGGCGATGGCGGCAATGGGCTCAATTGATCGGCTCTGGGCGAATATCCAGACCGACAAGTACTTTGTCGGTGTTGGACAGGTCACCAATAATTTTCACCAGCGGCGTCGGTAAATGCCGCACCAAGGTCGGTAAGGCGAGTATCTGATCGCCTGCGGCCAATTGAGGAGTAACGCGCAAGTCGATCACTTCTATGGAGTACACCCCTGCTAAATACTCGTCGCAGATGCGCTGCAGGTTGCGCAGCGCGGTGACCGATTTCGGAGTTTGTCCGGCGATATACAAGCGCAGGGCGTAATGCCCGGGTTGGCCAACGGCAGTCGGGTCGATGGGTTGCACATCGGTAGTGGTCACTCGACGAGTCCTCGGGCCTGGGCCAACTGCCGACGGATGTCGTCGTCGGTTTGCAATTGACGGTATTCATCGTTGTCCAGCAGCGACTCCTCTTGCTCCTGGGCATCCAACGCGGCACGCATTTCAGCGATTTTGCGTTCCAGCTCCTGGCGGTTTTTCTCCTTGTCGCGCTTACGTTGTTCGATCAATTGTTTGCGCAGTTGGGCTTCGTAGCGTTCCCGCGCTTCCTGGTTCAGTCGGGCGGAGCCGGTCAGCACACCATGGGGGCCGATATAAGGGCTTACCAAGGTGATTCCGCGCTGGTCAATGTGATACTCGCGCACCTGGTTGGAGTGCCCCATGCCACGGGCCTTGAGCACATGTAGCAGACGGTTGTACTCGCCATCGGCCTCAATACTGGACAGCGAAATCCAGGTATCCATCAACGATGAAATCGCCCGATCCAAGCCGCTATGGGTAGTTTTCGCATCACTAAGGCTGGTAAACACGGCGGTGATATTGCGCTGTTTGAGCAGGTCTACCAGGCGCAGCAAAGTGGCGTGCACTTCTGATGACGGCCCGTGGAATGCAGAAATGGGATCGATGATTACGGTCTGCGGTTTGAACTCAATGATTTCCCGGTACATCCGCGCCAGGTGCACTTCCAAGCCATAAAAGGTCGGACGTGCGGACTCAACGCGGAGCAAACCGTTATCGATATGCGCTTTGAGCTTTAACCCTACCGAGCCCAAGTTGCGCAGTAGCTGGCTTTCAGCTTCCTCAAAGGAAAACAACAGGCAGCGCTCTTCGCGCTGACAGCTGGCGCTGATAAAGCTCGCCGCGAATGTGGTTTTACCGGTGCCGGCCAACCCCGAAACCAACACGCTGGAACCGCGAAAATAGCCGCCGCGATCAAGCATATGGTCAAGACCGGCAATGCCGGTCGGGACGATTTCTTCCAAGGCCTCGTGGTCGAGGCCGGCCGCCGTAATCGGCATTACGGTCAGGCCTTGCTCATCAATAAAAAACGGGTATTCGTTGGTGCCGTGGGAGGAACCGCGGTACTTGATCACACGCAAGCGGCGGGTGGTGATCTGATCCACCACTCGGTTATCCAGCAGGATTACGCAGTCGGAGACGTACTCCTCAATGCCGTAACGGGTCAGCAGACCTTCGCCGCGCTCGCCGGTCACCACCGCGGTAACGCCGCGCTCCTTCAGCCAGTAAAACAACCGGCGCAATTCGGCGCGCAGCACGGCGGTATCTTTGAAACTGGAGAACAGCGCCTCGATGGTGTCGAGCACCACGCGCTTGGCGCCGATGCTGTCGATGGCATAACCGAGGCGGACAAACAAACCTTCAAGATCGTACTCGCCGGTTTCTTCGATCTCGCTGCTGTCGACATACACATGGTCGATGCTCAGCAGTTTTTGCTCGACCAAGCCCTGTAGGTCGTAATCCAGCGAGCTGACGTTTTCGATCAGGTCTTGCGGGCGCTCCTCAAAGCTCATAAACACCCCTGGCTCGCCGTACTGCACGGCGCCATTAACCAGAAAGCTCATGGCGAAAAGGGTTTTGCCGCAGCCGGCAAACCCGCAGATCAGCGTGGGTCGACCCTGGGGTAAACCACCAAGGGTAATGTCGTCGAAACCGGAAATACCGGTCGCGGCTTTCTTCAATGTTGCAGTTTGCACAGTGGCATATGGCGTCTCGGCCAATTCAGGTCACCTTCAAGAGTGATGGGTGATCGCTTAACACCCTCAGGCATTAGCGTCTTATCACTCCGACTGCACGTTCTCGAAAAAGGTCGAATTTCCGTATAGCAAGGTGATGGCAAGGTCCGCCCTCTTCATGACCATCCCCACCCTATGCCGAACTTGCAGATTGCATGCAGCCATTAGCCTGACATTGCAGTCTGCAAATGGCAGGCTGATATCAAAAACTTATAACCTATTGATTTATATAGACTTGATAGAATTTAAAAAGCTGGCACGGCAGCTGCTCTAGGTCTTCGCATGTAAAAAACAATACGGAGCGCATGACCATGCAATTGGCGATCAACTACCTGTTCAAATCTTTTCCTGAGCACAACGTCGCAGTCACCCCGCGCCCCGATGGCACCCTGGTGTTGTCTCTGCAATGGGACGAGCAGCAGATCACCAAGGTGATTGCCAGCGAAGCGGTGTTTAGCGAAGCAAAAATTAAAGACGTAGTGCGCGATATCCAACGCGATATGAAGCTGGCCTCTGGCGAGCTGAGCTGGAAAGGTGCCGGCGCCCACTGGGTATGGCAACGCCTGCCCACCTACGAAGGCCCGGTGCATGTCACCAAAGCTAAACGCCTGTCGCAACGCCCGCTGGCGCATATGCGCCCGAATTTAAATGCGGCCATTTCTGCCTGACCTCGATTTACCCTCCCAGCGACAAAGTTGCCCGGCGGCCTAACAGGCGCCGGGATTTTTTTGTGGCGCGAAATCATGCCGTGCGCCCTGCTGCGCACCCTAGGGCGATATCCTCTTCATCTATGTTTGGCCCACACTACGTGACTGCTTTTCGTAGGTTCACCGTGCGCCCGTTTATCTCAGCAAGGAATTCCATGGCCAGCAAACAACCGTCGCCTTCAGGGTTCGTCAACGTCCGCGGCGCCCGCGAACACAATCTGAAAAATATCGACGTGGATATTCCCCGCGATGCGCTGGTGGTGTTCACCGGTGTGTCCGGCTCGGGCAAATCGTCGTTGGCCTTTGGTACGTTGTATGCCGAAGCGCAACGCCGCTATTTCGAATCAGTGGCGCCCTATGCGCGACGCTTGATTGATCAGGTTGGCGTGCCAGATGTCGACAGCATCGACGGCTTGCCCCCGGCAGTAGCGTTGCAACAACAACGCGGCACGCCCAGTGCGCGCTCTTCGGTGGGCAGCGTCACCACCCTGTCGAGCCTAGTGCGCATGCTGTATTCGCGTGCTGGCCATTACCCGGCTGGGCAAGCACTGTTGTACGCCGAAGACTTTTCGCCCAATACCCCGCAGGGTGCCTGCCCTGAGTGCCATGGCCTGGGCCGCGTTTACGAAGTCACCGAACAGTCGATGGTGCCCGATGCTTCGCTGACCATCCGCCAACGCGCCGTGGCAGCCTGGCCCACCGCCTGGGGCGGGCAGAACCTGCGGGATATCTTGGTGAGCATGGGCCATGACGTTGATACGCCCTGGCGCGAATTACCGAAAAAGCTGCGCCAGTGGATTCTGTTTACCGAGGAGCAGCCACAGGTGCCGGTGTATGCCGGCCTGACGCCTGAGCAAACCCAGCTCGCCCTTAAGCGAAAAATGGAGCCCAGCTATATGGGCACCTTTACCGGCGCGCGACGCTACGTGCTGCATACCTTCGCCCACTCGCAAAGCGCGCTGATGAAAAAGCGCGTGGCGCAATTTATGGTCGGCAGCGCCTGCCCGCTATGCGACGGCAAACGCTTAACGCGTGAGGCGCTGGCGGTGACCTTTGCTGGCTATGACATCGGCGAGTTAGCCCGCCTGCCGCTGCTTAAACTGGCCGAGGTATTGGCCCCAGTAGCGGCCGGCAAAACCAGCAAAGGCAAAAAGCTCTCGGCAGAAAAACAGCTCGCAGCGCAGCGTATTGCCGAAGATTTGTTGGCCCGGGTAAAAACCCTCACCGACCTTGGCCTCGGCTATTTGGCCCTGGAACGCAGCACGCCGAGTCTGTCCTCTGGCGAACTGCAACGCCTGCGCTTGGCCACCCAATTGGGCTCGCAATTATTCGGCGTAATTTACGTGCTGGACGAGCCTTCTGCTGGCTTGCACCCCGCCGATGGCGAAGCCTTGTTTGATGCCTTGCAGCGTTTAAAAGACGCCGGTAACTCGCTGTTTGTAGTGGAGCACGACCTGGAAACCATGCGCCGCGCCGACTGGCTGATCGACGTCGGCCCGGCAGCTGGCGAGCATGGCGGCAGCGTGCTGTACAGCGGCCCACCCGCGGGTTTGGCAAAGGTCGAAGCCTCGCAAACGCGCCTGCATTTGTTCGGCACTGAGCAGGTGCCAGAACGCACAGCCCGACAGGCAAAAGACTGGCTGCGCCTGAAAGGCATCACTCGCAATAACCTGAATAACCTGGCGGTGGATTTTCCCCTCGGCTGCTTTACCTCGGTGACCGGCATTTCCGGCTCGGGTAAATCCAGCTTGGTCAGCCAGGCATTGTTGGAATTGGTCGGGGCTCATCTAGGCCATAGCGTGCGCAACGCCGAACCCGAAGAATTGCAGTTGGACGACGACGCTCCGGTTGCCACCAGCGGCCAAGTCAGCCATGGCCTGGACGGCATTCAACGCCTGGTGCAGGTCGACCAAAAACCCATCGGTCGCACCCCGCGCTCCAACCTGGCCACCTACACCGGCCTGTTCGACGCCGTGCGTAAGCTGTTCGCCGCCACGCCCGCCGCGCGTAAACGGCACTACGACGCCGGGCAGTTTTCCTTCAACGTCGCCAAAGGCCGCTGCGACACCTGTGAAGGCGAAGGCTTTGTCAGCGTTGAGTTGCTGTTTATGCCCAGCGTCTACGCGCCCTGCTCCACCTGCCATGGCGCCCGCTATAACCCGCAAACCCTCAGCGTTACCTGGCGGGGGAAGAACATCGCTGAAGTACTTAACCTGACGGTAGACGCCGCCTGCGAATTCTTCGCCAGAGAAACGTCAGTGCTGCGCTCACTGCGCGTGCTCCGCGATATCGGCCTGGGCTACCTGCGCTTGGGCCAGCCGGCGACCGAATTGTCCGGCGGCGAAGCGCAACGGATCAAACTCGCCACCGAACTGCAACGCAGCCAACGCGGCGCCACGCTGTATGTGCTGGATGAGCCTACGACCGGGCTGCATCCTACCGATGTTGACCGCTTGCTGCGCCAGCTCAATGGCCTGGTGGATGCGGGCAATACGGTGATTTTGGTCGAGCACGATATGCGCGTGGTGGCGCAGAGCGATTGGGTTATCGATATCGGGCCCGGCGCTGGGGAGCAAGGCGGCACGGTGGTCGCGAGTGGGTTGCCGCAGGAGGTGGCCGCATCAACTGCGGGGTTTACCGCCCGCTATTTGCAGCAGGCACTTAGCCCCCCGTAGGCGCGGTTAGTCGCTAAGACTTCGGCGCCACTGCTGAATCTGCTCAAGCGTTGCCGTCGCCCCGCCACACACCACTACCAAAGGCGCTTTAAAGTCAGCGGTTAAACCCGGATCGGCGCTATACAACGCCGCTAATGCGGCGCCGCACGCTGGCTCAACCAATACACGGTGGTCGTGGAGAAACTGCTCGCAGGCATCTAGTGCTTGCAGATCAGTCACGGTGGCGCAGCGCACGTTGTGGCTTTGGCTGACGGCAAAGGCGTTGTCGCAAACCGCCTTGGCACCCAACGAGGTGGCGATGCTGGTGATGGCGGGCAGTTCAATTCGTTTGCCGGCGGCGACAGATTGCGCCAGGGAATCCGCGCCATGGGTTTCGACGGTGAGCACCGGCAAATGACCCAGGCCGTTGCGTTGCAGCCCGGCAATCACGCCTGACAACAGGCCGCCGCCACCCACGGCAACGATTACCGAATCAAATTCGGTCCCCGCGCTTACCACTTCATCAATCAAGCTGGCGTGGCCGGCCCACATTTCGGCATTGTCGAACGGGTGAATAAACGCGCTCTGCTCATCAAGCAGCGACTGCGCCAAGGCGTTGGCTTCCATCCACGAGGCGCCATGCACGATAACCTCGGCGCCTTCCTGTTCGATCAGGGCGCGGGCGTGAGCGGTAGCGGTTTCCGGCACCACCACGGTGACCGCGATATTCAGTTGGCGCCCGGCATAGGCAACTGCGATGCCAGCGTTGCCGCCCGAGGACGAAACAAAGCGGGTTTTACCTTCACGGGCGTAGGTTTCACACACTGCGCCAATGCCGCGAATCTTGAACGAACCCACCGGCTGCAATGCATCCAGCTTGAGCCACACGGTTTTGCCGGTTAGCAGGCTCAACGGGCGCGATTGCAGGACGGGCGTGTGGATATGCAGCGGCATGGGCGACCTCAAATTCAACAGTGGGGTCGCAGAATACGCCGAGAAGCCTATTGAGTGCATCGCTGAAGCGCACCAAACGCCGGCCTGGATCAACTCTATAACGTCGCGACTGCACATCCTTGCCTCCATTCAGCTGCACAGTCGTGTGTACGGCACACACTAAAAACCGCCCATGCAACCTGCGAATACACACTGCACACACTGGAGCAATGAAAGCTGTACGACACCACGGCGCGGGAGGCAGCTCGCGCCATAAATTACGTAAGATGCCCACTCCGCTAAACACGAGATTCGGTCATGAGCAAATACGTCGTCGACGCCAACTACCGCTTTGTCGCGGCCTACCAGGAAGTCAACGCGCGCATCAGCCAACGCCAGCAGGCGTTAACCCTGTACGTGTCGTTGGTGGTCAGCCTGTTGGCCGCGTTGGTGGCGCTAAAGCCGGGCGCCAATGGTGGCGAGTTGCCGATTGAGTGGTTGGTGTTGGGCTTTCCTGTGGCGTCGACCAGCCTGGCTTTTCTCAACTACAAAGCCGAACGGGCGATCACCAACTTGCGGCGTTTTCTGGCGACGCTTGAACAATTGGGCGATGTGCATGAGCAGTTGCCCAGCTACAACACCGACCCGCAATGGGCTCAGGGCGCCAATAAGGCCAGGCGTTTTCATGACTATGCCAGTGCCGTGCTAGTCGCTGGCGGCAATGCCATTGGTTTGGGCGCGGTAGTGAAAATTTACCCGGAGCGCATCGCCGAGAATCCGCTGGTGATCTGGATTAGTGCCGGGGTTGCACTGGCTTCTCTCGCGCTGTTGTTGGCCACCCCGTACATGAGTTACAAGCCGAACGCTGCTGCTCGATGACGGGCTAGGCGCCGTGCGTTGGGTCGGTCCGCGTTCGGTAAGCGCCCCGAAGCCCAACAAACACCCAAGCTGCCTAAACGAAACTGACATTCCGGTCATTTAGCCGTCACCCTGACGACCACCGTGAACCGGTATAAGGGCACGCTACCTTTCTCCTATTCTCTGTACTGGCGTCATTTGCATGCGCACTCGCACCAAACTCGTGGTTTCTGCTGTTGTTGTGCTGGTGGTGGCCGTAGCGGCCAACCGGTTCTGGCCTAAGGCCGATAGCAAAAAAACAGCGGGCCCGTTGGGCATTCCCGTGCATGTGGTGCAGGTTAAACAACAGGATGTACCGCGCTTTATCAGTGGCATCGGCACGGTGTTGTCGCTGCATAGCGTGGTGGTGCGCCCGCAGATTGATGGCGTGTTGACTGAGTTGCTGGTGAAGGAAGGCCAGTGGGTTAAAGCCGGCGACTTGATGGCGAAGATTGATGACCGTGCCATTCGCGCCAGCCTCGATCAGGCCAAAGCGCAGTTGGGCCAAGCCCAGGCGCAGTTGCATGTGGCCGAGGTCGACCTTAAACGCTACAAACTGCTTAGCGTCGACGACGGCGTGTCCAAGCAAACCCTCGACCAGCAACAAGCCCTCACCGACCAATTAAAAGCCACAGTACTGGGCAACCAGGCCTCGATTGCCGCCGCGCAAGTGCAGTTGTCGTATACGCAAATTCGCTCGCCGGTGGCCGGCCGCGTGGGCATTCGCAACGTCGATGCCGGTAACTTTCTGCGCGTCAGCGATGCCCAAGGCCTGTTTAGCGTGACGCAGATGGACCCCATCGCCGTCGAGTTTTCCCTGCCGCAAAACCAGCTGCCGACCTTGCAGCAATTGCTTAACGCGCCGAGCCCGGCACTGGTCAATGCCTACCTCAGCGACCACGAACAAACCGGCACCCTGCTCGCCCAGGGCCAGTTGCGCTTAATCGACAACCAAGTCAGCGCCACCACCGGCACCCTGCGGGCCAAGGCCGAGTTCATCAATGGCGCACAAACCCTGTGGCCCGGCCAATTGGTGACGGTAAAGGTGCAAACTGCGGTCGATCAGGGCGCGTTGGTGGTGCCTCCGCAAGTGGTGCAGCGCGGGCTGGAGCAGTATTTCGTGTACCGGGTGAACGGCGACAAGGTCGATAGCGTGCCGGTCAGGGTGCTGCATCAGGACAGCGAGCTGACCATTATTCAGGGCGTGCAGCCGGCGGATATTCAGGCCGGTACGGTGTTGGTTCGCGATGGCCAATCGCGCCTGAAACCGGGCGCGAAAATCGAAGTGCTTAGCGATGAACCGGCAGCCACCACCGCCCTGGTGCAGCCATGACCGGTGCGCAGCTAAAAGACGTTGCCGCCAAAGGCCGTGGTTCAGTCTCGGCGTGGTGTATTGACCATCCGGTGGCCACCCTGCTGCTCACCTTTGCCCTGGTACTCCTCGGCCTGATCGCCTTTCCACGCTTGCCACTGGCGCCATTGCCAGAGGCTGAATTCCCCACCATCCAAGTCAACGCCCAGTTGCCCGGTGCCAGCCCGGACACCATGGCTTCGTCGGTGGCGACGCCGTTGGAAGTGCAGTTCAGCGCCATTCCCGGCATGACCCAGATGACCTCCACCAGCGCCCTGGGCTCAACCAACCTGATCTTGCAATTCACCCTGGACAAAAGCATCGACAGCGCTGCCCAGGAAGTGCAAGCGGCCATCAACACCGCCGCTGGCAAGCTACCGCAAGATATGCCCAGCCTGCCGACCTGGCGCAAGGTCAACCCAGCGGACAGCCCAGTGCTGATCCTCGCCGTTAGTTCATCGCAAATGCCCGGTACTGAGCTCAGCGACCAGGCGGAAACCATTCTGGCCCGTCAGCTCAGCCAGGTTGATGGCGTCGGCCTGATCAATATCAGCGGCCAGCAGCGCCCAGCGATTCGCGTACAGGCGTCGCCCGATAAGCTCGCCGCCCTCGGTTTAACCCTCGCCGACCTGCGTACCGCCCTGCAGCAAACCAGCCTTAACCTGGCCAAGGGCGCGCTGTACGGCGAGTCGAGCATTTCCACCCTGTCGACCAACGACCAGCTGTTTCATGCCGAGGATTACGGCCAGCTGATCGTTTCGTATAAAGACGGTGCGCCGGTGCAGCTGCACGATGTGGCACGGGTGGTTGAAGGCGCGGAAAACGCCTATGTGCAGGCCTTTTTTAATGACCAGCCGGGGCTCAACCTGGTGATCTTCCGCCAGCCCGGCGCCAATATTGTCGACACCGTGGACCGCATTCAGGCCGAGCTGCCGCGCTTGCAGGCCATGCTGTCGGCGTCGGTGCAGGTGTCGGTGCTGAACGACCGCACGCAAACCATTCGCGCCTCGCTGCATGAAGTGGAAATCACCCTGCTGATTGCCGTGCTGCTGGTGGTGGCGGTAATGGCGCTGTTTCTGCGTCAGCTCTCGGCCACCCTGATCGTTTCCAGCGTGCTCGGCGTGTCGCTGATTGCCAGCTTTGCGCTGATGTATGTGATGGGCTTTAGCCTGAATAACCTGACCTTGGTGGCCATCGTTATTTCCGTCGGCTTTGTGGTGGATGACGCCATTGTTGTGGTGGAAAACATTCACCGCCATCTGGAGGCCGGCGAAGGCATGCGCGAGGCGGCTATCAAAGGCGCCAGCGAGATTGGCTTTACCGTTATTTCCATCAGCTTCTCGCTGATTGCCGCGTTTATTCCGCTGCTGTTTATGGGCGGCGTGGTCGGCCGCTTGTTTAAGGAATTTGCCCTGACGGCGACCTCGACCATTCTGATTTCTGTGGTCGTTTCGCTGACCCTGGCGCCAACGTTGGCGGCGTTGTTTATGCGCGCACCGCAGCATAACGGAGAGCCGCGCAAAGGCTTTGGCGATTGGCTGCTAAGCCGCTACGACCATGGCCTGCGCCGCGCGCTTAATCATCAGCGGCTGATGCTCGGTTTGTTTAGCGTCACCTTGGCGCTGGCGGTGGTTGGTTATGTGTTTATCCCCAAAGGTTTCTTCCCGGTGCAGGACACCGGCTTTGTGCTGGGCACCACTGAGGCAGCGGCGGACATCTCCTATCCGAATATGCTCGCCAAACACCAAGAGCTAGCCAAAATCGTTGCCGCCGACCCGGCCGTTAGCGTGTTTTCCCATTCGGTGGGCGTCAGTGGCAACAACCAGACCATCGCCAACGGCCGCTTCTGGATCACCCTGAAAAAACGCGGCGAGCGTGACGTATCGGCCAGCGAATTTATCGACCGCATTCGCCCGCAGCTGATGACCGTGCCCGGCATCGTTCTCTACCTGCGCGCCGGGCAAGATATCAACCTCAGCGCTGGCCCCAGCCGCAGCCAATACCAATACACGCTGAAAAGCAACGACGGCCCCAGCCTCAACCTGTGGACTCAACGCCTGACCGACAAGCTGCGCAGCAACCCGGTATTTCGCGATATCTCCAACGACCTGCAACTGGGCGGCAGCATCACCCATATCAGCATCGACCGCAGCGCCGCCGCACGCTTCGGCCTGACCACCAGCGATGTCGACCAAGCCCTGTACGACGCCTTTGGCCAACGGCAGATCAGTGAATTTCAAACCGAGACCAACCAGTACAAGGTAATTCTCGAACTGAACGAGCAGCAGCGCGGCAAAGCCGAGAGCCTGAACTTCTTCTACCTGCGCTCACCACTAAGCAATGAAATGGTGCCGTTATCGGCGCTGGCCAAAGTGGATGCCCCCACCAGCGGGCCGCTATCGATTGCCCATGACGGCATGTTCCCGGCCGCCAACCTGTCGTTCAACCTCGCCCCTGGCGTGGCCCTGGGCGATGCCGTGCGAGAGCTGAATCAGGCCAAGCTGGAAATCGGCATGCCGGCGGAAATCGCCGGCAACTTCCAAGGTGCAGCGCAAGCGTTCCAGAGTTCGCTGGCCAGCCAGCCGTGGCTGATCCTCGCCGCTCTGGTGGCGGTGTACATCATTCTGGGCGTGCTCTATGAAAGCTTTGTGCACCCGCTGACCATTATCTCCACCCTGCCCTCGGCGGGCCTGGGGGCGCTGGTGATGCTCTGGCTGTGCGGCCAGGATTTTTCCATCATGGCCTTGATTGGCTTGGTGCTGCTGATCGGCATTGTGAAAAAGAACGGCATCTTGATGATCGACTTTGCCCTGCAAGCGCAGCGTGAGCGCGGGCTAACGCCACAAGAGGCGATCTACCAAGCCTGCATTACGCGCTTCCGGCCAATTATTATGACCACCCTCGCCGCCTTGCTTGGCGCAGTGCCGCTGATGTTCGGCTTTGGCGCCGGCGCCGAGTTGCGCCAACCGCTGGGCATTGCCGTGGTTGGTGGGTTGTTGGTGAGCCAGGCGCTGACGCTGTTTACCACCCCGGTCATATACTTGGCCCTTGAGCGACTGTTCCACCGGCGCAAGCCAGCGCTGCTCGCGGCACCTGAACACTGAGACCTGCCATGCGCATTCTGATTGTCGAAGACGAAGAAAAAACCGCCGACTACCTGCACCGTGGCCTTACCGAGCAGGGGTATGCCGTGGACGTCGCCCCGGATGGCATTGAAGGCCTGCACCTGGCGCTGGAAAACGATTACGCGGTGATTGTGCTCGACGTTATGCTGCCCGGCCTTGATGGCTTTGGCGTGCTGCGCGCGCTACGGGCGCGCAAACAAACCCCGGTGATCATGCTCACCGCTCGCGAGCGGGTAGAAGATCGCATCCGTGGCCTACGCGACGGCGCCGATGATTACCTGGGCAAACCGTTTTCCTTTCTTGAACTGGTCGCCCGTCTGCAAGCCTTAACCCGCCGCAGCGGTGCCAGCCAGGAGCCGGTGCAAATCAGCATTTCCGACCTGGTCGTCGACCTCATCAGCCGCAAAGCCACCCGCGCCAGCCAGCGCCTGGACCTCACCGCCAAAGAGTTCTCGCTACTGAGTGCGCTGGCTCGCCATCAGGGCGAAATCCTCTCGAAAACGGCGCTGGCGGAAATGGTCTGGGACGTGAATTTCGACAGCGACGCCAATGTCGTGGAAGTGGCAATCAAACGCCTGCGCGCCAAGCTCGACGGGCCGTTCGCCAACAAACTGCTGCACACCATTCGTGGCATGGGCTATGTGCTGGAGAGCCGCCATGGCGAGTGAATATGCCGGGCTAAGCAAATCCATCGCCTTGCGCATGAGCGCGCTGTTTACCCTGGTGGCGCTGCTGGTATTTCTGCTGATTGGCGGCGCGCTCTATCAGCAAGTCGACAAGGGCATGAACATGCTCCCCGAAGCCGAACTGGATGCGCGCTATAGCGTGCTGGAGTCGGCCATTGACCGCTTTGGTACCGACGAGCACTGGGTCAAGATCAGCAACAAACTCAAGCTGCTTAGCGAAGAAGACAAGCGCATTCGCTTCTGGGTAGTCAGTGGTGATCCGCACTTTGAATTTGGTAACCCCGACGCCGCCATCCGCGAATTTGCCAGCGGCCCCCTGGGCATTCGCGAGCTGGAAACCAGAGACCGCACCTACCCGCAAAAAGTGTTGGTCAGTGAATTCCAAGCCAAAGACGGCCGTCCGCCGCTGCGCTTTCTGATCGCCATTGACACCGAAACTTTTTGGCAAACCCAGCACCACCTGCTGATTGCCCTGATCAGCCTGGCGGTTGTCGGCGTGCTGCTGGCTTCGGCGCTGGGGTATTGGGTGGCACGTATTGGCTTGCGGCCATTGATCAAGCTGTCGGCAGAAGCAGAGAAACTCACGCCACCGCGCTTGTCCGGGCGTCTGCAACTGTCGTCGCTGCCGCCCGAACTGCAACAGTTCGCCAGCGCGTTTAACACCACCTTGGGTCGTGTTGAGCAGGCCTACACCCGCTTGGAATCCTTTAACGCCGACGTCGCCCACGAACTGCGTTCACCGCTGACCAACCTGATTGGCCAAACCCAAGTGGCGCTTACCCGAGGCCGTTCCGCCGAACATTATTTTGAGGTGCTGCAATCCAACCTCGAAGAACTGGAACGCCTGCGCTCCATCATCAACGACATGCTCTTTCTCGCCCGCGCCGACCAGGGCGACAAAGCCACCCAACTGACCCCCACCTCGCTGGCCGATGAAGTGGCCACGGCGGTTGACTATCTGGACTTTATCCTCGAAGACGCCGGCGTTCAGGTGCAAGTGCACGGCGACGCCCAGGTATTGATTGAACGCGCACATTTTCGCCGTGCGCTGATCAACCTGCTCAACAACGCCGTGCAACACACCGCGCCAGGGCAGACCATCAACGTGCATATCAACCGCCAGGAACAGCGCGTGAGTATTGGTGTGGCTAATCCGGGTGAGGTGATTGTGGGCGAACACCTGCCACGGCTGTTCGAACGCTTCTACCGGGTGGATGCGGCGCGCAGCAACAGCGGCGCCAACCATGGCCTGGGCCTGGCCATTGTTAAAGCGATAGCCTTGATGCATGGCGGCGAGGTGTTTGTGGACAGCCGCGATGGGGTGAATACCTTTGGCATGTACCTACCGGCATAAAACCGCTGCCCTCACCCCTAGCCCCTCTCCCGCAAGCGGGCGAGGGGAATGAACCGAGTTGATCGCCTCTACGCCGTCAGGCGCCTCCTCCCCGCTTGCGGGCGAAGGGAACGACCGAGTTCGTCGCTACTACACCTTCAAGCCCCCTCTCCCGCTTGCGGGAGAGGGTTGGGGTGAGGGGCTGTTGATCTGGCTCTGATTGGCTGGCATCACCCCTCCACCACCTGGCTACAGCACTTGCGTAGGTTGGGTTGAGCAAAGCGAAGCCCAACGCGGTCTCACAATGACGTATTGTTGGGCCGCCCCGTGCTGGGCTTTGCTTTACCCCACCTACGCATAAGCTCCCGCATACGGCACACTACCCGCACCCCCATTCATGGAACTCAGAATGCGCCACAGACAAGTAATCAACGCCTCCGTCAGCCCCAAAGGTAGCCTGGAGACATTGTCCCAACGCGAAGTGCAGCAACTCAGCGAAGCCGGTTCCGGCAGCATCTACGCCCTTTTCCGCCAGTGCGCCCTGGCAATTCTGAATACCGGCGCGCATATCGATAACGCCAAAACCATTCTCGACGCTTACAAAGACTTCGAAGTCCGTATTCACCAGCAAGACCGTGGCGTGCGCCTGGAGCTGTTGAACGCGCCGGCCGATGCCTTTGTGGATGGCGAAATGATCGCCAGCACCCGCGAAATGCTGTTTAGCGCCCTGCGCGATATCGTCTACACCGAGAATGAGCTGGACAGCCAGCGCATCGACCTCGACACCTCGCAAGGCATCACCGATTACGTCTTCCACCTGCTGCGCAATGCCCGCACCCTGCGCCCCGGTGTCGAGCCGAAAATCGTCGTGTGCTGGGGTGGTCATTCGATCAGCACCGAGGAATACAAGTACACGAAAAAGGTCGGCCACGAACTCGGCCTGCGTAGCCTCGACGTGTGCACCGGCTGCGGCCCTGGGGTGATGAAAGGCCCGATGAAAGGCGCCACCATCAGCCATGCCAAACAACGCATCACCGGCAGCCGCTACCTGGGTTTGACCGAGCCCGGCATTATCGCCGCCGAAGCGCCAAACCCGATTGTTAACGAGCTGGTGATCCTCCCGGATATCGAAAAACGTCTGGAAGCATTCGTGCGCGTCGGCCACGGCATCATCATTTTCCCCGGTGGCGCCGGTACGGCCGAAGAGTTTCTCTACCTGCTGGGCATTCTGATGCACCCGGACAACCGCGAGCTGCCCTTCCCGGTCATTCTCACCGGCCCGCGCAGCAGTAAGGCCTACTTCGAGCAACTGCACGCCTTTATTGGCGCCACCTTGGGCGAAGCGGCGCAAGCGCTGTACCAAATTGTGATCGATGACCCTGCCGAAGTGGCGCGGCAGATGACCCAGGGCTTGAAAGCAGTGAAACAGTTCCGCCGCGAGCGCAACGACGCTTTTCACTTCAACTGGCTGCTGAAAATCGACGAAGGCTTCCAACGCCCCTTCGACCCAACCCACGCCAATATGGCCGCGCTAAAACTCAGCCGCGAGATTCCGCCACACGAACTGGCCGCCAACTTGCGCCGCGCGTTTTCCGGCATTGTCGCCGGCAACGTCAAGGCCCCTGGTATTCGCCTGATCGAAGAATTCGGGCCATATGAAATCCATGGCGACCCGCAAGTGATGGCGCCGCTCGACCAACTGCTGCAAGCGTTCGTCGAGCAGCACCGAATGAAATTGCCCGGTGGCGCGGCGTATGTGCCGTGCTATCGCGTGGTCAGCGGCTAACGCTGCGTAGGGTGTGCTGCGCGCACCAAGGCGAACACACAAAAATCGCCCGGTGCGCACAGCACACCCTACGGCGGTCCGAACAAATACACAGGGGTGCCCCTAATGCGCGAATTCCATTACTACGAACCCAAGCTTGGCCATGGCCTCAAGCACGATCCATTAAATTCGATTGTGGCCCCGCGCCCGATTGGCTGGATCTCCTCGCAAAGCGCCGACGGCGTACTCAACCTGGCGCCGTACAGCTTCTTCAACTGCTTTAACTACACCCCCCCGATCATTGGTTTTTCCAGCATTGGCTGGAAAGACAGCGTGCGTAATATCGCCGCCACCAAAGAGTTCGTCTGGAACCTGGCCAGCCGGCCGCTGGCCGAGCAAATGAACAACAGCTCGGCCTTGGTGGCGCCCGAGGTGGATGAATTTCAATTGGCTGGCTTGGCTAGCGCGCCCTCGCGCCTGATCAAGCCGCCACGGGTGCTGGAAAGCCCGGTGTCGTTTGAATGCCGGCTCAGCGATATCGTGCAACTGCAAAACGCCGATGGCGGGCTGATTGATACCTGGCTGGTGCTGGGCGAAGTAGTGGCCGTGCATATCGATACAGCGGTGCTGGAAGACGGCGTCTACAACACCGTACTGGCCCAACCGATCATGCGTGGCGGCGGCCCTACCGACTATTTCGCTATCGAAGAAAGCCAGCGTTTTCATATGCACCGGCCGGTAGTCGACAAATAACCCGAGTACGACGCCGCCTCGTTAGGTGTGCTGTGCGCACCAAGCGTTCTCTGAATAGTGGCTTAGGTGCCTACAGTGCCGCTAAAAACTGTGCAAATTTTGATCGAACCTTCCAGCAGACGCACCCTTCTTAACTAGCACTCCCCACACTTACAGGACGTACCGCATCATGCTGGAACCCTTACTGCTCGCCACCGCCCGCGTCTCCACGTTTGATCTGGAGCGCCCGCTCACCAATGCCAGCGGCTTTTTCTTTGCCCGTGATGAGCGTTTGTTTCTGGTCACCAGCCGCCATGTGGTAATCGACGAACCCACCGAGCATTTCCCCAGCCACCTGCAAATTGAGCTGCACACCAACGAGGCCAATATGGCCGAGTCCACCGGTTTCTCCATTCCGCTTTATCAAGATGGCAAAAGTCTGTGGCGGGTGGGTGAAGATTCCGGCGGCGAAATTGACATCGCCCTGGTGGAAATCGACCGCAGCGCCTTGCCGCCTACCACCGTGTATCAGGCATTTACTCCTGAGCACTTGGCCGACCTGAACAAAGGCATCGAAATTGGCAGCGCGTTGTTGGTCGTGGGTTTCCCACTGGGTTTCCACGACACCCTGCACCATATGCCGGTTGCCCGTCAGGCCAGCATTGCCTCGGCGTTTGGCCTGCGCTTCAAGGGTGAAGGTTACTTCCTGACCGACGCGCGAACGCACCGGGGCTCCAGCGGCGCGCCGATTGTGATGCGCCTGCAAGACGACGACCGCGAACTGCCGTGGCTGCTCTTGGGCGTGCACTCCGCGCGGCTGGACGTTAACCGCGACCTGGAACAAGACGAAGCTCTGGGCCTGAACTGCGCCTGGTATTCCGATATTTTGATGATGTTGAGCGAATAACCCCTTCTCCCGTCCCCTAAGCCCCAAGCGCTCTGCGCCCGGGGCTAGCGGCAAAACGCTGTTTTTTACATGACTTCGTAACCCTATCCTGGTTACCGAGCCTACGTGTCCGTCGGCCATAGCTGCCAGATTGGCACCGCGCATGGGCCTAGCATGGCTCTGTCGCTGGCTGCCTAGCGACCGGATTTAGTAGTCCGTGCTTATGTTCATATACCGCAGTCCCTCGCCATAAAACCCGGCTGTCAGGCTCTACGGGTTTGCAGTTATGGCGGCTGGGCGTGGGACGCCTTCGGGTGTGCCGGATGATTAATGCGGTATGAACTAAAGCCCGGTCTACTAACCCGCGTCCAGTCGCCTCCCTACATCAATGGAGGCCACAGTCAATTTCGGAGCAACACGTTATGGAAAACCAACCTGCTAAATCCGCCATCGTCACCACCTCGCGCCGCTTCCTCAAAACCGATGGCCACAGCCTGTTTAGCGTTCGCGCTGGCGTGCCGGTAGAAGTGGCACTGGAACAGGCCGGCACCCTACTCAACTGCCTCCACTGCCTGGTGCTGCACCGCGAAGAGCTGGGCGCCATCGAACAAACCAACTGCATGCAATACCTCACCGACATGACCCGAGCCCTGGTAAACGCCAGTTTCGACGGCGTATGCGAGTACGAGCGCACGCTGCAGTAACGGCTAGCCCGTAAAACAACGCGAGCGGCTCTAGTTCTTTGCGACGACAACAGGACTGGAGCCTAAGCAAGCACAGACGCTGCGCCGTTAGCGTTTATAGAAAAGCCGTGTAAGACCTAGGCGTATTGCTGGAAGACGTTTCGCGCTGTGCGTACCGAACACTTAGCAACGCTGCTTTGCCCAGCGCCAAGCCAACTAGCAGCAACACGGCGATGGCCGAGCCCCACAACGCCTTCGCCCGCTACAAGGGGATCTAGGTTAAAAAACGCTCAGCTAATGCGGGCCAGCCAAGAGACACCGAAGGCGCCCAACATGTAGGTGCGAGTTGGAACATGACAGGCCACTAGTACGATGGCCGAGCACGTTAAGGCTGCGGTATGCACGTGTGAGTTCAGCCGATTGAGCGTTTATTTGGGGTACAAACACTCGAACTCACCTGCCACTCAGCCGTTACGTGTGACCAAGCCTTGGAGGGCTATCTAATGGCACGCAAACACATCACCGCTGAGCAATTGGGCTTGAGCAAAGGGTTGGCCAACGCTGAGGAAGGCGCACTGTTCAAGTGGTTGGTCGCCAGCTTTCTATTTGGCAAACCTATTCAACAGCACATCGCCGAGCAGGCCTATCGAGTGATTGTCGAGCGGCATCGCTGCAATACCCCGCATAAGTTGGCCAGCAGCAGTAAGGCAGAGTTGGTACGCATGCTTGGCGTGGCGCATTACGTGCGCTACGACAATTCGACGGCCGATCGCTTACAGAAGCTCGCCAACAAGCTGCTGGATGAATACGGCGGCAGGGTGACCGAAATGTGTAAGCAGAGCGCCAACCGCCAGGAGTTTGAACAGCGCCTAAGTGCTTTTACCGGCGTTGGCCCGCGCACGGTGGAAATTTTTATGCGCGAGGCAGGTGCGGGCCTGTTTCCGCCTTCAGCTGACAACCTGGAATAAACAGCTCGAACTACTGAGCTGGGCACCCGGTCCATCTTTTAAGGCGCGGCACAGACCACGTCCAAAACAACCGGATTAGCCAACGAGGTGAACGATGAACGCGATTGACCTGCTAAAAGCCGATCATAAAGTGGTGCTCGACCTGCTGGAGCAACTCAGCGCCACTACCGAACGCGCAGTAAAAAAACGTGTGGAGCTGATTAATAAGCTCGAGGCAGAGTTGTTTGTGCACACCCATATCGAGGAAGAGATCTTTTACCCGGCTTACAAAAAAGCTGGCGAGAAGGACCAGGCGAAAATGTACTTTGAAGCCATCGAGGAACACCGCGCTGTGGACGCTTTGGTGCTGCCGCATCTGAAAACCACCAAGCCCGATAGCGTCGAATTTTCGGGCCGCGCCAAGGTGCTGAAGGAGTTGCTTGAGCACCATATCGAGGAAGAAGAAGAGTCGATGTTTAAAGAGGCTAAAAAGCTACTGACCGCCGCGCAGCTCAAAGAGCTGGGGGCACAGATGGAAGAACGCAAAGTAGCCCTTAAAAGCGAATTTCAGCAACAAAGCAAAGCTGCCTAACTACCCCCCGTTCTGACCAGCCTCAGTGCCTAGCACTGGCCTGGTCAGAACGGGTTAGGGCCACACGCCACCGGCCATGCCACTGCATGGCGCAAATGGCTAGCAAAGTCGCTCACCCTTCAAAACGCCCCGAATCATCTCGATTGCGTAGGTAGTGCCGGGTGATCGGAAACGCCGGCAACCAACTTTCGCGTCGACAGGTCCAGAGCTCATAGGTGGGCACAAATTGGTCTGGGGCATCCAAGCTACCCAGGTTGACCTCGACTTCATCACCGCTGCGACCAAATACTGAAGAGCCACAACGCGGACAGAAAAAACGTCCAGCGTAGTCCTGGGTTTGGCCACTGATAGCTAGCGCATCCTCTGGAAAAATTGCCGAAGCGGCAAACAGCGCGCCCTGATGTTTGCGACAGTCCAGACAATGACAAACGCCCACACGATAGGGCTTGCCGCTGACAACGAAGCGCACGTTGCCGCAGAGGCAACCGCCGGTGAATTCGTTCATATGCAGCCTCCTGCTACGGATGGTTAAAGCATCAGGCGCTATGCCGACCGCGCGGCAATTTTCTTCCCGCCCTGCTGACTTACTTCCACGGCTTGACCATCGCGTTGCTTACCTTGCCGCGCCAGCCCAACTAACTGGGGAATCAGCGGCCCCTCCGGCAGATGCCGCCAAAAACGGCCGGGCATATGTTGGGTCATCACATCCGGGTTGATACGCGCCGGGTTGAAAATGTGACGGTAATACGTGCACCAGAGTTCAGCACCCGGGTCATCAGCATGCTGCGCCCATTGCTGCCACTGCTCGGGGCAGTGTTTGCGGTAGTCCAACGTATGGCCGTCGTAGCGAATGCCGTCTTCGGGCGTTGCAATCAGCCAACGTTGGCGGCCCAGGCGTTCGGCGAAGTGCTCGCTGGCACTGTGCAAAATATCGTGGGCGGGCTCATGGAACGCCACCAGGTCGAGCTGCAGTTGCTCGGCCAACTCCGGCGGCAGCGGCACAAAGCGCACAAAGGCATGCAGGTGATGAGCCTCGCGGCTAACTTGGCGGATACGTCGCTGCAATTCGCTGCCCAGGCGGTCGCCGGCCAACATGGCGGTGCGATCACCATGGGCGACACGCCAGAGCACTTCGTAGAGCAGGCTCCAGCGTTGGTCGCCGCGGTAGCGGCCGGCTTGCTCCAGTTGCGCCAGCAACGCCGCCGGAATGCGGGCGCGGAAGGCGCCGCGGCCGGTGGGCAACGGGGTGGGTATGGCCAGCAAGTCGAGCATCAGGCCTTGTGCCCAGACTACGTCAGCGGGGTCGACGCTATGGCTAAGCAGCGTGCGCGCTTGCTCGCGCCAGGTGGCAAAGTCGTTGTCGCAATCCAGCGCAATCATCCCCATAACCCCATTTGTTGCGGCGCTTGCGGTTCGCGCAGCCGCGCCCGCAACAGGCCGCTACGCACCTCGGCCTCTGGCGGGCGGTAGTCGCTGGTGACGATAAAAGGCCGCGCCTTGTCCAGCACGCAACGCAGTTGCACCAGGTCGTCATAACGAATGCGCCGCTCGCGCCGCAGCACCACCAAGCGTTGCACGCTGCGCAGGCCAATGCCGGGAATACGCGCCAGTAACGCGGGTTCGGCGCGGTTAACATCGAGGGGGAACACCTCACGGTTGGCCAGCGCCCAGGCCAGTTTGGGGTCGATATCCAGGGCCAGATTGCCGGCGCCGCTGAGCAACTCGCCCGCGTTGTAGCCGTAGCCGCGCATCAGAAAGTCGGCTTGGTACAAGCGGTGCTCACGCAACAACGGCGGCGCAGCCAGCGGCACGCTGCTGGGGCTGTCGGGAATCGGGCTAAACGCTGAGTAATACACGCGCTTGAGCGCATAGCCCTGATACAGCGACTCGGCATTGCGCAAAATGGTGTGATCGTCCGTAGCATCGGCGCCGACAATCATCTGCGTGCTCTGCCCGGCCGGGGTAAAACGCGGCGCTCGCGCTTCGCCGGCCACCGCTTGCTGCCCGCGGTGAATGGTGCCCATGGCCTGACGGATGGTGCTGGCCTGCTTTTCCGGCGCCAACAGGTGCAAGCCTTCGTCAGTCGGCAACTCGATGTTTACGCTGAGGCGATCCGCCAGGCGCCCAGCCTCTTCGATCAACAACGGGTCGGCGTCGGGAATAGTCTTGAGATGGATATAGCCACGGAACTCATGCTCTTCACGCAGCAGCCGTGCCACGCGAATCAGCTGCTCCATGGTGTAGTCCGCAGAGCGAATAATGCCCGAGCTTAGGAACAGCCCGCTGATGCAGTTACGTCGATAGAAATCCAGGGTCAGGGTGACCACTTCTTCCGGCGTAAAGCGCGCTCTGGGCACGTTGCTGGAGCGGCGGTTAACGCAGTATTGGCAGTCATACAGGCAGAAATTGGTTAGCAGCACTTTGAGCAGCGAGACGCAGCGGCCGTCTGGCGTGTAGCTGTGGCAAATGCCCATGCCATTGGTCGCGCCAAGCCCATCACGGCCTTTGGAACTGCGCTTGGGCGCCCCGCTGCTGGCACACGATGCATCGTACTTGGCGGCGTCGGCGAGAATGCCCAATTTGGCGATAAGTTGCATGAAAAGCACCTGAATACTGATTATTCATACAGTAGTCCAGGACGGTTCGCGCTAGCAAGTGTTGCCGATGGGCGTAAGAGGCTATTCGTCCCGCGTTACCGCTGAACGGCGCGAACCGCCTCCTTCGCCTGAGCTGACCACTTCAGCACTTATTTCGTAAGCGGCCGTCGGCTGAATCCGCATTTCGACGCTAAAGCGCAATTGGGGTTTTCGCCTCGCCTTGCGCTGCCCGTTACCAACGTTGAGGTTGCTGCCACGTTCTATCGCAATGCCGCCAGTTCCGATGCTCCATACCAGCGCGCTGTGGCGGGCGGCTTAACGCAAGCCAGGGAAAAACAACCGGCAAACTGCTCACCAGTCGTCACCCTTGATGGGGCTGACGGCAAGGTTGTCACTTGACAACCATTGGTTGTTTTACCACACTGGAGTTCATGGATGGCCCGTTCCCCGCATACAAAGAAGGAAGTAGAAAAAGCGCTTGGCTATGCCGAGTCTCAAGGCTGGCGTGTGGTGGAAGGCGGCGGCCACTGTTGGGGGCGGCTGTATTGCCCTTACAACGATGACGAGTGCCGATGCGGTGAGTTCTGTATTACCAGTATCTGGAGCACACCGAAAAACCCTGGCAATTTCGCCAATGCAATACGTCGTGTGGTGAACAACTGCACTTCCCACAGAAATGAGCGCGGCGCAGAACAGGTAAGGGCCCAAACAAAACAGGCAATTACGGAGTAATGACGATGGACTATATCTTCACCCTGAAATACCAACTCCCTCCCAATGAGCAGGATATGGACGCATTGGTGGGCCGACTGGGCGAGGCTGGCTGCGATGACGCCTTGATCGGTATCGGCCAACCCGGACGTCTGGCGTTGGCGTTTACCCGAGACGCCAGCTGCGCTGAAGAAGCTGTAAAAAGCGCGTTAGCCGATGTGCGCAAAGCCCTCCCCGCAGCAACGTTGATTGAAGCAACGCCCGATATGGTTGGCCTGACCGATGCTGCGCAAATCATGGGCATGTCGCGGCAAAACATGCGCAAACTCATGCTGGCTAACGCCGCGACTTTCCCCGCGCCCATTCACGAAGGCTCAGCATCTATCTGGCATTTGGCTGAAATTCTGGCGTGGATGCAAACCCGCGGCGCCTATGCCCTGACGCAAAGCCTGATAGATATTTCCAACATAGCCATGCAGGTTAACGTTGCCAAAGAGCAACAGCGCCTGAGCGAAAAACCTAATGTGGACGCTCACGTATTGGCTTGGTAGTAACCCTGCACTGTATGGCGTATCTGTGCGCAAATTGAATCTGTTTGCCACGCCCCCAGCGCTCTAGCATCAAGCAACTTCCATACGCGGGCGCAGCCGATGAACACGATTGCCGGTGACGTTGAATTTCCTGATCTTCAAGTTCGGCGCCTTGTGCCAAGCGACCTCGAGCTGATCTGCGGCCACCGCCACAGCATGTTCCTGGAGGCCGGCCGTGACCCAGCGCAACTGCAGCAAATGAGCGCGAATTTTCGGCCTTGGTTGCGGCCGCGCTTGGCTGATGGCCGTTACTACGGCTTCGCCCTGATGGACGGCACCGAGCCCGCTGCCGCTATCGGCCTGATGAGCATTGAATGGCCGCCTCATCCTTCCCATCCAAACCAAGACTCACGTGGCTATGTGCTTAATGTATTTGTTGAGCCCGCTTACCGGCGGCGGGGTTTGGCCTCGAAATTGATGAAACTGGCAGAAGCCGAATTTGCCCAGCGTGGCATCGGCTTTGCCGTGTTGCATGCAACCGAAGTTGGCAAACCGGTTTATGAGGCGTTGGGTTGGACACGGACTTCGGAAATGGCCAAAGCGCTTGAACGCTAGTGCGCACAGGCCGGCTATTGAAATCGTCGAGACGGAGAGTCTGCCCGCTAAGCCCCTTTTGCATCCGCAGGATGTCTACCGCCCATACGCGTTTGTATGGGTTTGAGGCCATAATGCCGCCCGCCTTTCCCTGCGAGCCGCTTACCTCATGTTTGAAATCCAAGCACAAAACCCGGAAACCTATCGCCAGCAAACCCGCCGCAGCACATTGATCATCGCGGTGATCTTTGTTGCCCTGGCGATGTTGCTATCGAGCTTGGCGGTGATGCTGTTTGGCCCCCCCGGCGGCGACAACTTTCGCTGGAACGCTGGTGGTGTGGCGCTAGCCGTGGTGCTCACGGCGGCATTGTTCAAGCTCAAGCTGTGGTCGCAACCGTGGATGAGCGCTGCCGTATATGGCTGGCAGTTAAAGCGTGCCTTGATGAGTGTGACCAATGTGATGCATCAGGTTGAGGCTGGGGTGAAGGCGCAAAATCCTGCGGCCATGCGTTTGCTGCGTTTCTACCATCAGGGTCTGTCGCAGATGTATCTGCTGGAGGCCAACACCAGTTCCTTGAGTCAAATGGAGGAGGAAATTGCCGCTCATAGCCAAGCCATGCTCGCGCAGGGGCTCGATACCGATCAACCGCGCCTTGATCCGCAATGGCTGGCGGCGGTCAAGGCCATGGACAGGGCGAAATAAAATCGGCAACGCCGCCGCGAAATTTTTTTAGAACCATTGCCGCACCTCTCGCTCTGATTTCTAGCCAAACCATATTGCCAGCCCAGTTTTCGTGGCGATGGCCTGACAGGATGCAGTATGAACACCCTTTCCAGTGACTCGCTGAATGCCGCCATAGAGCGCTGCGCCGACGAACCGATTCATATCCCAGGTGGTATTCAGCCGCATGGTTTTTTGTTCGTTGTTGACCAAGCAGACCTTCGCGTACGGCAAGTCAGTCAGAACGTCAGTAACTGGTTGGGACTCGATGCGAACAGTTTGCTGGGCTTGTCGCTTGCCGAGTTGATTAACGACCCCTCGTTGCCGACACGCCTGGAGCTGTTATCGGCCGACGATCTCAACCCTTTCCACGTCGGCGACTTCAGTTTCTGCCGTGGCAGTGAGCAGCACCGCGCGTTTGCCTTAATGGGGCACCGCAATAACGGCCAACTGATTCTCGAGTTCGAGCCGGACAGTAATTCAGGCGAAGCCTACGGCACGCTTTACCCGCTAATGCGCACCTTTGTTGCCGAACTGCACGCTGCCCGCGACCTGAACTCTATTTGCGAACTGGCCGTTGCCGAGCTCAGCAGAATTTCCGGTTTCGGTCGGGTGAGCGCGTACCGCTTTGACGAACAGGGTAATGGCGACGTGTTGGCCGAGCGTTTGCAGCCAGGCTATGCCAGCTATTTGGGCTTGCAGTTCCCGGCCTCAGACATTCCTAAACAAGCACGGCAGCTGTACTGCAAGAACCTGATCCGGCTGATTCCCGATGCCAACTACCAGCCGTCGCCGCTGATACCGCAGTTGAGCACGGTCGACAACAATCCCCTGGACCTTGGCTTCGCCTCGCTACGTAGTGTGTCGCCGGTTCACCTGCAATACATGCGCAATATGGGCACGTTGGCATCAATGTCCGTTTCCATCGTGGTGCGCGACCGCCTCTGGGGCCTGATTTCTTGTCACGACGCCAACCCGCACCACCTCAGCCATAAAACCCGCACCACCTGTGAGCTGCTGGCGCGCATTCTGGCGCTGCAGATTGATGCCACCGAAAGCGCGCTGCTAGTCGAACGGAAGTTGGAACTGCGCCACCTGATCGTGCGTTTGTTAGCCGGTATGGCCGACTACGACAGCGTGACAGAAGGGTTTAAAAACCTGCCGGACGTGGTGCTTGCCTTCGCCAAGGCCCAGGGGGCCGCCGTTGTAACGGCCGACACCTGTATCAGCGTTGGTGATGCGCCGCCTGACGAGCAAGTAATTGCGCTGGCGCACTGGTTGAACCGGCAAAACAACGGCCCGCTGTTTAGTAGCGAGAACCTGCAACGTGATGTGCCACAACTGGCGCAATTGGCCGCCCATAGCCCCGGCGTGTTGGCCGTATCCATTTCCAAACTGCATGCCCACTACCTGATCTGGTTTCGCCAGGAAAAAGTCAAGACCGTCACCTGGGCCGGGCAACCGAAAAAGCAGTTGGATCAAAACACCGGCGCCCTCTCCCCTCGCCATAGCTTCGAAGCCTGGCGCGAAGAGGTGAGCGGCTTTTCCGCGCCGTGGGAAGCAGCCGAACGCGACGGCGCGCTTGAGCTGCGCACCGCGGTGCTGGGTATCGTGCTGCGCAAGGCCGAAGAAATGGCGCAATTGGCCGGTGAACTGCGCGAAACCAATAAAGAGCTGGAGTCGTTTTCCTACAGTGTGTCCCATGACTTGCGTGCGCCATTGCGCCATATCGCCGGCTACACCGAGTTGCTCGGCGAAATGGAAGCCACGCACATGAGCGAACGCGGCAAGCGCTTTCTGGCCAACATCAGCGAGGCCGCACGCTTTGCCGGCGTATTGGTGGACAATCTGTTGAGCTTTTCGCAAATGGGTCGTTCAGCCTTGCACCTCTCAGATGTCGACCTTGGCGCCATGGTGACCTCCATTCTGGAAGAAATGCGCCCGGACTATGAAGGTCGCACTATCGAATGGACAATTCAGCCCATGCCCCGTGTGGTGGCCGACGCGGCCTTTATCCACATGGTGTTGCGCAACCTCATCAGCAATGCCATCAAGTACACCGGCAACCGCGAGCACGCGGTGATTGAATTGGGCGCTCACCAACAAACCGACGAGACGGTGGTGTTCATCCGCGATAACGGCGTCGGCTTTGATATGCAGTACGCCAACAAGCTGTTTGGCGTATTCCAGCGCCTGCACCGTATGGAAGAATTCGAAGGCACTGGAATTGGTCTGGCCACGGTCAAGCGAATTATCGAGCGCCATGGTGGACGCGTCTGGGCCGATGGCCGTATCGATCAGGGCGCCACGTTTTTTTTCGCCCTACCCCATTTGACTTACACAACACCCTTTGCCCAGCGGAACGACTAAATGCTCAAACCTATCCTCCTCGTTGAAGACAACCCCAACGACCTGGAGCTGACCCTGCTAGCCCTGGAACGTAGCCAGTTGGCTAACGACGTGGTGATCAAACGCGACGGTGCCGAGGCGCTGGATTACTTGCTGCAGCGCGGCGAATTCGCAGGCCGCGACGATGGCAACCCAGCGGTGATGCTGTTGGATCTCAAGCTGCCTAAAGTGGATGGCTTGGAAGTGCTGAAGACCGTGCGTGAAACGCCAGCGTTACGCAGCATTCCGGTGGTCATGCTGACTTCTTCGCGTGAAGAACCCGACCTGGTGCGCGCCTACGAAATGGGCGTTAACGCGTATGTGGTCAAGCCGGTCGACTTTAAAGAGTTCGTCGCCGCCATTTCCGACCTTGGTATCTTCTGGGCCGTGCTCAATGAGCCGCCACCTGGCTCGCTGCGCCTGCAGCGCACGCGCAGAACCGACGACCAACACGACTGATACCGCACCACCGCAATCGGCTACAGGAAGGTTAATGCCCGCGTTAAATTACATCAGCATCCTGCTTATTGAGGACAGCCCCAACGATGCCGAACTGGCACAGCTGGCGTTGGAACGCAGTGGTTACAGCCTCGACACCGAATTGGTGTACAACCAGGCCGGAGTGGTTGAAGCCCTGCAGCGGCGTGATTTCGACCTGATCCTGGCGGACTTTATCTTGCCCGGTTTTTCTGGCCGCCAAGCGTTGCAAGAAGCCCAGCGGCTGGCGCCAAAAACCCCGTTTATCTTTCTGTCTGGCGTATACGGCGAAGAAAACGCCGTGAATATGATGCGCGCGGGTGCCGTCGACTACGTGCTTAAGCAAAACCTGTCGATGCTGCCCAAAGCGGTGAATCGCGCCCTGGCAGAAGTTAACGAGCGACGCCGGCGCTTGCAGGCCGAGCAAGCGTTGCAGGAAATCGGTGCCCGTGCGCGTTTGGCGGTCGAAGCCGCGGGCCTGGGGATGTGGGATTTTGAACCGAAGAGCGGCGAGTTGCGCTGCGACCAACGCTACCGCGCCATGTGCGGGCTTGAAGGTGACGAAGCGCTGAACATGAGCGTGTTTGAGCGCCTGTGTCACCCCGATGATTTGCCCACGCTGCGCGCCAGTGTACTGGCCGCCACCAGTGACCCGCATCACCCCGACTTCGCCACGCCCTATCGCATTCGTCTGCCCGATGGTCGTGAACGCTGGCTGGAAATGCGCGGCCAAGCATTTTTTGATCAAGGCACCTGCACCCGTTTTGTCGGCGTGGTGATGGATATCACCGAGCAACGCACCGCCACCGAAGCGCTGAAACAACTTAACGAAACCCTTGGTGAGCGCGTGCAGGAACGCACCCGCGAACGTGACCGCACCTGGGAGCTGTCCCGTGATCTGCTGGCGGTTACCGGCTTTGACTCCACGACCTTGGCGGTAAACCCGGCCTGGCAAAGCATTTTGGGCTGGCAGCAAGACGAGCTACTCGGGCTACCGCTGGTTGCCCTCACCCACCCCGACGATGTGCGCAGCAGCCGCGTGGCGATGGCCACCGTACGCCGCGGCGAGGTCGCCGACCGCTTCGTTAACCGCCTGCGCCACCGCGACGGCAGCTACCGCTGGATCGCCTGGAGCGCCGTGCCGGATGGCGGCCGCGCCTATGTAGCCGGTCGCGATATCAGCAACGAAATCGCCAATATCGATAAGCTGGCCAACGCCAATATGGCGTTGCGTAAACAAATTCAGGAGCGGGAAAAAGTCGAAGCCACGCTGCGGCAAATGCAGCGCCTGGAAGCGGTCGGCCAACTCACCGCCGGTGTTGCTCATGACTTCAACAACCTGCTGACCGTTATTCTCACCAGTGCGACCTTTTTGCAACGCGACCTGGAGCGCGGCGTACCGGCGGAAACCAGCCTGCGTCGGGTCAGTCATATTCGTACCGCGGGTGAACGCGGCGCCACGCTGACGGCGCAGTTGTTGGCCTTCGCCCGTCGCCAACAACTGGCGCCGGCGCCGCTGGACCTCAACGAAACCCTGAACAACCTGCACACCTTGCTGAAAAGCACCCTCGGCGGGCGCATCAGCGTAGCCATTCAAGCGCAGTCGGATCTGTGGCACGCGCTGGTCGACCCCACGCAGATCGACATGATCATTCTCAACCTGGCCATCAACGCCCGTGACGCCATGAGTGACGGTGGTCAATTGGTGCTGGCCACCGCTAACGTCAGCATTTCCGAGGCTGCCCAAAGCGCGGAGGAACCGGGCCCAGGCGACTACGTCATGCTCTCGGTATCGGACACCGGCACCGGCATGAGCCAGGACGTGCTGCAAAAAGCCTTTGAACCCTTCTTTACCACCAAGGAAGTGGGCAAAGGTTCTGGGCTGGGCTTGGCGCAGGTATTTGGTTTCGCCAAACAGTCGGGCGGCGGCGCGCGTATTTTTACCGAGGTTGGCGTGGGTACGACGGTGCAGGTCTATCTGCCACGCACGCAGCCGGATACAAACACTGAGGATGCTGATAGCGCCAATCCAAGTACTGAAGTGGTTAACGGCGAACACCACATTTTGCTGGTCGACGATGACCCTTCGGTGCGCGAGGTAACGGCACAAATGCTTCAGCGCCTGGGTTTTCAGGTGACCGAAGCCGACTCCGGCGCCCGCGCCTTGCAGCTGCTGGCCACCCTGGATGTCGATTTGCTATTGGCTGACTTCGCCATGCCCGGCATGAACGGCGGCGAACTGGCGCGCGTAGTGGCGGTGCAGCAACCACGCTTGCCGATCGTATTTATCAGCGGTTACGCCGAGCTCGATTCAGTCGGGCTTGGCGACAGCCCGGTGATACAGAAACCCTTTAGCGAGGAACAATTGGTGCGCAAAATTCTGCTCGCCATCCGCAGCGCGGCGCCCAAACATGGATAACCTGCGCCAACGTCTGCGGCAGCTCGGCGCTGAACTGCACCAGGAGGTCGACGACGCCTATTCGGCGCTCAGCCTGGAAACTGCCGACGGCTACCGCCGCTTTCTTCAGGCCCACGCGGCCGCGCTGTTTAGCCTGGAACAGACCCTTGAAGAAAACGCCATCGACCAGTTGCTTGACGACTGGCCGCAACGCCGGCGCAGCGAAGCTTTGCGCGCCGACCTGCAAGCCTTCGCCTGCGCCCCCGTCAGCGTGTTGAGCCTGCCGCAACAGGTCAGCCCAGCCTGGTGCTGGGGTGCCGCCTACGTTCTTGAAGGCTCACGCTTGGGCGGCCAAGTGCTTGCGCGGCGCTTGCAAGCCGCACAACCGGGCGCGCCCATGGACTACCTCGGCCACGCCTCCACCCCCGGCCTATGGCCAAGCTTTTTGCAACGCCTGGAAAGCCAAGCGCAAGGCTGCGATGAGCTTGAGTTACAACGGGGCGTTGAGCAGGCGTTTGGCGTGTTTATTCAGGCCGCCCAGGCCCAGCGACTAAACGCGTAACCACTCAAAACACCAGATTGTCGTTCTTGTCGATGCTGACCACTTTGGCCAGCTCACTTAACGCGGCAGTCTCAGCGTCAATTTTGTATTCGAATTGCTGGTCGGCCAGGATGCGGTGATACACCGCATCGCTACCGCCGCTCTGCCGGCGTACGGCCAAAAACGCCTGTGGCTCCCTACCAACCAACTTCGCCGCGTTCCAGACCAGGTGATGAGCAAACGTGCGCTGACTCATGGGATGTTCCTTGTGTCACGCTGACCGAATGCCAGCTAAGGCGTCGAGTATGCGCGCCTTTGCGCAACTAAGCGGCGCTAAGCCCATCACAGCTGCGCAGCAATTGCTCAATGCACGCTTGCACCAGAGTAAAAATCGTTCTAAAACAACTATCTCCGTGTCAAACCTCGCCCTATTCATAACCTCACATCACTACGGGTCAGTTGATGAAAACCGTTGCCATGGTGTTGTTTCCTGAATTTCTCCTGCTCGATATGGCCGGCCCTTTCGAGGTGTTTTCCGTGGCCAATCGCTTTCTGCCGGAAAGCGAGCACTACCAAGTGCTCACCATAGGCAGTGAGCAGCGCCTGATTCGCGCCTCCAACGGCGTAACGGTGCAGACAGACCTGACCATGGCAGATGGCTGCGAAGCCTACGATTTACTCTTGGTACCCGGCGGCCCCGGCGCTTACAACGAGCGTTTTCCAGCGGTAACGGCCTGGCTGAAAACCGCCGTGCAACGCTGTTCGCTCTACGGCTCTATTTGCACCGGCGCGTTTATTCTCGGCGAGGCCTGCCTGCTGGATGACCATCAGGTCACCACCCACTGGAACTACACCGAACGCCTGGCCAAGCGTTTCCCCAAGGCGCGCATTGGCACCGATCAGATCTATGTTAAAGACCGACGACTGCTGACATCCGGCGGCGTTACGGCCGGCATCGACATGGCGTTAGCGGTGGTGGCCGAAGACCATGGCAAAGCGGTTGCGGTAGATGTGGCCAAGGTGCTGCTGGTGGCAATGAAGCGCCAGGGCGGCCAAGCACAGTTCAGCCCCATGCTGGCGGCGGTGGCCGAACAGGACTCGCCAATCAACAAAGTGCAAACCTATGTACTGGCCCATCTGGAGGAAGACTTCAGCGTCGAACGCATGGCCAGCCTGGCGGGTATGAGCGCCCGCCACTTCGCCCGCCTGTTTAGCCGTGATGTGCAAATGACGCCCATGGAATTCCTCCAACACGCACGTATCGACCGCGCCCGCAGCTTGTTGGAGAGCACCGACCTGCCGCTGAAAACCGTGGCCTACCGCGCGGGTCTGGGTAGTACGCGGCATATGCGTTTTCTATTTAGCGAAAAGCTTGGCCTCACGCCAATTCAGTACCGCCAGCAATTTGGCTGAAAGTGGCGTGCTAGAGGTGTCCGTATTGCGCACCCCGTTGGCCGAAACGGGCCTCTATTGATCCCTCGCCGCTGCGTTTGGCCTGCCAGAATCATTCTCAACTGACAGAGGATGAATTATGGCCAGCTTTCAATGGACAGCCCGACGCGCGCCTGCGCCAGACAGCGACGGCGAAACCCTGGTTACCGGCGGCCTGACGCCCTGGCGCGAACGTCTGGCAAAAAACCTTATCCATACCCTGCTCGGCGAAAAAATCAGCGTGCCGCAACTGGCCCAGGCCTGTGCCTTGTCGCGCAGCCACTTCTCAAGGGCATTTAAACGCAGCACCGGCATGTCGCCGCAGGATTGGATCCATCGCCAACGTATTGCCCAAGCCAAGCGCTTGATTCAAGAGTCGGACATGACCCTTACGCAAATCAGCGCCGAGTGCGGCTTTTGCGACCAGGCACATTTCTCCCGCACCTTTACCCGCGCCGAAGGCATAAACCCCATGGAATGGCGCAACAGAACCGCAACTGCCGAGAACGCGTAAAGGTGTAGGTTTTAGCCGCTTTAAAACGGCCGACTCCCCGCCAGGCTGATGCGTTTGAGGTCGCGCACTTCGTTGGCGTCAAAGGCGTTGCGCGCGTGCAAGGTGGCCTGGTTGTCCCAGTAGACGATATCGCCGACTTGCCAGTGGTGGGTGTAGGAGAGCTTGGGGTTTTGCAGGTGCGCGCGTAACCGGCCGATCAACTCTTTGCCTTTGTCCGGGTCATAGCCGGGTATCTCAACCTCGGTGTGTACGCTAAGAAATAGCAAGCGCTTGCCGCCGTCGGGGTGGGTGCGTACCAGCGGGTGTTCGGTGCCTTGGATCGGCTCGATATCGGGCGTGCGGTAGGTGATAAAGGTGCCGCCATAGCCGCCACTTTTCAGGCGAATAAACGGGTTGTAGTTGATCAGGCGCAGGCCTTCGATTTCGGCTTTGGTTGCCTCGGGGAGCGTTTCATAGGCCAGGGCCAGGTTGGTCCAACTGGTCTCCCCGCCTTTGCTTGGCACTTGCAGGGCGTAGAGCAGCGAGCCTGCCGACGGCGTTGGTGTCCATTGGTGGTCGCTGTGGGCCGGCAAGGCGAAATTACCCAACTCGCCCCCTTCGGTATTGGCCACGCGGACAATGCTTGGCGCTTTGCCGTCGGCACCTGAGGACAGCACCGGAATATCCGCAGGCGGTTGGAATACCGAGCCAAAGTAACTGGTGAAGTCCAGGTATTGGCGGTCGTCGAGGTGCTGGTTTTTAAAGATCAGAATGTGGTGGTCGCGTAGCGCCTGTTTCAGTGCCAGCACCTGGTCAGGGCTTAACGGTTGACGGGCGTCGAGGCCGAGTACTTGGGCACCCAATGGCGCGTCGTGCAGCGGCACGATAGAAAATTCTGGCTCGCTTTGGTGTAGCGCGGTGGCGGCTTGGCTCATGGCAAATACTCCGGTTTAAGAGCCCGCCGTTGGCGACGGGCTATTTGGGCTCAGGCTTTTTTGATGGTTTGGCTGCGTTGGCCGTTAACGCCGTACGGCACTTCGCCGTGCAGGGTGACGCGGCGGACGATGCGCGATTGGTTGCCGTAGTCGTCAACCGCATAGTGTTGGGTGGAGCGGTTATCCCAGATGGCTACGTCACCCACTTGCCAGGTCCAGCGCACGGTGTTTTCCAGGCGGATCACGTGGCTTTGCAGCAAGTTAAACAGGTGCGCTGAATCGGCCGCGCCGTAGCCTTTAATGCGTTTAACAAAGTGCCCCAACAGCAAGCTGCGCTCGCCGCTGATGGGGTGTACGCGCACCACCGGGTGCTCGGTTTCGTACACCGTGGAGGTGAAGACCTTGCGGTAGTGCTCGGCCGCTTCCAGCTGGGCGTTGGACTTGATCGCCGTGTAGTCGTATTCGTTGCTGTGCACGGCCACCAGTTTGTCGGCCAGCTCTTTCAGCTCACTTGGCAAGTGTTCATAAGCGGTGGCGGTGTTGGCCCAGGTGGTGTCGCCACCGTATTCGGGAACTACCACCGAACGCAGAATCGAGGCCTTGGGGTAGGCGTCAACAAAGGTGACGTCGGTGTGCCACGAGCTGGCGCGCGCGCCTTTGGCCGAATCCAGTTCCAGCAGGAAGTGGGTGCCGTCCACTACTGGTACGGTGGGGTGCGCTACGGGTTCGCCGAGCAGCTTGGCGAAGGCTTCCTGGCTAACGTCATCGAGATGAGTCTGGCCGCGGAAGAAGATCACCTTGTGTTCCAGCAAGGCTTGTTGAATGGCGGCGACGGTATCGGCGTCGAGGTCGGCGGACAACTTCACGCCACGGATCTCGGCGCCAATACGGCCGGCGACTCGGCGAATGTCCAGCTGTAGGGCGTTGGCGATTGGGGTAGCAAGTGCTGCATTGCTCATGGTTTTTTCCTCTTTTCGCTCTGGTCTTGTTTGGGCAGGCTCGGGGTTAAAAGTCGTAACGCAGGGTCACGCCAGCGGTGCGCGGCTGACCCACCGACGCGGTGTAAGCACCGTTGAGGTAGGCAAAGGCGCTCAGGTAGTACTCTTTATCGGTGGCGTTTTTCAGCCACAGCGAGGCGTCGAGCTGGCCGTCGCCCAGGTCGGTACGAATACCGGTGCTGAGGTTGACCAGGCCGTAGCCGTCAATTTTCGAAAGGTCGGAGTTATCCAGCGTGCCTTCGGCGTCGGAGCGATAGGCGTAGCTGGCGTTGACGTAGGGTTCGATACCGCCGTCCAGCGCCCACTTGTATTCGCCGTTGATATTGCCGATCCACTTCGAGGCGCCGACTACGCGTTCGCCGCTGAGGTCGCAGGTGGCCGGCGCGCCTGGCGCGGTGGACACCTCAGCAGGGCATGGCGCGTCTTTGAACGACAAGTAGGTGACATCGTTATAGGAGCCGTTGACGTTAACCGTCAGGCCACGGGTAAGCAGGGCTGTGGCTTCAAACTCCAGACCGCGACTGCGCACGCTGCCGGCGTTGGCCAATACCGAGACCACACTGGTGCTGCCCGCCGGTTGGTAAAGCGTGGTGGCTTGATAACCGTGGATGCCGGTCCAGAACAGGTTGGCGTTAAGCAGCAAACGGCGGTCGAGCAAGGTACTTTTAAAACCCAGTTCGGCGTCGTTAGCCCGTTCCGGCCCCACCAGCAAAGAGTCGGCGCCCGCAGTCGGCGCACTGCCTACCGCCAGGTTTACCCCACCGGATTTTTCCCCGTGGGATAGGCTGGCGTAGCCCAATACCTCATCACTGAATTTATAACTCAGGCTGAGTAGGCCCGAAGGCGAAGCGTTGTGCAGGCTCAGGTCGCCGGAGTCGTAGGCGCCCAGTTGCCGATTGCGGATGGTGGCGCCAGCGCCGGTAACCGCCGCGCCGCCGTCAGGGGCGAAGCGCTCGATCTTGGCTTGTTTTTCTTCGTAGGTGCCGCGCAAACCGGCGGTAAAGTCCAAGCGGTCGGTCAGGTGAAACGTGCCCTGACCAAACAAGGCGTAGCTGTCGGTGACGACTTTGCCGTTGGCCTTGGTCGACACATTGTTCAATGCGTTAAAACTGTTTTGCGCCGTGGGCAGCAGGAAGCGGTCGGCGTCCGGGCCGTAGTCGGTAAAGGTCTTATTGCCCAAGTTAGAATTGAAGACATAGGCGCCGACCACGTAATCAAAGAAGCCACCGGTTGGCGAAGCCAGGCGAAATTCTTGGGAGAACTGCCGGTCGTGCACTTCGACGCCGGTGTTGTTGATGGCCGAGACGTTGAGGGTTTCATCGTTGGCCGGGGTGAAGTGCCAATAGCGGTAGGCGCTCACCGAGGTCAGGGTGTAGCCGCCATTGAGGTTCCAGTTGGCTTCTAGCGAACTACCGCCCTGGTGCACGCTGACGTTTTGCCGGCCGTTGATATTTACTTCGTTGCGGCCCGGATCACTCACTGGCGAGGCGCCAACCAGGGCCGCGCGCTGGCGGTACAGGTTGCTTTGGCCATAGACCACCATGGTGCCCTGGCTGGAATCCTCTTCGTTGTAGTCGTTGATCCAGCGCAGGCTGAAGTCGTCGTTAGGCTGGAACAGCAACTGACCACGCACGCCCTGGCGCTCGCCGCCATTGAGGTCATCGCCGTTGTAGATGTTTTTGGTGTAGCCATCGTCGCGGGTGCGGTACGCCGATAGGCGCCCGGCCAGGGTGTCAGTCAACGCCCCGGAGACCGTGCCCTTGCCTTGGAAATAACCGTTTTCGCCACCCGACACTTCCACGGTGCGCTCAGGGCTAAAGGTCGGTTTTTTCGTGGTGATATTCAGCACGCCGGCCGTGGTGTTTTTGCCAAACAAGGTGCCTTGCGGGCCGCGGAGCAACTCGATCTGCTCGATATCGAGCATGTCGAACACGGCCATGCCGGGGCGACCTAGGTAGACGTTATCCAGGTAGATACCGGCGCTGCCTTCCAGGCCATCGCTGGCCGGGTTGTTGCCGATACCGCGCACCGCCACGCTGGATTGGCGGGCATGAATAAACGCGACGTTTACGCTGGGCAGCACTTGCTGCAGGTCTTGCACTTTGTAGATGCGCTGCGCTTCCAGGGTGCCGGCGCTCAGGGTGGTGATAGGCGTGGGTACGTTTTGGGCGTCTTCTTCGCGACGGCGGGCGGTAACGGTGACTTTTTGCAGCGCGGTATCGGCTTTGCTGCTGGTAGTCGCGGTAGTGCTGCCCTCTTCTACTGCGCTGACTGCCAGCGCATCACTGCTATCTGTTTCGGCGGCCCAAGCGCTGCTCCATTGGCCGGCGCTGCTTAGGGCCAGAATCAAGGTCAACGCGTACTCAGGCGTGGCCAAGCGGCGCACTGCCAGCGGTCGCGCCAAGCGCGGGGTAAACGGGTGAATGGTCGAATGCATCGGGCGAATCCTTTTGTCTTCGTCTGGCCCGCGGGTAAATGCGCAGGCAAAACGATCCCCCACCACGCAACGGCGGTGCTCGAAAAATCTTCTTTGTGATCTGCGCCGGCGCGTCAGGAAAAACCGCAGATGGCGGGTGACGGCTGGCGAATTAGTGAACGTGGCAACACATGCGCTGGTGCGCTTGGCGTTGGTGCTTGTTGCGGTATGGCTTGGCCATGCGGCTCCCCTTGTGCACGTTGCCATATTTATATTCGTTTATGTTCTAACCAATATAAACATGCTTTGTTGACGGAATAAGAGCCTGCATTTAAAACCAGCACCCATACAGCAGCAAATGCCTTCGACTTATTTTTTGCATGCCAGGAAAGCATATGGATCTCAGACAACTGCGCTACTTCATCGCCTTACTAGAGCACCGCAGTTTCGTTCGCGCGGCGGACGCCATAGGCATTACACAGCCGGCCTTTAGCCGCTCTATTCAGGGCCTTGAGCAGGAATTTGGCTGCGCGCTGGTGGACCGAGGCAATAAGGATTTACGCCCCACACCGGAGGGCCAACTGGTGCTGCAACATGCCCTGCGCCTGGTGCAAGGGGCAGCCAACCTGAGTAGTGAAATTGACCAGATGACCAAACTGGATGCCGGCGACCTGCGCTTTGGTTGCGGCCCTGCCCCGGCGGCACGTTTGGTACCCAGCGCGGTGGCACAGTTTGTTAAACAGCACCCGCGCATCAGCCTGAGCTTTGAAGTGGATAACTGGGAAAAACTCGGCCGCAGCCTGTCGCGCGATGAGATTGAATTTTTTATCGCCGATATCACCCAGTTTGAGGCCGACCCCAACTTCCACACCCAGGCCATCACCCCGCGCCGTGGCGTGTACTTTTGCCGGCCGGGGCACCCGCTGTTGGCCAAGGAAAGTTTGTCGACCAACGATATGTTCGATTACCCGATCGCCGCGCCGAAAATTCCGGCACGGGCGCGTAAGTACCTAGCCAACCTCAGCGGGCGCACCGACTACCACCCCACGGTAACCTGCGAACATCTGCCGTCGCTGGTGGATATCGTGCGCAACACTGACGCCATCGGCATTGCCACTGAAGAGTTTTTCGGCCAGGAACTGCAGCGCGGTGAACTGGTGCGCTTGTATTGGCGCAATCTGCCGACCACGGTCGACGAAAGCCTGCAAGCCCGTTGCGGGATTGTTAGCCGAGCCGGTTACCGCCTTTCGGCAGCGGCGCGGGCGATGATTGCCATGATCATTGAGGTCGACAGCGAATTAGGACAACCGCCTGCCGGTCGCACTCAGGCACAGGCAACTCAGGCAAATGCTTTTGCGTGAGGGCTGTGGTTAATGGCGTCGACCTGGCCAACGGCGCCGCTAAAGGTGTGGAGATCCATCTCCTGCACCAAACGCTCTGCCAGCAGCCCGCCAAGCAGTTGCAGTGGCGGCTGGCACAGGTAGGCATTTAACGCCGCAGTGGACTGCCACGTGCCCTGCAATAACCACAATTGCTGATCGGTCAACGAGCGTTGTAGCGAATAAGCCAGGCAACCAGGCTCGCAGCGCGACTGGCTGACCAATTTCTGCAGGCGGCTTTCCACTTCAGTACTGGCCCGTGGGCCTTCGCAGGCTTTGATAAAAACCAACGTGCTGACTTGCTCAGACATGAGTCGTTCTCCTTGAAAGTCAGAAACAGAAACGTGGCGGGCTGACGATTTGCCACGGTTGCCAGATTACGCACCAGGGCGCAGGCCGGTTATCCGTTTCCTGCTTTCCTTTTGCCTAATCCTGCAAAAGTTCGCGACCGCTCTGCCCCGCGGCACCTAGCTTGGGGTTTTGCCAGCTGTCGTATTTATCTGATCCTGTCTTATGCTTGCCTAATCCTGCTTAAACGCACCGGCAGCTCTGGCCAAACGGTGTTCGCGTGCGCAAGCTGCGCGCCAGAGTTTGCTACCCCGCTCCCCCACCTTCCGGAGGCCGTCATGGAAACCCCAGTCCAGCAACGTCAAAACGAACTGGCGACGTTGATCGAGCGCTTCACTCCGTCGGAAGGCCCGCTGCAAACCGCCATCGGCCCGCTTAGCCTGATTCGCTTCGACCAGCCCACACCGGTGGCGCGTGGCGTGCACAAGCCGGCGCTGTGCATCATTGCCCAGGGCCGCAAGGAAGTGAGTCTGGGCGGCGAAAGTTACGTTTATGACGCGCTGAATTATCTAGTGGTGTCGGTGACCTTGCCGGTGACCGGGCAAGTCATCGAAGCCAGCCCGGATAAACCCTATCTGTGTCTGCGCCTGGACCTCGACCCGGCCGAAATCACCCGCATGATCAGCGACGCCGGGCCCGTGGGCCTGCCTGCGCGACCGGCCAGCCGCGGTATGTACCTGGACCGCATCGACGAATCGCTGCTCGATACCGTATTGCGCCTGACCCGCCTGCTCGATACCCCACGGGATATCAGCATGCTGGCGCCACTGGCACTGCGGGAAATTTACTACCGCCTGCTACGTAGCCAGCAAGGCCAGCAGTTGATTGAAATCGCCATGGCTGACAGCCAATCACACCGCATCACCCGTGCCGTCGAATGGCTAAATGCCAACTTCGACCAGCCGCTGCGCATTGAGGAACTAGCTCGGGTGGCCAACCTTAGCGTGTCTGCCCTGCACCACCGTTTTAAGGCCGTAACAGCCATGAGCCCGCTGCAATATCAAAAACAATTGCGCCTGCAAGAAGCGCAGCGGTTGTTGATCAGTGAAGGCTTGGAAGTGGCGGCGGCTGGCTATCGGGTGGGCTATGAAAGCCCTTCACAATTCAGCCGAGAATACCGGCGGCTGTTTGGTGCGCCGCCGTTGAAAGATTTGGCGCGGATGAAGAGCATCGCCTGATATTAGGTATACGCCGCCCAGTAGGGTGTGCTGCGCGCACCAAGGGATTGCGGCGTTTACTCCCGGTGCGCACAGCACACCCTACCGGCTAGACGGCTGTTGCGGCGGATCTACGTTGCGCAATGACGGCCAGCAAGCTCGACACGGCCAAACTTGGCGTGGTCGTTTAGCGGCGTAATGGCTAGCAAGCGGTCCAAACGCAACTCGACCTTTTCGCCGTCCAATTCAACCGTCAGATATTCCTCTTTACGCGCGTTAGTGCGGGTATCCAACGCCTTTGCTTCGAAGCGCCCGCCTTCGACCATTTCCACCAGCAAGCGGTATTGGTAGAGACACGCCATCTCCACAAAGTCGTAGAGGTCGCAGTTCAAGGGTTGGTATTGGCTATCAGCGGTGCTCATACGCAACGTCTCCATGTTGGGGCGCATAGCGTACAACGACTGAACCGTTGACTCATACATGACTGCTTTGGCGCGCCGTTGAGCACCACGGCGCCCAACAGTCCTCACACCGGTTCAGCGCCAAGCTTTTTCCACTGCGCGCGAGTGATGCGCTGGCGGTTGTGGTAGTCGTGCCAGGGGTCTTGTTTCAGGCTATCAAGGCGCTGGCGCAGGTTGTCGACCGTCCATTGCGCGGCGCTTTTCAGCCCGTCGAGTTCATCGCGGCTGATCGGCACCGATACCGGTAGGCCCGGTCGCGCCCGCACTGAGTAAGCGCTGACAGTGCTGGCGCCTCGGCTATTGCGCAGATAGTCGACAAAGATTTTGCCGATGCGATTTTGCGGGCCCATTTTGTCGATAAAGCGCTCGGGAATCTGTTTGGTCATAAACGTGGCCAGGGCTTTGGCAAAGGCTTTTACCGTGTCCCAGCTGGCGTGTTTGCTTAACGGCACAATGATGTGCATGCCCTTGCCGCCGCTGGTTTTCAGCCAGGCATCCAGGCCCAATTCGTCGAGCACCGCCAGGGTCAGTTTCGTCGCCTCGACCATACTGCGCCACGGCAGCGCGGGGTCTGGGTCGAGGTCAAGAATCATCCGGTCGGGCTTCTCGATGGCGGCACTGGTGGCGCCCCAGGTGTGCAGTTCGATACAGCCCATTTGCACCGCACCAATCAAGGCCGGTAGCGAGTCGATTTGCATCAACCGCGCGTGCCCGGGGTCGAGCTTTTGCTCAAGGTGAGTAATGTTAGGGATGGCTAAATGTTCGGCATGCTTCTGGAAAAACTGCTGCCCCTCGACACCGTCAGGTGCGCGCAATAACGATACCGGGCGACCCTTTAGATGGGGCATAAGCCAGTCGCCGATGTCGTGGTAGAACTGCGCCAGTTCGATTTTCTGCGTGCCGCTTTGCGCATCAATAACCCGCTCGGGGTGACTGATCGAAACCTTATCCAGCTCCTCACGCTGGTTTTTCCCGCTGCTGGCTTTGCGCTTGGCTGTTGCCTTGGCCGCTGGTGGCTGCACGGCTTTCTCCTGAGTGATTTGCCCTGCCGGTTTGTCGGTGCGTTGGGCGATAAACGAGGCTTGGCGCACCACGCCTTCGCGGGTCCACTCGGCGAACTCCACTTCGCACACCAGCTTGGGTTGCAGCCATTGCACACCGCGCGCCTGGGCACTGGTAACGGCTTTTTCCAGAGGCGATTTATCCTGCTCAAGGGGCTTCATTTGCGCCATTAAATGCTCGAGGCGCTTGGCATCAAAACCAGTACCGACACGGCCGGCATAGCGCAGCTTGCCGTCTTCGTGCACCGCTACCAGCAGGGCGCCAAAACCGCTGCGGCTGCCTTTGGGCGCGCTGTAGCCGACGATGACCATTTCCTGACGATGGCGGCATTTGAGCTTGATCCAGTCGTCGCTACGGCGCGATACATAGATGCTGCCCAAGCGTTTGCCAATCACGCCTTCCAAACCCATGGCGCAGGCGCTGGTTACCAGGTCTTGGTGGGCGGCGGTAAAGGCATCGGAAAAGCGCAATGGGCTGCGTTTGCCCACGCCCTTAAGGGCTTTTTTCAAGGCGTCGCGACGGTCTTGCAGCGGTGTTTGCCGCAGGTCTTCGCCGTTTAGAAACGGCGCATCAAACAGGTAGTAGAGAACCTGCTGACTGGCGCCCTCGTCGAAAGCGTTTTGCAGGCCTTGGAAGTCCGGCATGCCGTCGTCGTTGAGCACCACGGCTTCACCATCCAGCCAGCTGTCTTTTAGCTTGAGCGCTTGCAGGGCCTTGATTTGCTCGGGCAGGCGCGCGCTCCAGTCGTGGCCATTGCGGGTAAATAGCCTGACCTCGTCATCTTTGATGCGCGCCAACATGCGATAGCCGTCGAACTTGATTTCATATACCCAATCGCCGCTTGGGGCTTCGGTAACCAGGGTCGCCAGTTGCGGCTTCAGGGTGTCCGGGATGGCGGTAAGCGCCTGGTTGGCCGCCGGCTTACTGGCCTTTACCTGGGTGGCTTTGCCATGGGCTAGCTTGGTTTTAGCGGCCGGGGCTTTTTTGCCGGCTCGACCCTGGCCAACGCCGGCGCCGCTGATCACGCTGTTGGGTAGCTCGTCGACCACGTTGTATTCGCTGGCAGGCCGAGCCACGTCATCGCGTTCTTTAATGAGCAGCCACTGCTCTTTGTCGCCGCTGCCTTTAAGGCGCGTACGCACCAAGGCCCACTCGCCGCTGAGCTTTTCGCCGATCAGGGCGAATTTCAGCTTGCCGCTCTTGTAGGTTTCTTGCGGGTCGCCATGGGGTTGCCACACGCCTTGGTCCCAGACAATCACATCGCCGGCGCCATATTGGCCTTTGGGAATGCTGCCCTCAAAGCTGGCGTAGCCCAGGGGGTGATCTTCCACATGTACGGCCAGGCGTTTGTCGTGCGGATCGAGGCTTGGACCTTTGGGGATGGCCCAGCTTTTCAGGGTGCCATCAAGTTCCAAGCGGAAGTCGTAGTGCAGGTGACTGGCGTCGTGCTTCTGGATGACAAAACGCAATGAGCCCGGCGTTTTTCGCGCTTTTTTTGCGGGCTCTTCACGCGGCTCCGAGGTGACGCTGAAGTTGCGCTTGCGGTTGTACTCGCTCATAACCAAGCCCCCGGCGCCTTAGCTCGCCTTGCTGGTTTTGCTGGTTTTTTTTGCGGCCGGTTTCGCCGTTTTGGCCGGTGCAGCTTTACTGGCAGCGGTTTTGGCTTTACTAGCCGCCGGTTTTTTCGCCGCACTGGGTTTGCCGCCAAGGCTGCGTTTAAGCAATTCGGTGAGGTCGATAACGTCGGCACTGCGCCGACTTTCACCCTCTTCGCTGGCTTTCTCAACAGCAGCGATTTTGCCTTGCTTGGCCTTCTGCTCGACCAGCGCCATGATCTGCTCGGTAAAGCTGTCTTGGTATTCGTCGGGCGACCAATCGGCGCTCATGTCTTGCACCAGGCGCTTGGCCATCTCCAGCTCGCCTTTGGCCAGCTTGGCGTTGCTGACCGCCGCGGGCAGTTCGAGGCTGGCCAGGCCGCGCACCTCGCTGGGCCAGCGCAGCATCACTAGGACCATGGCGTCTTCCAACGGCATAACGGCAGCCAGGTGCTGCTTGGTGTGCAGCACCACCAGGGCCAAGGCGACTTTGTCGGTATCGACCAGGGTTTGCCGCAGCAAGGCGTAGACCTTTTCGCCACGTTTGTCGGGGCTCAGGTAGTACGGCGTGTCGATGTTTTGCAGGGGAATTTGTGCGCTATCGACAAAGGCGAAGATATCGATGGTTTGCGTGGCAGCCGGGTGCGCCTGTTTGATTTCGTCTTCACTCAAGACCACATAGCGGCCTTTTTCGTATTCGACGCCTTTGACGATGTTTTCCTTGTCGATGTCTTTGCCGGTGACCTTGTTGATGCGCTTGTAGCCCACCGGGTCCATGCTGCGTTTATCCAGCCAGTCGAAGTCCACGCCTTGCGTGGTGGTGGCTGACGTCAGCGCGACGGGGATATGCACCAGGCCAAAACTGATGGCGCCTTTCCAGATTGCACGTGGCATTTGCGGTGGCCCTTTGTATGGAGCGTACGTTGGGTTGAGCTGCGCGAAGCCCAACAACATTGGCAGCGAGTGGGTATTGCAAAACCGCTTGATATGTTGGGCTTCGCTTCGCTCAACCCAACCTACTTCAGCACTAGAGCGAAACGCCGTCGCGGTAGGTAACGCGGTCCAGCTGGGTGATATCGCTGATTTCACGCAGCATATTGTCAGCGGCAATTTCGGCTTCGGTCTCGCATACACACCCAGGTACCACCACCCACAACACGCGCACTTCGGCGCCCATGCGTTTGGGTTGGTACTCGATCAGGCCAACGTAGTTGTGCCCTTCCTTCATGGCATCGGTCCACGCAATACAGGTATCGAAATCGCGAAACATGGCAAAGCCCCCCTTGTGTTTGCCCATGCAATTGGGACCGGCCCCAGGAAAAAAGAGTTGCAGTTTTGTTTGCCGCTGCGGGCTGTTGTAGCAGGGCCATCTGTCGGAAGACGGCATTTCACCACCGCGTCAGATGGAGAGCCGCACGCTGCGATCTATGCTGTCGGAGGCTCTAAACCGCACAGGAGGCGGCGCCATGGTGGAGGTCAAGGTTCCCGGCGTGTACATCGAAGAATCACCTGTAGCGGCACACCGCATAACCGCGGTGCACACGTCGGTGGCGGCCTTTGTTGGCTACACCAGCAAGGGTGTTACCGACCAGCCCGTCGCCATACAGGGCGTTCTCGAGTTCGAGCGTGAGTTTGGCGGTTTGCACCCGGACAGCCCGCTGTCCTATGCCGTTAACCAGTTTTTCCAGAATGGCGGCAGCTACGCCTGGATCGTGCGCGTGACCGCTGCCAACGGCGAACGCGGCGGCGCTGAAGCGTTGGTGGGCAATAAGGATAAGCAAACCGGACTCTACGCCCTACTCGACTGTGACTTGTTCAACCTACTGCTGATACCGGAAACCTTCGACATGCTCGCCGGCGAAGAAGCCCACGTGGTCAGCGCTGGCGTAGCGCTATGCGAAGCCAAGCGGGCGTTTTATATCGTTGACGCGCCGGCCAATCGAACCCTTGCCGACATCAGCCAATGGGCGCATGGCATCTCCCAGTCGCGCAATGCGGCCACCTATTTTCCCGCCGTACGCGTGCCGGATCCCATGGCCGGCGGGCAACTGCAAACCATCGCGCCCTCCGGCACCTTAGCCGGCGTGTATGCGCGCACCGACAGCCACTACGGCGTATGGAAAGCCCCGGCCGGCGCAGATGCGCAATTGCTCGGTGTGGTCGACTTAGCCCTGGCGCTTAACGATATGCAAAACGGCCAGATCAACCCTCAGGCGATCAACGTGCTGCGCACCTTTCCCGCGTTTGGCCGAGTGGCGTGGGGCGCGCGCACCCTCGCCGGAAGCGACGCCCAAGCCGATGAGTACAAATACATTCCCGTGCGCCGCCTGGCGTTGTTTATCGAAGAGAGCGTTTGTCGTGGCTGCCAATGGGTGGTGTTTGAACCCAGCAATGAGGCTGTATGGGCGCAGCTTCGGCTTAGCGTGGGCACCTTTATGTTGGAGCTGTTTCGCCAAGGCGCCTTTCAAGGTCAGACCCCGGAGCAAGCCTATTTCGTTAAATGCGACGCGCAGACCAGCAACACCAACGATCAGGCCCAGGGTTTGGTAAACCTAGAAATAGGCTTCGCAGCGCTAAAACCTGCAGAGTTTGTACTGCTGAAAATCCGCTTGTGAGGCCTGGCGGGCTAAGGCTGCTTACGCCAATAAAGCAGCACATGGACGGCTCAACGCGGTGTTGAGCCGGATAACCCTGCGCATAAACCTACAACGCGCCAGGAAAATGACTACATCTATCGAAGGCACGGCAGCGTATGGCCACTATCGCCAGACAACCGGCAAATCAGCGGCAAAAACTGACCGCTTGCCACGCCTTTACAACTTATAACTCTTTGTTTTTATTGCGTTAAATAGACACTAACAGCACCTGGCACACTATTCGCTAAAGGGAACCTGTCGCCGCATTCCGCGCCTGAGGTTCCCCGGTATGGTCCCGCCAAGCAAATCCAACACAATCGACTTTGACGCCGCCAAATTGCAGCGTCTGGGTTTTGCCAGCAATCGCACGCAGTCCGTGCGGCCGGTGTCGCTGGCCCAGTTGCGGCAGAAGCTAAATCTGCAACTGCAGACCAGCCTGGAAGTTGAACGCATCCTGGAAATCTTTTTCCGCGAGGTGCAGCGCTTAGTGCCCTTGGACGCCGTCGCTTACCAACATCCCTCTAGCGACCTGCGCCTAGAACTCGGCACCCGCGCGATTCATTCGGCCGGCTATCGCCTGAACCACGAAGGTGAATACCTGGGCGAGCTGATTTTCCGCCGCAACCAGCGTTTTTCCGAGGAAGAGTTGGCCCAGTTGGAATCGCTGCTGGCGTGCATGCTCTTTCCGCTACGCAATGCACTGCTGTACCGCAAAGCGGTGCAGTGCGCCCTGCGCGATCCATTGACCGATACCGGCAACCGCATCGCCATGGACCAGGCGCTGCAGCGCGAGGTCGACTTGGCGCGGCGAAATCTACAACCGTTGTCGTTGCTGATGCTGGATGTTGACCACTTCAAGCACATCAACGACACCTACGGCCATAGCAGCGGCGACGAAGTGCTGCGGGCCATGGCGGAAACACTGAAAGCACAGCTGCGCAACATCGACATGATTTTCCGCTTTGGCGGCGAGGAGTTTTTGGTGCTGCTGTCCAACACCAGCCGCGAAGGCGCGGCTATGGTCGGTGAGCGCTTGCGCTTTGCCGTACAAGAGCTGCAATGCACCGCCCAGGGCCAGCCTATAGACGTATCGGTGAGCCTGGGCTGCGCCTGCCTGCTGCCAGGCGAGTCAGTCGACAGCCTGTTACGCCGCGCCGATAACGCGCTGTACGTGGCCAAACGTGACGGCCGCAACCGCCTGACCATGGCCGGTTAAGCCCAGGCAAAACGCAGCGACGACAAAAAAGGCCAGTCAATTGACTGGCCTTTTCGCATCCCTACAGCTGCTCGCCTCAATCACGGCTTGTAGCGCGCGGCAGCCTGGCTGTGGGACAGATTGGGGCCAAGCTTTTGCCGGGCGGCGACAAACGCATTCCAGTCAGCCGCATCGGGCAACGAGGGAATGGTCACCAACTCGCCCTGATCAAAGCCGGCCAATGCCGCATCGACCATCTCCCCTGCGTCCATCACCATGGCCGCTGGAATGCGGTTGGCGTCAACGCCAGAGCGCTCCCAGATTTCCGTGCGGGTTACGCCTGGCAATACCGCTTGCATCTGCACGCCCTGCTCTTTCAGTTCGCCATGCAGCGATTGGCTCAAGCTCAGTACATAAGCTTTGGTGGCGCTATAGGTGGCGTTGAACATTTCCGGCGCCAGGGCAACGACGGAAGCCAAATTGATAATCGCGCCACGTCCCGCCGCGACAAAGTTGGCACCAGCAGCGGCGGCCAGATGGGTGACTGCGGTGATATTGAGCTCAAGCATATTGTCGATGGCGTCGCCATTGGCTTCGATCAGCGGGCCATCCATTGCAACGCCGGCGTTATTCACCAGTAGGCTGATGGCACTGTCGCTGCGTAGGCGCTGCGCCAAGGTTTTGATGTCGGTCTTTTGTGTCAGGTCGGCCTTTAGCACTTCTACTTGCACGCCGAAGTCAGCGCGGAGGCTGGCCGCCAGTTTTTCCAGGCGCTGCTGATCACGCGCCACCAGCAGCAGGTCGTAACCACGACGCGCCAAGCGCTGGGCGTATACCGCGCCAATTCCCGATGATGCTCCGGTTACCAGCGCGGTGCCCTTGGTGTTTTGTTGAGTCATTTAGAGATTCTCCGTAGCTGTTCTAGTGACAAGGCAGGTTTGGTGTGGCGTTGTGCGCAAACTACTGGAGCTTAGATTACGGTCATAATTTTAAAAGTCTATATGACAGCCAACATTTAACTATCGACAGCACGCGCGACCTTTAACGGCAGAAAAGATGCATTTAACGAGCATTATTATTCATTAGTCATGTTTTCAAACCGACGCCACACTGCGCGCCGTCGTGTCGCTGAGTTCTTCCATCTCATGTTTGCCACCTGGCTGTCCGCGTTTTTACCTGCCGCCTCCAACACCCGCCCCACTGAATGGCTACGCGCTGCCTATGGCGCGGCGCTGGCGGTGTTTGCCTGCACGTGGGCGGGCAGCGTGTTGTTTGGTCAGGAGTTGGCCGCGCATTTACTCGGGCCACTGGGCGCGTCTGCGGTGCTGTTATTTGCGGTTTCATCCGGGGCTCTGGCGCAACCCTGGTCCCTTATTGGCAGCTATAGCGTTGCCACCGTGGTGGCGATTACCACGCTGCTAGTTATCAGCCCGGGTATTGGCGCAGCAGCCGTGGCGGTAGCGGCCACGTTGGTGTTGATGGGCCTGCTGCGTTGCCTGCATCCACCGGGCGCAGCGCTGACCATCTGCCTGGTGCTCGGTGGCCCGGCGCTAACGGACCAGGGCTGGCATCTGCTTTACCCAACGCTATTTAACGCCGTCACCTTGCTGGCCTGCGCCCTGCTCTACAACAACCTCACGGGTGTGCGTTACCCCAAGTTATCGGCGCCCACCGCCAGCTTGCACGCTACTGCAGACCGCGCCCCGCAAGAACGCGTAGGCATTACCGGTACCGATCTGGACGAAGCGTTAAATGAGCTCGGCGGCTTTGTGGATATTCAGCGTGAAGACCTTAAACAGATCATCCGCGCCACGGAAAAAAACGCCCTGCGCCGCAGCATGGGTGATATCTGCGCCGAGCACATCATGTCCCGCGACGTGCAAACCGCAACGCCACAGACCACGGTCAAGCAGGCGCTAAAGCTGCTTAAACACCACCACCTGAAAACCCTGCCCGTGCTCAATGAGCAGCGCCAGTTAGTGGGTATCGTCAGCCTGATCGACCTGGTCAACCACACCAGCCGACGCAACCTGCTCGGTCAACGCCGCGATGTGTTGCTGGAAGACGTAATGAGCCACCCGGTAACCGCCGTGCCCCCCAGCGCCCATGTGGTGGATATGATTCCGCTGCTCTCGGAACAAGGCCTGCACTGCTTACCGGTGCTGCACAAAGGCGAACTGCTGGGCATCGTCAGCCAAACCGACCTGATCGCCGCCCTGCACCGCGACCTGTTAACCCACTTGGCCTAGCGCTAAACCGGGTCCCAGCGCTGCGACCAATCCACCCCACTGCGCACCACCTCGCGCAACAAGGCAAAGGCCTTTTGCAACGCCTCGCTATCATGCTCGCGGGCGTACACCAGGTAGGTTGGGTAGTTGAATTCGGGGGCCTTCTCGACCCGTTCCAGCGCGCCGCTATCGAGATAACTCTGCACCACCCGAGTCCGGAAATAACCACTGCCACCAGAGGCCAAGATGTACTGCAACGCCAGCGGTCCATGGTTAAAACTCAGCGCCGCCTTGGCCTTTTCCGGCAGCGCCGCATCGTGCTGCCGACGAAAGCCTTCGCCCCAGTTGATATACACATAAGGCTCTGGCCGCTGCGGTTGGCGCACCAGAATCAGCTTTTCCTCGAGCAGCTGCTCCACCTGCAACCCGGGCCAATACGACGGCTGATACACCAGCGCCGCATCCAACACACCCAGCTCCAATTGCTTAAGCAACGCCTGGCCCTCGCCGATCTCTGCGCGCACCGCATAACCTGGCATCTGCGCCCGCAACTGCTGCACCCAACTGAGCATCAACGGATTGCACAAGCTCACCTCACCGCCCACCCGTAACACCGTGCGATAGCCCGGCATTAACGGCAAATCGCGCTGCGCCGCGGCCCAGGTTTGCACCAACTGATTGGCAAACAGCACAAACGCTTCGCCATCGGCCGTCAGCTTGGCCCCGGCACGGTTGCGCACAAACAGCTTGCAGCCTAACTGCGCTTCAAGGTTCTGCACCCGCGCAGTAATCGCCGTTTGCGTTACATGCAACTGCTCGGCAGCCGCCACCAAGCTGCCGCTGCGGACTATCTGCAGAAAGGTGCGGGCGAGTTCGATGTCCATGTGTGGGCTGCTTCGGAAAAATGGAGCGCTAGTGTAAAAGGGCTCGACCAGCAAAGCACCGCGCAGGCGCTGAACAAGTTACCGGTAACGGTGAATAAGGCCCTGCAACGTGCCCAGAGCCGCCTAATCGACCGCTATCTGGACAACACGGAAACCTGGATCAAGGACGTGATCAATGCTTGAAACGCCGTCCTCGCTGCTGGTGATGCTGCTGCTCACCCATGTGGTCGCTGACTTTATTTTGCCGTTTAAGCGGGTGATGGCCTCCCCTACTTTTCGCGCGCGCTGGCTGAGGTTGCCTTCTGAGGCTACTTTTTGCTGTCACGCATGGCACGAACTCGCCGTCGGCCGCACAGTCCATTTACTAACGTCCACATCTGTCGGCTGTTCAATGACAATGGCCCGGGCAATAGCGTGGGCGCCATTAGCTATCTTGCGAGTTTCGCGCATTTCGGCACGACAGCCTCCATCAGAAATGCTGTATCCCAACTCCGATTCGGTTCCCCAGGCCAATTACGGTAACGCGAATATAACCGCCCACCTCCTGCCGCAACCCTTCGGAAATCGCCCGCTCCCCATACTTGGTCGCGCAGTACACGGCAGCAGTCGGGCTGACTGCATAGGCACCGATAGAGGCGTTATTGATGATCTGCCCCGCACGTTGGCGCTGCATCAGCGGCAGCTGCTGGCACCGGTGATAACCGCAACTTTTCCAGAGGGTTTTGCACACCGTCACTCCCCTTCTTGCTATTGAGGTTTCGGCCCAGTGACAAGCCTGAACTCAAGGGTAAGAGGTTGTGCTTAGGTCGGTAGGCGATTACTCCTCAGCAATTGCCCAATCCTGTTTGCGATTTACCCACTGCGGTGAGTAGAAACGGTGCAGCGCCCGCTGCGTTGCTCGCAAAACGTGCGGCACCGTAACGTTTTCTGTTGCGTCAAGAGGAAAAAGCCCCGTTTTAGAGCGATTGAGCGCCTTGGCCTTAATTTTGCTTTACATGTACATACAAGTGCAGACATTAGCGGTTTTGGAGTGGGCCTATGTATGACGTGGCAGTAATTGGACTCGGCGCCATGGGCAGTGCAGCCATTAGTTATTTGGCCGAGCGCGGGCTAAAGGTCATAGGCCTGGAAGCCGCGCAACCCGCCCATGCACAGAGTTCATCCCACGGTGATAGCCGACTGATCCGCCTGGGTTATTTCGAGGGTGATGACTACGTGCCGTTAGGCCATCACGCTTACGCCAACTGGCGCCAGTTGGAAGCAGCCTCAGGTGAGGCGCTGCTAAACGTCACCGGCGTGCTGCACCTGGGGCCGGCCGACAGCAAGATTGTTGAGGGCACCCGCCGGGCCTGTGAGCGTCACGACCTACCCTATACCGCGTTAAATGCAGCGCAAATCCGCGCGCGCTATCCGCAGTTCGTCGTGAACGACGACGAGGTCGGCTTGTTTGAAGCCCAAGGCGGCTATCTGCGACCGGAGCGGGCTATTCACGCGTACCTTAACCTCGCGCGGCAAGCCGGTGCCGCGCTGCATATGGGCGAGCGCGTCAACCATATCGACAGCGCTAGCAGCGGCGTCACCGTGCAGACCGCGCAAGGTCGTTACCAGGCGCGGCGCGCAATCATTGCCACCGGCCCGTGGATTGCCGAGCTGGTTCCACAGCTGCGTGGCCGCGCTACGCCGATTAAACAGGTGGTGGCGTGGTACCAGACCCCGGCCACGGTAAACGCCGCCCCCGGCCAGATGCCGGTATTTCTGCGCGACCTGGGCGCGCACGGTTCCTACTTTGGCTTTGCCGATATCGATGGCGACGGCATCAAGGTCGGCCGCCACTGTCACTTTCGCGAACCCATCGACCCGGACCAGGTCAACCCGCCAGTAAACGCCGAAGACCTCGCCTTGCTCGACAATTTCGTGGCCCGTTACCTGCCCGCCTGGGCCGGGCGCCGCCAGCGCGCCGCTACCTGCCGCTACACGCTATTGCCCAGTGAAGACTTTCTCGTCGACCTACACCCCGGCGACAGCAATCTGGTGATTGCCTCGCCGTGTTCCGGGCATGGCTTCAAATTCGCCAGCGCCATCGGCCAGGCACTCGCTGACCTGGCCAGCGTTGGTGGTACCGACCTGCCGATTCAGAGCTTTTCTTTCCACCGACATGGTTTCACCTGACCTATCGCTGCATGGCTGCGCCGTTTACTTCGCCCCTAAAAAACTCAACCCAACAGGATGCTCACGATGATTAACGCGAAAAGATTCAGCGGTACCGCTCTCCTCGCTTTTTGCTTGTTGGCGGCCTCTAGCGCCAGCCAGGCCAAGGACTGGAGCTCGGTAAAAATCGCCACCGAAGGCAGTTACGAGCCGTGGAACCTGACCTTGCCGGGCGGCAAAATCAGCGGCTTCGAGCCGGAGCTGATGGAGATTCTGTGTCAGCGCTTGAAGATGAAATGCGATGTGCAGGTGCAGAACTGGGACGGCATGATCGCCAGCCTGAATGCCGGCAAGTTTGATGTGTTGATGGATGCCATCGTTATCACCCCGGAACGCAAAGAGGTGATGGATTTTTCTATTCCGTACGCCCGCACCCCGGCCAGCTTCGCCGCCATGAACGCCGACCTGCTGCCCGGTAAAACCGGCCAGGCCAACACGCTGACCCTCGGCACCGACGCCGCGCAAATCAAACCGGCGGTAGAAGCCCTGCGCAAAGCACTGGACGGCAAAACCATCGGTATCGCCTCCGGCACCGTATACACGCCCTTTATCGATACCTACTTCAAAGACGTCGCCACCATTCGCGAATACAGCACCTCCGCCGATGCCGTGCTGGACCTGACCGCAGGCCGTATTGATGTGGTGTTTGACGATGTCACCTTTCTCAATTCGCTCATGGCAAAAGCCGACAATAAAGGCCTGAGCTACACCGGCCCAGAAATCGCCGGGCCGATCTGGGGTGAAGGCGAAGCGCTGGGGTTCCGCAAAGCCGATACCGACCTCAAAGCCAAATTTGATGGTGCGCTCAAAGAGGCGATTGCCGACGGCACCGTGAAAAAACTCAGCGAGAAATGGTTCAAGGTCGACCTCACCCCGTGAGTGCCTGGCCCGGCGTGGCCGGGCCCGTTTTTCTTAATGGCAAACGCTGAACATCGAGAGCGAGATCATGGACCTTGTGCAACTGCTGGGTTTCGGGGAACAGGGCTGGGGCGCTGCACTGCTGCAAGCAGCGCTGATGACCCTGGTGTTGACCGCCACCGCGCTGCTGGTGGGCGCGCTATTTGGCGGCCTGGTGGCTGCGGCGAAACTGTCGTCGCGGCGCGTTTTGCGCTGGCTGGGTGAGCTGTATTCCATCCTGTTTCGCGGCATTCCCGAGCTGCTGATTATCTACCTGTTCTATTTCGGCGGCGGCACCATGGTCTCGGCCGTGGCCCATTGGTTTGGCGGTGAGGGCTATATCGACCTGCCGCCTTTCGCCATTGGGGCCCTGGCGGTGGGGCTGATTTCCGGCTCCTATCAAGCCGAGGTTTACCGCGGTGCCTACAAGGCCGTGCCAATTGGCGAACTGGAGGCAGCAGCAGCGATCGGCATGAGCCGTAGCCAGCGCCTACGCCGCGTGCTGATTCCGCAGGTGATGCGTTATGCGCTGCCGGGGCTGGGCAACGTTTGGCAGATGAGCCTCAAGGATTCGGCACTGATCTCGGTGATCGGCTTGGTCGAGTTGATGCGCGCCAGCCAAGTGGCAGCGGGCTCCACCCGGCAGTACTTCACCTTTTATATCGTCGGCGGCATCGGCTATCTGCTGTTGACCTGGGCGTCCAGCCAGGTCTTTGGCCGTGCCGAAGCGCGGGTGCGCCGCACCCGGCGCGCCACGTTTATTTCTTCTTAGGGGTTGGCCATGCTCGACCTACCTTTTCTCTCTGCCACCCTGCTGAAACTGTTGACCGCACTACCGACCACCCTGAGCCTGCTTTTCGCCTCCTTGGCGCTGGGCTTGGCGTGGTCACTGGTGATCGTGGCCATGCGTGTCAGCCGCTGGCCGTGGTTCAGCTACCCGGCGCGTGCGTATATCGCGCTGTTTCGTGGCACGCCGCTGATGATTCAAATGTTCCTGATCTACTACGGCCTGGGCCAGTTCCCGGTGGTGCGCGAAAGCTTCGCCTGGGTGGTGCTGCGCTCGCCCTATGGCTGCGCGATCATTTCTCTGGCCTTGTGCACCGCCGGCTACACCGCCGAAATCATTCGCGGCGGCCTGCTGAGCGTGCCGCCAGGGCATATTGAAGCGGGGCAAGCCATCGGCCTTTCCCGCTGGCAATTGCTGTATCGCATCATTGCCCCGGTGACCTTGCGCCAAGCCCTGCCGGCCTACTCCACCGAGGCTGTTTTGCTGGTGAAGTCCACTGCCTTGGCCAGCCTGCTGACCGTATGGGATGTCACCGGCGTCGCCCAGCAAATCATTCAACGCAGCTACCGCACCATGGAAGTATTCGCCTGCGCGGCGTTGATTTACCTGGTGCTCAATTTTCTCGTGGTGCGTGCTGTCGGCTGGCTGGAGGGGCGCTTGGCGATTCCCTCGCGGCCCCGTGAAGACGACAGCGCCCTGCCCCCTAAATCCGCCCTTTCCACCCCCAGCAAGTTGCCTGGAGCGCCATGACTTCTCCTGCCTCGCCAACCCTTAAGGTGGCCAATATCCATAAATCCTACGGCGCCGCCCATGTGCTCAAGGGTATCGACCTGCAAGCCGAACAAGGCGACGTCATCTCCATTCTCGGCGCCAGTGGCTCGGGCAAAAGCACCTTTCTGCGCTGTATCAATCTGTTGGAAACGCCGGATGAAGGCAGCATTCAGGTCGGCGATGAGCAAATCGCCCTGCACCGTAAACGCGACGGTTCGCTTACGCCCAGCAACCGCAAGCAGGTGGAGCGCATGCGTGCCCGCCTGGGCATGGTGTTTCAGAGCTTTAACCTGTGGTCGCATATGACCGTGCTGCAAAACGTTATGGAAGGCCCGCTGCGCGTACTCAAGCGCCCGCGCGCTGACTGCTTGCAAGATGCCGAAGCACTGCTGCACAAGGTCGGCCTGTACGACCGGCGCCACTACTACCCCGCCCACCTTTCCGGCGGCCAGCAGCAGCGCGTGGCCATCGCCCGCGCCTTGGCGATGAACCCCGACGTGATGCTTTTTGATGAACCCACCTCGGCACTCGATCCCGAGCTGGTCGGCGAGGTGCTGCGGGTGATGCGCGGCCTGGCCGAAGAGGGTCGCACCATGCTGGTGGTCACCCACGAAATGGGTTTTGCCCGGCATGTCTCCAACCGCGTGGTGTTTATGCATCAAGGGCTGGTGGACGTAACCGGTTCACCCGCCGACCTGTTCGAAGGGCCGGCCAGCGAGCGCTTTCGTCAGTTTATTTCCAGCCATCAACTGCGGAGCAGCGAATGATCTGCCGCGAGGAAGCCCCCGTGTACACCAACAGCCCCGCCGCCGTGGTTATTGACGGCCAACCCTTAACCTTTCGCCAGGTGGTGGCCGTGGCCCGCCAAGGTGCGCGCCTGGAGTTGTCCGACCAGGCCTGGCAGCGCGTAGAAGCCGCGCGGGCAATCGTCGAACGTATCGTCGAAAGCGGCGAGCGCGCCTACGGCATCAATACGGGCTTGGGCGCCCTGTGCAACGTCGCCCTGCACGGTGACCAACTGGCGCAACTGTCGCGCAACACCCTATTAAGTCACGCCTGCGGCGTGGGTGCGCCGTTGCCGGTGGAGCAGACCCGCGCCATCATCTGTGCCGCCATAAACAACTACGCCCACGGCCACTCAGGCATCCAGCGCCCGGTGCTGCAAGGCCTACTCGACTTGCTCAACAACGGCATCACCCCCTGCGTGCCGGCGCAAGGCTCGGTGGGCTACCTCACCCATATGGCCCATGTCGGCATTGCTCTGCTGGGTGTCGGCGACGTCACGTGGCGCGGCCAGCGTATGAGCGCCGCCCAGGCCTTGGCCGACTGCGGCATGACGCCAGTGCAACTGGGCGCCAAAGACGGCCTTAGCCTGGTCAATGGCACGCCGTGTATGACCGGCCTGGCATGCCTGGCCTTGGCCGATGCCTGGCAACTGGCCGAGTGGGCGGATGTGATCGGCGCCATGAGCTTCGAAGCCCTCGGCGGCCAACTCAATGCTTTCGATGAAGCGGTGCTGGCCCTCAAGCCGCACCCTGGTATGCAGCAAGTGGGCAGTAAACTGCGGGCCCTGCTGGCCGGTAGCCAACGCCTAGCCAGCCAACAAGCCTTGCGCACCCAGGACGCCTTGAGCATTCGTTCCATTCCGCAAATTCATGGCGCCTGCCGCGACCAGATTGCCCATGCGCAAGCGCAGATCAATATCGAACTGGCCTCGGTCAGCGATAACCCGCTATTGCTGGGTACACCAGACAGCTACCGGGTGATGTCGCAAGCCAACCCCCATGGCGAGTCCGTAGCCATGGCGGCGGATTTGCTATGCATCGCCGTGGCCGAGCTGGCCGGCGTGGCGGAGCGGCGCCTGGATCGCCTGATCAACCCTTTGGTCAGCGGCCTGCCGGCCTTTCTGGTGGCACAGCCTGGGGTCAATTCCGGCATGATGATCGCCCAATATGTAGCGGCCGCGCTGGTCGGCGAAAACCGCCAGCTGGCGCAGCCTGCGGTGGTCGATAACTTCGTCACCTCCGGCCTGCAGGAAGACCACCTGAGCCTGGGCACCAGCGCCGCGCTAAAACTGCTTAAAGCGGTGGAAAACAGCTACCGCGTGCTGGCCATCGAATACCTGTTGGCCGGCCAGGCCTTTGAGTTTCTCAAAGCGCAACGCTTTGGCGTGGGTACGCAACAGGCCTGGCGTCGCTTGCGCCAGAACGTGGCGCCCTACGACCAGGACCGCTGGCTGGCGCCCGACATCGACACGGTGTTTAACCTGCTTAAGCGCAGCGAGCCAGTCTGGACCTGACGGCACAGCGCAAAGACCCGTAGGGCGCTAGCCGCCCTACGAGGTCGGCGCTTAGCCGTGGGTGATGGCCTCATAACCCTCAACCGGCGCCGGCCAAGGGCTGAGAATCTCAAAGCCGGTCTCGGTGACCGCCACCATATGCTCCCACTGCGCGGACAACGACTGATCACGAGTAAGCACCGTCCAGCCATCGGCAAGGGTTTTCACCCCACGCTTGCCGGCGTTGAGCATGGGCTCCACGGTAAAAATCATCCCAGGCTTGAGCTTCAAGCCAAGGCCAGGGCTGCCGTAATGCAGAATCTGCGGCTCATCGTGGTAGACCTTGCCGATGCCGTGCCCGCAATACTCGCGCACCACGCTAAACCCGGCACTTTCAGCCACGCTTTGAATCGCATGGCCAATATCGCCCAGCGTCGCGCCAGGGCGAACTACACGAATACCCGCGCACATTGCCTCGTAAGTGGTTTTCACCAAGCGCAGCGCTTCTGGCTTGGGCTGCCCCACCAAGTACATGCGGCTGGTGTCGCCATACCAACCGTCTTTCACCACGGCCACGTCGATATTGACGATATCGCCGTCTTCCAACGGGCGGGACGTGGGAATGCCATGGCAAACCACATCGTTCACCGACGTACACACGGTTTTCGGATAGCCGTGATAACCCACGTTACCGGGAACGGCTTTTTGCACCTGCACAATGTAATCGTGGCAAATCTGGTCGAGCTGCTCGGTGGTAACGCCCGGCTTAACGTGCTCGGCAATCATGGCCAACACTTGCGCGGCAAGCGAGCCAGCCACCTTGGACTGAGCGATTTGCGCCGGGCTGTTGATCGGTACGCCTTTTCTCATGAGGCGATACTCGCCGGTGCATCGGCCATCTCGCAGACGTGCTGCAAACTGAGGCCACCGGCCTGTTCGGCGCGAATAAGCAGGCGACAAATTTGGCTATGATCAAGCTCTGGATTGAGCTCGGCCAGCATGCCCAAACGCAGCCAATGTTCGGCCTGCGCATTTATGGAACGGCTTAACGCATTACTCGCCACGCGCAAGCTTTCGTGCATTTCTTCGGAGATTTTTACGATGCCCATGGCGCTCACCTAATACGAAACATATATGAAACGTATACTAGGGTTTCGCCGCCTATGTGGCAACCCTGTTTTTCGCCGATTAACCTTCGGCCAAACAACAATCGCAGCCGGCCGGCACAGCGCCGTCGCCGTTATTTTGCGGAGTAATTAGGCCGCATCTAATAACTTCCGCCCTTCTTTGCCTAATCTGATAACGTCCAAATCAGCCCCCTTACTTAAAAAGCCAAACCGGGATGCGGACACCTCTTTTGGCCACTTTGGATTTTTTGCCATGAACGAACAGCCAGATAAGCCCACCTGCGCAGCCTGCCAAGACGGTGCTGCCCTCGAATTCGACTTCAGCATGGCCTTTCAGCCTATCGTCGATATCCGCGACCGCAGCCTGTTCGCCTATGAGGCGTTGGTGCGTGGCACAGATGGCAGTGGCGCGGCGTCGATTTTGGGGCGAGTTAATGACCAGAACCGCTATGCCTTTGACCAGGCCTGCCGGGTTAAGGCCGTGGAGTTGGCCAGTCGTTTACAGATGCCGTGCCTGCTGAGCATCAACTTTCTGCCCAACGCGGTGTACAAGGCTTCGACCTGCATCCGCGCCACCCTGGAGGCCGCCCGCCGTTTCAACTTCCCCACCGAACGGATTATTTTCGAGTTAACCGAGGGCGAAGAGTTACAGGACAAGGACCATCTCAAGGACATTATTCAGGAGTATCACAAGCATAACTTCCGCACTGCCATCGACGACTTTGGTGCCGGTTATGCGGGGTTGAACCTGCTGGCGGAATTTCAGCCAGACATCATCAAGCTGGACATGGCATTGGTGCGCGATATCGACACCCACAACGTGCGCCAGGCAATTGTGCAGGGGATTTTGGGCGTGTGCCGCGCGCTGGAAATTGAAGTGATTGCCGAGGGCATTGAGTCGGTCGGCGAGTTGCGCCACCTGCATAGCCAAGGCATCAACCTGTTCCAAGGCTACTTGTTTGCCCGCCCGGCGTTCGAGGCGCTACCGCCAGTGGCGTGGCCAACACTCTGAGTTGAACACACAGCGACCTGCTGAAAAAAATCCGCCTGATGGCCGAAACAAGCACGCAGGCGCTTTTTCTGATGGGCGACATCACCACAGCTAGAAGGGTCTTTGCCTAGGTACGGCGCAAGACAACTTCAGCTATACGCTCCACGAGGACTCTATGACGCTCAGTATTTCGCGCTTGATGGCATTTTGCGCCGCAGGTTTGGTAGCGGCAGCCATTGGCCTCACCGTCTTTATACAAAATCAGCTTAACGATTTGGATGCCATCGGGCATGAGGTCGAACACTTAGGAACAGCGCTGGAAAGCACGCAAAAGCTGCGTTACGAAACGGCGCAGATTCAACAGTTTTATACCGACGCCAGCTTGACCCAAGATCAGGAACCTATACAGGAAGCGCGGCAGCACTACGCCGCCTCGTTGCAACTGCTAGACGAACTCTCGCCTATGGTTCCGACTCTTTCCAAGCAAATGCAGGCCCTGCGCGCGCCGCTGGAACAGCTCGATAGCACCGGTAATTTGATGGTCAAGGCCTACGCTGGCAGCAAGGCTGAAGGTGACAAAGTCATGGAGGATTTCGACCAGCGCTCGGCTACCGTGATCGCTGACTTCGCTGCGTTCAGTGAACCGCTGGAAAAGCTCTATCGCCAGCAATTGGAAAGAAGCGAGAGCGAACGCACGACCCTGCAAGTTACCAACCTCGTGGCCTGGGCCACGGTGCTGGTGATCATCCTGGGTGTACTGGGGCTGATTGCAACCCGTGTGTTGCCGCCGATGGCTCACTTAAGTAAGGCGCTCAATGCATTGAATGACGGCAGTGGCGACCTGAGTCGCACGATCAAATCCGATCGTGACGACGAAATTGGCAAGGTTGTCGTGCTGTTTAACGCATTCCTTGGCAGCCTGCGCAGCAAAGTCACAACGATCGCCGAGGTGTCAAAAAGCCTGGAACGCTCTTCGGAGCAGCTACTCAGCGATGCCGACGCCTCTCAGCGCAGCGCTTCAGACCTGCAAATTGAAGTGGAACAGGTTGCCGCTGCCGCCAACCAAATGGCCACCAATGTGCAAGGCGTAGCCACCAACGCCAAAGCCAGCTCGGCGCAAACCCTGGATGCCGATAAACAAGCGCAAGAAGCCATTGCCGTGGTCAACAAAACCATCGTTGATATCCGCGCGCTTGCCGAAGAAGTCAGCCGCGCCGCGCAAGTAATCAGCGATTTGGAAGGCCACACGCGGGAAATTGATAGCGTGCTGGAGGTCATTCGCACCATCGCCGAGCAAACCAATTTGCTCGCCCTCAACGCGGCTATCGAGGCTGCCCGCGCTGGCGAGCAGGGTCGCGGTTTTGCCGTGGTGGCGGATGAGGTTCGTACGCTGGCCAGCCGCACGCAAACGTCGACACTGGAAATCAATGGCATGATCGGCCGCCTGCAAAACGCCTCGCAGCAAGCGGTCAAAGTCATGGACGAAAGCCGGGGATTTGCCGAGCGTGGCGTGCAACAAGCGCTAAGTGCTGGCGAGGCGTTGGCACGAATCAGCCAATTGGTCGGCTCCGTTTCCGATATGAGCCTGCATATTGCTGAAGCCGCCAACGAGCAGGCGATGGTCACCGATGAAATCAACCGCCGCATCACCAGCGTTTCCGCAGTGGCCAGCAACGCCGTGGCACAGGCTGAAAGCACCCTTGATGGCGGCCGCGCCAGCGGTGCCGACGCCGAGCGACTAAAGCATATCGTGCGTCAGTTCAAACTTTAAGCGCCTGGCCAGGATGCTACTGCGGCTTGACCGGAAATTGACTGAGCAGCTGCCGCGCTAACTCGTCTAACGCGGCAAACTCCTTGAAGTCGGGGGTGTAATCCATGCGTTTGGGCCACTGCTCGGCAGCCGTTTTGTGCCAATAAAGAATCGTGTCGTGGCCGGCGACTGAGTCGGGCATCTGCCGGTGGGTATATTGCCAAGGCTGGCCATTTACCCAGCGCCACTCCCGGGAAATGCTGTCCGGCTCATCGCGGGTCGAGACGTTCACCAGTTGGCCATCGGCAAAGTTGTAGAAGTAGCGCAGGTACATTTCATCGTCGGTACCGGTCAGCCAAATACTGCACACCTCCCCGTTTGGCTTGCTGGCGACATACACCTCAGCCGTATGGCGATAAGGCCAGCCCACGGCAACAGGCAGATTGGCCATATAGCGGCTGTTCACAAAGCTCTGGTTGCCGGGCAACGAACAGGACTCATCGAACTTGCCGCGGCCCTGTGCCGGGTTCCACTGCCAGCGGTGGTCGCTACCTGGAATCGCGGTAAATGCATCGAGCAATTCATTGCTGACCATTTGCTGGTCGTCGCCGAAGTGGCCGCGCACGCGCGCCAATACGGTGTCGCGACTGGCCCAATACGTCGCATTGCCAGCCTTCAGCCCGCACGCCGAGACCTCAGCGGCCGCCTTGGCACCGCGTGAATAGTTCAGCAGCAGGCCGTCGGTAAGCACCTCGCCGGGCTCGACATCATCGGCATAACAGCTCAGGCGAATCTCCAGGCTGGTGCTCTCGCAGCCCTTCGCGCAGGTCATATAGTCCAAAACCAGCGCATCGATGCGAAAGGTGCCGCCGTTATCTTCAATGATCGGCGCAAAGTCCAAGTTCAACGTCTTCGGCTCGGCAGCAACTATCTGCGCGGCAGGCAGCTTGAGTTCAACCACGCGCTCCCGGGTGCGGGTGCAGCGCTCAAACGACGGCAAAATCGACAGGCTGTAGCGGGGCGGCGGTGGGCAATTGGCGCGCGAGGTAGTGGTTTCAGTGGTATTGGGCGCCCCGTCAACCAGCGGCCGATAGCTCGCGTGCAGTTTTACCTGCCAATGACCGACCGGCGCTGCGGCTGGGTCGAGCACTTGCACGCTGACGCGATGCTGCTCCACGGCCAACGGCCTGGCCATACACATTGCCGGTGCCGCCAGGTTGGCAATAAGCAGCAGAACGAGCCAAGACAGGCGAATGTGCATGGGGCCAACCGTTAGGGCGAGTAATTTGCCGATGGCCAAATAGCGCAGCCGACACGACAAACAACGGCGCGCCAGTGTGAATTAAGGCTCGGCTTATGAAATCTGCTGAACATCCAACAACGCCCACACCACAAGCCCCTTACTCTTGATTTCTTTCTCTGCATCAAGCTTGGCGATGTCCACGCTGATGGACCGGGATTTATATTCGAACTTGAACGTGGGGCCACCGCCAGCTTTTCGTACGCTGTATGTGACCAAGGTGTGAGGAAATACCCGTTTCTCTCTTTTTACATCTTCCTTGACTGGTTCATCACCGAGCTCTAGTCCGAGAGCCCGACGCATTTCGTTTTCAGTCAACTGCATTTGTAGCATTACTCCAGGCTTTAAACCGCGTCATTACAGCGCCGTATCGTCTCAATACTGAGCCATGATAGCTAGCCGCCACACCACACATCGACAGACTGTTGGCAGATTTGCAGCAGAGTTTTCTCTTCGGCAGGCCATTGCCAGCCCAAATGCCGCGCCAGCTGGCAGGTAGAAGACCTTGCGCAGGTTGCCATCTGAGCCGGAAAACACCTTGCTGGGTGACTATCCGCTGCCGAAAACGACGCAGCCTACAACGCAACTAATACGATCGCCGCGCATTCGACTAGCTCGACCATAGCGCCGGCGGTATCGCCGGTGGTGCCCCCCAGCCGCGCAATCATCCGCCGCCGTAGCCAAGCGAATATCAGCAAGCCCGCCGCCACCATCACCAACGCTGACAGGCCAAACAGCAACATGGCCAAGGCATGCATGGCCAACACCAGTGGCAGGCGTTGCCGCGGCAGATGTTCGGCCAACGCCTGCCCCAGCCCGCCAGCACGTACATAGGGCGTGGTCATAAACAGCAAGGGTAATAGCCCCCGCGCCAACCACGGTGCCAGCAGCAATGCACTGGCGTGCTGCTGCTCAAGCAACGCCACCAGCGCAGCAAACTTGAGCAGCAGCACCAGCGCCAAGGTCACCACCGCAATCGGCCCGCTGCGTGGGTCTTTCATAATGCTCAGGGTGCGTTCACGGTCGCCAAAACCACCCAGCCAGGCATCGGCGCTATCGGCCAGCCCATCGAGGTGCAACGCGCCGCTCAACGCCACCCAAGCAGCCAGAAGCAACGCGGCGTGCAACAACAGAGGTGCGCCACTTAGCAGGGCATCCAATCCATACAGCAGCAGCCCGATCAGCAAACCCACCACGGGGTACCACAGCAGCGAGCGGCCTAGTTGTTCCGGGCTGGGCATACCGGGCAAGCGCACCGGCAAGCTGGTGAGAAATTGCACGGCGATTAACAGCGGCAGCATCAAACCTCCGTGAGCAAACAAGGCGCCTGCACGTTCAAGCGATGCAGGCTGGCGTGGGCAACTTCCACCTGCAGTAATTGCTCGCGAGGCAAACCACGGGCGTGGGCCAGGAGCAGGCGCATAACACCGCCATGGCTGATGACCAATACGCGCTGGCCGTCATACTTTGCCGCCAGGCGCTCGATGGCGGACAACACCCGCTGAGCAAACGCCAATACCGGCTCACCAGAGGGCGGAGTAAAGGCATAGGGGTCGTTCCAAAACAACCCCAGTTCGGCTTCCTGATCGGCCATCAAGGCCAATGCGGTCTGCCCTTCCCACGTGCCGAAGTGCAGTTCACGCAGGTCAGCTTCCAGCACCAATGGCACGCCGCGTTCTGCAGCCAACTCACCGGCAAAGGCGGCGCAGCGTTGCAGTGGCGAGCTGACGATCACATCCCAAGGTCCGGCATCGGCCACCGCGTTACGCATTTGCCCCCAGCCTTCTGCCGTCAGCGCATCGTCGATACTGCCGCGAAAGCCGCCGGCCAGTTCCGTCGCGCCATGGCGCAGCAGACTTAGCTGCACCGTCATGCCGGGCGATCCGCCACTGCAGCTTCGGCAAAGGTGGCCATATCGCTGTGCAGGCAGCAGGCCATTTGCAGCAACGGCACCGCTAATGCGGCGCCACTGCCCTCGCCCAGGCGCAAGCCCAGTTGTAGCAGGGGCTCGGCTTGCAAGGCTTCAAGCACGGCATGGTGACCCGGCTCGGCGCCTTGATGGGCAAACAGCAGCCACTGCCGGCAATCGGCATTTAGGCGCACGGCGAGCAAGGCGGCGACGGTACAGATAAAGCCGTCGACCAACACCGTCAGCCCCTCCTGCGCACAGGCGATATACGCCCCCACCAATGCAGCGATTTCAAAACCGCCCAGGTGCTGCAACAGCGCCAGCGGGTCGGCCAGGTGCGCCGTATGCAGCGCCAGCGCCGCCTCAATTACCGCGACTTTATGGGCGACGCCCGCCGTATCCAGGCCAGTGCCTGGGCCCACGATCAACTTCACCGGGCAGCCGAGCATGCCGCTGGCCAGGGCGCTGGCCGCCGTGGTATTGCCGATGCCCATTTCGCCACCGATATACAGCTGCGCACCGCTGGCTTTGGCACGACGCACGCTGTCGCGGCCAGCTTCCAAGGCGATATATAGCTGGGTCGGGGTCATGGCCGGCCCCTGAGCAAAGTTAAACGTACCGGCGCCCAGGTTGAGGTGGCGCACATTGGGCAACGGTTCTAGCGGCACCGCGGTGCCGAGGTCGATCACCTCCAACGCCGCATCCAGATGACGGGCCAACACGCTGATAGCAGCGCCGCCATTGACGAAGTTGCGCAGCATTTGCCCGGTCACTTCCTGCGGATAGGCCGACACGCCTTCGGCCACCACGCCGTGGTCGCCAGCAAAAATGGCGATCCATAGACTGTCCATTACCGGCCGCTCGCGGCCTTGCATGGCGGCCAGGTCGATGGCCAGTTGTTCCAGCGCCGCCAATGAGCCTGCGGGTTTGGTCAAAACCTGCTGCCGAGCCTGGGCTTTGCCTTTGGCAACAACGTTCAGCGGCTGCACGGGGGCCTCCCACCAAGACAAACTCATAACGGCGCTCCTTTAAGAATCATGGGTAAACCAGCCACGGTGAAAATCACCCGCTGGCAACGTTCAGCCAGGGCTTGGTGCAGCCAGCCGGCTTCATCGACATAACGACGGGTCAATTCACCCATGGGCACCACCCCAAGGCCGGTTTCGTTACTGACCAACAGCAAGCGGCCGGGCAGGTTATCCAGGCAGGCCAGCAACGCATCGCGCTGGGCGGCCAAGCGCTGCGGGTCATCGAGCATCAGCAGGTTGGTGAGCCACAGGGTCAGGCAATCCACCAGCAGGCAGTGTTCGGGCGCGGCGTGGGCTTGCAGCACCTCAGCCAGGCGAATCGGTTCCTCAACCAGGCCCCACTGCGCCGGACGGCGTTCACGGTGCTGGCGAATACGCTCGCTCATCTCGCCATCGCGCGGCTCGGACGTAGCGATATAGGTGACTGGCCAGCCGCTTTCCATCGCCAGGCGTTCGGCCAAGCGGCTTTTGCCGGAACGGGCGCCGCCGAGGATTAGTTCATGCATAGCTCACTCCCTGATGCTGAACGTAGGTTGGGGCGGTCCGCGTTCGCTGAGCACAGCGAAGTCCAACTCGCCCGGTCCAAACTACGTAGACGTATGGCTGCTTATAACCCACACATCCCCCGCAATTTAGCCGTATCCAAGTGCTGTTCAACCAAGTCGGCCAAACGCTCCAAATCCCGTTCACGCAAGGCGTGGTAGTCGACTTCTTGCACATCTTTTAGCCCGGCCCAACGCAACAACGCACTGCTTGAGGCCGGACTTTCGAACAGGCCATGCAGATACGTGCCGATCACTTGCCCATCCGCACTGCGCACGCCGTCGCAGCGGCCGTCATTGAGGTGTACAGCGGGCAGTTCCAAAGCCGGCCCGCTGCTAACCCCGGCGTGAATCTCATAACCGCTGATGGCCGCTTCTTCCAGGCACAAGCGCCCCTGCACATTGCGCAGTTGTTTGTGTTCAGCCAATACCGTGTCGAACTCCAGCAAGCCCAGGCCGGGGCTAGAACCTGCGGCGCCTTCCAGGCCCAACGGGTCATGCAACTGGCTGCCAAGCATTTGCAAACCACCGCATACGCCGAGGAGTTTGCCGCCATAGCGCAAGTGTCGCTGCACGGCCTCCTCCCAGCCATTACGGCGCAAAAAGGCCAAGTCGCTGCGCACGCTTTTTGAGCCGGGCAGGATGATTAAATCCGCCGGTGGAATGGTTTGGCCGGGGCCGATAAATTGCAGGTCGACCTGCGGGTGCAGGCGCAACGGGTCGAAGTCGGTGTGGTTGCTGATGCGTGGCAGCACCGGCACCACCACTTTTAACACCTGCTCGGCTTTGGCGATTTGCCGGGTGTCGATGGCGTCTTCGGCTTCCAGATGCAGGTCAGTGACGTAGGGCAATACGCCGAGCACCGGCTTGCCGGTGCGCTGTTCCAGCCAGTCGAGGCCCGGTTGCAGCAGGCTAAGGGCGCCCCGGAAGCGGTTGATGACAAAACCTTTGACCCGCGCCTGTTCACTTTCGGAAAGCAATTCCAGGGTGCCGACCAAGTGGGCAAACACGCCGCCACGGTCGATATCGGCGATCAAAATCACCGGACAATCCACCGCTTCGGCAAAGCCCATATTGGCGATATCGCCGGCGCGCAGGTTGATCTCCGCAGGCGAGCCGGCGCCCTCCACCATCACCACGTGGTAGGCGCTGCTCAGGCGCCCATGCGACTGCAACACCGCCTGCATGGCGACTTTTTTGTAGTCGTGATAGGCCGCCGCTTCCATGCTGGTCACGGCGCGGCCATGGATGATCACCTGGGCGCCGGTGTCGCTATTAGGCTTGAGCAACACCGGATTCATATCGGTGTGCGCCGCCAGCCCGCAGGCCTGCGCCTGCACAGCCTGGGCGCGGCCGATTTCGCCGCCGTCGACGGTGACCGCCGAATTGAGCGCCATGTTTTGCGGTTTGAATGGCACCACGGCTACGCCCTGGCGATGCAGCCAGCGGCACAGCGCGGCGACCAGGGTGCTTTTGCCGGCATCAGACGTGGTGCCCTGCACCATTAATGTCGCGGCTTGCGCCGGCAAGCTACTCATCAACCAGTTCCTTAAGCGCTAGGGCTAAACGTTGGAATTGCGCGTCGTCGGCAGGCAGGCCAACGCGCAGGCTGCTGTGCTCGGTAAATAGGCGCAGCAAGATGCCGCGACGGGCGAAAAACGCATGCACGGCAGCCGCCCGCTCGCCTTGCCACCATTGAAATAACCCGCAGCCACCGGTGGGTTTTAAGCCATGTTCGCTAAGCAGCTCAGCCAAGCGTTGACTGGCTTGCAGGGCGCGTTGGCGTTGCTGCACCTGCGCCGTTTGCTCGGCAAAACAGTGCGCAGCGATAACCCGCGTCGGGCCATTGATCGTCCACGGCCCCAACTGCTGAGCCAGTGCGTGCAGCAGCGGCTCGGCGGCCAACACGCAGCCAAGGCGCGCACCGGCCAAACCAAAAAACTTGCCAAACGAGCGCAGCACAATCAGCCCTGGGCGATCGCTTTCAGCGGCCAGGCTGTGCTCGGGGGTGATGTCGATAAACGCCTCGTCCACCAGCAGCCAGCCGCCCCGCTGCGCCAACCTGGCGTGCCAGTTCAGCAACTGCTCGCGGCTATACAAACGGCCGGTGGGATTGTTTGGGTTGACCACCACCAAGACATCAAGGCTGTCGAGTTGCGCCGCCACTTGCTGCTCAGCGATTTCTATCACCTCATGGCCGGCCTGGCGCCAGGCATGGGCATGTTCGGCATAGCACGGCGACAACACAGCAACCCGACTGGGCGGGCGCAAACGAGGCAGCATTTGAATGGCCGCCTGGGAACCGGCGACCGGCAGCACTTGCTTGACGCCGTAATAGGCGCAAGCCGCTGCCTGCAAGCCGTCATCCGCTTCCGGCAAGCGCGCCCAAGCGCTCAGCGGAATCTCCGGCAGCGCAAAGGGCCACGGCGCAATACCGGTAGACAGATCCAGCCACTCGCTCACGGCAATACCGTGGTCACGCGCCGCCTGCTGCAAACGCCCGCCATGGGCCAGCCCACCGTCAATCACCTTAGGCAAACAGGCGCCCTCCCAGGAGCAAAATCAGCAACCACAGCAGCACGCCGCGGCGCACTAAACGCACCGCACGTTCGATGCTATCGGCATCCGCTGGCGGCCCCTCGCCCAGCGGTGGGCGTTCGCGCAAGGCGCCGTGGTACATCGCCGGGCGGCCCAGGGCCACGTCCAGCGCGCCGGCACCAGCGGCCATTACCGGGCCGGCATTCGGGCTGTACCAGGTAAAGCCTTGGCGCCACCAGCAGCGCAAGGCCAGGCGCGTATTACCGAGCACGGCATAGGTCAGCGCCACCAGGCGCGCGGGCACCAGGTTGAGGACATCGTCGATGCGCGCCGCCGCCCAACCAAAGCGCTCAAAACGTGGATTGCGGTAGCCCCACATGGCGTCAAGGGTATTGCTTAGGCGGTACATCACCACCCCCGGCGCTCCCAGCAGCACAAACCAGAACAGCGCGGCGAACACCGCATCGCTGCCGTTTTCCAGTACCGATTCGGTGGCGGCCAGGGCCACGCCCTGCTCGTCCAGCGCCGAGGTGTCGCGGCTGACGATATAGCCGACGCGCTCGCGGGCCTTGCCCAGGTCGCCATCGCGCAGCGCCTGAATAATCGGCTGGGCATGCTCGGTCAGGCTTTGCATGCCCAGGGCGATATACAACGCGATGATTTCCACCAGCCAGCCGACATAGGGCAACAGACTCAGCAACCAGGCGAAGAACGTCAGCGGCAGCACCGCCAGCATCCAGGCGGTAACCCCATGGCTGCGCCAGCCACGCCCGCTGTCGCCGTCTGCAGCGCTAAAGGGTTTGTTAAAGCGATGTTCCAGGGCATTGGCTAAACGGCCAAAACCCACCAGCGGATGCCAACGTTTCGGCTCGCCCAACCAAGCATCAAGCGCCACGCCAGCGACACTGAGCAAGGCAACGCTCATTGCGCCTCCGGCCAGGTGTCGGTGAACAGCAAGTCGGTTAACGGGCGCGGTGTCGCCCAGCCTTCTTGCTGCAACATCGGCTCGCTATAGAACTCGCTGACCGGGCCCAAACACAGCACCGCGACAGGCTTTGCGCCGGCCGGCATGTGCAGCAAATCCGCCAACGCCTGCGGCTCGAACAGCGATACCCAGCCCACGCCCAAGCCCTCGGCACGTGCCGCCAGCCAAAGATTTTGTATGGCGCAGGAAACCGAGGCCAAGTCCATTTCCGGCAGGGTGCGCCGGCCAAACACATGGGCGTCGCGGCCATCAGCCAAGGCGACGACCAATAGCTCGGCACAGTCGTGAATACCTTCCACCTTAAGGCGCATAAATTCATCGGCGCGCTGGGCCAACGCTTCGGCCGTGCGCACCCGCTCCGCCTCCACCAGGCCATGGATGGCTGTGCGTAATTCAGGGCGCGTAATACGGATAAACCGCCACGGTTGCATCAGCCCCACGCTAGGCGCGTGGTGCGCCGCTTCCAACAAGCGCGCCAGTACCTCGGGCGCCACCGTGCCAGCGCTGAAATGGCGCATATCGCGGCGCTCGGCAATGGCCCGGTAGATGGCCGCACGCTCGGCGGCACTGTAGGCGTGGTTGCTCATGCCGACAGGGCTTCCACGTGATTACGCTGCCCAGCCGGCGCCACGCCTGGAACAAACAACGCCGCAGCGGCCACTGGGTTGGACGGCATATACAGGTGGATATACGAGGCTGTCAGCCGACCAATGCGATACACCGCTTCCGCCGTGCGCTTGTAGGTCGGGCATACACCACGGGCCAGGGGCTCAAGGGCGCAGTCCAGTTCCGAGTAGTGGTAGGTATGGCCGCGCAGGCGGCCTTCCGGCAGCTCGATTTCCTGCAAGGCCAGGGCCTTGAGCTTTTTATGCATTTGCGCGCTGCCGGGCAGCAGGCCGAGCAGTTCGCCACCGGCGCCGTCTTTGTCGGTAAGGGCATCAAGCAGATAGAGCATGCCGCCGCATTCGGCGTGAATCGGTTTGCCGGCGCCATGGTGGGCGTGAATGGCGGCGCGCATGGCCTGGTTGGCTTCTAGCAGTTGCAGGTGCAGTTCGGGATATCCGCCCGGCAGATACAGGCTGTCGACCTCGGGCAATACGCTGTCGCGCAGGGGCGAAAACTCGATCAGCTCGGCGCCGAGTTCGCGCAGCAGATCGAGGTTAGCCTGGTAGAGAAAGGCGAATGAGGTGTCGCGTGCTACGCCGATGCGAACGCCCTTGAGCAAGGGCGCAATTACACGGGCATGTTCCGGCGCTACAAAGGTGACGGGCGGCGGTAAGGTGGTGTCGGCGCTGGCGGCCAAGGCATCGGCGGCCGCATCCAAACGTGCATCAAGGTCTTCCAGCTCCTCGGCTTGCACCAAGCCCAAATGCCGGCTGGGTAATTCAATCGCCGTGCTACGGGGCAAGGCGCCGTACCACTTGATGCTAGGCGGCAGGCAGTCGCGGAGAATTTCTCCATGGCGCGCGCTGCCGGTGCGGTTGGCCAGTACGCCGGAGAACGGCAAGTCGGCCTGATAGGTGGCCATGCCGTGGGCCATAGCGCCGAAGGTTTGCGCCATGCCGGAGCCGTCAATCAGGGCCAGCACCGGCACGCCGAAATGCCGCGCCAGGTCGGCCGCCGACGGCGTGCCGTCAAACAGGCCCATCACCCCTTCAATCAGAATCAGGTCCGCCTCGGCGGCCGCTTCCCACAACAGGCGCCGGCTTTCTTCGGCGCCGACCATCCACAAATCCAACTGGTACACCGGCGCGCCGCTGGCGCGGGCGAGAATCATCGGGTCGAGAAAATCCGGCCCGCATTTAAATACCCGCACCCGTTTGCCTTGGCGCGTATGCAAGCGCGCCAAGGCGGCGGTAACAGTGGTTTTACCCTGGCCGGAAGCTGGCGCGGCAATCAACAGCGCCGGGCAGCTATGTGAAGTGGTAGAGGTCAAAACTCCACCCCGGCCTGGGCCTTAACGCCGGCTTTATAGGCGTGCTTGATCATGCCCATCTCGGTGACGGTATCCGCCGCTTCAATCAACGCCGGCGGCGCACCGCGGCCGGTAGCCACTACATGCTGAAACTCCGGGCGGCCGCCGATATCGGCGAGTACGGTGTCGAGGTCGAGGTAGTGGTGTTTCAGGGCGATGTTTAGCTCGTCGAGTACCACCAGACCAATGGCCGGGTCGTTGAGCAATTGCTTGGCCACGGCCCAGGCGGCGACGGCTTTGTCGATATCGCGTTGGCGGTCCTGGGTATCCCAGGTGTAGCCCTCGCCCATCACGTGGTAGCTGACTTCTTCGGGGAAGCGGCGGAAGAACTTCTCCTCGCCGGTGCTGGCGGCACCCTTAATGAACTGCACCACGCCGACTTTCATGCCATGGCCCAAGGCCCGCGCCACCATGCCAAACGCCGAGCTGCTTTTGCCTTTGCCATTGCCGCTGTGCACCAGCAACAGGCCGTATTCGTCTTGGGCTTGGGCGATTTTTTCGTCGATCAGGGCTTTTTTGCGGGCCATGCGCGCTTTGTGGCGGGCGTCGCGCTCTGCGGATTCGCTCATCTCTTACCTCTGCTGGACCCAAGGTCAACGCTCAATTGAGGCTAGCGGAGAATGGCAGACGCACGGCGGCTCAAGACACAGCCAACCGACGCCAGACAAAGCCCTCCGCAATGCCATGGAACTGCACCAGGCCGGTCTCCGGGCTTATGAGCGTGGCCAAACAGGGCCAACAGAAAACCGCGCCTTCCCGTGTGTTCACAGTGGCTCGTGCAGGTTTTCAGCTCAATTACCGTTGCGGGGGCAGCGTCGGATTCCGCCATATCGCGTTAGAACATCACGAGGCGCGGTTATGCAAGGCGAAAACAGGCAGTCAGCGCAGTTGGCTTTGGCCAAAAGCATTGCCAGTCTGTTTGTAACGCAGCAAAACCAGACGCCGTCGCCTTAACGTGAAATGGGACCGACTTCCCTGTTTCACCGCCTAAAGGCGGCACCTGAAGCAAGGCACGCAGGGTAGAGGGTTGGGGGTTGAGCGTCAAATGGGGCCGCCGCCAAACACGCTGTTTGGCGCGGGGCAAAGGCACGGGCTACGCGTAGTTAAAGCTCCGAGATAATAAACGCACGCGCCTTGTGGTATCTCTCCGCCTGCTCAATCACAGAAAACCCGGGGAAAGTCCACTGATGAACGCCATGGGGCTATCTTCCGAAGTGTGTAAGCGGACCTCGGTTATGACGCCAAGCAAAAAGCCGTTAACAATAAGCGACCCGCCGGAATCGCCCACCTGAATAACGCCATTTCGGCCGGACACGTAAAAGGCTTCTTGTATCCTTTCGCCCTTAACAGATTCGTTAAGACCGTGGTGTCTCCACGACAACCTCCTTTTTTTGCGCTGTTTTCAAGCCGCCTTGATAGCCGTAAACAGTTGAGTACTTAGTTATTCCTATGTACTAGCGTCTGGCACTGTTCGTCTGGGCTTGGGCGATACTGCTGCGGTCAGGGCTTTTTGCCGGCCATTCGCACTTTGCACCTCTCGCCCCTCTCAACGCCCTATTAACCAGAAAAAACTTAAAGCTCCGCAGCAACGAAGCGTTTCGCTTTACGCAGATAATCCAACTCCGCAATCCGCTCCAGTGCCGGTGAAATACCGTGGAATATATAAATTGGCGTACTGTCGTTTGGATTTGTTGCGCTGGCATGCGCGATTCCAACCAGCAATCCTTTTATGGTTAACGGGCCACCAGAGTCGCTCAGTTCCAGGCGCCCATCCGCGCTATTCATATTGAATACTTCGGTGGAATAATCGGGAACTTCGTGGCTCAGCACGTTGAGGTTCAGCCCCTTCTGCAAACGTTTGTTGCTCGAGTCGAGACCATATGCGGTGGCCACAGTACCGGGTGGATAAAATTGATTTTGTCCGCTCTGTGGCGCCGCTAACGTAGCGTATTGCGAGAGTGGATGGGAGGCGGTAAGAACCAGCACGCTAATATCTGTACCCGCAATATCATGGATGCTCGACAGCGTGGCCGTTTGCTCGGCAAATATCACTGCACTGGCTTGACAGTGCGTCGCGGTAATAATCATCTGTTCGTTGATCGCCGTGCCTACGCATATCTTGTCGCCTTCATCGGTACGCACGCCTAACACTTTTACCAGCCACGGTACGCTTGAGGGCGACCCGCCCGAAATCGCCTGAGCTGAATCGGGCGTGTATAAAACACCTGCCCATACCGCCGCCAAAACAACTGCGCCAATTGCTGTGTTCATGATGAATTACGCTCCCTGACTGCCCGCGATGCAAGTTATCAATAACTAGGCATTACAACTCGGCAAACAGCCTAAGCGTGTACACGGGTTATTAAACAAGCAATACGCAGCTACTACGCACAGAAACAACCCACCGCCGAATACAATCTTTCACGGGGAACTTTTATTCGTTAGACCATTGTCCTGGCGCACGCCGGAGGAGTTGTTCTTGATATCGCCTCGAGCGCGCTCCAGGCCACTTGCACGCATGCCCGGTAGCGCGCGGATCGACAGCGCCGGGCAAAGCTTTATAGGGGAAAACCCTTAGTCGCCCCCTAGGGGGTGCCCCGATTTCAGCCCCTTTATCCGCCTGCCTAGAATCAGCCACACCTGAACTCGCCGGGAATTTGTCTGTGGTGGCTTATTGCGCGCTGTACCTTGGAGTTGTCCTTAGCTTCGCCGGCCTTGGCCTGACTCTGCCATGGCTCACCGCTGGCGGTGCTGCGCTAGCTGGCGTCGCTGGTTTTTTTCTGCGCCCGACCAAGGCGCCAGAGGTTACGGCCATTACCGTAGCTGACACCCCCAAGGCGCTGGACAGCCAGCCGCTGCTCAACGCTGTAGTGCCAACCTGGACCGATAACCTCGGCCAGGTCCGCCAGTTGCTGGGCAGCAACGTTAGCGCGCTGTTTGAGCGCTTTGCCAGCCTTACCGACCGTCTGCAACAAACCCTCAATCGCTCCGAAGGCGTGCTAGGCAATAGTGGTATTGGCGACAGCTTGCGCGCTGCCAACGGCCGGTTGAACGAAGTCACCAGCGCGTTCCATGCCGCCAGCGGCAACCGCAAGGAACTGCTAGCCACCGTTGGCCACCTGAATAGCTACGCCAGCGAATTGCAGAGCATGTCCAAGCATGTGCAAAACATCGCCAGCCAAACCAACCTTCTTGCTTTGAACGCCGCTATCGAAGCCGCCCGTGCCGGTGAATATGGCCGCGGCTTTTCGGTCGTGGCCGATGAGGTGCGCAAGCTTTCCAGCCTGTCAGCCGAAACCGGCCAGCGCATGGTGGAAAAGGTTGGCGAGATCAATAAAGCCATCAGCGCCACCGTAAGCGCGGCCGATCAGCTGTCGGCCAATGAAGAAAACAACCTGCGTTACCTCGACCAGGTCACTGGCGAAATTATGCAAGGCCTAAGCGCCAACCTCGACGAGCTGACCAACAGCTCGCTGCAACTGCAACAGGACACCCGCGTTACCCAAGGGGACATTCAGGAAATCATCGTCAGCCTGCAGTTCCAGGATCGCTCCGACCAGATGCTCGACCATCTGCAAAGCGACATGCAGCGCCTGCACAGCGCCCTCAATGAACAAGATCCGATCATCACCGACCCGCAGCGTTGGCTAAGTGAATTGCGTCGCCAATTCACCACCGACGAGGAACGCGGCGGTCGCCGCAGCGCCTCAAGCTCGCGTGCGGCGCAAGACGACATCACCTTTTTCTAACCCCTATTAATTGCTGTACGGAGCCCTGCCCCATGGCCAAAACCATTCTTATCGTTGACGACTCCTCGTCCATGCGCCAACTGGTGAAGATGACCCTGACCGGCGCCGGCCACCAAGTGATCGAGGCCGTTGATGGCCGCGATGCGCTAGCCAAGCTGACTGGGCAAAAGATCAACCTGATCATCAGTGACGTGAACATGCCTAACCTCGATGGCATTGGCTTGGTCAAGGCGCTGAAAGAGCGCGCGGAATACAAATTCACCCCCATCGTTATGCTCACCACCGAAAGCGAGCAAAGCAAAAAGGCCGAAGGTCAGGCCGCCGGCGCACGGGCGTGGATTGTTAAACCCTTTCAACCGGCGCAGTTGTTGGCCGCTGTTGAAAAGCTGGTGAGCTGAGATGTTTCAACTAAGCCAATCGGCTCCTGGCCAACTCGCCATCAGCGGCAGCCTGACCATTTACGAAGTCAGTCAGGCCCACAGCGAACTGGCCGCGGTGCTGCACAGCGAAAGCCGGGCGCCGGCCTGGCGGCTGGACCTGAGCGAGGTGGAAGAGTTGGATACCGCTGGCGTGCAGTTGTTACTGGCGCTGCATAAGTCCTTGTTGCAGGTGGGCATTGCCTTGGAAACCTGCAACCCAGCCACCGGCGTGCGCGAGCTGCTTGAACTGCTGCGCCTCCCCCACTTGCTGCCCTCCCCGGCAGCCAAGGCCTGAGGGCCCAAGCCATGCTTAACGGCGAACAGTGGACCCAACTGCTGCTGGGTTTTATCGAAGAGGCCCGTGAGCTGACAGAACAGGCCGAGGAATACCTGCTGCAGCTGGATCAGTCGCCCGCTGATGAAGAGGCGCTTAGCGGCCTGTTTCGCGCCATGCACACCATCAAAGGTTCAGCTGGGCTGTTTTCGCTGACACCGTTGGTGAGTTTTACCCACCATCTGGAAAACCTGCTGATGACGGTGCGCGACGGTGCTGGCACGTTAAGCCCAGCGCTGATTTCCGTGCTGTTGCGCTGCCTGGATGAAGTAGCCTCGATGGTTGCCCTGATCGACCCGCAAACCGGTGAACTACCCGTAGATGAAGAGCATCAGAACCAATTGCTGGCCATCCTCGCCCAGCATGCCGGCGCTGAGCATGGCATTACTGCTGGCGCGCCCGAAGCGGCCGCTAGCGAAGCGTCCAGCCATCAAGCGGCTGCGCCTGGTACCGGCGGTGCCTGGCATATTTCCCTGCGTTTTCATGCTGACCTGCTGCGCAATGGCTTCGACCCGGCCGCCTTTGTGCGTTACCTCGACCGCCTCGGTGAAATCACCCACCTGGCACTGATAGACGACACCCTGCCGGCGCTGGCCGACCTCGACCCGGAAAGCTGCTACCTGGGGCTGGAAATCGACCTGCAAAGCGCGGCCAGCAAAACCGAGATCGAAGACGTTTTTGAATTTATCCGCGACTTCTGCACGCTGCATATCCTGCCGCCAGACAGCGCGCTGGATGACTACCTGAAGCTGATTCAACAACTCCCCGAAAGCGATGCGCGTATCGGCCAGATATTGGTCAGTGCCGGCTTGCTTACCGAAAACGAGCTGCAAACCGGGCTTAACCTGCAAGCGGCTGCCAGCGAAGTGAAACCGGCGCTGGGTGAAGTGTTGGTCAGCCAAGGCATGGTCGCCCCCAAAGCGGTAGACGCCGCACTGGCCAAGCAAAAAGCCTCACGGGATAAGCGCGTGCAGGAAGCGCCGATTCGCGTGGCTGCACACAAGTTGGATGAATTGATCAATTTGGTCGGCGAACTGGTGATCAGCGCGGCCGGAGCGCAACTGCAAGCACAAAAACACGGCAACGCGCTGTGCGTGGAAAGTACACAAACGGTTAACCAGCACGTCGAGCAGATTCGCGAGGCGGCGCTGAAAATGCGCATGATCGAGATCGGCGACACCTTTAACCGCTTTCACCGAGTGGTACGCGACGTTAGCGAACAGCTGGGTAAGGATATCCGCCTGGATATACGCGGCGCCGACACCGAGCTGGATAAGTCGGTGATCGACCGGCTGGCCGACCCCCTCACCCACTTGGTACGCAATGCCATCGACCATGGCATCGAAAGTGCCGAGCTACGGGCGGCGGCAGGCAAACCCGCGCAAGGCTCGTTGCTGCTCAACGCTTACCACGAGTCCGGCATGATCGTGATTGAAGTCAGTGACGACGGCCATGGCCTGAATACCGCACGCATCCGCGAGAAAGCCATCGCCCGTGGGCTGATCGACGCCCAAGCAAATATGTCTGAGCACGATATTCAACGGCTGATTTTTGCTGCGGGCTTTTCCACCGCCGACGCGGTGTCTGACCTCTCCGGCCGAGGTGTCGGCATGGACGTGGTGCGCAGCGCCATCGACGCCCTACGCGGCAGCATTGATATCGACTCGGTGTTAGGCCGCGGCACCACCTTTCGCATTCGTTTGCCGCTGACCTTGGCGATTATCGATGGCTTTCTGGTCAGCCTTGGTGATGAACATTTGGTGGTGCCGTTGGACCTGGTCACCGAATGCCTTGAGCTGGATGCCAGCCAATTGGCCAGTTGCACCTACGGTTACATAGAGCTGCGCGGTAAGCCGCTGCCGTGTATCGACCTGGCCGCGCACTTCGGTTTGCCGGCCAGCCATAGCACGCGGCGCAATATCGTCGTGGTCAACTTTGGCCGCCAGCAGGCCGGCCTGATCGTCGACCACCTGCACGGCGAGCTGCAAACCGTGATCAAGCCCCTGGGCCTGCTGTTCCAGCACCTGCAAGGCATCAGCGGCTCCACCATTCTCGGTTCCGGGCAGATCGCCCTGATTCTGGATATTGCCAACCTGTTTAACACCCTGCACCGCAGCGTCGAGACCGACTCGCGCGCCAACCAACCGCGACCGGACCTTACCGGCTCTTAGGAGACACCCCATGAACTCGATACGTAATTTAAAGATCGGCGTACGCCTGATCGCCGGCTTTACCCTGGTGGTGCTGCTGACCGCTGCGGTGGGGGCCCTAGGCATCGTCAATTTGAGCAAGGTCAATGAGCTGTCGGACAAAATGTATGAGCGCGAAATGAGCGCCCTGAGCAATATGCAAACCGCCAACTTGTACCTGGTGTACGCCGGCCGCCATCTGCGCAGCAATATGCTGGCGACAGACGCCGAGGAGCGCGAACGCACTGCGCAACAGGTACGTGACGCACTGAAAAATATGCACGAGAACCTTGATAAAGCACGCTCCAGTTTCAATCGACCAGAGTCGCTGGCAGAACTGGAAAAACTAACCAAGGAACTGGCGAGCTACGAACAAACTGCAGTGCGCATGCTGGATGCGAACAAAGCGTCCGGCCGTTTTGCCGAAGCCAGTGAAGTCACCGCTTTACTGCCACAACTGCGCATTGACGGCAAAGCGGCAGACGAAAGCATCGCCATGCTGGTGGAGCAGAAAAAACAACGCGCCGCCGAAGCCAATGACGCCATTACCACCATCTACCTGGATTCGCGCACGCAAATGATTGTGTTGGTACTGATTGCCGCCGCCCTGGGCTTTGCCATTGGCATTCTGGTAACCCGCAGCATCACCCGGCCGTTAAACCGTGCGGTAGGTGTGGCCAATAGCCTGGCCGAAGGCGATTTGAGCGTAAACATTACCGTCGACAGCCAGGATGAAACCGGCAAGCTGCTGGCCTCCATGCAGAATATGACCGAACGCCTGCGCGCGGTAATGAGCGATGTGCGCAGCGCCGCCGACTCGCTGTCGTCGGCGTCCGAAGAAGTCAGCGCCACCTCGCAATCGCTGAGCCAGGCCGCGACTGAACAAGCTGCCAGCGTGGAAGAAACCACGGCATCCGTGGAGCAGATGTCGGCCTCCATTGCACAAAACACCGAAAGCGCGCAGATCACCGATGGCATTGCCGGCAAAGCCGCCAACGACGCCGTGCAAGGCGGCCAGGCTGTGCGCGAAATGGTTCAGGCGATGAAACAGATCGCGGCCAAAATCGGCATCATTGACGACATCGCCTACCAGACCAACCTGCTGGCCCTTAACGCCGCCATTGAAGCCGCACGCGCTGGCGACCATGGCAAAGGCTTCGCTGTCGTAGCCGCTGAAGTACGCAAGCTGGCCGAGCGCAGCCAAGTAGCCGCACAGGAAATCGGTGGGGTGGCAAGCAACAGCGTGAGCCTGGCCGAACAAGCCGGCAAACTGCTGGATGAGATTGTGCCGAATATCCAGAAAACCTCGGACCTGGTGCAGGAGATCACTGCCGCGTCGCAAGAGCAGTCCAGCGGTGCCGGGCAGATCAATATCGCCATGGGCCAGATGAACCAGATCACCCAGCAAAACGCCTCTGCCTCGGAAGAACTGGCCGCTACTGCCGAAGAAATGAATGCCCAGGCCAGCCAACTGCAGGAGCTGATTGGCTACTTCCGCCTTGATGGGCAAAACCCCTCTAGCAGTCACAAAGCTGCGCCGCCACGCAACCACAACAACGTGCGCGAACTACGCCGCCAGGAGCCACGCAAACCGGGGCAAGGGTTGGCCGATGAAGGCCAGTTTGTGAACTTCAACTAAGCACTGAGTAGCCAAGCCATGCCTCACCTACAAGCCAGTGCCGCAGCCGAGACCGGGAGCGTGCAACATCTGTCGTTCCGGGTTCGCGACGCGCGCTATGCGTTGCCGATTGATCTGGTACGGGAAATTATCGAATACGGACAAATCACCACCGTGCCGATGATGCCCAGTTTTATCCATGGCGTAATCAACCTGCGCGGCAATGTGGTGCCAGTGCTCGACCTAGCAGCGCGCTTTGGCATGCCGCTGAGCATCGCCAATAAACGCACCTGCATTGTCATCATCGAACTCAACCTTGACGAACAAGAGCAGCGCATTGGCCTGGTGGTGGATGCCGTGGACGCGGTGCTGGATATCGATACCGACACGGTGGAGCCGGCGCCGCCCTTTGGCGCCGGCATCAACACCGATTTTATTGCCGGCATGGCCCGCGATGACCGTGGTTTTACCATCGTGTTGGATGTGCGCCGAGTGCTTTCGTTGGACGATATTCGCCAGTTGAGCATCGCCCGGCAGGCCAGCTGATGCACACTGCGGGCCTGCCCAAACTCACCGACAGCGATTTTCGTTGCCTGCAGCAAATGATGCTGCAGGCCTCGGGCATTCGCATGACCGACACCAAGCGCACGATGATGGCTGGGCGCTTGATGGGCCGTTTGCGTGTCCTGCAGCTCAATAGCTATGCCGAGTACATCCAGCTCATCAACAACCCCGCCGAACAAGAAGAGCGGCGCCTGGTGATTGACCTGCTGACCACCAACGAAACCTACTTTTTACGCGAACCCCAACACTTTCAATTACTCGGCGAGTGGCTAAGCAAACAGCGCCGGCCGATCCATATGTGGAGCGCCGCCAGCTCCTCCGGGCAGGAAGCGTTCACCATGGCCATGGTCGCAGCCGAACATGCGCGCAGCCCCGATTGGTCGATATTCGCCAGCGACCTGAGCCGCCGCGTGCTGGAAACAGCGCGGCGCGGCACCTACCCGATGGAGCAGGCGGACAAACTTCCCGCCGACTGGTTAAAGCGCCACTGCCTGCGCGGCGTTGAAGACAGCGAGGGTTTGTTCCGTATAAGCCAGGAATTACGTCACCGCGTGACCTTTGCCGAGATCAATCTGATGCGGCCGCTGCCTAGCGGGGTTGGTCCGTTTGACGTGATTTTTCTGCGCAATGTGCTGATCTATTTTGCCCAAGAGGAGAAACGAGCCATCACCCAGCGTTTGGTGGAACGTCTGAATCCAGGCGGTCTGCTGTTTATCGGCCATGCCGAAAGCTTGCACGGCTTCAACTTGCCCCTGCGCGCCATGCGCCCTTCCGTGTTTGAACGGTTAGCCAAATAATGGACCCACGCCATGCCTCATAATCGGCCGATCAAGGTGTTTATCGTCGACGACTCGGCGTTGGTGCGTCAGGTGCTTACCGCGTGCCTGCAGAGCCACCCCAACATCGAAGTCATCGGCCAGGCCGCCGACCCACTGTTTGCCTTGGACAAAATGCGCAAAGAGTGGCCCGACGTGTTGGTGCTGGACGTGGAGATGCCGCGCATGGATGGCATCACCTTTCTGCGCAAAATCATGGCCGAGCGCCCGACCCCGTCGATTATCTGCTCAACCCTGACCGAAGCCGGCGCCGCCATCACCTTGGACGCACTTGCCGCCGGTGCCGTGGGGGTATTTACCAAAGCCAAACTGGGGCTGAAAGACAGCTTGCAGCAGCTATCCGGTGAGCTGATCCGCCAGATTGAAATTGCGGCGCGCAGCCAGCCACAAACCATGCCACGCAATGCACCGGCGAAGCCGGCTGCCGATAAACCGACCGTGGCCAAGCACGTCAACGCCGCCCCTGCTACCGAGGTGGTAGAAAAGCTAGCACTCACCACTACCGACCGAGTGGTCGCACTCGGTACATCAACCGGCGGCACGCAAGCGCTGGAAATCGTGTTGCGGCAATTGCCAGCGGGTTGCCCGGGCATTGTCATCGTTCAACATATGCCGGAGAAATTTACCGCCGCCTTCGCCCAACGCCTGGACAGCGTATGTGCCATTGACGTGCGTGAAGCCAAGCACATGGACCGCGTGCGCCCAGGCCTGGCCCTGGTGGCGCCGGGCGGCAAACATATGCAGCTCAAACGCAGCGGCGCGCAGTACTTTGTAGAAGTGCTCGACGGCCCACCCGTGAACCGCCACAAACCCTCAGTGGACGTGCTATTTCGCTCGGTGGCCAAACACGCTGGGCATAATGCCCTGGGCATCATCATGACCGGCATGGGCGACGACGGCGCCCGTGGCCTGCTGACCATGCGCGAAGCCGGCGCGCGCACAGTGGCCCAAGACGAGGCCAGCTGTGTGGTATTTGGCATGCCCAAAGAAGCTATCCGCCTAGACGCGGCGCAAAGCACCGAGGCGTTAGCGAACTTGCCCAAGGTGATCATTCAATATGCGCGGGCAACGTAAATGCGCCAGCAGGACGTGTCTGTTGTCTAACCCTCAACACGCGCATGCAACTAGGCTCATAGTTCCGAGGCGACGAAACTCTTCGCTCTAAGCCTGTTTTGCAACTCAGCGATACGCGACAACGCAAGCGAAAGCCCGACAAAGTGGTACACGCTACTTTTATCGTCAAGATTGATTCCAGGACCGCTAAAAACCCCAACTAGTACACCGTCGATCACCAGTGGCCCTCCTGAATCCCCCCTGTTGAGCTCCCCAGAGTCGGCAGCCATCACCAGCTCTTCGCTTGAAGCGGGGGTAGGCCCGTGATGCCTCAGCCGCAGGTTTAACCGGTTCTTAATGCCGGGATAGCTGGCCCCATATCCGTAAAATGTCCCCATAGTGCCGGGTAAATACGCCCAATTCTCTGCTACATGGTTGGCCCCCAGCCTGGGGTACTCGGCAAGTGCATATGGCGCAGCCAGAACGAGTAGCTGGGCATCCCTCACCGGCAAGTCGTGGCGACTAATAACCGACACATTACGGTCGGCAAAAGCAACAAAATCTGCTTTACAGTGCTTTGCGGTGATGATGACTTGGGCGCTGATGGCGGCGCCGGAGCAGGCAGAGTCGGGCTGCCCGTTAACCGTACCAACGACTTGTACAACCCAAGGCACTGTTGAAGCAGAGCCGCCTGAAACAGCCTGTGTCGTAGGACAGGCTAACAGCGCGCTTATGCACAACACCGCAATCACGCCGGCTTGAACCGTCTTACTCCTAGCTGAACAGGCGCGGCACCACGCTATAAAAGCGCCTACCACGAGCGCCCACTGGGTGTTTAACAAAGTGGCTATTCTATTAATACGTCGGCATGGTGATAAACCAGCAACTTTCTTTCCAGTCTGCCTAACACAAAACGCAAAACATACTTTTTTTGCGTAATTCTCTTCAAGGTATTTTTCACTACAGGTATGAGCCGCGAAATATTCATTACAACTCCACTTCAAGAACAATATTGATCTAGAGCAAAAACAGAAAAACAAAAGCATCAACGGCGTGGCATTTACATAGATAAAATGCAGCATAACCTATTTATGACAGCTCCCAAACCGACCCAAAAATCAAACAAAATCGCGCCTCGGCAAGCTATTAGCCTAATGCAAAAGAACACCGCTAGAATTATTAAGAAGAGGAGCAGTCGCGACTTGAATTATTCCAAATATGCACACACAACAAGAAAAGTATTACACGCAAATAGTCGTTTTCTGAAAAATCAGAACATCATCCTGCTTGACGTATTAATGCACTGCTGGCGTTGACCGTGGCCAGCCAATCTATAATTCAGTGGCAGATAAGGCACGTGCTTTAAGCTGGTACTCAAGCTCATTTATCATGTCCAACCCATACCAAATCGAATCAAAATCGTATGCCCCGGAGCCTTTATCTTCGCCATGATGAACACCAACCAGCTCACCATTGATAACCCACGGCGCACCTGAATCACCAGCCTCGGTCACTCCATCGGCCTGCAAATTCGCAGAACCATCCGAGCTCGCGCTTACGGTAAATTTCAACTCTCGTTGTTCTCGGATTTCGCTAAACACCGAGCCATAGCCATAAACACTGCCGACCGTGCCTGGTAATATTATGGGCTCTTCAACACGAGACAATAGTGGGTATTCGGTTAAAGGATGCGGCGCAGTCAGAACAAGAATCGAAGTATCTCTGCCTTCCCCGGGAATATCATGCCGACTTGCAATGGTCGCCGTGCGATTGGCGAAAACCACTGCACTGGCGGCGCAATGCTTGGCGGTGATGACAAGTTGCGCGCTGACAGCTGCGCCCGAACAAACCGTCTTCAAAATACCATGCTCAACATTTATCACTCCTACAACCCAAGGTTTGAATGAAGGCGAACCACCCACAATAGCCTGAGCCGGATGGGCAACCAACAACGCGCCTGCCCAGAGAACCAGACCAAGTAGTGCGCCGAAGTGCATTCCTGAATGCTCTGAAAACTTCAATATGCTGCCTTTTTACTGTCAAAAATAACCTTGAGACCTCGGCGTTTAAATTAAGACCTAACACCAAAACTTGCGATTCCCTTGATAAGCATAGCCATCGACTAATCGCAATAAATGGGGCTCACAATTGCCCGAACCATCCCAGCAAACGCCACTCACCGCAAAAAATGCGCGATCGAAAAATCCTTCACAAACCTGCAAAAAACATGCATTTAGTCAATATCGATGCACCCTGCAAGTCCGTAACAGAGCAAATCAAGCGCCCAATTACGCAGTATGCATATTGCTTTACGTAATCGCACTGTCTCATAGGTCCGACGCCATAAAGGCGCGCGCATGTATGTAGCGATCCAACGAAACAATCGGCTTCAACGCTCGTGAAAGCCCATCATAAGTGGCTAAATTACCATTGCTACCGCGTTCAGCCCCCAACAACACGCCTACCATGTGTCCGTCGATAATTAACGGCCCGCCTGAGTCACCATGCTCAAGTGCCCCGCCAATAGACGCCACAGTAAAAATCTCTTCACCTTCTGCGTCGCGGTGGGAACTCACGCTTACATTTAACTTCCGCTGTTCACCGTTTAATTGTGGACCATACCCATAGACCGCACCCATCGTGCCAGAGCGGACGAAACCGTTCGCGATAAAGTCCTCACCCAATTGGGCATATTCATCAAGGGCTACCGGTGTACTGAGCACCAATAATCTCGCTTGTGTCCCGGAAACGTCATGGATGCTATCGAGCAATATCGTACGCCCACCGAAGACCACCGCATGTGCCTTGCAATGTTGAGCAGTAACTATTATTTGTGCAGTGACGGCTGCCCCCGTACAGCCGTCAGTCTGCTTATTATTGTTTACGTTAATAACCCTCACAACCCAGGATACGGCTGAAGACGAACCTTCACGAATAGCCAGCGCTTCGTTGCAAGCCAGAAACTCGACTACAAATAGGACAATAACAAATATCGCCACACACTTTACTTGCAGACTTTTTTGCGGAACTAAAGAAAAGGTCTTATACGCTCCAGAGAACTCATCTAGCGCAAGCGGCCATATTTTATTATTTATATTCATAACAAGTTCATTACCCCCCGCTCTAGCACCCATAACCAACTCCGAGGCTTAACTATTTTACTAACACAACTCACACCCCAACACTTTCAATAGTCAACCAATATAACCAAAAAATAAATACAGCCGTAGTTCAAGCGGAAGCAGCCTACGACTAAAAACGAACAGTCACTTACACTGACTAGCCATAGCAAAATTTAGGATTTGCGCCCCAACTTATAATTACTATTTGCGCCGAAGTCATAGTTTTGTAGGCTCGCGAAACATCGAAGTTCTCTTGTAAAAGGCGCGATATGTCACCTCACCGCTGTAGAGGAAATGCCGCATTGCTAACGGCGTAAACGTGGCTTAGGTGGCGAAACCTGCGCGGCCATGCGGCGCGCTGATGTCGGTTTGTTATCCGATACACCCGGGCGACCCGAATCGATGCCAAAAAATATCAACGAATGGCGCCAAACCGCTCTAGCACGGCGATTGAAGGCAAAAGATGTCACTGGGCCACTATTCAAGCTAGTCCATAGTCGTCTATCGTTACCTACCTCGGGTGACGATAAGCGGCAGGCCTGTTCAGCCGAACCTTCGCGCTATTCGTCACTCACTACTAAAGGAAGCGGAGCCACGTCGAGCTCTGCATTGCACTGCCGCCTCAAGTGCGGCAGCCCCGACAGGAGTCCAGCCATGCACTATTTACTGCCCCTTCTAACCCTTCCGCTAAAACGCCTACGCCGCTTTCCATGACCTGCCGCTTACTGCTGGCCGATGATCATGCGTTGATCCGCGTCGGCGTGCGCGCGATGGTCAACTCCCTACCTGGCTATGAGGTGGTGGGCGAAGCTGAGGATGGCCGCCAAGCGGTGAGCATGGCGCAGCAATTGCGGCCGGACATTATCCTTCTCGATGTAACCATGAGCGGCCTCAGCGGCCTGGACGCGCTTTTGGAACTGGCCAGCGCAGCGCCAGATTCCAGGGTGCTGATGCTGTCGATGCACGCGGAGGCTGATGTGGTGTTTTCCGCCCTGGAAAATGGCGCGCGTGGCTACCTTCTTAAAGATGCCGCCATTGATGAATTGCACTTGGCGCTAAATGCCGTTGGTCGAGGCCAGCGCTATCTCAGCTCGGCCATTGCTGCCCCCGTGATCGAACAAGCACTGGGGCGCGCCCACCTTGCGCTGCGACCGGCGGAGCAGAGTCTGACTGAACGGCAGATCGAGATTTTGCGATTGATCAGCCGCGGTGTGACCACCCGTTTGATTGCCGAGGGCTTAGGCCTGAGCGTGAAGACAGTAGAAGCGCACCGCGCGCAAATCATGAAGCGGCTGCGTATTCATGATGTGGCAGGGTTGGTGCTGTACGCCGTGCGCGAAGGCATTATCGACCCCGACGATTGACCTGCGCGCAAACGGGCGCGGCACCGTCATGGTCGATACCGTTATCAGGCCTGCATAGCCCAACCATCTACATTCATGGCCGCCTGACGTAGGGCTTCCGAGCGGGTTGGATGCGGGTGGCAAGTCAGCGCAATGTCTTCCGCCGACGCGGCAAACTCCATCGCCACGCAGTACTCGCCAATCAGTTCACTGACACTCGGGCCGATCAGGTGCACGCCTAAGATTTCATCCGTGCGCTCGTCAGCCAGCACTTTCACAAAGCCCTCGCTTTCGTGGTTGATCTTCGCCCGGCTATTCCCGGCAAAGGGGAATTTTCCCACCTTGTAGGCGCGCCCCTCGGCCTTTAATTGCTCCTCGGTTTTGCCTACCGCAGCGACCTCAGGTTTGGTGTAGATGACGTTGGGGATCAGCTCGTAATTCACCTCGCCGGCCTTGCCGACGATCTGCTCAATGCAGGCAATCGCTTCGTCTTCGGCCTTGTGCGCCAGCATCGGCCCGGAGGTGACGTCGCCAATAATCCAAATGCCCGGTACGCCGGAGCGGTGCTTTTGGTTTTCCAGCATGCCGCGTTTGTCTGCGGTGATGCCGACGGTTTCCAGGCCCAACCCCTGGGTAAACGGCCGGCGGCCAATGGCGACCAGCACGTAATCTGCGTTAAGCGTTTCTTTAGCACCGCCAGCCGCCGGTTCAATCTCCACCGTCACGCCTTTGGCGCTGGCCTTGGCACTGCTGACTTTGCTGCTGAGCTTAAAGTTGAAGCCCTGTTTGGCCAGGGAGCGCTGAAAGGTTTTGCCCGTTTCCATATCCAGCCCCGGGCAAATCCGGTCGAGGTATTCCACCACGGTCACTTCACTGCCAAGGCGACGCCATACGGAACCCAATTCCAGGCCGATCACCCCGGCACCGACTACCACCAGGTGTTTGGGCACCTCAGGCAGCGACAGCGCGCCGGTAGAGTCGAGGATGCGTTTGTTGTCGATGGTTACCCCGGGTAACGGCGTCGGCTCGGAGCCGGTGGCGATCACGATGTCTTTGGCCGTCAGCACCTGTTCGCTGCCGTCGGCGGCTTTCACCACCACCCTGCCCGGCCCGTCTATACGGCCCCAGCCCTTGATCCACTCGGCCTTGTTTTTGCGAAAGAGAAATTCGATACCTTTGGTCAGCGTGGTCACGCTTTCGTCTTTCTGTTTCATCATCTGCGCCAGATTCAGCGTGGGCTTGACCTCAATGCCCAACTTGGCGAACTCCGGACCTACCGCCGCCGCGTACAGTTCAGAGGCATGCAGCAGCGCTTTCGAAGGCATGCAGCCGACATTCAAACAGGTACCGCCAAGGGTTTCCCGCCCTTCTACGCAGGCTACTTTCAACCCCAACTGGCCAGCGCGAATCGCCGCGTTATAGCCACCTGGGCCGCCACCGATAATCACAACGTCGTAATTGCTCATGGGTTACTCCTCTGTCTCGAATTCTGCGGTGCGGCGTCTGGTGTGCTGTGCACAGCAGACGGTTGGCGTGTATGCGCTTTGCAGTAAAGACGCAAATGAAGTGTGCAGCAGCCAGATCAACGTCATGGCAGTTATGCCCCTTAGCTTGGCGCTTATATTACACCCTTCATATTGTTTGTATGTCGAGTGTAATTTAGGCTGTAGGCGTTGTTTCAGAGCGTTCGATTGTTTTTCAACGAGGTGCCTTATGAGTAGCCAAACCCGCGACGAGAAAATCCAGGCCTGGCTGGCGGATGCCCAGGAGATGCGCGCCCGCATGGCTGCACCCGGCACCCTGTCGCTTAAAGAAGTAGCCAGCATGAGCCCGCAAGAGTTCTTTGATGGCATCGGCAGCGGCCAATTACCGGCCCCGCCGATCAATGTGCCGATGCACATGACGCCCATCCAGTGGAGCCCAGGTCACTTTATCTTTCAGGGCTCGCCGCAAGATACGCACTACAACCCGCTGGGAACGGTGCACGGTGGCTATATCGCCACCCTGCTCGACTCAGCCCTGGGCTGCGCCATTCACACCATGCTCAGCAAAGGCCAGGGCTACACCACCACCGATTTACGCATCAGCTATGTGCGGGCGCTGACCACCGCCGTCGGCCCAGTGCGCGCGGAGGGGCGGATTATTCATGTTGGTCGCTCCACGGCACTGGCCGAAGGACGCCTGTACGACGTTGAGGACAAGCTTTACGCCACCGCTTCCACCACCTGCCTCATCATGAACATGCACGGCTAACGCCGCTTGGAGACCGACCATGCAAACCATCGTTATCGCCGGCTATGCCCGCTCACCGTTCCACTTCGCCCGTAAAGGCGGGCTGATCAATGTGCGCCCCGACGACCTCGCCGCCCAGGTGGTGAAAGAATTGGTTGGCCGCCTGGATATCGACCCACGGCAAATCGAAGACTTGATCATGGGCTGCGCCTACCCAGAAGCCGAGCAAGGCATGAACATCGCGCGTATCACCAGCTTTCTCGCCGGCTTGCCCGATACCCTCGGCGGCGCCACGGTTAACCGCTTTTGCGGCTCGTCCATGACCGGCGTGCACTTTGCTGCCGGGCAGATTCTGCTCGGTGCCGGCGAGGCGTTTATCTGCGCCGGCGTCGAGTCGATGACCCGCGTGCCCATGGGCGGTTTCAATATTTCGCCCAATCCGCGTCTGCTCGAGACCTTCCCCCAGGCGTATATGTCGATGGGGCAAACCGCAGAAAACGTCGCCAGCCTTTACGGCATCAGCCGCGAGGAGCAGGAACTGATGGCCGTGGACTCTCACGCCAAGGCAGCCAGAGCCCGCGAGCTGGGTTACTTCAAAGAGGAGATCGTGCCCATCGTCACCCCTGAAGGGCTGGTTAGCGAAGATGGTTGTATTCGCCCAGGTACCAACAGCGAAGCATTGGCGACCTTAAAACCTGCTTTCGGCGGCAGCGTTACTGCTGGCACGGCCTCGCCGTTAACCGATGGAGCCGCGGCGGTGTTTGTCTGCACCGAAGCCTTTGCCAAACGCTGGAACCTCGACATTCTGGCGCGGGTGAAAGCTATCGCCGTCGCCGGTTGCCCGCCGGAAATCATGGGCATGGGGCCGCTGCACGCCACCCATAAGCTGCTGCAACGCGAAGGCCTGAGCATCAACGATATCGACCTGGTGGAAATCAACGAAGCGTTCTCCAGCCAATCCATTGCCTGCGTGCGCGAGTTGGGCCTGGACATGGCGAAGGTCAATATCGATGGCGGTGCGCTGGCCATGGGGCATCCGCTGGGCGCTACCGGGGCGCGCATTACCGGTAAAGCGGCTGCGCTGCTGAAACGCACCGGTGGCCGCTACGCCATCGCTACCCAGTGCATTGCCGGTGGGCAAGGTGTGGCGACGCTGCTGGAGGCTGTTTGAAACCTGGGTATTCCAACGCCTGCTAAGTAGGGATGACGGAGAACGCAACGCGCGGGCACACATACCGCTGGCCGATTTCACGGCCCCGTTGATGCTTATGGGGTTAGAATTACGGCCAGCATTTCACGTCATAGGAGGTTGTTGCCGTGCGCTATTCCGAAGACCACAAGGCACAAACCCATCAACGCATCATCAATGAAGCCTCCGAGCGCTTTCGCCGCGATGGCGTCGGCGTTACCGGTTTGCAGCCGCTGATGAAAGCCCTGGGGCTAACGCACGGCGGCTTTTATGCGCACTTCAAATCCAAGGACGATCTGGTCCAACAAGCTCTCGATGCTGCCGTGGAGCAGTTGCAAGTCAGCGTCGATAAAACCTTCGGCGAAGAGCAGCCGCTGGCAACCTTTATTCGCCACTACCTCAGTGCCACTCACCGCGCCAACCCGGGCAAAGGTTGCCCGATGCCAACCCTGTGTTCCGAGCTAGGCCAACGCGGCCAACCCAGCCCTACCACCGACGCTATGGTTGAGAGCCGCGTGGCCAAAATGGCCGAGCACCTGCAAGGTCCGGATGCCACTGAGCAGGGCATCGCTATGCTCTCAACGCTGGTCGGCGCTCTGATGTTGTCGCGTAGCGTGGCCGACCCGGAGCTGTCCGACCGCATTCTGAAAGGCGCCAAACAGCAATTGCTCAAGCAGTTGGAGAATGAGCAGGTGTCCTGACTGGCCCTGCGGCTGGTCATAGGCGTGCTCGGCGTGTAAGGTTGCACACGGGTGTCGCGGCTGCGGTTAGTAGTCAGGCAGGTTTTTTGTGTTGGTCGGGCCGCCACACAGCTGAAAAAGTGAGCGACCATGAACCGACACCTCCCCAGCAAGGCCCTTCCGGCTGCCCGCCGTGTAGCAGACAAAGCCTTTAGCGCGCTTGAGCATTTCCTCCATATCGAAGCCGTCAGCGGCATCGTTTTGATGCTCGCCGCTGCCATCGCCCTTATTTGGGCGAACTCGTCGGCAGCCGACAGTTACCACCATCTTTGGCACCTGCCCCTAAGCATTGGCTTGGGCGATTGGCAGATTTCTCAGTCCCTGCATTTCTGGATCAACGACGGTTTGATGACCGTGTTCTTTCTGGTCGTGGGTCTGGAAATACGCCGCGAAATTCACGAAGGCGCCCTCGCCACGCTGAAACTTGCCACCCTGCCTATGGCCGCTGCACTGGGCGGTGTGTTGGTTCCCGCGCTGTTCTATCTGGCTATTAACAGCGACCCCGCCCTGCGTTCTGGTTGGGCTGTGCCGACCGCCACCGATATCGCCTTTGCCATGGGCGTACTGGCGCTGTTGGGCAAATCCATTCCGCCGTCGGTGCGCGTATTTCTACTGGCGTTAGCCATCATCGACGACATCGCCGCGGTGTTGATCATTGCCCTCTTCTACTCCGGTGGCCTGGAGCCAATCGGCTTTGTGATTGCTGGCGCCGGCATCTTGTTGGTGCTGGCGTTTCAACTCATTGGCATTGGCTCAGCCTTCGCCTATGTATTACCCGGCGCAATACTGTGGTTCGGCCTGCTGAAAACCGGCGCACACCCAACGCTGGCCGGCGTGGTACTGGGCCTGATGACGCCGGTGTTTTCTCGACCGGACACGGAGCGCCCACTCGATCGGGCGATGCGTGCGCTCAATCGCCTCAGCCAACATGAAAATGATGCCAACTCCACCGACGCTCACGACCTGCTAAAGCCGGTGCAACAACTGCGCAGCGCGCAACGCGAACTGCTGCCACCGGTTATTCGCGTGCAAGCGGCGCTTCACCCATGGGTGGCCTACGGTGTGATGCCGCTGTTTGCCTTGGCCAACGCTGGCGTAAGCCTGGGTGGCGTGGACCTCAGCGATACAGGCTCGCTCACCGTGATGTTTGGGGTGATGCTCGCCTTAGTAGTGGGCAAGCCGATTGGCGTGATGCTGAGCACCTGGCTATTAGTGCGTGCGGGCTGGTGCGAACTGCCGCCGGGCATGACCTGGACCTGGCTGGGCTTGGTCGGTTGCCTAGCAGGCATCGGCTTTACCATGTCGATCTTTATCGCCTCCCTGGCCTTTACCGATGCCGGGCTGCTCGGCGCCGCCAAGCTTGGCGTATTACTCGCCTCGGCCACCGCTGCGGTGCTGGGCTTGGCCATTGGTGGCTTGATAGTGCGGCGGTTGCGCACGCCAGCCGCGTAGGCTGTGCTATGCGCACCAAGGTGTTGACTGCGAAATACCTTGGGGCGCGCAGCACGCGCCACACAGGGGATTATCCAAGCCGCATAGATAATTCCACATCCTCAGCAAACGGAATCGACAGGTAACTGTTGCCCGTCGAACGCACCCGCTCCAGGTACTCCGGACTGTGTTCGGCGTTGTCAGCAATGATCAACGCCCCGGGGCGCAAACGACTCTCCAGCAACTCGAGAATCTCTGGGTACAGCGCCTTGGCGCCATCCAGCAGCACCAAGTCGATACTCGCGGGCAAATCTACGGCCAAGGTCTGCAAGGCATCGCCCTGACGAATCTCGACCACGTCCAGCAAGCCGCCCTCCTCAAGATGGGCGCGGGCCTTGGCCACCTTCGACGCTTCAAATTCGCTGGTAATCAGCCGACCACCGCCGTTATCACGCAGTGCCGCGGCCAGGTGCAGGGTGGAAATGCCGAACGAGGTGCCGAACTCAACAATGCTCTTTGCCTTGCAACTGCGCGCCAGCATGTAAAGCAAGGTGCCGGTAGCGGGCGATACGGCGAGCGGCAAGTCTTTTAAGCGGGCGTAAAAGTCCACGTACTCGGTTTTGCTGTGCATCAAACGCTGTAGCTCGCCGTCGGCAAAGCTGGGAAAAACCGCGCCGTTGGTGTTTTCGGCTTGGCTGAATAGGCGTTGCAACAGGCCGGCAACAGGTTGGCTGGTAAGGGTGCTCATGGCGACTCCAAAAGGGCATTTGAACGCTGAATTGCGCCCGACTAGAATGCGAGCAATCCGTCGCCTTTTACTATTCGCATTCCCCGAGCCTGCCATGAGCCCACGCCAAAGCCCGCGTATTTCCTCGCGCAAACAGCCACAACAAAATCGCTCAAATGAGCTGGTAGCGACCCTTTTGCAAGCCGCTACTCAGGTTTTGGCTAAAGAAGGTGCTGCGCGCTTTACCACCGCGCGAGTGGCCGAACGGGCCGGCGTAAGCATCGGCTCGCTGTACCAGTACTTCCCCAACAAAGCGGCCATTTTGTTCCGTCTGCAACGGGATGAATGGCAGCAAACCACGGACTTGCTCGGGCAGATTCTCAGCAACAGCGAGCAGCCGCCGTTACAGCGCATTCACACCTTGGTGCACGCTTTTATCCAATCCGAATGCGATGAAGCCGAAATGCGCGTGGCGCTGAACGACGCTGCCCCGCTCTACCGCGACGCGCCCGAAGCGCAGGAAATCAAAGCAGCAGCCGAACAGACCATGCGCACGTTTATGCAGAAGGTGCTGCCCGATGCCAGCGATGCAGTGCGCGAGCTAGCCGGCCGTTTGCTCACCGACACCATGAGTAGCATGGGCAAACAGTTTTCCGAAAGTCCACGCACTGAGACCGAAGTACAGGTTTATGCCGAGGCCATGGCGCAGATGTTCTGCGCCTACCTGGAAGCGTTAGCTGTAGGTAGGTCGGGCCGGTCTGCGCACGGTGAGTGACGCCAAAGCCGACGGGCAGACCCGACCTACGTCTGACAACCTGGCGATCAAAACGCCAGCTGGTAGGAAGTCGCCACCCAGAAATTAGGCATCTCACTTTGTGTGGTGCCGTTAAGCATCAGCGACAGCTTGCCTGGGCCGACTGCGCCCTCAACACCAACGCCAGCCTTGAGCCAGTCATTAGTTACGTCTTCGCCCGGCAGGTTAAAGCTGAACAAGCCTTCTACCTGACCATTCACCCCAGCGCTGTGGTTCTCAAAGCGATGCGCCGCTTCAAGGTTGGCGACAACGTTGTAGCCCGGCGCAAACGGTAGCGGCGTTTCGGTGTTTAAGCCCAAACGTGCTTCGGTGTTGCTGTCAGTGCGGCCATCAAACTGCGCAGGAATACCGCCGCCTTTCTCGGTGTAACTGTCCAGGTGGCTGTTGCTGTAGCTGAGGTCGACATAGGGGCTAACCCGCGTTTGCTGTATGGTCAGCGCATTCTGCCAATCCAGGCGGGTACGCAGTCCCCAGGTCTGGGTGTCCGGGCTGGCTTTGGAGGAATCCAACTCGCTGAAGTTGATATAGCCGCGACGGATATCTGCCTCGCCCCAATGGCCAAAAGCACCGACGGTGGCGTACAAGCCTTGCACGGCGGTCAGCGGCATGATGCTTTCCAGCATCAGGTATTGGCCGTCAGCCTTGACCTCACCGTCGTTGACCAGGTTCTGCCGCGCCCAGGTTTGCCCCAGCGACACGTTGAACTGGGCAAAGCCCAAGTTATGACCGACACCCACTTCCGCCATGCCGGTGGTGCCTTCACGGTTACCGTGGTCATCACGCCCCCAATCGCCGGCAACCCAGAACGTTTTCTGCCCAGGCATAACCAGACGATCAAGCGGCCGACTATGGGCACCGTTAATCATCAAGTTGAGGTTGTTATTAATCGAGTTAACGCCAGCGGAAGTTGATTGCAAACTTTCGGCTACGGAATCCAGCGTTATCAACTGATGGATAATGGCGTAATAATAACTTCCAGAAAGCGTTGGGCAGCTTACAGGGCAATTGAACGCGGCTCCGTTTACGTAATAATCCATGGAAACATAGCCACCATTAACGGCGTAGCCAAACAACACGCCCGCCGCCGTGTAGCCATCTAGCAGACCGCCCGCATCCATCCCAACAATACCGGCCAGGCTATGGGACAGGCTGGTATTACCCCACCAGGGCTGAGACTCAAGGAGCGCCGCGGACGTGTCGTAATTAACCAGAGCGGAAGAAATTGAATATTTACTTCCACCATAACTGACCACCACCGTAGGCCGCTCGGCAGGTGTTACGGGTACTGCATAAGCCATATTCAAGTTGGCAAGACAACTACTGCCCAGCAGGCAGTAAGACAACAGTCTTTTAACGCTACGCATAAAATTCCCTGATTTAAGGTGCTGCAGGGCTTTTTTATGCCCTGTCGTGTTGGCGCGCGGAGACTAGCATTAATGGCGTATAGCCACCAAACAACTTCAAGAACATTTAAGTTGTCCGCAAAAGTGTCAAATAAACAACCGTCAAAAAACAAACTAGCTTTATTTCAGCAACTTTTCTGCGCGCCAAAATCGGCAAAATCTGGACGGCGCAGCTCTAAACCGAAGGCTTTTTTCCACTCCAAGGTTGGAGTGCTAAGGCCTAGGACGGTATAACGAACACCACAAAGACCGACGGTCTTGCTGCGATGGACGAGGACAGATGGTGCAGTGGCTCAAAGGTGACGAGCAGATGGTCGAGCGGATCCGTGCCTATAACTGGGCGGTGACGCCGCTGGGCCCGATTGAGAACTGGCCTGACGTTTTGAAAACCACAGTGGCGCTAACTCTGGGCTCGAGTTTTCCCCAAGCCATCGTCTGGGGCGAAAGCCTGACCACATTGCACAATCAGGCGTTCAGCCAGATTCTCGGCAAAAAACCCAACGCCTTGGGTCGACCGTTCAGCGAAGTATGGAGCGAGGTTTGGAATGACATCCGGCCAATTGCTGAAGCTGCCTTCGCCGGCCAGGCCAGCTACTTTGAGGATTTCCCGCTGGTGATTGAGCGCAGCGGCATACCTGAACAAGCCTATTTCACGTTCTGCTACAGCCCCATCCGCGACCACACCGGCCGCGTCGTAGGCCTTCTCGACACCGTAACCGAGACCACTGCCACAGTGGTGGCTAACCAGCGTTTAGCATTTCTTGATGGTCTTGGCCGCGCAGTTGCATCCGCCACCAACGCCGATGTGATTTTGGCCACCACCACGCTGATGCTGGCCCAGCAGTTAAATCTGTCCAATTGCGCCTATGCCGATATGCATGCCGACGAAAATGGTTTCACCATCCGTGGCGACTGGGCCGCGCCGGGCTCGCCGCATATTCTCGGTGTTTACCAACTGGCCGACTTTGGCGAGATGGCGGTGCGCAACCTCAGTGCCGGTCAGCCGCTGATCATCAACGACAACCTGCGCGAGCTACCCGGGCACGAAGCAGCCGCCTTTCAAGCCTTGGGGATTACCGCCACTATCTGCATGCCGCTGATCAAAGGCGGGCGCCTCACAGCGCTGATGGCCATCCACGACAACAAACCACGGCAATGGACAGATACCGACTTGGGGCTACTGCGCGAAGTTACCGAGCGCTCCTGGGCACATATTGAGCGAGTGCGCGCCGATGCCGAATTACGCGACGCGGTAAACGCCCTCGCCGCGTTAAATAGCAGCCTCGAACAACGGGTGCAGGAACGCTCCACGCAACTGCTGGAAACCGAAGCCGAATTGCGCCAGTCGCAAAAGCTGGAAGCCATTGGCCAACTTACCGGCGGCGTGGCCCATGACTTCAATAATCTGCTGACCATCATCCGCTCCTCCATTCATTTTTTGCGCCGCCCCGACCTCGCCAACGAGCGGCGCAACCGTTATATCGAAACTATTTCTGCCGCCATCGAACGCGGCGCCAAACTGACCGGCCAACTGTTAGCCTTTGCCCGCCGCCAGGCCTTAAACCCGCAGGTATTCGAAGTGGGCCAGCGCCTGGAAGCCTTGCTGGATATGCTCGACTCCGCCGCTGGCGCACGTATTCACGTGGTACTGGAACTGCCTGGCCAACCCTGCTTTATTCGCGCCGACCTAAGCCAACTGGAAACCGCACTGATCAATATGACCATCAATGCCCGCGATGCCATGGGCGGCGAAGGCCAGCTCACGGTGCGCCTGACCTGCAATCAACGGATGCCAGGTGCCACCGAAACCGAGGGCGAAACCGGTTTACTCGCGGCTATTGCCGTTACCGACACTGGCGCAGGCATTAGCCCACAAGTACTTGGGCGCATCTTCGAGCCTTTCTTTACCACCAAGGGCATCGGTCAGGGCACAGGTTTGGGCTTGTCGCAGGTATTTGGGTTTGCCAAGCAATCGGGCGGTGATGTCGATGTGTTTTCCGTTCCGGGTCAGGGCACCACGTTCACCTTGTATCTGCCCCAGGTGGCGGCTGAAAGCGGCAGGAACGACGAGCCCTCAGCAACGGAGAAAACTCTTCCCCTGGGTGCGCGCCAACGTATTTTGGTGGTGGAAGACAACCGCGAAATCGGTAGCTTTGCCGCCGATATGCTCCAGGACTTAGGGTACGACGTGACTTGGGCCAGCAGTGGCGAAGAAGCGCTCCAACGCATGGGCCCAGAGGCAGCAGAGTTTGATGCGGTGTTTTCCGACCTGATGATGCCCGGCATTGGCGGCGTTGCCATGGCCAAGGAACTGCGCCAGCGCCGTGCCGACCTGCCGATTGTGTTGACCTCCGGCTACAGCCAGGCGCTGTCGGAAGAAGGGTTTCAGGGCTTTGAGTACCTGCCTAAGCCGTACTCAGCACAGCAAGTAGCGCAAGCCCTCAGCAATGCCCTGCGCCGGCCGTAAAACGCTGGCCTGACGCTTGCTTATCTAGGCCCAGGCTACCACTGGACAAATAGTCGAAACCTTCTAGCCGCCACCCCCGTCCACTGCTTAGCGACGCCTCGATCGCTTTCCAGTGGAGAACAACAATGAACACTACCCCGCTCAAACAGCTCGGCCTTGCCTGCGTACTTAGCTTTAGCGCGCTGGCCAGCGCCGTGGCGGCCAATTCCAATTCCTTTGTCGATGACGCTGCACAAGGCGGCATCAACGAGGTTGAAAGCGCCAAGCTGGCGTTGGAAAAAAGCACCAGCACCGATGTGCGCGAATACGCCACAACCATGCAGGAGCAGCACACCAAGGCCAACGCCGAGTTGATTGGCGTGGCGAAAAAGCTGGATATCGAGGTGCCGGACGAAGCCTCTCTGGTGGCCAAAGCGAAAAAACTCCTGCTGGAAATGCGCGAAGAGTCCTTTGATCAGGCCTACGCCAATAACCAAGTGGTCGCTCACGAAAAAAACGTCGAGCTATTCAAGAAGGAAGCCGAGTCCTCCGACAAACCCGAGCTCAAAGCCTTTGCGCAGAAAACCCTGCCAACCCTTGAGCATCACTTGGAAATGGCCAAACAACTAAAAGCCAAACACGCCGACTAGAGACCATGGAGGTTGCTATGAATAACCAGAATGCCCCCTTGATACCCGACCCATGGCTTGACGGTGTGCCGGGCAATTCATCGGCCACAGGAGCAAACCCGGTCGACCCCGACTTAGGCTTCGACCCGGACTCGCCAAACGTCGCCGACCCACAAACCGACCCACCCCATCCGCCAAAAATTCCCGACGACGCGCCCAACCCGCGCGATGAAAAACGCGCACCTAGCGACCAATACCCGCCTTACGAAAAACCCTGAGGCGTTACTGAAGCGTTTGGACTAAGGGCAATGCCACTGCACTACGTCGCCTCCCGCGCGGATTTACATCAAGGCAGGTCGACCGCCGCCACCGTTGGCAAGCAATAGCTGGTGTTAATGCTCGTGGGCAATGCCGTGTATGCCTATTGATGCGCCCGTCCAAACGCTTGCGTGAGCCCCTTGCGGTCGAGGAAGCGCTGGCAATGCTGCGTCAGCACAGCGCCTCCAGCTAAGGCCGCCGATTACCGACCCTACTTGCCAATAATGCCGGTGATGGTGATGCCGTAATGCTTGAGCAGTTTCATCGGCGGCTCATTGGCCGGCTCTTCGGGGTCGCCGAACTCACCCTTCTCCAGGTTTTGCTCGGCCCATGCCAATACGTAGTCCACCGCCTCTTCAATGGTAGGTTGCTGGGCCTGTTCGACCTCCAGGGTTGAGGTGTTCATGTCCACGTTGTAACTGATCACCCAATGAGTCATATGCCTGTCCTCTTGTGTTTTTTGTTCTCTCTAGCAGCTGACTAAGCCTGAGCTGGATGCGTTCAGGCCCATTTGTAACCAACCATAGGTTGGGCGCGTGACGGCACTGAAACTTGAACTTTCCGCCGCCAGGCTTTCTCTCAGTCCCAAGGCGCAAGCCACCGTCACTAAGGGAATGGGAGATCTACATGCAGGAGCGGGCTAGGCCTGATCAACAGTCGCCGCAACGCAGGCATTGGTTAGTGACTTTATTGGCCTTGGCCGTCGGTTTGGGACTGGCCGGCTGTGACCGCCAGGACCAACCACCGCCCCACGTACGGGTGCTGGTGCAAAGCGTAAAACCCGGCGACTTCAGTAAGCAGGCGCAACTCACCGGCGATATCCAGGCGCGCGTTGAAGCGCAGCAGTCGTTTCGCGTCGGCGGCAAGATCGTCGAGCGGTTGGTCGATGTCGGCGATCGGGTAACCGCCGAGCAAGTGTTGGCCCGCCTCGACCCGCAAGAACAGCAAAGCAATGTCGACAACGCCCGCGCGGCATTGCAGGCTCAAGAGGCGCAGTTGCGCCTGGCTGAAGTCGGCTTTAAACGGCAGAAATTACTGCTGCCCAAGGGCTATACCAGCAAGAGCGAATTTGACCAGGCGCAAGCGCAGCTGCGCTCCAGCCAAAGCACTTACGCCGCCGCCCAAGCGCAGTTGGCCAACGCCCGCGACATGCTCTCCTACACCGAACTCAAGGCCTCGGCTGATGGCGTGATCACCCAGCGTCAGGCGGAAACCGGGCAAGTGGTGCAAGCCACGGTGCCGATATTTACCCTGGCCCGCGCCGGCGAGCGTGATGCAGTATTTGACGTGTACGAATCGCTGTTTGATCAGCAGCTCGCCGAACAGCCGATTACCGTTAGCCTGTTGGATCGTCCCACCATCAGTGCCCAAGGCAAGGTTCGGGAAATCACTCCCACCATCGATGCGCAAAGCGGCACGGTAAAAGTCAAAGTGGCTCTGGACGACGTGCCAGAAGAAATGAACCTGGGCGCCGTAGTCACCGCCACCGTGCACCCAAAAACCACCCAGCGCGTGGTGCTGCCGTGGTCAGCGCTATTTAAAAGCCAACAGCAGGCAGCGGTGTGGCTAGTGGATAACGCCAATAAAGTCAGCCTGCAGCCCGTGGCTGATGTCACCTATGGCAGTGGCACCGTAATGGTCGGCCAAGGCTTGCAAGCAGGCCAGCACGTGGTGGTTGCTGGCGGTCAGCTGTTGCACCCAGGCCAGGTAGTGGAAATCGCCACGCCGGACAAAGCCGCGGAACCTGAGAAAGCAAAAATCTCCGCGCCGCCACCACAGGGAGCGAAGCCATGAAGCGCTGCGCCTTACTGCCTGTTTATGCAGCCATGGTGGCGTTGGCAATCGTCGGCTGTTCAGAACAGGAGGCGCCAAAACCTGAGCCTCGCCCCGTGCTCTACAGCGTGGTCAAGATCGAGCAACAGGCTATGGTCGGCAAATTTGCCGGCAGCATCGAAGCCCGTTTTGAGACCACCGTAGGCTTTCGCACCAACGGCCGCATTGCCTCGCGTACGGTCAATGTCGGCGACAAGGTCGCCAAAGGCACCCTACTCGCCACCCTCGACCCCAGCGACCAGGAAAACCAGCTACGCGCTAGCGAAGGACAAATGGCCGGGGCCAACGCGCAGTGGTTGCAAGCCCAGGCCGATGCCCGCCGGCAGACCGAATTATTCGACCGCGGCGTGGGCGCCAAGGCCAGTCTCGACGACGCGCAAACCCGGTTGAAAACCACCCGCGCCACCCTCGACCAAGCCGCCGCCGAAGTGCAGCATGCCAAAGACCAAGTGGAATACACCCGTCTGCTCAGCGACTTTGACGGTGTGGTCACCCACTGGAACGCTGAAATCGGCCAAGTGGTGGCGGCCGGCCAGGAAGTGCTCACCCTCGCTCGCCCGGATGTGCGTGAAGCGGTGTTTGATTTGCCCGATGAACAAGTGCCGTCGTTGCCTGCTGATGCGCGGTTTAAAGTCACCTCGCAGTTGCAGGGCGATGTTCAAGCCGACGCCCATATCCGCGAGATGGCGCCGCAGGCTGACGCGACCACGCGTTCGCGCCGTGTGCGCCTGACGCTGGAGCAAACTCCGGACGAGCTGCGTCTTGGCACCACCATCAATGTTGAACTCAGTAGCGTTGCCCCCGCACACACCTTGTTGCCGGCCAGCGTACTGATCGCCGCAACAAGCAGCCCTGAGCGCGGCCAAGTCTGGGTGATAGACCGTAACAGCCTGGCAGTCAGCCAACGGAGCGTGCACATCATCGAACGCAAAGACGACCAAGTGATCATCGGCGAAGGCTTGCAAGACGGCGACTGGGTCGTGCGCGCCGGGGTCAACAGCTTAGAGCCCGGGCAAGTGGTCAAGCTGGATGGAGAGGCAGTGCAATGAAGCAGGAGATGCAATGAGCCAGGAAAAAGGCGGCTTCAATCTGTCGGACTGGGCCCTGCGCCATCAGTCATTGGTCTGGTACTTGATGGCGGTGTCCCTAGTCATGGGGATCTTTTCCTACTTCGAACTAGGCCGCGAAGAAGACCCTTCGTTCACCATCAAAACCATGGTGATTCAAACCCGCTGGCCGGGCGCCACGGTCAACGACACCCTGTTGCAGGTGACTGACCGCATTGAAAAGAAACTCGAGGAATTGGATTCGCTGGATTACGTAAAGAGCTACACGCGTCCGGGTGAGTCGACGGTATTTGTCTTTCTTAAGGACACGACTGACGGCAAAGAAATCCCAGATATCTGGTACCAAGTGCGTAAGAAAATTACCGATATCCAGGGTGAATTCCCCCAGGACATGCAAGGCCCATTCTTTAACGATGAATTTGGCGATGTGTTCGGCAGCATCTATGCCTTTACTGGCGATGGCCTGAACTACCGACAATTGCGCGATTACGTCGAACAGGTGCGGCTGGACATTCGCAGCGTCGACAACCTGGGCAAGGTGCAGTTGATCGGCGCGCAGAACGAAGTGCTATATCTGAATTTCTCCACGCGCAAACTGGCAGCGCTGGGCCTCGACCAGACGCAGGTGATGCAAAGCCTGCAAACGCAGAACAGCGTGACGCCGTCCGGGGTAATTGAGGCGGGACCGGAGCGTATTTCCGTACGCACGTCAGGGGAATTCCGCTCCCAGGAAGACTTGCAGGCGGTGAACCTGCGGGTGAACGAGCAGTTCTATCGCCTGGCAGACTTAGCCACCATCGAACACCGCTACCAAGACCCACCTGAATCACTGTTTCGCTTCAACGGCCAGCCTGCTATTGGCTTGGCGGTGGCCATGAAGGACGGCGGCAATATCCAAACCTTTGGTAAGCAGCTGCAACAACGCATGGACGAGATTACCGCCGAACTGCCGGTGGGCGTTGGCGTGCATCAAGTCTCCAACCAGGCCGAGGTGGTGGACAAAGCCGTCGGCGGCTTTACCAGCGCGCTGTTTGAGGCGGTGGTGATCGTGCTGATCGTCAGCTTTGTCAGCTTGGGCGTGCGCGCTGGCTTGGTGGTGGCCTGCTCCATCCCGTTGGTGCTGGCCATGGTGTTTGTGTTTATGGAATACAGCGGCATCACCATGCAGCGCATTTCCCTCGGCGCGCTGATTATTGCCTTGGGTCTTTTGGTGGATGACGCGATGATCACCGTGGAGATGATGGTCACCCGCCTGGAAGCCGGCGACAGCCGCGCCGAAGCGGCCACGTTCGCCTACACCTCGACAGCATTTCCCATGCTTACCGGCACTCTGGTTACGGTTGCCGGCTTTGTGCCCATTGGCTTGAACGCCAGTTCCGCCGGCGAATACACCTTTACCCTGTTTGCCGTGATTGCCGTGGCCCTGTTGGTGTCCTGGCTGGTGGCGGTGTTGTTTGCGCCAGTGATTGCCGTACACGTCTTACCGAAATCGCTGAGTCATAAGAAAGACAAAGAGCCCGGCCGCCTTACCCGTGGCATGGACCGTGGTCTGAAATGGACGATGAGGCATCGCTGGCTAAGCATTGGCCTAACGGTGGCGCTGTTTGCCACCTCCATTGTGCTGATGCAATTTGTGCAACAGCAGTTCTTCCCCTCCTCCGACCGCCCGGAATTGCTCGTCGACCTGAACCTGCCGCAGAACAGCAGTCTGGAAGAAACCCGTCAGGTGGTAGACCGCCTGGAAGCCACCCTTAAAGACGACAAAGACATCCAGCGCTGGAGCACTTATATCGGTGAGGGCGCGGCGCGTTTCTATCTGCCGTTGGATCAGCAACTGCAAAACCCGTTTTATGCCCAGTTAGTGATCGTCGCCAACGACCTGGACTCGCGGCAACAACTGGCGGCCAGGCTTAAACGCCGCCTGCGCGAAGACTACGTGGGCATTAGCAGCCTGGTGCAGCCACTGGAAATGGGCCCGCCTGTGGGTCGCCCCATTCAATATCGCATCAGCGGGCCGGATATCGACAAGGTGCGCGAATACTCCCTGCAGGTGGCTGGCCTATTGGACGGCAACGCCAGCATCGGCGACATGATTTACGACTGGAACGAACCGGGCCGGGTTCTGAAAATCGACGTCGCTCAAGACAAAGCACGGCAGCTGGGCCTGTCGTCGCAAGACGTGGCACAGCTGATGAACAGCGTGGTCACCGGCGCCAATGTCACCCAGGTGCGCGACAGCATTTACCTAATTAACGTGGTAGGCCGCTCGCAGGAAAGCGAACGCGGCTCGCCGGAAACCCTGGAGAACTTGCAAATCACCACACCGCGCGGCGCCTCCATTCCACTGCGCGCCTTTGCCACCATCAGCTATGAGCTGGAACAACCGCTGGTATGGCGCCGTGACCGTAAACCCACCATCACCCTCAAGGCCAGCGTGCATGGCGACAAGCAACCCACCGACTTGATGGCCGAGTTAAAACCAAAGATCGATGAATTTGCCAGCAAGCTGCCGAAGTCCTACAGCATCAAACCCGGCGGCACGGTGGAAGAAAGTGGCAAGGCCCAAGGGCCGATTGGCCGCGTGCTGCCGCTGATGCTGTTTTTGATGGCGACCTTTCTGATGATTCAGCTGCAAAGCGTGCGCAAGCTGTTCTTGGTGGCCAGTGTGGCGCCACTTGGTTTGATAGGTGTAGTGGCCGCATTGCTTACCACTGGCACGCCACTAGGGTTTGTGGCGATTCTTGGGGTGTTGGCGCTGATCGGCATCATCATCCGCAACTCGGTGATTCTGGTGACGCAGATTGATGAGTTTCGCGAAGGCGGCGCCGAACCGTGGGATGCAGTCATTGAAGCCACGCATCATCGCACCCGCCCCATTCTGCTAACGGCAGCAGCCGCCAGCCTGGGCATGATCCCCATCGCCCGCGAAGTATTTTGGGGGCCGATGGCCTTTGCCATGATTGGCGGCATTGTTAGCGCCACCTTGCTAACGCTGTTATTTCTGCCAGCGCTTTACGTGGCGAGCTATCGAATCAAGGAACCGTGCGAGAGTAGATAGCGGAAGGCTCTTAGGGCGGCTGCAACTGCTAGTGCAACGTCGGTAGGGCCGCCGGTAGACCGCAGAGTCCTTCGGCGATCCGTGCCAGGGGGTCGGCCAGGCGCCCAGAGAAAAAACCATTGCGATACAGCACCACATTGCTGCGGCTTTGCAACGCCTGCATGGCGTCAGAACTCAACTGATCAAGCAAATGACAACTGACCAGAATCAAGTCAAAGGGGCGACCGGGGTAATCAATCAGGTGAGTTAAATCGCCGGCCGTACTCACTACCGCCACGCCAAAACAACCGACTTGATTGAGGAGTTTCTCCACGCTTAAGCGCTCGGTTTGGCTGGCGTCGGCGACAAGAACGCGCATGTATTTGGGGTTCATGGGGTGGGCTCACTGGCAGTGAAGGTGCTGCCAGTTTCGGCACTTGCACCAAGCCGCGTAACCCGACGCTTCGGCGCAGGCTGTAAGACCCTACTCTTCAAAGCCGCGCAAACTCCTGATAACAGGCGCCAACGCGTCCACCAACTGAGCAAAGCTGGCGCTAATGGCGGACGCCGCCAAGCCCTGCTGACAGGCCAACTGCAGCCCCTCGGCAGCGGCCTCTACGCCATGGGCACCGATATTGGCGGCAGTGCCTTTAAGCGTATGTGCAAGACGGATCATAGCCACCGTATCGCCCTCCTCCATAGTGGCCGCGAACTGCGACGCGAAACCTTCGGCCTGCGTACGAAACATCCCAAGCATCTTGGTGTAAAGACCTTGGTTGTTCATGCAAATAGCTAAGCCGGCGTCGACATCAATGCCGTCCAGTACAGGCAAACCTACGTCTGGCTGGCTAGTAAAAGGCGAAGGCGTCTCGGGCTCCGCTGCGACGGCAGGCTTAATCCACTTGCCAATGATGGCAAACATGCTGGCAACGTTTAGTGGCTTGGTTATGTAGTCGTCCATGCCGGCGGCCAAGGCTTTTTCCTTGTCACCTTTCATGGCGCTAGCGGTCATGGCAATAACCGGAATCGGCTGAGTCGATGGATTAACACGAATGTGCTGAGTTGCCGTGTAACCATCCATAACCGGCATCTGACAATCCATCAGGATGCAGCCGAACGCCTGGTCGTGGCGGAGAATATCCAGAGCAATCTGACCATTGTCAGCCACTACCACTGAAAGCTTCGCCTGTTTCAGCAGCGCCACCGCCAGCTCTTGGTTCATTTCGTTGTCTTCAACCAGCAGCACTCGATTTCCGGCGAGACGCTGCAGCAGCTCTGCCGGAACTTCGTACTGGTGCGACTCGCGTTGCAAGGTGGTATGCGTAGCACCCAGCACCTTGCAAACAGTCGCCAATAACTTGGCCGACGTGGCGGGTTTCGATAAAACCGCATCGAACGCCACGGCCTTTTGCAGCGCCGAACGCTGAGCTTCTTCAACACCTGCAGCAGTGACCATAATTACCCGAGCCTGACGATGGTTTTCCCGCTGGCGAATCAGCTCAACGCAATCCACACCATCCATGATCGGCATCTGCCAATCCATCAAGATCAAGCCATAACGGCCGCCTACACGCTCAAGCTCATCAATCGCAATCAACGCATCCAAGCCATTGGCAACCTGATCAACCTGTAGACCGATAGCGGAGCCCATCGACACCAAAATCTCCCGCGCGCTCGCATTGTCATCAACCACCAGAGCACGCATCCCTTGTAGCTCACTGATCGAATTCGCCACAGATAGCGGACTAGTAGGATTGAGACAGTCGACCCTGACGTCGAAGTGAAACGTAGACCCCACACCGAACTCGGACTCAACCCAAACCTGCCCCCCCATCAGTTCAACCAGTTGCCGTGAAATCACCAAGCCGAGCCCACTGCCTCCGTAACGCCGAGTAGTTGAAGAATCAGCCTGGGTAAAACTGTTAAAGAGCTTGGCCTTATGCTCATCGGTCAAGCCGATGCCGGTATCCTTAACCCAGAAATGTAGAGTGACGCTGTTATCGATACGGCCTGTGGCCTCAACGCCAACTACAACTTCGCCGCGCTCAGTAAACTTAACCGCGTTGTTGCCCAGATTAATCAGCACCTGAGCAAGCCGCAGGCGGTCACCTATCAAGCCCTCAGGAATACCGGGATGGACATGAAATAGCAGCTCGAGCTTTTTCTCACTGGCACGTAGGCTGATGGCGTTGGACAAATCCTCGAAAACATCGTCGAGGAAAAATTCTGCATGCTCTATATCCATTTTTGCCGACTCCAGTTTGCTGAAGTCGAGAATGTCGTTTATCACGTCTAACAAGGAGCTGGCAGCCTGATGCACCTTGTCGATGTAGTTTCGCTGCGCCGGATTTAATTCACCCTGCAAGGCCAGTGACGACATGCCCATGATCGCGTTCATTGGCGTGCGAATCTCATGGCTCATATTGGCAAGAAACTCGCTTTTTATATTGCTCGCCGCCTCTGCAGCAGTCATCGCCTTTAATACTTCCCGCTCAGCCACTTTCCGCGCGGTGATATCTATCAGCCAAGCAAGGGTGCCGGTCTCGCCGAGAAAATCGATACGCAGAAAATTGACCAGCACATCACGGACTTGATGAGTGTTGTCATAAACCTGAGTTTCATGCTGCTCTACCACCCCGTCTCGAGCTAATTGCTCACGCAGTCGCTCACGCTCACCTGGGCGCACGTACAAACGTGGCATAGGCTTATCCAAGCGCACGTCAAAGGTGTTAGTGAATAGTGGATTGACGAACCGCACGATACCTTGAGAGCCGGCTTGTAGATCATCCGCGATTATGCAGACCGCCACCGGTGCGTGGTCTAGCACGAGCTGCAAGCGCTGATGCTGACGAATAATTTCGTCTGCATCGCTGCGCCGCCGGCGCATATCGGTAATCCGTCGAACCGCAAACCACAGCAACAATCCGCATGCGAGCGCAGTAACAATCGCGAAGAGGGTGCCCTCCTGCGCGCTATACACCGGAGCCAAGGCACTTATGGTCACCAACCGCCACTTGCCGCCTGGATCATTCCAATCAACATATGCAGAAGACACGGCGTAACGTTGCTGGTCGACCTGAACCGTATCGTCATTGAGGTCAAAAGGTAGCGATTTCACCTGCCGCGGGTCCGCGAAAAAATCACCGAACTGTTTGCTGTCTGCGATGGTTTTAATTTCCTGCAGGGTTTTATGCCCAACCGTATGCAAGCTCCATTCGGTGCGACCGGAAGTCAGTACCACCCCCTGAGGTGAGATAAGAAACCCCACGCGCCCACCATCACCAGTAACGAAATTACGCAGTTCCTGCGCCTCAAACCGCCCAACCACCGCGCCGGTAACTTCATCGCCAGTTGCTTCGAGGTAAACCGGCGCTGCAACATAAAAAACCAACCGACCGGTGACCGAACTAATTCCGCCATAGACACTAGGTTGTCGCTTCATCGCCTGACGGAAGTAAGGGCGATAACTGACATCCAGGCCAATAGGAGAAAGATTTTCGTTATTCCAGTCACTTTTTATGGTGCCCTTTTCGTCAACAACGAACACCAGGTTGGCGCCGACTCGCTTAGCAATTATCTGCAACGCCGGGCGAGCGATATTGAACTGCCGTGAGTGCTCAACATCTGTTTCCAACGAAGCGGTCTTGACCGACGAGTTCAATGACCCAGCCAGCATCAAAGCACCCATTCCTTTGCCGTTAAGCGTCACGCTTTCGAGGCTCGTGGCATTCTCCCGCGCCAATGCTTTTTCAGCATCTCGAAAACGACCTTCGACTACGGACCGGTAGGATTCACTGGCAATAAATCCCACAGCGCAGGAAATCAAAACGATGCCTATCAGAACAGGCATACGATGAATCAGTACCCACTCCAAAAATCTATTCAATGCAAAGACTCTTAAATGAATGCGTGAGGCGTCCCCTGACTAGCGATCACGTCGCGCAAAAATTCGCCAGGGGCGGCGGAGCCCTCAGTATATGGTGAGTTCAAGGGTAGACGACGCTTCAGCCCTTGGGGGCATATTAACCAGCAAAAGATTGTCGTCGCCAATTCGAGTAGAAGAATAGCCTACAGCTAGCATGCAAAAACGCTGGCAGAATCGTGTGCCCCGTTGTGAATAACACGAATTGACAACATCGGCCGTGCCGATAATAAACGACGCATTCATCTAGCACGGGACCTTATAAGAATTTCCCTACGTATCAAGGGGAGCGGTTCTACATAAATCCCGTGACGCGACTGGGATATTTCCTCCACTTAACCTTGTGTAGGAACAGCAAAAATGTCCCGGCCGAAAATCCTCATCCTAGAAGACCACCCTCTTGCACAGCAAGCGCTGGCAATTCTCCTGAAATCGTTAGGCCATTTAAATACATTCGTCGCCGCCAATCATGACGAAATCATCCAACTCGTAAAACAAGAACAAGAGTTCGACATTTTAATATGCACTATTACTTCGCCTGGCGCCTACGAACTTAAACTGCTTCGCGAAATCAGCACGCACGGGACGATCAAATCTGTACTCTTGATAAATGAAACATCATCAGATCTCAGTGCAGCCATCCGTCAATATGTTCACCTTTGCGGACACCGTATTTTAGCTGAACTGCGCAAGCCATTTTCCAAAAATGACTTGCAAATCGCTTTAACCGAGCCATTAATAAAACAAAAAATCAATCCAGCAGCGCCAACAATTGAAACTCCAGCGGCAAAAGAAATCGCGCGAGCCGTACACAAGAAACAGTTTATCCCGTACTTTCAACCCAAGGTAAACCTTCAAACGATGGAAGTCGTTGGAGCTGAAATCTTAATGCGGTGGAACCACCCAACGTTAGGAATACTGGGGCCGGCTCAATTCATTGATATAGCCAAACGCTTTGGCAATCTTGAAGCCATGACCCTATCGGTTCTTGAACAAGCGATACATTTTATCGAATCAAAAAAATTTAGCAGAAATTTTAAGCTCGCAGTCAATATTGATGCAGTCCAATTATCCAAGCCAGACTTCCATAAAAAACTTGAGCATATGCTCGGCATGTACGATATTAGTGCCGACACCATAATTCTTGAGATCACTGAAACCGGGACATTTAAATCCCCTATCGAGTGCTTAGCTAATTTAATTAAAGTGCGCATGCTTGGTCTCGGTGTATCCATAGACGATTTTGGTGCAGGCCTCTCATCACTCCAAAGGATCTGCGAACTACCGTGCACAGAAATAAAGCTCGACATGAGCTTTATCAAAAATTTGGCACATAACAAAAGAACCAGATCAGCTGTTTCCGGCATGGTTAAACTCAGCCAGGAATGGGGCGTCCAACTGGTTGCCGAAGGAATCGAAACCGAAGAGCAACTTCACTTGCTGCGTGATTTGAACTGCGACACTGGTCAGGGATATATTTTTTCGCCCCCACTCTCCGGAAAAAACTTCCTGAGGTGGGTTACACAGCATGAAAAGAAGCTGCTGGCGAAGGCAAATTGAATTAGCCGAATAGCCCAATCGTCTCGCAGCGAGTTAACGACATGCCAATTAGCGTAATAAACATAGAAACATCAAGTACGACTGTAGCATTCGTAGGCCGGCTGGCGTCTAAATATTGGTTGCGAACACTGACTCTGTTAATTTTTTCCTTTTTATTTTTCGCAACACTCCACACTCATGCAGCAGAAACCATAACTATCTCGCCAACAGTAACGATGGCAAAGATATCGGCTACGCTCAGTGAGGAACAGCTTAACTGGCTAAGCAAAAAGAAAGAGCTTGTCGTAGGCATCAGCCCGGAAAATTTTGAACCATATGAGATACTCCAAGGAAAAAATCTTAAAGGCATCGTTGCAGATTATATTTATCTTATTGCTGAAAGCCTCGGCCTAACCGCTAGCGCGCTAATCTATCCCGACTTGGCATCAGCCGTACAAGCTCTTGAAAATGGAGAAGTGGATGTTCTAGCCAGAGGATTGACTGCAGATGAATCTAACCCCGCCCTTCGCCTATCGACACCCTATGTCATAAGCTCGCCAGTTATTGTTGGACGAGGAGCGGAACTAGAGTTCCCCAAAATTAAAGTAGAAGGGAAAGTCGGATTCTCAGGTGAATTCATCTCAATGCGCGAAATAGTATCTGCATTTAGATACGCCTCCCCCATAAAATTCAACTCAGTACTTGAAGCGCTTCATGCAGTGGAATATCAGAAACAACTGTGGTTTATCGGAGACCCAATAGCAGTTGGCTACTACAAAGGACAAGGCGAATTACCGCACACTCACGCGTACCCGATAAAAAACATCGAAAAAAAAATGAACAGCTTTGTATTTAGAGCTAAAGATTCGGAATTGCTCGCGCTTTTCGACACGATACTAAACAACACAGCGCATGTGCAAAAAGAAAAAATCATAAATTACTGGGCATCTAATTTTTACACAGAAAATTTCACGAAAACTGTATTTAGCGAAGAAGAGAAAAATTGGCTTTCTACTAACCCAGAGATAAATGTCGCCATTAATGGCTCTCTACCACCATACAGTTTTTATGATGAAAATGGAGAGCTACGCGGTGCTGTAATAGACCTGCTTGGGGAAATCAGTCAGGCAATCGGTGTCAATTTTACAGTCATTGATGTTGCGTCACTCGCTGACATGGAGGAAAGTCTACGCAGTAAAAAAGCGGACATGGCACTCACGCTTCTGCCTAACCCCGAAAGAGCGCAATACCTACGCTTTACCGAACCATTCTTATTTAACAGTTTTGCATTGGTAACTGAAAAAAACGACACGGTAAAAAATATAAAAAATCTTAAAGGTAAGAAAGTTGCCATCCAGCGCAGCAATTTTGTGGCAGAAAAGGTCATGGAAATTGACCCAAGCATTATACTTATTAAAAAAGACTCACAACTTGACAGCCTTGTTGCAGTTGCTAACGGAGAAGTTGATGCGGCTATTACTCTACTACCAACTGCTACTTACCTTATTAGACAGTATTTCCCAGAGGACCTTAAAGTATCTACGTCGCTACCAGATTTCGCCGCGAATCTTCCATTCTCTATTCGTGTCGGGCAAGCGCCCCTCTATAGCGTGATGGAGAAAATGATAGACCAGTTGGGCCCTAACTACATGAATGGGCTAATAAACAACTGGAAAGCTGCGGCGCCAGCGAAAGCCAGTATCTGGAAGGAATATATCAGTTCGTTTCGCCTTGTGAGCATCGCCGCAGCAGCCAGCTCGCTACTTCTACTAAGTCTTATTTTATATCTGTACATAAAGCGACGGCTTGTATTACAAGATGTGGAGCGCTTTGAATTTCGCAGTACGCTTTTGGATAGCATCCCGATGGCGATTGCAGTACGAGACTTGGAAAGTCGTTTTGTATTCTGCAATCAGGTATTTTATGCGCAGCTAAGAGTTTCTCCGCATCAGATACTCGGCAAGCTCACATCTGAATTCCCTGGTCTCGATATCGACCAAGCGCAAGAACACCAGCGTATTTATTTTCAGGCATTGACAAACGGAGTAGCCGATCAGAGGCAGCTTGATGCAAGGGTCAACGGCGTTCATCTAACGTTCCGCCAATGGGATCGGCCCTATAGGGATAAAAACGGAAATATCGCAGGCTTAATTTCCGGCTACGCTGATATGACGTCCAACGTTCTGCTATTGCAGCAACTGAGAGACGCACATGACAAGGCGGTTAAAGCAAATGAAGCGAAAAGTCGTTTTTTAGCGGTTATGAGTCATGAAATTCGTACTCCCCTCAACGCCATCATCGGGCTATTGGAATTGACTATTCAACGAATTGATCGAGGCGACACTTGGGACCGAGAAGACCTGCAGGTTGCATATGGTTCGTCAAAGTCACTGATCGAACTAATAGATGATATTCTTGACCTCGCCAAAATTGAATCGGGGAATATGACCCTCATGGCTCAACGCTGCAATTTATCCGAGGTTGTTCGCTCAGTCACTAGAGTATTCAGCGGGGTAGCTCGGCAAAAAGGATTGTATTTACAGCTTGAGGAAGACCTCCAGACAACTGATGATATCTCGCTTGACGCAGGGCGCTTGAAGCAAGTTTTGTCCAATGTTATTAGTAACGCTATAAAATTCACCGATTGTGGTGGCCTGAGTATAAAAACTCAAAGCTTTGTTGCGCTCGACGACATTCATATCCATATTGAAATTTCCGACAGTGGAGTGGGAATAACAGCGGAGGATCAAGAGCGTCTATTTAGCCCTTTTACACAAGCAACCAACTCTAGCAATACCCGGGGCGGCACAGGTCTAGGGCTTGTAATCTGCCGCCAACTAATCACCCTTATGGGCGGAACGCTCGAGCTACACAGTAGCTATGGTCAAGGCACGACAGTATATATCGATTTGGTCGCGCCTAAACTTGAACCAGCCATAGTAGCCCCAGTCTCTTCGATTAAGGACAAGCCTCACATGAAGCGTAAACTTAATGTTTTGCTCGTAGATGACCACCCTGCCAATAGGCTGTTACTTAGCCAGCAGTTAGAGTTCCTAGGGCATACTGTTCAGGAGGCTGAAGATGGCGCTCAAGCCATGAACATATTAATTAAATATAAATTTGATTTGATCATTACTGACTGCAGCATGCCAATAATGGACGGCTATGAACTTACTCGGCGCTGGCGGGCTTATGAAGCAAATCTAGGTGTTGCTGCATGTTGGATTATGGGCTTTACCGCAAATGCGCAGCCTGAGGAACGCTTGCGCTGTATTGAAGCAGGAATGGATGGCTGCCTGTTCAAACCAGTTAGTATTGCAGAGCTTGAAAATTGCATTAAAAATCTGGAGCCTCGCCAGCTCAACAACAACAGCACCACAAAGGAGCCAAAACACCATGACGCGGACCTAATTGACAAATCAAGTGTTGCAGCACTTACCAACGGCAATGAAAAACTAACAAACATGCTCTTAACTCAGCTACACACCAGTAACGAACTGGATCTTCAACAGTTGAAAGAACGCATTAACCAATCCCAATGGAAAGAACTATCTCTATTGGCACATCGACTTAAAGGAGTTGCAAGACTGATAAACTCAAAACCTTTAATTGACGCAACACAGGCCTACGAAGAGGGGTTTTCAAACAATTCTTCAGACATACACATCAAAGCGTTAGCTGTGACCATATGCCAAATAATGGAAAGCTTGCAAGCATCGCTATACTCCCAAATAAAATTGAAAGAATTTTCAAAAAACAACTAACCAACGGAATATATTATGGGCAAAGTATTAATTGTCGACGACCACCCAGTTATAAGGCTGGCCGTCAAGCTTCTGCTAGAGCGTGAAGGACACGTACTCGTAGGAGAAACCGATAACGGTGTAGATGCTCTCACTTTAATTAGAAACCATAGGCCAGATCTGGTAATTCTTGATATTGGTATTCCAAAGATAGACGGTCTGGAAGTGCTCGCCAGGATTAGCACTATTAAACCCCGTCCACGTGTTCTTATTCTTACGTCACAACCAGCTGATCTGTTAGCATTTCGCTGCATGAAGGCAGGTGCTGCGGGATTTGTGACTAAGGGCGACAACCTTGAAGAGTTACAACGCGCGGTTTGGGCTGCACTATCTGGCTACAGCTTTTTCCCGACTGATATTTTAAGTACTGTTAACCCAACGATTTCGAACAGCAGCGAGCACGCAATGCTTAATAGCTTATCGGATCGAGAAATCATGGTTCTGCAGATGCTTGCGCAAGGGAAGTCAAATAAGGAAATCGGAGACTCACTATTACTCAGTAACAAAACGATCAGCACCTATAAAACTCGACTGCAGCTCAAGCTCAACGCATTCAATTTGGTGGCGCTAGTAGACTTTGCCAAACGCAATGGTCTTGGCTGATTTAAGAGAAATAACGCAACGCGACTAAACGTTACGCTAGGCCTTTTCAGAATTTTCCTGTATCAGCCGCCCTGCGCTCCTCCTAATCTAGGTCACTCACCCAGTGGGCAGATTTTTGTGAGGAGCGCAGGAAGCGCATGTTTAAAATTCTAATAGCGAGTGACCGTATCGAAAGCCGCAACCGCCTAAAACAAGTATGCAAAGACTACGATTTACGCGTTTGTGGTGAGGCAGAAAACCTCGAGCAAGCATTGATTTTCAGCGAGCTTTATCTGCCCGACATCGTCATTTTCAATTTCCGCTGCGCGATCCGTAGCCAAACACTTGTAATTTCACAAGTGGCACAGCTTGGTAAGTCCGTAAAGATTTTGATCTATTCTTCACAAGAACCTACTCGCTCAACACATGCCTATATTCGGGCTGGGGCCTCTGGCTTTCTCGTAGAGCGTAGCGATACCAAGGAACTCGTTTCTGTGCTACGGGGAATGATCGCAGGTTTCACGATGGTGCCAATCAAGGCGCTAAAACAACCAAGAGTGAAACTCGCCCACCGCCCTGCTAGCACATACGCAGAACTTAAATCTTCTGAGACTTCTCCCCCGTGACGCCCCTGCTGCCACGACTCCAGCATTGCTGATATGAGGTGCGCCTTGGTAAACCAATATTACCTAGGCTTGGCACAGACACTGGTATCAATAGCAGCTGAGATTCGCGCCTTGGTAAACGTGTTCGGTCGGTGATCAAGATCGCGGGCTACATACCAAATTGGGCATTGACCCAAGGGGGGCTTCCAATACGGCCGACACGACTCAGACTGCTACGCTATTGGCACGCCGTTCAGCGGTGCACGCTGTGACGCTCACGAACTTTCTTAGAATCCGATGCATCAGAAGACCTATACCCCATAGCGAGGTGCAAAACGTTCACTCGCAGATTCCGTTCAACTGCCACGCACGACTGAACAGCGACGCAGGTTTTCCTGGTAACGCCGCTGCTAGAGGACACCTGATGAACAGCAGCCTACTTGAGCGTTATCTACATGTACGCCGCCATAGCGAGTCATTGATCGCGCCCTTGAGCGATGAAGACATGGTCGTGCAGTCCATGCCCGATGCCAGCCCGGCAAAATGGCATGTCGCTCACACGAGTTGGTTCTTCGAGACATTTCTGCTTAGCGAATACCTTCCCGGTTACCAGCCGTTCGATCCCGCCTTCGCCTACCTTTTTAACTCCTATTACGAAGCGCTGGGACCACGTCAACCAAGGCCGCAACGCGGGATTCTCAGTCGACCGACCGTTACCCATGTGCGCGAATATCGCCGCCATGTCGACGAGCATATGCAAGGGCTACTCGCCCGCTCAAACGCCCAAGAGTTGCAGGGACTGGTCGAACTGGGTCTGGCCCATGAACAGCAACACCAGGAGTTGCTGCTTATGGACATCCTGCATCTGTTCAGCCTATCGCCCCTCAAACCGGCCTATGCCGAGAACTGGCAAGAACCATCGGGCGATCGCCATGGCCACTACCGGCTAATGGCTGGCGGCATGGTAGAGCTAGGTCATACAGGCGACGACTTTTCCTTCGACAACGAAAGCCCCCGTCACGCAACGTGGCTACAGCCCTTCGAAATCAGCGACCGTCTAGTGAGTAATGGCGAGTGGATGGCCTTTATCGCCGCAGACGGTTATCGCCGTCCTGAACTTTGGTTGGCAGAAGGCTGGGCGAAAGTTCAGGCCGAAGCCTGGGAGGCCCCACTGTACTGGCAGCGAAACTCACAAGCCTGGCAACAGATGAGCCTTGCGGGCCTTCGCGAAATTGATGCGGCCGCGCCCGTCATGCATATCAGCTATTACGAAGCGTGCGCGTACGCCAGCTGGGCCAATGCCCGGCTCCCCACTGAGACAGAATGGGAGATCGCCGCACGTTCCGGCCTACTTGAACAAATTGACGATTGTGCCTGGCAATGGACGCAAAGCGCTTACGCGCCCTACCCCGGCTTCAAGCCAGTGAGCAGTGCCGTAGGCGAATACAACGGCAAATTTATGGTCAGCCAGTTGGTGCTGCGGGGCGGTGCCTGCGCCACACCCCGAGGCCATTCGCGCCTTAGCTATCGCAACTTTTTCTACCCCGGCCAACGCTGGATGTTTTCCGGCTTACGTTTGGCGCGGGATTTACCCACCGCACAAACTCCAAGCGAAGAAAACACAACGTCCACCGCCAGCGGTTTTGCTGAGGACGTCCGCAGAGGCCTAAGCAGAGCGGAGAAAAGTCTCGCGCCGAAATATTTCTACGATGCGGCAGGCTCCGAGTTGTTTGAAGCCATCAGCCGAACACACGAGTACTACCCCACGCGAGCTGAAACAGCGCTATTGAAAAACATTGCCAAAGATCTGTCTTCCTACATCCCCGACGGTGCCGCGCTTATCGAATTTGGCAGCGGCGCCAGCGTCAAAACTCGCCTGCTACTCGAGGCCTCGCCGCAACTGGACGTTTACATTCCGCTGGACATCAGCGAATCAGCCTTGCGTAATGCCACGATGCAGCTGCAAAAGCATTACCCGGCGCTTTGGGTAGCTCCGCAGATCGCAGACTTCTGCCACTTGGCCGACCTGCCAATGCCAGCACGCACGCGCCCTCGCGTAGCGTTTTTCCCCGGCTCTACATTGGGTAATTTCTGCCAACAAGACTCTGTCGACTTCTTAAAAGCAGTGCGGCAATTTCTAGGTGACGACGCCCTACTAATCCTAGGCCTGGACATGCTAAAAGACATTACCACCCTAGAAGCCGCTTACGACGATGCCGACGGTATAACTGCTCAATTCAACAAAAACCTGCTGGCGCGCATCAACCGCGAACTAGGCGGCACCTTCAATCTTGAGCAATTTCGCCACCAAGCCGAGTGGAACCCCGAGCGAAGCTGCATGGAAATGTTTCTGGTCAGCACCCAAGAACAGATTGTCGAAGCAGCCGGACAAACCTTCCACTTCCAAGAAGGTGAACGCCTACATACCGAGTGCTCGCACAAATACACCCCCGACTCCGTACAGCGCTTAGCGGAATCAGCCGGCTGGCGCATTGAACGCCAATGGCTGAGCCCAGCGCCGCAAGTAGGCATATTTATCTTGCACGGTTAAACCCCAGGCAAAACAAAAAGCCCTGCAACTCTTGGAGTTGCAGGGCTTTGATATGTATGGCGGTGAAGGAGAGATTCGAACTCTCGATACGATTTCTCGTATACACACTTTCCAGGCGTGCTCCTTAAGCCACTCGGACACTTCACCGTGTCTCGACGACGGGTTAGGTCTGTCGAGGCGCGCTAATCTAGCCGAAGCCTTCGCTAAAGGCAAAAGATTTTTTAACGGATTCATGCGCTTAAGCGAAAAAGTTCGATGCTGATGTTAGACGCGCGGATGGTTGGTGACTGCGGCTCAGGTGTTTGAGGCCGCGACCGGCCGGTCAGCCTTAGCGCTTTACCTACACTCTAGGGCTCGGTAACGTCTGCCCACCTTATATACCTGCCAGAGCAAGGATTTGTGCCATGAGCGACCTGATCAGTTACCAACTCGATGACGGCATTGCCACCCTGACGCTGAGCAATGGCAAGGTCAATGCCATTTCTCCGGATGTAATCGCAGCCTTCAATGCCGCGTTGGACCGTGCCGAGCAGGACCGTGCAGTGGTGATTATCACTGGCCAGCCGGGCATTTTGTCGGGCGGTTATGATTTGAAAGTGATGACGTCCGGTCCTGAGAACGCCATCAATCTGGTCGCTGCCGGTTCCACCTTGGCACGCCGTATGTTGTCGCACCCCTTCCCTATTGTTGTTGCCTGTGGCGGCCATGCGGTGGCCAAGGGTGCGTTCATTCTGTTGTCGGCGGATTACCGCATTGGGGTGGAAGGCCCGTTCAGCATTGGTTTGAATGAAGTACAAATCGGTATGACCATGCACCACGTCGGCATCGAGTTGGCCCGCGATCGTTTGCGTAAGTCGGCGTTCCACCGCTCGGTAATTAATGGCGAAATGTTTAATCCGCAAACCGCTGTGGATGCCGGTTTCCTCGACACCGTAGTGCCTGCCGAGCAGTTGCTGCCAACCGCCATTGCCGCTGCCCAGCAGTTGAAGAAGATCAATATGAAAGCGCACAAAAACACCAAGCTGAAGGTGCGCAAAGCCCTGCTGGAAACCCTTGACTGGGCCATCGAGGAAGATAAGAAACACGCTGTTTAAGCGCCGTTTTGCGAAAAAGCCCGGCCTTGACGCCGGGCTTTTTTATGCCTGCAGGCCGCCCGGCGCCTGGCTCGCAGCCTGTAACAAAAGACCAATCCTACGGCGATTGCCGAAAATAGTGCACATCCGTACACTGCGCGCCTCTTTTCCAAACGGGCGTACCAATGCTTTTCCTTCTGCGCATGTTGCTTATGGGCCTGCACTTTATTCTGGCGGGTGTGGTAGGCATTTTGATCGGCCTGTGCCGTCCGTTTAACCCCGATAACAGCCGGTTGTGCGCGCGTTTGTATTCATGGCCGGCGCTGCGAATCCTGGGTTTGAAGTTGAAGACGCAAACCGATGGCCTACGTGATCACGCCTCGTCCTGCGTGATGATCGCCAACCACCAGTCCAACTATGACCTCTTCGTGCTCGGTGCCGTAGTGCCCAAGCGTACCGTCAGCATCGGCAAGAAAAGCCTTAAGTGGGTGCCGTTCTTTGGCCAGCTGTATTGGTTGGCGGGCAATGTGTTGATCGACCGCGGTAACGCGATTAAGGCCAAACGCGCCATGATTACTACGACCGACACCTTGCAGCACAAAGACACTTCGATCTGGGTATTCCCTGAAGGCACGCGCAATCTGGGGAAGGGTTTGCTGCCTTTCAAAAAGGGCGCTTTCCAAATGGCCATCGCTGCCGGCGTGCCGATTTTGCCGGTATGCGTCAGCACATACAGCACCCATATGCAGCTCAATCGCTGGAGCAGCGGCCGCATCACCATTCGCTCGCTAGCGCCCATTTCCACTCAAGGTATGACTTCCGATGACATTCCGGCACTGATGGAAAATTGTCACGCCCAGATGCAAGCCGCGATCGCCGAACTGGACCGCGAAATTGCCGCACCAGCCCTTGCTACTGCTGCCTCCGTCCTACCGTAGTACCGCGCAGCCTCGAAAATCCTGCACTAGGCAGCCAATTGGCTGGTTTTTTTGGTCGAAGATTTACGGAAACTTAATACGCAATTAATTAACCGCATCCACGCGCCGCGAGAAAAACCCTACATAAGTAAAATCCTCATCCTGGCTCGCGTCCTTAACGCGGC
>CAZIWV010000014.1:0-130533 GCA_964543145.1 uncultured Pseudomonas sp.
CTACGCGGTTGGTACGTTCTGCGCCGCCTTCAGCTACGCGGTTAGTACGTTCTGCGCCGCCTTCAGCTACGCGGTTGGTACGTTCTGCGCCGCCTTCAGCTACGCGGTTAGTACGTTCTGCACCGCCTTCAGCTACACGGTTGGTACGTTCTGCACCGCCTTCAGCTACACGGTTGGTACGTTCTGCACCGCCTTCAGCTACGCGGTTAGTACGTTCTGCACCGCCTTCAGCTACACGGTCGATCACCATAAAACCGCCTTCATCGGCAATGCGGCGATCTTGTTGCAGGCGGTCGGCACCGCTTTCAGCGAGTACAGCGTTCACAACAGCGGCGCTGGAAACAGAGGCCGCTTGGGCAGCTGGCAAGGTGAACAGGCTAGCGATAAACAGGGCGGCGAATGCTTGAGTTTTCATGGTGATGCTCCGGAAGATTGGGTGGCGTAAGTGAGTACGGGGCCAATCTTACGGATCGCCAGTTGCTTAAGAAGTGAACGCTCGCGATAGCTGTCATCGATAACAATGATAGCGAATAAAAACCTTATCTATCAGTAGGTTATAGACCATTAAGGGCTACAACTAAGCGTAGGGTGTGCTGTGCGCACCAGGGCATAACGCGGTTGCAAGCGAGGTGAACCAGCCAAATCGGCTGTTCACCTCACCCGAACCGTAGGGAATCAAAGCAAGGTTTTCACCGCAATCACCGCACCAACGGCCAACACAACCGCGAACAGGCCAAGCAGCAATTTATTCACCGGCCGCGCTGCCACAGCCACGTCGTCTTCCTGCACGTGTACCGCAGCATGCGCCGCCGCCACTTTTAACGGATTAAGCGTGGCAGCTTGGACGGCTGGGCGAATCACCGTCGGTTTCGGCACGTTAGCAATCGGCATAAACAAGGTGGCGTCTTCATCGTCCGCCTGCGCGATGTCGACCTTCGGCCCAATCACCAGCAAGGTCACCGAGCCCATGCGCACTTGGTCGCCCGGTTGCAACACGGCCATGCTGACTTTCTGATGGTTCACAAACACACCATTGGCCGAGGCCAGGTCTTTGATCTCTAGCACTTCGTCTTTAAGAAAGAATTCGGCGTGACGGCGGGACAGTTCCAGGTCACCAAAGCACATTTCGCACTTCACCGAGCGGCCAAAAGTCATTGAGCCGGTGACATGGAATTTATGCCCCTGGTGCTGCTCGCCCGTAATGACCTGCAAAAACCAACGCGGCGCGGCAGCCGGCTTGGGTTTGCTTTTGGCCGGGTCGATCAGCGTCAGCTCCAGGCTGCCGATGCGCACTTTATCGTCGGAGCGCAATTGGTAACGGGCGCCCACCCGCTCACCGTTAACAAAGGTGCCAGCGGCGGTGCCGCAGTCGGTGAGGTAGTAAAGGCCGTGGTCCTGGCGGATTTCCGCGTGGAAGGGGCTGATATCGGTGTCAGCCAGCACTAAGTTGTTGCGGCTGTCCTGGCCAATGGTGAAACGCTCGTCGACCAACCAGATAGGGGCCTGACGGTTGTCGCTGAAATGAATCCTGAGCATGTTCGGGTACGACCTTGAGAAATGACAGCCAGCGGGGTGTGAATATCCCTATGGCGAGGCCCGCCGTAGCCTTGCCTAAGGGAGTGTCACTTTGCCACTAGTTGAAGAGTTTATTCCACAAGCGTTTGACCACATTCGGATTATTTTCCTCAGCGGCAGGTGCGGCGGCGGCACTGCTACTAGCCGGTGTGGCACGGCTGGGCGCTGCTTTCGCGGCGGCTGCGGCAGCAGCTTTTTTCTTTGCCGCTGCGGCACGCGCCGCGATGGCTTCCTGGGTTTTGCGCACGCGCTCGTCGTGGCCATCCAGGCTTTTCAGCAATTTCTCATTGTCGGGTTGCGCTTCCAGGCCGCTTTTGACCAGCTGCAACGCTTGCTCGAATTGAAGTTTGTCGTAGGCCGCTTCGCTTAAATCGAAGAAGCGTTCGGCGACAGCTTGCAAGCCAGTAAGCGCTTGGTCATTGCCTGGCGACCAGCCCAGCACCTGCTGGTAATAGAACACCGCGTTGTCGCCCTCCGGCAGAATCAAGCGATCGGCGCTGGCGGCCTGTTGCGCCAGGTTCAGGCTGTTGGCGATACGTGCCTGCAGCACGCGCTGCAATCCGTCCAACGCGGCGGCATTGTTCTTATCAATGAGTAGCGCCTGGCGGTAAAAGTAGTCGGCGTTGTGCTCCGGCGGCTCAACCAACTTGCCCTCGTTCAGGCTCAGTTCGCCCTGGGTCAGGAACTCAGCGATTTTCTGCTTTTGTTGATAGTAATAGCCGCCCACGCCGGCACCGCCGGCGACCAACAGCAAGCCAATCAGCACCGGCCACAGCTTCGACTTACCCTTGCGTACCTTGGGTACTTTCACCTTCACTTTGGCAGTCGGTACGTTAAACGGCGCCTCGCTAGCGCCACGGGGCGACGCCGCCTTGCCTTTGCCTTTAATGGCCACGGCCGGCGCAATGCGGGTGTGATCCAGGTCCTGCTCGTTTAATTCCGCGAGGCTGGCCAGCAGCACATGGCAATCGGCAAAACGCTCATCGGGGTCTTTGGCCAGCATGCGGCTGAGGAAGGGCTGATAGTGCAGCAGATGATCGGGCAACGGCGGTGCCTCCATCTGCACATGGTTCATCACTGTTTGCGTGTAGCTAGAGCCTTTGTACGGGTTAGCGCCGGTGAGCATCTCCAGCAAGATCACGCCCAGGCTGTAGATATCGCTGCGCGCATCCAGCGGTTCGCACTGCGCCTGCTCGGGGCTGCTGTACGCCGGGCTGCCGACGGCGACGTTGAATTGGGTCAGTTCGCTGTTGAGGTCCAGCTCTTTGGCGATGCCAAAGTCGGTGATCACCGCCGTGCCATCGGCGCGGAACAAGATATTGGCCGGCTTGATATCGCGGTGCACCATGCCTTTGTCGTGCACCACAGCCAGGCCACTGGCGATCTGCCGCACGATGGTAAACGCGCGCTGCGCCTCGAACACTTCACCTTTGTGCTGAGCCAGGTCGCCACCGGCGACAAATTCCATGGCCAGGTAATAGCGGCCGTCGGGCAGTTGGTCGATGTCGTAAATGGTGATGATTGAGGGGTGATGCAGCGAGGCAACAATATGCCCCTCTTTGATAAAACGCTTGCTGAAGGCTTCGTCGTCGGCGCTAAGCAGTACCTTGATCGCCACCTGGCGATGCAACGATTCCTGCGTGGCCAGGTACACCTCGGCCATGCCGCCCTTACCCAACCGGCCATGCACGAGATAACCAGGAATTTCTAGCAAGCTGTCATTCATAAGGAGGTACTACGCATCTTGTAGTTATTGGCCCGCAGGCTCGAGGGCATGGGGCGCAAAGAAATCGGCAGTGGCGCCTAACAGGTCTGAATGGCGCCCGGCGAAGGTTCGCTGAGTTTCGGCGCATTTTCCAACAAATTGTCAGAGTTTTCTTAAATTCAAAAGTTTCCTGAGGAAACTTTGTGGCCGTTGATTGGCGCCGATTTGTTCCACGACTGCGAGGCCGATCACGATGCAGGAAATGTTGTCACGCCCGCCCGACTCATTGGCACTGGCAATAAGCTGCTCGACCAACTCGTCCAGGGTGCCGGCATTGGCGCACAGGTGCTGAATATCGTCATCGCGTAATTCGCCGCTCAGGCCATCGCTACACAACAGCAGCAACTCGCCGGCAGCCAGGGTGCCGCGCACCACGCTGACTTCCAGCACCTGCTCCGGATGGCCCAGGCATCGGGTGACGACGTTGCGCCGCGGATGGTTGCGCGCTTCTTCGGCGGTGAGTTCACCGGCATCCACCAGGCTCTGCACCAAGCTGTGGTCGCGGCTGACTTGCTCGATACCTTGGCCACTGACCCGATAGGCGCGGCTGTCGCCGGCCCAGACCAATTCAAATTGCGCGCCCTTGAACTGCACCGCCACCAAGGTGGTGCCCATGCCTTGCGACTCGGCATCTTCGGCGCCAGCGGCAATAATCGCGGTGTTGGCGCTATGCGCAGCGGTTTCCAGGTTTTCGCCCTGCTCGATCGCTTCCAGCAGGGTATCCAAGGCAATGGCGCTGGCTACTTCTCCGCGCTGGTGGCCGCCCATGCCGTCGGCCACCGCCCACAATTGCAGGGCTGGGCAGCAGAGCACTGCGTCTTCGTTATGGCTGCGCACACGGCCGCTGACCGAGAGAGCGGCGTAACCGAGCGAGACTGAGGCAGAAGGAGTGGGCATAAGCCAAAAGGCACCTTATTGACGGAGTTGGGCTTAGCGAGCCGGCGAATAATGCTGCCGCCGACACATGCCTGTCATCGTTTTTCCCCGGAACTGTTAAACAGTCGAGGCTTGGGCATGCGACAAGAGACTCGATTTCAGGGGGTGCCAGCGCCGGCCATAGCGACTAAAATCGCCAACCTTATTTCGTCGCACTGGTTTTGCCGCCTTCCCGGCCCCCTAAACCGCGCCACGAGCCGCTTACTAACCAGTACAGAGCAAGAGAGCCAGCATGGGCGCACAGTGGAAAGCCAAACCGAAAGAAGCCGCCGCCAACGCCAGAGGCAAGATTTTTGGTCGTTTGGTGAAGGAAATCATGATCGCCGCGCGTAACGGCGCCGACCCAGACCTCAACCCCAAGCTGCGCCTGGCCATCCACCAGTCGAAAAAAGCCTCGATGCCCAAAGAGACCCTGGAGCGCGCCATCAAAAAAGGCGCCGGGCTACTGGGCGACACCGTGACCTTTCACTCCGCCACCTACGAAGGCTTCGCCCCGCACCAAGTGCCGGTGATCATTGAATGCCTGACTGACAACATCAACCGCACTGTCGCCGAAATCCGCGTGCTGTTCCGCAAAGGCCAAATGGGCGCCAGCGGTTCGGTCACTTGGGATTTCGACCACGTAGGCCTGATCGAAGCCAGCCCGGAAGGCGATGCCGACCCGGAACTGGCCGCCATTGAAGCCGGCGCGCAAGACTTTGAGCCGGCCGACGAAGGCAACACCCTGTTTATCACCGAAGCCACCGACCTCGACGCCGTCAGCCGCGCCCTGCCAGAACACGGCTTTACCGTGAACTCGGCAAGCCTGGGCTACCGTCCGAAAAACCCGGTGACCTCGCTGACCGACGCGCAACTGGAAGAAGTGGAAGCCTTCCTTGAAGCCCTCGACAACCACGACGACGTGCAAAACGTATACGTCGGTTTGTCGGGCTGACCCCGTCGCCGGGCGGCCATTTCGGCTCGCCCGGCGCCCTCTCCTCCTTAGAGCTGTGAATCTGCCATGACTTCGAACACACCTTCGCCCGACCAGCCTGAACAACCGAGCGAAGTGGAAAACGCCACCGAGGCCAGCGCTGACGGCAAAAAAGCTGGTTTCAGCTTTCCGTTTTCTGCCTTCGCCAAAGGCGCGCAGGACAAAACCCTGGGCTACAAGCCGATGGATAAATCCAACCACGACAAAAAACCCGGCCGTGCCCCGAATGGCACCCGCCGCTCGATGGGTAAACGTTGAGTAGCGTCGTCGCGGGTTTGCTGTTGAAGGCCAACGAGGCGCGCATCGTCACCCTTGCTGGCACTCGCCTAGGCCATCAATTGCTGGCGGAAAAATTCAACAAGCTGGCCATGCCAAAGAACCCCACGCAGGAAGATGTGGCGGCATTTGTTCGCGCACTGAGTAGCTTTTGCCTGGCGAACAAAGTCGAGAAGCTGGTGCTAAATCGCCGCGCGACTTCGGGCCAAGGTGCTGGCGGCGCCGGTACGTTTTTGTTGGAAGGTGTACTGCTGGCCAGCGCGTTGGTGCCGGTGGAATTTGCCCATCCGCAAACCATGAAAGCCACCGACCGCAAGGCCGGCGACAGCAAAGCGCAAAAGCCAAGCACGGTCGATTTGGGCAAGGCCTATGACTTGGCTTACGAAGGCCTGCTGTAGGCGGCATCGGCGCCAATAAAGAAATCTGCCAGGCGTTCAATCAATAGCGGTTTGCTATGGCTAAACCAGCGCTTGGCCGCCCGCTCCTGCCATTCTTCGGCACGATCCAGACTATGGCGCGGCACAAAGTCGGCAAGGAACGCGCCCAAGCTCAGCAGATTGATGTCATGGCCGGCCAGGCTGATTTTTTCCAGCAGCTCATGCAGCGCGGCGCGCAATTCCGGCGACCAGTGTTGGCCGGCACAGAGTTGCTCCTCTAGCGCTCGGCAACTGTCGATAGGTTCCAGCATCGTCCGCTCCCGTTGCTGACGGTTAGCTAAGCCAACACGGCAACCGATTTCACCTGCGCCCACAATCGTTGCCCCACCTGCAATTCAAGCTGATCGCGGGAAAAGCGGGTAATTCTTGCCAGTAAAGGCGTGCCTTGCATATCCAGCTGCACCAGCACATGGGCGCCGTTGTCGGCGGGCACTTCGGCCACCACCGTCACCGGCAGCACATTCAAGATGCTGCTATGCGCCGGTTTTTCCAGGGCCAGGCTGACGTCACGGGCCTGCACCTTAAAGCGCATCGGTTTGCCCTGCGCTACCGGGCGATGAGCCACCTGCATACGCAGGTCACTGCCGGCAAAACCCAGGCTCAGCAGTTGATAGTCAGGGTTGTAGCCGCAGACCTCAGCCTGTATCACCACACCGGCATCGTCGGCCTGCGCCATGGGCAAATCCAGACGCGCCAGCAGCTCGCCCACCGGGCCACTGGCAAGGGCGCGGCCCTGATCAAGCAGCACCAAATGATCGGCCAGACGCGCCACTTCATCCGGGGCGTGGCTGACGTAGAGCACGGGAATATCCAGCTCGTCGTGCAGGCGTTCCAGGTACGGCAAGATTTCATGTTTACGTTTGTGGTCCAGCGCCGCCAACGGCTCGTCCATCAGCAGCAGCTTAGGGCTGGTGAGCAAAGCGCGGGCGATGCCAATACGCTGGCGTTCGCCACCGGATAAGTGCTCCGGCATGCGCTCCAGCAAGTGCTCAATACCCAGCAAGTCGACAGCCTGGGCGAGCTTCACCCGTTGTGCGGCACCGCCAATACGTTTGAAACCAAACTCAAGATTGCGCCGCACCGAGAGGTGGGCGAACAGGCTGGCCTCTTGAAATACGTAGCCTAGCGCGCGTTTGTGCGTGGGCAGGAAAAAGCCCGTGGCGCTGTCCTGCCACAGCTCGCCATTGACGCGTAGATAGCCCTGCTGCGCACGCTCCAGGCCGGCAACGCAACGCAGGCAGGTGGTTTTGCCCGAGCCGGAATCGCCGAACAACGCCGTTACACCGCGCCCGGGAATCAGCAGATCAACGTCCAGGGCAAAGCCTGCGTAATCGACCTTGAAGCGCGCTTCGATCAGGCTCTGTGCAGCGCAGATAGGGCTGTTCATCGCACCACCGCCCGCGTCCGGCCCTTGGCCTGCAGCACCAGCAAAATGACAAAGGAGAACACCAGCATGCCGCCCGACAGCCAATGGGCTTGGGCGTATTCCATGGCCTCGACGTGATCGAAGATTTGCACGGAAACCACACGGGTTTTGTCCGGAATATTGCCGCCAATCATCAGCACCACGCCGAACTCACCAATGGTGTGGGCAAAGCCAAGAATCGCTGCGGTTAAAAAACCCGGCCGCGCTAACGGCAGGGCCACGTTGAAAAAGGTGTCGAGCGGGCTGGCGCGCAAGGTCGCCGCCACTTCCAGCGGCCGGTCACCAATCGCCTCAAAGGCGTTCTGAATCGGCTGGACTACAAAGGGCATGGAATAGAACACCGAGCCGACCACTAGGCCGGCGAAACTGAACGGCAAAATGCCCAGGCCGAGGCTTTGGGTGATTTGCCCGATAAAACCGTGGGGGCCAAGGGTGATCAGCAAATAAAAGCCGATCACCGTTGGTGGCAGCACCAGCGGCAATGCCACCACAGCGGCCACCGGGCCCTTGAGCCGCGACCGGGTACGCGCCAGCCACCAGGCAATAGGCGTACCGATGACCAGCAAGAGCACGGTGGTCAGCGATGCCAATTGCAGGGTCAACCAGATCGCAGCGAAATCAGCGCTGGTTAGGGACATCGCCGGGGTTCCTCAAGAGAGATGCTTAAAGTTGGTAACCGAAGGATTTAATCACAGCCGCGGCCTTGGCGCCCTTGAGGTATTGCACCAAGGCTTTGGCGGCAGCGTTGTCTTTGCCTTTGTTCAGAATTACGGCGTCTTGCTTGATCGGCTCATGCAGGCTGGCGGGCACCAACCAGGCGGAACCGCTGGTGACCTTGCCGTCTTTGTACACCTGCGACAGCGCGACAAAGCCCAGCTCGGCGTTGCCGGTGGAAACGAATTGCAGGGCTTGGGTGATGTTCTGGCCTTCAACAATTTTCGGTTGTACCGCAGCGGTAAGGCCGAGCTTTTCCAGCACTTGGGTGGCGGCCAGGCCATAAGGCGCCGCTTTCGGATTAGCGATAGCCAGGTGGGCGAACGCGTTTTTCTTCAGCACCTCGCCCTTGCCATCGACATAGCCTTCTTTGGCCGACCACAACGCCAGCGAGCCAATGGCATAGGTGAAGCGCGAGCCTTTAACGGTTTCGCCTTCGCTTTCCAGCTTGGCTGGGGTGGTGTCGTCGGCTGCCAGGAACACTTCGAACGGCGCGCCGTTTTTAATCTGGGTATAGAACTGCCCAGTGGCGCCGTAGGAGGCGACCAGTTTGTGGCCGGTGTCTTTCTCGAAATCAGCGGCCAGGGCTTGGATCGGCGCGGTGAAGTTGGCAGCGACGGCGACCTGCACGTCGTCAGCAAACGCGCTGCTTACCGCCAAGGCGGCGGACAAGGCGATAACCAAGCGGGACATACGATGGATCATTGGACTGCTCCTTGTTGTGGTTGTATAGCGCTAGAAGCCACGAGCCACGTGCCCTCCGACCATCGCTATTTCCGCAACTATATAGCGATATTTGACTAGCGGGTCAATCGTGACCGAGCGTGCGCCAAGCGATGTCGCGCTTGCCCCTGGTGCGCACGGCGCACCCTACGAGAACAGAACCGTCGCTGTTACCATGCCACCCTCTTTAACCCTGATACCGCCGATGAAACTCGAAGGCCAATTCTGGATTACCCACAACGGCAATGACGTCGCTGGCGAGGCGCGTATCGCCCTGCTGCGCGCCATCGAGGCTACCGGCTCAATCAGCCAGGCCGCCAAGGCGGTGGGCATCAGTTACAAGTTTGCCTGGGACTCCATCGACGCCATGAACGGCGCCTCCGGCAGCCCGCTGGTGCAACGCAGCGCCGGTGGCAAAGGCGGTGGCGGCACGCGCCTGACCGCCGCCGGCCACGCGCTAATCGCCGCCTACCAACGTTATCAGCAGGAACACCAGTTGTTTCTGCAACGCCTGGGCGATGACGCGGGCGTATCCACCCTGCTGGAATTTATGGAGCGCCTGCGGATGAAAACCAGCGCGCGCAACCAACTGTTCGGCACGGTAGTGGCTATCCACAACGGCGAGGTCAACGACCAGGTGGAGTTTCAGCTCAACAGCGGCGATCGCCTTACTGCCTCCATCACCCACGACAGCACCACGCGCCTGGAGCTGGTGGCCGGCGCGGCGCTGTATGCGTTGATCAAAGCGTCATGGGTGCAACTGGTGCCGGCCGATTACAGCAGCGCCGAGCCCAGCGACAACCTGCTGCGCGGCGAAGTGCGCCACGTCACCCGCGGCTCGGCAGAGACCGAGGTGTCACTGGAATTACCCGGCGGCGCGTTGCTGGTGGCGGTGTTAAGCAACGCCCAAGCCGACAGCCTCGACTTGGCAGAAAACACCGCCATGGCGGCCTTGATTAAAGCCGCGCATATGATCCTCGGGCGACTCTGAGCGGCGCTTACTTCCACCAGGGATAGAAGTCCGGCATGGCATTGGCCGATTGTTCGCTGTAGTCGGCCGGCCGCTTCTCAAGAAACGCCTGCACGCCTTCTTTGCCGCCGCCGATGCTGGTGTAAAACATGCCCAGCGAGTCGACCTTGTGCGCTTCCAAAGGATGAGCTTGCGCGGCGTTGCGGTACATCATCTGCCGCGTGATAGCGATGGCCACTGGGTTGTGCTGGGCGATACGGCGAGCGATGGCATAGGCCTCATCCATCAAATGCTTGGCCGGCACCACGGCTTTCACAAAGCGCCCCTCAAGGGCTTCTTCCGGCTTGAGAATATCGCCGCTGTACACCCACTCCAGCGCCTGGGAGATGCCGACGATGCGCGGCAGAAACCAGCTGGAGCAAGCTTCCGGCACGATGCCGATTTTGTTGAAGACAAAGCCGATACGAGCGTGCTCGGAAGCCAGACGAATATCCATGGCGCAGGTCATGCTCGCACCGATACCTACTGCGGCACCGTTGATGGCGGCGATCACCGGTTTTTTGCAGTCGAAAATCGCCAGGGTTACGCGGCCGCCGGTATCACGTACACCGTCGCGAATGGCGGGGTCGTCGAGACGCTGCTGCATGTCTTCCAAGGTCGGCTGCTGGCTTTCATCCAGGCCAAACACATTGCCCTCTACCGACAGGTCCATGCCGGCACAAAACGCACGGCCGGCGCCCGTTACCACAATGGCGCGCACCTCATCATCGTCGCTGGCGCGGTTAAAAGCGTCGATCAGCTCATGGGCCATTTCCACGGTGAACGCATTTAACTGGTCGGGCCGATTGAGGGTCAGGGTCAGAATGTGTTCTTCCACCTCGTAACGGAGGGTGTTGTAAGACATGGGGCGCTCCTGCGAAAACCACTGGGGTTCCTATCATGCCTACACAGACACCCAGCGCGCCGCCGATTAGTACGGCATTTGCGCCAAGGCCGGCGCGGTAAGTGATTTAATGGCGGCGTTTTCTCAGCGCCAATTACCCATGCAGCCACTTTCGATCAGCGCCCTCCCCGCCGTTATGCGCCCCTTGGCGAACAAGTTCTACCGCGCCCACCACTCGCCGATGCGCGCGGGGACGGATGATCAAGTGTGGGTGGCGAAGCATGCCGAGATCGTCGCGGCATTGTGTTTGCGGCCACTGGTTCAAGAAACGGGTTTCTGGCTGACCAGCCTGTTGGTCGCCCCTGCCCAGCGCCAGCAACAGATCGCCAGCCGCTTAGTGACCCAGGCCTGCGAACGAGCAGCAGGGCCGGTGTGGTTGTTCTGCCACCCAGAGCTCGCGAGCTTTTACACACGTTTAGGCTTTACCCCGGCAGAAAACCTGCCACCCAGCCTGGCTGAACGCCTGCAGCGGTATTGCCGGACAAAAACCCTGATCGCCCTGCACCGCGACAGCCAGGCGTTGGCAAGCGCCAGCTGACTGTTACACTACGCGCCGGCGCCGTTCAGGCCGCCGCCTCTCGTTATCGCCCCACCTCGTCCGCGTGTCAGGAACAGCATGAAAATCGACAAAAAAGCCGCCATCGCCCGCCGTAACCTGCAACTCGGCAGCGCAGTGCTCGGCGTCAACAACACGCACTTTGCGACGATCAACCTGAACAAAAACATCTGGTGGTTCGACATCCCGGTCGGGCGCCTGAAAATCGGCCAGTACGAATGGGTGCACCTGCTGATGCACAACCATGTCACCGATGAACTGCACCACCTGCGTGTACCGACTTTGTACCTGCGCACTCACGAAGACGGCCTGGTTACGCGCAATAAAGGCAGCCGCAATGCCACCGTCAGCATTGAGCTGTCGGCCGATCGCGACTCGCTGTTTCAAGACGTACGCCCCGCCGGCAAAGGCGTGCGCTTCGCCGAATTTGTACAGGCCTAAAGCGCTTACATAACCTTTACACAGCAGCTCGGCACTTCACTGTGTATTGCGCGTCTTACAGATAACCCGGCATCCACCTCACCGGGTATCAGGAGACCATCATGTTTCGCAGTCTGCCCAAAGTTGCTCTGTTGCTCGGCAGCCTAGCCCTGGCCGGCCAGGCGTCCGCCCATGGTGGCGGCGGCGACGGTGGCCCCTTCATTCTCGGCGCGGTAGTCGGTGCCGTAGTGGGTGGCGCAGTCGCCTCTTCGCAACGCGCCCCAGTGTATGTACAGGCCCCGCCGCCACCGGTTTACTACCAAGCGCCGCCGGTTGCCTACTACCCGCCGCCACCGCCGGTGTACTACCAACCCGTCGTGGTACAGCAACGCTACTACGCCCCCGGCTATTACGCGCCGCCACCGCCGCGTCGGGTGTACTACGAACAACGCGGTTATTACGGCCACCCAGGTCGTTGGTAACGCAACAAAAAATGCCCACTAAAAAAGTGGGCGTTTTTTTGTCCGCTCATTGGAAACATCTGACTTCGTCACGAAATTTTCACAACTTCCGCGCAATACTCCGAGCAGCTGAAGGACCAGCACCCTATCTGCAACGAGCCCGCCACTGTGCGGGCTTTTTGTTGCCTGGATAAAATCGCCAGGTTCAAGTCGGCCAATGCCAGGCGGGCTCATCCAGCATGCGTTGCCCCACCAGCTGCGTTTGCCCCAGCACCTTTTCCAGGCGAATAGCGGTGCAGTCGCCCTGCTCTTCCAGCGCCCCGATCAGCCGCTCAGCATGTGACACCACCCACACCTGCGAACGCTCGGCCGCGCGGATAATCAAGCGCGCCAATGCCGGCAGCAAATCGGGGTGCAGGCTGGTTTCTGGCTCGTTTAGGATCATCATCGACGGCGGTCTCGGGGTCAGCAGCGCTGCCATCAACAACAAATACCGCAACGTACCGTCCGACAGCTCCGCCGCCGATAACGGCCGCAGCAGTCCTACCTGGCTGAACGCCAGTTCAAAGTTGCCACCCAGCACGGCATTGACCCGCAACGTGGCGCCTGGAAACGCGTCGCTGATGGCGGCATTCAGATCCTCCACCATGCCCACCTCAATAATGGTCTGCAGCGCCGCCGCCAAGTCTCGACCGTCGTGGTGCAGCACCGGCGTGCGCGTACCCAGTTGCGGGCGACGGGCCGGCGCCTCGGCATCCGTGCGGAAATGGTCATAAAAGCGCCAGCCACGAATACGCTCGCGCAAGCCGATAACCTCCGGCGAAGCGCGCAAGTTGCCGACTTGGTGAAACAGGCTGTCAAAGGTCGCCGTGTGCTGGTTGACCACCTCCCACTCGCGCCCCTGGCGGCTGCGCACCATCGGCCCGGCACGGTCCACCAGCAGGCTGGCCGGGCGAAACACAGGCCCGGCCCAAATGCATTCGCGCTTGATCTCCGGGTCCAGGGCAAAGGCCGTCGGATAATCCAGTGGCTCAGGCAAACCAAGGGAAATGGCGTAGCTGAAATCTTCCCCGGCAAAGCCCAAACGCAAACGCTTGGCGGCTCGCGGCGTGGAGCCTTGCACCTCCACCTCGCCGGTTAACATGCGGCGGCTGATCTGCTCCGGTCCGGCCCAGAACGTTGAACTCAGCCCGCCCTCCCGGGCCAACGCTGCCACCACACCGCCCTGCGCCGTTTCTGCCAGCAGCCGCAGGGCTTTGTAGAGGTTCGACTTGCCGCTGCCATTGGGCCCAGTGACCACATTCAGCCGGCCCAAGGGAATAACCAATTTATTGATGGAGCGGTAATGGCTGACCGCCAAGGTGGTGAGCATGAAATGTCCTTATCGCTGTCAGTTTCACGGCAGCCCAATCATTGCTTTTGCCCGACCAAGCCCTTAGAACAGAGAGCCACGCCGGCCAAAACCCGTGGCCCATCATAAGGAAAGCCGCCCATGTCTGTAGCCGACACCCTGAAAAAACGTATCTCCATACGCGCCTTTCTCGACACGCCCGTGGATGAGGCCAGCGTTCGCGCCCTGCTCGACGACGCACGCTGGTCACCCTCGGGCGGTAACTTGCAGCCGTGGAAGGTGATCGCCGTGGCCGGCGCGGAAAAAACCGCACTCGAACGCCTGGCCGTCGAAGCCATTATGAAAAACCCCAAAGGCGAAGTCGGCGACTACCCGATCTACCCCGAAGGCCTACAAGACCCCTACCGCGCCCGCCGCTACAAAATTGGCGAAGACATGTACGCCCTGCTCGGCATCCCCCGTGAAGACAAAGGCGCGCGGCTGAAATGGATGTCACGTAACTACCAATTCTTCGGCGCGCCCGTAGGCCTGTTCTTTGTCATTGATAAAGAAATGGGCAACGGCCAGTGGGCGCATGTCGGCATGTTTATGCAATCACTGGCCCTGCTCGCCGAAGAACGTGGCCTCGGCACCTGCATGCAGGAAGCCTGGGGCATGGCGCGTGACAGCCTGCATAAACACTTCGGCCTCGCCGACAACGAAGTGGTGTATTGCGGCATGGCCCTGGGTTACCCGGACCGCGAGGCGGTGGTTAACCAACTGCGCTCGGAGCGGGCGGCGGTGGATGAATTTGCGCGTTTTCGTGGGTTTTAGGGCGCGCTCACCCCTCACCTCTGCACGCATAAAAACGCGGTTCGAAGATCGAGTAATCCACCACGTAGGTGCCGCCTAATTCCACCGGTTTAAGCTCGGGGTGTTCGACATGCAATGGGTGTTCGACCTCGGAAATAATCTCGGTCATGACCTTGGCGGCCTGGAGCCGGTAGGCCTCGAAAACCGTTTCTGAATCGTGATCACGCACATAGGCGATGCTGTCGTCGAGCTGGGCAACCATCTTCATCATCAGGTTGAGGATTTTTTCCGCGACATCCTTATCCATAGGTTCTCTTCTAGTTGGCTAATGCGCAGGCATCTTATGCCAGAGCAGGTTCAGGCGCCGTAGCGGCGCTTTGAATAGTGAGGGTGCGGCCAAAAAACAACGCCACCGCCGGTTGATGGCTAATGCCGATTACCGTGGTATCCGGCAGCTCTTTTTTCAGCAGGGCCAGCAGTTGTAGGGCGCTGGCTTCATCCAATTGGTTGGTGGTTTCGTCTAGGTACAGGGTGTCGGGTTGAAACAGCAGCGCACGGGCCACGGCTATGCGTTGCTGTTCGCCACCCGATAGCTCGCGACTCCATTCGGCTTCACGGCCCAACTGGTGGCTAAGCCGGGCCAAACCGACCTGTTCCAGCACCGTAAGCAAACGCTCATCGCTGGGCAGTTGCACGTCGGGATAGGCCAACAACTGCCGCAAAGGCAATGTGGGCAAATACGGCTGCTGCGGTAGCAACAAGCTACGGCCGGTGGGCAGGTGCCAGTCGCCTGTGTAGTACGGCCAGATGCCTTGCAAGGTGCGCAACAGGCTGGATTTTCCCAGGCCGCTCACACCGTCAATACGTACCCATTCGCCGCCGGCCACGCTGGCGTTGAGGCCAGCGAACAACACGCTGCCATCCGGTTTGCACACTTGCAGGTTGTGCAGGCTCAGGTGCTCGGCTTGGCGCGGTTCGCGCACCTGGCGGCGGCTGGCTTCGATGGCCTGTTCGAATTGGCCCAGGCGCTGCACCGTGGCGCTCCATTCCATTAGCCGGCGATAGGAGTCGATAAACCAGCTGAGCGAGCCCTGCACGGCGCTAAAGGCGCTGCGAATCTGCATCAGGCCACCGAGGGTGATGGTCTTGGCAAGAAACGCAGGCAGCGCGGCGAACACCGGAATAATCAGGCTGACGCGGTCGTAGCTGACGGTAAAAAAGCCAAGGTTGCGTTGCGTGCTCATCAGCCGCCACCAGTTTTGCGCAATAGCATTAAAGCGCTCGGCCAATTGCCGTTGCTCAACGCCTTCGCCGCCGTACAGGGCGATCTGCTCGGCATGCTCGCGCTTGCGCAACAGGCTGGCGCGAAAGTCAGCTTCGCGCTTTTGCTGTTCGTAGGTCAGGCCTAGCAGCGGGCGGCCGATGGCGTGGGTGATGGCGGTGCCGATCAGGGTGTAGAGCACCGCAATCCACACCAGATAGCCTTCAATGGTGAAGCTGTAGCCGAACAGGCTAAAGGTCTGCACGCCGGACAGGTTCCAGAGAATGGCCATAAAGGCGCCGACCTGGGCGACGTTGGCGATAAACGACACCAGCAGCTCAATGCTGCGGTTCACCAGAATGTCGATGTCATCGGCAATGCGCTGGTCAGGGTTGTCCGGTTCGCCTTCTAAGCCCAGGCGGTAATAGGCCTGGCCGCTGAGCCACTGGCCGATGGTGCTAGCGGTCATTGCCCGGCGCCAGCGCAGCACCAGGGCTTTGCGCAGCCAGTCCATGTACACCACGATCAATACGTAAGCGCCAAGGTACAGGGCGTACTGCCCCATCAGGGCATAGAGCTCGTCGGTTTTAAACTCGCCAAGGGTGTCGTAGAACACCTTGCTCCAGGCATTGATCGATACGTTGACCTTAACGATCAGCAGGCCCATACCAATGACGCTGAGCAGCATCAGCCACGCCTGCCATTGCTGGCGGCTGCGCCAAAACGGGCTGGCCAAGCGGAAAAATATTTTCAGGGTTTTCATGGCTGGCCACCCGCCGCTTGCGCTGCTGGCAACAGGCGCAACTGCACCACGTTAGCCGGGCCAAACAGGTGACTGGCCAGGGCCCGCACGGGTGCCAGTTGTAAGGCGTCTGGCAGGTGTTTTTGCTCGGTGAGATAACGCGGATCGCCCCAGTGCCGCTCGCTAAGAATCAGCCGACGAAACTGGGTTTGCGGGTCGCTCTGGCGCAGGGCTTCCTGCTTTTTCAGCTCGCTGCGCAACGCCTGAATCGCCTCGTCGTTAAGGGTTTTTGGCAACTGGCGCAACGTGGACTGCGCCAACTGCCAGAGCTCGTCGACGCGCGCCGGATCGCTGTTAAAACTAAGGCGACTTTCAATGCGCTGGCTGTCCGGGTTGAGTTCGCTGTCGAAGTTCAGGCTGTACACCCCGGTGGCTTCACCGCGCAATTTGCTCTTTAGTTGCTGACGCGCCAGCTCCCTTAGCGCGGCCACTTGCGCCGCGGCCTGTGGACTCCAGGGCTGCTCGTTATAGCTCTGCGCTTGCAGCGCGGCACGCGGTTCTATGCCGATGTGCAGTTCAGCCTGACGCTGCCCCGGACGTTGCAAAGACGCCTTGACGACCTGCGTTGCCGCCGACTGACGGGGGATGCCGGCCAACTCCTTGCTGACCAGATCGGCCAACAAGGCCGGCTCAACATCGGCCATCAGGTAATAGGTCACCGGCGCACGGCTTAACTGCTGCCAATCGGCGTCCAGCGTGGCGCGGGTCAAGGCCAGCAACGCTGGCGTGGTCGGCGGCTGCCAGCTGTCGTTGCCATGCACCAGCGTTCGCAGGGTCGCGTCCTGCCTGGCACGCACATTGTTGGCGTCACGGCCGATGCGGTCCATCAGCTCGTCACGGGCTTCGCTAAAGGCTTGGTCGTCGATCTGTACAGCGCTTTGGCTTAGGCGATACACGCTAAACAGGCGCTGCAAAGCCACGCCCTGCTGGCCGGCCTGCACCGGCTTGCTGCTACTTAAACTCACGGTCAGGCGCTGGGCCTGTTGCTCGAGCGAGAAGTTGCTGCCCTGGTCTTTGCGCCACGCCTCGACGTCATCGGCAGACCAACCTGACAGCCCGCTGTGGCCAGCCAGTTGCGCGGCCATCTGCACACGCCAAGGCAGTTTATCGGTCCACATAAACCCGGCAGCGGAGTCGGCCTGCAAGACCACGCGCCCGCCCTCGCCCGCCGCCCGTAGCCAGACCAGTCGATCACCATTACTGAGTTGCCAGTGCTCAACGTTTTCGGCGGGAAAACTGCGCCGCTGCACAATCTTGCCGGCAGTCGCGGTGGGTACAGCCAACGCGTGCGGCTGACTGACCACAGGCTTGGCCGCTTCCTTCGCTGGCGCTGCCAGTGCGGCCATGCTCACCTGCGCGATCAAGCCCTGCACCTGCTCGACGCTGGGCACGTTTAAGGGCGTCAGCCCTGGCGCGCTGAATTGCAGCACCTGGTCCTGACTGGCCAACCATTCGCGTAAGCGCGCGTTGACCTCGGCTAACTCAATGCCGTCGAGCACCTGCAAATACGCAGTGGCAATCGCGTGTTTGCTTTGCACCGCGCGGTCTTGAATCACCGCGTCGTTAAGGTCGTTTACCCACTGCTGAAAATCACGCTCATCGGCCTTGGCCAACATGCCATTTGCTGTGTCGCGCACGCGTTCACGCTGCACGGTGAAATCGGCCTCACTAACGCCATAGCGACGGCTGCGCTCCAGTTCGTGCAGCAGCTGTTGCAGCGCCGCCGAATGAGCCGAGCCATCCACCCTGGCGGCGATGCCCAGTACGCTCGATTGCTCACCGATCAGGGTTTTCTGCGCGGTCAGGCTAAGCACACCGGGGGCCAATTCCTGGCGGCGCAATTGCGCGAGAAACGCCGCCATGGCCAAGCGGTCGATCAGGCGTTCGCGCAGGCCCGCCAGGCTATACACCCGGCTTTGCGGCTCGTGCATACGCAACAACAACGCCACCTGATTACTACCGCTTTGGCTGTCTTGCAGGCGGAAGATTTTCAGCTGCGGGTGCAACGGCAGCTCGCGTTCTCTGGCCGGCAACACGCCGGCCGGCTGCTGACCAAGGGCCTTTTCCATCTGCCCCAGCAAGACCTGTGGGTCGATATCGCCCACCACCGCCAGCACCATATTGTTCGGCTTGTACCAACGCTGCTGAAACGCCTGCAACGCCGCCAACTGCGCCTGGGCAATGGCGGTTTCGTTACCGATGGTGCGGTGCAACGGATAGCGCGAGCCGACGCGCTGCGAGGCCGTGCGCTGATCATTCATACGCTGCGCCACGCCTAAGCCGCCGCGCCATTCTTCGGTAACGATAGGCCGCTCGCGCTCAAGATCAGCCGCGGTGTAATTGCCGGCAAACACCATCGTCGCCAAAGCCTGCAACGCCTGCTCACTCTGCTTGGCGCCCGCCGCCGGGCTGAGCAAATACTGGGTGCGCTCGTAATTGGTGGTGGCGTTGTAACTGCGCCCCTGCTTCCAACCCAGGGCCTCCATTTGCGTGCGCACATCACCGGGCTGGCCGTTGCGGCTGTAGAACACCAGGTGTTCAAGCAGATGGGCTACGCCGATTTGCTCGTCGGTTTCGTCTACCGAACCGGCGTTTACCGTTAGGCGTATATCCAAGCGTCCGGGTTGCGAGGTGTCGCGCACCAGGCGGTATTGCAGGCCGTTGCCGAGCTGGCCGTGGACGACGCGGGTGTCCCAGGGCAGAGCCGCGGAGGTGGAATCGAGGCTGGCGCAGGCGCTCAGCAAGAGCAGGCCGCATAGGCCTGCCAGGAGGGATTTCATCAGGTGTTCTCTTCTAGGAATGCGGCGGGGTTAGAAGCGGTAGCCGACTTCGAGCCAGTAACTGCGGCCGGTTTCGTAGCTCACGGTGTTACTGGTGCTGGAAACGATTTCGTTGACGCGGTCGGTGACGTTGGTCACGTCGACGCCAACAAATAGGGCTTGCTCTGGGCCGGTTGGAATTTCCCAGTCGATGCGCATATCCCAGGTCGGCGCCGCGCCGACATCGGCGGCTTCGTACACAGCCAGGGTCTGGCCGTCGATGGTGATGTCTTCGTCTGTGTTGACGATCTGCTTATAGTCGGCGCGGTAGCGCAGAAAATTGCTAACAGTCAGGTGCCACTGCGGAATTTCGGTAATGGCGGTAAGGCGAGCGGTCCAGGGTCGATTGAAATCGCTGGCCGGCAGTTCGCTGGTGTTCATGATGCTGCCGTCGTAGTAAACGTCGCTATCGGCGTACTCGTCGGCAGTGAGAATGTCCTCGTAACTGCCATAGCCATCGGTGGTCTGCGACCAGTCGAAGGCCAGTTGCAGACTGGTTTGGGTACCGGCGAATTTCAAATCATGAACCGGGGTAACGCTGAGGGTGTAGTTGTCCGACTCGCTATAGCCTTCATTGGTGTAGGTGTAATAGGTGGTGGCGTAGTTGCTGTTGGTGGGCAGGCCGAGGGTACGAGCCGACGTGCGCACGATTTTGTTCTTGCCGGTGCGGTGCACGTACTTGAGTTTGAAGTCGGTATCCAGCCAGCGCTGGTCGACGCCCAGGGTCCATTCATCGTCGTACGGAATGTCCAAGGTGGAGAACTTGTTGGTGCTGAGCTGCTGGGTTTCACGCCATACGCCGTTGATGGACGTACGCGAAATGTTGGTATTGAGCGCACCTCGCCCATCGTTCAACCGGTATTTGAACAGGTTGCGACCGTAGTAACGGTTGGCGCCGAATATCAACACCGTGCTGCGGTCACCGAAAAAATCGTAGTCACCAGCAAAACGAGGGGCGATGGTTTTCTTCTCCATGTAATCGTCGCCCTCCAATCGCAGGCCGGGGCGCAGCCCAAGCTTATCGATCTGGATATGGTCTTGGCCGAAGAACGCATACTTGCGCTCGGTCAGGTCAATATCCCCTGCCTGATAGATCAGCCCGGCGCTCGCCCATTGACGCGTGCTGCCATTGATCAAAGGGCTGACCGAACACAGGCGGTCGCCGTCGCAGGTCGTGCCCGCGTCCCGGCGAAACGTGCCGTAGTTAGTGACCGCGTCATCACGACCCCAGTGGGCCTTTTTATACCCAAGCTGGATACCGGCCGTGAACGTATGCACTGCGCCGGCAAACTCCAGCGGCTGCACATCGGCTTTAAGTGAGTAATCCGCGCCCTTCTCGGTTTGTTGCAAAGAACCAAATGCGCCTTCGGTACTGCGCGAGGTGGCTGTCAGCGGTTTGCCCCAGTTCTTTTCTGGCGAGTAGTACCAGGCAATGATTTCATCTTGCTCAGCATCCCTGGAGCTGGTGAGGTCAGTCAGCGCCAGCTTCTGCTCAACGGTGACGCTGTCGCCCACCCACGTCGCTTTGAACGCGCCTTGGGCGCCGCCATTCTCGGTGGTGAAGCCGGAGTTCTTCTGGTTTTCGCGAAAGTAATAGTTCTCGGCCGGCGCGTAGGTAAACGAACTTTCCAGAGTTAGGCGCTCGTTGATATCCCAATAGGTTTTCACCAGGAAGTTGTCAATTTTCCGGGTTTGCGTTTCTTCGTTGTCGCCGGTGGGGCTGACATAGCCATCGGAATAGGCGTTGAGCGGAATGTCCGAACGTTTGCGCGAAAAGTTGACGATGGCGCCGAAGTTATCCGTTACGTAACCCTCAAGCGTGCCACGCACCGTGGTTTTGTCGAACTCTGGCTGGTACTGCTCGTTAGAGGCGTTGTCGAAATTTTCCTGATCGCCTTCGCTGATGTGGTAGCGCGTCCACTCCGAGCGCGACATTGCGTATGACAGCTTGCCGTGCAGGTTTTCGGTCGGCCGGCGGGTAATGGCATCCACCACACCGCCGTTAAAGCCGCCGTACTCAGCCGGCACGTTACTGTCGTAGACGCGTATCTCCTCCAACAAATCGGCATCCAGAGCGATGCCTTGGGCGCGGCTTGGCGAAGAGTCAAACTGGCGGGTTTCGCCATAGCCATGGGCACCGGGATCGAGGTCGTTGTTCACCGAGATACCGTCGATCATAAAGTTGTTTTGGTAAAACTTGGCGCCGTTGATGCTGATGTCCGCCGGTTCGATTTCCCCGGGTGTGTTAGAGCTCTGCTGGCTGCCGCTGAACTGCACGCTGGGGTGCATTCGCAGCAAGGTGGTGATATCGCCATTGGAGCCTGGAAAGGCTTTGATCGCCTTACGGTTGATCACCGTGGTGCCTTGGTAACTATTTTCGCTGGGCTCGCCCAACACCACCGTAGTGCTCAGTTCCAACGGCGCCGACAGCCCACTTTCCGGCGCCCGCTCAAACAGCAGATTGCCGTCCTCATAACGCCAGGTAATGCCGCTGTTGTTCAGCAACAGCGCCAAGGCTTGCTCACTGTTGAGCTGCCCATTCACCCGATTGGACACGCGATTGGCCAGCAGCGCCGCATCAACCGTCACTTGCAGCCCGGTTTGCTGGCCAAAGCTGATTAACGCCGCCGACAGGCTTTGGCTGGGAATATCAAAGCTGTGGCTACGCTGCATGACCGCTGCGGCCTCGTCCTCAGCAAAAACCCACCCAGGGCTTAGCGCGCAGCCAAGGCTAAAGGCTGCGGCGAGAGGCCGAAGGTGTTGGCGAAACATCTGGTTCAGGCGGTGCGACTGCTGAATCTGCCGTGCCATGGTGTACGTCCCCGCGCGGGCAAAAGGCCCACAAAGCGTTAATGCGAATTGCTCGCAGTTGTTAGTCGGAGCAAAGGACGGCGCAGCACTGAGAATTTTCAGAAAAAAGTGAAATTATTTTTTCGCGGGGGAAAAACCGCGCGGCAGAACGCCGTTACGGACGGCTTAAGACGAGCAGAAACGGGCTGTATGCCTCGACTTTTCCGCCATGGGGTTGCACGACCGCGCGCAGGGCCACTTCGGCGTTGTTGATGTCGTAAACCCCGGTGATGCGCGCGTCCGCCAGTTGCGCATCACGCAGCAACACGACGCCTGGCAAGTAACGGCGCAACTGCTCGACCACATCCGCCAGGCGCGCGTTGTCGGCCACGAGCTGACCGTTGCGCCAGGCAGCGATTTGCGTCACCGGTAAACGACTAAGCTGGGCCTGGCCGGTTTCAGGCAGATAGGTCAACCGTTGGCTGGCTCTCAGGCTGACGGCAAACGGCGTTTGCGAGTGCTGCTCTGCCACCCGTACCGAACCATGCTGCACAGCGACTGAAGGCTGCTTACCATCGGCATCGACATTGAACGCCGTGCCGGTGACGGTGATATCCAGCCCGCGCGCATGGACTTCAAACGGCCGGTTCTGATCCGGTTGCACCTGAAAAAACGCCTGACCCTGGAGCAGACGCACATCGCGGCGGTTGCCGGAAAAGTCGGTGGCGATGGCGCTGGCGCTGTCGAGAAACACCTGGCTGCCATCGGGCAACTGCACCTGGCGGCGCTCGCCTTGGGCGGTGCGCAAGTCGGCCTCAAAACGGGTCGTCAGACCGGGCGCAATTGCCAACACAAAACCGGCAGCAATGGCGCCGGCCAAGGCCATACGCAACAAGCGCTGGCGGCGCTGAACGGGGCGCGCTGGCATTGGCAATTTGGTAACTAGCGCAGACTCTGGCGGCTCAGGCAGCGGTTCGGTTGACACTGGCGGTACCGCAGGCCAACGGGCCTGGGTGGTTGGCGTGAGTTGTTCGGTTAACCGCCACACCTGCCGCGCCTTGCGAAACGCCTTGGCATTTTCCTCATCGGCCGCCTGCCAACGCGCCAATTCTCGCTGCAAGTGCATGTCGTTCGGCGCCTGCTGGGTACGCAGCAGCCAGTCGAAAGCCTGATCGCGGGGGCTGGGAGTTGGGCTGGTAAATGGCATATCGCTAGCAGGTTCAGTAACCGAAAACGGCGCAGAGGGTCGCACAGCCGGCGCCCCTTCAGCAAAAGACGTTTCAGCCGGGCAAGTTTTCAGGTTATCCATTGGCCTGCTCCAAGCGGTCGGCGCAATGACTTAAGGCGTCATGCACCAACTGATGGGCAAGCCCCAGTGATATGCCCAGAGCGGCAGCCACCTGCTGCAGGGTGAAACCGCCAAGCCGATGCATTTCAAAGGCAGTGCGCGTGCGCTCCGGAAGTTCGCTGAGGGCATCGCTGATCACCTGCAATTCGTCCTGGCTTGCCGCCTGCTGCTCGGGCGAGGCAGCTGCCGACGGCATCTCTGCCAATATCGCATCGCCATCAGGCGAACGCCGCTCGGTAGCCACACGGCGCGTCAGATCCAACGCCAGGTTACGCACGATACGGTACAGATAGCCCACCGGGTTATTGACCCCGGCGCCTTGCTCGTCACGCCCGCTAAAGCGCAGCCACGCTTCTTGCACTACATCCTCGGCACGCGAGCGACAGCCAACGATGGGCGCCGCGTAGTCCACTAAAGCCGCGCGATGGCTCAGGTAAAGGTCGAGTTTATTGGCGGGGATTTGCACGGATACTTCGAAGCCGCGAATTAGAAAGAGAGGACGTCCATTGTCGAGAGGCGCCAAGCTTACCGCTTGTTGATAATTATTATCAAATACGACGCAAGCAAAATTCACGTTGATTGAGCTCGACACCGGGAAAATTCACGATCTAAAATACTGTATATCCAAACAGTAAAGGATCGCACTGAATGTCCAAAACTGCCGCTGTCCGCCAACCCAGCCAATACGAACTGCTCGCCACCCGCCTGCAGAAAATCATCAACTCGCCTGCTGCGCAGAAATCCAAAACCGCCCTGCTCTATAAAGCTCCGGACGAATCGGAAGACGACTGGGCGCAGGTGCTGGCGGAAATCGGTGACACTGACAACGTCACCATCGCCTATCGGGACGATGGTGGCGTACATCTGTTTTGGGTGGTGCAGCAGGACGACTGAGTCGCCCTACAGCGGCAACGGGTCAATATCAATGGCGTTGGCGAACGCTCCCGAGGTATTTCCCGCTGCACAGCGCAGCCAGATTTTGGCCTTACCGGTAGCGTCGGCAGTACCAAAGCCCACGTATATGTCCGGGACACTCCCGGGCAGGCACGCGGAATCTATCGATCCTGAAACGTTTACGCCGTCGTTGGAAAATTCCTGCAAACGCGTTTGCCCAGCCGTCACGCGCCGGCAACACAGCACTCGGTAACGGAACTGCTGGCATGGCAGCAGGTTGATGATTTCTTCAAGCACCACGAAGGTTGGCGAGGTGGTAAAGGTGTAAGCACCGCGGAAGATGTCGTTGAGCAAGGTGTAACTCATGTCGCCAGTGCCCATACCTGTCTGTGTAGTGGTACCGCTGAGTGCAGCTCTGGCGCCCAGGCCGAGCGCCGGGTCGTAGCCTTCCCATGGGCACAGATACGGCGCTTCGGCCAGGGTCGTTCCGGGTGCCGTTGAGCCCCTGGCATTGGCGATCAAGTGAGTGGACGAGCGCGTGACCGTTGCCGTGGGGCGATACACAATCAAGACCTTGGCAGACGTGGGCACTTGGTCGCCGATGGGGTTGGCTTTCATGGGAATAAAGGGCGGCGGTGTGCCTTTAATTATCGCCGCCGCCACGTCCATCCAATACTTGAGCAAAAGCTGATAACCCAACGGGTTGTAATGGGTGCTGTCGATCAGCACCTTGGTGTACCAGTTATAAGCAATCGGGTAGGGATAGCCGTAAGAATGACCGTAGCAATTCCACGGAGCCAGTTGCGCCAACGGATCTGTCCAAGCCTGATTAAACGGCAAAGCGCCCATGCTCTGGTCAGTAATACAGGTGGTGCCTGGGGAGCCGTAAAGGCGAAAGGTGGCGTCAAACATCACCACGTGGGTGTCGCCGCATTGGGCTTTCATTTCCCCATTCAAGGTATTCAGCGTTGCCTGGCGTTGCGCCAGGGTGACGGGGTTGGCGCTGGCATAGGGCACTAAGTTGGTGATTGAGTTGCCGGTAGGCATCGACAAAATAAGCACACCGGCGCCCCCATCGGGCCTGGCGACGAGGGCAGGTTTAACTACGGTCGTCCACTTGCTATAGATGCCATCAACATCCATACCGCTAAAGCCATAGCACTGCACCGCCTCGATACTGCTCAGGCCGTGGCGATTGCGCTGGTAGTCCAGGGCCGCAGCCAGAAAGCCGTTGCCCATTCCGTTTTCTATAGATGCTCCAACGAGCATGATGGTGTCGATGCCGGTCAGGGCCGGCGGTAAAGGTAAAGAACTCGGCATGACATTGTCCCCCAGCTAGGGACCGTCGGGCTGGGCGGTATCGCCACCAACCTGGAGAAATCCGATGCTCCCTGCGTCATCAGCCAGGCTGGTAACGAAATGCACCACCTAAGTGCGGCGGTCAGAGAAGTTGCCCAAACGTGTATAAGGCGTGTTGTACCGACAACAGGTTGCTTTTATCCAATTCAACACCGGTGAAGCACACGCCACCTGCCTGGCGGAGCTGCAGCACGTAGCCCGCCAGATAATTTAATAAACGCGCGTGGATAGACCCACGGCAGTAAATACGGTGCCTATCGCGGCGCGCGATAAAAATGCAGGTTTTACGCCAGTTTTGGGCGTTATAGCAGGCGCTTGGTCGGCGCGCGGAGCGGCGCCAGAGAGGGAAAAAAGGCGGTGCCGTTGAGAGGAATCGAACCTCCGACCTCCTGCTTACGAGGCAGATGCTCTACCGACTGAGCTACAACGGCGTCCGGTTCTGCAACTCTAGAACAGCGTCGGCGGTTTTCGCCAACGCGTTTCCAGGGTCAAGGCTCAGGGCAGTTCGATCCGGTCGGCGTGAATAACCAGCTCGCCCTGTTTGTATAAGGCGCCGATGGCTTTTTTGAAGTTGCCTTTGCTGACGCTGAACAGGCCGGCGATCACTTCGGGTGGGCTCTTGTCGCTAACGGCCAGTACACCGCCGTTTTCCCGCAGCTTGTTGAGGATCTGCTCGTGCAGGCCAACAGCGGCCTCTTTGCCGACCGGTTGCAGGCTCAGGCTGAGTTTGCCGTCGGGGCGAATTTCTTTGATAAAACCCTTTTCTTCCTTACCGGGGCGCAGAAATTTAAACGCCTCGTTTTTGTGGATCAGGCCCCAGTGCTGGTTGTTGATAATGGCCTTGAAGCCCATTTCGGTGGCCTCAGCCACCAGCAAATCAACCGCCTGCCCGACCTTGTAATTGGCCGGCACGTTATCGAGGTAACGGTCCAGGCGCGCGGTGGCGGTAATGCGGCGGGTGTGTTTATCGAGGTAAACGTGCACCACGCAGTAGTCACCGGCTTGCAGCGTGCGTTTTTCTTCGGAATACGGCAGCAGCAGGTCTTTGGACAAACCCCAGTCGAGGAAGATGCCAATGCTGTTGACTTCCTTGACCTTCAAACTGGCGAATTCGCCTACCTGCACTTTGGGCTTTTCGTTGGTGGCGATCAGTTTGTCGTCGCTATCCAAATAGATGAACACATTCAGCCAGTCTTCGACTTCGCTTGGCGTGTCTTTAGGGATATAGCGGTTGGGCAGAAGAATTTCGCCGTCGGCGCCGCCATCCAGGTAAAGACCGAAGTTGGTGTGTTTAACCACCTGCAAACTGTTGAATCGTCCGATTAAAGCCATGTGCACTGCCCTCTTTGCGTGGCCGGCATTCTACCCGATGCGCACCAGCAACAGTGACGGCCCGGCGCCAATCACTGATAATTGCCGGCCACTGCGCCCGCTGCAATCGCCGGGCGTTTTCACCTCTGCAATGGGCCGCCCATGAACAGCGAACAGCAACACAACGCGCTTCACGGCGTCACCCTCGAAGCCATTGTTACCGCTCTGGCCGAGCACTACGGCTGGGAAGAATTGGCGCAACGGATCGCCATTCGTTGTTTTCAGAGCGAGCCAAGCGTGAAATCCAGCCTGAAGTTTTTGCGCAAAACACCCTGGGCGCGGGAAAAAGTCGAAGCGCTGTATGTGCGCACCAAGCTGCGCTGACCAGCGGTAGCGCTGGCAAAACTAACCGGCGGCTGCGCTTCTTTGCGCTAAAACAAGCATTTAATGGCTAATACAGCGAAAATCCTCGGCCTTTTACGTGTCGCGATATTGACCATTATTAGCCGGGCCAGGGCCGCTCATTTTGTGTACAATGCCTGGCCAAATTACTGCTTATAGGTTAAATGGCCGCCATGCGCGTTAAAGCATCCGAAATGAAGAAAAAAGCCCCTCCTGCCGTCGAAACCCACAGTTCCATTGACGATGCAGTGTCGGCGTTCCTGAAGGCCGGCGGCCAGATTCAGGAAATTCCAAAAGGTGTGAGCGGTCAGGTTTTTGCCCCGTCGCGTCACATCACCCTCGGTAAGAAGTAAAAATTGATTGGCCCTGCTGTTCCAAGCGCTTGATTTTGTCGTTCTTAAATAAAGCGCTCGAACAGCTGTAGTAACCCTCGCAACATCCCCCTCTCCCCCTTGCTCCTAAAGCTATTTGCCAGCCCAAGTACTACACGGCTGCACACATATTCCTGTCGATTGCACTGAACAAGCTTCTGGCCACTAGCACAGAGTTGTTTCAGAATCGTGTCACTCGCGGTCATAGCTCCCACTTGTTTACCCGGTGGTTTGCAGACTGGCTAGGATTCTCTCTGCCTTATCTCAGGAGCTCCTGTGCGCACTTATGGCCCATGGCAGCAGCACCCCGCTTTTTCTCTGATTACCCGCAGTTTTCTCCTGCTCTGTGTGCCGCTGCTTAGCCGTTATGTGCTCGGTTGGTCGAATGGTTTCGGCTATTTGTCAGACCTGGCCATAGGCTCGCTGCTGATTGTGCTGCTGCACAACCGCCCAATGTGGCTGACGCTGCCAGTGCTGCTGGTGTGGACCCTGTTTACCCTGAGCGCCGCTGAACTGGTGGGCGCCGTTGGCCGCATGCCGGAAGTAAGCGACCTGCAATACCTGATCGACCCGCAGTTTGTTGGCCACTCCACCCAAGGTGGCGGTCTCACTTATCCGCTGTTGGCCGTCTGCCTGGCACTGGGCTTGCTGGCAAACCTGCTGGTGCGCCGGCAGAAAAACGCTGTGCATTTGCCGTTCTATACCTACGCCCTCCCCCTAGGTTTCGCTGCGCTGCATGCCAGCGGCCAGTACCTGACACCCAGCGAAGCCGTGCAGTGGAAGCAATTCAACCTGCCGCACAAGCTGCTCGCCGAAGCTTTCAATAGCGGGCAAACGCGCCTGGAAGCCTGGCTGGACGATGACGACCCAGAGAGCAAACCGGATATCGCCGGCCTTAGCCAACTGGACCTGAATGGCAACAAGCTATTCGCCGGCAAAGGCCAGGCGAAAAACGTGCTGATCGTGACCTTGGAAGGCATTCCCGGCGCCTACATCGCTACCGATCGCCAGGCCCTGCACAGCAGCTATGGGGAAGACTTGATGCCGCGCCTGAGCCAATGGGCTGAACGCGGCATGAATACGCCAGACTACGTCCTGCATAGCCACCAGACTATTCGCGGCCTGTACGCCATGCTCTGCGGCGACTACAGCAAGCTCGACAGTGGTACGCCTAAAGGCGTGGAACTGCTCAATAGCACCAACCGCAACCTGCAATGCCTGCCAGCGCAGTTACGCGATCAAGGTTTCCACACCAGTTTTCTGCAAGGCGCCGGCCTGCGCTTTATGGCCAAAGACAAAATCATGCCGCACATGGGGTTCGAGCAAACCCTGGGCCTCAGTTGGTTCAAGAACAAGCCGTACCTGGAGTTTCCTTGGGGCATGGACGACAAAGCCTATTTCGAAGGCGCGCTTAAACACGTCGGCGAACTGCGCCAGTCGAAACAGCCGTGGATGCTTACCCTGCTCACGGTCGGCACCCACCAGCCCTACTCGGCGCCACAGGAGTATCTGGACCGCTACCCGAGCGCAAAACAGGCGGCCATCGGTTACCTCGACGACGCCGTGGCCGATTTCCTCGCCGGTTTGGAAAAACAGGGCGTACTCAAAGACACCCTGGTTATCGTCACCTCCGACGAATCCCACGGTATCGACGACGTGCGCCTGGCCTCAGCCTGGGGTTTCAACCTGATTCTGGCGCCGGAACAAAGCCAGCTGCCGAAACTGAAAAGCGGCACCTACGGGCATGTCGACCTCACCGCCTCGGTGCTTGATTATTTCGACTTCCAGGTGCCGCCCAACCTGAGCGGTCGTTCGCTGTTCCGTGACTACAGCAGTGGCCGCGAAATCATGTCTTACACCAACGGCCTGCTGCGCCACCACGACGGCAAGGGCACCTTTACCGAGTGCGACTTCCAGCAAATCTGCCGCCGTTACGCCAGTGCAGATTTTATTGCCGACCAAGCCAAATACCTAGGCCGCGAGCGCGGCAAACAAGCGCGCTTGATCAGCGACCGCGCCGCCCTGCTCGACCAATCGCTGAGCAACGGCCAGATCGGCCAGCAGTACCAGTTTGCCAGTAACGAACGCATCAGCCTGAAAGCGCTGGCCACCGACGACTGGGCCGACAACCTGATCGGCGCGCAATATCTGGAGCTGCCGCAGGGCACCCACACTAAAGTCACCCTAACCATTCGCGCCGTGCGCATGGCCAAGCAGGGTGCCAAGCTGCTGCTGAAAACCAAGGAATTTGATCGCGATGTCGCGGGGCTGATTCCTGAGCTGCCCGATCTCAAACCGGGGCAAACGCTCAACGTCAGCTTTGGCTTCGACAACCTGGAAACCCGCAAAGCCTTCTCCTTTCACCTGCTGGGCGAAGGCCGCGGCGCCATCGAAATCACTGATTTCAGCGTGGTGACAGAACCGCTATTGCCACCCGACCTGCTCGACCTGGAAAAAACCGAAGAAAGCGCCCAAGCCGAAACGGTCGAGCCAGAAGAAGCAAGCGAGGAACGCGTAGATCTCTAACGCCGGCTACTCCACCAGGCCGATGCGCACCAGACTGCCGGCGGCGGCGTCAGTCACTACATACAGGTAACCATCGGGGCCCTGGCGCACATCACGGATGCGCCCGAGCTTGTCCTTAAGCAAGCGCTCCTCATGGACGATCTCGTTGCCGTTGAGCTCCACGCGAATCAGCGACTGATCCGCCAATGCGCCTATAAACAGATTGTGCTGCCAGCCAGCGAAACGCTCGGCGCTATAGAACGCCATGCCGCTGATGGCCGGCGACTTTTCCCAAACATGGTGAGGCGGTTCGGTGCCGGGTGCGGTCTCGCCTTTGGCTTCGCTGATCGGCAGCAAGGTGTAATCGGTGCCATGGGTCGCCAGCGGCCAGCCGTAGTTCTTGCCAGCCTGCGGGATATTGATCTCGTCGCCGCCGCGCGGCCCGTGTTCGTGCAGCCACAGCGCATCGGTCCACGGATTAAGCGCCGCGCCTTGGGCGTTGCGATGGCCATACGACCAAATTTCGCTACGTGCGCCAGCCTTGCCAATAAACGGGTTGTCTTGCGGCACGCTGCCATCGACATTCAAACGCACTACTTTGCCTTGTAGCTTGCCGAGATCTTGCGCGGCAGCGCGCTGATTGTTTTCTCCCAGGGTAATAAACAGATGGCCCTCGTTATCGAACACCAAACGTGAGCCGAAATGGTTGCCGCTAGACAGCTTGGGCTGTTGCCGGAAGATCACCGTGAAGTCATCCAGGCGGCGGTCATTGGCGGATAGCTTGCCTCGCCCTACCGCCGTACCGGCCAACTTGTCTTCACCGACTTCGGCATACGCCAGATACACCCAGCGATCCTCGGAAAAGCCGGGCGACACCGCCACATCCAGCAAACCGCCCTGGCCACGGCTAAACACCTCTGGCACGCCAGCCACTGTCGAGCTACCGGAGAAATCCGCTGCAACCAGGCGCAACGTTCCGGGACGTTCGGTAATCAACACCTGGCCATCGGGCAGAAAAGCCAGCCCCCACGGATGATCCAAGTCGTTCAGCAAATATTCGACCTGCAACGTGCCGCGCTCGCTGGCCTGCTGAAAACTCTCCTCCGCCTGCAACACTGCTGCGCTGCCCGCCAACCATAACCCTGCTACTGCCAGTGCTCGTTGCAGCATCGCCAACGCCTCCATGTCTACATTCGAAAGTCGCAAAAGACTGGCAAAAAAACGCCACGCCAGCCGACTGCAATTGCAACGGCAAGCTACAGAGCAGGTTTTTATCGGGTGTGCTGTACGCCCCATGGCGTGCACGTTTAAATCGGTTGGTGCGCACAGCAGCCCCTACGCACTAGCTAATAATCCGCATACCGGCGCTCAATCTCGGTGTATTCGCCGCTGCGCCGAATCGCCGCCAAGCCCAAATTGAATTGGTCACGCTGAATCTGAAAGCGAAAGCCCATTTTGTAGGCCGTCGGTGGAAACAGTGGATACCAGCTCAGCGGCTGAGTGACATCCACCTGATCCAGCACCTCACGGTTGAAATAGCGGATCACCCTCGGGTCGCCAATGATTACGTCTATCCGCCCGCTGTACAGCAGACGATTGCGGGTGATCTGCTGCGCTTCTTCGCGGTAGTTAGGATGGTCCGCCATCGCCTGCGCGTACTCAGGACCGAGTAGAAAGCGCGCACGCTGAAAGGCGCTAACCGAGTAGTTACGCAGGTGTTGCAAGCTGTTCAGTTGCACACGGCGCGACGTCAATGCCACTGCGGTGTTGTGGTATTCGATATAGGTATCGGAGTAGTACGCCGCCACGCCGCTCATTTCGTTGGTGGTGGCAATGCAATCAATGTCACCGCGCTGAAGCATCAAATGCAACCGTTCCATCGGCGCAAAGTACGCCTGCATGTCATAGCCTGCGCGACGCAGTGCAGCCTGCACCACGTCGTATTCCAGGCCCTTGCCTTCGTTTTCAAAGATGTAAGGTGGCTTGTTAGTGCCAAAGCCAATGCGAAAAGGGTCGGCAAACGCGGACGGGCTCAGTAGCCAGAACAGAGCCAAGGCTTGGAGCAAGCGAGCCATGCCACCTCCTTGGTCTACACGCGGTTTTCCCCAGCATAGCTGCCCTGGCACCGCGGGCGGCAAATCGCCTGAACCATTGGCCCAAGCGCAGCGTCACACAACACTAACGGTCTGCCACTGAGCCCTTTACCAATGCCTGTTCTGCCCTTCGCCAGCCTCGCCCTTGCCTTGCTCGCCAGCGCCTTACCGACCCTCGCCGCCGAGCCGTTGCGCCTGGTTAATTTGCAACGCTGCGGTGATCTGCTGAACAACGAGCGCCAAGACATCTGCCTGCGCACCAACGGTCTACAAGCCGGCGCCGTGCGCGTGCTGTTGGGTGGCGAAGCGTTGCCGGATAGCGCCGTGCAACGTGATAAACACGGCCTGCGCCTGCAGCTTGACCCCAAGCGCTACAAAAGCGCGCCGGTATGGCTGGAGCAACAAGGCACGGCCAGTAACCCAGTGTGGCTGTCGCTCAACAGCAGCCATGTGGTGCCAGCCAAGCCCGATGAAGTAGCAAAGAATATGGACGGCCTGACCACCTACACCGACCTGGTCAGCCTGATCATCGAGGAAGACAGCGATGGCCTGAGCACCGCCCAGCAGTTGGCCAAGAAATACAACGCCCAGGTAGTTGGCGCCATCCCGCCGCTCAACACGTACCAATTGCGCCTGCCCGCGAAAAACCTGTTGGAGCGCGATGCGTTGGTACTGCGCTTGGGCACCGAAGTCAGCGTAGATGCCGTGGTAATCGAAGAATCCGGCGCTGAAGAAGGCGAAGGCGCGAACGATGATCTGGCCGCCGGCAAACAGCCGCCGCAAGAAAAACCGACCGGTGATGAATGGGCCGCCAACCGTTTTCTCGATGCGGTGAATTACTACCAGCGGCGTATCCCGTCGCCACACAAGCCGGTGCCGACCACGCCCATTCGTATTGGCGTGATTGAGCGCAATGTCGACTTCGACACCGCTGATTTTCAGGACTACCTCGGCGCCGCCAAGCGCGAAGACGGCAAGCCGCACACCCGCGTCTACGCCCGCGACGCTGATAAGCCAGACGGCCACGGCACCACGGTGTCCGGCATTCTCGCCGCGCGCTGGGACAAGGGCGGCAACACCGGCTTTCTGCGTGGCCTGGACGGCGCCGGACCGGGCTTTGAGGTGATTGTTGAGCGCAATTCCGACGCCGGCATCACCGCCAATATCGCCGCCTCGGTGAACTTGGTAGAGGACGGCGTGCGGGTACTGAACTGGAGTTGGGGCATTCACCGCGTCGGCGCAAAAAACATCCAGGGCGATGAAATCGACTCGCTGGTGCGTTCCGGTCTGGCCATGAACGGCTACGAAGAACTGCTGGAAGAATTCTTCCTTTGGCTGCGCGCCAAGCACCCGGACGTGATCGTGGTGAACTCCGCCGGTAATGGCTCGTCATTCTCCGGCGCCGATGAATATCGCCTGCCCTCCTCGTTTATCACCGACCAGCTCTTCGTGGTCGGCGGCCATCAGCGCAGCGAAGGCAAAGACGTGCCGGTGGAAGACCCGGCCTACGTGGTTAAACGCAACTCTTCCAACAGCGATATGCGCGTGGATATCACCGCCGCCGCCTGCGCCCACGCCTCCACCGTGCAGGCCGATGCCGCTGGCGACGCCCACTGCGGCACCTCGTATGCCACGCCCATGGTCACCGGCATTATTGCCGCCGTGCTGTCGATCAACCCCGAGCTACACCCTGACCAGGTGCGCATGCTGCTGCGCCGTAGCGCCCTGACCATCGGCCAAAACTTCGACTTCGAACCGTCCGATGCCGAAGACCTGACTGCACCGATTCTGCCGTCCGAGCGCAACTACGACCTCAACAACAAAGACGTCGGCCGCTCCGCGCGCCTGGATATGCAAAAGGCTCTCGATCTGGCGGTGAAAAGTCGCGATCGAGTGCGCTAGGGTGTGCCGGTCAGCGCACGGTGTGCGCACCATCGCGCTCACACACGCAAACCCCATGGTGCGCACAGCACACCCTACACTGCTAACTTCCGAATGCTGCCAGGAGAGCAACATGCTTAAAGCCGAATATAAAACCCGTGGCCCGGAGCCCCAGGACTTGATCGAAGCCGTCGACCTGCAACTGCCAGCGCTTACAAAAGGCCAAGTGCGGATCAAAGTGCTGGCCGCGCCAATCAATCCTTCCGACGTGCTCACCCTCACCGGCGAATACGGCATGCTGCCGCCGCTGCCCGCCGTTGGCGGCAACGAGGGCGTGGGCAAAGTGGAAGAGCTGGGGCCGGAGGTCAGCAGCTTAAAAGTTGGCCAGACCGTACTGCTGCCCGTCGGTTGCGGCACCTGGGTAACCCACCTGAATGCCGATGCCAGCAAACTGATCCCCCTGCCCGATACCGACCCGCAACAACTGGCGATGATCACCGTCAATCCGCCAACGGCGTCGCTGCTGCTGAGCCAATTTGTCGACCTGCAACCGGGCGAATGGGTGATTCAAAACGCCGCCAACTCCGGCGTCGGCAGCTACCTGATGCAAATCGCCAAACTGCGCGGCTTTAAAACCGTCAACGTGGTGCGCCGCGAATCGGCCGTTGCCGCCACGCAAAGCGATGGTGGTGATGTGGTGTTGGTCGACGGCCCCGACCTGGCTAAACGCGTGCGCGAAGCCACCGGTAGCGCGGCGATTCGTTTGGCCATTGACGCCGTAGGCGGCGCAGCCACTGACCATCTCGCCGCCTGCTTGAGCGAGGGCGGCGTGGTGGTCAACTACGGCATGATGAGCGGTGAGCCGTGCCAGGTGTCGCCATCGGCGATTGTGTTCCGTGACGTAAGCTTGCGTGGCTTTTGGCTGGCCAAATGGTTTCGTGCCGCCAGTCAGGCGGAGCAAGCCAAGGTGTTTGGCGAGTTGGTGCAGCTGATTGCCAGCGGCAAACTGAAAACGCGCATCGCAGCAACGTATGACGTTAGCCAGATCAAAGAAGCGGTGGCAGCGGCGGCCAGTGGGGAGCGCGAAGGCAAGATTTTGATCGTGCCTAAGTAAGCCAACAAAACGCTCGTGCTCTGTAGGGTGTGCTGCGCGCACCGCGGCGATCGCAATGGTGCGCGTAGCCCACCCTACAGGAGCGTGTGGCGCTCTTACTCCGCCGCAGGCGCTTCCGGCTTCTTACGCTTCAACGGCGCCATGCCGTCGCGGCTAACCAAATCGCTCTTGGGCTTGTTGGCCGTTTTGCGCTTGGTGGCGGTTTTCGCCGGAGCTTTTTTGTCGGTTTTCTTGTCGGTCTTTTTCTTTTTCACGCCAACCGCTTTGCCCGACGCTTTGACCTTTTTCGGGCCGCCGTAGGTGCCTTTCAGTTCCTTGACGGTACGCCGCTCAAAATTCTGCTTGAGGTAGCGCTCGATGCTGGACATTAAGTTCCAGTCGCCATGGCAAATCAGCGAAATCGCCAGCCCTTCGTTTCCCGAACGAGCAGTACGGCCGATGCGGTGCACGTATTCATCGCCACTGCGTGGCATGTCGTAGTTGATCACCAGGTCCAGACCATCAACGTCCAGCCCACGGGCGGCCACATCGGTGGCGACGAGGATTTTCACCCCGCCCTGCTTTAAGCGGTCGATGGCCAGCTTGCGGTCTTTCTGGTCTTTCTCGCCGTGCAACACAAACACCTTGTGCTCGGCAGCAACCAAACGCCCGTAGAGACGGTCGGCAGCGACGCGGGTGTTGGTGAAGATAATCGCTTTTTGATAGGTCTCGTTGGCCAGCAACCAGTGGATTAAGGCTTCTTTGTGCTGGTTGTGGTCGGCGGTAATAATTTGCTGACGCACGCCATCGCTGAGTTGGCTGACGCTGTTGAGCTGCAGGTGCTGCGGGTCTTTTAGCACCGAGGCGACCATCTCGCGCAGGCCGTTGCCGCCACTGGTGGCGGAGAACAGCAGGGTCTGGTGCGCGCCTTTGCATTCACCGGCCAGGCGCTGCACGTCTTCGGCAAAACCCATGTCGAGCATGCGGTCGGCTTCGTCCAGCACCAGCACTTCCACGGCCTTGAGGTCGAGGTTGCCGGCGTTGAGTTGCTCAAGCAAACGGCCTGGGGTGCCGATCAGAATGTCCGGCACTTTGCGCAGCATGGCCGCTTGCACTTTGAAGTCTTCGCCGCCGGTGATCAGGCCAGATTTGATAAAGGTGAACTGCGAGAAGCGCTCCACTTCTTTCAACGTCTGCTGCGCCAGCTCGCGGGTCGGCAGCAGAATCAGCGCGCGGATCACTACGCGTGGTTTGGCATCGCCCATCAGGCGGTTCAGCATCGGCAGCACAAAGGCTGCGGTTTTGCCGCTGCCGGTCTGCGCGGTAACCCGCAGGTCTTTCCCTTCCAGCGCCGGCGGAATGGCCGCGACTTGTACCGGGGTGGGCTCGACAAACTTCAGCTCGGCCACGGCTTTAAGTAGGCGTTCATGCAGGGCGAATTGGGAAAACACGTGGGGCTACCTCGACGTAGATCAGTAAACAGCCGCATAGGTTACCGGTTGTTGCCCCGGAACGCCCGCAGTCTGTGCAGACGACCGACCATGGGCGCGTGCTACGGCATTACAAAGCACCCTTGAGCTGGCATTCTTGCGCCGGAAAATTTACTGCCCAGGAGCGTTTATGACCGTACTTGCCATCGCTGCCGCTTGCCTGATCGATGCCCAAGGCCGCCTGCTGCTGGTGCGTAAGCGCGGCACCCAAGCCTTTATGTTGCCCGGTGGAAAACGTGAACCGGGCGAATCGGCCATCGCCGCGTTGCAGCGCGAATTGCTCGAAGAGCTGAATCTGCCGGTATCTGCCGAGCAATTGGAGACGCTGGGCCAGTTCCACGCCCCGGCCGCCAATGAGGCGGACACCTGGATAAACGCCGATATTTTCGTTGCCCGCCTTGATCAGCCCGTGGCGCCCGCCGCCGAACTGGAAGAGCTGACTTGGCTTGGCGCCGACCAGCCCTACCCCGCCACCCTCGCACCGCTGCTGCGCGAACAGGTGCTGCCGGCGTTACGTTCCCTGCCGGGCCTGTTTGCGTAATACGTAAATGCTGTCCCAGGCGGTAAAACCGATAGCCAGCCAGATCGGCAGGTAGGTCCACAATTGCGCCGGGTTGAAGCTTTCACCGAGAAACAACACCGTCACCGCAAACAGCAACGCCGGCTCCACATAGCTGAGGATGCCGAACACACCCAGCGGCAACAGGCGACTGGCCGCCATCATCGCCGCAAAGGCCAGGGTGCCGAGCAGGCCGATACCCGGCAGCAGCCACCACATGCGCGGCGCCTGGGTGAAAAGATCATCCGGGCCAAAGGCCAGAATCAGCCAGATCGCCAACGGCGCCAGCACCAGCATTTCCAGAATAAAGCCCGACAGCGAGTCCAGGCGCATCCAGCGGCGCAGCATGAAATACGGCGGGTAGCCCAGCGCCGTGACCAGCGTGGCCCAGGAAAATGCGCGGGTCAGCCATAGCTCATGCAGCACGCCGAGCATGGCCAGGCCCACGGCGATGCCTTGCAAAGGGCTGAGGCGCTCGTGATAGAAAACGCGGCCGACGAGCACCATGGTCAACGGCAATAGAAAGTAGCCAAGGGTGACGTCGAGCATCATCCCTTGCAGCGGTGCCCAGAGAAAAAGGCCCCACTGAATGCCGATCAGCGTGGCGGAAAACGGCAAGGCCAGCAGCAACAACGGCTCATTGCGCAGCCGCTGCAAGGTGCCCCCGAGCAGCTGCCATTGCCGCGACAGCGCCACCAAGAGCAGCACCAGAGGGATCGACCACAGCACGCGCTGGGCAAAGATCTGCACCCCATCCAATGGCGCCAGCTGCTGTACATACCCCGGCATCAACGCGAACAACAGCGACGCAACCACCGACAACGCCACGCCCCGACCGGACAACTTCATGGAGTGCCTCTGGATTGTTGTTAGGGAAAAACCAACCGGCGACCTTAACGTGGTTGCACGGGTATGTCGCGAGGTTAGTCCAGCGCAAAGGGCATGGCAGTGACGGAAACGCGGTTGGGATAGGTGGAAACGACAAGGGCTGAGGTGAAGAGCGGTTGTGGAAAGAGCCCCCTCACCCTAGCCCTCTCCCCGAGGGGCGAGGGAACAGATCGGTGTTGCTGACTCGGTTAGGCTCCCCTCTCCCGCTTGCGGGAGAGGGGCTGGGGGTGAGGGATGGACACATGGCGCGCCCCTGGGGGTAGCTTGTCCAAGCCCCAGGACGAAGCCACCCACCGCGAGGGCATACAAACTCTAGAGCTGCGCCAACCCCACCGGCTGACGGTGCTCGGCGAGATACGGCAACACCGCCGCCAGCAACGGCGCCTTGAAGGCCTCCTGAAAACGATGGGCCAAGCCTGGAATCAACTTGAGCTGTGCACCTTTGATATGCGCTGCCACATGCACGCCATGCATCACCGGCAACAACGGATCAGCCGTGCCATGCACCACCAGGGTCGGCACCCGTAAACGGTCGAGCAAGGCCACGCGGCTAGGTTCGGCGAGAATGGCGAGAATCTGCCGCTGTACGCCAGCCGGGTTAAAGGCGCGGTCATAGGCGATCGCGGCCTGCTCTTTCAACAGAGCACGGTCGTCATGCACCGTGGGGCTGCCGAGCGCGGCGAGCAAATCAGCCTGTTGTTCAATGGCCACTTCGCGGTTTGGCGCTTCGCGGCGGGCCAGCAACGACAACAGCGCCGGGTTGGGCGCCGGCAGGCCTTGGGCGCCGGAGCTGGTCATGATCAGGGTCAGGCTGGTGATGCGCTGCGGCGCCATATCGGCCATATGCTGGGCAATCATGCCGCCCATGCTCGCGCCCAGCACGTTAAAGCGCGCGACGTGCAACGTGTCCATCAAACCCAGGGCATCGCCGGCCATGTCGGTCAGGCTGTAAGGTGCTGACACGGAAAAACCGAGCTTGTAGCGCAGCACTTCATAGGTCAGGTTGGCCGGCTCCGGCGCGTGCGCCCAGGTCGACAGGCCGACATCACGGTTGTCGTAACGAATCACCCGAAAGCCTTGTTGGCAGAGGGCGACCACCACTTCATCCGGCCAATGAATCAACTGCCCGCCCAAGCCCATCACCAGCAGTAACGCAGGGTCCGACTCACGACCGATGCTCTGATACGCGAGCGTCACCTCGCCCAGATCAGCCTGTTGAGTCGGAACATTGACATCACAACGAGAAGCCGCAAAAGACGGCAAGGCACACCACAAGGCGGCCCAGAAAAGAAACGCACGCATAAGAAAACACCAACACGCAAAACCCCAGTAAGTGCGGATTGTGCTGACATCCGTTAGCGCGCGCTGCCACATAACCGTGACAGTTTGATGAAGGGCGCTGAACGGTAGTGACTTGATGTGCCTTGGTGCGCACAGCACACCCTACGAGAACGCCGTGTGCACTTGATCTCGTAGGGTGTGCTGCGCGCACCGGGCAATCTCACGCATCTGCCGCGCCGCCGCGACCATATTGACCAACGCCGCCTCGGTCTCCGGCCACCCACGGGTTTTCAGGCCGCAGTCAGGGTTTACCCACAAGCGCTGCAACGGAATACGTTTGGCCGCTTTGCTTAGCAAGCTGACGATAGCCGCCGTATCCGGCACCTGCGGCGAGTGAATGTCGTACACGCCGGGGCCGATATCGTTGGGGTAGGCGAACGCCTCAAAGGCATCCAACAACTCCATGGCCGAGCGCGAGGTTTCGATGGTGATCACGTCCGCATCCATGGCCGCGATGGCTTCGATCACATCATTAAATTCGCTGTAGCACATATGGGTGTGAATCTGCGTGGCATCGCCGACGCCGCTGGCACACAAACGGAAGGCTTGCACCGCCCAGTCCAGATAACCGGCCCACTGCGCCTGACGTAGTGGCAGCCCTTCGCGGAACGCGGCTTCATCGATTTGGATGATCTGGATGCCGGCCGCTTCCAGGTCTACCACTTCATCGCGAATCGCCAGGGCCAGTTGCCGCGCCTGTTGTTCGCGGGAAATATCGTCGCGGGCAAACGACCACATCAGCATGGTCACCGGGCCGGTGAGCATGCCCTTCATCACCTTGCCGGTAAGGCTCTGCGCGTAGCGAATCCACTCCACCGTCATTGCCTGCGGGCGGCTCAGGTCGCCGTAAATCACCGCCGGTTTTACACAGCGCGAACCGTAGCTTTGCACCCAGCCAAAACGGGTAAAGGCGTAGCCGTCCAGTTGCTCGGCAAAGTACTCAACCATGTCATTGCGCTCGGCTTCGCCATGCACCAGTACGTCGAGCCCAAGGCGCTCTTGCACCTGCACTGCGTGGCGGATTTCGCAGTGCATGGCTTCGGTGTATTCGCCCAGCGATAACTTGCCGCGCTTATACGACTGGCGGGCCAGGCGGATGGCCGAGGTTTGCGGAAACGAGCCAATGGTAGTAGTCGGCAGCAGCGGCAGATTCAGCCGGGCGCGCTGCACCTCGATACGTTGCTCGAAGGGCGACTGACGCTGACTGTCTGCCGCGTTGATCGCGGCGACCCGGGCTTGCACCTCGGGCTTATGAATCCGCGAGGACTGCGCCCGGCTGGCCTGCACCGCTGCACTGGCGGCCAAGGCGGCAACAACATCCGCATTCTCTGGGTGATTTAACGCCTGAGTGAGAACGGCAATTTCGCCGCACTTCTGTACGGCAAACGCCAGCCAGCTACGCAGCTCATCGTCCAACTGATCTTCACGGCTGAGATCCACCGGGCTATGCAACAGTGAACAGGAACCAGCCACCCACAGGTTGTCGCCAAAGCGCACCTGCGCCTCGCGCAACAGCGCCAGTGCCTGGTGCAAATCACAGCGCCAGACATTGCGGCCGTTGACCACGCCCAGCGATAACACTTTGTAGGTCGGCACCCGATCAAGCACCGCTGCCAGTTGCTGCGGCGCGCGCACCAGGTCCACATGCAGGCCCTGCACCGGCAAGTTGGCAGCCAGGCCGAGGTTGTCTTCCAGGTCACCAAAATAGGTGGCCACGAGCTTTTTCAGCGGCGAATACTGCAGCAGGTTGTAGGCGCGCTCGAAGGCGTTTTTCCACGCTTGCGGCAGGTCAAGGGCAAGGATTGGCTCGTCGATCTGCACCCACTCCACACCTTGCGCAGCCAAGCGCCCAAGGATTTCGCCATAGAGCGGCAGCAAACGGTCGAGCAATTCTAGCTTGTCGAATTCAGCATGGCGCGCCTTGCCCAGCCACAAAAAGGTCAGCGGCCCAAGGATCACTGGCTTGACGGTATGCCCCAGCGCGTGGGCTTCCGCGACCTCTTCAAACAGCTGTTCCCAGCTCAGCTTGAACTGCTGGTCCTGGGTAAATTCCGGCACCAGGTAGTGGTAGTTGCTATCAAACCACTTGGTCATTTCCTCGGCATGGGCGCCGCCACAGCAGGCATCGCCATGCTTGTGCGAGGCGGTACCACGGGCCATGGCAAACAAGGTATCGAGGGTCGGCAAGGCATTGCCCTGGCGGAAACGCTCAGGCACTACACCACAGAGCAGCGAGTGGCTGAGCACCTGGTCGTACCAGGCGAAATCGCCGACCGGCAGTAACTCGATACCAGCGTTTTTCTGCACCTGCCAGTGCGTGGCACGCAGCTCACGGCCCACCGTACGCAGGCCGGCTTCATCCAGCTCGCCTTGCCAATAAGCTTCCAGCGCCTTTTTTAGCTCGCGGTCGCGGCCGATGCGCGGGAAGCCGAGGTTGTGTGCCAATGCCATTGCGATGTTCTCTCTGTAAATGATGGAGCGCATTGTCGGCAGCACGAACACATGAAACAAACTCAACCTTTTCTAGTTGAACCGTAATTCCATTCACGTTAATTTGCTTCATGTTCAGCGCTTCGAGAGTCTCGCCATGTTGGAACTGCGCCACCTGAAAACCCTGCACGCCCTGCGGGAAACCGACAGCCTGGTGGATGCCGCCGAACGCCTGCACCTGACGCAATCGGCGCTATCGCACCAATTCAAAGAGTTGGAAGAGCGCCTGGGCATGCAGCTATTTGTGCGCAAAACCAAGCCCGTGCGCTTTACCAGCGCCGGCCTGCGGTTGCTGCAACTGGCCGACTCGCTGCTGCCGCAACTGCGCGCCGCCGAACGCGATATGGCGCGGCTGGTGGGCGGTACGGCCGGGCGTTTGCATATGGCCATCGAATGCCACAGCTGCTTTCAGTGGCTGATGCCAACCATCGACCAATTTCGCGATGCTTGGCCGGAAGTGGAACTGGACCTGGCCTCGGGCTTCTCCTTCGCCCCGCTGCCCGCGCTAGCCCGAGGCGACTTGGATCTGGTGGTGACCTCCGACCCCATCGAGCTCTCTGGCATCACCTACGTGCCGCTGTTCACCTACGAAGCCATGCTCGCCGTGGCCAACCAGCATGGCCTGGCCAACAAGCCCTATATCGTGCCCGGCGACCTGGCCAAAGAAACCCTGATCACCTACCCGGTAGAACGCGACCGCCTGGACATTTTCAACCGCTTTCTCGAACCGGCCGATATCGAACCGGCGCAAGTGCGTACCTCCGAGCTGACGGTAATGATGATGCAGCTGGTGGCCAGCGGTCGTGGCGTGTGCGGGCTGCCCAACTGGGCACTGCACGAATACAGCTCGCGCGGTTATGTAACAGCCAAACGCTTAGGGGAAAAGGGCCTGTTCGCCACCCTGTACGCCGGCATTCGCACCGACATGCTCGACGCGCCGTTTATGCGTGACTTCCTGCTGACCGCCAAAGACACCTCGTTCTCCACCCTCGAAGGCGTGAGCGCGGCAAAAGAAAAATAAGGCCTGTTTGCCCTCCCCAACCCATGGAGAGGGCCTGCTGGCCGTTAGCAGTCAACCGTTGGAGCAACCATCACCCATCTGCCGATACTCAACGGTATGGCGCTGGCCCTGATGGTCCTCAAAGGTCATCCACGCCGGGCCGACGGCGCATTCATGGTTATCGCTGGAAATCGAGATAACCCGCGCCACATCCAACTCCATGCCATAGGCATATTGCTCGACTGCCGGTTGTTCCCTGTCATCGCTGATCGCCGGCGACTCGGCCGCCAGAGACACGCAGGCATAGCCCGCCAACGCCAGTAAAACGAGAGCTTTCATGGGGTGTTTACCTATTTTGGGGTAATGCTTTGAGAAGTAGTCGGCTGGCGCCTTTTTTCGTGGAAAAGTTGCCAACCGAATGTCCTGCCTACAACGTGATAAATCCCGCGGAAATCTTATGGAAAACAGCGGCAATACAACGCCTTTCCGAGCGTTGGCCTCTGCGTGGGAGGCGGGCTCATTTTAGGTTTTGGGTGGAAGGGCTTTAAGCGCAAAGATGGCCAAGGACTGTTGACTGGAATCGCAACAATCAAACCGCCCGCGGCTAACGTCCGTTGCACAAAGACGCTGCCCCTCTGCTCTGGCCGCGAGATGCCGCACGGCTAGGTCGAGCGGCAGGAGCCGCGAAAGGGATCAATGCGAGGGAGGTTGGGTTGAGCCGCAGGTGTGCCTGTTGGGTTTGGCGTGCGCTTACCGCACGCGCAGCGCGCCCTACCTACAAAAACGCGGCCACATCCACTTCATCAATCTGTTCGGGCTGCAGGTGGCGCATGCCGTAATCCACGTGCATGCCCGATTGCAGGAACAGGGCAAACAGGTCGGCATCGATATGCCCCTTGTCCCGCAGGTTGGCGAGGATGCGCACCGATTCGGACAGGGTCTTGGCCTTTTTGTATGGCCGGTCAGAGGCAGTCAGCGCTTCAAAGACGTCGGCAATGGCCATAATCCGCGCCGGGATCGACAGCTTGTCTTTGTCCAACTGACGCGGGTAACCGGTGCCTAGCAACGTCTCATGATGGGTGCCGGCGTATTCAGGTACGCGCTTGAGGTTGGATGGCAGCGGCAGGTTCTCCAGCATCATGATCGTCTGGATGATGTGCTCGTTAATTTTGTAGCGTTCCTCAGCGGTCAAGGTGCCGCGGCTGATGCTGAGGTTGTAGAGCTCGCCGTAGTTGTACAGGTGCTCGGGCACCTCGACCTTGAAGCCGTACTTAGGGTCGTACGCGCGGCTGGCGGTGCGCGGAAAGATATGTTGCGGCTTGTCCGCCAGCAGGCTTTCCAACGCAGGCAACTCAGCCAAGGGCAAATGGTTTACACGGTGCAGCTCGCCTTCGGACAAGCCCAGGCGATCATCGAAATGGCGCAACCATGCGCGCTGACCGATCTGTTGCAGGCGCTCAATACGCTCCGGCGCCATCAGCTCGCTGCCAATATTGCACTCGGCGAGATAGGCAAACTCTTCCTGCAACTGCTCGGCTACGCGCCCGTACTCGGCGCGTGCGCCGCTTTCGTCAGCGCCGTCAGCGATGGCTTGCAGGCAAGTGATATGCGCATCGCGCAGCAGCACTTCAAAGCGCAGGCGCACTTCGTGGATACGGTTGTAGATGGTTTCCAGCTTGGTGGCTTTGTCGACCACATGTTCGGGTGTGGTGATCTTGCCGCAGTCATGCAGCCAGGCGCCGATACGGAATTCGCGCCACTCATCTGCCGAGTTAAAGCTGAAGTCGGCCAGTGGCCCTTCACTGACCTTGCACGCCTCTTCGGCCAGCATTAACGCCAGCTCCGGCACGCGCTCGCAGTGGGCGCCGGTGTAGGCGCTCTTGGCGTCGATGGCGCCGGCAAGGATTTCGATCATGGCGTCGATCAACGCTTTCTGGGCATCGATCAGGTTGTGGTTATCCAGAGCAATCGCCGCTTGCGAGGCCAGGGCGCTGACATACGAAAGCACCTGCGGCGAGAAGGCCACGACCTCGCCGGTCAGCGGGTCGAGGGCGTTCATAAATTGCAGCACACCAATCACTTCCCCCTGACGCGGCGCCAAGGGCACGCTGAGCATCGACACGGTGCGATAGCCCGACTCGGCATCGAAATGGCGGGTGCCGCTGAGGTCAAAACGGGTTTCGCTGTAAACGTCGTCGATCACCACAGCCTTGTTGTGCAACGCGGTATAGGTGGAGACATGGCGTTCGTTGGGCAGGCCGCTGACGGGGTCGTGCAAGGCAATTTCGCTCGCCGGCAGTTCGTCATCCATGGAGCGCAGGGCAAAGCGCAGGGTATTTTGCTCGGTCTTCAGGTACATGGTCGCGGCTTGCGCGTTACAGATCAGCTTGCCTTGCATCAGGATGTGGCGCAGCAAGGCTTGGTGGTCGCGCTCGGAGGACAGCAACAAACCGTTCTCGACCAGGCTGGCGAGTTTTAGCTGGGTTTCTTGCAGGGTTTGCGTCTGCAGTTGCAGCGCACCTTTCATGCTGGAGTGATTACGGTTGAGGCTGTCGACCTCGTAGAACATCGAGGGCTGTGGTTCGGCGCCGGAGAAATCCAGATCGCGAATCAGCCGAGCGTCTTCGGCCAGGCGCTCGATGGTGCGGTTGATGCTATCCATGCCGTTAAGTGCCAGTGGCATGGTGGCCAATAACACAAGCACAGAAAGCCCCAGCACCAGCATCGGCGAATAGCCCATAACCAGTGCCACAGCTGGCAATAACTGCAGCAGAAAAAATGCGGCGAGAACAATTGACCAGTTCTTGAATCTGAACTTGAAAAATACTGTGTTCATCTGCAACCCGTAATAGAAATTCCTTTTGCCTGACTGGCAAAAACCGTTGATCGCAGCTTTTAAGGAAAGCGTCAATAAAAGTAGCGTCAATCTGACATCACATACATGATGCGGTTCTACCCGGTTTACGCAGCAAAGTTAATCCAGGAAATCGGATATCCAGGGAGACTAGTATGTTTACAACCAGAAAAGCCACTCAATGGCTATTCACGCTACTCATAGCACTACCCCTCTCCATCTCGACATTCGCCGCCGAACAATCGCCGGGCAAAGCCATTGGCTATGTGATGAAAACCGAAGGCGACGCCTCGGTGATCACCGCCGGCAGCGCGCAACCGGCCAGCGTGGGCACGCCCGTATTCGTGAACAGTTCGATCAAGACCGGCGCCAACGGCTCGTTGGGCGTGACCCTGGAAGACAACACGGTGATGTCCTTCGGCCCCAATAGTCAGTTGAGTTTCGACGCTTTTGTGTATGAGCCGTCGGAGCAAAACCTCAAGCTCAGCGCCAAAATCACCCACGGCACCCTTAATTACATTTCCGGGGTTATTGCCAAACTCAAACCCGAGGCGGTGGAAATCAATACGCCCACCGGCACCATCGGGGTACGCGGCACGCACTTCCTGGTAAAAGTCGACGGTTGAGTGGCCATGCCTTTTACCTTTATTCGCGGGCTGATTCTCTTATTCGCCGCCTTGTGCGCCACAGGGTGCGCCTCGTCGAAATCCTACGTGGTGCTGATGGAAAGCCCGGATGGCAGCACCGGCGCCATTGTTGTGCAAACCGCTAACGGCACCACGCGCGTGGATAAAAAACACGATGCCGTGGCCCTCGACGGCAAAAGCGCAAAGACCTTTGCCGTTGAACAGCCGCGCATTGATCAAGACTTTTCCGCCGCGCTAAAAGCCCAGCCCGCGCTGCCCAAATCCTTCCTGCTGTACTTTGAAACCGGCACCGCCAACCTCACGCCAGCCTCCAAAGCTGATATCCAGAACGTACTCACCACCTTGCGCGAGCGCGGACCTTCGGCCGTTTCGGTGATCGGCCATACCGACACCGAAGGTAAGAGCAACTGGAATGAGCAGATCGGCCTGAAACGCGCCAAGGCAATTGCCGAGTTGCTCAAGAAGGAAGGTATTCAGGTGATCGAGCTGGTGGTGACCTCCCATGGCGAGAGCAACCTGCTGGTGAAGACGGCGGACGACACCCCCGAGCCGCGTAACAGGCGGGTGGAAATTATCGTCCGCTAAGGGCGGCTATTTACGGGTCATTACAAACGCATCGCCTTGTTCACCCGCTTGCAATCGCAGCAAATGGAAACGTACCAAACCATCCTCCGGCCGCTGTTCATGCAGCTCGCTAAACGCCGCCAATGCCCCTGCATCCCCGGCCATCAGCAATAAATACGCGGCGTCATAGGCATAGTCTGGCGCGTCTAGCGGTTCGAACACCTCTGTCGCTGCCGCTTTGCCCTTCAACTGCACCTTGCCCACCCCGCGCATCGGTACCTGCGGATTGGCGCGAGCAATAGCGGCAGACACGCACAGGCGCGTGCCCAGGTACTGGTTAAGGCTCTCCAGCCGCGAGGTGGTATTCACCGGGTCGCCAAGGGCACGGTAGTCAAAAATGGTCGAGCCGCCGAAGTTGCCCACCACTACTTCGCCACTGTGCACGCCGATGCGGGTTTGCCCGAAGCGAACGCCCTGAACCAGCAACTGCGCCACGTAGCCTTGGGCAAAGCGGTCAATCTCGAGCGCGCAGCTCAGCGCGCGCTGGGCGTGGTCGGCTTGCGGCAAAGGCGCGGAAAACATAATGGCCACAGCGTCGCCGACAATGCGATCAAGCGTGCCGTCGTGGCGAAAGGCGATGGCGATCAGGTGTTCCAGGTAATCGTTAAGCAGCGTAACCACCGCCTCGGGGCTTTGCCGCTCCATCATTTCGGTAAAGCCGGTGAGGTCGGTAAATACAAAGCTGCACACCTGGCGCTGGCCACCGAGGGTTAACTGCCCCGGATTATCGACCAAGTGCTTGACTAGGTTGGGCGACACATAGCGAGAAAACGCCTCGCGCACCCAGCGCTGCTCACGCTCGCTAGCCACGTGATGGCTGATGCTCGCCACGCTGTAGATCAGCGCCAAGCCCAAGCCTGGCGTGAACAAGTCGAGCAGCAAACGCTGCTCGCTAAAGGCATACCACCCCAAGCCATTGAGCGCGGCGATCAGCAATAGCGTCAGCCCGGCGGCGAACAGCGCCGGCAGGCGCAGCGCCAACACGCACGCCAACACACCACCAAACAGCAACGCCAACACTTCGACTGCGCGCGCCCAACCTGGGCGCTGCAAATACTCGCCGCTGAGCGCCTGTTCCAAGGCCTGCGCATGCACTTCAACGCCGGGAATAATGCCCCCCAACGGGCTAAAGCGCAGGTCTTGCAGGCCTTGGGCGGAGGTGCCGATCAAGGCGATGCTGCCTTGCAAGCCAGGCGGTGCTTGCCCGGCCAACACCTGCCACGCCGCAATGCTGCGCGCAGCCTGCGGGGCGGTGAAATGCACCCAGAACTCGCCACGGTTGTTGGTGGGGATGTGCACGCGGCCGATATCGATCTGCTCGACGCCCGCCTCGCCCGTGTGCACGCGGTACAGCGGCGCGTGCTGGGCAACGCGCAACGCCTCGGCCACCAACGATGGCCGCGCTTGATCACCCAGCGCCAGCAACAGCGGTACCTTGCGCACTACGCCGTCAGTGTCGGGCTCAAAGGTCAGTGCGCCGCTGCCGGCCGCCGCCTGCTCCAGAATCGGCAAGGCTTTGACCACGCCCGCGTACTGCGGCAGAAACGGTAGCGGTGAAGGAGCTGGCGCTACCAGCCCGTAACGACTCAAGGGCAAGCCATTGCCGCCAGGCCGACGCTCGGTGGCAAAGCCCAGTACCACATTGCTGCGGGCCAGGGCCGTGGCCAGTTGGCTATCGTGGTCGGGCAAGGCTTGCAATTGACTTAACAGGGCGTCATCCAACGCGCCCTGTTCCTGTAAAAACAACGCCGGTGAGGTGCGATCCGGTTCGGCGAATAGCACGTCGAACACAATCGCCGCGGTACCGGCCTCACGTAATTTATCCACCAGCTCGGCCACCCGCGTGCGCGGCCAAGGCCACTGGCCCAGGCGCGCCAGACTGGCTTCGTCGAGGTCGATAATGCGCACCGGCGCCTCGCCGTATTGGCGTGGCTGCCAGCGCTGAAATTGGTCGAACACGGCGTTGTGCAGCTTTTCCACCGGCAATGGCGCAAGCGCCAACAGCCCTACGCATAACAATAAAGCCAAGCCACAACTAAGCAGGCTCGACGCACGCCCTCGGCGGTTGCGCATAGACAGCTACACCATGGCCAGCGGGCGTTTGCGCGTGGGCGGCGGAAATACGCCATCCAGCAAGCGCAGGTCGGCGGCATCCAAGTTGAGTTCCAGAGCGGCGGCGTTGGCTCGCACGTGGGCTGGCGTAACGGCTTTGGGGATGGCAATGACCCCGCCTTGCTGCACCAGCCAGGCCAGGGCGACCTGTGCCGGCGTAACGCCACGGCGCTCGGCGATTTGCCGCAGGGTGACGTCTTGCAGCAAGCGGCCGCCTTGCCCCACCGGGCAGTAGGCCATCAAGGGCATTGCTTGTTGTTGGCACCAGGGCAGCAGGTCAAAACCGACGCCGCGCTCTTCCAGGCTGTAGAGCACTTGGTTGGTGGCGCAGGCGGGGTTGTTCAGTTCGTGCATGTCGTCGAGGTCGAAGTTGGATACGCCCCAGCGGCGGATTTTGCCTTGTTCGCGCAGGCGTTCGAAGGCGTCGACGGTTTCTTCGAGTGGGTGTTGGCCGCGCCAGTGCAGGAGGTAGAGGTCGATGGTGTCGGTACGCAGGCGGCGCAGGCTGCGTTCGCACGCTTCGATGGTGCCGTGGCGGCTGGCGTTGTGGGGGTAGAGTTTGCTGACGAGGTAGACGCGGTCGCGCAGGCCTTGCAGGGCGTCGCCGACGATTTGCTCGGCGCCGCCTTCGCCGTACATTTCGGCGGTGTCGATGAGGGTCATGCCGAGGTCGATGCCTAGGCGTAGGGCGTCTACTTCAGTTTGGTGTTCGCTGGGGCGTTCGCCCATGCGCCAGGTGCCTTGGCCGATGGCGGGGAGGGTTTGGTTGGCTAGTTGGACGGTGTGCATGTTTTACCTTGCCCTCAGGACGGTGTTGTTCTTTGTTAACCCGTGCGCGTTGTGTTTACTCTGGGCTTGGCGGTGTTCTTCATTACCGCGTGCGCTGAACGTTTGGTTTCGCGCCTTACGCGCGAGTTTCTTTTTTCAGTCGCCAAAAAAGAAACCAAAAAGGCTTGCCCCTACCTTGGCCTTGCGCTGCGCTTCAGGTTCCCTCGCTCCGTCGTTGCTCCGGGGGTCGGCGTGCAGGGCCATCCTTGGCCCCACGCCTTTCGCGGCTCCTGCCGCTCAACCCCCTGCACAACGACTCCACTCGGCCTGCGATAAACGGGGCGGTAGATCACAAGCCAGATCAAGATCAAAAGCTCAAAACGCGGTGTGCTTTCGTAGGGTGTGCTGTGCGCACCAAGCGATTTAATGGTGAACACCATGGTTCCCCATACCGAGCGCGGATCGGCACACCCTATGAAGCAATTTGCGGTTTTGCGGGTTTCAGTAGTAGCAGGAGTGATACAGGTTGTTCGCTTTCTGGGTGCAGGGGTTCTTGTAGCCATTGCAGGCGCCAGTGGGTTTCGGCGAGTAGGGTTAGCCAGCTTTCGAGGGTGCGGAAGAACCAGGGCATGGGTTCGGCGAAGCCTTCGCCAAAGCCTTCGAAGTGTTCTACGCGCCAGCCGTCTTGGTATTGCCCTTCGCCTCGTGAGCTCCAGGGGTGGATGGTTTGGATTAGTAGTACGCCACCCGGCGCGAGCAGTTGGTGCAGGGCGTTGAGTACCGGGGCCAGGGGTTCGTCGAGTAGGGCGAAGTTGCATACCAGTACGTCGAATTTGCCCAGTAGCGGTGCTTGCGCTTCCAGTTCGGCGTAGCCGCAGACGCGGTATTGGCCGGTGCAGATGGCGCGGGCGGTTTCGATCAGGGGTACGGAGGCGTCAACGCCAACCGCTTCAATGCCATGGGCCATCAGGCCGCGGCATAACCAGCCTTCGCCGCAGCCGATGTCCAGTACACGTTTGGGTTCGCAGGCGAGGATGGCGCGCAGGATGGCGGCGTCGGTGACCAGCCGGCGGCTTTCGATGCGCTGTTCGCGCACGGCGGCGGTCCAGGCGTCGGCGTTGGCTTGCCAGCTGAAGTTGAGCTGTTCGCGGTGGTCGCGCTGCATGTTTGCACTCGCAGAAAAGAGAAAACTTTCGCCTGGGAACGTTAACCGCATTTTGCCGCCGACAACAGCGTCTACGCTCTAACCTATGCAGAGCAACGCACCGCCAGGGCCACGTTGATATGGGCGCACTATGGCATTCGACCGTAAACCAGGCTGAGCAGTCGTTGCCCGGCCTTGCAGCCTCCCCTTCGCCGTCGTCGCAACAACCCCCTCCTGGTTCTCGTTGGCGCCGTGCTTTAAAGCGCACTTTTTGGCTCACCGTGTTAGTGGCTATGGCCGTCGCTGGCTGGATGTTGCATAAGGAAATCACCACCGCCGGCTACCAGTCGCGTTACCTCAGCCGCTATGCCGCGACTTTGGATTATGAGTTGCACGACGGCCCCAGTACGGCCATCCACTACCCCGAAGACGGCCCCTTTGATAAGCGCTTGGGTTATGCCTACTTGCCGCAGATGCTTGAGCGCCTGCAACAGCGTGATTATTTGATTGAGCAGCAAACCCGCTTCTCGCCGGCGTTGCTGGAGTACAGCCGTCACGGTTTATTTATTCCTTACCCGGAAAAACAGCAGAGTGGCCTGGCTATCGCCGATTGCCGGGGGCTGCCGCTGTATGGGGCGACCTTTCCGCAGCAGCTTTACGCCAGCTTTAGCGAGATTCCGCCGTTGGTGGTCAGCAGCCTGCTGTTTATCGAAAACCGCGACCTACTCGATAACAGGCAGCCCTTGAGCAACCCAGCCGTGGACTGGCCACGCTTTGCCATGGCAGCGGTGACCCAAATCGGCAAGAAGCTTGATGTGCAAGGTCAGTCGGCCGGCGGCAGCACGCTGGCTACGCAGTTGGAAAAATACCGCCATTCACCCGACGGCCTAACCCTATCGGCAACAGACAAACTCAAACAAATGGCCTCGGCCAGCGTGCGCGCGTATCAGGGCGGGCCGCAAACCCTGCCGGCGCGGCAGAATATTGTGCGCGACTACCTCAACAGCGTGCCGCTCTCAGCAGCGCCGGGCTATGGGGAAGTGCATGGCATGGCCGATGGTTTACGCGTTTGGTACGGCGCCGACTTTGCCCAGGTGAACCAGCTGCTGGCGCGCCCGGACGCTGACCTGGCCCAGCGCGGCCTGGCCCTGCGTCAAGTGCTGTCGCTAATGATCGCCCAGCGCCGCCCGTCGTATTACCTGGCCCAGGGCCACAGCCAATTAGCCACTCTGACCGACAGCCATATCCGCCTGCTGGCCAGTGGCGGCGTCATCGACCCGGCGTTGCGCGACGCCGCGTTGGCCAGCGAAGCCAGCTGGCGCGACCTGGCGGCGCAACCTGGGGTGCAACCGGTGGAAAGTAACAAAGGCATCAGCGTCGCCCGCAGCCGGCTGTCCAACCTGCTGAACAAACCGCTGTATGACCTCGACCGCCTCGACCTCTCGGCCACCACCACCCTCAACGGCGAGCTGCAAAAAGCCGCCAGCGACTACCTGCAACGCCTGGCCGACCCCGCCTTTGCCGGCGAAACCGGCCTGCTCGGCGACCACCTGCTCACCGCGCAAACCACGCAAGAGGTGCGCTACAGCTTTACCCTGTTCGAGCGCACCGCCGATGGCTCGCGGGTGCGGGTGCAAACCGACAGCACCGATCAACCCTTCGATATCAACGAAGGTAGCAAATTGGAACTGGGCTCCACCGCCAAGCTACGGGTGCTGACCACCTACCTGGAAATCATCGACGAGCTACATAAGCGCTTTGTCGGCCAAACACCGGCGCAATTGCGCAAGGTCGAGGTGCCTGAGCAAGACCGTCTGACCCAATGGGCCATCGACTACCTGGCCAGCGGCAGCGACCCCAGCTTGCCCGCCATGCTTGATGCGGCGCTGGAACGGCACTACTCCGCCAGCCCGGCGGAAAGCTTTTTCACCGGTGGCGGCCTGCACCATTTCAACAACTTCCGCCGCGAAGACAATGGCCGTAACCCGACCCTGCGCGAGTCGCTGCAAGAGTCGATCAACCTGCCGTTTATTCGCCTGATGCGCGACGTGGTGCGCTACAGCACCTACCAGGCCAGCAACAGCAGCGCCGAACTGCTCAAAGACGACAAAGACCCACGCCGGCAGGACTATCTGCAACGCTTTGCCGACCACGAAGGCACGGTGTTTCTGCTGCGTTTCTGGCGCAAATATCAAAACAAAAACGCCACCGAACGCCTCGACACCTTTCTCGACGGCATGCACCCCACCGCCTCACGCTTGGCAGCCGTGCACCGCTACCTGATGCCGGATGTCGACGAAACCACGTTTGGCACCTTTATCAATGCTCACCTGGTAGACGAAAAAGTCGGCCCGGCGCGGGTGCATGAGCTGTATATAAAATACGGCCCAGGCGCCTATAGCCTGCCGGACCAAGGCTATATCGCCCGTGTGCACCCGCTGGAACTGTGGCTGCTTGGTTACCTGCAACAACACCCGCAAGCCAGTTTTAACGAAGCGGTAACCGCCAGTAACAGCCAGCGCCAGGAAGTGTATGGCTGGCTATTTAAAAGCCGGCACAAAAGCGCGCGCGACAGCCGTATTCGCATCATGTTGGAAGTGGAAGCCTTCCTCGACATTCACCAACGCTGGCAGCGTGTCGGCTATCCGTTCGACCACTTAGTGCCATCGCTGGCCACCGCCATCGGCAGCTCCGGCGACCGCCCCGCCGCGCTAGCCGAGCTGATGGGCATTATCCTCAACGACGGCATCCGCCAACCGACCGTACGCATCGACAGCCTGCACTTTGCCGCCGACACCCCCTACGAAACCCGCCTGGGCATCAACCCCGACCGCGGCAAACGGGTGCTCTCCAGCGAAGTGGCCAGCGCACTGCGCGGCGCGTTGGCGCAAGTGGTCGCCAAAGGCACCGCGCGGCGCTTAAACGGCAGCTTTACCGAACCCGACGGCAGCGCCATGACCCTGGGCGGCAAAACCGGCACCGGCGATAACCGCATTGAAAGCGTCGGGTCTGGCGGGCGGATACTTAGCTCCCGCTCACTGAACCGCACCGCGACCTTTGTGTTTTACCTAGGGGATAAACACTTCGGCACCCTTACCGCCTTTGTGCCTGGGCGGGCGGCGGAAGGGTTTCGCTTTACCTCTGCGCTGCCCGTGCAAGTGCTAAAAGGCATGGCGCCGACACTGCAACCGTATTTGCGGGCAGAAACGCAGTGCTTAGCGGGTAAAAGCAAAATCTAGCGCGGTAAAAAGACGCCTACCCAGTAAACCCCGGCCCTCTCCCCCTGCCCCTCTCCCGCGAGCGGGCGAGGGGTGACGAATGGCCAGCACCTCACAGGCCAGCCCCCTCGCCCGCTTGCGGGAGAGGGCCGGGGAGAGGGGCGTTTGATCTGCTTGTGATCTTGATCTGCCCTGCCCCGTTCACCGCAAGGCCGAGTGGAATAGTTGTGTAGGAGGCACCTTTTAGATAGAGCGGCAGGATTTCGTCCGGGGTAGGTTGGGTCGGTCCGCGTTCGGTGAGCCGCAGGCGAAGCACAACATTGCGGTACTGGCGGGGACGAGATCGGGGCTAGACGCAAGTGCGCCTGTTGGGCTTCGCTGCGCTTACCGCGCTCGGACCGCCCCCCTACAAATCAAAAGCACGTACGCCCCCTCGCCCCCATCCGCCCTGTTAATATTCCCCCGCCCAGTCACCCTGTAAAAAAGTGGCCCGGCGCCACACCGCCAAAGAATTCTGGAGTTACCCGTTTGGAGTCTGAATCCATCGTCTATGGCTGCATCCGCGACTGGCCATCAGGCGACCCCGAACAAGCCCGCCTGCGCCGCGCGATAAACCAGAGAGAACTGCTGGCCCTGCCCGCCGGCGACGCCTGGCCGTTTATCGGTCGCGATATGTTTTCGTTCTGCCCGGAGCCTGGCGAAGGCCTGTACCAAACCCAAGTCATTCACTTCGGCGCCAGCTACCGCGCGGTGGAGTACGAATGGAGCCTCTGGGTCGAGCAATTTGAAGCCCTGCTCAAACGCCTGTACTGGGGCAGCGCCGTGGTTCACCTGGAAACCGAATTAGCCGGCAGCCACACCTTCCGCTGGGAGTCCGAGCAAGGCTTCCACAGCCCGCAAGACACCGGCGGCCTGCTGGTGCGCTGCGCCTGGGAACGCGAAGGCGCGTTGCACAGCTAACCCAAGGAATAGCGATGCTGAATTACCTGTGGTTCTTCCTCGCCGCGCTGTTCGAAATTGCCGGCTGCTATGCCTTCTGGTCGTGGCTACGCATGGGCAAAAGCGCCTGGTGGATTGCGCCGGGGCTGCTCAGTTTGGTGCTGTTTGCGCTACTGCTCACGCGGGTGGAAGCAGCCTATGCCGGCCGCGCTTATGCAGCGTATGGCGGCATATATGTGGTTGCATCGATCGCTTGGCTGGGTGTGATTGAACGAGCGCGACCGCTAAGCACCGATTGGCTGGGCGCAGCGTTTTGCATAATCGGTGCGCTGATTATTCTGCTCGGGCCGCGTTTTTCTGCACCGTAGCGTTGGGGCGTCGCGTTGGGCTGCGCCGAACGCGCACCGACCTACAAACTGGGACCCCGCCTGCGCGGGGACGACGGTGATAGACCACCAAACCCCCGTCATTCCCGCGTAGGCGGGAATCCAGAATGTGGCGTCATACATCGCCAGCGCGACCAACGCTTACTCCTCCAACCACTCCTTAGGCACATCACGCTTCATGGCCAACTGGCACTGTTCGCTTTCGACATCGAAGACGATCACTGCCTCGCCTTTGTCCAGCGCGCGACGCACGCGGGCTACGCGGGTTTCCAGTGGGGTTTCGTCGCCGTTGTCGGTGCCGTCGCGGGTAACGAAGTCTTCGATCAGGCCGGTTAGGGTGTCGGGGCTCAGCATTTCTTGCGGGATCAACATGGCGGTTCTCCAAAAAGCCCGGCGATGTTAACCCACTAAGATGGCGAAGTTTCTTCGTTCGCTGGGGTTTCGCGCTTGCTGGCCAGGAAGCGGTCTAGGGTGGCGTACAACACTTGGCAGTCCAGCGGCTTGCCGAGAAAGTCGTCCATACCTACCAAGGCGCCGTGTTCGCGGTGTTCGTCAAGAATATGCGCAGTCAATGCCACAATCGGCACGTGCCGCAACTGCCGCAGTTTTTCCAGCTGGCGGATTTGCCGGGTGGCTTCAAAGCCGTCCATTTCCGGCATTTCGCAGTCCATTAACACCAAGTGCACGGCATGCGGGTCGCGGCCGTATTCCTTGACCGCCTCTACGCCGTTGGCCACCACACGCACCAGGTAACCGCGCTTTTTCAGCAGGCCTTGCACCACCAGTTGATTCACCGGGTTGTCTTCGACCACCAGGATGCAGGCATTATTGCCGCTGAAGTCTTCCTGAGCCGGGCGGGTTTCGATGCGCCGGTCCTGATAGAACTCCAGCAGCGCGTCACGCAGCGGGGTAATGGCCAGCGGCTGAGCCAGGTTGAGCAGGCGCAGGCCTTTGCTGGGCGGCAGCAGTTGGCATTGCTCCGGGGGACACAGCAGCAGGATGCGTTGGCCCTTTTGCAGGCGCGGGCGCAGGGTGTCGAGCCAATGCATCACGCTGCCGGGCCATGGCGCCATCAGAATCAGCAACGGCGTCACGGCAAAATCATCCAGGTAGGCTTGCAGCTTTTCCGGGTTCTGGCAGCGTTCAGTGCGCATACCCCAGCGTTCCAGCAGGCGGCTTACGGCATCCAGGCCCAGACCATCCAGGGACGTGATCAGCGCGGTTTTGCCTTTGAGCAAATCGCGCAGCGGGTCGTCATCGCGCTCGCCTTCTTGCAAGGCGATGTCAAAGGCCAGGCGCGTGCCCTGCCCTGGCGTGCTTTGCACTTCGATATGGCCGCCCATCATTTCCACCAGTTCTTTGCTGATGGCCAAGCCTAAGCCGCTGCCGCCGTAACGGCGGGTAGTGCTGGAGTCGCCCTGGGAGAAGGATTCAAACAGTTGCGTCTGCGCTTCGCCGGGAATACCGATGCCACTGTCGCTGACGGAAAAGATCAGGTGCGGGTCGCCCAAGCCGTTGTTACGCCGACAAACGCTAAGGGCCACATGGCCTTCGGCGGTAAACTTCAGCGCATTGCTCAGTAGGTTCATCAGTACCTGTTTAAGCCGCGTCGGGTCGCCTTTGATGCGCTGTGGCACCCCCGCTTCCATGCTGACGTAAAGGCGCAGGTTTTTTTCCAGGGCCTGGGCGGTGAACAGGGTCAGGGTGTCGGAGATCAGCACTTCCAGATCGAACTCGATGTTCTCCAGGCTTAGCTTGCCGGACTCGATACGTGCGTAGTCGAGGATGTCGTTGATCACCGCCATCAGCGAGCTGCCGGAGCTGGCGATGGTGTCGACATAAAAGCGTTGGCTACGGTCCAGCGTCGTGCCCTTGAGCAGTTGCAACATGCCCAGCACGCCATTAAGTGGGGTGCGTATCTCGTGGCTCATCTTGGCCAGAAAGCGGCTCTTGGCCTGGTTTTCGATTTCCGATTTGGCCGCCGCCTGGCGGGAACGAAAGCCTTCTTCTTTAAGCAAATTAATTCGGTCGGCCAAACCAATGGACAAGGTGATCAGCTCGATCGTCACCCCCACCTTGACCATGTTGCCGCCATAAATGCCAAAGATCTCGATACCCAGCGAACCACTGGTGGCGACGATAAATGAGGTGAGCAAAATGCCCCAGGCGAGGATGTAGTAAGAGCCGTAGCGCAGGCCCTTGCGCCAGATATAGATACCACTGACCAGCAGCACAAAGGAGACAAACAACACCGTCAGGCTGGCGAGAATATTCCACGCCTGCAAACCAATCACCGCCACCGACACCATGCAGCAGAGAATCAGCGCCATCAGCCCTTGCAAGGCTTTATCCAGGCGTGGCGAATACTGCGCGGTGTGTAAAAAATGGCGGCTGAATTGGGTGGCGCTAAAGCTGTGCAGAAACATCAGAACGTAGATGCTCACCGACTGCAGCTCAATCAGGTTGGGCATCAGTTTAAACAGCATGCCGTCGAAGCTGGCGGCGAACAGACCGATATTGAGGTTGTACACCAGGTACCAAAAGTACGCCCGCTCGCGCAGGGAAAAGAACAGAAAGAGGTTGTAGCAAAACATCGCGAACAGCACGCCGTAGAACGCACCATTGGCACCCATCAGGTTTTCCTGGGCGGCGGCGCTGGCGCTGTAGGTGCTGAAAAACATCGGTACGAATAGCGTGCTGGTGCTTTCCACGCGCACGATCAAGCTGCTCTGCCCTTTGGGCAATGTCAGCGGAAACCAGAAATTGCGCACCTGCACCGGGCGCTGGGAAAAGGCGAAGCGGTCGCCGCTTTCCTGCTCGGTTAGCTTGCCGTCGGGGGTTTGCAGATAGAGCTGGATATGGTCGAGCAGCGGGTAGTTGATTTCCAGAAACCCGGCCAAGTCGTGCGGACGGGTGTTCAGCAAGCGGACCTTGAACCACCAGACCGAGCCATTTTTACCAAGATTGACATGGTCGCTGCGCGCGCCCTGGAATGCCCGGTCGGGAATGGCTTGCACCTGCTCCAGGCTGAGAATGCCGTGGGGGTCTTCGACATAACCGATATAGGGCGCCAACGACAGGCGCAATTCGTCCTGATTTAGTGGCGCAAGCGCGCCCGCGCTAGCCCAGGAGCTTGCAGCGAACAGGCAGAGCAGCAACACCAGACAAATACGAGGCATCCGTAAACCTCAAGATATTCACGGCAGAGCTGTCCAATCGCTCCACTCTTATTTGTCTGGCACTGTGCCTCTATGCCGTTCGCCCTTCAAGTGTCGTTTTCACGGGAGTTAATCAGGCTGTCTACCGTCGGAACCCGTGTATCACTTTCCATCTGGGCGTCGTGCTCAATCTGGTGGCTGAAATTTTCCAACGGTTGATTAGCCGGCTGGGCATCACTGGCAAACACCGGAGGGCTAAGAATATAAGCCGTGAGCAAACGACTGAGGCCGGCCAGGCTATCGATATGGGTGCGCTCGTAGCCATGGGTGGCATCACAACCAAAGGCTAGCAGAGCGGTACGCGTGTCGTGGCCAGCCGCCACCGCCGATTGCGCATCGCTGTGGTAGTAGCGAAACAGGTCGCGGCGCACCGGCACGTCATGCTTCTCGGCCAGCCGCAGCAAGTGCCGGGACAGGTGATAGTCATAGGGGCCGCCGGAGTCTTGCATGGCCACGCTCACCGTGTGTTCGCTGGACTGCTGCCCCGGCGCTACGGGCGCGATGTCGATACCAACAAACTCGCTGACATCCCAATTCAACGCCCCCGCCGCGCCGGAGCCGACTTCCTCGGTGATGGTAAACAGCGGGTGGCAATCGATGGCCGGCTCGATACCGCTTTCAACCAAGCCCTTAAGCGCTGTGAGCAACGCCGCCACGCCCGCTTTGTCATCCAAATGACGAGCGCTGATATGGCCGCTTTCGGTGAATTCCGGCAATGGGTCAAAGGCGACAAAGTCGCCGACGTTGATGCCCAGCGACTCGCAATCAGCGCGGGTACTGCTGTACGCATCCAGGCGCAACTCAACGTGGTCCCAACTGATCGGCATTTGGTCGATGGCGGTATTAAACGCATGCCCGCTGGCCATCAACGGCAGCACGCTACCCCGGAATACGCCGGTTTCGGTAAACACGCTGACGCGGCTGCCTTCGGCAAAGCGGCTGGACCAGCAACCCACCGGCGCCAGGCCGAGGCGGCCGTTGTCTTGCACCTGGCGAACGATGGCGCCGATGGTGTCCAAGTGCGTCGATACCGCGCGATCGGGGCTGTTTTGCTTGCCCTTGAGGGTGGCGCGGATAGTGCCGCGGCGAGTCAGCTCGAAGGGGATGCCGAGCTCTTCGAGGCGCTCGGCGACGTAGCGCACGATGGTGTCGGTAAAGCCGGTGGGGCTGGGGATCGCGAGCATTTCCAGCAGTACGCGGCGAAGGTAATCGAGGTCGGGTTCAGGGACTTTTTTCATGGGGTCTCCTTGAGAAGCCTATGCGCTTCGTAGGGTGTGCTGTGCGCACCAAGCGATTCACGCGTGTACGCAATGGTGCGCACAGCACACCCTACAAAGAGAGATCAGCCAGCGGTCTGGCTAAGAGGAAACAGCAGGTCAATAAACCGCTCTGCCGTCGGTTGCGGTTGGTGGTTGGCCAAACCGGCGCGTTCATTGGCTTCAATAAATACGTAGTCCGGCTGATCGGCCGCCGGCACCAGCAAGTCGAGGCCAACCACGGGTATATCCAGCGCCCGCGCCGCGCGCACAGCGGCATCAGCGAGCACGGGGTGAAGGATGTCGGTGACATCTTCCAAGGTGCCGCCGGTATGCAGGTTGGCGGTACGCCTTACGGCCAAACGCTGCCCAGCCGCCAGCACGCTGTCGTAGTCAAACCCGGCAGCCCGCAAGGTACGGTGGGTTTCTTCATCCAGCGGAATCCGGCTCTCGCCGCCGGTGGCGGCTTGGCGACGGCGGCTTTGCGCTTCAATCAGCGCGCCAATGCTATGGCGACCATCGCCAATCACTTCGGCCGGCCGGCGAATGGCAGCCGCCACCACGACAAAGCCAATGACCAAAATGCGCAGGTCGGCGCCTTCGTGAAAGCTTTCCAGCAACACACGGTTGTCGAAGGCCTGCGCGCGTTTGATCGCAGCTTCAACGTCCTCTTCGCTGCGCAGGTCAATGGCCACGCCTTTGCCTTGTTCACCGTCTACCGGCTTGACCACCACGCGGCCATGCTCGGCAAGAAAGTCAGCGTTTTCTTCCGGCTCGCCGGCCAATTGCTGCGCCGGCAACTGCAGGCCAACGCGACGCAGGGCGCGGTGGGTCAGGAGTTTGTCCTGGCACAAGGTCATGCTGACAGCGCTGGTCAGGTCGCTCAGCGATTCGCGGCAGCGAATGCGCCGGCCGCCCTGATTGAGGGTAAACAGGCCCGCTTCGGCATCGTCCACCTGCACTTCGATACCACGCCGACGGGCTTCGTCGACGATGATCTTAGCGTAGGGGTTGAGCTCCGCTTCCGGGCCGGGGCCAAGAAACAGGGTTTCGTTGATGCCGTTTTTGCGTTTAAGGGTAAAGGTGGTCAGGTCACGAAAACCCAACTTGGCGTATAGGCGCTTGGCTTGGTGATTGTCGTGCAGCACTGACAGGTCGAGGTAACCGAGACCACGGCTCATATAGTGTTCAATCAGATGGCGCACCAGCACTTCACCCACGCCAGGGCGCGAGCACTGCGGCGACACGGCCAGGCACCAGAGGCTGCAGCCATTGTCCGGGTCATTAAACGCCTTGCGATGGTTAAGGCCCATCATGCCGCCAATCACCTCACCGCTATCAGCATCTTCGGCAAGCCAGTACTCCGGGCCGCCGTCTTCCTTGGGCGTCAGGCGTTCGGGGTCGACCGGCAACATACCGCGCAGTTGATAGAGCTGATTGAGCGCTTGCCAGTCTTCGGCGTTTTGCACGCGACGGACATTAAAGCCACGAAAGCCGCGGCGAGCCGGGCGGTAGTCGGTAAACCACAGGCGCAGGGTGTCGGAGGGGTCAAGAAACAGCCCCTGCGGCGCCTGGGCGAGCACCTGATGCGGCGCTGCCACGTAGAGGGCGATATCGCGCTCACCGGGCTTTTCGCTGAGCAACTCGCTGGCCAGCAGTTCCGGGGTTGGGTAGGTATGGCCGATCAAAATCCGCCCCCACCCGCACTGCAACGCCAGCGGCGGGTGGGCGTTCTGATTGCCATCCTCGGCAAAACGCGCCTGCAAGCGCTCGTAAGACGGCGGTTGGCCGCGCAGCAGGCGCTGGCTGTAGGCATAGCCTTTCATCAAAAATCTTCCCTTGCGAACGCGGCCGCTCAGGGCCGCGTTTCTAGCTATAGAGGCCTGGGTTTAGAGGCCTGGTTTTAAAGACCTTGCTCGCTCAGCCACAGGTTGAGGGCAGCGAGCTGCCAGAGTTTGGAGCCGCGCAACGGCGTCAGTTGGCCCTGCGGATCGGTAAGCAACTGGTCGAGCATCGATGGGTTAAACAGGCCACGGTTCTGGCTGGAGTCGAGCAGCAGCTCGCGCACCCAACCTAAGGTGTCGCCCTGCAAATGCTTGAGTCCCGGCACCGGGAAATAGCCTTTTGGCCGGTCGATCACCGCAGCTGGAATCACCAAGCGCGCGGCTTCTTTAAGCACCTGCTTGCCGCCATCGGGCAACTTGAAGCGCCCCGGAATACGCGCCGACAGCTCTACCAGGCGGTAGTCGAGAAACGGCGTGCGTGCCTCCAGGCCCCAGGCCATGGTCATGTTATCGACACGTTTAACCGGGTCATCGACCAGCATCACCGTGCTGTCCAGACGCAGGGCTTTGTCTACCGCCGCATCGGCGCCAGGGCGCTGGAAGTGCTCGCGCACGTATTCGCCAGCGCAGTCGCCAGTCAGCCAGGCGGGCTGCACGGTGGCGCGGTATTCGTCGTAGCTGCGGTCGAGAAAGGCAGCGCGGTAGGCGGCATACGGATCGGCCGCACCGTCCACCAGCGGGTACCAGTGGTAACCGGCAAATAGCTCATCGGCGCCCTGCCCGCTTTGCACCACCTTGCAGTGCTTGGCCACTTCGCGCGACAGCAAATAAAAGGCGATGCAGTCATGGCTGACCATCGGCTCGCTCATGGCGCGGAACGCCGCTGGCAGTTGCTCGATGATCTCGCGCTCGTCGATACGCAGCTGGTGATGGCGCGTGCCGTAGTGCTGGGCGATCAGGTCGGAGTATTGGAACTCGTCACCGCGCTCGCCACCGGCATCCTGAAAGCCGATGGAAAACGTCGAGAGGTTTTCCACGCCCACTTCCCGCAGCAGGCCGACCAGCAGGCTCGAGTCAACGCCGCCAGACAGCAGCACGCCAACATCCACCGCCGCACGCTGACGGATCGCCACGGCTTCGCGCAGGCTGTCCAACGTCAGGTCGCGCCACTCGTTAAGGCCATAGGCCTGCTCGTTGGCAGCCGGGCCGTAATCCAGAGTCCACCAAGTTTTTTGCGTGGTGTTGCCGTGGGCATCTATGCGCATCCACGTAGCCGGCGGCAGCTTTTGCACATTGGCCAGGATGGTGCGCGGCGCCGGCACCACGGCATGGAAGTTCAGGTAGTGGTTAAGCGCCACCGGGTCGAGGGTTTTGTCGATATCGCCGCCTTGCAGCAGCGCTGGCAAAGTCGAGGCAAAGCGCAGGCGCTCGGCAGTGTGCGACAGGTACAGCGGCTTAACGCCGAGACGGTCGCGGGCAATAAACAGCTCGCGCTTATCACGCTCCCAAATGGCAAAGGCAAACATGCCATTGAGTTTAGGCAACAGGTCAGCGCCCCAGGCGTGATAGCCCTTGAGCAGCACCTCGGTGTCGCCCTCGGAAAAAAACTGATAGCCCAAGGCCTGCAGCTCGGCACGCAGCTCGGGGTAGTTGTAGATGGCACCGTTAAACACCAGCGACAGGCCCAGTTGGCTGTCGATCATGGGTTGGCCGGAGGCGTCCTCCAGGTCCATGATTTTCAGGCGCCGATGGCCCAGGGCGATCGAGCCCTGGCTGTGAAAGCCATGGGCATCCGGGCCGCGTGGGGCCAGGTGATGGGTAATGCGCTCGACGGCCGCGAGGTCGGCCGGGCGATGGTTAAAACGTAACTCTCCAGATATTCCGCACATAGTCCTTACCGGGTTTCCGTTGGGGATAAAGGGGGGCGCGCAAGCAATGCGCTAATGGAGCAGACCGGCTAAGCGGCTGAGAGTTTTAGATAAATGCGTTCTAGCTAGATGGATGGCGGGCGCTTTTATTCTTGGAGGCGCTGGGTTTTGGGGTGATATTCGTTACCGCGGGGGCTGGGCGTTTTGTTTCGCGCCTTACGCGCGAGTTTCTTTTGGCAGTCGCCCCAAAAGAAACCAAAAGGGCTTGCCCCTACCTTGGCCCTTCGCTGCGCTGCGGGTTCCCTCATTCCATCGCCGCTCCAGGGGCACGGCACAACGGGCCTTCCATGGCCCGATGTGCCTCTCGCCGCGTCCCTGCGGCTCAACCCCCTACACGGCGATTCCATTCGGCCTGCGATGAACGGGGCCAACAGCAAGATCAAAAGCCCCTCTCCCCCGGCCCCTCTCCCGCAAGCGGGCGAGGGGTGACGAAGATTCACGACTTCGCGCGGTCTGCTCCCTCGCCCGCTTGCGGGAGAGGGTTGGGGTGAGGGGCTCTTGATCGGCTTTTGATCTGGCTTGTGATCTACCCGCCCCATTCACCGCAAGGCCGAGCGGAGTCGTTGTGCAGGGGGTTGAGCGGCAGGAGCCGCGAAAGGCGTGGGGCCATGGATGGCCCTGCACGCCGACCCCCGGAGCAACGGCGCAGCGAGGGAACCCGCAGCGCAGCGGAGGGCCAAGGTAGGGGCAAGCGTTTTTGGTTACTTTTTTCTGGTCCGGCATCCCGGCGACTGGAAAAAGTGACTCGCGCGTAAGGCGCGAAACCAATCGCTCAGCCCACGCGACAAAAAAGACCGCCACTACCATCTGCTGCCAGCCGCTTCGACTGCGCACAGCCCCAAACTTTAGATAAAAAAAAGCCCATCACTCGATGGGCTGTAAGGAGCCGCCCCTCTCGTGAAGGGGCAGTAAACCGTTATACGGAAATTAGCTGTGGGCGGGTTTGCTCTCGCCTTCTACAACTACGTCCGCCGTGGCGCCTTGGGCCAACTCACGCTGCAGCGTGTCATTGTCCAGCTGGCCACACCATTTGCCGACCACGATGGTGGCCACGCCGTTACCGACCAGGTTGGTCAGGGCGCGGGCCTCGGACATAAAGCGGTCGATACCCAAGATCAGCGCCAGACCAGCAACTGGCAGGTGGCCGACGGCGGACAGCGTGGCTGCCAGCACGATAAAGCCGCTACCGGTTACGCCCGCTGCGCCTTTAGAGGCGATCAGCAGTACAAGGATCAGGGCGATCTGGTGGGAAACATCCATCTGCGTGTTGGTGGCTTGAGCAATAAACACCGCCGCCATGGTCAAGTAGATGGAAGTACCGTCGAGGTTGAACGAGTAGCCAGTGGGGATAACCAGACCCACTACCGATTTGTTCACGCCCAGTTTCTGCATCTTGTCGATCATGCGCGGCAGCGCGGTTTCCGACGACGAGGTGCCGAGTACGATCAGCAGTTCTTCACGGATGTAGCGAATGAACTTGAGGATGCTGAAGCCGTGGAAACGGGCGATACCACCGAGGATTACCAGCACGAACAACAGGCAGGTGATGTAGAAGCACGCCATCAGGTAGCCCAGTTGCACCAACGAACCGACACCGTATTTACCGATGGTGAAGGCCATGGCACCCAGAGCACCCAGCGGAGCGACTTTCATAATCACGCCGATGATGCCGAAGAACACCTGAGAGATACGCTCGATGAACTCGAACACCGGACGACCGTAGTCGCCGGCGCGGTGCAGGGCGTAACCGAACAAGACCGAGAAGAACAGCACTTGCAGAATGTCACCGCCAGCAAAGGCACCGACCACGGTGGCCGGAATGACGTTCATGATGAACTCGATGGTGCTTTGTTTTTCACCGGCAGCGGCATAAGCAGCAATGCCCGAGGTGTCCAGCGACGCCGGGTCGATGTTCATGCCCACGCCAGGCTGCACAATGTTGACCACAACCAGGCCAATCAGCAGTGCGAGGGTAGACACGATTTCGAAGTAGAGCAGCGCGTAACCGCCGGTTTTACCAACGGCCTTCATGCTCTGCATACCGGCAATACCGGTAACCACGGTGCAGAAAATGATGGGGGCGATGATCATTTTGATCAGTTTGACGAACCCGTCGCCGAGCGGCTTGAGGGCAACAGCAGTGTCTGGGTAGAAGTGCCCAAGCAATACACCGATAGCGATGGCTATCAGAACCTGGACATAGAGAACCTTATAGAACGGTTTACGGGTCATGGCATGTTCCTCAACGACCGCACGGCACCACTCCGGGTGCGCGCGCTGCCTGTGCGCTAACCCTCCTGAACCGGAGGGATTTGTTGTTGGCAGCTTGCGTGTGCTGCAAGCCTGCATCGCCTATTGCAGAGGTCATGCCATTCTTTTACAAAATGCTAAAACCCAGTAAATACGGGGCTTTAGCCACAGAACCCAGGCAATCTTCCGATGCTTTTGGCGACTTTCCGCCAAAGCTTGGCGGATATCCCCCGCCAACCCCGGTAAAAAGCATAGCCCGCCCCATGAGTGCTTGTTCCCGCGCCACCTCGATGCTTACCATCGACCCGCCCTATTTTGCCGAGCCTACCTAATGCGTGAACGCACCATCGCCAGCCATTTTGTCCGCGCCGCCCTGCGCGGTGCCGAGCGCCAAGGCCTGGACTGCAGCGCGATTTTGCGCGAGGTAAATATTCAGCCAGCGTTGCTGGAGGAGCCCCGTGCGCGGGTGGCGCCAGAGCAATTTGCCAAGCTGATGCAACGCTTATGGGAAGCACTGAGCGATGAGTACATGGGCTTTGGCCAACGCCGTAGCAAGCCCGGCACCTTTGCGATGATGTGTTACGCCCTGATCCACTGCCACACTCTGGAAAAGGCGCTGCTACGCGGCACGCTGTTCTACAGCCTGTTTGAAGATGCACCGCGAATCACCCTGAGCCGCGAAGGCGACTGGGCGCGGTTGACGGTGGACGAGGCCAACCTGATCGACCCTGATCACTTTCTGGTGGAAAGCCTGCTGGTGATCTGGCACCGCCTGGCCAGTTGGTTGATCGGCCAGCGTATTCGCCTGGAAGAAGCCAGCTTTAACTACGCCGAGCCCGAGCACAGCGCCGAGTACGACCTGCTATTCCCCAACCCGCGGCGCTTTAATGCCGAACACACGAGCCTGCTGTTCCAGGCGCGCTACCTGGCCATGCCGCTGCTGCAGGATGAGCGCACGCTTAAGCATTTTCTTGAGCATTCCCCCGCCGACTTGCTCGCCCGTCCCGATGGCGGTGACAGCTTGATCAGCCAGATTCGCCGCCTGCTCGGCCGCGACTGCGCCAACTGGCCAGACCTGGACGCGGTGGCGCAGCAGCTGCATATCAGCCCACAAACACTGCGCCGGCATCTGCGTGAAGAAGGCTCAAGCTTTCAGGAACTGAAAGATCACCTGCGCCGCGACTTGGCGATTTACCACCTAGGCCGGGATAACTTGGCGATTCAGGATATTGCCGAGCAGCTGGGGTTTTCCGAGCCCTCGGCGTTTCACCGGGCGTTTAAGAAATGGACGGGTTTAACGCCAGGGGCGTATCGGGCGCTGGAGAGCTAATGGGACTTTAACCTCGGGTGTATGCCGCGCCTGGGTCCCCGCCTTCGCGGGGACGACGTTTTTGCTCCACCACCGTCGTCACCGCGTAGGCGGGGACCCAGGTACGCCGAATGTGGTTAAAATCGCGCCTATTCCCCAAAGACTACAACCATGCCCCACCCTACCCGCCGCAGCACCCTCTGCCTCCCCGCCGGCCCTTGGGCCACGGTACTCGATTGCCTGTGCGCGCACTTCTCGGCCATCAGCCGCGACACCTGGCTGGAACGCATGGCGCGCGGCAAAGTGCTGGATGAACACAACGCCGCCATAGGCCCAGAGCACCCGTACAAACAGGGCCTGCGCATTCACTATTTCCGTGAAGTGCCCAACGAGGTGCCGGTGCCTTTTGAAGAGCAGGTGCTGTACGCCGATGAGCATTTGATCGTCGCCGACAAGCCGCATTTTCTTTCGGTCACCCCGGCAGGCGAATACGTGGAACAAACCCTGCTGGCGCGTTTGAGCAAACGTTTTGACAGCCACGACCTGGTGCCGCTGCATCGCATCGACCGTTTGACGGCAGGCCTGGTGTTGTTCTCTGTGCAACCACACAGCCGCGCCGCGTATCAGCGCTTATTTGCCGAGCGGCAGATGCACAAAACCTACGAAGCCATCGCCCCTGCCCTGCCCCAGGTCGAATTTCCGCACCTGCATAAAACCCGCATGGTGGCCGGTGAGCCGTTCTTTTTAATGAAGGAAGGTGAAGGCGAGCCCAACAGCGAAACGCTGATTCAGGTGCGCGAGCGCAATGGCGGGCTCTGGCGTTATGGCTTGTACCCGGTAACCGGCAAAAAGCACCAACTGCGCCTGCACCTGGCGGCGTTGGGCGCGGGCATCTGCAATGACCCGTTTTATCCACAGCTGGATAAAAACGCCGTGGATGACTACAGCAAGCCACTCAAGTTGTTGGCGCAAAGCCTGCGCTTTACCGACCCGCTGAGTGGCGTTGAGCGCGAATTCCACAGCCAACTTACGCTCGATTGGCCGTAGGGTGTGCTGTGCGCACCATGGCGTACACGCCGAAATTGCTGGTGCGCACAGCACACCCTACGGGTTCTTGGCTCGCTTTAATGTTGCAGATGGCCGTAAAGCTTGGCGTACAACCCGCCTTCGGCGATCAATTCTTGATGCCCGCCATCCTCGGCGATCTTGCCGTTGTCGAACACCAACACCCGATCCGCTTGCTTAACGGCGGAAAGGCGGTGGGCGATGATCAGCGTGGTGCGGCCTTGCAGGAATTGGCCAAGGGCCTGGTGCAGGGCGTATTCGGTGGCGGCATCCAGCGCCGAGGTGGCTTCGTCGAGAATCACCACGCTGGGTTCAGCCAGCACCATACGGGCAATCGCTAGGCGCTGACGCTGACCGCCAGATAAGCGCACACCGGAGCGGCCGACAATGCTGTCCAGCCCTTTGGGCAAGGCTTGAATGGTGTGGGCCAATTGGGCGATTTCCAGTGCGCGCCAGCAGGCTTCATCGCTGCGCTCACGGCCCATGGTCAGGTTGGCACGCACGGTGTCGTTGAAAAGCGCCGGGTGTTGCAGCACCACCGCGACATGCTCGCGCACCGTTTCCAGGCCGATGTCTTCCAGGCTTTTGCCGCCATAACGGATGCTGCCGCTTTGCGCGCTATAGAGGCCGAGCAGCAGTTGCACCAGGGTGCTTTTACCACCGCCGCTGGCGCCGACAATGGCGACTTTTTCCCCCGGCTCAATCGCCAGGTTGAGGCCATCGAGCACCGGTTCGTCGTTGTAGGCGAAGCTTAAGCCGCGCACTTCGACGCCGACTGTGGGTTGACCGATAAAGGGATTGGCGCCGCCAGCGTATTGCGGCTCGTCGGCACGGGCCAGCAGTTCGTTAATGCGGGTTAGCGCACCGCCAGCGGCGTAGTAGGCGTATTGCAGATTCAGCAGTTGCTCGACCGGGCCGATCATAAACCACAGGTAGCTGAACACCGCGAGCATTTGGCCGATAGAGAGGTCGGAGAACAGCACGGTGAGCATGGCCGCAGCGCGAAAAATATCGATACCGAATTGAAACAACAGCCCGCTGGCGCGGCTGGAGGCATCGCTTTTCCATTGCGAGGCCACGGCGTAGTCGCGTACTTCCTGGGCACGCATGCCGAGGCGACCGAGAAAAAAGCCCTGACGGTTACCCGCACGCACTTCCTGAATGGCTTCAAGGGTTTCGGTCAGCGCCTGGGTAAAGCGCGAGGTGCTGTCGTTTTCCAGCTTTTTCAGGTGTTTGACCCGCTTGCCCAACTGCACCGTGGCGTAGATCACCAGCGGGTTGAACAGCAAGATCAGCAGGGCCAGTTTCCAGTGCATCCACATCAGGATGCCGGCGGTGCCGGTCAATGTGAGCATGGCCACCAGGAAGCGGCTAAGGGTTTCGCCGACAAATTTATCCAGGGTGTCGAGGTCAGTGACCAAGTGCGTGGTCACCGTGCCGCTGCCCAGGCTTTCATATTCGCCAAGGGAAATGCGTTTAAGGCGTTCGATCAGGCGCACGCGGATGCGGTAGACGATATCTTTCGACAGGCGCGCAAAGAGGCGCGCCTGCAACACGTTGAAGACCAGGGCGCTGCTGCGCAATACCAAGGTCAACACCACCATCAGGCCGATATAGCCCACCGCCGTTTGCCAGCCAGCCGGCAAGAAGTTGTTCATTAGCTTGAGCGCGGCGTCGCCCTGCTTTAGCAGCACTTCGTCCACCAGCAGCGGCAATAGCAGGGGAATCGGCACGCTGCACACGGTGGCAAACACGGCGACCAGGTTAGCGATAAGTAGCGACTTTTTGTGGCGCAAGGCCAGGCGACGGATTTCTTCCCAGCTCAAGCGATCAAGCATGGGCGTTGTGCTCCAACCAGCGGGTCAGCAACGGCGCTAGTTGGTCCAGCGCCTGATAGCCGTTGGTGAGCAATGCGTAGCGGCCATCACATTCCGCCAACACCGTGGGGAAACCGGCGATGCCGAGATTTTGCGCCCACTCAAAGTCGGCAACCGTGGCGGCCTGTTCGGTGGCGCTGTCGAACGCAGCAGCAAACTCAATGCGCGGTAAACCAGCCTGCTCGGCCAGTTCCACCAGCACGCCAGCCTGGGTGACATCGCGACCGTCCACATAGAACGCCTGCTGAATCAGTTTCACCAGCGGCCAGGCACTATCGGCATCCAAACTGCGCGCGGCGACCAGCGCACGGCAGGCTGGCTCAGTGTCGTAAACAAAGCCGTCAGGCAAGGCACCGTCAAAGGTGAAGGGCTGGCCGGTGCTGGTCAGCACCGATTGCCAATGTTCAAGGATGTAGCGCTTGGTGGTGGGCTCCAACGCCGCAACAGTGCCGGCGCGTAAACCACCAGCGACCAGGTGACTGCTGACGCCCGCAGCCATGGCCTGCTTTGCCAAGGCGTCGAACACCGGAGCAAAGCCCCAGCACCAGGAACACATCGGGTCCATCACATAAATCAGGCGCGCTTGCATGCTCACTCCGCTAACCGGGACTGCTACTGGGGCGTTAAAAGGCATTCGGTGGAGCGTAGGCCGCGCTTACTTTTCCCGCGCGTTGTAACCCAAAGGATGGGGCTGGTTACGCGCTTTGGCCAGTTCGATCTGCTTTTGCCGCTCGCGCGCACCGTTGCGGGTTTTCTCGCTGAGGGTGTCCCAGCAATGCGGGCAGCTGACGCCGGGCACATAGTGCGGCGATTGGCGGTCGGCAACTGAAATCGGAATGCGGCAGGCGTGGCACTGGTCGTACTCGCCCTCACTGAGGTCATGGCGCACGGTCACGCGGTTGTCGAACACAAAGCAGTCGCCCTGCCACTTGGTCTCTTCCTGCGGCACTTCTTCCAGGTATTTAAGGATGCCGCCTTTGAGGTGGAACACTTCGTCAAAGCCTTGGCCGAGCATGTAGCTGGAAGCTTTTTCGCAGCGGATGCCGCCGGTGCAGAACATCGCCACTTTCTTGTGTTTGGCCGGATCGAAGTTGGCTTTGATGTAGTCGGGGAAGTCGCGGAAGCTTTTGGTTTTCGGGTCTTGCGCCCCTTCAAAAGTGCCGATGGCCACTTCGTAATCGTTGCGGGTGTCGATCAGCAGCACTTCGGGATCGGCGATCAGTGCATTCCAATCCTGCGGTTCGACGTAGGTGCCGACCTGAAGGTTAGGGTCCACGCCCGGCACGCCGAGAGTCACGATTTCTTTCTTCAGCTTAACCTTGGTGCGGTAGAACGGCTGCTCGTCGCAAAACGACTCTTTGTGGTCGATATCGTTGAAGCGCGGATCCAGCTTGAGCCAGGCAAGTAAGCCATCAATGCCTTCGCGGCTCCCGGAAACGGTACCGTTGATACCTTCAAGGGCGATCAGCAGCGTGCCTTTGATGCCGTTGTCGAGCATGGCTTGCAACAACGGCTCACGCAGCGCTTCGTAGTCGGTCAGGGTGACAAACTTATACAGCGCCGCCACGACGATGGGTTGGGTCATGGGGTAGTTCTCCAGGTGGTCACCCGCGTAATGGGCGGACCGGACGTAATGAAAATGGCGCCTGCTGGCGCGGCGCGCATTTTATGCGATGTTCAGGCGCCGATGCCAGGCCAACGCTGCGCAGGGTGTGCGGTGCGCACCATGGCGTACACGCAGCAAACGGTTGGCCAACACACAGCACACCCTGCGGGAAGGCGAAAAAAAACCGCCGTTTGAAAGATCAAACGGCGGTTTTTTTTACCGGGAGACAGCGCAGGGATTAATGACCACCGGCGCAGGTCGGCGAAGCCGGGGCAGCTCCGGTGGCTGCCCATTCTTCCGGGGTATAGGTGTGCAGCGCCAAGGCATGCATCTGCCCCATCAGGTCGCCCAGTGTGGCGTAGACCTTTTGATGACGCTTGACCGCATTCAGGCCAACAAACGCTGGCGTTACCACCACCGCCTTGAAGTGAGTTTCAAGGCCACGGCTGTGCATATGACTTTCGTCCTGCACATCAACGAACGCGGGTTCGAGGGTAGCGAGGGTGGTTTGAATGCGTTCACGCATACTCATGGTCAACTCCGATTACGGCTTTTTAGCGGGGGCTGGTGCGGCTGGAGCAGCGGCGCCTTTGGCGTCAGCTGGGGTCAGCTCTTTGGTCATGTCGGCCAGCAGTTTGTTCACTTCCGGTACCGCTGCTTCCAGTTTGCCTTGGGCCATTTGCGCCGATTGCGCGGTTACACGCGGCATGGTTTCTTGCACTTTCTTGCCCAGTGGCGACTGGTAGAAGGCGATCAGGTCTTTGAGTTCCTGTTCGCTGAAGCTGGTGGTGTAGAGCTTAACCATATCCGGCTTGAGTTTGTCCCAGGCAACGGCTTTGTCCAGCGAGGCCTTGGCCTTGGCTTGGTAGGTTTGCAGCAGAGCTTTTTTCGATTCTGGCGCTTGGGCCTGGGCGAAGCGCTGGTCGAACAGCTGGTCGACTTGAGCGTAGATAGGAGCGGTGAGTTTGTCGGCGTGGGCCAGCTTGAGGAAGGTTTCGGCGTTAGCGGCGTGGCTGGCAGCGTCTGCGAATACTTGGCCGCTGAGGCAAATCATAAAGGCGGCGGTGCAAAGGGTACGAATCGGGTTCATGGTGTTTCCTTGGTAGTGAGTAAACAGAAAATTACAGTTAGTGGCTAATCCCGGAGGCTGGGCATTCTGCGCGTTGCTTCGACACGGCTCAAGCCACGGGGTTGCAGGATTTCGGGCTATAAGAAACTCCTTACAGCTCTTGAAGCCGTTCCATTGGTCCGCAAGCCAATTGCCAGTACTTGCAGCATAGGGCGATGAAAGGGCATTCTTCGCGCCAAGATTTTGGCAAGCTTATAGCCTGATAGACACCCGCGCTGTAAAACCAGCGCAGCGTCTCAATCGCCTGTGGCCATACCTGCCTTGCGCCAGCCTTTCCTTTATCAGCAACACACGGACGTGTTCGATGAGCAACCTTAACAGCGCCTTTGCTACCGACCCCTGGCTGCCGCTATGCGACGCCAAAGGCCACCTGCTGCCCATGGCGGTTGGCTGGTCCACACGCCCCGCTATCCACTGTGCGATGCCAGGCAACTTGGGCCGGCGCAAGCGCTGGAACCATTGGTGCGTCACCACCCCGGACTGGATGCTATCGCTGACTGTTGCCGATCTTGATTATCTGGGCTACGGCGCAGCCTATTTTCTTGATCTACGTACCGGCCATGCGGTGGCCCACACCCAATTGCGCCCTTTCGCACGCGGCTGCACGCTGCCGGACACCCCGCTACAGGGGCATATCTTTCAAAACCAGCGTCTGCAAATCCGTGTGGATGAGCACCCTGGTCGCGCCCGCTTGGTCGCCACCGTGCCCGATATTGGCGGCCAGGCGTTGCAGGTCGCGCTGGATGTGCAGCGTCCCAGCCATCTGGATTCGGTAAACCTGGTGGTGCCCTTTGCTGCAGGCGGTTTCCACGCCACCTCGCGCCACGTAGGCCTACCAGTTTCTGGTGATGTGCAACTGGGCAGCACGCACTATCGCTGCACGCCAGGCCAAAGCTTTGCCGCGCTGGACTTTGGCCGTGGCGTATGGCCGCTTAACACCCACTGGACCCGCGCCGCATTCGCCGCACCTGGCGGCATTGCCGGCAACTTTGGATCCGGCTGGACGGACAACACCGGGCTGTCCGAAAACGCCCTGTGGTTTGGCGGTGAGCTGCTGCATGTCACCAGTTCGGTCACTATCGCTGGCAACCCGCAAAACCCTCTTGCCCCCTGGCAATTGCACAGCGATGACGAGCGCTTGAACCTAGTCTTTACCCCGCGCCAGCAGCACATTGCGCGCCCGCAACTCGGGCCGTTCTATGCCGAAACCAAGCAGTGGTTCGGCCAGTTTGACGGCGTACTGCGCGGCCCAAAAGGCGAGCGCGTGCCGGTGGACGGTGCCCTGGGCTGGCTTGGCACCACCAACGCACGCTGGTGAGTCTCGTCCGTACGGAGTCGTAACGATTTCGCCCGAGACATGGAACCTGCCCGCCAGCACAACGCCTAAACTGCCGGAACAGTCCGCGGAGAAAGACTATGAATCGTAGTGAAACCGACAGTATTGGCGCCATCGACGTTCCTGAAGCGGCCTATTGGGGCGCGCAGACGCAACGTTCATTGATCAACTTCGCCATCGGCCAGGAACGTATGCCGCTGGCCGTGCTGCATGCCTTAGCGCTGATCAAGAAAGCCGCCGCCCGGGTTAATGACCGCATTGGCGATTTACCGCCAGACATCGCCCGCCTGATCGAACAAGCCGCCGATGAAGTCCTTTCCGGCAAACACGACGATCAGTTCCCTCTGGTGGTGTGGCAAACCGGCAGCGGTACGCAAAGCAACATGAACGTTAACGAAGTAATTGCCGGCCGCGCCAACGAACTGGCCGGAAACGGCCGTGGCGGTAAAACACCGGTGCACCCCAACGATCACGTCAATCGCGCGCAAAGCTCTAACGACGCCTTTCCCACCGCCATGCATATCGCCACTGCCCAGGCAGTGACAAACGATCTGCTGCCGGCCATTGCCGAGCTTTCTGGCGGCCTGGCTGAACAAGCTGCGCGGCATATGAGCCTGGTGAAAACCGGGCGCACCCACATGATGGACGCCACCCCGGTCACTTTCGGCCAGGAGCTTTCGGCGTTTGTGGCGCAATTGGGTTACGCCGACCGCGCCATACGCGCCGCCCTCCCCACCGTCTGCGAACTGGCCCAAGGCGGTACCGCAGTGGGCACCGGGCTTAATTCACCCCAGGGTTTCGCCGAAGCGATTGCGGCTGAACTGACAGCGTTGTCCGGTTTGCCATTGGTCTCAGCGCCCAACAAATTTGCCGCCCTGGCCGGCCATGAGCCGCTAGTAACACTGGCCGGCGCGCTTAAAACCCTGGCCGTGGCACTGATGAAAATTGCCAACGACCTGCGCCTGCTTGGCTCCGGCCCACGCGCTGGCTTTGCCGAAGTGCGCCTGCCGGCCAACGAGCCAGGCAGTTCGATCATGCCCGGCAAGGTCAACCCTACGCAGTGTGAGGCGCTGTCGATGCTGGCCTGTCAGGTAATGGGCAACGACACCACTATCACTTTTGCCGCCAGCCAAGGCCACTTGCAGCTCAACGTATTTAAGCCAGTAATCATCCATAACCTGCTGCAGTCCGTCCGTTTGCTGGCCGATGGCTGCCGCAACTTCAACAAGCACTGCGTCGAAGGTATGCAGCCGGACGCAGAAAAAATGGCGGAACACCTCGAACGTGGGCTGATGCTGGTGACCGCGCTTAACCCGCATATTGGTTACGACAACGCGGCGAAAATCGCCAAGAAAGCCTACAGCGAAGGCACCACCCTGCGCGAAGCGGCATTGGAACTTGGGCTTTTGACCAACGAACAGTTCGACCAATGGGTGCGCCCGGAAAGCATGCTTGAGGCCGGAAGCCATGAGTGATGAGGTTAAGAGTGGTGCCACGCCACTGGAAGGCGACGGCAAACGTATCTTGCTAATTTTAGGTACGCCAAAAGCCGGCAGCTTTTGCCATGCCCTGGCCGAGGCCTACACCCAGGGTGCGCGTATCCAAGGCCATGTGGTGCGGCAATTAAAGCTGGGCGAGATGCAGTTTGATCCAATCCTGCGCGACGGCTACGACCAGAGCCAGAACCTGGAAGCTGACTTGCTCGAGGCCCAGCGTCAGATCCACTGGGCCGAGCATCTGGTATTTGTTTACCCGGTCTGGTGGGGAGGCATTCCGGCGCTGCTTAAAGGCTTTTTTGACCGCACCTTTTTGCCCGGCTTCGCCTTTAAGTACCGCAACCGCGGGCAGCTGTGGGACAAGCTGCTGACTGGCCGCACAGCGGATTTATTAGTGACCATGGATACGCCGGCCTGGTACTTCCGCTGGATTTACGGGGCTCCCGCGCATCGGCAAATGACCCGTACCATTCTTGGCTTTTGCGGGATCAGAACGCGGCGCCTGGCGCAGTTCTCGCCGATTCGGCCATCCACGGAAACCCAGCGTCAAGCCTGGTTGCGCAAGGCGGAAAACCTCGGTTCCTCGGTATAAAACGTACCGACATCACGTAGGTTGGGCTTCGCTGCGCTCAACCCAACCTACGCGACCGCAAACTCGCCATCAACGACGGCCCGATCGCCGTTACCGCCGAGCCCAACACCACCAACACCGCGCCCACGTAGGCCAGCCAGTTAATCTGTTCGGGGTGCACATGCTCGGGCCATAAGTGCGCTGCCACTGCCACCGAAGCAAAGGTTACCAACGGGGTAATCGCCAGCGTGGCGCTAACCCGCGAACCTTCCCAATGCGCCAACGCTTCGGCGAAGGCACCGTAAGCCACCAGGGTATTCAGGCAGCAGGCCACCAGCAGCCAGAATTGCAGCGTATTGAGTTGCAGCAGTTGCGCCGGCTGGGCCCAGGGCGTGATTAACATCGCGCAGCCTAGGTAGATCACCATCATTACCTGCATGGAGTTCCAACGAGTGAGCAGCTGTTTTTGCGCCAGGCCGTAGAACGTCCAAACAAAGGCAGCCAGCAGTACGGTCAAAATCCCTACGGTGTAAGTGCCCAAGGAGGTCAGCAGCTCGTGCAAACGCTGGTTAAAGAACAAGCCAAAGCCAAGCAGCAGGACACACAAGCCAATGGCTTGGCCGAGGCTAAAACGCTCTTTGAACAACCACACGCTGCCGAGCAAAAACAGGATCGGCGCCACCTGAATCACCAACTGCGTGGTGCCGGGGCTGAGCACGTTCAGGCCGATCAGATAGAGCACGTAGTTACCGATCAAACCCAACACAGCCACCACCAGCAGCCAGCGGCCGTTGCTGCCCAGCAGGCGAAAATCAGGGCGGCGCTTGGTGAGGCTTAAGTACACCAGCAGCAAGGTTCCGGACACGATCAAGCGATACCAAGTGACGGTAATCGGGTCCATTACCTCGAGCACTTCTTTCAACTGGATGGGCAACACACCCCAGAGCACAGCGGTGAGCAGAGCAAGCATCAGGCCGTAGAGCCAACGGCCAGAAGAGATGTGCATGGCAGCCTCAATAAGCAGAAAAAACGCGTAGTGGCGACGTAGCGCGCTACAGCGGAGCCGGCATTCTAGGCGGGTAGCGGGGGCTAACACAGCGACAGTTACTTCACCTTGTGGCGCTGAACTGTATGGGCGGCACAATCACGGCGTCATAGCGCTGGCGTCAAAAAAGCAAAAAATCGCCTAAACCGCAGCCATCTGCGGCGAAAACCAAACCATCTATCGCCTTAATGAGCAAAAAAGCGCAATTCCGGCAGATAGGATTAGACTCAAAACAGCCTACTCGCCTCAGGAGCTACTCCTATGTTCAGCCAACGCCAGCAAGACCCTGCAGCCGGTACCCACTACCGTAGCGAACGTGTTAGCGCGGTGAATGGGCAATACTTCTTTGCCACTCGCGAAGGAACGCTTGAAGGCCCCTACTTCACCCGCGTAGACGCGGAACGGGAAATCGCGCTGTATGTGCGGCGCCAATTGCAGGGGGACGAGATCATTGAGGCGCGCACCTTTCAAGATCGCCACGGGGTGATTGGCCATTGATCAGCGTACTGCCAGTCGCCGCGCAGGTTTCGCCAGTGTTTCTTGATCAGCCGCGAGCATTTGTGCATCGCGGCTAACACCTTTACCCTCGCCTTCCATACCCCGCCACCCTCCCGACAAGCCGATCGAATTGGCGCTATGCTTGCGGCCATTCGTCGCCCTTTGGACAGGAAGCTTTTATGACTGCTGCTCGCCTGCTGCTCCCCCTCGGTATCGCCCTGTTGGCCGCCTGCGCCCAAACCCCCAGCAACGTCGCTGTGCAAGTGGATAAGCAGAGCGACTGCCCAGCCAAGTTGCACGTTGGCCAGCAATTGATTGTTAGCCTGAGCAGCAACCCCACCACCGGCTTTCGCTGGCAGAGCAAAGACGCCGCCAGCGGCGTACTGCGCAGCCTAGGCCCCGAGGTGTACAGCAACCCGGAAGATGCCGGCATTGTGGGCAGCGCCGGCGTGTCCACATGGCGCTATCAGGCCAGCGCAGCAGGGAGCGGCAAATTGCTGATGACCTACCAGCGGCCCTGGGAGCCCGAAGTAGCGCCAGCCGAAACCTTCGATTGCAGCATTACGGTTAAGTAATTGCCCGCACAGCCATTGGTACACAAGGGTATGGCAGCGCAGCCACAGCTGGTTAAAATGGCGCCCTTTTTGAGCCAAGCGTAACCACCGTGAGCAAAGAACCCGACCGCCTTTTTGCGCAGCCCCTGCCGCACGTGCCCGACTTCACCTTTAACGAAGCCGTGGCGCGGGTGTTTCCGGACATGATCAAACGCTCGGTGCCGGGCTACCCGACCATTGTCGAAAACATCGGCGTGCTGGCCGCGCAATTTGCCCAGCCGCACAGCGTGCTCTATGACCTTGGCTGCTCGTTGGGTGCGGTGACCCAAGCGCTACGTCGCCACGTAACGTGCAGCGACTGCCGGGTGATTGCCGTGGATAACTCCAGCGCCATGGTGGAACGCTGCAGTGAATACCTGCATGCCCAAGACTCAATGTTCCAGGAGCTGCTGCCGGTAGAGGTCATTGAGGCCGATATCCTCGGCTTGCAATTGCAGCCGGCCTCCCTGGTAGCACTGAACTTCACCCTGCAATTTATCCAGCCCGAACAACGCCTGCAGTTGCTCACCGGTATTCGCCAGGCCTTACTGCCGGGCGGCGCGCTGATCCTCTCGGAAAAGCTGCGTTTTGCCGACGAACAGGAACATGAGCTGCTTACCGACCTCCACGTCGCTTTTAAACGGGCCAACGGCTACAGCGAGCTGGAAATCGCCCAGAAGCGCAACGCCATCGAAAACGTGATGAAACCCGACAGCCTCGAACAACACCGCGAACGCCTGCTCGCTGCCGGATTTAGCAAGGTGGTGCCGTGGTTCCAATGCCTGAATTTCGCCTCGCTGATTGCCCTGCCATGATTGACTTGAGCCCCCTGGTCCGCCACCTGGCGGACACACCACTGGCTAACTGGGCCGCCACCCTGCAAGCCCAGCTCGACAGCAAAATGGATAAAGGCCATGGCGACCTGGAGCGCTGGCAAGGCGCCTTGAACGCCCTGCCCGCTCTGCAGCCGACCCAGATTGATCTGCTTAACGGCCTGCTGCTGGATTGCGAGTGCGAAGACGCCACCCGCGCGCAAATGCATACAGCTCTGATGGGGTTGTCGCCTTGGCGCAAAGGCCCGTTTGATTTGTTCGGCGTGCACGTAGACACCGAATGGCGCTCGGACTGGAAATGGTCGCGGGTCTCGCCACATCTGGACTTGCGCGGTAAACGCGTGCTCGACGTCGGTTGCGGCAACGGTTACTACCAGTGGCGTATGCTCGGTGCCGGCGCCGATAGCGTGATTGGCATCGACCCCAACTGGCTGTTCTTCTGCCAATTCCAAGCGGTGCAACGCTACCTGCCAGAGTTACGCGCCTGGCACCTGCCGTTTGCCTTAGAAGACCTGCCGGCCGGGCTAGAAGGCTTCGACACAGTGTTTTCCATGGGCGTGTTCTACCACCGTCGTTCGCCTATCGAGCATTTGTTAGCGCTGAAAGATTGCCTGGTCAAAGGCGGTGAACTGGTGCTGGAAACCCTGGTGATTGAAGGCGATGTAAACCAGGTGCTGGTGCCGGAAGACCGCTACGCGCAAATGCGCAACGTGTGGTTCTTGCCCTCGGTGCCGGCTTTGGAACTGTGGCTGCGTCGCGCCGGATTTAGCGATGTGCGCTGCGTCGACGTCAGCATTACCAGCGTCGAAGAACAGCGCAGTACTGAGTGGATGCGCTATCAATCCCTCAGCCACTTCCTTGACCCCAACGACCGCAGCAAAACCGTAGAAGGCTTGCCGGCGCCGATGCGCGCGGTGATTACCGCCCGCAAATAGCGCACCCGCCGGGCTTGGGTACCGAATCGTCGGACCGCCGCGTACACGGGACGGCGGCGCCTTCCCCGCCATCACCGTCGTCCCCGCGCAGGCGGGGACCCAGAATACTGGGCCACGGCTATAGCGCCCCTTACTCAGCGATGGGCGGCCGCCACAATCAACTGCTTCATCTCGGCAACCGCCGACTTAAAGCCAACAAACAGCGCATGCGCCACCAACGCATGGCCGATGTTCAATTCGTTAACGCCCTTGATCGCCGCCACCGCCTCGACGTTGTGGTAGTGCAAGCCATGGCCAGCGTTGACGATCAGGCCCTGAGCCAAACCAAACGCCACACCATCGGCAATGCGCTTGAGCTCTTCAGCAGTTTCCGCCGGTGTATGCGCGTCGGCATAGCGGCCGGTGTGCAATTCGATGGCGGGTGCGCCGATACGGCGTGAGGCTTCGATCTGGCGCTCATCGGCGTCGATAAACAGCGACACTTCGCAGCCCAAACGCGCAAGGCGCTCCACCGCCGCCTTGATCCGCGCTTCCTGCCCGGCTACGTCCAAACCGCCTTCGGTGGTCAGCTCCTGGCGAGTTTCCGGCACCAGGCAGATATGCGCAGGCCGAATACGCTCGGCGAAGGTGAGCATTTCTTCAGTCACACCCATTTCAAAGTTCATCCGCGTTTGCAGCACGTCCTTGAGCAGCAATACATCGCGCTCTTGGATATGCCGACGGTCTTCACGCAGATGCACGGTGATGCCGTCGGCGCCGGCTTCTTCGGCGTCCAAGGCGGCTTTCACCGGGTCGGGATAGCGCGTGCCACGGGCCTGACGCAAGGTGGCGACATGGTCGATATTCACGCCCAACAAGATGCGATTGGCGTCAGACACGGGGTGGCTCCTTCAAGGTCATAAATAATTCGCGGCTAACCAACGGTCGGCCACCTAAATGAGGGGCAAGGGCTTGGCGCATGAGGCGCTTAGCGGCTGCCAAGGCGCCTGGTGCGGTCCAATCAGCTTCGGCCATGGCCAGTAGTTCAATGCCTTGAAACAGGCCGGGCTGAAACAACTGCACGGGTTCCAGGCCGGAATCCGGCAGCAAACGGTAAAGCTGGTCGGCGATCACCGGCTGGCCGTGCAGATCTTCAGCGAGGGCAAAACCATACCCCAACTCGTCCAGCAGACGCCATTCGAACGCACGCAGTAGCGGCTCCAGCGCACGGCCGGCAGCAAGCGCTTCAAGTGTGGCAGCGTAGTGGTCGAACAAAATAGGATGAGGGTCTTCGGCGGGTAACAGGCGCAAGATCAGCTCGTTCAGGTACAGCCCGCTGAACAGCGCTTCGCCATGCAACCAGCGCGGAATACCGGCAGCCTCCAGGCGGCCGACATTCTTCAATTCGCCGCGCCCGCGAAACTCAACTTCTACCGGAACGAAAGGCCGCGCCAGGGTGCCGGCTTTGCCGCGAGCACCACGCAATACCGCACGCAGGCGACCTTGAGGAGTGAGGAAGTCCACCAGCGCGCTGCTTTCGCGATAGGCCCGGCTATGCAGGATAAAAGCCGGTTGCGCGCTGTTTAGCATGGAAGACTCGATAGGGAAAAGCTTAGAGGTCAGCGTAACCCAGCGAACGCAGAGCCCGTTCGTCGTCGGACCAGCCACCTTTGACCTTCACCCAAAGGTTAAGCATGACCTTGGAATCGAACAGCACTTCCATGTCTTTGCGTGCGTCCATGCCGATGCGTTTAATCCGCTCACCCTTGTCGCCAATGATGATTTTCTTCTGACCGTCACGCTCCACCAGAATCAAAGCGTGGATATGCAGGGTTTTGCCCTGCTGCTTGAACTCTTCGATTTCAACGGTGATCTGGTAAGGCAGTTCAGCGCCCAACTGACGCATGATTTTTTCCCGTACCAGCTCAGCAGCCAGGAAGCGGCTGCTGCGGTCGGTGATCTGGTCTTCCGGAAAGAAGTGATCGTTTTCCGGCAAGTGGTTGCTGATCAAGCCTTCCAGCGCCTCCAGGTTATGCCCGTGCTGCGCGGAAATCGGCACGATCTGCGCGTTTGGCAGTTGGCTTTGCAACCACTCCAGGTGCGGCATCAGATCGGACTTATCTTCAATGCGGTCAGTCTTGTTGATCGCCACAATCACCGGGCCCTGCACGTACTGCACACGCTCGAGGACCATCTGATCTTCGTCGGTCCAACGGGTGCGCTCAACCACGAAGATCACCACGTCGACGTCCTTGAGGGCAGCCGAAGCAGTTTTGTTCATATAGCGGTTAAGGGCCTTCTCGCCGTTTTTATGCATGCCGGGGGTATCGACGTAGATGGCCTGAATCAACCCTTCAGTCTTGATACCGAGCATGTTGTGGCGGGTGGTCTGCGGCTTACGCGAAGTGATCGCCAGCTTCTGCCCGAGGATGTGGTTAAGCAGCGTCGACTTGCCTACGTTGGGGCGGCCGACGATGGCGACATAGCCACAGCGTGTTGCAGTTGAATCAGTCATGGCCATTCTCCACACCAAGGGCGATCAAAGCGGCGGCCGCAGCCACCTGTTCGGCGATACGGCGACTGGCGCCCTGCCCTATGGTCTTGTCATTCAATAAGGTGATCTGGCACTCGACAACAAACATCCGACAGTGCGGGTCGCCTTGGATATCCACCACTTCGTAGCGGGGCAAGTCGCAGCCGCGCGACTGCAGAAACTCCTGCAGACGGGTTTTCGGGTCTTTATTGGTGTCGACCAAGGTCAGACCATCCAGCTCAGAGCTTAGCCACGCCAGCACGCGTTCGCGCGCTGCTTGCATACCGGCATCGAGATAAATGGCACCGATCAAGGCTTCCAGCGCATCAGCCAGAATTGATTCGCGGCGAAAACCGCCACTTTTCAACTCCCCGGAGCCCAAACGCAGATACTCGCCAAGATCGAAGCCGCGGGCCAAAACAGCCAGGGTTTCACCCTTTACCAAGCGCGCGCGTAAACGTGAAAGCTGGCCTTCGCGCGCTTGAGGGAAGCGCTCGAACAGCGCTTCACCGGCGACGAAGTTGAGAATGGCATCACCGAGGAACTCCAGGCGCTCATTATTGCGCCCGGCGAAACTGCGGTGGGTGAGAGCCAGGATCATCAGCTCCTGGTCTTGAAAGGTATAGCCGAGCTGACGCTCCAAACGACTCAGTGCTGCACTCACGGCATACGCACGCGATATTCTTTGTCGAAACGAGCGACGAGATCGAGGTTCTGAACGATTGGCTCACGTTTTTCGTATTTCAAGTGCACACGGAACTCGTTGTTTTCGATCTTCACGTCCATCGCCTTTTCCAGGTCCAGGTCGCGGATGCTGTTGATCTGCATGCTCTTGACCACATGCATGCGGAATTCCTGCACGGAGGTAATGCCCAGGGCCTTATCGGTTTCCACCGAGGTAATAGCCTTTTCCAGCGCCATGTTATCCATGTAGTGGGGGAACATTTTGAAAGCAATGCTGGCAAAGAACGCCACCACCGTCACTACAATCAGCCAGCTCAGAACTGACATACCCTTCTGCGAACGCGCAAACGTCATGTTTGACCTCAGTATCGGCAATTTTTTAATGTCCTGGCCTCTGCGGGCCTGACTATATATAGCGCGCGGCGCTGGTTTTAACAGCGCCGACGAATCAGCGAATCAGCCCAACCCGTGACAGGGTCGGCACGTTGTGCAATTTCGGATCGGCCCAGCTCAACCAAACGGCAAAGGCTTTGCCGACAATATTCTTGTCCGGCACCATGCCCAGCAGTTCTTTTGGAATTTTCGGATCGGCCCAGTAGCGGCTGTCGTTCGAGTTATCGCGGTTGTCGCCCATCATGAAATAGTGCCCGGCGGGCACAGTCCACTCGTTACCAGGGTCGGCACGGTAGCGGTTCATTTCGATGCGGATCAGGTGTTCTACTGCACCGAGCTTTTCCTTATAGAGCGTGGCGCTACCCAAGGAGCCTGGCTCCTCACCCACCAGCTGTTTGGCCACCGACTCACCATTGATGAACAATTGCTTGTCGGCGGTGTAGCGGATCTTATCGCCCGGCAGCCCCACTACCCGCTTGATGTAGTTAACGGTCGGCTCACTTGGGTAGCGAAACACCATCACATCACCGCGCTGCGGATCACCCACTTCGATGACCTTGGTGTCGAGCACCGGCAGACGAATACCATAGGCAAATTTGTTAACCAAAATGAAATCGCCCACTTCCAAGGTCGGCTTCATCGAGCCAGACGGAATCTGGAATGGCTCAACTAGAAACGAGCGCAGCACCAACACAATCGCCAGCACCGGAAAGAACGATTTGCCGTATTCCACCAACAGCGGCTCACGGTTGAGCTGATCAAGCACAGCCTGATCAGACTCGGCCACCTGCCCCTGATAAGTCGCTACGGCTGCCCGGCGACGTGGCGCCAAAAGCACCAGATCAACCAGCGCCAGCGCGCCACAAACGGCTACAGCGATAACCAACAACAGCGGAAAATTGAACGACATAGGTATTAACCATCCAACCTGAGCACTGCAAGGAAGGCTTCTTGTGGAATTTCCACGTTGCCGACTTGCTTCATCCGTTTTTTACCGGCTTTCTGCTTTTCAAGCAGCTTGCGCTTACGGCTGACGTCACCGCCGTAGCACTTGGCCAATACGTTCTTGCGCAGCGCCTTAACGGTGGTACGGGCCACAATCTGCCCGCCGATAGCGGCTTGAATGGCCACATCGAACATCTGCCGCGGAATCAACTCTTTCATTTTCTCGGTCAACGCACGACCTTTGTAGTGCGCGTTGTCGCGGTGAACGATCAGCGCCAAGGCATCGACCTTGTCACCGTTGATCAATACATCAAGCTTGACCAGATTAGCCGACTGATAACGGTCAAAGTGGTAATCCAGCGAGGCGTAACCACGGCTAGTGGACTTCAGACGGTCAAAGAAATCCAATACCACTTCGTTCATCGGCAGGTCGTAGCTAACCTGAACCTGGGTACCGAGGAACAGCATGTCGCGCTGAACGCCACGTTTTTCGATACACAAGGTAATGACGTTACCCAAGTGCTCCTGCGGCACCAGGATATTGGCGCGCACGATTGGCTCGCGCATATCTTCGATAGCCGACAAATCCGGAAGCTTGGAGGGGTTGTCGACGTAGATGGTTTCGCCATTCTTCAACAGCAGCTCGAAGATTACCGTCGGCGCAGTGGTGATCAGATCAAGGTCGTACTCACGCTCCAAGCGCTCCTGAATGATCTCCATGTGCAGCATGCCAAGGAAGCCACAGCGGAAGCCGAAGCCTAGTGCGTCCGAGCTTTCCGGCAGATATTGCAGAGACGAGTCGTTGAGCGTCAGCTTTTGCAGGGCTTCACGGAAGTCTTCGAAGTCATCGGAGCTCACCGGGAACAAGCCGGCATAAACCTGCGGCTGAATGCGCTTAAAGCCTGGCAGCACATCGACGTCCGGCGTCGAGCTGAGTGTCAGCGTGTCGCCCACTGGCGCGCCGTGAATATCTTTGATGCCGGCGATGATAAAGCCCACTTCACCGGCTTTAAGGTCAACGGTGGCCGTGTGCTTGGGGGTGAACACACCAACGCTATCCACCAAGTGGATTTTGCCGGTGGACTTGACCAGAATTTTGTCGCCCTTCTTCACGCAGCCGTGACGCACACGCACCAACGAGACAACGCCCAAGTAGTTATCGAACCAGGAGTCGATGATCAGCGCTTGCAGCGGATCTCCGATATTGCCGGTAGGCGCAGGAATGGTGGTCACCAGGCGCTCCAGCACTTCGTCGACACCCATGCCGCTCTTGGCGCTACAGGCCACGGCGTCAGTGGCGTCGATACCGATGATTTTCTCGATTTCTTCTTTCACCCGGTCCGGATCGGCCTGGGGCAAGTCCATCTTGTTCAGCACGGGCATCACTTCCAGCCCCTGCTCGATGGCGGTGTAGCAGTTGGCAACCGACTGAGCCTCAACGCCTTGGCCGGCGTCGACCACCAGCAAAGCACCCTCGCAGGCCGCCAGCGACCGGCTCACTTCATAAGTGAAGTCAACGTGGCCGGGAGTGTCGATGAAGTTCAATTGATAGGTTTTGCCGTCGCGCGCCTTGTAATGCAAGGTAACGCTGTGGGCCTTGATGGTGATCCCGCGCTCACGCTCGAGATCCATGGAATCCAGGACTTGGGCTTCCATTTCGCGTTCGGACAAGCCGCCGCACATTTGGATAAAGCGGTCGGCCAGGGTCGATTTGCCGTGGTCGATGTGGGCGATGATGGAGAAATTACGGATATGACTCAGGTCACTCACGGATCAACACTCAAAAAGGCCGCAGGCAGACTGCCCGCCGAAAAATAGCCGGGAAGTGTACCCGATCGGCGGCGCGGGCGTCACCCGTGCTGCTGAGCGGCGCCCATGAAAAAGGGCGGTATAAACCGCCCTTCTGTGCATTACCGAGCAAGCGTCATTCCGACAACTTGAAGGTAATAAAGCTTGCACGCCCTTCACGTAGCACGCGCATGGAGACCGAACGATTCTTCGGCAGCGCTTGAGCAACCTGAGTAAAGGTCTTGGCCGAATCAATGGCTTGGTTATTCAAGTGGGTGATAACGTCGCCAGGGCGCAGACCGATCAGGGCCGCAGGACCGTCCTGAACCTCCTTGATGACCACGCCGCCTTTCAGATCCAGCGACTTGCGCTCATCAGCGCTGAGCTCGGCAACCTTAACGCCCATGCGGTTGCTGTTGCGCTCGACAGCCGACTCACCACCACCATTGGCCGCTATTTCGCCGTCTTCAGCCGGCAAGTTGCCGACAGTCAGCTCCAGCTTTTTGCGCGAGCCTTCACGAATCACTTCCAGCTCGGCTTTAGCTCCCGCTTTCATACGGCCTACCAAGTGCGGCAGGTCCGCTGACATGATGATCGGCTGACCATTGAGGCTCAGAATTACGTCACCGACTTGCAAACCGCCTTTGGCCGCCGGGCCGTCTTCCATCACCTGCGCCACCAGAGCACCGGCCGGCTTGTCGAGACCAAAGGACTCAGCCAGGTCTTTATTGACCTCCTGAATCACCACACCTAGCCAGCCACGGCTGACCTTACCGTCGGTTTTCAACTGATTGGCCACATCCATCGCCACATCCATCGGGATGGCGAACGACAAGCCCATAAAACCGCCGGAACGAGTGAAAATCTGCGAGTTGATACCGATCACTTCGCCATTCAGGTTGAATAAAGGACCACCGGAGTTACCTGGGTTGATCGCCACGTCAGTCTGAATAAACGGCACATAGCTTTCATTTGGCAGGCTACGGCCTTTGGCGCTGACGATACCCGCAGTGGCGGAATGGTCGAAGCCAAAGGGCGAGCCGATGGCCAGCACCCATGCACCGACTTTCAACTCTTCAGACTTACCGATCTTCACAACCGGAAGGTTCTTACCTTCAACCTTTAGCAAGGCCACATCGGTACGCGGGTCGGCGCCGATTAACTTGGCTTTCAGCTCGCTACGATCGGAAAGACGCACGATGATTTCATCAGCACCGCTCACAACATGGTTGTTCGTCAGCACATAACCATCGGGGGAAATAATAAAGCCCGAACCTAGCGACTGGGCACCGCGCTGCTGCTGGCGACCTTGTGGGCTGCGCGGCTGTTGCTGAGGCAAGTTACGTTCAAAAAATTCGCGAAAACCAGGCGGCAACCCTTCAAGGTCAGGAATGCCCGATTGAGCATTACCCGCAACCTGATCCGGGACTTTCTGCGTGGTGCTGATATTCACCACGGCAGGGGCTGCGGCTTCAACCAACGTGGTGAAGTCAGGCAACTCAGCATGGGCAGCAACGCTCTGCCCCAGTAAAAACAACGTCAAGAACGCAGATAAGCCAGATTTCAGGCTAAGCATCGACTTCAGCTCCCATTAAGGACCAGCAAATACCACATGAATTGTCGCGCTCAATCAGCGCGGCATACGACTCTATGGCTAGCATGCGCAGCGCAATAACAGCGCGCGCATGAAAAACTCGACAGCTTATTGCGCCGCCTGCATATCCCCAGCGCGCATCGACAACGCGACACGCTCGGCGGTGCCCAGTGGGATCTCCCCAATAACGGTCACCATTACATCTCCGGACGCAGTGGAGACGCGCTTGGAAACAGCAACCGTAGGGCCCAACTGGGTACGAGCATCTTCTACGGTCGCGCCGTTAAGCGGCTCAAGAAAAACAGAAAACCTCGCCAGCCCATCGCCATACATCAGGCATGCAACAGGCTCGGAAGACACCACGCTATGGCGCTCAACCGCACTATTCAAATTGAAACCCGGCGGCAGCCACTCAGAGTGCCACACCTTGGGGTCAATCCCTTTGATCTCAGCAAAACGCACGGGTTGGCAGGTTGCGCCAGGTTTAAGGTCAGCGTCGGCGGGCGCGCTCATATCAATGCTGGAAAACTGGAAGCGCTCAAGTAACTGGCCTTTCTCGTTGAGGAGCAAGGATTTCAGCGGCAATCCGGTTTCGCGATCCAAATGCAGCTCAAAACCATAGCGGTGCTGGTCACGCGGCAACACAGCCAACACCACGGCCTCACGTCCCGCCACACGGGACTCGCCAATTACGCGCAAGTCGTACCAGGCGGCGAGCTGTTTGGGGTCTAAGGCACGAGCGGGCCAATTCTGGCCATCAGAGACTTGATCAGCCAAACCGCCGCTGACACATTCGGTGCGGCCGTTAACGCGCAGCACTTCTTGTACAGGGCCATCAAGCTGTAAGAGACGCTCACGCACCTGCGCATCACCAGAAGCCTGATGCCAAATTGTGTGAGTGGAGAAACTGCCGTTACGCTCATAGACGAACGTACCGTGAAAACTCTGTTGCTGTTCCGCCTCAGCGAGGCGGCCCAACCAATCTTGCGCATCGGTGGCGTGTACTGGAAGGGCCAGAACGCCACCTAGCAATAGCAGGGAGGAAAGTCCGCGCATGATCCTCCTCAGCGGTTTTCCAGACTTGCAGCACGCGCGTAAGGCAGCACACCATCAGAAGTGCTCATCGCGGCCTGCTGAGCGTGCTGACGCAGGTAACCGGGCAGACGCTGCTCATGCCAATTCAGCTGGCTTGGGCGCACGGCCTTGGACTGCTGCGCCGCCACTGGCTCGGAGCTTTCGGTGTAACCGGCCAACAGCGCCGCGCCTTGCACCTGCGGCATTGGCAGGGTTGGCTGCACGTTGTTCTGGGCCAATTGCGTACCCATCACTTCGTCTTGGTTGTACAGGCGCACACCGGCCAGCACTGCCAAGGTCACCGAGGCGGCTACCGCCAAGCGACCCAAGCCACGCCAGCGACCTGCTACCTGCGCCACTGGCGCGGTAACCGGCGAAGCTTCATCGGCCAATGCTTTAGAAACCGCAGCAGCGATATCCAAGTTTGGGACTAACAAGTCTTTGTGCATAACTGCACGGGCGACTTGGTAGCGCGCCCAAGTCGAGCGCAATTGGGCGTCATCGCTGGCACTGAGCACGCGGCGCAGTTCCAGTTCATCGGCCTCGTTATCCATGACGGCGGACAACGATTCTTGCAGGGCTTCACGACTCATGGCGATTCCTCTCTTGGCTAGCGCCGATGTCTTAGGCTCCCTGCAACAAAGGTTGCAGGACCTTATCAATGGCCTCACGAGCGCGGAAAATCCGCGAACGTACAGTGCCGACTGGGCATTGCATGACACTGGCAATGTCCTCGTAACTCAGACCATCGAACTCTCGCAAAGTTAGCGCGGTGCGCAAATCTTCTGGCAATTGTTCAATGGTTCGATGCACGGCATTTTCGATTTCATCCCGTAACATCAGTCGCTCTGGAGATTCGATGTCTTTGAGTGCGTGATCACCCTCATAAAACTCCGCGTCTTCAGCACTTACATCACTTTCCGGAGGTCGCCGACCGCGCGACACCAGGTGATTCTTCGCCGTGTTAATGGCGATACGGTACAGCCATGTATAAAAGGCGCTGTCACCGCGAAAGTTAGCCAGTGCACGGAAAGCCTTAATAAAGGCTTCCTGGGCAACATCCTGAGCTTCATGAGGATCGTGCACGAAACGCACTATCAACCCGAGAATCTTGTGCTGATACTTCAGCACCAACAGATCAAAAGCTCGCTTGTCACCACGCTGCACCCGCTCGACCAACTGCTGATCATCTTCCTGGGTAAGCATGAACACTCCTCAATTGAGTTCGGAGAGAATGCCGTTCCAGCAAGTGAATCAACTTGCCAAGATAGACTCGGGTCTTGCGCAAAAGTTCTCCCCTCCAAACACGTTCCGTACACATATTCTTTTGTCTTGCACGGAATCGCGCAGCACGGCTAGCACGCCGGCTGCGCGGATAATCTTGTCACCGGTTTAGCTGTAATGAGTGCGCGACAAGCCGCTCTCGATACAATCCAAACGGCATTGTCCCCATCTGGGTGACTGCCTATGGAACCTGGAATACTTAGAAAGTTCCCACGCCCCGCGTGCAGTCATAAGCGCGCTATTGTGCAGCCGGCTCGGCCTATATACTAGTGGCCGCTTCTCGTGGAATTCGAACATGAGCCAACATTTTCAGCACGACGTTCTTGTCATCGGTAGCGGCGCTGCCGGCCTTACCCTAGCCCTTACCCTGCCTAGCCATTTGCGTATTGCCGTGCTTAGTAAGGGTGACCTTACAAATGGTTCAACTTATTGGGCGCAGGGTGGCGTTGCTGCCGTACTCGACACCACTGACACCGTCGAATCCCACGTTGAAGACACCCTCAATTCTGGCGCCGGCCTGTGCCGCGAAGACGCCGTGCGCTTCACGGTCGAGCATAGCCGCGAAGCCATTGAATGGTTGATTGAGCAAGGTGTGCCTTTTACCCGCGATGACGAAACCGCGCGCGAGGATGGCGGCTTTGAATTTCACCTGACCCGCGAAGGCGGCCACAGCCATCGGCGCATCATTCATGCGGCCGACGCCACCGGCGCGGCGATTTTCAACACCCTGCTAGCCCAAGCCCGCCAGCGGCCGAACATTGAACTGCTGGAGCAACGGGTAGCAGTTGACCTAATCACCGAGCGCAAGCTCGGCCTCAGCGGCCACAATTGTTTGGGCGCCTATATCCTCAACCGCTCCAGCGGCGAAGTGGACACCTACAGCGCCCGCTTTACCGTATTGGCCAGCGGCGGCGCTTCCAAAGTCTACCTCTATACCAGCAACCCCGATGGCGCCTGCGGTGACGGCATTGCCATGGCCTGGCGCGCCGGTTGCCGCGTGGGCAATCTGGAATTCAACCAGTTCCACCCCACGTGCCTGTACCACCCAAAGGCCAAAAGTTTCCTTATTACCGAGGCCATCAGGGGTGAAGGCGGTTTGCTCAAGCTGCCCAATGGCGAACGTTTTATGCAGCGTTTCGACCCACGAGCCGAGCTGGCGCCGCGGGATATTGTCGCCCGCGCCATTGACCATGAAATGAAGCGCCTGGGTGTCGACTGCCTGTACCTGGACATCAGCCACAAACCGGCCGAGTTCATCAAGACGCACTTCCCTACTGTTTATGAACGCTGCCTCGATTTCGGCATCGACATCACCAAAGAAGCTATTCCCGTGGTGCCTGCTGCGCACTACACCTGCGGCGGGGTAGTAGTTGACCAGCACGGTCACACCGATGTGCCGGGCTTGTACGCCATTGGCGAAACCACATTTACCGGCCTGCATGGCGCTAATCGCATGGCCAGTAACTCGCTATTGGAATGCTTCGTCTATGCCCGCTCCGCAGCGGCGGACATCCTCGCGCAACTGCCCACCACGCCGGTACCTGAAGCGCTGCCAAGCTGGGACGCCAGCCAGGTGACCGATTCCGACGAAGACGTGATCATCGCCCACAACTGGGATGAACTACGGCGATTTATGTGGGACTACGTGGGCATTGTGCGCACTAACAAGCGCCTACAACGAGCCCAGCACCGCGTGCGTTTGCTGCTGGATGAAATCGACGAGTTCTATAGCAACTATAAAGTCAGCCGCGACCTCATCGAGCTGCGAAACCTGGCGCAGGTGGCTGAGCTGATCATCCGCTCAGCCATGCAGCGCAAAGAATCGCGCGGCCTGCATTACACCCTCGACTACCCCGAGCAACTACCCGAGGCCCGCGACACTATTCTGGTGCCGCCCATCTATGGCGAGTGAATTTCAGGCGCACTCGTAAACGCCGGTGGGTATCCGCCGGCAGTGCATCGCCCGCAATACATAAACCCCGCGCCCACCATTGCCCCGGCTGACGAAAGCGCAGCACGATCAGCTGCGGTAGCGCCAGGCTGTCCGGGCGCAACTGCACCGACAGCCAAACGCCGTCGGCGCGACACAGGTGCCAGCCATCCGCGTCGTGGCGAATGCCGGTAAAACAATATAAAGAAGAGAAGCCCACCCAGCAGGCATGCGCGGCACATACCCCCACGCCCAGCAACAGCGTCGAAAGGGGAATGGCCGCCATCAGCAAGGCAAGCAACGCGCAACACTGTGCGCCAAGGTAGACCGCCAGCAGTTGCCGTGAGGCGCCCCAGCGGCATTCGAAGATCCTACTTGGGCTGGACACGGTCCAAAATCATCCGAACCATGCGACGCAGATCGGCATCTTCCGGCTCACCGCGCTGCATAAACCAGCCGAACATATCCTGGTCCTCGCATTCCAGCAGTTTGCGATAGCGCTCGCGGTCCTCGGCATCGAGGGTCGGGTAGACTTCGCGCACAAAGGGCACCAGCAGCACATCGAGCTCCAGCATGCCGCGGCGGCTATGCCAGAACAGGCGGTTCAGTTCAATATCGTCGACCATTAATGCGGCTCCTGCAAAATAGGCCGGCAGTATAGCGGCGCTAAGCAGTTACCGGCACCCGCTGACAAGCTCAAGGCTGGGCCCTATGATTACCCCCCAGACTTTCAATCAGCGATTTCCCATGGCCGACTCTGCTTTTTTCTGCACGCTCTCCCACGAAGGCATCCTCGCCGTTCGCGGCCCCGACGCCAGTAAATTCCTGCAAGGCCAAGTCACCTGCAACCTCAACTACCTAAGCGATAGCAACGCCAGCCTCGGTGCCCGCTGCACCCCCAAAGGCCGCATGCTGTCGAGCTTTCGCATTGTCAGTGACGACGACGGCTACCTGCTGGCCATGGCCAGCGAGCTGATTGAGCCGCAACTGACCGACCTGAAAAAATACGCCGTTTTCTCCAAATCTACCCTTAGCGATGAAAGCGCCGAGTGGCTGCGTCTGGGCCTGAGCAACGCCGACGAGCTACTGAGCGACTTGGGCTTGATGCTGGCCAATGACGCTGACGGCGTCGCCCGAGGTGAAGGTTTGTTCGCCATTCGCCTGGCCGATGGTCGCGTCGAACTGTGGTTGCGCCGCGCAATCAGTGCCGAGGTACTGGAACAAATTCAAGCCAAACTGCCAGAGCGCGCGCTCAACAACTGGCTGCTGGGGCAAGTGCGCGCCGGTATTGGCCAAGTATTCGGTCCAACCCGTGAGCTGTTTATTCCACAAATGATCAATCTGCAGGCCGTCGGCGGCGTCAGCTTTAAAAAAGGCTGCTACACAGGCCAGGAAATCGTTGCGCGCATGCAGTACCTGGGCAAACTCAAACGCCGCCTGCAACGCCTGAGCCTTGCAGGCACCGAGCTACCCGCGCTGGCCAGTGAGCTGTTTTCGCCGGTACACCGTTCCAGCGTCGGCGAAGTGGTGTTAGCCGCCCATAGCGAAAACGGCGTGGAACTGCTGGCGGTATTGCAGGAAGATGCCGTCAGTGATGGACGGATTCATCTTGGCAGCGAAACTGGCCCGACCCTCCAGCTACTGGACCTGCCCTACAGCTTGAACTCGGATCTCGAGATTCAGCGTTAACCCTATTCTTACTTCCGCCAAGCGCTTAAGCCTTTAGAGAAACGTCCATGAGCAAACTCGCTGACAAAGTCCAACACGAACTGATCCAGGCCATCGAAAACGATGAACTGGTGCTGCCAACTCTCCCAGAGGTAGCGCTGAAAGTTCGCGAAGCGGCGGAAGATCCGGACATCAGCATTCCAGAGCTGAGCAAGGTGATCGGCAACGATGCCGCCCTCACGGCGCGCATTATCAAAGTGGTGAACAGCCCGTTGCTGCGTACCAACAAAGAAATTACCGACCTGCAAATGGCCATCGGTCGCCTGGGCATTAACTACACCTGCAACCTGGCCACCGGCCTGGCGATGGAGCAAATGTTCCAGGCCACTTCCGACGTGGTCGATCGCAAAATGCGTGAAGTGTGGAACAAGAGCACGGAAATCGCAGGTATCAGCCACGTACTCTGCCGCCACTACACCCGCCTGATGCCAGACCAAGCCACCCTCGCCGGCCTGATCCACCAGATTGGTGTATTGCCGATTCTGACCTACGCCGAAGAGCACGATGAGTTGCTGTCTGACTCCATCAGCCTTAACCACGTAATCGAGAAAATTCATCCAATCATTGGCGACCGAATCCTCAAAGCCTGGGATTTCCCTGAAAACATCGCCATCTTGCCGAGCCAGTATCTGGACTTCACCCGCAACTCGCCAAAGGTGGACTACGTCGATATCGTGCAAGTCGCCACGTTGCAGAGCTACCTGGGCAGCGAACACCCTTTCACCCAGCTCGACTGGTCGCAAATTCCAGCCTTCGCCAAACTGGGTCTGGACCCAAGCGCCGACCTGAATGCCGACGAAGACCTCTCCGCAGCGATGGAAGCGGCCATGGGTATGTTGCAGTAAAAACTTCACAGCGCATTCCAGGCGATTCGCCACTATGCTCAGCCGCAGGGCTTGGATGGGGATCAACCGTATGCGCAATATGCTGTTGTGCATTTGCTTGCTGTTGGGCGCCAGCTCGGCGTTCGCTGAAGACGTTCGCCTCACCAACGGCGAATGGCCGCCCTATCTAGGGCAAGCCCTTCCCCACCAAGGCATCGCTTCGCGCATCGTCGCCGAGGCTTTTGCCTTGGAAGGTATAAAGGTGCATTGGGATTTCTACCCTTGGGCGCGCTCGCTGATGCTTGCGCAACGCGGTCAGCGCGCTGGCACCGCTGTGTGGTTACGCAACGAACAGCGCGATAAAGACTTCTACGTTAGCGACCCGGTAGTCGACAGCAGCTATTACCTCTTCCACCGCAAAGACCGCGCCTTTGATTGGCAAACAATAGACGACCTCAAAAGCCTGCAAGTCGGCGGTGCCAATGGCTTTGAATATGGCGCGGCGTTTCAGCAAGCCGAGGCCGACGGCAGCCTTAATGTGCGACGCCTGAACAATGAAGAAATTGGCCTGCGCCAATTGCTGGCCGCACGCATCGACCTATTCCCCATGGATAAAACCGTGGCCTTCGACATGCTGCACCAACACTTCAGCGCCGCCGAGCGCGCGCAACTGACCTTCAACCCCAAGCCTCTGCGCAGTGACACCCTGCACCTGATGCTCTCGCGTGCTGTGCCTGGTAATGCTGAACTGATCGCACGCTTTAATGCGGGCCTCAAACAGCTGCGTGACAGCGGCAAAATCGCCCAATACCTCATGGAAGCGCAGCAGCCGCTTAGCCTGGCGCCCTAACCCATTCAACGCGTAGGGTGTGCTGTGCGCACCATGGCGATAGCGGTCGTGCGCTGAGCCAGCATCTGTTCAGGGGACGGGAAATTCTACGCGGACCAATAACCCACCACTGGGCCCATCGTGCAGGCTGATGGTGGCCTGATGAGCGCGGCAAATCTCGCCAACAATCGCCAAGCCCAACCCGGCCCCGCCTGCTTGTGGATTACGCCGGTAGAAGCGCTCAAACACTTTATCGCGCTGGTCCGCCGGTATCCCCGGGCCATCGTCCTCCACTTCCAGCACACCCGGCGCCCGCACGCGCAAAATCACATTGCCGCCGCTGGGGGTGTGGGCCAGGGCGTTGTCGACCAGGTTGCTGAGCAGTTCATTAAGTAGCGTTGGCTCGCCTTGCAGCCATACCGGCTGCTCCGCCTCCAGGGCCAGGGCGATGCCTTTGGAATGGGCCAGCGGCGCCAGGGCCATGCCTAACTCGCGGCACAGCTGGCTAAGGTCGATCTGCTCGGCGCCCCCTTCGGCAATCGCCCGCGCGCCGCTTTCGATACGTGCCAGCGATAACAACTGGTTGGCCAAGTGAGTCAGGCTGTCGGTGTTTTGCGCCGTTTCCCGCAGGGTTTGCTGCCAGCGCTCGGGGTCTTGTTCACGCAGGCCCAATTCCACCCGTGCCTTTAGCGCGGCCAGCGGCGTGCGCAATTCATGGGAGGCCTCGGCGATAAAATCAGCCTGGCGTTGGAACAGCCCGCGCAGACGCTCGGTGAATTGGTTAAGCGCGTCCACCAGCGGCATCAGTTCACGGGCGGTCGCGACCACGGGCAGCGGCCGCAGGTCGTCCAACTGCCGTTCGGCCACAGCATTGCGCAGCTGACTGAGCGGGCGCAGCGCCGCGCTAATCGTCAGCCACACCAGCACCAGCGCCGCCAGCGACAACACCGCCAGGCGCCACAGTGAGTCGACCAACAAGCCACGGGCCAGGCGCTCACGCGCCTCTTCGGTTTCCGCCACACGGATTTCTGCGGTGCCGCTGATGGTCGGCTCACTGACCGGCCGCAACAGGCTTACCACCCGCACATCCACGCCTTTAAACGTGCCATCGTAAAAACGCGCCAACGCCGGATAGTCATCGGTACGCGGGGTCTTGGGCGGCGGATCGGGCAGTTCTTCAAAGCCGGAAATCAGCTTTCCGTGCACATCGGTAACCTGATAGAAAATTCGCCCGGCGCTGTCGTAGGCAAAGGTGTCCAACGCCACCCAAGGCACGTCGGCGCGCAGGCTGCCGTCGTCTTCGTACATACCGGCGGAAATAGCCCGCGCCGAGGCCAGCAAGGTGCGGTCGTAGGCGGTATCGGCGGCTTCGCGGGCATTCCAATAGGCACTCAAGCTGCCGATTAACAGCAGCACGGCAAACAGCGTGGCCATGCGTCGTAACAGCCGGCCACGTAGGCTACCGACTTCACGCATCCTGGCTTTCCAGCAAATAGCCAAGGCCGCGGAAGGTAACGATCCGTACCGAGCTGCCTTCGAGTTTTTTGCGTAACCGGTGTACGTAAATTTCGATAGCGTCCGGGCTGGCGTCCTGATCGAGGCCAAACACCTGGGAAGCCAATTGCTCTTTACTCATGACTCGCCCCGGCCGGGCGATCAACACTTCCAGCACCGCCTGCTCGCGGGAGGTCAGGGTTAACACCTCGTCAGTAAGGGTAAAACGCCGGGTGCCAAGGTCATACAGCAGCGGGCCACAGCGCTGTTGCTGTTCACCGCCAAGCACGCTGCGACGCAACAGGGCTTTTACCCGCGCCTCTAGCTCGCTCAGTTCGAACGGTTTGGCGAGATAGTCATCGGCGCCAAGGTTTAGGCCGTGCACTCGGTCTTTGACTTCGCCACGGGCGGTGAGCATCAGCACCGGCAGGGTTTTGCCGCGGCTGCGCAGGCGCGCCAGCACTTCAAAGCCGTCCATGCGCGGCAGGCCGACATCCAGCACAGCCAAGGCGTAATCCTCGCTGCTCAGGGCCAGGTCGGCGGCAACGCCATCGTGCAGCACATCCACTGTCCAGCCGGCGGCCTTAAAGGCTTGCGCCACGCTATCGGCGAGTTGGGGGTGGTCTTCGACCAACAAAATGCGCACTCAGGTTCTCCGCAAAACCGCTTGTAGCGCAGGAGTGTAACGGGCCAACGGCGCCTGTGAAGCAGTGCGGTGTTTTCTTTCAGATTGAAAGCTTGGTGAAAGTTTCGCGCCTTAGCATCCGGCCAGGGTGGCAAGAACCACCCACCAACGCCGACTCGTGGTTGTTTCGGCGCTAACAAAAACAAGAACTGGAGACCACACCATGCCATCTGCCCCTCGGCAGGCTTTGCCGCCTGTGCGCACGTTAAACCTCGCACTGGCCAGCGCCACCCTCGCCTCACTGGTACCTGCCTCGGCCTACGCCGACTTTATCAAAGACAGCAGCGCCAACTTCGAAACCCGCAATATGTACTTCAACCGCGATTTCCGCGAAGGCTCCGGCCAGTCCAAGCGCGATGAATGGGCGCAGGGTTTTATTCTCGATCTGCAGTCGGGCTTTACCGATGGCACCGTTGGTTTTGGTGTCGACGCCTTAGGCATGCTCGGCGTAAAACTCGACTCCAGCCCGGACCGCACCGGCACCGGCCTGCTGCCCACCCATGACGACGGCCAGGCCGCCGATGAGTATTCCAAGCTTGGCCTGACCGCCAAGGTCAAGGTGTCCAACAGCGTGTTGAAAGTCGGCAGCCTGATTCCCGAACTGCCCACGCTCAACCCCAACGACGGTCGCATTCTGCCGCAAACCTTCGAAGGCGGCCTGCTCACGTCCGAGGAAATCAAAGGCCTGACCTTTACCGGCGGCCGCCTGGAAAAAGCCAAAGACCGCAACGACAGCAACTACGAAGATCTGGCGCTAAACAACAAAAACAGCCGTTTCTCCTCGGCTGCCAGCGCCGACAACTTCGACTTTGCCGGCCTGGACTACAAGCTCACCGACAAAATCACCGGCAGCTACCACTTCGCCCAGCTCGACGATGTGTACCGCCAGCACTACCTCGGCCTGGTCGCCGCGCAACCGGTTGGCCCGGGCACGTTGTCTGCCGACTTGCGTTTTGCCCGCAGCGATGACCAAGGCAATGCCGCTGGCGGCAAGGTGGATAACCGCGCCCTCAACGGCCTGGTGAGTTACGGCCTGAACGGCCACAAACTCGGCTTTGGCTACCAGCATATGAGCGGCGACACCGGCTTTGCCTATATCGATGGCACCGACCCGTACCTGGTCAACTTTGTGCAGATCAACGATTTTGCCAACGCCAACGAGCGCTCCTGGCAAGCCCGTTACGACTACGACTTCGGCAAAATCGGGGTGCCCGGCCTGACCTTTATGACCCGCTATGTCAGCGGCGATAACGCCGACGTCACTGGCAGCAGCGAGACCGGCAAAGAGTGGGAACGCAACACCGAGTTCAAGTACGTGGTGCAAAGCGGCACGCTGAAAAACGTTTCGCTGCGCGTGCGTAACGCCACCTTCCGCTCCAACTTTGCCCGCGATGCTGACGAGATTCGCATCATGGTGGGTTACACCCTCGCGCTTTGGTAGCCAGCCGCGAGGGTAATCAGCACAGCTCCATCCGTTTTCCTGACGCACAATAACAACTCCACGGGAGACACCCTATGATCAAGCCCCTTCACCGCCTGGCCCTTGCGGCCAGCTGTGTACTGCTCAGCAGCCAATTGCTGGCCGAGCCTAAACGCCCCGAATGCATCGCCCCCGCGGCCCCTGGCGGCGGTTTTGACCTGACCTGCAAGCTGGCGCAAAGCGCGCTGATGAACTCCAAACTGCTGACTAAACCCATGCGCGTTACCTATATGCCCGGTGGCGTTGGCGCCGTGGCGTACAACGCGGTGGTTGCCCAACGTCCAGGCGATGCCGGCACCATCACGGCTTGGTCGAGTGGTTCGCTGCTCAACCTGGCGCAGGGCAAGTTTGGCCGCTTCGATGAAAACGCCGTGCGTTGGCTGGCCGGCATTGGCACCAGCTATGGCGCCATCGCCGTGCGCAGCGACTCACCGTACAAAAACCTTGATGACCTGATGAAAGCCCTCAAGGCCGAGCCAGGCAAAGTGGTGATTGGCTCCTCCGGAACCGTCGGCAGCCAGGACTGGATGCAAACCGCCCTGCTCGCCAAAGCCGCTGGTATCAACCCGCGCGACCTGCGTTATGTGGCCTTGGAAGGCGGCGGCGAAATTGCCACGGCCTTGATGGGTGGGCATATCCAGGTGGGTAGTACCGACATCTCCGACTCCATGCCGCATATCAAGGCCGGCAATATGCGCATCCTTGCCGTGCTCTCCGATGAGCGCCTAGCGGGTGCCGACAAGGCCGATATCCCTACCGCCAAGGAACAGGGCTACGACATCAGCTGGCCAGTGGTACGCGGCTTCTACCTGGGGCCAAAGGTCAGCGATGAAGACTACGCCTGGTGGAAAGCCAGTTTTGACCAACTATTGGCCTCGGAAGAGTTCGCCAAACTTCGCGATCAGCGCGAGCTGTATCCCTTCGCCATGACCGGCCCGGAGTTGGACGCCTACGTGAAAAAGCGTGTGGCTGATTACAAGCAGATGGCGCAAGAGTTCGGCCTGACGCAGTAACGCCACTCAGGGTTTTCCTCGCTCCCCTTGATGCCGGGTCAGGCCCAAGCGCCTGACCTTGGCAAGGAGATCACCATGCTTTTTCAACGCCTCTTTAGTGCGGGCTGGCTAGTTGCATGCCTGGTTTTTGCCTACCTGGCCTGGGATTACCAGGCCGCCTTCTCCTACGAGCCGGTTGGCCCACGGGCTTTCCCGCTATTGATGCTCGGCCTGATGGCCGCCGCTTTGCTGTGGCTGACCCTGCGCCCCACGCGCATTGAGCACAAAGAAGGCGAGCCCGTTCTGGACCGCGACACCTTGCGCAAAGTCAGCGCCTGCGTCGCGCTGCTGCTGGTGTATGCGGCCATGTTCGAAGCCTTGGGCTTTATCCTTTCCAGTTCACTGGTCGGCGTATTTATGGCACGCCTGTATGGCGGCCAGTGGAAAGCCAGTGCCATTGCCGCGCTGCTGATCAGCATCGGCCTGTACCTCTTGTTCGACCGCACCCTCGACGTTCCCCTGCCGCTCGGCGTGCTCGACTTCCTGGAGCTTTGACATGGACACACTCGGCTATCTGGGCCAGGGCTTCGGCGTCGCCCTCACCCCTTACAACCTGATTACCGCGTTGATTGGCACCTTGATCGGCACCGTTGTTGGCCTGCTGCCCGGCCTTGGTCCCATCAACGGTGTGGCGCTGCTGATTCCGGTGGCCTTTGCCCTCGGCTTGCCGCCAGAGTCGGCGCTGATTCTGCTGGCTGCCGTGTACTTGGGCTGCGAATACGGCGGACGCATCAGCTCGATTCTGCTGAATATTCCCGGCGAAGCCTCCACCGTTATGACCACCCTCGACGGCTACCCCATGGCCCGTCAGGGCATGGCCGGCGTGGCCTTGTCGCTGTCGGCCTGGAGTTCGTTTATCGGCGCGTTTATCGCCATCTGCGGCATGGTGCTGTTCGCGCCGCTACTGGCGAAATGGGCGATTGCCTTTGGTCCGGCGGAATACTTTGTGCTGATGGTGTTTGCCATCGTCGCCCTGGGTGGCATGGCCGGCGACCGGCCGATGAAGACCTTTATCGCCGCCCTGCTGGGCCTATTCCTATCCACCATCGGCATCGACGCCAACAGCGGTGTGTACCGCTTTACCTTCGACAGCATCCATGTTGCCGACGGTATTCAATTTGTGGTGCTGGTGCTGGGGCTGTTCTCGGTCAGCGAAATGCTGTTGTTGCTGGAAAAGACCCACCACGGCCACGCGGCGGTGCAAGCCACCGGACGCATGATGTTTAACTTCAAAGAAGCGGCATCGGTGTTTGTGGTGAATGTTCGCTGCGGCCTGATGGGTTTTGTGCTCGGCGTGTTGCCAGGTGCAGGCGCGACCTTGGCCAGTGCCGTGGCCTACATGACCGAGAAAAAAATAGCCGGCGACACAGGCAAATTTGGCCAGGGCGACATGCGTGGTCTGGCAGCGCCAGAAACCGCCATTGGCGCCTCCGCTTGCGGCGCCATGGTGCCGATGCTGACCTTGGGCGTGCCCGGTTCCGGCACCACCGCAGTGATGATCGGCGCACTGACGCTGTACAACATCACGCCAGGGCCGATGCTGTTTCAGGAGCAACCGGACATTGTTTGGGGCCTGATCGCCTCGCTGTTTATCGCCAATATCATGCTGGTGATCTTGAACATTCCGATGATCCGCCTGTTCACGCGCATCTTGAATGTGCCGAACTGGGTGCTGGTGCCAATCATCGCCATCATCACCTCCATCGGCGTGTACGCCGTGCATGCCACCACCTTCGACCTGTTCCTGATGGTGATCATCGGCATCTTTGGCTACATCCTGCGTAAGCTGGACTTCCCACTGTCGCCGCTGTTGCTCGGTTTTATTCTCGGTGGGCTGATGGAGCAGAACCTGCGCCGGGCGCTGTCGATCTCCAATGGCGAGCTGGGCATTTTGTGGGGCAGCCCGATCACCATGGGCGTGTGGGCCTTGGTGGTGGTAATGCTGGCCTTGCCGATCGTGCGTATCTGGCGCCGCCGCGCCAAGCAGCGCCGGGCCCTGGCCAATGCTTGAAGGCTGGCGCTTGTGGTGGCCAACGCCGTTGGTGGGCGCCGTCGGTGGCGTACTCGCCAGCCTGGCGCACTGGCCGCTGCCGTGGATGATCGGCGCCTTGGTGGCGGTCATCCTGTTTCGCTGCGCTACGCCCTGGGCCATTCGCGACCTGCCGGGCGGGCGCAAAACCGGGCAGTGGATTATTGGCATCGGTATTGGCCTGCACTTCTCCCCGGCAGTTGTGGAGCAAGTGACTGCGCACTTCTGGCTGATCCTGTTTGGCGCCCTGGTGACCACCGGCTCCAGCGCCATTGCGGTGTGGCTGTTGCGCCGTACTGGTGAGGACAAGGCCACCGCATTCTTTTCCAGCATGCCTGGCGGTTCCGGAGAGATGGTCAACCTGGGGCTGCGCAATGGCGCGGTGACCAGCCGAGTCGCAGCCGGGCAGAGCTTGCGGGTGGTAGCCGTGGTGCTGTGTGTACCGGCCGCGTTTAAATTTTTGCTGGGCGATGGGCCATTGCTCACGCACTCGGCGCCGGTCGACTGGATGTGGCTGGCGCTGCTGGTTCCGGCTGGCGGTGCCTTGGCGCTGCTTTGGCAGCGCTGGCAGCAACCCAACCCCTGGCTGTTTGGGCCGCTGTTGGTCAGCGCCGGTGCTAGCCTGATGTTTGATCTGCAGCTTGGCCTGCCCAATGGCGCCAGCCAGGTCGGCCAGCTGCTAATCGGCAGCGGCCTTGGCTGCCACTTCGACCGCGCCTTCTTTCGCCGCGCGCCCTCCTTTCTCGCCCGCACGCTACTGGGCACCGCCTTGATGATCGCCTTTGCCGCGCTGTGTGCATTGGGGCTGGGTTGGTTGACCAGCCTGGACATCCGCTCGCTGACCCTGGGCATGATGCCCGGCGGCATTGCCGAAATGAGCCTGACAGCTGAGACCTTGCAATTGTCGGTGCCGCTGGTGACAGCGATGCAGGTGCTGCGCTTGTTGTTAGTGCTGTTTCTCGCCGAACCGATCTTCAGGCGTTGGGATCGACGTACGTTGGGTTGAGCGCAGCGAAGCCCAACCTCGTAGTCCCGCAACCACCGTATGCACTTCTGCGCGAAGGCCCGGTCTATCCTCTAGACCGCCGCCCCCACGGAGAACCCCATGGCCAAATTGCTGCTGATCGCCGGCTTGGTGCTGCTGACCTCTTGCAGTCGCCTGGAGATGGGGTACCGCAATCTCGACCTTTTGATTCCCTGGTCTATGGACAACTACGTCAGCCTGACCGGCGAGCAAAAGGCCTGGCTGAAACCGCGCCTGACCCAGCACATCGCCTGGCACTGTGAAACCCAATTACCGCGCTATGCCGACTGGCTCCAGCGCAGCGCCGCCCTGGCCGCCCAAGCAAACCCTGAAGCGGCGCGCTTCCACGCGCAATTCAGCGAATTTCGCCAGGCGGTGGACGACATCGTCGTGCAGGTCACCCCCGACCTTACCGAGCTGCTGCAAGGCATAAGCCCGACGCAGGTGCAGGAGCTTGAAGAAAACCTGGCCAAGCAAAACAAAGAGCAGCGGGAGGACTATCTGGAGTTGCCCCTCGACGAACAGATTGCCGACCGGGCCGAGCGTATGGAGGAGCGGGTGAAACCGTGGTTTGGCCGTTTACATCCCGAGCAAAAGGCGCGGATTAAGATGTGGGCGCAGCAACTTGGCGATTACAACCGGGGCTGGCTGGATAACAACCGGCGCTGGCAACAGGCGTTTGTAGCCGCCATCAAAGCGCGCCAAGGCGAGCAGTTCCCCTCGCAGATAAAGCGCTTGCTGCAAGAGCGCACGAGCTACTGGACGCCCGAGTACCAGCAGCAGTTTGACGCGGCGCAGGTGGCCCTAAGTGACTTGTTTGCCGACCTGGTATCAAGTGCCGACGTCAAGCAACGCGAACGCCTGCAAGAGCGCCTGGAAGGGATGCGGAAACAGCTGGCGGATATGACGTGCCCGTAGGGTGTGCTGTGCGCACGTAGCGATTTCTCCGGTATCGCCATGCTGCGCCTAGCACACTCTACGGAATAAAGAGCCAATCGGGATCAGAGCGGTGGCAGCTTCCACTCGATTGGCGGTAAACCACGCTCTTTTAGGTATTGATTAGCGCGGCTGAAATGGCCATTGCCGATAAACCCGCGATGCGCCGACAGCGGCGAGGGGTGCACCGACTTCAGCACCAAGTGGCGAGTGGTGTCGATCAAGGGCACCTTGCTTTGCGCATGCGCGCCCCAGAGTAGAAACACTAGATTGCCCGGCCGAGCATTCACCACTTCGATGACCTTATCGGTAAACGGCTGCCAGCCTTTTTTTGCGTGGGAACCGGCATTGGCCTGCTCCACGGTAAGCGAGGTATTAAGCAGCAACACGCCCTGCTCAGCCCAGCTTTGCAAGTAGCCGTGGGGGGCGATGTCGATGTTCAGGTCGCGTTTGAGCTCTTTATAGATATTCTGCAAGGACGGCGGCGTTGGTACACCTGGCTGCACCGAGAAGCACAAGCCGTGGGCTTGACCGGGGCCGTGGTAAGGGTCTTGGCCGATGATCACCACTTTTACCTGGTCCAACGGCGTCGAGTTAAGGGCGTTGAAAATCATCGGACCGGGCGGAAATATCACTTTGCCGGCAGCCTTTTCGCTGCGCAGGAACTCGCTCAGAGCCTTCATATAAGGCTTATCAAACTCTTCACGCAGGGCGGCTTTCCAGCCGGCCTCAAGCTTGATCTTGTCGTCTGCGGTCATGGGCAAATCCTGCACTCTGAAAACTGATGCGGCACGCTAAGGAACGCGCCCTGGCAAGTCAAGGTTGGCCAATGGCCTGCAATTAATGCGTCACCATCACGGCCTCTGATTCACGTTGTTACAGGACGCAATTGGGTCAATGCTCAGCTCGAACCCACCCTGAGCATCGCCACCATGAACGCAGCAGCCGGCATAACTCGCGAACGCCTGGAACAGGCCATCCAACACTCCACCTTCGCGCAGATGCTGGGCGCCGAACTGTTGGACTTCGAGCCCGGCAAAGTCAGCCTGCAAGTGCTTAGCCGCCCCGACCTGTGCCAACACCATGGCTATATCCATGGCGCGGTGGTGGGCTTTATGGTCGACAGTGGCTGCGCCTGGGCAGCCGCATCAATGGTCGGCGATGTGGTGACCAGCGAATACAAACTCAATTTGTTGGCGCCAGCGATTGGCGAAAAACTCATCTGCCGCAGCGAAGTACTAAAAGCCGGACAACGCCAAGCGGTATGCCGCGCCGATGTGTTTGCGCTCAAAGACGGCGTGGAAAAACTGGTGGCCACCGGCTTGGCCACCATCGCCCGGGTTTAGGCCAGCACGATCGCAACTACCACAGCGCCAATCAGCAAAAGCTTAGTGGCACGGTAGACGCTTTTATTCCACGCCTTGAACCGCCGCCGATGCTGCCCGGCAGCCCAGACGAAGCGAAAGAGTTTGCTGATGCGCCCCTCTTGGTCGCCTATTTCGTTAGGTGAAGCCGCCGCAGTTAACAGCGTGCGGCCTAACCAGCGGTTAACCGTCTGCGCCCAGGCAAAGCGCAGCGGCCGCTCCACATCGCAGAACAAAATCAAGCGGCTTTGCTCGGTGCCGTTCTGCGCCCAGTGAATAAAGGTTTCATCAAAGACCACACCCTGGCCATCACGCCAACTGTGGCGCTGCCCGTCTACCTCAATAAAGCAGCGGTCGTCATTGGGGGTAACCAGCCCCAGGTGATAGCGCAGAGAACCGGCGTACGGATCGCGGTGCGGATTTAACGTGCCACCGGGGCCCAACTCAGCAAACATGGCGGCTTTGATATAGGGGATGCGCTGCAGCAACGCCGCGGTTTGCGGGCAGAACTGCTGCGCCGAGGGGTGGCTGGCGTCGTACCACTTCAGGTAAAAACGTTTCCAGCCAGCTTTGAAAAACGAGTTGAAACCAGCGTCATTGTTGCGGTCAGCAACTTTAATGCGCGCCTGCCGTTGTACCGCCAGGGCCTCGTCGCGAATAACCTGCCAGTTTTCCTCCAACAAATGCATGGCCTGATATTGCGCCACATGAGGAAACGGCTCAGCCGGCACCCGGGAAAACGCATACATAAACAGGTTGATCGGCGCCATGATCGAAGAGTGATCAACCAGTTGGCGCAGCAAGGGCAGGCGCACGCGGCCACGAAAATGCACAGATAGTATGGAAAACAGCACCAGCGCCAGCACAAACCATTTCATCGCAGACTTACCCTCGCGATTCACACTTCACGATGGCCAGCTATCGGGTAGCCGGCGAGGTACGAACTGTATTCACCGACGAACAGGTGCGGCTGTAGGTTGCATCTTTGTGCTGTATGCCGGTGTCTGAGCGCAGCCAACGATCGGCGCCGCTTAGCGGCGGCTAAAGGGATAAAACCCTGCTCAATGGTCGGTCGCCCGGCAAAATGCTTACTACGCTTGTAGATCAACAGACCAGGAGACAGCAGCTAATGGAGAACCGCCACGAAGGTCTGAAATTTTCGCTGTATTCAAACTTTCTCAAAGGTAGCGCCAAGGTTCCGCAAATGCCGGAAACCTCGTTGCGCCTGCGCAAGCTATTGGACTCGGAACACGCGTCGCTGGAACAGGTCACCCGCCTGCTGCACAGCAATCCGCCGCTGGCCGCCTACCTGTTGCAGTTCGCCTCTAGCCCGATGCTGCGCAACGTGCGCCAGGGCGTGAACCTGCAAGAAGTGGTATCGCGTATCGGCATGCAACGGGTCAACAACCTGGTGCTGACGTTTGCCGTCGAGCACCTGTTTACCAGCCACGAACCGGTGCTGATCAAGGTTTTTCGCACCCGCTGGAACGCCGCCCTGCTCTGCGGTGCTTATTGTGCGTGCCTGGCCCAGCAACTCACGCGCCTGCCAATGGAAGACGCCATGCTTGGTGGGCTGTTGCAGGACATCGGCAGCCTGCCCCTGCTCGACGAGTTGGAGCGCTGGCCCGAGGTACCGCGCGAGCCGCCTGAGCTGCAAAGCTTGTGCGAGCAACTGTCTGCGGATGTCGGGGTCATCGTGCTAACCGCCTGGCGCTTGCCAGCCATGTTGGTCGACTGCGCCCGCCACCGCAGCGCCTGGCAACGCCAGCACGAAGGCAGCGCCGACCTGGTTGATGTGGTGCAAGTGGCGCGACAACTCAGCGAAGGCAATGACGATGAGCGTCTGCTGCAATTGCCCGCTTGGCGGCGCCTGCTCGCCGACCGTGCTGACGATTTGTCGCCGCAAATGCTGCGCGATGAACTGGGTGGCGAAGTCAGCTTCTGGTTCAAGTTGTTGGGCGGTAAGCCTGCGGCGTGAACGCGGTGCAACTTAGTTGCGAAATACCCCGTCAGAAAACAGTGCCTATTGATAAAACGAAGGGGTACGCAAGCGCCTTTGCTTTTTGCATACTCAGCCGTGCCATTTGCTAAAGGCGTGCACCGCTGCCCTTTACTATCAGGTGCCGCCACTAACGACAGGGATACGAGTTAATGAGCACTGCCATTGAAACCTATCACCCAGGCCTGGCCGACCTGACCCATAAGTTGACGGTAGAAAAACACGGCCACACTGCCCTGCTAACCATCAACCACCCGCCGGCCAATACCTGGGACCGCGAGTCGCTGATCGGCCTGAAACAACTGATCGAACACCTTAACCACGACGACGATATCTATGCCCTGGTGATCACCGGCCAGGGCAGCAAGTTTTTCAGCGCCGGCGCCGACCTCAATCTGTTCGCCGATGGCGACAAGAGCCGTGCCCGGGAAATGGCCCGGCGTTTTGGCGAGGCCTTTGAAGCACTGCGCGACTTCCGTGGGGTGTCTATCGCTGCCATCAACGGTTACGCCATGGGCGGCGGCCTGGAATGTGCGTTGGCCTGCGATATCCGCATTGCTGAACGCCAAGCGCAAATGGCCCTGCCGGAAGCGACCGTGGGCCTATTGCCCTGCGCCGGCGGCACCCAGGCGTTGGCTTGGCTGGTGGGTGAAGGCTGGGCCAAGCGCATGATTCTTTGCGGCGACCGCGTCGACGCCGACACCGCCCTGCGCATCGGCCTGATTGAACAGGTGGTGGACAGCGGCGAAGCCCGCGGCCATGCCCTTTTACTGGCAGCCAAAGTGGCACGGCAGAGCCCCGTGGCGGTACGTACCATCAAGCCGCTGATTCAGGGTGCCCGTGAGCGCGGACCAAATGCGTGGTTGTCGGAGGAGCGCGAACGTTTTGTTGACCTGTTCGACGCCGACGACACCCGCGAAGGGGTCAATGCCTTTCTGGAAAAACGCGAGCCGCACTGGCGCAATAAGTAGTCTGGAGTCCGTCTGTATGAACGTCACTTTCGAAGAACTCCTCGGCCAACACGGCGCCCGCATCGGCATTGCCACCCTGGATGCGGCCAGCAGCTTGAACGCGCTCTCGCTGCCGATGATCAACGCCTTGGACGAAAAGTTGGCGGCCTGGGCGCAAGACCCGAGCATTGCCTGTGTGCTGCTGCGCGCCAATGGCGAAAAAGCTTTCTGTGCCGGCGGCGACGTACGCAAGCTGGTGGAAGCCTGCCGCGAGCATCCTGGCGAAATTCCGCCGCTGGCCGGCCGCTTTTTTAGCGATGAATACCGCCTCGACTACCGCATTCACACTTACCCCAAACCCTTTATCTGCTGGGCCCACGGCTATGTGCTGGGCGGCGGCATGGGCTTGCTGCAAGGCGCGAGCATTCGCATCGTGACGCCGAGCAGCCGGTTGGCCATGCCGGAAATCAATATTGGTTTGTACCCGGATGTGGGCGGCAGTTGGTTTCTCAGTCGCCTGCCCGGCAAGCTCGGGTTGTTCCTCGGCTTAACCGCCACCCAAGTGAACGCCCATGACGCCCTGCTGCTGGGCTGGGCCGACCGCTTTTTGGCCGACGACCAACAAGACACTCTGATCGACGGCCTGCTGCAACTGAACTGGAACGAACAATCGGCGCGCCAGCTCAACAGCCTGCTGAAAGCGCTGGAACATGAAGCCAATCAGCAACTGCCGGACGCCCAGCTAGCCCCCCGGCGCAACCATATCGACAACCTGCTGGATGTCGCCGATGTAGCTGGCGCATGGAAGGCCTTAGTCGCATGGGAAGGCAGTAGCGATGCGGTGCTGGCGCGGGCGGCCAAGACGCTGGCCAGCGGCTGCCCGCTGACCGCGCATTTAGTCTGGGAGCAGATTCAGCGCAGCAAGCATATGTCGTTAGCCGAGGTGTTTCGCATGGAATACGCCATGAGCTTAAACAGCTGCCGCCATCCGGAATTCGCCGAAGGCGTGCGTGCGCGGCTGATCGACAAAGACAACGCCCCGCACTGGCATTGGCCGGATGTAGCGACCATTCCCGCCTCGGTGATTGACGCGCATTTTGTGCCGACGTGGGAAGGAGAGCATCCGCTTAAGGATTTGTGATGGGGGCAACGCGTTTTGGCGCTGCCCGCTGTCACGGCATAGATCGCTTGGTGCGCGGAGCACACCCTACAAGATCAGAAGCTGACCGCGCCTAGGCTTTTGTAGGGTGTGCTATGCGCACCATGACGCACATACAGTTATCGTCCGGTACGCCGATTAACGCTCGCGCAGCGCCTCAGCCTTGGCCCGCAAGATGGGTTTGAGCAGGTAGCTCAAGATGCTTTTCTTGCCGGTGATGATATCCACCGACGCCACCATGCCAGGAATGATCAACAGCGGTTTTTCCTCGGTGCCCAGGTGGCTTTTGTCGGTGCGCAGTTTGATCAGGTAGTAGGTGTTTTTGCCGTCTTCATCGGTAACGGTGTCGGCACCGATCTGTTCCAGCTTGGCTTTCAGACCGCCGTAAATGGTGTAGTCGTAGGCAGTGAATTTGACGATGGCTTCTTGGCCTGGGTGCAAAAAAGCGATGTCTTGCGGGCGGATTTTTGCCTCAACCAGCAAGGTGTCGTCCAGCGGCACCACTTCAACCAAATCACTGCCCGGCTGAATCACCCCGCCAATGGTGTTAACCAGCAGGCTTTTAACAATGCCGCGCACTGGCGAGGTCACCAGGGTGCGGTTTACCCGGTCTTCCAGGGCTTTGCCGGTGGCCTGCGATTTACTCAGTTCGGTGCGGGCTTCGTTCAACTGGGTCAGCGCATCACTGCGGAACTTGCCGCGGGTTTCGTCGATCTTGCGCTCGGCTTCGGTAATGGCCGATTGCGCGCGAGGAATGGCCAAACTGGTGGCGTCCATTTGCCCACGGTTTTCCACTTCGGCACGTTTCAGGCGCAGCACTTCCACTTGAGAAATCGCGCCCTGGGCCACCAATGGCTCAGACATAGCAATCTCTTGGCGCAGCAGGGTCAGGCTGTTGCGGTATTGCTCCTGCTTGGAGGCAAACTCGCGCAGTTCTTGCTGTTTTTGCACCAGTTGCTGTTGCAGGCCGGCCACTTCGTCTTTGAGCTGTTGCTGACGGCTTTGGTACAGCTGCAATTCGCTTTCGGCCTGACTCGGCACCTTGGCGCGAATGTCGTCGCTGATCACCAGCGGCTTACCCTCGGTCTCGGCCACCAGGCGGTCAACCCGCAGTTGCCAGCCCAGGCGCTCGGCTTCGGTTTCACCGACGTTGGAAACAAAGCGCGTGTCATCCAGACGCAGCAACGGGTCGCCAACTTTGACGATCTGTCCCTCATGGACAAACAGCTCGGCGACAATCCCACCTTCCAGGTTCTGGATTTTCTGAATCTTCGACGACGGAATGGCTTTGCCGTCGCCACGGGTCACTTCGTCAATCTGGGCGAAATGCGCCCAGCCGAGCATAAATACGAAGAAGCCGATTAAGCCCCAAATAGTCAGGCGCACCACGCGCGGTGCGTCTTCCACCAGGGCTTTATTGAGTTCGGGGAGCGGCTGACCATCCAGCGAATCGCGGCCTTTAAAGTACCGGGCAAGCGTATTAAGCGACACTGATCTGCCCTCTCTTCAAAGCTTCCATAACAGCGTTTTTCGGGCCATCGGCAATGATCTGGCCCTTGTCGATAATCAGCAGACGGTCGACCAGGTCGAGCATCGAAGAGCGGTGGGTAATGAGCAGCACGGTCTTGGTGGCGATCACCGCTTGCAGGCGTTGTTTGAGGTGCACTTCGCCGGTGTTGTCCATGCCGCTGGTGGGTTCGTCAAGCAACAGAATCGGCGGATCAAGCAACAACGCGCGAGCCAGGGCAACGTTCTGCCGTTGGCCGCCAGAGAGCTGATGGCCGCGCTCGCCCACTTGCAGCTCGTAGCCTTGCGGGTGCAGCCGGGCAAACTCGTGTACACCGGCCAATTCTGCCGCCTGCAAAACCAGCTCGTCTTCAACGTAACGGGCGCCGCTGACCAAGTTGTCGCGCAGCGTGCCGCTGAATAGATGGATGTCTTGCGGCACGTAGCCAATGTTGTGGCGCAGTTCGCTGATGTCCAGTTGGCGCATATCCACGCCATCCACCAACAGGCTGCCGGAGTCGGCTTGGTGCAGGCCTACCAGCAATTTGGCCAGCGAGCTTTTGCCTGAACCGCTGCGGCCGATGATGCCGATTTTCTCGCCAGGGCGGATCACCAGGTTCATGTTCACCAACGCGGTGTTTTGCGCCTGCGGGTAGTTAAAATTGAGCCCGCGCAATTCAATGGCGCCCTGCACCCGCGAGCGGGTCAGCGGGCGGTCATCGGCTTGGCGCTCTTGCGGCAGGTCCATCATCTGATCCACCGAGGCCATGGTGACCTTGGCCTGCTGGTAACGGCTGAGCAGCCCGGACAACTGCGACAACGGCCCCAACGCACGGCCGCTGAGCATGTAGCAGGCGATCAAGCCACCCATACTCAGGTTGCCGTCGATGATCTGGTACACGCCGAAAATAATCATGATCACCCCGGCCAACTGCTGAATCAGCATGGTCGAGTTCATCGCCAGGTTGGATAGCATGCGCGCCTTCAACTCCAGGCGGCTCAGGGTGCCAATGGTTTGCTCCCATTGGTACTGGCGCTCGCTTTCGGCATTGTTGACCTTTACTGCGTCGAGGCCGGCGAGGGTTTCGATCAGGCTGGATTGGCGCTCAGCAGCCAAAGCCATGCTGCGCTCGATGGTTTCGGTCAGCGGTTTTTGCAACGCCCAGCTAATCAGCAAGGCCAGCGGAAAGGCCATCACCGGAATCCACACCAAGTGCCCGCCAAGCAAGGCGATGACCAACAACACCAGCAAGGTAAACGGCAGGTCGATCAGGCTGGTCAGGGTCAGCGAGGCGAGGAAATCCCGCAGGGTCTGAAATTCATGGATGTTCTGCGCAAAGCTGCCGACGCGTTTGGGCCGGTATTTCATCGACATGCCGACGATGCGCTCAAACAACGTGGCGGAAATAATGAGGTCGGTTTTTTTCCCGGCCAAATCCAGACACAGGCCGCGCAGGCTTTTCAACAGAATATCGAACAGGTAAGCGCCGCTGATACCAATGGCCAACACCCATAACGTGGCGGCGGCCTGGTTGGGTACTACGCGGTCGTAGACGTTCATCACAAACAGCGGCGCACCGAGGGAGATGATGTTGATCAGCAGGCTGGCGGCGATGGCATCGGCGTAGAGCCAGCGCGAGCGTTTGAGGGTGTCGCGAAACCAAGATGAAGTGCGCGGAATCAGCGAGCCGTTGTCGGCGTCGAACTTGTGTTGCGGCTGCGCGAAGAACACCTGGCCGCTGTAATCCTCTTGCAGTTTTTCCACCGCCACTTGCACTTCGCCACCGTCGCTTTCGCTGAGCAGCAGGCGCGCGTGCGTAGCGTCGATAGCCACCAAAATGGCACTGCGCCCACCTTTAAGCAGCAGCATGGCCGGCAGTGCCATGGCCGGAATCTGCTCCAGCTTGCGTTGTAGCAAGCGCCCTTGCAGACCAGCGCGAGCTGCAGCACGGGGCAACAACTCAGCACTCAAGCGTTGCGCCGGCAATGGCAAGCCGGTGGTCAACATCGCGCGGCTGACGGGCTTCTGGTGCAGAGCACAGAGTGACAGCAGGCTATCGAGCAGCGGATCGTCATGCAGGGCACGGGGGTCATGATGAAGCGGGGTTGGGCTGACGTCTGATTCCACGCTAAACACTCTTGGTACTGATGGTGGGGTGTAGCTGAGGCTGTCCGTAGCGAGAGTCGACGGCGGGCGCCGATGCAACGCGGGTGTGTTGGCACTTTAGCCTGTTGTGCTGGCGGTCGCGAATGCTCGTTGGGGAAATGCGCTTGCCGCCAGGACGCCCTTTCCCTTCGCGATTCTGGATCCCCGCGCAGACCGGGATCCAGGCGCACCGATTTGCGCATAAACACACACCAACAAAAACGCCACCCCCGCAAGCGAGGGTGGCGTCTTCAATAGGCTTTAGTTCAAACCCGGCAACGCAATCTGCGGCTTCACTTCGTTCTGCACCACGGTTTCCATCGGTGCAACTACGCCCTGGCTTTTCAGCAAGGTGCCGAGGGTAGCTTGCAGACGGTACTGGCTGTACTGCTCGGCCAGTTTGATTTCGGCCAGACGACGCTGGGCACTGAACAGCTCGTTTTCACTGTCGAGCAAGTCCAGCAAGGTGCGCTCGCCGAGGGCAAATTGCTTCTGGTAGGCGGTGCGCACTTGGGTGGTTTCATCCACGTATTTTTGTGCGATTGGCAACTGGGTACGGGCGTTGTTTAGCGCGTTCCAGGCCAGGCCCAATTCTTCGTTCAACTGACGCAGGGCGTTGTTGCGGATATCCAGCGCTTCGTTGGCTTGGTAGGAGCGCGCCTCCAGGGTGGCCTTGTCGCTGCCGCCGCTGTAGAGGTTGTAGCGCATGCGCACCATGGCTTCCCATTCGTTGTAGTGCCCGTCCTGACCGTCGATATCGTTGTTGGCCGAGCGGCCCAACTCCGCGTCAAAGCGTGGATAGAAGGTCGACTTGGCGGCTTTGTACTGCTGCTCGGCGGCGGCGATATCGGCTTCAGCCGAACGCAGCACCGGACTGTTTTCGATCAGTTGCTGACGGGCCTGGGCCAAGGTATCGGGCAGTTGCACGCCGGTAGCCGGACGCTGCAGATCGACAGCATCCACACCTACAGCGCTGTAGAAATTAGTTTGCGCATCGACTAGGTTGGTCTGTTCGGTGATCAGGTTATTACGCGCTTGGGCCAGACGCGCTTCGGCCTGGTTCAAGTCGGCCAGACGCCCTACACCACGGTCAGTACGTAGGCGAATCTGATCGTGGATACGTTCGTGGCTGTCGAGGTTGTCCTGGGCTAGACGCACCAAGTCCTGACGGGTGAGCAATTCCAGATAAACCTGGGCGACCGTCAGCGCAGTGCGCTCGGAGGTGTTGAGCAAGGCATAGGCGCGGGAGTTGACGGTGGCCTTGTTGCGGCCGATTTCGCTGGAAGTGGCGAAGCCGTTGAACAGGTTTTGCGTCAAACGAATGGTCGACTCACCACGGTTACGGGTTGACCAGTCGCTATTATTGCCATCGGCTCGGGTCGATGGATTGTCCGTGCCTTCGCGGCCATAACCGGCCAGTACATCAACCTGTGGCAGGTAGCCACCTTGGGCGGCACGCAGGCCGGAGTCAGCGGCCAGGCGCCGGTTAACTGCCGCATGAACCTCAGGATGTTCGGTGACCGCTTGCTGCATGGCCTCCTGAAGAGTTTGAGCCGACACCGAAAAACTGGCACTTACAGCAAGAGGCAACAACGCAAGAAGACCGAAACGCATGGTGAGCTTTCCCCTGAAACCTACTAACAACGCCGACATCAGGTTTTGACGGGCACGAAAGTGGCAGATGTGAATTAACTTTTATGAAGAAAAATTTAGTGAGAGCTACTTCTCAAATCCGTGTATCAGAATCACCTTACTAGCAAAGTGACATTACCTGACAGATTGTTTAGGATGTCACCCAATTGGTCAATAGTTTGGCATAAGAATGCCGTTCGTCGAAATACCGCTAGATTATTGACGACGCTTTACAGACACCCGAGCCCTGGCAAGATCCTTGCCTGATTAGGTGCCACCTGCTCGACCGCACGACCAAACCGACCTTTATTTGCACTGCCGTTTGCCTGAAGTTACCCAGGGAGAGTCACTACATGAGCACTGTTGTTGCCATCGTTAAAAGCATTGTTGGCCAAGTTATCGCGACATCCGCGGAAGGCGCGCAGCGTGTACTGGTCGAAGGCGACCGTCTTTATGTAGGTGACACTCTGGATACAGGCGCCGGTGGCATGGTGACCTTGGAACTGGCCGATGGCCGCATGCTCGACCTGGGCCGTGACACCCAATGGTCCAGCGCCGACGCCGCCAGCGCAGCCCCGACGCAGAGCGTCGCCGAGGCGCAAACCGAAGTGATCGATGTGCAACGCGCCATCGCCGCGGGCGCCGACCCGACCCAGGATCTCGCACCTACCGCAGCCGGCCCGGGCGCCGCTGGCGGTGGTGGCGCAGCCGGTGGCAGCCGCAGTTTTGTACTGCTGGAAGAGACCGCTGGCCAAGTCCAACCGGAAATCGGTATCAGCTTCACTGACCCGACCGGCGGCGATGCCGTTGTGCAGGAGCAGACCTTTGGCGACAACCTGAATCTGCCCCCGTCGTTCACGTCGGCCGACGGAAATAATTCAATTTCGACAATTAACGTCACAACAGATGAAGACATTGCCTACAGCGGAAACTTCACCGCTGTGGATGCAAACGGCGATGCATTGACGTATTCGCTAGTTGGTACGGGCGTCAGCCACGGTTCCTTGACGCTTACCCCGCAAGGCGCGTGGACCTATACCCCTGCCACCGACTACAACGGCCCGGACAGTTTTCAGGTCGTCGTTAGCGATGGTCGCGGCGGCAGCGACACCCTGACCGTGAACATCGGCGTAACCCCGGTCAACGACGCGCCTACCAGCGCCGACCAAACCTTGACGACGGCTGAAGATGTAGACGTAAACGGCGTAGTCAGCGGGGCCGACGTTGATGGCGACAGCCTCAGCTATAGCATCGAAGGCTCGCCTGCCAATGGCACCGTCACGCTGAACTCGCTGACCGGCGCCTTCACCTACACGCCAAATACCGACTACAACGGCTCGGATAGCTTTGTGGTACTGATCAGCGACGGCAACGGCGGCACGACGCTGAGCACCATCACCGTTGGCGTCACCCCGGTGCCCGACGCGCCGAACGTTACCATCAGCACAGACGCTAATGACGACGGCACCGTTACCAATGTGGAACTGGGCGGCTCACCGACCCTCACGGTCACCGTTGGCCTACCGGCCGATGCCGTTGCGGGCAACACCGTCACCGTGACTGGCAGCACCGGCACGCCGCAAGTAATCGTACTGACCCCGGCAATCATCGGCGCTGGAGTAATCACCACCACCTTCCCGGTGCCAGCCGACGGCAGCACATTCACCGCTACCGCCACCGTCACCGATAACAACGGCCTGACCTCGCCATCGGCCGGTGACAGCGCCGTGATTGGCGACACCACCCCGACTGCAGCGCCGACTGTGGCCATCAGCACCGACGCCAATAACGACGGCACCCTGAGCAATGTTGAGCTGGGCGCATCGACCACGGTTACCGTGAAGATCAGCCTGCCTGCCGACTCGGTAGTTGGTGACACACTGAATATCACCAACCCCGATGGCAGCATCACCCCACACACCGTGGTGGCGGCTGACCTGACTGATGGCGTAACCCTCACTTATCCAAGGCCAGCAGACGGCGTTGGCATCACAGTGTCTGCCACCATCACCGATGCAGACGGCAACACCTCGCTGCCAGGCAGCGATACCGCCACCGTTGGCGACACCACCCCCACCGCCGCCCCGACCGTGGTTATCAGCACTGACAGCAACAACGACGGCACCCTCAGCAACACCGAGTTGGGCGCCTCGACCACGATTACCGTGAAGATCACCGTGCCGACCGGCACTGTAGTTGGCGATACGCTGAATATCACCAACCCCAACGGCAGCATCACCCCACACACCGTGGTGGCGGCTGACCTGACTGATGGCGTAACCCTCACTTATCCAAGGCCAGCAGACGGCGTTGGCATCACAGTGTCTGCCACCATCACCGATGCAGACGGCAACACCTCGCTGCCAGGCAGCGATACCGCCACCGTTGGCGACACCACCCCGACCGCCGCACCGACCGTCGCAATCAGTACCGACGCCAATAACGACGGCACTCTGAGCAACACCGAACTGGGCACCTCGACCACCGTTACGGTGAAAATCACCGTTCCAAGCGGCACCGTGGTTGGCGATACGCTGAACATCACCAACCCCAACGGCAGCATCACCCCACACACCGTAGTGGCGGCTGACCTGACTGATGGCGTGACCCTGACTTATCCAAGGCCAGCAGACGGTGTTGGCATCACTGTGTCTGCCACCATTACCGATGCAGACGGCAACACCTCGCTGCCGGGCAGCGACAGCGCCACCGTTGGCGACACCACCGCCACCGCGGCCCCGACCGTGGTGATCAGCACCGACGCCAACAACGATGGCACCCTCAGCAATGTTGAGCTGGGCACCTCGACCACCGTTACCGTGAAAATCAGCGTGCCGGCCGGCACGCAGGTTGGCGACACGCTGAACATCACCAACCCCAATGGCAGCGTGACCCCACACACGGTGGTCGCTGCTGATCTGACAGATGGCGTCACCCTGACCTACCCACGCCCCGCCGATGGCGTGGGTATTTCGGTGTCCGCCACCGTCACCGACGCCGCAGGCAACACCTCCGCACCCGGCAGCGACAACGCCACCGTGGGCAACACCACGGCGCCGGGTGCGCCGACTGTGATCATTACTACCGATACCAATAACGACGGTGTCCTGAGTAATACCGAGCTGGGCAATACGACCATCATCCGCACGTTTATTCAGCCGCCCGCCGGTGCACAACTAGGCGATATCCTTACCCTGAGCGTCAACGGCTCAGTGATCACCAGCTTCCCACTCACCCAAGAGATGCTCAGTGGTGGCCTGACCTTTGCCAACTACCGTGGCGCCGACGGTTCTGCGCTTACCGTTTCGGCCACCATTACCGACGCCGACGGCAACACTTCGGCACCAGGCTCGGACAGCGCCGTGATTGGCGACACCACCGCTACCGACGCGCCGACCGTGGTCATCAGCACCGACAGCAACAACAACGGCGTGCTTAGTGCCGCCGAGCTGGGCACTAGCACCATCGTCAGCGTGAAAATCACCGTGCCCATCGGCACCCTGGTTGGCGACACCCTGAACATCACCAACCCCGATGGCAGCGTTACCGCGCATAGCATCGTGGCGGCTGACCTCACCAACGGTGTTGAACTGACCTATCCACGGCCAGCGGACGGCGCTGGCATCACAGTGTCAGCCACTATTACCGATGCCGCCGGCAACAAATCGCTGCCAGGCAGCGACACCGCCACCGTTGGCGACACCACCGCCACTGCTGCGCCGTCTGTGGTGATAACCAGCGACGCAGATAACAGCGGCACCCTGAGCAATGTTGAGCTGGGCGCCTCGACCACCGTTTCGGTGCGCATCACCCTGCCAGCCGACGCGCGGGTGGGTGACACGCTAAACATCACCAACCCCGATGGCAGCGTTACCGCGCATAGCATCGTGGCCGCTGACCTCACCAACGGCTTGAACCTGACTTACCCGCGCCCGGCGGACGGCGCCAGCATCACTGTCTCCGCCACCATCACCGATGCGGCCGGCAACACGTCGATGCCGGGCAGCGACAACGCCACGGTGGGTGATACCACCGCGACTGCCGCTCCGACCGTAGTGATCAGTACCGACGCCAATAACGACGGCACCTTGAGCGCAGGTGAACTGAGTACCTCAACCACCGTTACCGTGAAGATCACCGTACCGGCTGGCACGGTAGTCGGCGACACGCTGAACATCACTAACCCCAACGGCAGCGTGACCACTCACACCGTCGTAGCGGCTGATTTGACTGACGGCGTAACCCTGACCTACCCGCGTCCTGCTGACGGCGCCGCCATCACCGTGAGCGCAAACATCACCGACGCGGTGGGCAACACCTCCGCGCCAGGCAGCGATACCGCCACCGTTGGCGACACCACCGCCACTGCTGCGCCGTCCGTGGTGATAACCAGCGACGCAGATAACAGCGGCACCCTGAGCAATGTTGAGCTGGGCGCCTCGACCACCGTTTCGGTGCGCATCACCCTGCCAGCCGACGCGCGGGTGGGTGACACGCTAAACATCACCAACCCCGATGGCAGCGTTACCGCGCATAGCATCGTGGCCGCTGACCTCACCAACGGCTTGAACCTGACTTACCCGCGCCCGGCGGACGGCGCCAGCATCACTGTCTCCGCCACCATCACCGATGCGGCCGGCAACACGTCGATGCCGGGCAGCGACAACGCCACGGTGGGTGATACCACCGCGACTGCCGCTCCGACCGTAGTGATCAGTACCGACGCCAATAACGACGGCACCTTGAGCGCAGGTGAACTGAGTACCTCAACCACCGTTACCGTGAAGATCACCGTACCGGCTGGCACGGTAGTCGGCGACACGCTGAACATCACTAACCCCAACGGCAGCGTGACCACTCACACCGTCGTAGCGGCTGATTTGACTGACGGCGTAACCCTGACCTACCCGCGTCCTGCTGACGGCGCCGCCATCACCGTGAGCGCAAACATCACCGACGCGGTGGGCAACACCTCCGCGCCAGGCAGCGACACCGCCACCGTTGGCGACACCACCGCCACCGCAGCACCAACCGTTGTGATCAGCACCGACAGCAACAACGATGGCACCCTCAGCAACACTGAGCTGGGCGCCGCAAGCACTGTTTCCGTGAAGATCACCGTGCCAGCCGGCACCGTGGTTGGCGACACGCTGAACATCACCAACCCGGACGGCAGCGTTACTGCGCATAGCGTGGTAGCGGCTGATCTAACCAATGGCGTGACTCTGACCTATCCACGCCCGGCCGATGGCCAGCCGATCAGCGTGTCGGCGACTATCACCGACGTTGCCGGCAACATCTCGGCTCCCGGCAGTGACAGCGCCATCGTCGGCGACACCACGGCGGCCAGCGCGCCGGTGGTGACCATCGTTGATGACGCAAACAACAATGCGCAACTGACGGCTGGCGAAGTCGGCAGCGACGGCGTGCAGGTCACTGTGGCGGTCAACAACGCAGACCTGGTGGCGGGCGGAACCGTCAGCCTGAGCATCGACAATGGCGGCGTGATTCAGTCGGCCAACCTGGCCCTGAGTAATGGCGTACTGGTCAACGCGGGCACCAACACGCCGGCGACCGGCTTCACGTACAGCAACGGCACTATTGCCTTTACCGAAGCCAAACCGGCGACCGGTTCCAGCATCAGCGTCACCGCCACGCAAAGCGATGCTGCTGGCAACGCCTCGCCACAGGGCAGCGACAGCGCTCAGGTGGTCAACACCAACCCCGACGCCATCGACGACCTGGCCGGTAGCGCTTACACCGTGAGCCTGGGTGACAAAGCCGGGGCACTGACCAGCAACAACTGGGGTGCGCTGGACAGCAAAGGTCTGGGCATCACTGTTGGCGCGGTCAAAACCGACGGCTCGGCCGGCACGCTCTACAGCGGCAGCGATGACGGCAACAGCAACACGCTCGGGGTGGCCGGTACGCCGCGCGCCACGGGCGGGGTGGCCAGCCAGTTGGAATACGACCCGACTACCGGCAAGTCCGAAGCCATCGTGGTCAGCTTTAACGGCAACCTGAACCACGCCGAATTCAACGTCAGCCACTTGGTGGCCAACGAAGCCGGCGGCGAAGTCGGTCGTTGGGTGGCGATGTACAACGGCTCGGTGGTGGCCAGCGGCGAATTCAAGCTGAGCAGCGGCAGCGCCGGTGGTTTCACCATCGACACCGGCAGCCTGGTGTTCGATAGCATCCGCTTTGAAGGGGTGAATACCGTTAACGGCACCGGCGACGGCTCCGACTACTTCCTCACTGGCCTCTCCGGCAGCGGCCCGGCTTCGGCCAACAGCGCCTACACCGTTAGCGAAAACGGCACCCTGACCATTGCCGATGGCAGCAAAGACCTGACCGCCAACGACACCGACGCAGACAGCGACGCCCTGCTCGTCACCCAGGTTAACGGCCAAGCCATCACCAGTGGCGCCATCACCCTGGCCAGCGGCGCAATGGTTACCGCCAATGCCGACGGCAGCTTCAGCTACAACACCAATGGCAAATTCGACGCGCTGAAAGCCGGCGAAGTGGCCACCGACACCTTTACCTACACCATCAGCGACGGCCATGGCGGTACTGACACCGCGACCGCCACCGTAACCATCATCGGCACCAACGATGCGCCGACCATCAGCGGCACCAGCGCGGGCAGCGTGATTGAGGCTGGTAACCTGGACGACGGCAGCGTAGTCAGCGGCCAAGCGACAGCCACCGGCACCCTCACCGCCACCGACGTCGACAATGGTTCAAGCACCACCTGGAGCCTGGCCAACGGCACTGGCGCGTTTGGCACCTTGGCGCTCACGGCTGCGGGCGTTTGGACCTACACCCTGAATAACAGCGCAGCCGCCACCCAGGCGCTGACTGAAGGGCAGACGGGCAAAGAAACCTTCACCGCTACAGTTACCGACAACAACGGTGCCACCGTTACCCAGATCATCACCATCGACGTCACCGGCACCAACGACGCACCAATCGTCAGCGCTCCGCTGCTGGCCAGCGGCACTGAAGATGGCGCCAATGTGGTGGTTAACCTGCTCACCGGCGCTAGCGACGTAGACACGGGGGCAGTGCTGAGTATCGCCAACGTCAGCGCCTTGCCGGCCGGGGTTACCCTCAACGGCAGCACATTGACCGTGAACCCAGCCGATGCCAGCTTCCAATCCTTGGCCGCCGGCGCCAGCAAAGACATCGTCGTGACCTACAACGTGGTCGACGACAAAGGCGCTGTAGTCGCGCAAACCGCGACCATCACCATTACCGGCACCAACGATGCGCCGACGGTAAGTGGCGCTATAGTTGCCACCGCCGCCGAAGACAGCACCAGCTTTAACGTCAACCTGCTGACCAATGCCAGCGACGTCGATAGCGGCGCGGTGCTTAGCGTGACTGACGTCAGCACCTTGCCCGCTGGCGTTACCCGCAGCGGCAACACCCTGACGGTGAACCCGGCCGATGCCAGCTTCCAGTCGTTGAATGTCGGTGAAAGCCAAGTCCTGACCATCACTTACAACGTGACCGACGACAACGGCGCCACGGTTGCGCAAACCGCCACCATCACCATCACTGGCACTAACGATGCGCCGACTGTAAGCAGCGCAATCGTTGCCACAGCGGCCGAAGACAGCGCCAGCTTTAACGTTGACCTGCTCGCTGGCGCCAGCGATGTCGACCATGGCGCGGTGCTTAATGTTACTGACGTGGGCACCCTGCCAGCGGGCGTTACCCGCACCGGCAACACCCTGAGCGTGAACCCGGCTGATGCCAGCTTCCAGTCGTTGAATGTCGGCGAAAGCAAAGTCCTGACCATCACCTACAACGTGATTGACGACAACGGCGCCAAGGTTGCCCAGACCGCCACCATCACCATCACCGGCACCAACGATGCGCCGACGGTAAGTGGTGCTGTGGTTGCCACCGCAGCGGAAGACAGCGCCAGCTTTAACGTCAATCTGCTGACCAATGCCAGCGACGTCGACCACGGCGCCGTGTTGAGCGTCACCGACGTCGGCACCTTGCCGGCCGGCGTTACCCGTACCGGTAATACGCTGACCGTGAACCCAGCCGATGCCAGCTTCCAGTCGTTGAATGTCGGTGAAAGCCAAGTCCTGACCATCACTTACAACGTGACCGACGACAACGGCGCCACGGTTGCGCAAACCGCCACCATCACCATCACTGGCACTAACGATGCGCCGACTGTAAGCAGCGCAATCGTTGCCACAGCGGCCGAAGACAGTGCCAGCTTTAACGTCAACCTGCTGAGCGGCGCTAGCGATATCGACCACGGTGCCGTGCTCAATGTCACTGACGTCGGCACCCTGCCAGCGGGCGTCACGCGTACCGGCAACACCCTGACGGTGAACCCGGCCGATGCCAGCTTCCAGTCGTTGAACGTGGGCGAAAGCAAAGTTCTCACCATCACCTACAACGTGATTGACGACAACGGCGCCAAGGTTGCCCAGACCGCCACCATCACCATCACCGGCACCAACGATGCGCCGACGGTAAGTGGTGCTGTGGTTGCCACCGCAGCGGAAGACAGCGCCAGCTTTAACGTCAATCTGCTGACCAATGCCAGCGACGTCGACCACGGCGCCGTGTTGAGCGTCACCGACGTCGGCACCTTGCCGGCCGGCGTTACCCGTACCGGTAATACGCTGACCGTGGACCCAGCCGATGCCAGCTTCCAGTCCCTGGCTGTGGGCGAAAGCAAAGTGCTCACCGTCACCTACAACGTGGTCGATGACAACGGCGCCAAGGTTGCGCAAACCGCCACCATTACCATCACCGGCACCAACGATGCCCCGGTGGTCACCTCCACTGCTGCAGCCGCCACCGGCACGGTAATCGAAGCAGGCAACACCGACGCCGGTGTGGTCACCAACGGTACGCAAACCGCTACTGGCACCCTGACCGCCAGCGATATCGATCACAACGCCAGCACCACCTGGAGCCTAAGCAACACTGCCGGGACCTATGGCAACCTGGCGATTACTGCCGGTGGCGTGTGGACCTACACCCTCAACAACAGCGCTGCCGCCACCCAGGCCTTGGCCGAAGGCCAGAGCCGTACGGAAACCTTCACCGCGACCGTTACCGACAACAACGGCGGCACGGCTACGCAGGTGATCACTGTTAATGTCACCGGCACCAACGACGTGCCAACCGTAGCAGCGGCCTTGACCGCCACTGCAGCCGAAGACAGCGCCAGCTTTAACGTCAACCTGCTCGCCGGTGCCAGCGATGTGGATAGCGGCGCAGTACTGAGCGTGGCCAACGTCAGCACCCTGCCTGCCGGCGTTACGCGCACCGGCAGCACCCTGACGGTGAACCCGGCTGATGCCAGTTTCCAAACTTTGAATGTGGGTGAAAGCAAGGTCATTACCGTGACCTACAACGTGGTCGACGACAAAGGCGCGGTGGTCGCACAAACCGCGACCATTACTGTCACCGGCACTAACGATGCACCGACCGTAAGCGGCGCGGTGGTTGCCACCGCTGCCGAAGACAGTGCCAGCTTTAACGTCAACCTGCTGAGCGGCGCTAGCGATATCGACCACGGTGCCGTGCTCAATGTCACTGACGTCGGCACCCTGCCAGCGGGCGTCACGCGTACCGGCAACACCCTGACGGTGAACCCGGCCGATGCCAGCTTCCAGTCGTTGAACGTGGGCGAAAGCAAAGTTCTCACCATCACCTACAACGTGATTGACGACAACGGCGCCAAGGTCGCTCAGACCGCCACCATCACCATTACCGGCACTAACGATGCGCCGACGGTAAGCGGCGCTGTAGTTGCCACTGCTGCTGAAGACAGCGCGACGTTCACCGTCAATATGCTGAGCAACGCCAGCGATATCGACCACGCTGCCGTGCTCAACGTCACTGACGTCGGCACCCTGCCGGCTGGCGTTACCCGCACCGGCAACACCCTAAGCGTGAACCCGAGTGATGCCAGCTTCCAGTCCCTGGCTGTGGGCGAAAGCAAAGTGCTCACCGTCACCTACAACGTGGTCGATGACAACGGCGCCAAGGTTGCGCAAACCGCCACCATTACCATCACCGGCACCAACGATGCCCCGGTGGTCACCTCCACTGCTGCAGCCGCCACCGGCACGGTAATCGAAGCAGGCAACACCGACGCCGGTGTGGTCACCAACGGTACGCAAACCGCTACTGGCACCCTGACCGCCAGCGATATCGATCACAACGCCAGCACCACCTGGAGCCTAAGCAACACTGCCGGTACCTATGGCAACCTGGCGATTACCGCGGGCGGCGTATGGACATACACCCTAAACAACAGCACCGCCGCTACTCAGGCGCTGGCTGAAGGGCAGACCGGTAAGGAAACCTTTACCGCCATCGTCACCGACAACAACGGCGCCACGGCGACCCAAACCATCACCGTTAACGTCACCGGCAGCAATGACGCCCCTGCCGGCACGAACGCGATCATCGCCATGACCGAAGACATCGGCCGGGCCTTTACCGCCAGCGATTTCGGCTTTAGCGACGTAGACAGCGGCGACAGCTTCAAAGCCGTGCGTATCGACAGCGTGCCTGGCAGCGGCAGCCTGACCCTTAACGGTGTGGCAGTAACCCCCGGCACCGTGGTCAGCGCCGCCAACTTTGCCAACCTGGTTTACACCCCGGCCGCCAACGCCAATGGCAACGCCTTGGCCACCCTGAACTTCTCGGTACAGGACAGCAAAGACGGTTTCGACCCAAGCCCCAATACCCTGACCTTTAACGTTGCCGCCGCGAACGACGCGCCGGTCGCTGTTGCCGACCATTACAGCCTGGGCCTAACTGGTCAGTACTTCGGCTACGTCCAAGGCAGTGGCGCCAACCTGGAAACCATTTCCCAGGTCGAAAGCCTGATCGCCGGCAAAACACCCAACGCGACCTTTATCGCCACCAGCCTCAACTACGGTTCGGGCACTAGCGCTGTCAGCAGCGACCTGGGCGCAGGCACCAACCTGCAAACATTCCTTGGCAGCGACAAGGCGAGCCTGTCTACCGACCCAGTTACCACATCTGACGCGATCATCAAGCTCAGTGGACAGGTCAGCCTGGCAGCCGGCACCTACACGTTCCGGATCACCTCGGACGACGGTTTTATCCTGCGCATCGACGGCCAGGATGTGATCAAATTCGACGGCAACCGCAGCGCCTCCGCCACCACTGGCAATTACACTATTGCCACCTCTGGCGCGCACCAGATCGAAATCATCTACTGGGACCAGGGCGGCAACGCCGTGTTGAAAGTGGAAACCAAGGTAGCCGGCGCGGCCGACAGCACCTACACCGTGCTTGGCGCCAGCGGCAACACCAGCTCCCTGGTAACCGCCGAAGACACCGCACTGAACATCAAAGCCAGCACCCTGCTGGGCAATGACAGCGATGTCGATGGCGACACCCTCACGATCGCCAGCGTGCAGAACCCAACCCACGGCACCGTGGTTCTGGCTAACGGCGTGATCACCTTTACCCCGGATGCCAACTACAACGGCGAAGCCACTTTCCAGTACACCATCAGCGATGGCAAAGGCGGTACCGCCAGCGCCACCGTGACGCTCAACGTAACGCCGGTAAACGACGCGCCCACTGTCGCCAACCAAAGCGTGACGACCAGTGAAGACGTGGCACTGCAAGGCACCATCGCCGGCGCTGACGTCGACAACGATGCGCTGACCTATACCGTCGCCACCGGCCCGGCCCACGGTACCCTGACGCTCAACGCGACAACAGGCGCCTACACCTACACGCCAGCGGCCAACTACAACGGCAGCGACAGCTTTGTGGTGAAGGTGGCGGATCCAAGCGGTGCGTTTGTCAACAGCACGGTAACCGTCGGTGTTACAGCGATGGCCGATATCGTTGCCGATACCGGGGTAACCAGCGAAGACACCGCCGTAGCACTCAATGTGCTGGCTAACGACAGCTTTGGCACCACTAACGGCGTCAGCAACGGCACCATTACTGCCATCAACGGCACCAGCATCGCCAACAACGGCTCGGTGACCGTCGACCACGGCACCGTCAAGCTGGTGAGCGGCCAACTGCTCTTCACCCCGGCTGCCGACTACCACGGTCAGTCGAACTTCACCTATACCGTGACCGCCGGCGGCGTGACCGAAACGGCCAATGTGCAGCTGATGATCAACTCGGTCAGCGATGCCACAACGCCAACCGTCAGCGTGACACCGAAGGGTTATTGGACCTTTGACTCCACCACCACCAATGGCACCGTGGTCACCAACGCCACCACCGGCCAGACCGGCAAGCTGGTCGACGCCGACAGTAACAGAGCCTCTGACCTGCCACAGCTCAGCACCACCAGCCGTGCCGATGGCGCGGGCAAATACCTGGTACTGAACTCGGGTAGCGATACCGGCGACCATATTGACGTCAGCACCTCCATCACCGCCGCCCTCATGGGCACCGCCACCCTGACCTTCTGGATCAATACCGCCCAAGAAGGTAATGCCACCGGCAGCGTCAGTTCGTGGAGCAACCCGAGCATCATCGGTAGCGAACAGGTCAGCGGCGGCAACGATATCCAATGGGGCGCGATCAACGCCGCCGGCCAGATCGGCTTTGGCCTGGGCAACGTCGATGGGGTGTATAGCACCACCTCGATCAATGACAGCAAGTGGCACAACGTTGCCATCTCGCGCGATGCGTCGACCGGGCTGGTCAATGTCTACGTTGACGGCAAGCTGGAAGCCACCGGCAGCCCAACGGATAGCGCCTTTACCGGCGCGCTCAACCACTTGCTGGAAATCGGCGTAACCGATGCCTTTGGCACCAACGGCAGCGATGTCACTGACACCAGTTACTTCAAAGGCGCCCTGGATGACCTGCGCATCTACAGCGGCGTACTCACTGCTGACCAGATCGCGGCCATCAACCATGTGGAAAACGGCTACCAAGGCACGGCCATCGCCAATGCCACCACCACCAACGAAAGCACGCTGAGCCTGAGCGTTACCGATACCGCCAGCGTGCTGAAAGTCAGTGGCCTGGAAGCGGGCATGGTCATCAGCGATAACAACGGCCACAGCGCTACCTCAACAGGTGTGGATGCGCTTATCGACCTGAGCACCTGGAGCGTTGCCAACCTGACCTTGGGTCACACCGGTAGCGACTCTGCAACCTTGATATTCACCGGCACCAACACGGCGGCCAACGGCGACACCAGCAGCACCAACCAATACCTGACCCTGGCCAATGGCACGTCGGTATTGGCCACCGGCACTGCGGGCGCGGACACCCTGAACGGCTCGTCCGCCGCCGACCTGCTACGCGGCGGTGACGGCAACGACACCTTGTATGGCCTGGCGGGCAACGACCGTCTTGAAGGCGGTGCCGGTAACGACAGCCTATATGGCGGCGCTGGCAATGATGTGCTGTTGGGCGGCGATGGCAACGACATCCTGTTTGGCGGCAGCGGCAACAACATCCTCACCGGTGGTACTGGCGCCGACACCTTCACCTGGCAGGCCGGCGATGTGGGCAACTCCACCATCACCGACTTCAACGCTGTCGAGGGCGATCGCATCAACCTTAACGACCTGCTGCCGGATGTAACTGACGCCAATATCCTTAGCTACCTAAAAGTCGATACCAGCACCTCGACCATTCAGATCAGCACCAGCGGGCATATCGACCAAGGCTCGGATGTCAGCATCACCTTGCAAGGGGTTGACCTGACCACCTACGGTTCGTCGTCGGCGGATATCATCAAGTCGCTGGTAGCCGGTACCGATCCAGTGGTGAAAACCGACCACCATTAATTTAGGGCGGGACTAAACGGCGCGTCTCCAGCGGTTCGGAGTTCGCGCCGTTTTTTTATCTGATCAGAACGTGGCCTGGCCTGTGGCAAGAATGCATTGCAGGCGCTACACACAACTGGCAGGGTTTGCGTTTGCACGCCACTCGGCGCCGTTACACCCACCACCACAAGAGGGTTTGCTGATGCTGTACATCCAGCGCAATAGTTACGGCGAGCTGACGCGGGTAGAAGCCGCCGAATTCGACGGCGCCACCGGCACAGCACACGCCGATGACCATGACGTGCAAGCCTGGTACGCCAACCAGAGCGTCGAAAGCAACCTGCTGCAACTCAAGCAAAGCGATCTGGAAATGATCCGGGTAATCGACGACTTGATCTCGGTACTAATGAACAAAGGCGTGCTGCGCATCACCGACCTGCCGCCGGCGGCGCAAAGCAAACTGCTCAGCCGTACCCAATCGCGCGAAGCCTTGGGCGGGTTGCATAAGCTGATTAACGATGATGACTCCGGGGTGATTTGACCGCTAAGCCTCGTAGGGTGCGCTGTGCGCACCAGGCGATTGGCGTGCGGCCGCATGGTGCGCACAGCACACCCTACGGGTTAAAAGCATTTGGCTGCATACGTGCAAAGCCATGGCTTTCATGCTGATATGACCACCCGCCAAATCGCGAGCCCGTTTGATGCAAGCCGCTTCCCAACGCCCGCTGTGGCAGGTGTATCTGATCTTTCTGGTGCCAATGGTGCTGTCCAACTTCTTGCAGGGGTTGTCGGGCACGCTCAATAGCATTTACATCGGGCAGATGCTCGGTACCCAGGCGCTGGCGGCGGTGTCGGGGATGTTTCCCATCGTGTTCTTTTTTATCGCCCTGGTGATTGGCCTGGGGGCGGGCGCCTCGGTGCTGATCGGCCAGGCCTGGGGCGCGGGGGAAACCGCACTGGTCAAGGTCATCACCGGCGCGACCCTGACCCTGGGGGCGTTGATCGGGATTCTCGCCGCCGTGCTCGGCAGCCTGTTCGCCCGCCCGGCCATGCACGCGCTGGGCACGCCGCTGGATGTGCTGGACGACGCCGTCGGCTATGCCCAGGTGATGATGCTGATCATGCCGTTACTGCTGGTGTTCATCCTCTACACCCAATTGCTGCGAGGCGTGAGCGATACGGTGTCGCCGTTGCTGGCGCTGATGGTTTCAACGGTGGTCGGCCTGTTGCTGACCCCGGCCCTGATCCGCGGCTGGCTGGGGCTGGCGCCCATGG
>CAZIWV010000015.1:0-123813 GCA_964543145.1 uncultured Pseudomonas sp.
GAGTACACCTCAAAAGGGTGTCGGGGGTTCGAATCCCCCCTTCTCCGCCATTATTTCGAAAGAAATTGATGGTTTGGTTTTAAGCAGTAAGTTGTTGAAATTGCTGGAAAAATCAGTTGACCGTCGGTTTTGAAGCTTTATAATTTGCGCCACACTGCACTCATAGCTCAGCTGGATAGAGTACTCGGCTACGAACCGAGCGGTCGGAGGTTCGAATCCTCCTGAGTGCACCATTTAAAGCGGTCAGATTTGTTGTTAAAACAGGTCGGCTGTTAAGCCAGAGACGTAATACGAGAGTCTTTGAACAGTAGTTGAAAGTTGTAATTTGCACTCATAGCTCAGCTGGATAGAGTACTCGGCTACGAACCGAGCGGTCGGAGGTTCGAATCCTCCTGAGTGCACCATATTTAAAGGGCCTGCAGAAATGCAGGCCCTTTTTTATTGCCTAGGGTTTTACGCAGCCCTCGCTATCAAAACTGATGCTGCGTTTGCGGCCCTTGTCTTGTTTGTCGACGTAGTTGTAACGCACCTTGCCGTTCTGGCTGCTGATGCTGTCGGGTTTGCCGAGCATGCTTTCGACGTCTGCGCGTGTCATTCCTGCGCGCGCCTCTTTATTGATCATGGCTTTGCGCCTGGTACTGGGCGTTACCTGATTGCCACAGCCGTCCTGATGCTGACCAATGCCGACAATGCCTTGGCGTTTGTCCTCGGGCTTGGCCGTTTTGGCTTTTTTCGTGGATTTCTCTTTGGGGGTTGCCGCCTCACCGCTAGGTGGCGGGTTGTCGGCGTCTTGGAGCAGCAGCTGTTGATCAGTCGGGCAGCCAAGATGGGTAAAGGTAATTCTGCCGTTGCTGTCTTCGCACCGGTGCACTGTAGTCGCGAGAAGGGCTGTTGGAGCGAGGGCGAAGATAAGTGATGTTGCGTAAATGGATGGGTGCATGGCGCGTCCTCCGTGACGGTTGCCAGAGCACCCTACGCCTATTTTTTCATCACTTAATCGTGCCTCCGGCGCTTTGCAATGCGTCGTACACAAGATTCAGAAATAACCGAGCTTTATGGTGCAAGCGCTTGTTCTTGCCTAGATTTCTCACATGCAAAGCTCGGGAGCAGTGGTATCATTTGCCAGTCAGCCTCGCCGAGGCTTATGGATTGCCATCATGGACTTACCCAGTAGTAGCTCAAAACCTCGCTTTACCAATCATGAATTGACTGATTGATCCCTTTGGCGCGCTCTGCCGCTGGGGGTGGAGTGTGCTATGACCGAAGTAGAAGTAAAAAAGCCGCAAGAAAGCCTGCAGGACCGACTCGCACAAGTCGTTGAACTGCTGCACCGCCATAAGCTGGTCGAAGACCTGACGCATCGTCAGGAAGGCCAGAATCAGGAGCGGGTTGAAAGCCTGGTGCACCGGCAGAACCTCGCCGAGTTGCAACGCAAGCTCGACGATCTGCACTCCGCCGACGTTGCCCATATTCTCGAAGCGCTACCGCTGGATGATCGTCTGACCGTATGGCAGTTGGTCAAAGCTGAGCGCGACGGCGATATCCTCCTCGAAGTGTCCGACTCGGTACGTGAAACCCTGATCGCCGACATGGACGATCACGAGATTCTTGCAGCCGCCAAGGATATGGACGCCGACGAACTGGCTGACCTGGCGCCAGAGTTGCCGCGCGACGTTGTCCACGAGCTGATGGAAACCCTTGATGCGCAGCAGCGCGAGCGGGTGCGTTCGGCGTTGTCTTACGAGGAAGACCAGATCGGTGCCCTGATGGACTTCGAGATGGTCACCATCCGCGAAGACGTCAGCCTGGAAGTTGTACTTCGTTATCTGCGTCGACTCAAAGAGTTGCCAGGCCACACAGACAAATTGTTTGTGGTTGATTACGACGGCGTACTCAAAGGCGTGCTGCCGATCAAGCGGCTGCTGGTCAATGATCCCGACAAGCAAGTTGCCGAGGTGATGGCAGACGATCCGGTAAGTTTTCATCCCGATGAAGATGCTTACGATGCTGCGCAAGCGTTTGAGCGCTACGACCTTATTTCTGCGCCTGTCGTCGATAAAAACGGCAAGCTGATCGGCCGTCTGACCATCGACGAAATGGTCGACTTGATTCGTGAAGAAAGCGAAACCGAAGTGTTGAATATGGCGGGTCTGCGCGAAGAGGAAGATATCTTTGCGTCAGTGTGGAAGTCGCTGCGTAACCGCTGGTCTTGGCTTGCCGTTAACTTGGTCACGGCGTTTATTGCATCGCGAGTGATCGGCTTGTTTGAGGGCTCTATCGAGAAGCTCGTGGCGCTGGCGGCATTGATGCCGATTGTGGCGGGTATCGGTGGCAACTCGGGCAACCAGACGATCACCATGATCGTGCGGGCCATGGCGTTGGATCAAGTTAGCACCGGCAACACCTCGCGACTGATGCGCAAAGAATTGGCGGTTTCGTTGTTTAACGGTTTGGTGTGGGGCGGGGTGATCGGGATAGTCGCTTACCTGCTTTATCACAGCTGGTCGTTAGGCTTGGTGATGACGGCGGCGATGACGCTGAATCTGTTACTGGCTGCGCTTATGGGGGTATTGATCCCGATGACGCTGACGCGCTTGGGGCGCGACCCGGCGTTAGGCTCCAGTGTGATGATTACGGCTGTGACTGACAGCGGCGGCTTCTTTATCTTCCTGGGCCTGGCGACATTGTTCTTACTTTAGGCCGAGCCTTATTTCGCCCATAAAAAAACCGCCAATCTGGCGGTTTTTTTATGGGGCTTTATTGCGAAGCGTGAAGGCCGGTTTAGGCCTCTTCTGCATTCATCTCGGCATCGTGGGCGATCAGCGAGACCAAAGCGTTCTGCTGGCGTCGGGATAGCTGACGAAACCGTTGCAGCAGCTCGCGCTCATGCAGAGAAAGTTCCGGTCTATCCAGGCGCATGCTCAGGTCTTCGTCCAGCGAGCCTTCCTGGAGCATGCTCTGTTCCAGGCGAGCAATGATCTCGGAGTTCATGCTGCGGTGATGATTACGCGCTACATCCGCGATGCGCTCGCGCATGCCATCGGGTAAACGAACGACGAACTTGTCAGCCGTACGGCTGGAATAAATAGCCTGTTTCATAGGGCGCATACATTTAAACCGGTTAGTTCAGGGAAGCGATGCTGGCACTTGGCTGCATGATTGTCACCGGTTTGACCATCAATAGCACTAGCCGTTCAACGGGGAGATTGATTCTCCCAATTGACTTAGCAGTCACTGCATCAGTTATTTGACGCCAAATCTGTGTCGCATTTTGAACCGGCTAAAGGCTTTGTGCCAGCACCAACTGTCGAAAATGAGTGCCATTTGTCAAAGCTGGCAAATTTGGTACCCCAGTGCCGTTAATTAAAGCCGATGTTTACGGCCGCGTCATAGCTGAAACACTCAGCTTTGAGCGGTTCGACCCATTTACCTGCATAGAGCGCTGGTGATCAGGCAAGATTGCCGCTGACCTTCGCGTAGTAGAGGTGGATGCGCGGCACAGGCTTTGAGGTTAAGGGTAGATGGGCACACTAATTTTTTTGATCGGACCTTCCGGCTCAGGCAAAGACAGCCTGCTTCAGGCTGCGCATCCGCAGCTTGAAGCGCGGCGTTGTCATGTTGTTCGGCGGGTAATTACCCGCTCCGCCGAGGCGGTTGGCGAGGATGCTGAAGCTGTCACCCCCGAGCAGTTTGACCGGCTAGAGGCCGATGGCGCTTTTGCGATGAGTTGGCGCGCGAATGGCTTGGCCTATGGTATCCCCAAGCACATCAACGAATGGCTGGCGGCCGGAGATGATGTGCTGGTTAACGGTTCACGGGCCTATTTACCTGAGGCGCGGCAGCGCTACCCCGATCTTCTAGCGATTTTATTGACGGTCGACCCAGCCGTGCTGCGCCAGCGCTTACTGGCGCGTGGTCGGGAGTCGATAGCTGAGATAGAGGCTCGTCTCGCGCGCAACGCGCAGTTCCAACCCGCTGCCAGCGACACAGACTCGACAATGCACATACTCGATAACTCGGCGAACTTCGCGCACACCGTCGCCGCCTTGCTCGAACTTATCGCCCGCCACCGTCGCTGATCTGCCGCTAAACCAAATCCAATGGCAGCTCGGTGGTGCGCTTCACTTCACTCATGGCGATGTTGGAGTGGGCCTCCAACACATGGGGGCGCTGCAGCAGTTGGTCGCGCAGAAAGCGCTCGTAGCTGGCGATATCCTTGGCGACGACCTTGAGCAAATAGTCCGACCCGCCGGCCATGGTGAAACACTCCAGCACCTGTGGGTAGCCGACGATTGCCTGTTCAAACTCGGTAAGGTTGTTGCGCCCGTGTGCCGAGAGTTTGATGTTGACGAACACTGTGATGGAAAAGCCTAGCAGCGTTGGATTGAGCAGGGCGACCTTGCGTTCGATCAGCCCTTCTTCCTGCATGCGGTGAATGCGCCGCCAGCACGGCGATTGAGAGAGCTCGACCTTTTCGGCGATTTCTGCCGCCGACAAATCGGCGTTGTGCTGCAGCAGGCGAAGAATCTTGCGATCAATAGGGCTAAGTGGGCTTTGCATAACCTATTCTCAATTTTTGTTTTTATTGGATAGTTCATGCGCAAGAGTGGCTTGGCAGACTAAAAATAGAAAGAAAAAAGCGATACCGTCCGGTCATATTCTTAGCCATGCGTTTGCGGCGGTGATCCTGCCGCAAGCGAAGTAACGGTGGCATTAACCGTAGCCACCCAGGTCGCCATAAAAATAACAGGAGCGCCCGCTATGTCTCTGGCCGAGATCCGCCTGGATGACAAGTACCGACTCGCAACCGGTCATCTCTACCTCACAGGTACCCAGGCACTTACCCGCCTACCCATGCTGCAAAAACAGCGCGACAGTGCCCATGGCCTGAACACCGCCTGTTTTATCTCCGGCTACCGTGGCTCGCCGTTGGGCAATCTCGACAAGAGCCTGTGGGAAGCCAAAACCTTTCTGCAAGACAACCACATCCACTTCCAGCCCGGCGTCAACGAAGAGTTGGCGGCGACCTCGGTATGGGGCAGCCAGCAAACCAACCTGTTCCCCGGCGCGCGCTACGACGGTGTGTTTGCTATGTGGTACGGCAAAGGCCCTGGCGTGGACCGCTGCGGCGACGTGTTCAAGCACGGTAATTCGGCCGGTGTCTCTGCCCACGGCGGCGTACTGCTGCTTGCAGGCGATGACCACGGCTGTAAGTCGTCCAGCATTGCCAACCAGAGCGAGCACGCGTTTATCGCCGCGTCGATTCCGGTGCTTAACCCGGCCAACGTTCAGGAAATTCTCGACTACGGCATTCTCGGCTGGGAGCTGTCGCGTTACAGCGGTTGCTGGGTGGCGTTGAAAACCATCGCCGAGAACGTCGATTCCTCGGCCGTTGTCGATGTCGACCCGCTGCGCATGCAGGTGCAACTGCCCACCGATTTCCAACTGCCAGAAGACGGCGTGCATATCCGCTGGCCCGACCCGCCCTTGGTGCAAGAAAAACGCCTGAACACCTACAAGATTTACGCCGCCCGCGCCTTTGCCCTGGCGAACAACCTGAACCAGGTAAAGCTCGATTCGCCCAACCCGCGCCTGGGCATTATCACCACCGGTAAGTCCTATCTGGATGTGCGCCAGGCCTTGGTCGACCTCGGCTTGTACGACGAACTGTGCGCCCAGGTGGGCCTGCGCGTGCTCAAGGTGGGCATGAGTTGGCCACTGGAGCCGGTGTCGGTGCACCAGTTCGCCCAAGGCCTGGACGAAATTCTGGTGGTCGAGGAAAAACGCAGCATCATCGAAGACCAACTGACCGGTCAGCTTTACAACTGGCCGGTGGATAAACGCCCGCGGGTAGTTGGCGAGTTTGACGAGGAGGGCGCCTCTTTGTTGCCCAACCTTAGCGAGCTAACGCCAGCTATGATCGCCCGCGCCATCGCCAAGCGCCTGGCGCCGATCTATTCCAGCGAGCAAATCGAATCGCGCCTGGCCTTTCTAGCGGCCAAAGAAAAAGCCCTGGCGGCACCGAAACACAAAACGGTACGCACGCCGCATTTCTGTTCCGGTTGCCCACATAACACCTCGACCAAGGTGCCGGACGGCAGTCGCGCCCAAGGCGGCATCGGCTGCCATTACATGACGCAGTGGATGGACCGCAACACCGACACCTTCACGCAAATGGGCGGCGAGGGCGCGACCTGGATCGGTCAGGCGCCGTTTACCGACACCCCGCATATTTTCCAAAACCTGGGCGACGGCACCTACTTCCACTCCGGCCAGTTGGCCCTGCGCGCAGCGGTCGCGGCGGGAGTAAACATCACCTACAAAATTCTCTACAACGATGCGGTGGCCATGACTGGCGGCCAGCCGATCGACGGCGAATTGCGTGTCGACCAGCTCAGCCAGCAAGTGTTTGCCGAAGGCGTGAAGCGCATCGCTCTGGTTTCTGATGAGCCGGACAAATACCCGACCCGGACTACCTTTGCCCCCATCGTCACCTTCCACCATCGGCGCGAGTTGGACGCCGTGCAGCGTGAGTTGCGTGAGTTCAAAGGCACCTCGGTAATCATCTATGACCAAACCTGCGCCACGGAAAAACGCCGTCGGCGCAAACGCGGCAAATTGGTCGACCCAGCTAAACGGGCGTTTATCAACTCGGCGGTATGCGAGGGCTGCGGCGATTGCAGCGTGAAATCCAATTGCCTGTCGGTACTGCCGCTGGAAACTGCCCAAGGGCGCAAGCGCGAGATCGACCAAAACTCCTGCAACAAGGATTTCAGCTGTGTCGACGGTTTCTGCCCAAGCTTTGTGACCGTACATGGCGGCCGCCTGCGCAAGCCCGAGGCGCTGGGCCATGGCGCGGAATTTCCGCAGTTGCCGGAGCCGGTACAGCCGACCTTGGAGCGCCCTTACAACATCCTCTTGCCCGGCGTGGGCGGCAGCGGGGTGACCACCGTTGGCGCGTTGTTAGGCATGGCGGCGCATATTGAAGGTAAGGGCTGCAGCGTGCTCGACCAGGCCGGCCTGGCGCAGAAGTTTGGTCCGGTGATCACCCATATCCGCATCGCCGCTGCGCAGGACGATATCTATGCCGTGCGTATCGCTGCCGGCGAAACCGACCTGTTGCTGGGCTGCGATCTGGTGGTGGCCGCCAGTGAAGAAGCCTTGGCCAAGCTCAACGACCAAATCGCCCATGCCCTGGTAAACAGCCATGAGGCTGCGACTGCCGAGTTCACCCGCAACCCCAACGCCGAGTTCCCAGCGGCGGCCATGCAGCAAGCCATTATTGAGGCCGTGGGTGCAGAGAAAACCCACTTTGTTGAAGCCACCGAGCTAGCCACCGGGTTGATGGGCGATAGCATCGCCACCAACCTGTTTATGCTCGGCTACGCCTACCAGCTGGGCCTGGTGCCGGTTAGCGCTGAGGCCATCAACCAAGCCATTGAGCTAAACGCAGTGGCCGTTTCACTTAACCAGCAGGCGTTTCTCTGGGGGCGTCGTGCCGCCCATGCGCCTGAGGCGGTGGCGAAATTGGCCAAGCCCAACGCGGCAGCGCAGTTTGCTGAGAAAGAGCAAACCCTGGAGCAACGGATCGAACGCAATGCGGCAACCTTGCGCGAGTACCAAGACAGCGCCTACGCCGAGCGTTACCTGGCGCTGCTCGGTCGCGTGCGTGAGGCAGAAGCGCAGGCTTTTCCCGGCCAAGCCCCGGCACTGACCGAAGCCGTGGCGTTTAACTACTTCAAATTGCTGGCCTACAAAGACGAATACGAGGTGGCGCGTCTGTACAGCAATGGCGAGTTCACGCGGCAATTAGCCCAGCAGTTTGAAGGCGACTATCGCCTGCAATTTCACCTGGCGCCGTCGTGGCTGAGCAAGCGTGATGCGCGCACTGGCGAGTTGCGCAAACGTAGCTTTGGGCCCTGGATGTTGCAGGCCTTTGCCGTGCTGGCGAGGTTCAAGTTCCTGCGTGGCAGTCGTCTGGACCCGTTCGGCTACAGCCAAGAGCGGCGCACCGAGCGCGAGTTGATTGGCACTTACGAGGCCGATGTGGCGCTGATTCTGCAGCACCTTGAGGAAGCCAAACGCCATAGCGCCCTGGCCTTGGCGCGGGTGCCGGAGCGTATTCGCGGCTACGGCCATGTCAAGGATCAGGCACTGCTGGCGGTCAGTCGTCAGGCTGATGAACTGCGTCGCGCGCTGCAAAGCGATAAGGCTGCACAAGCGACCTTGTACGTCAGCGCGGCGTAATCGTGGTTGATTAACACCGCTGGCCCTGGAGCAGGGCCGCGGTGTTTTTTTAGGCCCGGCGCACATGACAAAAACGCGGCTCGCCGTTAACATGCCGGCCGGTCGGCAGCGTTGCCGGCTCGCCGCGTTTGTCTCCTTAGTTCAATGGATAGAATAAGCCCCTCCTAAGGGCTAGATGCTGGTTCGACTCCAGCAGGGGACACCATCTGTTGCACCGCCTCCTTGCCGCTTCCCGGCTTCTGCCAGACGCTACTGGCCGGTGATGGATTCCCATCGTTCCCTGTCATCCCCTAGACTCCGCCATCAAATCGCCAGCGCCCCGCGCCGGCCCAAGTCTGAGGGAAGGTCGTGTCCGCGTTGCGTCTAGGTTTGTTTGCCCTGCTGTCGCTCCTGATATTGCTGCAACCGGCGCGGGCCTCGGCGCTGAATGACCTGCGCCAGTGGGACCCTTCGCGCCAGGCGATGCAGCCGCTTACCGGCGAGTGGCAATTGCTCTGGCTGGAACCGCAGCAAGCCGAAGAACGCGTGCACGTGCCCTTTACCTGGAATAAAGGTACTGCGGTGCCTTGGGGGCAGGTGGGCTTTGGCCGCATTGAGCTGCGCACTGAGCTGTTGATGCCGGAGCACGCGCGTCCGTTAGCGCTGTACTTTGATGATTTCAAATCAGCGGCGCGCATCTGGGTCGACGGCGTGATGGTGCTCGAGCGCGGCCGGCCCGGTGCGGCTGAGGACGAAGTGCCACGGTTGCAATCGGCCATCGTGCCTCTGCCCGATGGCCAGGCGCGGGTCCAGGTGCGGGTGGAACTGTCCAACCATTTCCACCACGAGGGCGGCATCGACATGGCCGTGCGTGCCGGCACGTTGCAAGACTTGCAGCTGGATACCAGCCGCCAGCGCGCGTTGTACCTGCTGACGCTGGGCGCGGCATTTATGATGGCCTTGTTTATGGGCCTGCTTGATCGCAGCGCCGCTCGCTCGCTGGGTGGCGCGCCGTTTGCCGTGCTGCTGGTGTTGGCGGGGTTGCGGGCCGCTTCCAGCGGTGAGTTGCTTGACCACTATCTGCAATGGCCGGCGCTGTGGATCTACCGCCTGGAGTACTTGTCCGGTCACCTGTTTGCCCCGGTGTACGGCTTTTTGCTGATGCGCCTGTTTCCCGGGGAAATATCCGCGCGCGTGCTACGCGTCATGGCGGTGGTTGGCGCGCTGGGGGCGGGGCTTACGCTGTTTATGCCGGCCTCGTTTTTTACCTTGTTGCGTGACCCCTGCGCGCTGTGGCTACTGCTGAGCGAGCTGTATTTTCTCGGCGCTTTGTTGCTGGCGGCCAAGCGTGGGCGTGCCGGGGCATTGGCGGTGTTGTTGGGCATGCTGGCGATGGACGCCACCATTGTTAACGACCTGATGATGTATTCGCTCAGTGTGCCAACCCTCAACCTGATTCCCCTGGGCGTACTGGTGTTTCTGCTCTCCCACGGTCTGGTGGTGGGCAATCGGGTGCTGGCCGCGTTGCAACGCAGTAACGAGCTGCGCGCCGACCTACAACGCCTGAATGCCTCGCTGGAAGCGCGGGTAGAGGAGCGAACCCGAGCCCTGGAGGTTGCGCGCGACCAAGCGTTGCACGAGGCCCAGCAATCGCTGGAGCGTCAGGCCATGCTCAGCCATGAACTGCGAACACCCCTGGTGGCGATTCAAGGCCATTTGCAGCTGTTGAACCCTGATGGCTTGGACGATCTTCAGCAGCAGCGCATCGACACCGTACAAGCCGCCGCGCAAAGCCTTACCGATGTGCTCGATGGCCTGATGCTGTTAAGCCGCGCCGAGAAACTGCAACTGCCGCCGCCGCAGGCGTTTGCCCCCGCTCGCTTGGTTGAAGAGTGTGCCGCCATCTTTGCTCCCCAGGCCGAGGCCCGTGGTTTGGCGCTGACGATCCAGTGCGCGGACCAGGTGCCCGCTTATGTGCTGGGTAATCCGAAACCGCTGCGGCAGATTCTCTACAACCTGCTCGGTAATGCGCTGAAGTTCACCGATGAAGGCGAGGTGTCCATCCATCTCGCGTGGAGCGAGCAGGGCTTGCAACTGGAAGTGCGCGATACCGGGCCCGGCATCCGCGCCGAATTGCAGGCAAGCATTTTTCAAGCCTTTGTGCGTGACCCAGCGGCCGGCCAACCGGGCATCGGCCTGGGCTTGTATATCACCGCGCGCTTGACGGAGCTAATTGGCGGGCGCCTGCACCTGGACAGCGCGCCGGGGCGTGGCACCTGCATGCAGCTCTGTCTCGACTGGCCGCCAGCTGAGGAGCCGCTAGCGGTGGATGAAGCCGTGGCCTTGCTGCAAGGCATGCGCGTGCTGCTGGTTGAAGACGTCGAGGTCAACCGCTTGGTAACCGCTGAGCTGTTGCACAGCTGGGGTTGCCAGGTGAGTACGGCCAGTTGCGGTCTTGATGCGGTGGCCGCGTGCCTGGCGACGCGCTTTGATCTGGTGCTGATGGACATGCGTTTGCCGGATATCGACGGGCTCAGCGCCAGCCGGCGCATCGTCGAACAGGCTCGCGGTGCGGCGCCATTACTGGTGGCGCTGACCGCCAATGCCGAGGAATTGGATGAGCGCCTGTGCCGCGAGGCGGGCCTGATCGGCGTGTTGGTGAAGCCGCTGCGCCGCGAGCAGTTGCTGCAGCTGCTGGAAACCCTGGAGTCGCCCGTCGCGGTGGCCGATGTGAGCGTGGGTGAGATATCCCAAGAGCGTATTGCCCTGTTACGCGGTTGGCTGGGGGCGACGTTGTTTGACCGCTTGCTGCCGACACTTTGCAGTTCCCTGCACGAAGTTCGCGGCTCCCTGGCGGCACTGGATGGCAGAGCCGATGCTCAAGCGCAATTGGAGGCGCTGTGTCATCGCTTGCGCGGCAGTACGTTGAATTTTGGTCTTGATCAACTGGCTCGCGAAGCCGAGCGCACCCGTCAGTTGCAGCAGGTGCCGCAACTGCTGGCGGTGCTCGACCAGCATCTGTTGATGCTGGAAGCGTGGCAGCGCGAAACCGCAAGTGAGGCTAACTGACGCAGAAGGTGGCAAGGTGCCGCCACTTTACGGCAGAATCCGCGCCCGACCGCTCACGAGAGAAAACAGGTAATGGCCGATAAGTTGGTCGTCGTCGAGGACGCGCCGGAAATCCGCGAGATGATGGTGATGTACCTACAGAACGCCGGGTACGAGGTATATGCCACCGACTCCGGTCGTCAGTGTCTGGAACTGGTGCAAAGCCTGAACCCAGCGCTGGTATTGGTAGATATCGGCCTGCCGGATCTGGACGGCCTGACGGTCACCGCACAACTGCGTCGCCGCCACCCGTTGCTGGGCATCGTGTTGGTCACTGTGCGCGACGAAGACTACGACCGCGTGGTGGGCCTGGAAGCCGGTGCCGATTGTTACCTGACCAAACCCCTCAACCTGGGCATTCTCTTGGCGCAAGTGCGCAGCCTGTTGCGCCGCTGCGGCGGGGGCGAGCGTGAGGCTGATTTCAATCTGCGTCTCGGCCGGTTTCGTGTCGACCTGCTGCGCCGGCATATCCTCGACCAGCAAGGTCAGGACGTAAACCTCACCCCCGGCGAATTTGCCGTATTGATCGGCCTGATCGAGCGCCGAGGCAATGCGGTCAACCGCCATGACCTGCTCAATTGCGTGCGCCGTGGCCAGGATGGCGATGAGGAAGTTGACGTGCGTACCGTCGATGCCTTGGTGGTACGCCTGCGGCGCAAATTGGAGCTCAATGCCAACCGCCCGCAACTGATTCTGACCGTCTACGGTAAGGGTTACCGCCTGGTCGGGGAGAGCGAGATCAGCCTGCAGCCGGCCTGAGCAAAACCTATGAATGGCCATTCACAAGCATGAATGGCCTCTCCTAGCACTCACTTATAGCCAATGAGGAGAATTCACAGCCTGTGATATTCCCCATTCGTGACAGTGAGGTCCGCCATGCCGGTCAAGCGCCCATCCCCCCGTTCGACCAGCCGTGTGCCTACGGTGCAGCGTTTTCAGCCCACCCGTATTGCGGCGGCCATTCTGGTCAGCATGGGCGCGCCGGCGGCTTGGGCGGATGCCAACACCATTGTGGTCGGCGGCGGCACTTACGCGGCGGGCGATATGCCCATCACCTACCCGGGTACCGCGACCACGGTGGTGACCAAGGGCGTGGTCACCGATATCACCACGGCGACCGTGCGCGGCCAGACCGGCTTTAACAGCTTCAAGCAGTTCCAGGTGGGCAGCGGTAATACCGTCAACCTCTACGTGCCCAGCGGCGCGAGCAACCTGGTCAACCTGGTGCATGACACCCGGGTCATCATCAATGGCACCCTGAACGGCGTGCTTACCGACGGCAACCGCATCGGCGGCAACATTATTTTTGCCGACCCCCACGGCATGCTGGTGGGCGCCAGCGGCGTGGTTAACGTCGGCAGCCTGACCATCACCACACCGTCGGCGCAGCAGATGCAGCTGCTGTCTGGCGCCGTGGGCATTGTCTCGGACGAAGCCGCAGCGAAAATGGTCGACGAGCTGCGTGCTGGCAAATACAACGACGCCGGTGTGCTGACCGACTTGCCCGGCACGGACCGTGGCAAGGTCGAGATCAACGGCAAGGTCAATGCCGTGGGCTCGGTGAATATCTTTGGCGCCGCCGCCGTTATCGCCCAGGGCGCGCGCGTCGAAGGCGGTATGGATATCGCCGACGCGGTATTCCAGGGCACGGTAAACACCCAGGGGCTGTCCGTGGGCCAAGCGGTGCAACGTGCCGACGGGGCAGTGCGCATTGTTGGCCGTGACTCGGCACAGATTGCCGGCGAGCTGGCGGCGATGATGGCCGACACCAGCGGTGCCAGCGTGTCGGTGGCCGGTGGCAATTCGCTGGAATTGACCGCCTCGGCGCGGGTTTCCAGCCAGGGCGCAGCCGGGAAAGACAGCGGCAACGTGACCCTGCAAGGCAGTGTGATCAACGTACGTGCGGGGGCCAAAGTCAGCACCGTAGCCACTGGCGCCGGCAATTCCGGAGACATTGCGGTCAACGCCATCAGCGATGGTGGCTGCACCATTTGCGAAGACGGCTCGATCACCACCGTCGCCGCCCTGACCGACAAACTCACCAGCCAACCCAACTCGCTGCTGGCGCCTGAGCGCGGTGTGGCCAGTGTCAACATTGAGCAGGGCGCCGTGCTGGATGCCAGCCATGCCGAGGCGTTCCGTTCTGGCGATATCAACATCAGCGCCACTGCCGTGAGCAAACAGCTCGGGGGTTACTCGGCGGCCGACGCCAGCATCAAGGTGGGCGGCACCCTCAAAGCTGGCGCCATTATCCTTAGCAGCAACGCCACCGCCATTGTCGACCCGTCGCTGTTGGGCTCTCTGTTTGATAGCGATGCGCTGAAAAATGATCTGCTGAAGATCAAAAACGATAACGGTTGGACCGACGAGCAGGCCTGGGGCAAGGTGCTTGGCGACTTGGTGGCACCGGTTACCGGCATTGGCTCACTAAGCAATGTGGACCAGCTCAAAGCGCTGGGCGCCGACCCTGCCGACTTCAGTGAACTGTCGGCGCTGATTCCGTTTCTGGCGGCGTCCATTGCCCAGGCCGACTCCAAGGTCGAGGTGCTCGGCAGCGCCGACCTGCAAGCCAGTCGCACGCTATTGGTCAAGGCCGACAGCACGCGCGAGGTTGGCACCAAAAGCTTTTCCATCCCGGTGCTGCAGTCGCTGCTGCCGTTCAACGCTGGGATGGCGTTTGGCCGTATCAGCGGGGTGACCAGCGTCGACATTGGCGCTGGCGCCAAGCTGACCGGCGAGCAGGGCATCGCCATTCAGACGCACAGCGAAAACAAGTTGGATGTGCAAGCCGAAGCCTCCAACGGCCACGACGCGCAAGGCAATGCGGCCACCACCACCGGCTTTGCCGTGGCCATTGCCAATACCGACCTGCGCACCTCGGCCAAGGTTAACAGCGGCGCATTGCTGTCTACCCGCGGCGACGTCAGCCTGCTGGCCCTGAGCGAGCAGGACATCAGCAATAAAGCCAGCTTTAAATCGATTGGCAACGGCGCTGCCGGTGGCGCGGTATTGGCCCTGAGCATTCTGAAAAACAGCACCACAGCTGCCTTCAATGCCAACCTGAGCGGCGCGCGTAACCTGGATATCAGCGCCACCAACCTGGTGTCGCGTCAGCACAACGAGGCCAGTTCCCAGGCCGGCAAAAGCCTGGCGGACTTCATCAAATTCCGCGCAGTAGGCACCGTTGACCCGATCAAGAACTTCGTGATGAGTAAGTTCAAAGACGTCAACCCGACTCAGCCCAGCGATAGCAAATTCCGCTTGGCCGCCTCGCTTGGTTTGGTCGTCAGCGATCAGCAGGCAGAGGCCAGTATTGGCAGCGGCGCGCAGCTGAACCTGGGTGGCAACCTCAGCGCCACGGCCCTGCAAGAGATTCGCGAGCTGCATAACCTGACCACCAGCACGGTCAACGGCTCGTCCAAAGGCTCCGACCAGAACGACTATTCCCTGAGCATGGCCGTAGCCATTGCCACCCTGAATCAGGGCACGCGCGCGCTGATCGGGGATGGTGCGCAGATCAGCGCCCAGCGTATTGGCTTGGGCGCCAACTATATTCAGCCGCTGAGCCTGGGCGGCTTTGATCGCTGGAGCTCGCTCAGCGACGTCGCCAAACGCATGCTCAGCCTGAGTGGCTGGCCCAATGACCTGGCCGGGCTGTTCTCCACGCAATACGCCAACTCCACAGGCACCTCGGACGAGCTGGCCATCACCGGCTCTATTTCGGTGCTGACCAATCTGGTCGATACCCGCGCCTGGGTCGGCGACAGGGTCACCCTGACCGCTTTGGCCAACAACAATCAGGCCTGGCAGAGTTCGCCGCTGGAAGGTCTGGCCGAGCGTTTCGATGGCCAAGGCCAGCTGATTGCCTTGAGTGCCATGGCCGACAACCGCACCTGGAACTGGGCGCAGCCGATCACGGTGGCGGCCGGCAACCAACTGCAGGAGTTGGCCATTGCCGGCAATATCGGCATGTTCTTGTTTGGCACCAGCGTCGGTGGCGAGGCCGATAGCGCTTCCAGCGGCAAGCCATCGGCGCTCGGTGGCGCGTTGAATGTGCAGACGATTTCCAGCAATGCCGTAGCCGGCATTGGCGCCGAGGCCGTGGTCAAGGCCGAAGGCGTGCAGGTGCAAGCCCTGCAAGATGACCTCATTCTGGCCATCAGCCCATCCGCAGGCGAGGGCGTCAGCGCGGCGGCCAATGGCGCCGCCGTGGCCAACACCCTGACATCTCACGTCAACGCCTCAATCCACAACACCGCTACGCTAGAAGCCAACCGTATCGGCGTGTCGGCGGAGCATCGCCTGGGCTTGTGGACGGTGGCCGGTGCCGTAGCCTCGGGCGGCGGCGCGGGGGTAGGCGGTGGTCTGGCCCTTAATGTGCTGACCACCGACGTGAATGCCCTGGTCGGTGATAACCGCGCCTGGCGCCCCAGCGTACTTGGCCAGGGCTTGAGTGCTACCGGCAAAGGCGCGTGGAAGGCCAATGTGCTTGACGTTGAAGCCATGAGTTCCGGCCAGAGCGGCGCCTTTGCCATTGCTGGCGCGGTGGCCAAAGGTAAGGAAGAAAAAGAGCAACAAGACAGCGCTACACAAAAGGCCGGTGATATTGGCAAGCCGACCGCCGAACTGGCCACCAGCTTTGGCCAGGCGCTGTTGCAGTCCATTACCCTCGGTGTGACTAACGTTGCCCCGGTGCTCAATGGGCTCGACAGTTTGGTAACCGGCATCAAAGAGGTGAAGTCCGGCGACTATTCCAAGCTGACCGGCGCTTGGGAAAGCTTCAAAAGCAAATTCAAAAGCGATGACAGCGGCGGCAGCGGCAGTAGCGAAGGCCAGGGCTTTTCCCTGGCGGCGGCAGGCTCCAGCAGCATTAACGTGTCGCGCCAGCGCAGCCGTGCGGACCTGGGCGATATCGTCCTCGACCCGCGCGACCCCGGCACCGCCGGCAGCAAGGTGCATGTACTGGCGCTCAACCAGACGCACCAATTCAGCGGCTCCGGTTCCGGCGCGCTGACCTTGGCCGGCAGCGCCAAGAGTGAATCCAGCTCGGCGCTCTCCGGTGCCCTCGCTTACAACCACTTGCTGAACGAGACCGACGCCCGCGTCGGCAATGTGCAGTTGCGCGGCAATGACCTGCTGCAGGTGCAGGCGTTGAGTGCTGGCGATCAGATCGCCATTGGCCTCGGCCTGGCCGTGGCCACCGCCGGTAGCGAGAAAAACGTCGCCGTCGCGCTGTCGGGCTCGGCCGCCTATATGGGTAACCGTACCCGCGCGTTGGTGGAAAACAGCCAGGTTGAACAACGTCTGGCGGCGCCGGGCAATATTGAAGTCAGCGCCTATGACCGCGCCCGCGTGATGCTCGGTGGCGGCGCCTTTGCCGGCAGTAAAGGCAATGGCGGTAGCGCCGGTGGCTCGCTGGTGGTCGGCGTGTTGGCCAATACCTTGGCGGCCGAATGGCTGGGCAGCAACGCCAGCAACTTTGCCCGTATGGACGTCGCCGCCGCCAGCGCTTCGCGCGTACTGGCCGGTGCTCTGGCCGGCGCCGTCAGTACCGGCAGTGACAGCGGTGCCGGCGCCGGCTCGCTGTTGGCGCTGGTGCTGGCCAATCAGGTCAAAGCGCGGATCGATGCCTATCAGCCCACCGCTGGCGGCAGCCCGGTACTGTCGTCGTTGCAAGGCGGCGCGCTTAACCTCACCGCGCAAAGTGTTTCCGGAGCTACGGCGCTAGACGCGCAGTTCAGCAGCGCCGCCAACGCCACCTTGCTCGACAGCGGCCTGGACCTGGGCGGTGGCAGCACCGTCTCGGCCATTCAGGTCAAGGGTGATGTCGACAAAGACCTGCTCAACGGCAAAACCGGCACCGCAGACCTGTTCGACGCCAATATCGCTGGCGAAGCGGTGTTGGCCGTCGCCGGCAGCCTTGGCGCATCGGGCGGTAAAGCGGGTGTGGGTGGCTCGCTGGCGGTGGTCTATGCCGGCAGTGACTACAGCGCCAACCTGGCCAACAGCCAGGTTGACCTTAGCGGCGACCTGACCATTGCCGCGCGGCACAGCGCCGATGTGCTGGCGGCCGCTGTATCCGGTGCGGGCAGCGCGGAAGCCGGTGTGTCGGGCTCTTCCACGGTGCTGATCGGTCGCGGTTCGGTGATTGCCGGCCTGGATATGGCCAATCGCACCCTCAAGGCCAACAACCTTAGCCTTAGCGCCGAACGCAGCGGCGGCCAGTATTCCCTGGCCGGCAATATCACCGGTAGCAGCGGCTCGACCGCCGTGGGCGGCGCTGCGGCCATCAGCGATATGCAGCACAACGTGCAAGCAACGGTAGACAAGGGCATGTACCAACTCGGTGGCGACCTGACGGTTGAGGCCGCGCAGCAAAACCGCATTATTACCGCCGCACTATCGGCAGCCGCCACCTCCGGCAATGTCGCCGTTGGCGGCGCGTTTACCTTTAACCGCATTGCTGACAGCACCTTGGCCGCACTGCGAAATGCCAAGGTCAGCGCCGACGATCTATTTATTCGCACCACCCAGGCCGGCACTGCCGCCAGCATTTGGTCGCTGGCTTTTAACCTGGCGGCCAGCGGCAGCAATACCGGAGTGGGCTCGGCCATCGCCATTAACCTGGTAGACGCCGAGCGCAAGGCCGCCTTGAGCGACAGTGAGGTTGACCTGACTGGCTCGGCCAGCCTGGCGTCGGGTCTGGATGGGCAGATTTGGGGTGTTGGCGTCAACGCCGTGGGTGGCAGCACCGCCGGTGTGGGCGCCTCGGTGGTGGTGAACAATATCGATGGCAGCGATACGGTCAGTGTGTCCGGCGGCCATCTGTACACCAGCGGTAGCGGCAAAACCCTCAAGCTCGATGCCGCTCAGGGCAACGGCATGTTGATCGCCTCGCTGTCGGGGCAAGTCACTGGTTCGGGCAATACCGGTGTCGGTGGCGCCTTCTCGGTTAACCGTATCGGCGCGCAGCGCAGCGCGCTGATCAGCAAGGGCGATATCAAGGGCTTTGCTAGTGGCGTGCTGCAGGCCAGCCTCGACCAAGCCATTTACGCCGCGGCAGTTTCCGGTGCCGGCGCCAGCACAGCGGCCATTACCGGTTCGACCACCAGCAACGTTATCGAAGGCGCGGAAACCGTCAGCGTCAGCGACAGTCGCCTGGAGCTCGGCAGCCTGAGCCTCGATTCCAGCCGCGGCAGCCGCGAAATCTGGAGTCTGGCCGGTACCGTCGGCGGCGCCGGTAATGTCTCGGTCGGGGTGGCCAACGCCAACAACATTATTCTGGCCAAGCGGGTGGCCGAGGTGACGGCCAGCAACCTGATCCTCAACGGCAAATTGAGCCTGCGCAGTGGCGGTGCCTCGGGCATTCGCTCAGTGGCGGTTGGCGCGGCAGGCGCCGGTTCGGCGGCCGTGGGCGCGTCGCTGGCGGTTAACGTCATTCAGGGCGAGGAACGCGCCAGCCTGGATAACAGCACGGTGCAAGGCGCCAACGGCGTTGAAGTGCTGGTGACCACCGGCGCCGCCGATATCTATACCGGCGCGGGCAACCTGCAAGTCGGTGGCAGCGGCGCGGGTGCTGGTGCCGTGGCTATCAGCACCATCGAGCAGCAACGTATTGCGCGTATTTCGGCGAGCACCATCGAGGCCGGCAGCTCGGCGCTGGATGTTGCCGCGCGTACCACCGGCACCATCGCCACCTTGGCGGTCAGTGGCAGCATTGGTGGCAGCGGCGCTGTGGCGCTGTCCAATGCCAGCAACAATATTGGCGCGGTCACCCGTGCGCAGATCGACGGCAGCGCAGGCTCAGCCGGCGTGCTTAGCGTTAAGGCCGAAGACACCTCCACCATCGCCGCACTGTCCGGTGGCGCGGCCGCTTCCGGCAACGCCGCCGTTGGCGCCGCGACCTCGGTGAACCGGGTGGCCAATGAAGTTGAAGCCCGGGTATTGGGCCGCAAGGGCAATCAAGGTTGGAGCCTGAGCGATTTGAGCGTAAGTGCGCAGTCGGCCGGCACCATCCGCTCAGCTTCGATCAGCGGCGCCGCCGCCGGTACCGCTGCCATTGGGGGTTCGGCGGCCACCAACGTGATTCAAAGCTCGGCGCGCGCATTTATTGAACAGGGTGCGTGGGTGCTGGCGCAAAACAACGTCAGCGTGTCGGCCCGTGCCATTGACCAAATCAGCGGTGCGGCCGGGGCCTTTATGGGCAGCGGCACGGCCTCGGTCGGCGGCTCGACCACGGTCAATGTGATCGAAGGCAGCACCACCGCCGGAATCAGCGGAAGCGACACCAGCGTCAGCGCATTGGCCTTGGGCAAGGCCGCGAGCATTGACGATGGCAGCTTGCTCAACGGGCCGAAACAAGGCGACCGCCTGTGGAGCAGCGCCGAGCAGTTCAACCCGATTCCTGGCCTGGCGTTGGGCTCGCGGCAGTTCCGCGGCCTGGCGGTACAGGCCAGTTCGGTGCAGCAAGTCGGCCAATTGGCGGCAGCCGGCGCGGTGTCGTTTGTGCCTTTGTACAGCGCTTCGGTTGCTGGCATCGGCAACAGCAATGTGATTGGCGGGGTAACCCGCGCCAGTATCGACGGTGCACAGATCAATCAGGCCAGCGGTGCCGACGCGGCGCAGCAAGTGCTGGTCGGCGCGGCCAGCCATGCCATGAGCGCCAGCTACCTGGCCAGCGCGGCGTTCAGCCTTGGCGTGGCGGCCGTGGCTGGGGCGTTGGATACCACCGTTATTCAACGTGAAACCACCGCCCTGATCAGCAATGCCAAGCTCGCCAGTCGGGCGGCTACCGAGGTGCTGGCCAAGTCCACACAGTTTGCCAGCAGCGTATTGGCCAGTGCCGGCGGCGGTATCGTCGGCGCCGCCGGTAACGTGGCGGTGATCGTGGCCAAAGGCAGTACTGAAGCACGCGTCGATAAAGGCAGCGACCTTAATGTCGGCAGTCTGTTGGTCAGCGCCGACGCTTTGCAGCAATTCAGCGCCAATGCCCTGGGCTTGAGCGGTGGTTTGGTGGGCGTCAGCGCCAATATGGCTTTGGTGCTCGACCAAGCCATCACCCGCGCCTGGGTGGGTGAGGCGCTGAGCGCCGCCGACAACCTGGCTGACACCCGTGTGCGTGCCGGTGCTACGCAAATTCTGGCCACGGCCACTAGCGAGCTCTACAGCAACCTGGTCGGTGCGGCGGGTGGTGGCGGTGCGGTGGCGGGTTCCGCCCTGGTGCAAGTGGTGGAAACCACCACCGAAGCCGGCGCCAGCCAAGCCCAATTCGGTACCCAGGCGGCGCCGCTGGGCAGCCTGGAAATTAACGCCCATGACACCTTGCGGGTGACCGGCAATGTCGGTTCCGGCGCGGTCGGCGCGGCGGCAGCGGGCGCGTCGGCGAACGTGGTAGTGGCCAACAGCGCTACCCGCGCGTTGCTTGATCGCAGCACAGTGCAAGGGGCGTCGCTGAGCGTTAACGCCTTGCGTGATGGCTACGCCGAATTGCTCACCACTTCAGGCGGTCTGGGTTTTGCCACCCTTAGTGGCAGCCTGGGCTTGCTCCTACTCGGCAGCGGCACCACGCAGGTCAGCACGGCCGACGCCAGCGTCGACCCGTTGAGCTACTTGAACAAGGACGGCAAAGGCACCCTTAGTCGTCTCGACAGCATCGCGGGCACCGGCCAGGTGGTGCAGCTTAGCCATGATGAAGTGGTGTGGGACGATGCCAGCCAGAGCTACCAGCGCGTTAGCGTAAACGACAGTGCCGATCGCACACGGGTCAACGACAGCTCGAAGGTGACGGTCAGCGACCGCCTGCAAGCCACCTCCATGCGTAAACACGAAACTGTGGCGCGGGTCAGCGACAGCCAGATTGTGCTGAGCGGCGGCGCCGAGGTGCAGGCCCAGGATCGCTTGGCCAGCCGCAACCAGGCCGGCAGTGCGGGTGTGGGCGGGGGTGCCTATGGCGCGGCCATGGCCTTCAGCCTGTCCAACGCCTTGGTTAACGCCGAAATCTTGCGCGGTAACCTCAAGGCCGCCAGCCTCTTGCTCAAGGCCTCTGCCGTGGACAAGAGCAGCGCCGACCAGGCCGGCGATTACACCCAAGCCATGCTGGTGCACGCCATTAGCGGCCAGGCCGCAGTTGTCGGTTCGGTGGGTGGCAGCGTCGCCGCTGCCGTGCTCAACAATGGGGTGACGGCGCAATTGGCGGGCGCGGTGGATGTCAGCGGTAGCGTCAATGGCAGCGCCAGCGACAGCCAGAGTCTCGATGTCAAAGCCTCCGGTGTTGCGGTCGGCGGCTTGGCCGGTGCCGGCTTGGTGCTGGGCGTGGCCGCGCATGACAGCCGCGTCAACCTCAACGTGGCCACCAACGTCGCCATCAAGGCTAAGGATATTCTGCTCTCGGCCCTGGCCGCCGGCCCGGTACAACTGCGCGGTTGGGGCAGCAGCGGTGGTTTGTTGGGCGGCGTTAACGCGGTGGTGTTGCTCGCCCGTGATTCGGCCCAGGCTCGCCTGCTGGTTGGCAGCGGAGCAAGCCTGAGTGCCGAGCGCGACCTGACCCTGGATGCGCAAGTGCGCAGCCGTTTGCAGGCCGTAAGCGAAGGTTATGCTCTGGGTGGTCTGCTGGCTGCCGGTGGCAGTGTGGTGGATAGCCTCAACAGCGCCATTGCCGAATTGGGCGTGGGCAGCAACGCCGTGCTCGCGGCCACCACCGGTATCCTCAACAGCCGCGTGCTGCGTGAGGGCGATAACAACAGCGCCACGGTGCAGGCGCAAAGCCTGGCTGGCGGTATTGGCTTGTCGGCAAACGCGGCGGTGGCGACTGCCCGTAACATCAGCAAGGCCTTGCTGCATTCCGATGCCAGCAGCCATTTCAGCGGTGCTACCGCTGGCAGCTGGAGCTTCCTGGCGCAAACCGATGTACGCCAGCGTGCCACGGCTTCGGGGCAAACCGCCGGCTTGCTGGCCCTGGGGGCCACGGTGGCCCAGGCGTTGGCGCAAAGTGAAACCCGCGCCGAGGTGGCCGGGCATTTTGAAAACGCCCTGAGCAGCCTGAAAGTTGAGGCCCTGGGCAGCCAAGACAACCAGGCCGATGCCAAAGCCGGCCAGGGTGGCCTGGTCAGCGGTGCCGCAGCCGTGGGCAAAACGGCCGATACCAGCACTACCCTGGCTAGCCTCTGGGCCCGTGGTGTGCTGAACACCAGCATGAGCGTGGGCAAGTTGACGCTCAGCGCCTTGCAGCAATCGCGTTTTAACAGCTTTGTCGACAGCACCAGCGCGGCCCTGATCGGCGTCAGCGGTGCCCATGCGCAAAACGACATAGACCTCAGCACCAGTGCCACGCTATTGGACGGCGCCCTGATCAATACCCAGGGCTACAGCCAGAGCGCGCGGGCAGTGGTGACCAAGCCAGAGTCGAGCACTTATAACGTGCAATCGGGCTCCGGCGGCGTGGTGGATGCAGCCGCCGCGCGCAGCCTGACCAATATCAGCCTGAGCACCAACAGCCTGCTGGGTAACGACGTCAACCTGCGGGTAGACGGCGATTGGCGCGCGCCAAACAAGCTGGAGATTCAGGCCTACAACCAGGTCAACGCTTACGACCGGGTCAAGCTCGACAGCGGCGGTGCCATCAGCATCGCCCGCGCCGAGTCGTTGATTGATGTGCTGAAAAGCGAGGCCACCGCGCGCATTGGCGAGCGCTCCGAGCTCTACAGCGTCGGCGATCTGGTGCTGGCCGCCAGCGGTGGTTATGTCATCGACAGCAATGCCAACGCAAAAACCTACGGCGCTGCGGGTGCGGCCAGCGGCAACAGCGTGGCGCGGGTCAAGGCCGATTACCTGGCCCAGGTGCAAGCCAACGCGGCGCTGTTTGCCTATGGCGATCTGCGCCTGCAGGCCGGCTACGGCCTCGACGGCGCGGTTAACCGCGCCGAGCTGACGGCGCGTACCGACCTGTGGAACAACACCGCCTTCCCGGTGGTAACCGACCCTGACGCCGCGGCCGAGTACCTGCGTACCAGCAACCTGCAAGTGGCTGCGGGTAGCCACTTGCGCAGTGTCGGCGATATCTACGCCTACGCCGGGCAAGGCCAAGGCATCCTTACCGGTAAAGGCGTGGGGCGTGACCTCTACCGCCAGGCCGCGGCCGATTTGCTTAGCGCGTTGGTCGGGCAGGTGTCGTTGGATATCACTGGCGGCAGCACGCGTAACAGCGCGCAAGCCTTGGTGCGTATCGACGGCCAGCTGGATGCCGGTGTGTATAGCCAGCGCAAGCTGGTGATCAGCGGCCTTAAGTATTTGCTCGATGGCAAAGAAGTGCAGCCGGCCAGCCTGAATGCCTCTACCCAAGGCACGCTGACGGTGGTGCCGGTAATTGCCGAAATCAGCGATGGCATTACCTGGAGCCTTAGCCAAGGCGAGTACTCGCAGCTGATCACCAGCCGCCTGGCCGAACTCAACACGCGCTTGGCCAACTACGGTATTTCCAACGTTGAGCGCGCCGCGTTTGAAGCCGAGCGCACCCTGCTGAACAAAACCCTGAGCAAGCTGTATGAACAAATGGGCGGGACTGCCGCGGGCGCCGGCGCTGTGTCCGGCAGTGGCACGCTGCCCCAAGGCCTGAAAATCTGGATGCTGGAGATTGATCCGATTCTGGCCAAACCGGGCAATATCCTGGTGCAGGGCGATGCCTTGGTGGGTACCGGCAAGCTCAACGCACCGGGCGACGCCAAGATTGAAATCATCAATAACAGCGAAGCGTTCCTCAGCCTTAAAGGCCTGGAAATTCCTGATCATGCCGGCGGCCAGTTACTGTTTAACGGCGCCAAAATGACCGGCAACGCCAGCATCCAGAACGCCAACCTGGCGGGTAATGGCAGCGCTGCATTCAGCAGCGTCACCGTGGCCGAGAACTCCGCTGCGCCGCTGATTGTGGTGCAAAACCTGCGCAACCAGGCGGACAACGTTAAGGACGCCTCCGGCCTGAGCATGCCGGCCGCCGATATCTACGTAACCGGCAGCCTGCTGAACAAACGCGGTGAAATTCAACTGACCGCCAAGTACGGCAGCATTTACGCCAACGCCGATATTCGCGCGCAAAAGCTCAGCCTCAGCGCCGGCCAGGATTTTGTCCTGAACAACCCCAATGCCTTTGTGCACATTGGCGGTGACCCGGCGAGCAACAACAATGGCAGCACCATCAGCAGCAACGGTTCGGCCACTGTGGCCGGGCAAAACGTGGTGATCAACGCCCTGTACCTGAACATCAACGGCTTGATTCAAAGTGGCGTGGCCGATTGGACCGCGACCATCAACGAGTCGGCATTTGCTGCCCTGGAAAGCCTGCGTTCCAAAGCCACCAACAACCGCGTGCAACTGGTGCAGACCGACGCCCGCACCGGCACCCTCGGCTATGCCTGGGACTTCAACAGCAACAGCATTGTGCTCGACCAGGTTCAGGTCGGCGGCGGTTATATGGAACTGACTGGGCACATCCTCAGCACCGGCAACGGCCAACTGAAAGTGCTCGACGGTTTTAGCCAGATCCATATCAACAACAACACCAGCCGCCTGCTGGAACTCGCCGGCTTGGACCTGGGCAATGGCGTGGAAGGCACCTTGCGCATCAACGACCTCGGCCGTGGTGCCAATGGTCAGCAGATTGGTGGCGATAAGTTGTGGTCCACCGTGTACACCCGCGTGGGCGACACGGTGCAGCGCTACGAGGGCTGGAGTAACGGCACGCTGACCCAAACAGGCAGCAGCGATGGGCGCAACGCCGTATACAACACCACCGCCGACCGCTCCTACGTGTGGCTGACTGGCCGCGACGACAGCATCACCACCACGCGTCAGGAATACTGGGATGAGTTCTGGGGCTTTATCCCCACGGGCGAGGGTACGTTGGCCTGGGAAAAAGTGGTCAAGGGCCTGAGCACGCCGATTGCCGGTGCTGAGTACATGGGCAGTACCAGTGGTTTGTATCGGATCGACAAAAATAAGATCTACGCCTACAGCCCATTCGGTGATGCGGCGCTGGATCAGATGCTGCGCACTATCTTGCTCGGCCTTGCTGACTCCGATCCGGACAGCGAATCGCTCTCAGCCTTCCGCGTAGCCATCGGTGCCGGGGAGATTTCTCGCGTCAACGACACTTACACCACCGCCAACCCGGTGAAAATCAATGAGTACGCCGGTGGGGCCTGCCAGGTGCACTTTATCTGGTGCCAGATTTACCGCACCACGCTGACCTCCGTTTACAGCTCCGGTACCAAGGAGATAAACCGCAACGCGGTGCGCGCCGATCTGCCGATCAACATCAGTTTTATTGGCAGCGACAGCGGCTTGATCGACCTGGTTTCCAAAGGCTCGGTGACCCTGCGTGGTTCTCTGTACAACCTCAGCGGCAGCACGTCGCTAAAGGTCGACGGCAACCTGCAGCAAAACAACGACGGCCTGGTCATTGCTGCCCGCGACCTGGACCTGCAAACCACCCAGTCCATCGGTAACGCCGCACAAGCGGTGCGTGTGGAAGCCACCAATAGCCTCGGGGCTTCGAGCCTGTACGGCAATATCGACCTCAAGGCCATCAATGGTGGGGTAAACCTGACCCGCCTGAGCGCAGGCGGCGATCACATCAACCTCACCGCCCAGGGCGACATCCTTGGCCGTGCCGGCATGACCGTGACCGGCGCCAACCTGGCGCTGACCTCCACCCATGGCAGCGTGGGAGCTGCCGGCAATGCCTTGCGCATCGACTCCGGTAACAGCGCCCAAGGCCTGGTTCGCGCCAGTGCTGTGGGCGATATCCAACTGCAAGAAGTGGGCGGCGACCTGTGGCTCGACCAGCTCAAGGCGGGCGGCGATGTGTGGGTCAAGGTCGACGCCGGCAACCTCTATGACGGCAACAGCGAAGTGGGTTACGACAACCGCGCCCTGAGCCAACTGCAACAACTGTGGAGCAGCATGGGCCTGACCGGCTCTGCTGCCGACGAAGCCCTGGCGCAGCAGCGCGATTCGCTGCTTAAAGCCGGCCAGCAGCGCTATGCCCAGTACTGGCAACTGCGCCAAGGCGGCGACGTGGCGTTTGACAGCCAACAAGCGGCATTTAGCGCTGGCCAGCGCAGCCAATTGAGCAGCCTGGGTTGGAGCGAACAGCAGATTGCCACGGAGGAAGCGCGGCGCGTCGCCGATTACCAGAGCCTGCACGCCCAATACGGCGGCAAGGCGTATGACGCCAACTTCACCTATCAGCTGCAGGATGCCGAACTCAAGAGCCTGGAAAACACCGCCAAGTGGAGCGAAGAGCAACTGCGTTACTCCATCGCGGCCAGCTTGTTGCGCCGTGATGATGGCGGCTCGGTGGTGCATGAGGCCAACAATATCGAAGGGCGCAACGTCACCCTTGAGGCGTCGCGGATTGGCCGCCTGAAAGCCGACGCGGTGGTGATCGACCTGAGCAAAAGCGCGTCGCTGACCGACGAGCAGCGTGCCGCGCTGGCATCGGCTGAGCGTGACGATATTGAGTTCGACGCCACCAACCCGCTTCTGATTCGCGTGGCCCAGCGTGACGACGTCAACGTCAAGGCCAGCGGTGTGGTGACCGCCACGGCGCAGACCGACTTGTTCCTTGGCGGCGAGCAGGACTTCAACGTGTTTGCCCTGAATGGTCGCAGCATCAGCCTGAAAACCGACGGCAGCATTGAAAGCGCCAACGGTGACCAGGTGGTGATCCGTGGCCACGACGTCACCCTGGAAGCTGCCGGTGGCAGCATCGGTGGCAAGCAGGCGCTGAATATGGAAGTGTCCGGCGAACTGACGGCGCGGGCGCGGTTGCTCAACCTGATCGCCCATGGCGACCTTAACGTTGATCGCTTGACCGGCGTCGACAGCCTGTCGCTGCAGGTGCTGGGCAATCTGCGCGCGGCCAGCCAACTGGGTGAAAACCTGCTGGGCGGGCAGATAGACCTCAAGGTAGCTGGCAACACCGGCGCCGATGGCCAACGCCTGCAACTGGGCACTGGCGCAGTCAGCCAACAGATCAACCTGGACCTCGGCGGCGATGCCTGGATTGGCGGGCTGCAAGGTTTGAGCAGTCAACCGGGTGTATTGCGGTTGGGCAACGTTGCCGTGACTGGCACCCTGGATATCGGCCAGGTTGGCGACGTACGCCAGAACGGCGATTGGCAGTTGGGTGGCCTGCTGGCGAATGTCAGCGGCGACTGGCTGGCGAGCGAGGGCAGCGATTTGCAAGCGCGTGACGGCGTGCTGCTGAACAGCGGCGGCGAAGTGCGCCTGGGCAATGTGCAGGTGCAGGCTGGCGATCTGGCCATTCAAGCCGCGCGTCTGGCCGCCTTGGCCTCCGGTAACCGCTGGCAAGCCAGTGGCTTGCTGCACGTGGCGACCTTGGGGGATATCGGCGCAGCGCAGCGCAGCATTGAGCTGGCGGCCAACCGTGTTGAAGCCAAGAGCCTTAGCGGCGACCTGTTCCTGGCCCTGGCGGCCGGTATTCAGAGCGGCACCTTGGACAGCGCTGGCAATCAAGCGCTGACTACCCTTGGCGACCTGCAACTGGAGCGCATCAACAGCGGCGGCGCGGTGCAACTGCAAGGCCATGGCCGCGTACAAGTGGCACAGCTGCAGGCCGAGGGCGAGCTTGAGCTGAGTGGCGATGAGCTGCTGGTGGATACCTTGACTAGCCGCAGCGCTGGCCTTACCACCGCGCTTAGCGGTTTGCTCAGCGTCAACCACCTCAACGTTGCTGGCGCCGGCGTGCTGCACAGCGCCTCGGCCCTGTTAGGTGATGCCAGCTTTGGCGGCAGCTTGCAGCAGGTGCACAGCGGCGCTGTGCAGGTAGCTGATCTGAACGTGGGCGGCGACTGGACGTTGCAAGCCGATTCCGAGCGTATCGGCACCGCCACGGTGGGCGGCAAGGTGGCACAGACCCTCGCGGGCGCACTGACGCTGCAACAACTCGACGCCCTAGGCGGTTGGACCTTGAGCGCCGGGCGCAGCGAAATCGGCCAGGCCGCCCTTGGCGGCGCCGTCAACATGAACCTGCGCGACTTACTGTTGCTCAACAGCCTGAAGGCCGGTGGACGTTTCGACTTGCAAGGCGTCGCCGCGCAGATCGGCAATGCCGCTATCGGCGCTGATGTGGCCGTTGATCTCAGTGGCGACTTAAGCCTTCAGCAGTTGCAGGGCAAAAACACCCGTCTGACTGCCCAGAACGCCTCGCGCCTGGGCGACCTGGTGATTGATGGCAACCTGCTGGTGGACGTGGCCGATGGCATGCAGCTGCAACACGCCAACGTGGTAGGCAATGCCGCTGTGCAACACCGTGGAGCCCAAGGCAACTTGCAGTTTGGCAACCTGGAAGTCGGCGGCGCCTTGCAGTTGAGCGGTAACGGTGATTGGCAGGGCGACAGCGCGCAAGTGCACGGCGACCTCAACGCCAGCATCGGCAGTGGCGATTTCGGCAGCCTGGACAGCGCCAGCGGCGCGCTGCAACTGACCGTGGCGCGGCAGTTGGCCGTGGATGAGTTGCACAGTCGGCAACAAGGCATCGTCCTCAGTGCGGCGCGCGCCGAGCTGGGCCATGTCAGCGCCGCAGGGGTGCTGAATGCGCTTACCCGTGGCGACTTGACCGTGCTGGATGGCAAAAGCGGCGGCGATATGAGTTTGATCACTGCTGCAGGCAGCCTGGGTCATATCACCTTTGGTGTGCCAGTGGCGGCCGGCGATGCGGCAGCATTGGTGGCGGCTCACCTCAAGTCCGGCGCCAACATGCTGGTGCAGGCCGATGGCGATGTATTGGGCGGTAATGCCGAGGCCGAGCTGGAGCTGCGCATGATTGGCCGCAACCTGCGCTTCGGCCGCGCGCAAAGCCTGGGCGACGATATCTTCCTGCAAGCCAACGGCAATTTTGCTCTGGGGCACGGCAATATCACCGGCATGGTGGTGGAGGCCAAGCGCGACGTGGGCATCATCGCCAACGGCGACTTGAACATGCCGAAGGTGTTGTTTGGCGGCACCTACTCGCTTAAAGCTGGCCGTGACTTGGTCGTGGGCCTGGGCGGTGACCTGAACATTACCGGGGTGGCCGAAGCCGGTCGTGACCTGCGTTTCGAGATCGCTGGCAAGGTCGACCTTGATGGCGTTAAAGCCGGGCGCAACCTGGCGATCAACTCGGGCGGCTCGATCACTATCGATCAGTTCATCGATGCCGGCGGCAGCATTGTGCTGAATGCAGCCAATGGCGATATCCGTGTGGGCCAGGGCATCACCTCCAGCGGTATATACGATGGCCACAGCATTGCCGGTGACGTGCTGCTAACGGCCGCCGGCAGTATCGAAACGCCGCTGGTACAGAGCAGCAACGGGCGCATTGAAGTGACTGGCGGCCAACTGCTGTTGGGCGACATCACTGCCAGCCAGTCGGTGGACTTGCTGTCGCGCGGTCTGATTCGCGTAGCCACCAGCCGCAGCGGCGGCGACCAGCGCTGGACGGCCGACGAGGGGATTTTCTTCGAGCGTCTGCTGGCCAACGGCCAAGCCTTGCTAGACGGCATGTTGGATATCCGCGGTACGCAATTGCGCGCGGATGGCGGCGCGGTGTTGCACGCCGGTGTGCGGGGCAATCAGCCGGTGGTGGCTTCGAGCATTTTCCTCGAACAGGCCCAAGCGCCGTCGCTAAGTCTGTGGGCCGGTGAGCTGGTGCGGGTTGCCGATGCTGGCATTGGTCAGCGCCTGGATATGCATGCGCGGGATATGCAGCTGTATGGCCGCCACACCGGCAGCGGGCAGTTGAATGTCTGGGTGGAGGGCAGTGCCGCTGCGCAGATTGCCGACAAGCTGTCGCTGCGCCTGGATGCCAGCAACATTCTGGCGCCGCGCCTGTACGTTGCTGATGCAGCCATTGAGAGCACCGGCGCCCAGGTTGAGTTGAGCGATGCCCGTGGCGTTGAGCGTCTCGATCTGCTGACCGCCCAGGCGCATGTGCGCATGGACAACGCCAGCCCGGTGTATATGGCCGACGCCGATGTGCAGCTGTATGAACTGGACAAGGCCTTCAGCCTCAAGCAAGACAGCCTGCTCTCCGACACCAACGCCTATGTGTTGCACCGCAAGGTCACGCATCAGGTAGTGGTGCCCAACTTCAGCATCAACCACGACAACGCCGCTGTCGGTGTGCCGTATCAGGGTGTGACCGCAGCGCGCTTCGCTGAGCAGTACCTGTCCAACGGCATGACCCTGGTGCGCCTGGCCTCGCTGCTGCAAGCCGCGCAGCTGCGCGGTGCCGTGGTGCTGGATTGGACCCCACGTTGGAGCCAGGCGCCGCTGGATACACGGATCAATATCGACGTTGCCGATGAGCGGCTGAAACAGGATGAGGTGGCCCATTGGAGCTTGTAACGATGACCCGTCGGTGTAGCTGGCTTTTTCTGGCGGGCCTGGCCAGCAGTGCGCTACAGGCTGCCGAGCCGATTGCGCCGCAGGTGCCGGGGTTGGTTAACCCCAACCTGCAGCGCGAGCAGATTGAGCAGATTCAACAGCAGCGGCGCATTGAGGAGCGCGCACGGCGCACCCAGGTGCCCGCGCTGCGCGGCGATTCGCCGGCTGACCAGGTGCTGCCCGATGGCGGCGAGCGCTTTGTGCTGAGCGGCATCGGTTTTAACGCCTCCGAATACCTGCCTGCCGATCAGTTGAAGAGCCTGGCCCAGGGTTATGTCGGCCGTGAAATCGGCTTTGCTGACTTGAACCGTCTGCTCCGGGAAATCAACGCGCTGTATGAGGCCCAGGGGCAGATGACCGCGCGTGCCTTGATTCCGGCGCAAAGCCTGGAAAACGGCCAGCTGCGAATTGTGCTGGTGGAAGCCAAGGTCGATGAGGTGAGCTGGAAGGGTGGGCCACGCAAGGTCGCTGACGCCTTTTATGCCCAGCGCATTCATGTTGAGTCCGGCAAGACCCTCGACAGCCCGGCGTTGATGAACGCCATTGAGCGGTTCAACGCCACCACGCCAGGCCCACAAGTAAGCGCCAGCCTGGCCCCTGGTGCGCGCTTTGGCACCACCCGTGTCGAGCTGGAAGCCTTTGAGCCCGACCCGCTGCAATGGAGCCTGTTTGCCAACAACTACGGCAACGAAAGCACCGGGCGCGAACAGTACGGCGGCAGCCTGACCTGGTTTTCCCCCACTGGGGTTGCCGATGCACTCAACGTGCTGCTGGTGGCCACCTCCGGCTCGCAATACGGCAGCTTGCGCTACAGCCGCCCGGTGAACCGCTGGAACGGTGTCGCCTATGGCGAAGTGGGCGGCAACAGCATGACGGTGGAGGAGGGGCCGCTGGCGGCGCTGAACATTGAGGGCGAGTCGCGCACCTACACCCTGGGTTTCGACCAGCCTTGGTGGCTGGATGAGCACTGGGTGGTGCAGGGCGGCTTGGGCTACAACCAGCAGCGCTCAGAAAACACCGTGGAAGGCTTCACCCTTAGCGAAGTGGAAACCCGCGAGACCTTTCTACGCGGCCAATTCGAATACCGCGGCGCGCCCTGGTATCTGCGTTACGAGCAGCGCTTGCGCCAGGCTACGGTGGATAACTCGGTCAGCGGCGAGGGCGGCAATTACAGCCTGCTCAACGGCCAGGGTTATTTGTCGCGCGCGCTGGGTGAGCAGTACGAAGTGGTTAGCCGCTTCGGCTGGCAGATGGCCAATAACAGCGAAGAGCTGCCGGCGTCACTGTTCTACCAATTTGGTGGCATCAGTAGCGTGCGCGGCTATGACCCCGGCGTGATTTCTTCGCCCCAGGGCGTGACGCTCAATCTGGAGGCCTGGTGGCGGCCAAATGAGCAGTGGCAGCCGTTTGCCTTTTTCGACTACGGCCGCGCCATGGACCTGGGTACTGCCGACATTGACCTGCAAAGCGTGGGTGTCGGCTTGAATTTCAACTGGGGCCAGCATGTGAGCCTGAGCCTGGTAGCGGCCAACACCCTCAAGGATGTGGTGCCTGACCAGGACAGCGGCCAGCTGCTGGCCCAGATCGTCTTGCGTTAACGCACGTTTTACTTTTTACCGGAGAACCGAAATGACCACGCTTTTGCTCTACAAAGATATCCAGGCCCTGAATCGCGAAGCGCATCAGGCGCTGAAACTGCAGCAATCGGAAAATTGCGAATTTGCCGCCACCACCCACCTGGTGCCGGTCGCTGGCCTGGAGTTCTTTCAAGCCGCACGCCACTACCCGCTGGTATTTATTGGCGAAGGAAATCAGGCCACGCCTATCGCCTTGTTGGGCCTTAAGCCTGGGCACAACGGTTACCTTGACGATGAGCTGCGCTGGCAGGCCAACACCTATATTCCGGCGTTTATCCGCCGCTATCCGTTTGTGCTGGCGCAGGACGAAGCAAGCAACTTTACCGTGTGCTTTGACGCCGCATTTACCGGCTGGAACAGCGAAGAGGGCCGCGACCTGTTTAACAGCGAAGGGCAAAACAGCGAGTATCTCGAGGAAATGATCCAGTTCCTGCAGAACTTCACCGCTGAGATGGAGCGTACCCGCCTGTTTGTCGAGAAGCTCAATGCCCTTGAGCTGCTCAGCCCGCGCACCATCAAACTGACCCACGGCAGTGGCGAGACCTTTGTCTTGAGCGACTTTCTCGCCGTGGATGAGGAGAAGTTTCTGGCCTTGTCCGATGAGCAGGTGCTGGACCTTAACCGCAGCGGTTTCCTCGGTTGGGTGTATGCCCACTTGATGTCGTTGGGCAACGCTAACCAGTTGTTTGATAACTACCTGAAAAGCAAGGCGCAGACCCCGGTCGTCACCCACTAAGCGCCTGACGGGGCCGTTGATGTCACCAGGGGTTGTCCGCAACGGGCCGCCCCTCTAGCGCTGATAGTCTCGCGACCGCTTCGGCCGCTGCGAAAGCATCAAACCTCACACAAAAACGCTACCATCGCCGCCGTGGCGCTGATGGTAGGCGTTTTGGCCGCGCTTGTTTGCGCTCTTCTGCCAATTTGCTTCTATAAACCAGGTGGTGCAGATCACGTGCTGGCTTAGGCACTCGCCTGCGTCGCCGTTCACCTGAACAGTCTGCGTATGGGCGCCTCAGTAGAAACCGAAAATTACCAACCAACAGCAGTAACCGGCTGAAAAATAATGAAAATATCGGATGAAGTTACTAATGGCGCAGGTGTGAATGCGCCTGCCGACGCTGCCTGTTCCCTTGCCGAACGTTTGACCGGCATTGATGAAATTGAATGCGTAACCCCAGACCTTAACGGCGTGCCTCGCGGCAAAGTGATGACCGCAGCGGGCTTTCTTGAGGGGCGCCGGCTGCAGTTGGCGCGCGGCGTGTTGCTGCAATGCATCATGGGCGGCTACCCGCCGGCGCCGTTTTATGGCGGCGACGATGGCGACTTGGCATTGACGGCCGAGCCGACGCAGATTCACCGTTTGCCGTGGAGCGAGGTGCCGCGCGCATTGGCCATTTGCGATGCCGATGAGCTGGATGGGCGCAGCTCCGGGCTCTCCACCCGTGGCTTGCTCAAGCGCGTGCTGGCGCAATACAGCGCCCGTGGCTTGGCGCCGGTGGTGGCGACCGAGCTGGAGTTTTTTGTGTTTGCGCCAAACCCGGATCCGCAGCGGCCGTTCCAGCCGCCGCTGGGCGTGGATGGTCGCCGCGAGGACGGTTGCTCGGCATTTGGCGTGTCGTCCAACAATGGCCTGCGCCCGTTCTTTAACGAGGTGTATCGCTGCATGGCGGCGCTGGGGTTGCCGCGCGATACCTTTATGCACGAGATGGGCGTCAGCCAGTTTGAGATCAACTTGCTGCACGGCGACGCGCTGCTGTTGGCCGATCAGACCTTCCTGTTCAAACACCTACTCAAAGAGGTCGCGCTCAAGCATGGCGTGACCGTGGTGTGCATGGCCAAACCGCTGGCACACACGCCAGGCAGCTCGATGCATATTCATCAGAGCGTGGTGGAGCAGGGCAGTGGGCAGAATATTTTTACTGCCAGAGATGGAGAAGCAACGCCGGCGTTCTACCAATTTATCGCTGGCCAACAAGCGGCTCTGGCCGACTTCACCTTGCTGTTTGCGCCGAACGTGAACTCCTATCAACGGCTGTTTCACCCGTACGCGTCGCCAAACAACGCCTGCTGGTCGCACGACAACCGTGCTGCCGGCCTGCGTATTCCGGCCAGCTCACCGGTGGCGCGGCGCGTGGAAAACCGCTTGCCTGGCGCCGATGCCAACCCCTATCTGGCCTTGGCGGCGAGCCTGGCAGCGGGGCTTTATGGCATTGAGCAGGAACTGCAACCGAGCGCTGCAATCCAAGGCGAATTCGACGTGCCGGATGCCTTGCGGCTACCGTCTACGATGCAGGCCGCGATAGACCGCTTGCAGCGCAGCACGCTGGCGCGGCAGATGTTCGGCAACGAGTTCATTGACGGCTACATTGCTACTAAGACGATGGAGCTCACCAGCTTCTTTGACGAAATCACCCCTTGGGAGCGCCGCGTGTTGGCCGCCCAAGCCTAAGCGTTACCTGCCAGGCCATGGTGGCCTGGCCCCCATTCAAGGAGCCGCTCGGAAAGCCGATGCGTCGAATCTGGAAGTCTTTTCGAGCGTTGTACTTCGCCAGCCTGCTGATGCTGATCGGCTCTGGTCTTTTAAGCACCTACCTGGGCCTACGCCTGGCGGCGGATAAAACCGATTCGCTATGGGTGGGTGCGCTGATGGCCGCTTACTACTTGGGCCTGGTGTTGGGCGGTAAGGTGGGCCACCGCCTGATTGCCCGTGTGGGACATATTCGCGCGTACGTCACCTGTGCGGGTTTGGTAACAGCAGCGGTGCTCGGCCACGGTCTGATCGATTGGTTGCCGGCCTGGGTGGTGCTGCGCGCGATTGTTGGCGTGGGCATGATGTGCCAATACATGGTGATCGAGAGCTGGCTTAACGAGCAGGCCGAAGCCAGCCAGCGCGGGTTGGTGTTTTCCGGCTACATGATTGCTTCGTACCTGGGCTTGGTGCTGGGCCAGTTGGTGCTGGTGCTGCATCCGGCGCTGGGGCTTGAGTTGCTGATTTTGGTGGCGATGTGTTTCTCCCTGTGCCTGGTGCCGGTCGCGGTGACCCGCAAAATTCACCCCGCCCCAATGCGGCCGGCGCCTTTGGAGCCACGGTTTTTTATCAAGCGCGTGCCGCAGTCGCTGACGACCACGCTGGTCTCCGGTTTGGTCATTGGCTCGTTCTACGGCTTGGCACCGTTATATGCCGCGCGCCAGGGCCTGAGTAACGAGCAGGTCGGCCTGTTTATGGGCTGCTGCGTGTTTGCCGCACTGGTGGTGCAGTGGCCTTTGGGCTGGTTGTCGGACCGCCATGACCGCGCGGTGTTGATTCGTGGCTGCGCCGGGTTGCTGGTGGTGGCGGCGTTGCCCTTGGCAGTTATGCCCAGCGTGCCGTTGGAGGTGCTGATACCGGTTGGCTTTGTTCTCAGCCTGCTGCAATTCAGCCTGTATCCGTTAGCCGTGGCGTTTTCCAACGACCATGTCGAGGGCGAGCGGCGGGTTTCGTTGACGGCGATTTTGTTGGTGACCTTTGGCATTGGCGCCTGTTTCGGCCCATTGATTGCGGGCGGTCTGATGCGCCAGTTCGGGCCGAATATGCTCTTTGCCTTTGTGTGCTTTTGCGCGGCGGTGTTGGTGCTGCGCATTCGTCCGGATGCGGTGACCAATCTGCACCAGGTCGATGATGCACCGCTGCACCATATGTCCATGCCCGACAACATGACCAGTTCGCCCTTGGTGGCGGCCTTGGACCCGCGGGTTGATGAGCAGATCGTTCACGACCAGATGCAATCGCAGGCGACAACGGTGGAAGACCCGGCCGATACCAAATCGACCTGATTGCCCGTCTCGCCCGCATAAAAAAACGCCACCTATTGAGGTGGCGTTTTTTTTGACATCTACGCGTTAGTCGTCGATATCGTCGCGGCGGGCTTCGCGTTGCAGCTGGTAGACAAAGCGGTCGATCTGCCGTTGCTCAAGGCCGTTCATGCGGTGAAAGCGCATGCCGACAAAGGTCAGGTCGAGCTTGTCGTCATACACCATATGGCGCAGTTCGACCGCGGTGGTCATGGCGCCAAAAGGCAGCTGCGCAACCAGGCGCTCATACACTTGGCCTGATTGCAGACCTTTGCTGACATCACCTTTGAAGCGCAGTTTGCAGCCGGTGGCGGAAATATCCAGCAGTTGGCCTTTGACCGGCACTTTCAAACGCTCACCACCCAGCTCGATATTCACCGCCTGCGCTTGCTTAAGCGGCGCGCGGTACGCATTGCGGCGCTGGTGGTAGAGCACCTCAGTCGGCATGGGGCACCAGTAGCAGTTAGACCCCTCCATTTGCCCGACCTGCACTTGTTGCTTGTATTCCCAGGCGATACGCACGCCCTCGTGAAAGCCTTCAAGGCGAAAACTCTCACCGGCTTTCAAAAAACGTTCGCCGTCATTGGGCACCATTTCATCCAGCGCCAACACGCCGCGCTCACGGTTGATCTGAATGATAAAAGTCTGAAAACGCTGGGAACGCTCATGGAACGTAATGATCAGCGGATCGCGGTGCTCTTCTAACTGGCGCAGCGCTGCAAAAACTTCTAACGGAGCTTTTAGGACTTTCGGTGGTTGCGGGCCATCACCCGCGGCGAAGGGGTTGGACACGGTCCAGAATTCTCCGAGCAAAAAACTGTGGCACTAGCATACTGGCGTTGTGCCTGTACGTCCCCTGCGCCTTGTTATAGTTGGGTTTCAGGCCTGACTGAGCGGGCGCTGCTGGCCGATTCTAGCGGCACCGCCGCGGCTGTCATAGAGCCCTGGCGTATCAGAGTTGCCGCGCAGAATACCTAACATGCCACCCACCGCCGTTTGATTGACACGAATCAGTCGACCGTTGCGGGTATTACCACTCTGACATTGTTCTAGCAGGGCATTCAGTTCGGCGCCACGGGCAAGCAACTCGCTGCCGATTGGCGACTGTTCAGCCAAGGCATTGAGGCCACTTTGATCGGGGCTGAGTTTGAGCGAGGTGAGGAGTTTGTTGCGTTCGCCACCATGCTGGCCGAGTACGGCGAGCAGAGGTTGTTTATTCCCGAGGATGGTTTCCAGCTGGGAGAGGTCGCGATCGGTAAGGGCTTGGAACTCGGCGTCGATCAGTTCAAGTAACTGCGAGGCGGTGCCGATGTCTTGGTTGAACAGGTCGAGCAAGGTCTTATCGTGCATGGCGAACTCTCGGAGTTAGGCGTCCAACAACACCCCCAGAGTAGCCCGGCAAGGGTTAACGCTGGGATTCAAAATCGAGCAGTTTACTGGCTACGCGTTTGCTGTCGACCTGATAGCTGCCGTCGGCCACAGCCTGTTTCAGGCGGGCGACACGTTCTTTGTCGACAATCGGTTGATCGCTAAGTTTGTCAGTTACTTTCTGCAGTTGCTGTGCCTGCTGGCTGAGTTGCACCGACTCACCGGTTTTGGCGGTGCTTTGTTCGGCAGCATTGGCAGGAGCAGCAGGCTGTGTGGCGCTCGCGGTATCGTTGCGGCTACCAGTTTGGGTCGTATTGGTACGCCCGGTGCTGGTGGACGCGGCGGCATTATTTAGCCGGTTGATATCGATGACCATGATGCAAAACCTCAGACAGTGTTTGGACGCTTGCCTAGCTTGTCGGCGACGGTGAAGAAAACTTTAGATTTTTTTTCCCGTCGCTGTTTGCCGCGCCGCACAGGCGGTCAGTGTATAAAAACTAACGGTGAATTGCGCGCTAAAAAACCATTTACATCTGTACTTCCACTTCGCCAGGGCCGACAACACGGGCGCGAATCACACGCTGCGAACTCAGGTTACGTACCCGAATCTGCTCGCCGATGACCCCGCCTGACAACGCTTCACCGGGCATACGCACGTTGATTCCGCCTTTTTTTGCGCTTATTACCACCTGGTCGCTCTTACGAATAGCTTCGGCCTGTTCGATGGTTACCGGTGCCAGCACTTGATCGGTCATTACTCCTCGGGTCAACTTGGTTCCCAGTACTTGGTCCAAATCGGTCATATAGCCTTGCGTGAGCAGGCCGACATCTCTTTCCACCAGTGCTACATCCGCTTGGCTGAGCACCGTCGCGCGCTTGAGCGGGCGTATAGCGATCACCACGTTGCGATAGAGCTTTACTTGGGCGGGAACAAAGATTGTCCACGGTGTGGCACCTTCACAGCTGACCCGTACCGTTACTCGGCCAACCGGTTGTGCAGGGCTTTCCAGTGACGTAGTCAAATCTTCGTCGCATAGTGGCAACTGCAACCGTGGGTCGAGTTGCTTGATTTGAATCTCTTGCCGTGCCTGGATTTCGCTACGCTCTAAATAGTCTTGAACGGTGACCTCAAGAAAGCCTTGGCTTGCGCCGATAAGTTGTTCAGGTAATGTCAGCTCAGCGGCCGCATAATTAATATGGCCAAACGCCAGCAAAGCCAGCCATGATCCGATTACTGCATGTGATCGGCGCGGTGAGTGTCGGAAAAGTGGCGTTATCAGTTTCATGTGTAGCTTCAAAGCAAAGCCCGTGCCGGCTGCTACGCTAAGCGGGAGTCGGTGGTCAAAACAATTAAGAGGGGCAGGGTATGGCCGGAGTGATGGACTCGGTTAACCAGCGTACGCAGTTGGTGGGGCAGAACCGACTCGAGCTGTTGTTATTCCGCCTTGATAGCAAACAGCTGTACGGCATCAACGTGTTTAAGGTGAAAGAGGTGCTGCAATGCCCCAAGCTCACCATCATGCCCAAATCCAGTCCGGTGGTTCGCGGGGTGGCCAACATTCGCGGCGGCACTATTCCCATTCTTGATCTATCAATGGCCACTGGCCGTGCTGGCTTGGCAGATCTGGAAAGCAGCTTCGTCATCATTACTGAGTACAACACCAAGGTTCAGGGTTTTCTGGTGCGCTCGGTAGAACGCATCGTCAACATGAACTGGGAGGAGATCCATCCGCCACCCAAGGGGACTGGGCGCGACCACTACCTGACGGCGGTGACCCACCTGGACCAGCAACTGGTGGAAATTATCGACGTGGAGAAAATCCTCGCCGAGGTAGCGCCTGTATCTGAAGTGATTACCGCTGGTGTGATCGACGTTGCGACTCAAGGCAAAGCGGTGACCAAGCATGTGCTGATCGTTGACGACTCGTCAGTGGCGCGTAAGCAGGTGACCCGCTGCCTGCAGTCGGTTGGGGTTGAAGTTACGGCCTTGAATGACGGGCGTCAGGCGCTGGACTTTCTGCGCAAATTGGCTGATGAGGGCAAGCGGCCAGAAGAAGAGTTCATCATGCTTATTTCCGATATTGAGATGCCGGAAATGGATGGCTATACCCTGACGGCAGAGATTCGTGCGGACTCGCGCATGCAGAAGTTGCATATCCTCCTGCATACTTCGCTCTCAGGCGTATTCAATCAGGCTATGGTGAAAAAAGTAGGGGCGGACGATTTCCTCGCTAAATTCCGTCCGGACGATCTGGCATCCCGCGTGATTGAGCGCATTAATGTTTCGGAATGAGGGCTGAGGGCTTTGCGGCCCTTCAGCAACCTATATGTATGGTGAGGCAGCGCTAGTGTCTTCAGGTAACGTGGATTTTGAGCAGTTCCGGATTTTCCTGGAAAAAGCCTGTGGCATTGTGTTGGGCGCCAACAAGCAGTACCTGGTTTCTAGCCGGCTGAACAAGCTGATGGAACAGAACAGCATCAAAACCCTCGGAGAGCTGGTGCAACGCATGCAAAGCATGCCGCGCGGTGGTTTACGCGAGCAGGTGGTTGATGCCATGACCACCAACGAAACGCTGTGGTTTCGCGACACCTATCCGTTTGAAGTGCTGAAAACCCGGGTTTACCCGGAGTTGCTCAAGGCTAATCCGAGTGCTCGGTTGCGTATCTGGTCGGCGGCGTCATCGTCTGGCCAGGAACCCTATTCCCTGTCGATGGCGACGGACGAATTCGAGCGGACGAATTTGGGCCAGCTCAAAGGCGGCGTGCAAATTGTGGCGACGGACCTTTCCAGCGCCATGCTGCAAGCGTGCAAGTCCGGGGAATACGACAGCCTGGCCATTGGCCGGGGGCTTTCCCAGGAGCGTTTGCAGCGTTATTTCGACCCGAAGGGCGCCGGGCGCTTCGCGGTTAAACCGGCAATTCGCAGTCGGGTGGAGTTTCGTCCGCTCAATCTGCTCGACAGCTATGCCAGCCTGGGTAAGTTCGACATCGTGTTTTGCCGCAACGTGTTGATCTACTTTTCCGCTGAGGTGAAGAAGGACATCCTGCTGCGCATTCACGCCACGTTGAAGCCGGGGGGGTATTTGTTCCTCGGCGCATCCGAGGCGTTGAACGGCTTGCCGGACCACTACCAGATGGTGCAGTGCAGCCCCGGCATTATCTACAAAGTTAAGTAGAGCCCCACTTACGCCATCCTGAAAATCAAAAAGCCCGGGTTCTGACTCGGGCTTTTTGTTGATCTGATTGGCTATTACGCTTTAGGGACAAACTTCAACGGGCGGGTAGGTAGATCTGTACCGAGGTATTTCCAGTAGTAGTTATCCTGCTGGTTGATGGGGAACGCCATGTAGTGCCCGCCGTTGCCCAAGGCTGCCAACCGGAAGTACTCCGTCCTGCGGCTGTAGGGGTTGTTGTAGATAAAAATATTTCCCACCGAAAGGCGTCGGTCGACGCTTCCCCAATCTTTTCTCTGTGTTAACACTTTTGTCGTGGCTTGCTCGATATTGGGCAATGTGGTGCCCAGATACTCCCAGAATTCGTTGTCGCTCTGGTTGATCGGGAAGTACTCGTACTGCCCAATTGCCGTAAGACCTACCAACCGGAAATACTCGATCTTGCGCGAGTAAGGGTTGTCGTAAACAAAAATCTGCCCCACTTGCCCGGTTCTGCGGTTGGTGCCCCACTCAGGCGTTCCCAACACCTGACGGCTAAGGATCATGGCGTCCTCACGCAAACCTTTTTCGATCAGCGTTTTCACTATCCACGGCCAATAGTTGCTCAGTCGCGGATGGGCAGCAAAGCCGGAGACATTGCTGATCAGGCGCAAATCTCCGTCAGGGCGGCGCAGAAAGATGCCGCCGCCGCTGTCGCCAGAAAATATGGGCGAGCCGCTGGCAGGTTTGGTGTTCAGCGGCGGTGCCGTTAGCACCAGCGTGTCGTCCGCATCGGTATCGGTGAAGTGAAGGCCGTTAGCATCGGTGTACATCAAAGCTGCCAAGTTGGCGTTAAAGATGTTGGCGTAGCTATGCTCCATTAAGCCTTTCAAGCGTGCAGGTTCAGTAAGTCGATATTTGCTCACGGTGCGGTAAAACATCTTCCTGCCTTCCAGATAACCGTTGGACAGGGGCGTGCCCGTGAAGGCATCGCTGTTGCGTGAAGCTGTGGCGAAATTGCCGCTGGCGCTGTCGCGTCCGTACACCACCAGGGGCGTGCCTGTGGTTAGCGCATCGTCGCCGTTTCGCAAGAACTGCTGTTCCTCCTGGTAGCTGGCAACCGTTGCCGGCCGCACGCCACTGGCGGCGCCGAACGCGGTGTCGGTCATGACGATACCGACATCGCCGAGGGGCCCGTAGATCGTTGGATAGGTCGCAGTTTTGCCGTAATACAGTTGGCCGTTTTTGCGCCAGTAAAAGCCGTAGTTGGGGTAGTTCGAGGTGCAGTGGCCGGCAGTCACCATTACCCGAGGGGTGATGAGGGTGCCGGAGCAACTGTAATTGCCCACCGCCCAGTCTGGCACCTGGGAGCCGGTGAGGGTGGTTCCGCTATAGAGGGCATACGTTGGCGAGGCCAGACCCAGAGCGGCGCTGCAGGCCAAAAAAAGTAGAGAGCGGCGAGCGTTAGTCACGGTGGTCATCCTTATTGTTAGGTTGAGCAGGTTGAGAAAGGCCGGCCCGCGACAAGGCGCGCCGACTGCTCAAGTGTTCAGCCTTGCGCTCTGCCGATCAGTAAGGTGCTTCGTAGCGGGCGCGCTATGCGTCGTTGAAATGGGGCGCTTGTTCCGGGTCCGGACCTAACCATTTCTCTGCGCGGCACCAGTGCTTTCAGGAGGGAGACGTCGTTTTCGTTTCGTGGGGCTGTTGCGGTATCGAGTGTGAGGCGCCGATTGCCGCTAGCGGCAACCACATGCGTCGGCATGGCAAAAACCATTGCCGTACATAGGAAAGGTCTTGCCGGTCTATCGGCAAAAACAGGCGAATAATTTACTAAGTAATTGATATATATAGATTTAATTAGTTGGCACACGCTTTGCTAAATGTCTTGCACGGAAAACCAGTTCGCCAGTTGGCAAGGTCTGCAGACATGAGCATCAGCTTCGATTCAGCACTCGGCATTCACGAAAAGGCATTGGGCTTTCGCGCCCAGCGCGCCGAAGTCTTGGCCAACAACCTGGCGAACGCCGATACCCCAAATTTCAAGGCCCGTGACCTGGACTTTGCCTCGGTGCTCGCCGCCCAGGCTGATAAGAGCAAGAACGGCACCTTCACCATGGCTACCACCCAAAACCAACACATCGCCATGCAGGGGTTGGAGCTCGCGGATCCCGGCTTGAACTACCGCGTGCCGACCCAGCCCTCGATTGACCAGAACACAGTCGATGAGCAAATCGAGCAATCCAATTACGCGGAAAACGCTGTGCAGTTCCAAGCCAGCTTCACGCTGCTGAACTCCAAATTTAAAGGCCTTGTTGCTGCGATTCGCGGCGAATAACGGAGACCCACACCATGTCCCTTTCCAGTGTCTTCAATATCGCCGGTACCGGCATGAGTGCTCAGACCACGCGCCTGAACACCATCTCCAGCAACATCGCCAACGCCGAGACGGTGTCGTCCAGCGTCGACAAAACTTACCGCGCCCGGCACCCGGTGTTTGCCACCGTGTTTACCGACCAGCAAGCGCAGCAGACAGGCGACCGCGGTTCGTTGTTCGCTGACCAAGACAACTCGGGTCGTGGCGTGCAAGTCATGGGTGTGGTGGAAGACCAGAGCAGCCTGACCCCGCGCTACGAGCCCAACCACCCGGCGGCCGATAAAGACGGTTACGTGTACTACCCGAACGTCAATGTAGTGGAGGAGATGGCCGACATGATCTCCGCCAGCCGTGCGTTCCAGACCAACACCGAAATGATGAATACCGCCAAACAGATGATGACCAAGGTTCTGACCCTGGGTCAGTAAATCGAACGTAGGGGAAAGAAATGGCCGTCGATAGCGTAAGCACCCAGAGTTCGATCCTGGACCAGTATGCCGTCAAGAGCACTGATACCACGGACAAGACGCTGGGCAAGGATCAGTTCCTGCAACTCTTGGTCGCGCAAATGAATAACCAGAACCCGCTGGACCCGCAAACCAACAGTGAGTTCGTGGCCCAGTTGGCGCAGTTCACTCAGGTGGAAAGCCTGGACAACCTCAATACCAGCGTGGAAAGCATTCTTTCCAGCACCCAGTCCTCGCAAGCGCTGCAGGCGTCGTCGCTGGTCGGTCGCAAAGTGATCTTGTCCACCGACACCGCCGTGGTGGATACCAGCGAAACCTTCAAAGGCAGCATCGCGCTCACCAGTGGCACCGACAACCTGTACGTCAACGTGCTCGACAGCAAAGGCAACCAGGTCTCGCGGGTCAACCTTGGGCAGCAGAAAACCGGCCAGATCACCTTTATGTGGGATGGCAAAGATTCCAGCGGCAACGTCATGGCGCCCGGCACTTACAGCTTTGACGCCATCGCCTCGGTAGGCGGTAAAGAAGTGGCCATGGGCACCAGCCTGCCAGCCAACGTCGATAGCGTGACCCTGGGGATCAACGGTGGCGAAATGCTGCTGAACCTGGCGGGTCTGGGCAGCATCGGCATTTCCAAAGTTCAAGTGATCGGTCAATAACTGCCGGCAGCCCCGGCGTTTAGGAGCATCCCATGTCGTTTAATATCGGACTCAGCGGTATCAAAGCCGCCTCCAGTGACCTGAATATCACTGGTAACAACATCGCCAACGCTGGCACCGTGGGCTTTAAACAGTCCCGTGGCGAGTTCCAGGACTTGTACTCCTCGTCCATGCTGGCCTCCAGCAGCAACGCCATCGGTAGCGGCGTATTGCTCGGTAACGTGGCCCAGTTGTTTAACCAGGGCACCATCGACTACACCGAAAACGCCTTGGACATGGGTATCAACGGCAACGGCTTTTTCGTGACTAGCAACAATGGTTCGATCAGCTACACCCGTGCCGGCTACTTTGGTACCGACAAGTCGGGCTATATCGTCGACAACAATGGTTATCGCCTGCAGGGCTACTCGGTAGACGGCAACGGCCAACTGCAAAATGGCGTGGTTGGTGATCTGACTATTCAGACCTCGAACCAGGCGCCCAAGGCCACCACCGCCATTACCCAGAGCTTCAACCTGAACTCCAGCAGCAAGGCGCCCACCACAACGCCGTTTGACCCAAGCGACCCCACCAGCTATACGTCGTCGACCTCGGTAAATATCTATGACGCCCAGGGCAACGCCCACGTTATGACTCAATATTTCCTCAACAACGCCGACCCCTCTGCAGTGCCGCCAGTGGCGAACAACTGGACCATGAACGTGCTGATTGACGGGCGTAACCCACAAACGCCGGAGAGCACCACGGTGCCGGCAGCCAACGCCACCGCGCCGCTCAGCGCGACCCTGACGTTCGACGGGGCAGGGCAGTTGGCGACTGTGACGCCGACCACTGCGGGCCTGGCGTACACCAACAACAAGCTAAGCATTGATGGTTGGAATCCGGCGCAGTCTGATACCAGTACGCCGCCGGTTTGGTCGCTCAATGGCGCCGATGCGAGTGCCAGCGTTACCCTCGATATTCGCGGTTCGTCGCAGGTTTCCAGCACCTTTGCGGTTAACGCGGTAACCCAGGATGGCTACACCACCGGCCAACTGTCGGGCCTGGAAATTGACGACACCGGCCAGATTTTCGCCCGTTACACCAACGGTCAATCGAAGATTCAAGGGCAGGTGATTCTGGCTAACTTCGCCAACGTGCAGGGCTTGACGCCAGTGGGTAAAACCCAGTGGGTGCAGTCGGCCGACTCCGGTGAACCGGTGGTTGGTACTCCGCGCGCAGGCACCTTGGGTTCGTTGACCGCCGGTGCGTTGGAAGCTTCCAACGTGGATATTTCTACCGAGTTGGTCGACTTGATCGTGGCGCAGCGTAACTACCAGGCCAACGCCAAAACCATTGAAACCGAAAACGCGGTGACGCAAACCATCATCAACCTGCGTTAATAGTTTGTCGCCGGCGCTTGCCGCTGGCGGCAAACCGTCGCCGCACACCTGCAAAGGGCTTCTCTGGAAGCCCTTTGTTGTTTGTGAAACTCCTTATTTATCAGTCGTGTACGATTTTTTTTCGAGTTTGGCACGATGCCTGCTTTAGAGCTTGCATAGAGCCGCGGCCCGCCACCTTCTGGCAGGGCCCAATCTCGGAGAAAACCCATGGATAAAATGCTGTACGTCGCTATGACAGGGGCTAGCCAGAACACCCTGGCCCAACGCGCCCATGCCAACAATTTGGCGAACATCTCCACCAGCGGTTTTCGCCGTGATTTCGAACAAGCGCGTTCCATGCAGGTGTTCGGCGATAGTTTTCCCTCCCGGGTGTACGCCATGAGCGAACGCCCTGGCACCGACTTCACCCCTGGCACGTTGCAAGACACCGGTAACCCCATGGATGTCGCCATTGGCGGCGAAGGCTGGATCGCCGTGCAGGCCCAGGACGGCAGCGAAGCCTACGTGCGTACCGCCAGTCTGAAGATCGATGGCCTTGGCCAGTTGCGCACCGGCAGCGGTTTGCCGGTTTTGGGCAACGGTGGGCCGATTGCCGTGCCGCCAGAACAAAAGGTGGAGATCGGCCAGGACGGCACTATCAGCATTCGTGCCCTGGGAGAAGCGCCGAATGTGCTCGCCCAGGTAGACCGTATCAAGTTGGTCAAGCCCGACCTCAAGCAAATGGAAAAAGGCCTCGACGGCATGATCCATTACAAGGGCAGCGAGCCGTTGCTGGCGGACGAAAGCGTCACGCTGACCTCTGGCTTTATCGAAACCAGCAACGTCAATGCGGTGGAAGAGATGACCTCAATCCTCTCCTTGTCCCGTCAGTTTGAGCTGCAAGTAAAGATGATGCGGACTGCCGAAGACGACGCCACGTCCCTGGCGCGTGTTTTGCAACTCACCTAACCATCAGTACGCGGCGCCTTGATACCGGCGCTTGAGGAGAACAGACATGCTTCCGGCTCTGTGGGTCAGTAAAACCGGTTTGTCCGCCCAGGACATGAACCTGACGACAATTTCCAATAACCTGGCCAACGTGTCGACCACGGGTTTCAAACGTGATCGCGCTGAATTCCAGGACCTGCTTTACCAAATTCGCCGTCAACCCGGCGCGCAAAGCACCCAGGACAGCGAACTGCCGTCCGGCCTGCAACTGGGTACCGGTGTGCGCATTGTCGGCACGCAAAAGATGTTCACCATTGGCAGCCTGCAAACCACCGAGCAGCCGCTGGACCTGGCGATCAACGGCCGAGGTTTTTTTCAGGTGCTGCAACCCGACGGCACCATTGCTTACACCCGCGACGGTAGCTTTCACCTGAACTCCGATGGCCAGATCGTGACCTCCAACGGTTTCCCGCTGGAGCCGGCCATTGTGATTCCGGCCGAAACGCGCACCTTCACCGTGGGGGAGGATGGTACAGCCTCGGTCACCACCGCTGGCAACCCCACACCGCAGGTCGTTGGCAATATCCAAACCGCCGACTTCATCAACCCAGGCGGTCTCGAAGCCATGGGTAAAAACCTGTTTCTGGAAACTGCCTCCAGCGGTGCACCGCAGGTTGGTACGCCAGGCCTTACCGGCCTGGGCAACATCGAACAGAACACCCTGGAAAACTCCAACGTCAGCGTGGTGGAGGAGATGGTGAACATGATCACCACCCAGCGCGCGTACGAGATGAACTCGAAAGTGATTTCTACTGCTGACCAGATGCTGTCCTTTATTACGCAGAATCTTTAACCACTGGCTGGGTTTAGCCACAGCCCGTTTGGCCCGCCATAAGGAGCTGGCAGGCATTCGGTGGCTCGCTCTGCTTATGCAATGAATGTATGTGAGGTACTCGTTATGAAACGGCTTGCTCTTCTCCCGCTGCTTGGCCTTGTTGCTCTAAGCGGCTGTGTCGCGCCTCCACCCAAGCCCAACGACCCTTACTACGCTCCGGTGATGCCACGCACACCGTTGCCCGCTTCGCAGAACAACGGCTCGATCTACCAGACCGGTTTTGAAAACAATCTGTACGGCGACCGCAAGGCTTATCGCGTCGGTGACATCATCACCATCACCCTGAACGAGCGCACCTCGGCCAGTAAAAACGCGAACTCGGATATTGCAAAGGACAGCACCACCTCCCTGGGCCTGACCTCACTGTTTGGTGGCGGCGTGTCGGTAGACAACCCCAGCAGTGGGCTGAACCCGTTGAAAGCCGGCAACCTCAGCCTTGATGCCAGCTATGGCGGCTCGCGTGACGCCTCCGGTAAAAGCAGCGCCGCGCAAAGCAACAGCCTGACCGGCTCGGTCACCGTGACCATTGCTGAAGTAATGCCCAACGGCATTCTGGCGGTGCGTGGCGAGAAGTGGATGACGCTGAATACCGGTGACGAACTGGTGCGCATTGCCGGCTTGGTTCGCGCCGATGACATCGCCACTGACAACACCGTGTCGTCTGCCCGCGTGGCAGATGCGCGTATTACTTATTCGGGAACTGGCGCCTTTGCCGATGCCAACCAGCCGGGTTGGTTCGACCGCTTCTTTATCAGCCCGCTGTTCCCTTTCTGAGTACCGGTCATGATCAAACGACTGCTTACCGCCTGCTGTTTCCTGCTTGCCGCTTCGGCGGCGCAGGCTGAGCGGATTAAAGACCTGGTTACTATCCAAGGCGTGCGCGCCAACCAACTGATTGGCTACGGCCTGGTGGTGGGCCTTAATGGCAGCGGCGACCAAACCACGCAAACACCGTTTACCGTACAAACCTTCAACAACATGCTCGCCCAGTTCGGCATCAAGGTGCCTGCCGGCGGCAACGTGCAGCTGAAAAACGTGGCGGCGGTGTCGATCCATGCTGACTTGCCGGCGTTTGCTAAGCCAGGGCAGACCATCGACGTGACCATTTCCTCGATTGGTAACGCCAAAAGCCTGCGCGGCGGCAGCCTGCTGATGACGCCGTTGAAAGGGATCGACGGCAATGTCTACGCCATCGCCCAGGGCAACCTGGTGGTCGGTGGCTTCGATGCGCAAGGCGCGGATGGTTCGAAAATCACCGTTAACGTACCGTCGGCCGGCCGTATTCCCAGTGGTGCCACGGTAGAGCGCCCGGTGCCGAGCGGGTTTGATCAAGGCAATACCTTGACGCTGAACCTCAACCGCCCTGATTTCACCACTGCCAAGCATATGGTTGACCAGATCAACGAACTGCTTGGCCCAGGCGTGGCCCAGGCCATCGACGGCGGCTCCATACGCGTTAGCGCGCCGCTGGACCCTAACCAGCGCGTGGACTACCTGTCGATTCTGGAAAACCTTGAAGTGGACGCCGGCCAGGCGGTGGCAAAAGTCATCATCAACTCGCGCACTGGCACCATCGTAATTGGCCAGAACGTCAAAGTGCAGCCGGCGGCGGTTACCCACGGCAGCTTGACCGTGAGCATTACCGAAGACCCGATTGTCAGCCAGCCAGGCGCCTTGTCCAACGGCCAAACCGCTGTGGTGCCGCGCTCGAAGGTTAATGCTGAGCAGGAAACCAAACCGATGTTCAAGTTTGGTCCGGGAACCACGCTGGATGAAATCGTCCGAGCGGTTAATCAGGTCGGCGCTTCGCCGTCGGACTTGATGGCCATTCTTGAAGCCCTGAAACAAGCCGGCGCGCTGCAAGCCGACTTGATCGTGATTTAAGGAGGCAGCCATGGACGCGAAACTGACATCCAGCCTTGGCGCCAATCTCGACAGTGGCGCCTACAGCGACCTCAATCGTTTGAGCAACTTAAAGGTGGGCAAGGACCGCGACAGCGAAGCCAATATCAAAAAGGTCGCGCAGGAATTCGAGTCGCTGTTTCTTAACCAGATGCTCAAGGCTCAGCGCCAGGCTAACGAAGCGTTCTCCGAAGGCAACTTCATGAACAGCAACGCGGCCAAAACCTACCAGCAAATGTACGACCAAGAGCTGTCGGTGAAGATGTCCAAAGAGGGCGGCATTGGCCTGGCCGATGTGCTTGCGCGGCAGATGTCGAAAATGCAGAAAGGCACGCGCAAGGCCAATCCGTTCGCCCAAGCCGATCAGGCTAACGCGATTACGGCCGCTGCCAGCACCACCAACAGCAGCGCAGACAAAACCCTCACAACCACCGCTGCTAAAGAACTGCCGGCGGTGGACAAGCTGCGCGACGATTCGAAGATGATCAACAAGCGCCGCTTGTCACTGCCGGGAAGTTTGACCGACCGATTGCTGGCTGGGATTGTCCCAACTACAACAACGGGCGTCGCTGGCGGGGCCACTGCCGACGGCAAGCCGTTGGCGCAGAATGACTGGCTAGCGGCCAATAACACCAGCAATAAGGCGGATTTGAAAGCGGCCACCGGCGTTGATGCCAGCACTGGCCGGCGCCTGGCGCAGCCGCCCTTGGCGCCGGGCAAAGCGGCGTTTAAATCGGCTGACGAATTTATCGCCACCATGTTGCCCATGGCTAAGGAAGCTGCCGCCAAGATTGGCGTAGACCCTTCCTATCTGGTGGCCCAGGCGGCGCTGGAAACCGGTTGGGGTAAGTCGATCATCCGTGATCAAGACGGCTCCAGCAGCCACAACCTGTTTGGCATCAAGGCCGCAGGCAATTGGCAGGGTGAGTCGGCGCGGGCGCTGACCACTGAATACAAAGGTGGCCAGGCAGTGAAGGAGGCGGCGAAGTTCCGCTCCTACGACAGCTTCCAGGACAGCTTTAACGACTACGTCAGCTTCCTGCAGAACAACGACCGTTACGACGATGCGCTGGACGCCACCGCCAACCCGAAACAGTTTGTTCGCGAGTTGCAGCAAGCCGGTTACGCCACCGATCCGCAGTACGCCAATAAAGTGGCGCAGATCGCCAAACAGATGCAGACGTACCAAACCATCGCCGCGGGCGAAACCACCGCCACGCGTTTGTAAGGATGCAGGTGTGATGAAGTTTTCAGAGAGGATGCGACATGGCTGATTTGTTATCTATTGGGCTGTCAGGCCTGCGCAGTGCGCAGACCGCTCTGACGGTGACCGGGCATAACATCACCAACGTCAACACCCCTGGTTACTCGCGCCAGGAATCGGTGCAGCAGACCGGTATCTCGCAATTCACCGGCGCCGGTTATATCGGTTCGGGTAGCCAGGTGGTGGATGTGCGTCGGCTGGCCAGCGACTTTCTGACCAATCAAGTGCGCACCGCCACCAGCTCCAACAGCGAGCTGCAGTCGTTTAAAAGCCAGATCGAACAGCTCGATTCCTTACTGTCCAACAGCACCACCGGTATCAGCCCGGCATTGCAGAAATTCTTTGCCTCGCTACAGACCGCCTCGCAAGACGCTTCGTCGACCGCCGCGCGTGAAGCGGTGCTATCGCAGGCGGCAGGGCTGTCGGATTCGTTCAACACCCTGTACGACCAGTTGGATAAGCAAAACAGCCTGATCAACCAGCAACTCAGTGCGCTGACCACGCAAGTGAATTCCATGGCTGCCAGCGTGGCCAGCTACAACGATGCCATTGCCCGTGCTCGTGGTGCCGGTGCCGAGCCCAACGATTTGCTTGATGCCCGTGAAGAAACTATCCGGCAGATTTCCGAGATCATCGGTGTACAGAGCGTCGAGCAGAAAGACGGCAGCGTCAGCCTGTTTGTCGGTACTGGCCAGCCCTTGGTAGTGGGCAACACGGCGTCCACGCTAACGGCCAAAGCTGGCGTTGATGACCCGACAAAGTTCCAAATTGATCTAAGCATCAATGGCGTGTCGCAAACTATCTCGTCGCAGATTTCGGGCGGTGAAATGGGTGGCCTACTGGCCTACCGCGACACAACCTTGGACAAGACCTACAACAGCCTTGGGCAAATGGCGACCGTGCTCGCCGATACGGTCAACAAACAGCTGGGGCAAGGCCTGGACCTAGCGGGGCGAGCGGGTAGCCCGCTGTTCAGCGATATTAATGACCCGACTGCGGCGTCGTTGCGCGTGCTGGCTCAGGCCACTAATACCGGCACTGCTACCGGGTCTCTGGCGATCACCAACTCCAGCCTGTTGACCACCAGCGATTACCGTCTGGACTACGACGGCACTAATTTCACTGCTCGCCGTTTGAGCGACGGTGCAAGCATGAACGTTACCGTCACAGGTACCGGGCCTTACAGCATTTCCATGACTGACCCGAGCACCACGCCGGCCACTGATCAGGGCTTCGCCGTCACCATCAACGGAACGCCGAATGCCGGTGACCGCTTCACCCTGCAGCCGACCCGGCGCGGTGCTTTTGACTTTGGCACCGACTTGCAGTCGGCTGACCAATTGGCTTTTGCTGGCTCGGCGCGAGCTGTTGCGACCACCAACAACCGCGGTACCGGCACCATAACCCAGCCAGACTTGAAGACCGGGCCGTCGCCAATCGACGTTACCGACCTGCAAGATTTGTTTGGCACCGGGCTGGCGCTGACCTTTGACTCCACCACCAACACCCTGACCAGCACGTTGCCGGCCGGTGCGACCTTGAGTTATGTATCGCCCTCGACCACCGCGCTGACCCCAGGCCAAGCCAACACGCTGCGTCTGGACTATACCGACCCCTCGACCAACAACACCTACTCCTACGAGTTCACCATTAATGGAACGCCGCAGTCGGGCGATACCTTTACGTTGGGGCAGAATACGGCAGGGGTGGCGGACAACCGTAACGCGCTGAAATTGATCGACCTGCAAACCCAGAAAACCGTAGGCGTCGGTGCCGCGGGCGTGGGTGCCACCTATAACAACGCCTACAGCGGCTTGGTTGAGCGCGTCGGCTCGTTAACTGCGCAGGTTCGGGTTAATGCCGATGCGTCGGAAACCGTATTGACCCAGGCGCAAAACAACCGCGACTCGCTGTCCGGCGTCAGCCTGGATGAAGAAGCCGCCAACCTGGTGCAGTTCCAGCAGTACTACAATGCTTCTGCACAGGTCATCAAAACCGCGCAGGCGCTATTCGATACGCTTATTGGCGCGTTCAACTGAGGCTAGTTAGTTATGCGAATTTCCACTATCCAGGCCTTTAACAGTTCCGTCAGCGGCATGCAGAAGAACTACGCCAACGTCTCGCGCACGCAGGAACAGATCAGTACCGGCAAGCGCATTCTGACTCCAGCGGATGACCCCGTCGCGTCTGTACGGTTGCTGCAACTGAGCCAAGAGCAAGCGCTAAACGCCCAGTACACCTCCAACAACACCGCCGCGCAGAACAGCCTGAACTCTGAAGAGGCCATTCTCAGCTCGATCGAAACCGTGCTGCAGCGTATTCGCGAAATTGGTGTGCAGGCCGGTAACGGTGCACTCGACGCCACGGACCGCGCCTCGCTGGCCACCGAGATTCAACAGCGCGAAGACGAACTGCTGAGCCTGATGAACAGCAAGGACGCCAGCGGCCATTACCTGTTTGGTGGTTCGCAATCGGATCAGCAACCCTTTGTGCGCAATGCCGATGGCACCTACACCTACCAGGGCGACGAAACCGAACGCAATGTACAGGTGGCCAGTAGCACCTTTATCGCGCTGGGTGACGACGGCAAGGACCTGTTTGAAAACGTCTTTAACGCCAACCGCGTGACCACCGCCCATACCACGGTAGGTACCAACGTGGATGGCACTGTCAGCACCGGACGCATCTCCCTGGGCTTGGTTACCGATAAAACTGCCTACGACACTACCTTTCCCGCCAGCAATCCACCGGTAGCCACCGATGGCATCGGCATCCATTTTCTTAGCAGCACCGACTACGTGGTGTACGACCAGGCCACCTTGCCGGTCGGCTACGACTGGACCACCTACGACCCGATCACGCCACCCACCGGGCAACTGGCCACGGGCGCCATCGACACCAACACCGCCACCTCCGACTTCATCAGTTACGGCGGGGTAAAGGTACAAATTGACGGTGTGCCGCAGAACGGCGATGACTTCGCCATCAACCGTAAGCCGGACGAAGAAAAACGTAGTTTGCTCAACACCGTGTCGGACCTGCGCAAAGCGCTGCAAGGCTCGGGCGATTCAGTCGAGGATAACCGGGTAATCCGCGACTCCGCCGCGGTAGCCTTGTCGAACCTCGACGCGGTGTATACCAAGGTTGATGCCGTGCGCGGTTCGGTGGGGGCACGGTTGAACACCCTGGACTCCACCGGCGATTTTATTGCCGACGTCACCCTGGTGAACAAATCCGTGCAATCGGACCTGGAAGACCTCGACTACGCCGACGCCATTTCGCGCCTGTCGCTGCAAAGCACCATTCTCTCGGCGGCGCAGCAAAGCTACGTAAAAATCGCCAACTTGAGTTTGTTCAACTACATCTCCTAATGCTCCAGCGCCTAAGCGCTCGATTGCAGCCTGCACATAAAGAACCGAGGCATTGAGGCCTACGGTCCTGCAGGAATTCAGGGCCACTGGGCCAAGACCATTGCTTTCCTTGGAGTAGTTAATGCGGGCAGCGCATGCCGATGTCGAACCCAACCAGCACGCCGGCGTGCTGTGTTTTTCCAGTAAAGCGGGCAACCTGCAGCAGTTGCAGGGCGTATTGCGCAGCGCTGTGGTATTGCCGCAGCTGCTGTTTAGCGTGGAGCAATGGCGGGCCGATTGTTCTGGGTTGCTCAAGCAGCTGCAGCAACGCGAATGGGCGCTGATGGCAGTGCGCAGCAGCAGTTGCCAGGAGGATGGTGAGCAGACTTCTGCCGCTGGCGAATACGAGTCTTGCCTAAGCGTGACGCCAGAGGGCTTGCCCGAGGCCATTGAACGGGTCATCAGCTCCATGGGCGGGGCCGCGGCCGATGGCAACGATCAGGTATTTGTGCAGCCCATGCTGCAACAGGTGGTACTGGCCGGCGTGGCATTTGGCGTCGACCCTACCAACTGCGCGCCGTATTACGTAGTCAATTACGATGACAACAGCGGCAGCACCGACAGCGTTACCTCCGGGCGCTCCAACCAGTTGAAGACCTTTTACGCCCACCACAGCAGCCAAAACGTAGCGCCGCCGTTGCAAGGGGTGATTGCATTGTTGGCCGAATTGGCCGTGCTTTTTGGCCGCCAGGCACTGGATATCGAATTTGCCAGTGGCGCCGATGGCAGCCTGTACTTGTTGCAGGTCCGGCCGCTGATTCTTACCCGTCCAGTGGCCGATCTTGCCGCCCACACGCGGATGGTGCGCCTGATCCACGACCGTATCGCCCAAGGCATACGCCCGCAGCCATTTCTGCATGGCGAGCGCACCGTCTTTGGCGTGATGCCGGACTGGAACCCGGCCGAAATCATTGGTGTGCGTCCGCGCCCGTTGTCGTTATCGCTGTACCGCGAACTGGTCACCGACATGATCTGGGCGTATCAGCGCAACAACTACGGCTACCGTAACCTGCGCAGCTTTCCGTTGATGCTGCATTTTCATGGTTTGCCGTATATCGACGTGCGCGTCAGTTTTAACTCGTTTATCCCGCGCGATATCGACGGCGCTTTGGCCGATAAGCTGGTGAATTACTACATCGAACGCCTGCTGGCGGCGCCTAACCTGCACGACAAAGTTGAGTTCGAAATCGTCTTTTCCTGCTACACCCTGGACCTGCCCCAGCGCTTGCAGGCACTGCGCGAGTTTGGTTTCAGCGACGCCGAATGTGAGCGCCTGGCCGACAGTCTGCGGCAACTGACCAACCGCATCGTGCATAACGAAACGGGCCTGTGGCGCACGGACCGGCAAAAGCTCGACGTGTTGCTGGCTCGACGCGACGAAATTCTTGGCGCCGACACCGATCCGGTAACGCGTATTTATTGGCTGCTCGAAGACTGTCGTCGTTACGGCACCCTGCCGTTTGCCGGGCTGGCACGGGCAGGTTTTATCGCCGTGCAACTGCTGCGTTCGCTGGTAACCGTTGGGGTGCTGAACAGCGAAGAGTACGACGCCTTTCTTAACGGCTTGAGTACGGTTAGCGGGCAAATGACTCAAGACTTGGTGCAGCTCAATCGCACCACCTTTTTGGCCCGTTATGGCCATTTGCGCCCCGGTACCTACGACATATTGTCGCCACGTTACGACGAAGCGCCGGATATGTATTTTGACTGGAGCAACAGCGCCGCCGAGCCCACCCACGGGCAAATGCGCTTTGCCTTGTCGCTGGGCCAGATGCGCGAAATCAGTCGGCTGCTGGCCGAGCATGGTTTGTCTCACGACGTGGTCGGTCTGTTTGATTTTCTCCAGGCCGGGATTGAGTTGCGCGAGTACGCCAAGTTTGTTTTTACTCGCAATCTGTCGGATGCCTTATCGCTGTTCCGTCAGTTCGGTGAAGACCTGGGGTTTAGCGCCGACGATATGTCGTACGCCAATATCCAGGTGATCAAAGAGCTGCACGCCGCCAGCGCCGACCCCGCCGAGTTGATTGCCTCGAGTATTGAAGAGGGGCGCCGGCGCTACGCCGAAACCTGCCAGTTGGTGTTGCCGCCCTTGATCACCGACGCCCAGGACGCTCTGCAATTTCATATGCCTCAGGCGGAACCGAATTTCATCACCCAGCGTCAGGTCATGGCGCCGGTCGTGAGCTTTCAGCAACGCGATCAATTGCAGGGCGCCATTGTCGTCATTCCTAGTGCTGATCCTGGCTTTGACTGGATTTTCTCCCACCGTATTGCCGGCTTTATCACCGCGTATGGCGGCACCAACTCGCATATGGCCATTCGCGCCAACGAGCTGGGCTTGCCGGCCGTTATTGGTGCAGGTGAAGTGCTCTATCGCCAATGGGCGGCGGCGCAAGTGCTGCGTATTGATTGCGCCAACCGTAAGGTCGAGGTTGTGCGTTGAAGGCGGTGCTGCTGAGTCAGCGTGTTGACGTTCTGAGCGAGCGCGGCGAACGCCGTGACGCGGTGGATCAGCGCTTGGTGGCCTGGTTGGCTGCTTGTGGTTTTCTGGCGCTGCCGGTACCTAATCGTCCTGAGTCTATTGAGGATTATTGGCAGTTGCTGCAGCCGGCCGGTGTGGTGCTCTCCGGCGGCAACGACCTGGCCAATTACGGCGGCAATGCGCCGGAACGCGATGCTACCGAGCGAGCGCTGCTGGGCTTGGCGATGACCCACGGCGTGCCGCTGTTTGCGTTGTGCCGAGGCGCGCAATTGCTCTTGGATGCGTTTGGCAATGGGCTGGAAAAAGTCGAGGGGCATGTTGCTACTCGGCATCACCTGACGCTCAACGGCCAGCCCCACGAGGTCAATAGCTACCACCAATGGGGCTGTCGCGAGCTGCACGCGCCGCTTCAGGTGTTGGCGCGCAGTGACGACGGGGTGATTGAAGCGTTTGAACACCAACAGCTTCCGATAGTGGGTGTTATGTGGCACCCCGAGCGCGAGGCGCAATTCAACCCGATTGACCGCACACTGCTGCAACGTTGCCTGGCAGCAGGGCAAGTGACCGATGGAGCGAAGCGTTAAACCATGACCCGCGCAATAATTTTGGCCGCCGGGCGCGGCAGCCGCATGGGCGCCTTGACCGCCGAACAACCCAAATGTTTTGCCGTACTGCACGGCAAACGCCTGCTCGACTGGCAGTTGGCTGCGCTTCGCGGTGCTGGCGTGCGCGAGCTGGCAATCGTGCGGGGCTACCTGCGCGAACGCTTTGAAGAGCCTGTGCAGTACTTCGAAAACCCGCGCTGGCAACAGAGCAATATGGTGCGCACGTTGCTGGCCGCCGACGCCTGGCTAAGCAGCGACGATTGCATCGTCAGTTACAGCGATATTGTCTACACCGCCGCCACGGTTGCCAGCCTAGCCACTACCCCAGGTGATCTGGCCATTGCCTACGACCCGAACTGGTTGGCCCTATGGTCGCAACGTTTTGCCGAGCCACTGGCCGATGCGGAAAGCTTTGTGCTCGACAGCGCCGGCAATTTGGCGAGCATTGGCGAGCGCTGTCAGACCACCGAGGAAATTCAGGGCCAATATATGGGCCTGCTGAAATTTACCCCCAAGGGCTGGGCGCAGGTGAAGGGGGAGCTGGGCAAACTGGACGATGCTGGCATCGACAAGCTGGATATGACCGGCCTACTGCGCCGTGTGCTCAGTGCCGGCGTTGCTATCGCGCTGGCGCCGGTACGAGGGGTGTGGGGCGAGGTGGATGAGCCGGGCGACTTGGCGCTGTATCACCGTCTTATTCCGGCTACGGCGTTGGCTAACTGATTACGAGGTTGTGCATGGCTCTGCATTTTCCGCTGCAAACCGTTCAACACATTCTTGATCGTCTGCCGCGCCCTCAGGACGCCGTGGAGCAGCAAGTCCGCCAGCGCCTGGCCAGCCTGAGCCAGGAGCAGGCCGATGGGGTGTGGGAAGCCCTATGCCTGCGGTTGCTGCTCAACCCGGTGTACCTCGGTTTTCTCTGGCCGGATACCTGCGCACAACATCCGCAGTTGCAAGAGTTGACCCGCAACCTGCTGACCCAGATATGGGTACCAGCACTGGTTGACGATGTTGAGACTGCCAGCGCGCAATGGGTAATGGAGCAGGGCGATGTGGAGGTGCAAGGCACGCTGATGCACGACCTGCTGCATTATCTGGCTACCTTCACTATCGCCGCCGACAGCAACTTCGGTTTTCTTGCCCGCTACTTTACCTTTCGCGATCTGCTGGTGACTCAATTGGCGGTGCCCGAGCATATACCGCTGCTGGATCGCGTGTTCGGCTTGCTGCATATGCAAGTGCAGCAGTGGGGCAAACCCTATTGCAGTGGCTATGCCTACCAAGGCTACGAGCGTATCGGCCTGGCTGGGGTGAAGCCCACCCAGGAGCGTTTGGCCAACTACGGTTTTTTGCCCTGGCTGCGTGCCGGCATGAGCGTGCTGGAGATCGGCTGCAATAACGGTTTTATGGCCATCGAACTGGCCCGTCACGCGGGGCGAGTGGATGCGGTGGAGTACAACCCGTTTCTGGTGGAGATCGGCCGCACCACGGCGGCAGCCGTCGGCCAGCACAACGTTCACTACGAGGTGGCTGACTTTACCACCTGGCAGCCGCGCCAGCGTTACGACGTGGTGCTGTCATTTGCTAACCACTGCACCATCGACGGCAACCTGTCAGTGGAGTTCGAGAGCTTTGTCGCCAAGCTTTGGCAGCTCACCAGCGAGGACGGCTGGTTACTGTTTGAAAGCCATAACGTGTTCGGGCCCGGTGCCGGCGCGCCAGGAGACGATGGCGATCTGGACGCCAAGTTCGAGGTGATGGAACGCTATTTCGAGCTGGTGGACAGCAAGATGACCAAGGCCTTTGTACCGACCCAAGACATCGACAAGCTGTTTGTGGTGTTGCGTCGGCGGCCAGCGGTGTTGGTGTCGGTAGAGCGCCAGATGAACCTGGCGGTAGCGCGAAAAACCTACACCTACCGTGGCACGCCCTTCGCTTAAGCGTCTGTGCCGCTAGGCAGGCTGAGCAGGGCCAGATGTTTAAGCACCGGGTGAATCACGTAGTAGGTGCTGCCGTGCTCCACCTCTTGCTGCATTTCCACCTCTAAGCGGCCGTTGGCCTGGTATGCGCGCAGCACCTGCAATAACAGGTCGGCACGAATGGCCGTGTCGTAGCGCCGGTCAATGTCGGTGCCAAGCGGTGGTGCCGGGTAGTGCTTGCGCGCCAGCACCGGGCCGGTATCGATCTGCTTGTCGAGAATCAGCGCGCTGGCGGCACAACGGCGCTCTTCCAGCAGGCTGTAGTACGCCGTGGTACTGCCGCGATAGTCCGGCAGCCAACCGCTGTGCACATGCAGCAGCGGTATGCCGAGGTCAATCAGTTCGGCCCCGACAATTTGCCCGCCGTAACCCGAAAAAATAATCAGCTTGGGCGCCAGTGCTTGGACTTGCAGACGCAGTTCGACGGCGTTTATGTCGCGGGTGGCCAGCGCTGAGTGGGAGATGTGCGCCTCGGCCAGGCTCTGTTCTAGTGTCAGCTGCAGGTCTGGCAGCAGCACGCCATTCAGGCGTTCGGCGGTGGCATGCGCCTCGGTACTGGGCGGGTTGGCATCGCCCAGCAATATGACATGGCTAGGCGCCAGGTCAGCCGCCAGCAGGGTTTGCAAATAAGCCTGCGAGCGGGTGCTGTAGGCCGCGATCATCAGCACATCGTTAAGCACGCTCATGGGCTTACCTCCAGGCCGACACTGCCTGCCAGGCTTTGTACCCAGCGCGCTTCGCCGGCGATCAGCCAGGCCAGATTGGCGGCCAGTTCGGCTGGCAATTGAGCGCGTACGGCAATCAAGGTGTCGATGCTTTTCAGCAGGCCATTGAGAAACGGCAACGGCTTGGCGTGCGCCTGCATTGCCAGGCACAAGGCCGCAAATTGGATATACAGCGTGAGGTCGTCATAGCCACTGCTAAGTACCGCTTTGAACTGCGGCGTATAGCGCCGGTACAGGCGTTTGCTGACTTCAAAACGCTGTAACAGGTGCTCGGCAAGGCGGCGATTGGCTGGTGCGCCAAGGTCGCCGCTGAGCAATACATTCAGCACCTGCTGGGCGTCATAGCCCTCGCGGGTGTCGAGTGTGCTCGGTGCTGCCTGTGGCTGCCATGCTTGCGCTTGGCGGATGTTTGCCAGCGCCTGTTGGCGGCTGGCGTGCCAGGCGGCAAAGAAGTCTTGGCCGTGATAGGCGCTGTAGAAGTAAGTGTTGCGCTCTTCTAAGCGGTTGCCTTCGCTGTAGGGGTAGGGGGCAAGGCTCATGGCAATTGTTGCGCCTGTTGCAGAATTTCGCTGGCCAGGGTGCTGATATCGGTTGGCAGGCTGGTATCGATTTCCAGATCGGCCGCCACGGGTGCCGGGAAGGGGATATCGACGCCGACCATATCGCTCATCTCGCCGCTCAGCGCTTTGCGGTACAGGCCTTTAGTGTCGCGCTGCACCAGGGTTTCGAACGGCGGATTCAAATACACCTCGAAGTAGCGTTGAAACTGTTCGCGGTTCTGCGCCCGCAGATCCGGAAAGATCGACAGAATGCTGCACACCACGTTGATGTTTTGCCCATCAAGCCAGGCGCACAGCTCAACGATGCGCTCGGCGTTTAGCCGCCGTCCGGCCATGCTGTAGTCGGTTGGGGCCAGGTCTTGGCGGAAAATACGCCGCACTTCATCGCCATCCACCAGCACCGTGTTGGCTTGCTGCTGTTTCCACTGTCGGGCGATCTCGCGGCCCAAGGTGGTTTTGCCCGAGCCGGACAGCCCGATTAACCAGATGACCATGCTGTCAGCGCCCTTTGTTGAGCATTTTCGGGCTATTGGCGATGGCCAATGCCGCCACCTGCGCAGCGAAGCCGTGGAAGGGGGCGAAGAAGTATTGGCTTAGTTGGCGGCGTACGCTTCGTTGCTGTTCCCACAGCTGTTCGTCAGCCAGAAGCTCTGGCAGCAGGTCGGCGTTCTCGGCGCTGATATGCGGCATTACCTGGCGCAGCCAGATATCGGAGGAGTCTTTGCCCACCAGTGGGTCGCTTTCGGCGTGGGGCATATCCAGCAGCAGCACATTACGGTCGGTGTAGATGCCGCCAAAGGCCGAGCCGCCGTAGTCGCACAGCAGAAAGTCAGCAAGCTGGAACAATTCAACGTTATCGATGTGCTCCTTGATGCAGGTGTTGATGGCTTGCAACTGGCGCATGCGTGCCGGTTCATCGGTGATGGTGATCGGGTGCGGTTTGACGATGACGTTGTAGCGGTCCTGCAGGGCGGCGATGGCGGTAACGAACAGGTCCACCGAGCAAAGGGTTTTCCAAGTGGGCAGCCATACCACGGTCTTGCGCGTCGGGTCGCAACCTAATTCGGTAAGGCGTTTGGCACGGTCGATGGGTTGGTTGAAAAACCGGTCGAAGCGCGGGTAGCCCATTTGCACTTTGAGCGTGTCGCGGCAGAAGTCGAGTTGTTCGGCCTGGTAGGGGCCGAAACACAGAATGGCGTCGTAGACCTCGTTCCACGGCTGGAAATTCCAGCCGGCTTTGCCGGTGGCATACATAAACCGCAGGTTGTGTCGGCCGATGGATTGGGTCAGGTAGGGCGAGTCGCTGCCGCGTTCGTAGTGCTGGGGAAAGCTGGAGACCAGAATGGCGTAGCGCAGCTTCTGGCCCAGTAGCTCACTTGCAGCACGCCAGGGCAGTTGTTCCCGCTCGCAGGTTTCGATGATCTGCGCGTGGTCTTTCTGCTGGCCGGTGACCGCCACTTCCATACTGCCCGGCGGCAGGTGCTGCCACACAGCGCGGTAGTGATTGAACATTTCGATGTTGTGAATCAGAAAGCCGATGCGGTCGAGGTCGTTGGGCATGCCGTCAGGTCCGGGCGGGTGCAGGTGGTTCATCTTACTGAAAAAAACTGCCAAGGCGAGGCGCCGTCCGTGACGTGTCCCTGGCGACTTGCTAACCTCAAGCCCACTTCCAGCAAGGCAGTGTGCCCATGGCTCAGATTCATCCTTTGGCAGACGTGCACAGCCAGCAGATTGGCGAAGGCACAACGGTGTGGCAGTACGTGGTGATTCTGGCCCGGGCGCAGATCGGCCGCGAGTGCAATATCAACGCCCACTGCCTGATCGAGAATGACGTGATAGTCGGTGACCGGGTGACGGTCAAATGCGGCGTGTACCTGTGGGACGGTCTCCGTATTGCCGACGATGTGTTTATCGGCCCCAATGCCACCTTTACCAACGACCGCCTGCCGCGCTCCAAACACTACCCCGACAGCTTCCCGCAAACCGTGGTGCACAAAGGTGCCTCGATTGGCGCCGGCGCCATTATTCTTCCCGGCCTCAGCATTGGTGCGGGTGCCATGGTGGGGGCTGGCGCCGTGGTGACCCACGATGTGCCGGCGCATGCGCTGGTGGTCGGCAACCCTGCACGAATCGTGCGTTTTCTAGGCGATTGATATGTTCCCTTTCCTTGATCTGGCGGCCCTCACTCTGCGTGATGAGCAGGCGCTCACCGCAGCGTTTCAGCGCGTGCTGCGTTCGGGCTGGTATGTGTTGGGCGCCGAGGTGTCGGCTTTTGAAGCGGAGTACGCACAGGCCTGCGGCGTGGAGCACACGATTGGTGTGGGCAATGGTCTGGACGCGCTGACCCTGATCTTGCGCGGCTATAAAAGCCTGGGTCGTTTCGATGACCGCGATGAAGTAGTTCTGCCCAACAACAGTTTTATTGCCACGGCCCTGGCGGTCAGTGAGGCGGGGCTTACGCCGGTGCTGGTCGAGCCCGATGCCCGCACATTCAATATCGACCCCGAGGCGGTAAAGGCCGCCATTGGCCCGCGCACGGCGGCGATTATTGCCGTGCACCTCTACGGCCAGTTAGCGGATATGGGCGCTTTGCAAACGCTCGCCACTGAGCACGACCTGCTACTGATCGAGGATGCTGCCCAAGCCCATGGTGCGTCTGATGAAAACGGGCGGCGCGCCGGCGCTTTTGGCGATGCAGCAGGGTTTAGTTTCTTCCCGGTGAAAAACCTCGGTGCCCTCGGCGATGCCGGTGCAGTCACCACCAACGACGTGCGCTTGGCCGAGCAGGTGCGCAAGCTGCGCAGCTACGGTTCCACACGTAAATACATCCATGATTTGCCGGGAGTGAACTCGCGGCTGGATGAACTGCAAGCGGCCTTTCTGCGGGTCAAGTTGCCGGCCGTCGACAGCGATGCCCTGGCGCGCCAGGCAATTGCCGCCCGCTACCTGAGGGACATCAGCAACCCCGCCTTGTTATTACCGGTGGCGCCGACAGTGATAGGGCGTCATGTCTGGCATCAGTTTGTGCTGCGCACTGGCCAGCGCGAAAAGCTCCAGGCCCATCTGGAACGCAATGGTGTGCCGAGCCTTATTCACTACCCCGTGCCCATTCACCGTCAGGCGGCTTACAGCGAATTTGGCCAGTTGGCCTTGCCGCTATCTGATCAGTTGGCGGACGAGGTATTGAGCTTGCCCCTTTACCCAGGCCTGCCGGATGCCCATGTGCAGCAAGTCATTGATGCTTGCAATAGCTTTGGCGGCTGACGCGCTGCGCGGGGCTGGTTCAATGTGGTGCAAGTTTTGCTTTGCAGCTTGCACAGCACATCCCTGCTATTTTTTTGACAGGTAGGCGCGTGTATACCGGTGCGGTGCCGGTAAACAGACGACGCTATAGGCGCCACATAAATAGCTTGTTTTGACGGTTTCCATACGGATTCGGAGCGCTCTATGTCTCTTCAGCATTGCAAGATCGTTGACCTGCCAATTATTGAAGACCGGCGCGGCAACCTGACGTTTATCGAAGGCAACCAGCACATCCCCTTCGATATCAAACGCGTGTACTACCTCTACGATGTGCCCGGTGGTTCTCACCGTGGCGGCCATGCCCACAAAGACCTGCACCAGTTGCTGATCGCTATGTCCGGCAGTTTCGATATCTTGCTCGACGACGGCCGCACCAAATTCAAATACCACCTCAACCGCTCGTATTACGGGCTGTACATTCCGCCGATGATCTGGCGTGAAATTGACAACTTCTCCAGCGGCTCGGTGTGCATGGTGTTGGCCTCCGAGCATTTCAGCGAAGACGATTATTTCCGTGACTACGAGCAGTTCGCCCAGGTGGTGAACAGCAAACCAAGAGGCTGATCACGGCGGCGAGCTGAGCCGCCACAGCGCTGGATGTCGTGCCCCAACCCTTCGGAGTTTCACCCATGTCTGCCACTGCACCTTCAAGGTGGAGTCACCTGCAAGGTGCATTTGCCAGCGCCAGGCTGGTTCCCGCCCGTTCTGCCAAGGGCCGCCAGCACCTGCTTGAGCTAGCGCCGTCCATGCCCTGGGCGCCCGCGCCGCTGGAGATGGTCGACTTCGCCATCCCCGCTGGGGTGCGCCGCGCGCCGCAGACCACCTATGCCCAGTACAGCGCCGAGTTTCGCCAAGTTCGCTTGGTCGCCGGTATGGCGGGTATTGCTGATATCGACGCGGGTGAATACATCTGCGATGTGGCTTTCGACAACCGCCAGCGCTTGAACGTGGCGTGGTACGAAAAACACGGCCTGAAACTAACCGAAGGGGATAGCTGCCAGTTCTACTGCGGTGCCGGCGAGCCTGTGCAGGTCGCCCACGCGATTTCGTTTTTTGGCTGGGAAAACGGCAATTACGCGCACTGGTTAAGCGAAAAATTGGCGCGGTTTTTCTGGATCAACCAGGCGGCGATTCCCGAGCAGACCGTGGTGCTGGTGGAGGCGGGCTTGCCAGCGTCAATCATGGATTCCCTGGCGGTGTTTTGGCCCCGTGAACGCACGCTGTGCATTGCCGCTGGGCAGGCCTGCGATGTGGGTGTGCTCTACCATTTTTCCGACACCACCGACATCTGGGAGCCCAAGGCCGGCTATGTGTACGCCGGCGATGAATACCAGGTGTACCCGACCGCTATCGCCTGGATGGCCAGCTATGTAAAAGCGCGCTTCCCACGGGCCCAAGGCGAGAACGGCAAGACCTACCTGATTCGCCCGCCCGGCGGCAACGGCCGCACCATCGTCAACCAACAGGCGCTGACCCAGGCCTTGCAAGCCGACGGCTTTAGCCTGATTCAGCCGGAAACCCATTCGTTTGCCGAGCAGGTGGCGCTGCTATCGTCTATGCAAGTGGCGGTGCTCGGCTCTGGCGCAGCGGCGGCCAATCTGCTGTGGATGCCCCGTGGCGGCACCCTGGTGATGCTGATCCAAGACAACCCGCAGATGTGGTACTGGTTTTTCCATGCCCTGGCTGCCGCTGTGGACGTGCGTTTGGTTTACCTGCCTGTGGTCGGGCAGCCCGGCACCCATTCGGTGGTATTCCACTGGAATGTGGAAGTTCCTATCGCCCCCTTGCTGCAATGGCTGGCGGCCGATGTGCCAATCCGCCGGACGCGTATGGCAGTTGCCAGCCCTGACCGCGCCGCCGATGCAGAGTCTTTTTTCACTGAATTGAACCAGCGGCGCCGGGCCCATCGCGGCCGCCAGGCGTTGTTTGCCGAGGAGCAGGCCAGCGTGGATGTCACCGTCGCGGTTATGTCGTACAACAACAGTGCCTTTATCGGCCAGACCATCGACTCGATCCTCGCCCAAGAGGGGGTGACGTTCGAAGTGCTGGTGTTCGATGACTGCTCAAAAGACAACAGCGTCGAGATTTTGCAGCGTTACGCCGACGATCCGCGCTTTCACTTTGAGGTCAACGCCCAGAACCTTGGCATGACCGGCAACTACAACAAATGTGTAAAAGCCGGCAGTGGCCGCTATGTGGTGGTGTTGGGCTCGGACGACGTGATTTACCCGGGCCACTTGGCCTCACTGGTGGCTGCTATGGATCAGGCCCCGCAGGCCGGTTTGGGCTACACCCAGTGCAACTGGATCGACGAGCACGGCAAACTGGTGAGCTACGCGCAGCACCCGGGCCATCGTCCGCAGTCCTATAGCGGCGGGCGTGATGAGGTGGTCGATCTGCTCAGCTTCGACAACTACATAACCCCGTCGGCGGTGATGTTGCGCAGAAGCGTTTTGGCCGAAATTACCCAGCCCGATGGCACCATCCACCGCAGCGATATGCTTGCCGGCGATTGGGAGTTGTGGATTCGTCTGGCCCGCAGCGCACCGGACTTCGTTTTTCTGCACCAGCCCAGTGTTGGCTACCGCGTGCATGGTGGGCAGATATCCAACACCTTTTACGGCAGCGATAAACCGCTGGCCGAACACACCGAAATTCTCGAATTGAACCTGGCTGACCCGTCTGTGCGTGAGCGCATGGTGGCGGCGGCGCAGCCGATCTGGAATCTGTATCGCCAACGTATTCAGGCTTTCCCAGCCGACGCCCAGGCACGTTTCGCCGCGCGTAGCGCGGCCATTCAGCAGGCGCTGTTTGCTGACCCAGGCAAGCAAACTGAGGCGCCGGCAGGGAAGGGGCCGACCTTCTCGATCATTCTTACTACTTACAACCGCCCCGAGCTTTTGGTGGATGCGTTGGCGAGCTTGTCCGCGCAAACCTTCAAGGATTTCGAGGTCATCCTGATCAATGATGCCGGCGCGCCGGTGGAGCATGTGCTGCAAGGTTACGACTTCCCCATTACCTACTTGGCTCTGGGCCGTAATGGCGGATTGTCGAATGCGCGCAATTGCGGCATTCGCCAGGCACGCGGGGTGAACCTCTGTTACCTCGACGACGATGATATGTGGCTGCCGCAGCACCTGGAACGCCATGCCCAGGCGCATGCGCAGGGCGAGCGGGTGGTCTATACCGATACCACCTATGTGTTGGAAACGCTGGAGGGCGGCACGCGGCAGGAGTTGTCGCGCAGTTCTTCGACGCAACACGAAGCTTTTTCCCGGGAAAATTTGCTGGTGCAGAACTACATTCCGGTCAATGCCTGGTCGCACCCACGTAAGTGGTTGGACGAAGTGGGCGGCTTTGATGTGGAGCTGCCGGCGCTGGAAGACTGGGACATGCTGCTGAAGCTGTCGGCGCGTTACCCCGTGGAGCATGTGCAGGAGCACACCGTGCAGGTGCATATCCGTCAGGAAAGCCCTGAGCAACGGATGAGCGCCCGCGAACGCAAGAACTTCCCTGAGCTGTTCCGTCGTCTATATGGCCGCCATGCACAGCAGGTGCATGCCGTTGTTGAGCAAGCGCGCGGCGAGTTTCTGCAAAGTTTGGACGATGAAATGCGTAACGCAGCCGCTGCGCAGCCGAGCTTGGGTTATCTGCACAAATTAACGCCACAGGTGTTCGCCGCCTTTGAACGGCGTTTGCAGGCCGAGCAGGTGCCGACCATCGAAGTGTTGGTATTGGCCTTGCCGGGCAGCGATGAGGCGGCTGTGCAGGCCACTGTCGAGAGTCTGGCAGGCCAGCAATATGCGGCGCCGCATCGTGTGGTTGAGGGTGATTGGCAACAGGTCAGCGATGCCGCCTTGGCTAGTACGGCCGAGTGGCTGTACCTGTTGCCTGCGGGCGACAGCCTGGAACCGCACGCTTTGGCGTTGCTGGTGGAGCGCGCCTTGGGTGCGCCGGCAGGCTGCTATTACAGCGATGAAGATAGCTGGGGCGAGCAAGGGCCGCACGCGCCGATCTTCAAGCCGGACTTTAACCTCGATCTGCTGCGCAGCTACCCCTACACCGGGCGTTCGCTGTGCGTTTCTCGCGAGGCTTTGGAGCAACTGGGCGGCTTGCGCGCGCAGTTTGAGGGGCTGGCGGTGCAGGATTTGCAACTGCGCTGCGTGGAGTCGTTCGGCCTCGATAGCGTCGGCCATATTCCCGAGGTGCTGATTCATAGCGCTGTGCCGTTTGCCCAGTGGCTGGCCAGCGACGAAGTGCGCCGCCATTCGGCAACAGTGGTCAGTGAGCATTTGGCTCGGCTTGGGGTACCACACACGATGCAGGCGGGCGTGCTGCCGGGCTTTAACCGGGTGCGTTACGACTATCCCGAGCAGCCGCTGGTATCGATTCTGGTGCCTACCAAGGATCAGTTACCGCTGCTGCAACGCTGCGTGGAAAGCCTGCTGGAGAAAACCGCTTACACGAATTACGAACTGCTGATCATCGATAACGCCAGCGAAACCGAGGAAGCGAAAACCTGGCTGGCCGGTATTGAACAACTGAACAGTGAGCAGATCCGGGTGGTTCGCTACCCTGGCCCTTTCAACTTCTCGGCAATCAACAACGCCGCAGCGGCGCAGGCCAAGGGCGAGTACCTGGTGCTGCTGAATAACGACACGGCGATTTTGCGCGAGGATTGGTTGCACGAGCTGCTTAACCATGCGCGCCGTCCCGAAGTGGGCATCGTCGGCGCCAAGCTGCTATTCCCCAATGGCAAGATTCAGCATGCTGGGGTGGTGTTGGGCCTGAGCGGGCCGGCGGATCATCCGTTCCTTGGTGACGCGGGTGACAGTGCCGGCTATATGCACCGCCTGCTGGTGGAGCAAAACTATTCGGCGGTCACAGCGGCTTGCCTGATCATCCGCAAAGAGGTGTATGACGCGGTGGGCGGGCTGGATGAGGTGACGTTCAAGGTTTCCTATAACGATGTCGACCTGTGCTTGAAGGTGCGCGAGGCCGGTTACCTGAGCGTGTGGACGCCTTATTCGGTACTGCTGCACGAAGGTAGCGTCAGCCAGAATTCAGGCGTTGAAACGCTGGCCCAGGAGCAGAAGCTCAAACGCTTCCGCGCCGAGCAGGATGCTATGTATAAAAAGTGGCTGCCGCTATTGGCTCGCGACCCGGCTTACAACCCGAATCTGACCTTGGCCAACAAAGGTTTTGAGCTGGACCCTATTCGCGGCGCCGTCTGGCAGCCGTTCGTTCAAGCGCCGTTACCACGGGTTCTCGCCCATCCGGCCGATCGCACCGGCTGCGGGCACTACCGCGTGCGCCAACCGTTTACCGCGATGCAGCGTGAAGGCGTGGCCGACGGGGTGATTAGCGAAACCTTGTTTAACCCGCTGGAGCTTGAGCGCTTTCAGGCCGATGTGATTATTTTGCAGCGCCAGGTTACCGATGAGCAGTTGGAGGCGATTGCCGAAATCAAACAGCTGTCAGGCGCCTTCCGCGTGTATGAGCTGGATGACTACTTGCCCAATCTGCCGCTGAAAAGCGTGCACCGCGCCGATATGCCCAAGGATGTTTTGCGCTCGCTGCGTCGCGCGCTGACGATGGTCGACCGCTTTGTGGTGTCGACCCAGCCGTTGGCTGAAGCACTGGCGGGCATGCACCCGGATGTGGTGGTGGCGCCTAACCGCTTGCCAACCAACTGGTGGAACGGCCTGAGCAGCCAGCGCCGCGTCGGACGCAAACCGCGGGTCGGTTGGGCGGGTGGGGTAGGGCACACCGGTGATCTGGAACTGATCGTCGATGTAGTGCGCGATCTCGCCGACGAGGTGGAGTGGGTGTTCTTCGGTCTTTGCCCGGAGAAGGTCAAACCCTACGTGGCAGAGTTTTATCCGGGCGTTGCTATCGAGAAGTATCCGGCCATGTTGGCATCGTTAAATCTCGACTTGGCACTGGCGCCACTGGAGCAAAACCAGTTCAACGACTGCAAGAGCAATTTGCGTCTGCTGGAATACGGCTTCCTTGGCTTCCCGGTTATTTGCAGTGACGCCATTTGCTATCGCGGTGATCTGCCGGTCACACGGGTGAAGAATCGCTACAAGGATTGGGTGGACGCGGTGCGTATGCACCTGGCTGACCTGGACGCCACCGCCAAAATTGGCGATGAGTTGCAGTCCATCATCCGCCGCGACTGGATGCTTGAAGGCGAGAATGTACGCAGTTGGGCCAAGGCTTGGATGCCCGTTTAACCTGACGGGCAGCGCATCAACGAAAAAAACGGGGCCAATAATTAAATTATTGGCCCTTTTTTCTGCGCGTCAGAAAAGAGGCTTTCTTCCGATGAGCGGCGCTAACTGACGGTTTTATTTGAAAATTGACGTCACGAAAACGACATTTCTCACAAGGTAGTTGGTTGTTTCTTGATCAGTTGGCGACAAAAGGTTGGATGAAACCCTTTAGTTCTGCGGGCTCTGCCGATACAGAAGTCGTGGATACGGTTTACGCCGGTTCAGCAAGCAGCCAGCAAAAAAAATCAATTTTTTGCTAAAGCTCAGAGAACAAGCGCCGATAAACACTTCGAATGCGAATTCTAGGGGCGCCTGAGCTGCAGGCCCTGAACGTCGCAAGCTCAGGCAAATACTAGGTACTCGGGAGACGCCCAAATGGCACTTACAGTCAATACAAACATTGCTTCGCTCAACACCCAGCGCAACTTGAACGCCTCGTCCAACTCGCTGAATACCTCGCTGCAACGTCTGTCTACTGGTTATCGCATCAACAGCGCCAAAGACGACGCCGCTGGCCTGCAGATCTCCAACCGTCTGACCAACCAGATCAGCGGTCTGAACGTAGCAACCCGCAACGCCAACGACGGTATCTCGCTGTCGCAAACCGCTGAAGGTGCGTTGCAGCAGTCGACCAACATTCTGCAGCGTATCCGTGACCTGTCCATTCAGGCAGCCAACGGTTCGAACAGCGACACTGACCGTGCCGCTCTGCAAAAAGAAGTGTCGGCCCAACAAGCTGAATTGAGCCGTATCGCTGACACCACTACTTTCGGTGGTCGCAAACTGCTCGACGGTTCGTTCGGTACTACCAGTTTCCAAGTGGGTTCCAACGCTTACGAAACCATCGACGTTTCGCTCAAGAACGCTTCGTCCACCTCGCTGGGTTCGTACCAGATCGGTGGCGGTGCAAGCACCAACAGCGCCGGTACTTCGGCTGCCGGTGGCACTATTGCGGCAAGCGTCGGTTCTAGCGGTGCCGCTTTCGCCGCTAACACCATCACTGTTGTTGGTGGCGGTCAGACTAAAGATGTGGCCATTACTTCGGGTGACAGCGCGAAATCCATCGCCGCCAAGTTCGATGGTGCGGTAGCGGGCTTGAGCGCTTCTGCTCGTAACGTGGTTCAGGCTGGCGTAAGCATCACCTCGGGTGCTGCAAGCTTCTCCCTGAGCGTGGGTAGCCAATCTGTTGCCATCGTTGGTGTAACTGACGCAAAAGGCCTGGCTGACCAGATCAACTCGAACGCCGGTAAGCTGAACGTTACTGCTAACTACGATTCGAAAACTGACAAAGTGACCATCACTTCGGCTACTGGTGAAGACATCGTCTTCGGTGCGGACTCGGCTTCGGCCACAGGTACCATCGACGTGGCTGCACAAGGTTCCGACGGCACCTTCGGCGCAACTTCCGATGTGGCAGCGGCTGGCGGCAAGGCAATTGGTTATGTTCAACTGAACTCGCCAACTTCCTATGCACTGACCGGTACTACAACTGAAGTATTTGGTACTCAGGCGTCTACACTTAACACCGTAGCTGATGTTGATATCTCGACTGCCGAGGGTGCTCAGCGCGCAATCGCTGTAATCGACAACGCTTTGCAGAACATCGACAGCCAGCGTGCGGATCTCGGTGCTGTACAGAACCGCTTCGACAACACCATCAGCAACTTGCAGAATATTTCTGAAAACGCTGATGCTGCTCGTAGCCGGATCAAAGACACCGACTTCGCAGCTGAAACTGCAACACTGTCGAAGAACCAAGTGCTGCAACAAGCTGGCACCGCGATTCTGGCTCAAGCTAACCAGCTGCCACAATCGGTACTCAGCCTGCTGCAATAACGCAGGAAGGGTCGCCAAAAACAATGGGGGAAAGGGGTTAACCCTTTCTCCCATTTGGCCATTGTGAGGTATCCAAAATGGATGTTTCGAATATTTCGTCTGTCGCGGCTCTCCCCAAGCAAACGCGCGATGGGGCTACTTCGGTAGGTTCGGGTCAGCAGGCTGCAAAGGATTTGAAGCCTAGCGGTGGTTCCGATTCCACCACCACCGACGCTCAGGCGGATAGCGGCAGTATTGATGCAGCAGTTGCTGACATTCAGTCCTTCGTGCAGACCGTGAAGCGTGGTTTGAATTTTAATGTGGATGACTCTAGCGGCGAAGTTGTGGTCAAAGTCATCGATACAGACTCCGGCAAGCTAGTGCGGCAGATTCCCTCTGAGGAATTGCTCAAACTGGCCGAGCGCCTGGAGGACATTCGCAGCCTCATGTTCGAGGCTAAAGCGTGAGTTGGTACGGTTCTTGAGTACAACTCGCCAGATCGGTTCCTAAATGGAATTCGGGACGTTATTTTGACGGAGGTGCGAGATGGCTGGTGTAACTGGCATTGGTTCGGGGATCGACATTGATTCGATCGTGACGGCTTCGGTGGCTGCTGAAAAGGCGCCCAAGCAGAACCAGATCGACAAGCTCGAATCCAAAACCACGACCAAGTTGACCTCCCTTGGGTCACTGAAAAGTGCGGTCAGCGAATTCCAGTCCGCGTTGGCGCTGCTCAACAGCCCGACCAGCTTTCTGTCTAAATCGGCGACCTCCTCGAATACCACTGCGTTAAGTGCAACCGGCACTGCCAGCGCGGTGGCAGGTTCCTACAAAATTGCTGTCTCGCAACTGGCTAGCAGTAGCAAAATCGCTTCCGCAGCGTTCAGTGGCGGCAGCACAACGGCTTTCAATACCGGTTCGCTGAATATTAAGGTCGGCATTGAATCTGCGTTGACCATCAACGTTGATAGCACTAACAACACCCTCGCCGGTGTCCGTGATGCGATCAACGCGCAAGGTAAGACCGCGGGAATCAGCGCCACCATCGTTACCGACAGCCAGGGTTCGCGTCTGGTGCTAAGCAGCACCAAGATGGGCGATGGCAACGACATCACCATGACGGGCACCAGCACGGGTACGGGCAGCGGTTCGTTGGAAGATTTAACATTCCCGCCCGCTACGCTTGACCCCGACGATTTTGCGAGCACTGCCGACTATGACAAAGCAGTCGCCAAAGCCGGCAAGACTATCTCCACCGCGCAAAGCGCCAAGCTGACGATTGACGGCCTGGACGTCGTCAGCGATTCCAACACCATCGACAAGGCTATCGATGGGGTGAGCATCAAGCTCACCGGCACCACTGAGACCGATAAACCGCTGACGTTGACCGTGGCAGATAACACGACTGCTGTGAAAACCAACGTGCAGAACTTCGTCACTGCCTACAACAAGATGATGACTACCATCAACTCGTTGACCAAGGTCACCACGGTTGCCAACAGTGATCCGGTAGTTGCAGGGCTGGCAGGCGACTCCACTGCTCGTGCGTTGGTGAGCTCGGTGCGTAATGAGTTAGTCTCGGCTCAATCAGGAACAGGCTCAATTTCAGCGCTTGCGAGTTTGGGGATTACCACCAAGCAAGACGGTTCCCTGGAGGTCAATAGCACCAAGCTGGATAAAGCTGTTACAGAAAACTATGAGGGAGTAGCGGCTTATTTCACGGGTGATGATGGCTTAGCCAATCGTCTTAGTACTAAGCTCAAACCCTATACCGACGGTGGCGGCATCCTGGAGCAGCGCACAACTGCGCTGACCAACACCATCACCAGTTTGGACAAGCAGCAGGAAGATCTCGACCTGCGCATGACCGCGCTACAAACGCGCCTGTATAAGCAATACAACGCTATGGATGCACTGGTTTCGCAATTGTCCACCACCAGCGACAGTTTGTCGTCGCAGCTGGACAGCCTGCCTGGTCTGGTCAAAAAGAGTTAATTTCTACTCATCAGCACCTGACCAATAGCTTTTTTTGATAAAGAAAAAGTAGGCTCAGGCTTAAAGCTCCCGCGAAATCCGCCGATAGCTTGAATATCGAAACAACGGTTCACGAGGGTTTGCAAAATGAGAGCGATGGCGGCGATGAATCAGTACAAGCAAGTGAGCGTATCGTCTCAAGTGTTTGAAGCAACTCCCCATCGTTTGATCCAGATGCTGATGGAAGGTGGCCTTGAACGGCTGGCTCAAGCCCAAGGCGCCATGGCCCGTGGTCAAGCTTCGCTTAAAGGCGAACTCATCAGTAAAGCCATCGGTATCGTTGGCGGTCTGCGCGAAGGCCTGGACATGAACAAGGGTGGCGAAGTCGCACAGAACCTTGATCGTGTGTACGAATACATGATTACCCGCATGCTAGAAGCCAACAAAAGCAATGACCCCACCCCGCTGGTCGAGGTGTCTGGTCTGCTGCGTGAAGTCAAATCCGGTTGGGATGCGATTGCACCGTGATGTTGGGTGAGGGAAAAAAGATGGCAAATTCCGTGCTGCAACAAATTGAAAGTACTCGCTTGGCCCTGATCGACGCTTTTCAGAACGAAGATTGGGAGCTGATTGGCGCACTGGACACCTCCTGCCGGGAACAGGTCAGTGCAGCCATGGCAGACAGTACTGATATCGAAGAAGCGCTGCGCGAGCAAATGGAAGCGTTGGTAGAGGTTTATCGCCAACTCACTGTTGCCTGTGTGCGTAAGCGTGAAGCAGTAGGCGAAGAGCTGACCCTGCTCGTTAAATCCAGTCAAAGTGCCAAAATCTATCAGATGTTTGGCTAGTCAATTCTTTGTAGCTAACCTCTTGTCTAGGGGCGTTAGCTACATACCTCTGCGTTAAATTCCCGCAACAACAACGTACGTCGTTGAGCTAGGTAGAAAAAAACACGTCATAAAATTGACTGCTTCCAAAAAATTGACTCTACTAGTGGCCAATTGCTTGCGTCTTTTTATCTTTTTTGTATTAGGCGCCTCCTTCACTCCCTGGATTAGAACCCGACACTATGTGGCGTGAAACCAAAATATTGCTGGTCGATGACAACAGCGAACGCCGCCGTGATTTGGCGGTAATTCTTAATTTTCTTGGGGAAGAAAACCTGGCATGCAGCAGCCAGGCATGGCGTGAGACGGTTGAGGCGCTTAACAGCACCCGCGACGTAGGTTGCGTGCTGCTTGGCGATATCACCGTCAAAGGCGGCTCCTTGGAACTGCTCAAGCAATTGGCCGTTTGGGATGAGCAGGTTCCTATCTTGTTGGTGGGCGAAGCGGCTCCTGCTGAATGGCCGGAAGATATCCGCCGGCGGGTGCTAAGCACTCTGGAAATGCCCCCCAGCTACAACAAACTCCTCGATTCTCTGCACCGTGCCCAGGTCTACCGCGAAATGTACGACCAGGCGCGCGGCGCCCGTGCCCGTGAGCCCAATCTGTTCCGCAGCCTGGTCGGCACCAGCCGTGCCATTCAACAAGTGCGGCAGATGATGTCGCAGGTGGCCGACACCGAAGCCAGCGTGCTGATCCTTGGCGAGTCCGGCACCGGCAAAGAAGTGGTTGCGCGCAATCTGCATTACCACTCCAAGCGCCGCGATGCGCCCTTTGTGCCAGTCAACTGTGGGGCCATTCCGGCCGAGTTGCTGGAAAGCGAGCTGTTTGGCCACGAGAAAGGTGCGTTTACCGGCGCGATTACCAGCCGGGCAGGGCGCTTTGAGCTGGCTAACGGCGGCACGCTGTTTCTCGACGAGATCGGCGACATGCCGCTGCCCATGCAAGTCAAGCTCCTGCGCGTGCTGCAAGAGCGCACCTTTGAGCGTGTAGGCAGCAACAAGACGCAAAGTGCCGATGTGCGCATCATCGCCGCGACCCATAAAAACCTCGAGCAAATGATCGAAGCGGGCACCTTCCGCGAAGACCTCTACTACCGCCTTAATGTGTTCCCGATCGAGATGGCGCCGCTGCGTGAGCGTGTGGAGGACATCCCGCTGCTGATGAACGAGCTGATTTCCCGTATGGAAGTGGAGAAGCGCGGTTCTATCCGTTTCAACTCCGCCGCCATCATGTCGCTGTGCCGCCACGATTGGGCTGGCAATGTGCGTGAGCTGGCCAACCTGGTGGAACGCATGGCGATCATGCATCCCTATGGCGTGATCGGTGTGCTGGAGCTGCCGAAGAAATTCCGTCAAGTCGATGACGAGCATGATCAGCAGGCCACCAGCGTGCGTGACGACTTGGAAGAGCGCTTCTCCTTTAATTCTCCGGTGCCGAGCACCGACTCTACCGCCATGCTGCCGCCAGAAGGTCTGGACCTGAAGGATTATCTGGGCAATCTCGAACAGGGCCTGATCCAGCAGGCATTGGACGATGCCGGTGGTGTTGTGGCGCGTGCCGCCGAACGTTTGCGCATCCGTCGTACAACGTTGGTAGAGAAAATGCGTAAGTACGGTATGAGCCGTCGCGACGACGAAGAGTCGGATGATTGACGCGAAATTTCCTAAGCTTTTTATAGTGCCTTGAAAAATAAGGATATTTTTTTAGGCACGGGTATTGCTAATACTCTCTCGACTGACCGTCTTATGGCGGCTCACTGTGTGAGAGAGAACCATGAAGCCAACCGCACTCCCAACATCCAGCGCTGCCGCAGACGATATCGAGGCTACCAGCCGCCAAGGGCTTGAACAGGCGTTTGCCATGTTCAGCCAGATGTCGAACCAGCTCAGTGACTCCTACAACCTGTTGGAAGCGCGGGTTACCGAACTCAAGGGCGAACTGGCGTTGGTCAGCGCCCAGCGTATGCAGGAGCTGGCTGAGAAGGAGCGCCTCGCGCACCGCCTGCAAAGTCTTCTGGATGTGCTGCCCGGTGGCGTTATCGTTATCGATGGCCAAGGCGTCGTTCGTGAAGCCAACCCCGTGGCCTGCGCACTTCTCGGTAAGCCCCTGGTGGGCATGCTTTGGCGCGAAGTGATCGCGCGCAACTTTGCTCCGCGCAAAGACGATGGCCACGAAGTGTCGCTGAAAAATGGCCGGCGCCTGTCCATCGCCACCCGTTCGCTCTCCGCCGAGCCGGGGCAGCTGGTTCTGCTTAACGACCTCACCGAAACCCGTCAGCTTCAAGACCAACTGGCCCGTCACGAACGCCTGTCGGCGCTCGGTCGTATGGTCGCTTCCCTAGCTCACCAAATTCGCACGCCGCTTTCCGCCGCCTTGCTGTACGCCAGCCATTTGACCGAGCAGGTGCTGCCGGTCGACCAGCAGCAACGTTTCGCCAGTCGCCTCAAAGAGCGTCTGCATGAACTGGAACACCAAGTGCGCGACATGCTGGTATTCGCCCGTGGTGAACTGCCCTTGCCGGATCGTCTGGCGCCAAAAAAACTCTACGACGCCCTGCGCGCCGCCGCCGAACCCCATGTGCAAGGTATGAACGTACGCTGGCAGTGCGACGCCCATGGCGGCGAGCTGCTGTGCAACCGCGACACGCTGGTGGGCACTGTGCTCAATCTGGTGGAAAACGCCATCCAAGCCGCCGGTCGCAGTGCCAACTTGAAAGTTCACTTCTATGTCCGTGGGCAAAACCTGCGCCTGTGCATCAGCGACAACGGCCCAGGTATCGATGCCAACACCATGGCTCGCCTGGGCGAACCGTTTTTCACCACTAAAACCACCGGCACCGGCCTCGGCCTCGCGGTCGTCAAAGCAGTGGCGCGGGCCCATCAGGGTGAGCTGCTATTGCGTTCGCGCCCTGGTCGCGGCACCTGCGCCATTCTGGTCTTGCCGCTGATCTCGGTGGTTTCACAGATTTCCCCGGAGTAACCGTCCATGGCTAGCAAAGTTCTGTTGGTAGAAGACGACCGTGCCCTGCGCGAGGCCCTGGCCGATACGTTGGAGATCGGTGGCTACGCATTCTGCGCGGTAGACAGTGCCGAAGCGGCGCTGGCCGAATTGGCCCGTGGTTCATTTTGCATGGTGGTCAGCGACGTCAATATGCCCGGTATGGACGGGCACCAGTTGCTGGGCCTGATCCGCAGCCGTCACCCACAGCTGCCCGTATTGCTGATGACCGCCTTTGGTGCCGTCGAACGCGCTGTAGACGCCATGCGCCGCGGCGCCGCCGATTACTTGGTCAAACCCTTCGAGCCGAAAGCGTTGCTGGAGTTGGTTGAGCGCCACGCCTTGGGCCGCCTGAGCAAAGACGACGGCGACGGCCCGGTGGCGCTTGAGCCGGCAAGCCGGCAATTGCTGGAACTGGCCAAACGCGTGGCGCAGAGCGATTCCACTGTGCTGATTTCCGGCGAGTCCGGCACCGGCAAAGAAGTGCTGGCGCGCTATATCCACCAGCAGTCGCCGCGGGCGAGCAAGCCGTTTATTGCCATCAACTGCGCAGCCATTCCGGACAATATGCTCGAAGCCACGCTGTTCGGTCACGAGAAGGGCGCGTTTACCGGTGCTGTCGCCTCGCAGCCTGGCAAGTTTGAGATGGCTGAAGGCGGCACCATTTTGCTCGACGAAATTTCCGAGATGCCCCTGGGCCTGCAAGCCAAGTTGCTGCGCGTGCTGCAAGAGCGGGAAGTGGAACGGGTTGGCGCACGTAAGCCGATTGACCTGGACATCCGCGTGCTGGCCACCAGCAACCGCGATCTGGCCGGTGAAGTGGCGGCGGGGCGCTTCCGGGAAGACTTGTTCTATCGGCTGTCGGTATTTCCCCTGGGCTGGCGTCCGCTGCGTGAGCGTACTGCCGATATCTTGCCGCTAGCCGAGCGCCTGCTGGCCAAGCACACCAAGAAAATGAACCACGCCCCGGCGCGTCTCTCCACTGATGCCGAGCGAGCGCTGGTCGGCTACCCGTGGCCGGGCAACGTACGCGAGCTGGACAACGCCATTCAGCGTGCCTTGATCTTGCAGCAGGGCGGCATGATTCAGCCTCAGGACTTGTGCCTGAGTGGGCCTATCGGTTTGGCGCCATTGGCCGCGCCCACGCCGACCTTGGTGGCCGTCGCGAGCGGCAGCGCCATGCTGCCAATGGGCGAAGACAGCGACAGCAGTGCGCTGGGCGATGATCTGCGCCGGCACGAGTTCCAGATGATCATCGACACCCTGCGTGCCGAGCGTGGCCGCCGCAAGGAAGCCGCCGAACGCCTGGGCATCAGCCCGCGCACCTTGCGCTACAAGCTGGCGCAGATGCGCGATGCGGGGATGGATGTTGAGGCGTATTTGTTTGCCAGTTGAAGTCTGCCTGCCGTTTAGATCAGTTCGCCGTACCTGGATCCCCGCCTTCGCGGGGACGACGAAGGTTGAGGTTAAATCTCCGTCATCCCCGCGCAGGCGGGGATCCAGAATGGTGGGGCAGACGTTTAAACAACGTGCTTCACCGATAAAAAATGCCGTTCATTGAGCGGCATTTTTTATGTTCAGCCCCGCTTAAAGCGGACTAATCCGAATCAACATGCCCAAGTTGGAATGGTCCAGATAGGTCAGCTCGCCCGTTTTCAGGCGCGCTGTCTGCTTCAAGCGTTCGCTGCCGGTCAGCAGGCCAGTGCCGTCGAATTGGTTGATCCAGAAATTGGCCTCCAGATCGACAAAACGCACCTGCTTCAGCGTCAACGTACCTTCCACGGGGTAGTGACCGAACTGCTGATTGCCCGTGTTGATGGCAATCTTGGTCGGCGCCTCGCCCATGCTCTGCTGCCACGCTTGGTGAAACAGCACTTGGTAGCCATTGCCTTGCGTCAGTTTGGCCGCCTCACCGTTAAGCGCGGTGCTGCGCGGCGAGTCGCTGGCGTTGCCTTGCACGCCAGCGGCCCAGTCGTCCGGGGCGGTCTGGCTGGCAGGAATCAGCTCGCCGGCCTGGCGGAAAATAATCAGCTCAACCTGGTACAGGCCATCGGCAAACGCTGCCGGGGAGACCAGGCTGAGCAGCAGGGCGAAACAACGGAGGGCACGCATGCAGTAGTCCTTTTTATTTAGCTGGTTTGGGAGTCAGGCGTTCGAACAACGCTTCCACCGTATTAAATCGTTCTTCCGCACGCTCCATCGGCACCTGGAATTTGAACTGGGTGGCGCCTTCGAATTTGTAGCGGTTGGGCTGGCTTTGAATCAGCTTGATCAGCACCAGTGGGTCGACCTGGGTGTCGGCAGCAAATTCAATCTTGCCGCCTTGCGGGCCGGCATCCAGCTTTTTGATGCCCAATGGCTCGGCCTGCAACTTCAGCAGGGTCAGGCGCATCAGGTTTTTCGTTGGCTCAGGCAGCAAACCAAAGCGGTCGATCATTTCCACCTGCAAATCGCGCAGGGCGTCTTCGTCGGCCGCCGAGGCAATGCGCTTGTACAGGATCAAGCGGGTGTGTACATCCGGCAGATAGGCGTCGGGAATCAGTGCCGGCACGCGCAGGTTGATTTCCGGTCCACCGCCAAGTGGCTGCTCAAGGTTGGGCTGCTCGCCTTTGCGGATGGCTTTCACCGCGCGCTCAAGCATTTCCATATACAGGGTGAAACCAACGGCCTGAATTTGCCCGCTCTGGCCGTCGCCGAGCAGCTCGCCAGCGCCGCGGATTTCCAAGTCGTTGGTGGCCAGCACAAAGCCGGCGCCGAGGTCTTGGGTATTGGCGATGGCTTCCAGGCGCTTCTCCGCGTCCGGAGTCATCTGTTTGCGCGGCGGCGTCAGCAAATAGGCGTAGGCCTGGTGGTGACTACGGCCCACACGGCCACGCAACTGGTGCAGCTGCGCCAGGCCGAACTTGTCAGCGCGCTCGATGATGATGGTGTTGGCGCTGGGTACGTCGATACCGGTTTCGATAATGGTCGAGGCGATCAGCACGTTAAAACGCTTGTGGTAGAAGTCGCTCATCACCTGTTCCAGATCGCGCTCGTGCATCTGCCCATGGCCAATGCCGATCCGTGCTTCGGGAACCAGTTCGGCCAAATCGGCCGCGCATTTCTCGATGGTTTTGACGTCGTTGTGCAGGTAGTACACCTGGCCGCCACGCAGCAGTTCCCGCAGCAGCGCTTCCTTGATAACCGGTTTCTGCTGCTCCATGACAAAGGTGCGTACCGATAGGCGTCGTGCCGGTGGCGTGGCAATAATCGACAGGTCGCGCATGCCGGAAACGGCCATATTCAACGTACGCGGAATCGGCGTGGCGGTGAGGGTGAGAATATCCACCTCGCTGCGCAGCGCCTTCAGCTGTTCCTTCTGGCGTACGCCAAAGCGGTGTTCTTCGTCGATGATCACTAGGCCGAGGTTTTTGATTTTTACATCGTCCTGCAGCAACTTGTGGGTGCCGATCACGATGTCGATCTTGCCTTCAGCCAACTGCGCCACCGCCGCCTTCACTTCTTTGTCGGACTTGAAGCGGCTCATCACTTCCACGGTCACTGGCCAATCGGCAAAGCGGTCACGGAAGCTGTTGTAGTGCTGTTGGGCGAGCAGGGTGGTGGGCACCAGAATCGCCACCTGTTTGCCGCTGTGCACGGCAATAAACGCCGCGCGCATGGCCACTTCGGTTTTGCCGAAACCGACGTCGCCGCAGACCAGGCGGTCCATCGGCTTGGGGGCGAGCATGTCGGCCATAACGGCTTCGATGGTGGTCTGCTGGTCTGGCGTTTCTTCAAACGGGAAGCCGGCGCTAAAGGTCTCGTAGTCCAGCTTCGGATCGGCGAAGGCGTAGCCTTCACGGGCCGCGCGGCGGGCGTAGATATCCAGCAACTCGGCGGCCACATCGCGCACTTGTTCAGCGGCTTTGCGCTTAGCTTTCTGCCAGGTTTCCGAGCCCAAACGGTGCAACGGCGCCAAGGCATCGTCGCTGCCGGTGTAGCGGGCGATCAGGTGCAGGCTGGCCACCGGCACATACAGCTTGGCTTCGTCGGCATAGGCGAGCATGAGGAATTCGGCGGTCTGGTTGTCCACCTCCAGCGTCGCCAGGCCCAGGTAGCGGCCCACGCCATGGTCGATATGCACCACCGGCGCGCCTTCGCGCAGCTCGGTGAGGTTTTTGATTACCGCATCGCCATGGTCGCCGCGGGTTTTCTCGCGGCGCCGGCGCTGCATCACGCGCTGACCAAACAATGGGCTTTCGGCGATCAACGCCAGCGCCGGCTCATCCAACTGCAAGCCGTCGTCCAGCGGGGCGATGGTAATGGCCAGGCGCTCTTTGCCGCTGGCAAATGCACTCCAACCGTCCACTTCCACGGGCTTTAAGCGCAGGCGAGCGAGCAACTCCAGCAGCACTTCGCGGCGCCCGGCCGACTCGGCGGTAAACAGCACGCGGCCGGGGAAGTCGTCAAGAAACTGTTCCAGCGCTGCCATCGGTTGCTGGGCTTTGGCCTGAATCGCCAAGTCCGGCAGGGTTTGCGCGGGGAAGCGTTCGCGGCCCACGCCGACGTCTACGTCTTGCTGGCTCACCACCACACGCGGCCAGTTTTTCAGGCGGGCAAAGCAGTCTTCCACCGGCAAAAACAATTCGGCCGGCGGCACCAATGGCCGCTCGGGGTCGACGCGGCGCTCTTCGTAGCGGTTGCGCACGTCGTTCCAGAAGTTTTCGCTGGCCTGTTCGATGCCGGGCAGCGAGAACACTTGGGTGTCGCTGGGCAGGTAGTCGAACAGGGTGTCGGTTTCGTCAAAGAACAGCGGCAGGTAGTACTCGATACCGGCCGGGGTGATGCCGCTGTTGAGGTCTTGATAGATGGTGCAGCGGCGGAAGTCGACGTCAAAGCGCTCGCGAAAACGCGCACGAAAGCCGGTGACCGCTTCTTTATTCAGTGGGAATTCACGGGCCGGCAGCAGGCGGATCGAGTCGACTTTGTCGATGGAGCGCTGGGTCTCCGGGTCGAACGTGCGCAGGGTTTCAATTTCGTCATCAAACAGGTCGATGCGGTAGGGCAGCTTGGTGCCCATCGGGAACAAGTCGATCAGCGCGCCGCGTACGGTGAACTCGCCATGTTCATAGACCGTTTCCACGTAGCGGTAGCCGGTGGCTTCCAGGCGCGTACGCATTTGCTCCACATCGATCTTCTGGCCAACATCCAATACCAGGCTGCTACCAAGCAAAAAGCGCTTCGGAGCGAGACGGTGAAGGGCCGTGGTGATCGGCACTACAAGAATGCCGTGGCTCAGCTCTGGCAGGCGATACAGGCTGGCGATGCGCTGGGAAATAATGTCTTGGTGCGGCGAAAACAGGTCGTAGGGCAGGGTTTCCCAGTCGGGAAAATGCAGCACCGGCAACTCAGGGGCGAAAAACTTCAGCTCCTGTTCCAGGCGCTCGGCGCTCTGGCTGTCGGCGGTCAGCAATAAAGTGAAGCGTTTGGCCGCATTGGCGGCTTCGGCAATCGCCAGGCTGAGTGCGGCGCCAGGCAGGTTGCCCCATGTTTGTTTGCCGGAAGCGGCAGGAAGGCTGGGTAAGCGCAATACGGACACGAGAGGTCGTGGCTCCGGCTGAGGATTAACCGGGCCGATTGTAACTATCCAAGGGATACGCTGTCAGTGTTTCGTCCGCTGCAGATTGCCGCTCGTTGCCGACGCGGTCATAATGTAGCCCGTTTTTTCAGCCCCTACATACTTGTTAAAGGTATTGCCCGTGACTCAGAAGCCTGATCAGTGTCTTGGTGAATGGATTGATCGTGAAGCACTCGCGGAGGCGATGATTCCGCTGATTGGTCAGCTATACCGCAATAACAACGTGGTGACCTCGATTTACGGCCGTAGCATGATTAATCGCTCGGTTATCCAGATTCTCAAAGCCCACCGTTTTGCCCGCCACCGTCAGTCGGACGAAAGCGAACTCTCGGTTCACGAGACCTTCGCCGTTCTTAAAGAAATGAGCGCCCTCAAGCTTGGCGCCGCTTCGGTGGACCTTGGCAAACTCGTGGTCAAATACAAAGCCGAAGGCAATGGCCGCGCCATTGAACAGTTCGTGCGTGACGAACTGGCCGCTGTGGTTGGCAAACAAAACGGCACCGCCCGTAAAGGCACCGACGTTGTGCTGTATGGCTTCGGTCGTATCGGTCGCCTGCTGGCACGCATCCTGATCGAAAAAACCGGCGGCGGCGACGGCCTGCGTTTGCGCGCTATCGTTGTGCGCAAAGGCGCCAGCAACGACCTGGTGAAACGTGCCAGCCTGCTGCGTCGCGACTCGGTACATGGTCCGTTCAACGGCACCATCACCGTTGATGAAGAAAACAACACCCTCACCGCCAACGGCAACCTGATTCAAATCATCTACGCCAAAGACCCGAAAGAAGTCGACTACACCCAGTACGGCATCAGCAATGCCCTGCTGGTCGACAACACCGGTGTATGGCGTGACGCCGAGGGCCTCGGCCAGCACCTGGGTTGCCCAGGCGTTGATCGCGTAGTGCTGACCGCACCGGGCAAAGGCAAGCTGAAAAACATCGTGCACGGCATCAACCACGGTGAAATCACCCCGGACGACAAAATCATTTCTGCCGCTTCGTGCACCACCAACGCCATCGTGCCGGTGCTCAAAGCGGTGAACGACAAGTTCGGCATTGTTAACGGCCACGTTGAAACCGTTCACTCGTACACCAACGACCAGAACCTGATCGACAACTTCCACAAAGGCGATCGCCGTGGTCGTAGCGCGCCGTTGAATATGGTGATCACCGAAACCGGTGCTGCCACCGCTGCTGCCAAAGCGTTGCCGGAACTGGCGGGCAAGTTGACTGGCAACGCCATTCGCGTACCAACACCGAACGTGTCGATGGCCATCCTCAACCTGAACCTGGAAAAGGCCTCCACCCGCGAAGAAATGAACGAGTACCTGCGCTATGTAGCGCTGCACTCGGATCTGCATCGTCAGATCGACTTCGTTAACTCGCTGGAAGTGGTGTCCACCGACTTCGTCGGCTCGCGTTTCGCTGGTGTGGTGGATGCCGAAGCGACCATCTGCAACGACAACCGCGTTGTGCTGTATGTCTGGTACGACAACGAATTCGGCTACAGCTGCCAGGTTGTGCGCGTGATGGAAGACATGGCGGGCGTAAACCCACCGGCTTTCCCGCAGTAAGCACACGTTAACGCCCAAAAAAAAGGGGGCCCTAATGGGCTCCCGTTTTTTTTGGGCGTAGCTTTCGCTCTGGGCGTTGCGGGAGGCACCGATATTTTATCGGTGCTCTGCGCTAACACTCAAAGCCCTAGCTGGACTAGTAAGCTCGGTCTGTTGTAAACAATCGTTCCAGCGACGCTTCCGAAAAGAACGACCTGGTTCTGCCCCACGTTCACAGAACCATTTTTATTACGCACCGTTACGGTGGCACGGCCATTACTATCTGATGTTGTGCTTGCTACAGAAACCTCTGCTGGCTCCGCACCAGAAGCCCAGTTCACCACCACTCCCGAAGCTGGCTGGCCATCAGGCCCTGTGACCGTTGCGATAAGCGTAGCTTGACCGCCTTTCGGAATTTGCCCTGCGGGTGAAAGGCTTAAGGTGGCAGAAGCCGTGAAGTTAATGCCGACGTATTCCGAATACAACTTACCGACTTGCGCCCCGACATATATGGTGGAGATCTCCTTGGAGCTGGTCAGTACTGTTCTGGCGACACCGTTTGCGTCAGTTGTGGAGGCAGATGCGGACAATGTGCCATTAGTGCCGTTGCCAGCATAAGAGTCCCAGTTCACCGTTACCCCCGCACCAACCGGGTTGCCATAGGCATCCTTGACGGTGGCACTCAGGGTCGAGGTGCTGGTGCCGTTAGGCACGATCTTGCTGGCGGAAGCGCTTACGGAGATATTGGCGATCTGGCCGGCCGTAAAGGTAACCGCGGTAGTGGCTTTCACTGTGCCGATGCTGGCTTGCACGTTGGTTAGCCCGGCACTGGTCGCGCTGGTTAGCACCATGGTTGCCACACCGTTGCTATCGGTGGCGGATGTAGTATCGGCCAACGTACCGGCGGAGGTGGTCCAGCTCACGCTTGCTCCGCTGATTGGATTGCCGTAGGCATCTTTGACGGTTGCGCTTAGGGTCGATGTGCTACTGCCGTTGGCGGTTATCGAGGGGGCCGATGGTGTAAGGCTAACGCTGGCAGGTGCCCCAACCTCAAAGGTCACGGTTGCCGATTCGCTTAGGGAACCAACCGTTGCCTGCACCCTGGCGATGGCCGCTGTGGTTGAGCTGGTTAGCACGGTTGTGGCGACACCGTTGGCGTCGGTCGTGGCGGTTGCGCTGGCGAGTGAACCGGCAGTGGTGGTCCAGTTAACGATTTGCCCGCTGATGGCGTTGCCTTTGGGGTCTTTAACGGTTGCGCTTAGGGTGGAGGTGCTAGTGCCGTTGGCGGGAATCGACTTGCTTGTCGCGGCCAGTACGATGCCTGCAGGCTCACCGGGGGTAAACGTAATGCTGGCGCTACTACTGGCGCCGTTGACGCTGGCTTGCACGGTCGCAGAGCCAGCGGTGGTTGAGCTTGTCAGTACGTTGGTGGCAACGCCGTTGGCATCGGTTACGGAGGTAGGGCTGGCGAGGTTGCCAGCAGTGCTGCTCCAGTTCACGGTTAGGCCGGCACCCAACGGGTTGCCGTGTGCGTCTTCAACGGTTGTGCTCAAGGTGGCAGTGGCATTGCCGTCGGCAGTGATCGAGGCCGGCGTGGCGCTGAGCTGGAGCTTGCTGGCCGCGCCCGGAGTAAAAGTCACGGTGGTGGAGTGGGTGACGCTATTGGCGGTGGCTTCTACCGTTGCGGTGCCAGTTTTGGTTGGACTGGTCAGCTCTATGGTGGCGACGCCATTGGCATCGGTAGTGGACGCGGTGCCGGAGAGTTTGCCAGCGCTGGTGGTCCAGTTCACCTTCACGCCGGCATCTATAGGCCCGCCCTTGGCATCGGTAACTGTCGCGCGCAAGGTCGTGCTGCTGCTGCCGTTTGCCTCAATGGAATCTGGGTTGGCGGCTACCGTGATACCCACGGACAACACCACTACGCTGACCAGGTTGGAGACGACGGTGCGCCCGGCACGGTCAACACCAACAGCCTGAAGGCTGTAGGTGTTGGTGGCGTCCGGGTTATAGGCCGGCAGGTTCAGCAATGTTTGCGCAGCGCGGCCTTTGGCTAGGATGAAGCCGGCGGCGGTGCCGGTCCAGCTCAGGCTTTGCAGCGCATCGGCGCCAGCCAGTTGCAGCGGCACCGTGGTGTTTTCCGTACCTGAGATAACCGCTTCCAGGCGCAGTTCTACCAAGTCTTTCTTATGGTCCAGAACGATTTCGTTGTTGCGTGACACCAGATCATAGCGCATGCGTTCGAGCATTCGGCTGGCCAACAGGTTGGCTGAGGAAAGCTGCCTGGCCAAGGGCTCGCCCAGGCGGTAGGTGAGGGTCAGGTTGGCCGAGGTGTCGCTTTGGCCGCCCTGGCCGATACGATGATCGACGCTCAGGCCGACCAAGGGCACGGGGTTGTAAATAATGCCCAGGCTCAAGGCGTGAGGATCTTTGCGACGGTCGTCGGCAGAGAACAGGCCGACGTCCTTGCCGTAGTACTGCTCGTACGCCACCTTGGCACCCAGTTGAGGGTAAGCCGGCAGGTAGCCTTCGGCGCGAATATCCCAGCCCTTTGCGGGGCGTTGCGCATAACCGAGTTGGTCGGGCGAAGTTTTCCAATCGGACAGCGGCTGGTAGAGGTTAGTACTCAGTTTGAGAAAGTCGGTCCAGGCTTCCAGACCAAGCCCCAGGCGATCGTTTTTGCCGGTCAGGTCACGGTCGTAGAAGCTATTGATGCCCAGCATCCAGTCGCCAACATCATGCCGATAACCAAGGCCCAGGTTGGTGGTGGTGCGGTGCTCTTCGGTGTAAGTGTTGGCGCGGCGTACACCGAGCTGGGTGAATAGCAGGCTGTTAGTGGCGTTATAGAACGGTACCAGTAGGTCTAGACTGCCGCCTTTTAGCCCGCCTTGGCCGGCACCTAAGGCGAGTGCCGAGGTAATGCCATGGCTGCTGAACCAGCGTTGGGACGCGCCACTCACCGCGCCAGACAGGGCGCCAGTGGCATAAGCCATGGCTTCATCGGTTCCGCCGATTCGCTCGCGGCCCCCGCCAGGTGCCAGACCTTGTTCGGTGTCAGCGGCCAGGAGCCATTGCGTGGACTGGTCGCTCTCGTCAGGTGGGGTCACCGTCTGGGTTGGCGCACCGCCCAGTTCGGGCAGGTTCAATCGCTGAGTGGTGGCACCCGCTTGTGCGGAAGCGATGCCAGGGAAAAGAGGGGAAAAGGCGAGGCAGAATACTAGGTATAGCCCTAGGAGCCTTCTGGTTACGGACTGCATGAGCGTTTGACTTCCACGAGAATTCAGAGCCCCGGAATTCTCGTGGCACACAGAACGTATGGATGTAAGACCCGTTTCGCTGTGCTTGGGACTTTTTCTCTATTTCAGTGGGGCGCGATACCGTGCTGGTAGTAGGGCGTAGGGTGTGGAAGTGTTCTTTGTGCCGATTCGTAGCCGCCCTAGGGGGCTAGCAGTCGCTCACGTAACGTATCCGACAGCCCATCCTTGGCCAGCCAAATACCCAGGTAGGCGCGAGCCAATTCAGGGCTGCTGCTCTGATAAACCTGTTTGCCATTCAACTCCAACGTCAGCCCACCCTCGGGGCTGTAGTTGAGGGCATAGCGATCGCCCGCTTTGATGTCGTTGAACTTGGCTTGCAGCGGTTCAATTTCGGCACGCAGGGCTTGCAGTTCATTGGCTGGGTGTTGGCGTTCGAGGGTGGTCCAGGCGGCTTTGATCACGTCGCTGCGGTCGATATTACGCAGGTAGTAAAGCTCCAGGCGTTGCTTGCGCATCTGCTGCACGGCTTGCTGCGGCGTGGTTTGCGCTTCGGTGTAAAACGCTGCGGCGTAGACATCCATCCACAGGTAATCAAGCACCGTTTGGTTTTTGCGTTGCAGTTGCCGCTGTTCGTTTGGGAAGGCGGCTTGCTGCAAAGGCTCGCTGGCCAGAAGCGAGGTACTCAACAGGGTTAACAGCAGGGCAATGGATAGGCGCATGGCGGGGCTCGTGGTGAAAAAGGCGTGGTCAGCATAAGGCTTTGCCGATGACAGGTGTTTATCTGCCACTGTTGCCAGATGCGACGAGGTGTCTGTCTTAAATCCGGGTGCCCAGCCGGCGCGTGCAGCGCTATCCTTGCGCACCCGCACGCGCCATCTGATGAGACGCCACTTTGTCCGGCCGACTTCGCTTGTTTTTTCTCCTCTTGGCAGCCTGTTTTCTGACCGGTTGCGGCCCGCAGATCGAGCAATTCGCTGGCCCCACCATGGGCAGCCACTACTCGCTGAGCTATGTCGCCGGCGAACATACGCCGGCTGTGCGCGAGGTGCAGGCGCAAGTGGAAAGCGTGTTGGCCGAGGTCGACCAGCAGATGTCCACCTGGCGTGCCGACTCCGATATTTCCCGCTTTAACGCGTTGCCTGCCAATAGCTGCACGCCGATGCCAGAGCCAGTGCTGGAGCTGGTGCGCGTCGCCGGCAAGCTTTGGGAAGACAGCGATGGCGCCTTCGATATCACCGTCCAGCCATTAATGAACCTGTGGGGTTTTGGCCCGCAATCGCGCGCTCAACAGGTGCCGTCGGCCGAGCAAATTGCCGCAGCCAAAGCGCTGGTTGGCCAGGCTTACTTGTGGATCGACGGCCAGCAACTGTGCAAAGACATCGCCCTGCAACTCGACCTCAACAGCATCGTTGCCGGTTATGCGGTGGACCGTATCGCCGCGTTATTGGGTGGGCTCGGCATTAACAACTACCTGCTTAACGTCACGGGCGAGCTTAAAGTCGCCGGCAAAAAGCCCGATGGTTCGCGGTGGAAGATTGCCATCGAAGCGCCCCGCGACGATGTAAAGATGGCACAACAGGTGCTCGCGCTGGATAGTTGGGGCGTGTCCACCTCGGGCGATTATCACAACTATTTTGAGCGCAACGGCCAGCGTTACTCCCACACGCTCGACCCACGAAGCGGTGCGCCGATTACTCATCATTTGGCTGAGGTGACGGTGCTTGACCGCTCAACCCTGCGTGCTGATGGTCTTTCGACTTTACTCATGGTGCTGGGGCCAGAGCGCGGCTTTGCCTTTGCTCAGGAGCAGGGGATTGCGGCGTTGTTTGTTAGCCGGGTGGGCGAGGGGTTTAGTAGTCAGGCAACCGATGCGTATCGCCGTGAGTTTGGTCAATAAGCGAGCGGGGATTAGCTCCCCTCTTCCGCAAGCGGAAGAGGGAACTCACCGAGTGGGTTGCGAGAATGTAGTGAACACAACACTCGCCTACGCCGCTACCAATCGCTAATGTGCGCAACACAAAGCCGTAGCTAAGCTACGCAGCAGGTTTGAGCTGTTCCAGAGGAGTGAACATGGCGGTCTACAACTACGACGTGGTGGTATTGGGTTCGGGCCCGGCGGGAGAAGGGGCGGCAATGAACGCTGCCAAGGCCGGGAAAAAAGTGGCGGTGGTCGACAACCGGCGCGAGGTCGGCGGCAACTGTCTGCACCTGGGCACCATCCCGTCCAAGGCTCTGCGTCACTCGGTTCGGCAGATCATGCAGTTCAACACCAACCCGATGTTTCGCCAGATTGGCGAGCCGCGTTGGTTTTCCTTTCCGGACGTGCTGAAAAGCGCTGAGCGGGTGATTTCCAAGCAGGTGACTTCGCGTACCAGCTACTACGCCCGTAACCGCGTCGATCTGTTCTACGGCACTGGCAGTTTTGCCGATGAGCAAACCATTGAAGTGGTCTGCCCCAACGGTGTGGTGGAAAAACTGGTGGCTACGCAAATCATCATTGCCACCGGCTCGCGCCCGTATCGCCCTGCCGATATCGACTTCACCCACGAGCGCGTGTACGACAGCGACACTATTCTCACCCTTAGCCACACCCCGCGCCGCCTGATTATTTATGGCGCCGGCGTGATCGGTTGCGAGTACGCCTCGATTTTCAGTGGTCTTGGCGTGCTGGTCGACTTGATCGACAACCGCGACCAACTGCTGAGTTTCCTTGATGGCGAAATCTCCGATGCCTTGAGTTACCACCTGCGCAATAACAATGTGCTGGTGCGTCACAACGAAGATTACGAGCGCATTGAAGGCCTCGATAACGGTGTAGTGCTGCACCTCAAGTCCGGCAAAAAGATCAAAGCCGACGCCTTGCTCTGGTGTAACGGCCGCACCGGCAACACCGACAAGCTGGGCCTGGAGAATATCGGCATTAAGGTCAACAGCCGTGGCCAGGTCGAGGTTAACGAGCACTACCGCACCAGCGTGTCCAACATCTACGCCGCCGGTGATGTGATCGGTTGGCCAAGCCTGGCCAGCGCCGCGTTCGACCAAGGGCGTTCGGCGGCAGGCAGCATTATCGAGAACGGCAGCTGGCGGTTTGTTGATGACGTGCCCACCGGCATTTATACGATTCCGGAAATCAGCTCGATCGGTAAAACCGAGCAGGAACTGACTGCGGCAAAGATTCCGTACGAAGTCGGCAAGGCGTTCTTTAAAGGCATGGCGCGCGCACAAATCGCCATTGAACCGGTGGGCATGCTCAAGCTGCTGTTCCACCGCGAAACCCTGCAGATTCTCGGTGTGCACTGCTTTGGCTATCAGGCCTCGGAGATTGTGCATATCGGCCAGGCGATCATGAATCAGCCGGGCGAGGCCAATACCATCAAGTATTTCGTCAACACCACGTTTAACTACCCGACCATGGCCGAAGCCTATCGGGTAGCGGCGTTCGACGGCCTCAACCGGCTTTTTTAACCGGCACCGACCGGCGGCCTGAGCCGGTCGGCGAGAAGGACATTTTCGGGGTTAGCGACTCGCCAGCGTGGCGCTGGCCAAACCGGGAAAGTCTGTAATCAGGCTGTCCACGCCGAAGTCGGCGAGCCGGCGCATGAGTGCCGGTTCGTTGACCGTCCACACCGACACATGCAGCCCTTGCTTCTGCGCCTTGAGCAGGCGTTCTGGGGTGCACAGCGTCCAGTTCAACGCCAGCAAGGTGCAGCCATAGGCCTGCGCCACTTTCAGTGGATCAAGCCAAGCGTATTCGGCCACCAGACCGCGAGCTAGATCGGGTGTCAGACGCACTAACGCACGCAACACTTCCCGCGAACTTGAAGTGACAGTGACTTTGTCCAGTAGGTTGTACTGCTGCGCCAGTTCACGAATGGCCAACACGGTGCGCGCGGCACGTACCCGCGAAGCGCTTTTGACTTCCAACTGCCAGTGTTCGAAATCGCATTTCTCGAACAGCTCGGCCAGGCGCGGAATCGGCGTTGGCTGCACAAAACCGGGGCCGCCTTTGCGGGCGTCGTAGGTCACCAATTCGTCGGCGTCGTGCTCGACCACTTTGCCGCGATGGCCAGTGGTGCGCTTGAGGGTGGGATCGTGGATCACCATCAGCTCGCCATCGCGGGACAGATGCAGGTCCAGTTCACAGCGGCGTACCCCGTGTTTGAGGCATTGCTGAAAACTGGCCAGGGTATTTTCCGGGGCTTCGCCCTTGGCGCCGCGATGGCCGTAGATCAGGGTCACGGTTGCTCCTTGCTGGTGTCGTTGTTAATTGGTAACGGGTTGAGTGGCTGGTGCAGGCGGTTGCGCGGCACGCGGCTCATGGTGGCGAACGGCGTCGACCACATGGGTGTTTTCGAAATACACACTGAAATCGCGGTAATCCCAGCGCGTGATCGGCGGGTTGCCGACTGGTTTATGCTCTTCATCCGGCAGGCCGAATTGATCCAGCACACTGCGTTGCAGTTGGCCGCGGGTGGGCAGGGGGGTATGGCTGTCGCCTTGCTCGCCGACGGGAATTTCGAGGGTGTCGGCCATGGCTGCCAGCGGCAGCAGGCCAAGGAGCAGGCTTAGTAGTAACGTCGGGCGGTGCATGGGTGGCTCTCTTCTGCGCTCTGCCAACAGCCTAGCTGTTGGGCGTTTCTCGGGCTTGGCGACGTTCCATCGCCTGCTTTTGCAGAATATGCCGGGCCAGCAATTGCCGCTGTGCGTCGGTCAACGCTTCGAACTCGGTGCCGATTTCATACAGGCCATTGTCCTGTTGCCGGCAGTGAACCACCTGGGCGCGTAATAGCAGGCCCAACGCCTGCGGCATCAGAACCATTTTTACCGCCAGGTGGCTGCCGCTGGGCACCGCTTGCGCGTGTTCGAAACTGACGCCGCCCTCGGACAAGGTCACCCTTTTGGGCACACCCACTTCGCGCACCAGGTTTTGCGCCAACGCCTGGCCAAGCAGGTCGATGCGTTTATTCACCACCTTCAAGTAGCTGGCCAGGGTGCGGTCGCGCTCGCCGATATGGCGCAGCAAGTGCTGCGATTCGAAGTCGGAGAGGTGCAAATCACTGAGCAAGTTGAACAGCGGCGAGTCGTCGTGCAGGGCTTCGCTGGCCACCGCTTCTGCGCCGGACAGCAGGCTGAATTCCAGTGCGATCGTATCGGCGATGCGATAGTATTCGCGGCGCTCACTTTCATCGTTTGACGTCATGGCGAACCCATGGCTGCGGTGGTTGTCAGAGCCTTAGCTCTAAGCGGTGTGCCCGAAGTGTAAGGCCGCAAGGCCAGCCTTGCCACTGTTGCCTAGCCACTGTTGGACTGTGTACAGCAGGATGCCCCTCCCTCAGCGAAAACTCTTCTCTTATGTTCAGACCGCTGTCCTTTTTTATCGGTGCACGTTACACCCGTGCCAAACGCCGAAATCATTTTGTTTCGTTCATCTCCCTGACTTCGATGATTGGCCTCGCCCTGGGCGTGGTGGTCATGATCGTGGTGCTCTCGGTGATGAACGGCTTTGACTATGAAATGCGCACCCGCGTGCTGGGCATGGTGCCCCACGCCACGGTGGAGTCGCCGGGGCCGATTAACGATTGGCACGCCATGGCTGACAAGGTGCTCACGCACCCGCAGGTAGTGGCAGTAGCGCCATTTACGCAAATGCAGGGCCTGCTGACCCACGACGGCAAAGTGTCCAAGGTATTGATCAACGGCATCGACCCGGATGAAGAGGCGAAGGTCTCGATCATCAATAACTTCTTTAAAGAGGGCAGCCTGGCGGCCCTGAAAGAAGGCGAGTTCGCCATTATCATCGGCGACAAGGCGGCCGCTAAGCTCGGCGTAAAAGTCGGCGACAAGTTGACCTTTGTCGCCCCGGAAGTGACGGTGACCCCAGCCGGTATGTTCCCGCGCCTCAAACGTTTTACTGTGGCTGGCATCTTCCATGTCGGCGCCGGTGAAATCGACGGTTTCCTGGCCATGGCCAATATCCACGACATCGCCCGTTTGCACCGCTGGAAGGCGGATCAAGTGCAGGGCCTGCGCCTGAAGTTTGCTGACTTGTTCCAAGCGCCGCGCACCGCCTGGGAAATCGCCGGGCAGTTGGGCGATCGCCAGTACTACGCCCGCGACTGGACCCGCACCCACGGCAACCTGTACCAAGCCATTCGTATGGAAAAAGCCATGATCGGCTTGCTGTTACTGCTGATTGTCGCGGTGGCCGCGTTCAACATTATTTCCACCCTGGTGATGGTGGTGAACGACAAGAAAGGCGATATCGCCATCTTGCGCACCCTCGGCGCCACGCCTGGGCAGATCATGACCATCTTTATGGTGCAGGGCACCGTGATTGGCGTGGTGGGCACCGCCATCGGTGCCGTGCTGGGGATGATTTCCGCACTCTGCGTAAGCGGTTGGATCGCCGGCCTGGAAAACCTGCTGGGGATTAAATTCCTGAACGCCGATGTGTATTTCATCGACTACCTGCCTTCGCAATTAATGGCCCAGGACGTGCTGCAAGTCTGCGGCGCGGCCTTGCTGTTGAGTTTCCTCGCCACTCTCTACCCTGCCTGGCGTGCGGCGCGCACCCAGCCCGCGGAGGCGCTTCGTTATGAGTAATGTCGCTATGCAAGCCACAACCAACCAAGAAAAGCGGGACAAAGCCGTTCTCAGTTGCCGCAATCTGGGCAAAAGCTACGACGAGGGCCCGCAATCGGTAGTGGTGCTCGCTGACCTGCAATTGGAACTGTACCCCGGCGAGCGCGTGGCCATTGTCGGCAGCTCCGGCTCGGGCAAAAGCACCTTGCTGAATATGCTCGGCGGCCTGGATACGCCGAGCACCGGTAGCGTGTGGCTGGCCGGCGAAGAACTGTCGGCACTGAGCGAAAAGAACCGTGGCCTGCTGCGTAACCGCGCCCTGGGTTTTGTGTACCAGTTTCACCACCTGCTGCCGGAATTCACCGCCCTGGAAAACGTCTGCATGCCGTTGTTGATCGGCAAGGTGGCGATTCCTGAAGCGCGTCAGCGCGCGACTAAACTGCTGGAGCGCGTCGGCCTTGGCCATCGTCTGCAACATAAGCCGGCTGAGCTTTCTGGTGGTGAACGTCAGCGCGTGGCCATCGCCCGTGCCCTGGTCAACAACCCAGGCCTGGTGCTGCTCGACGAGCCCACCGGCAACCTCGATCACCACACCGCCCAAGGTATTCAAGACCTGATGCTGGAGCTGAGCCGCGACTCAAAAACCGCCTTTCTGGTGGTGACTCACTCGCAGGAACTGGCCCAGCAAATGGACCGCATCTGGCGTCTGGAAGACGGCAAGCTGGTGGCTGCCTGATGTTTCGCCCGCTCAGCATTTTTATCGGCCTGCGTTACACCGGCGCCAAGCGTCGTAACCAGTTCATCTCGTTTATTTCCCTGACCTCAATGATCGGCCTGGCCCTTGGCGTGCTGGCCATGATCACGGTGCTGTCGGTGATGAACGGCTTTCAGAAGGAAATGAGCTCGCGGATTCTCGGCATGGTGCCGCACGCCACCATCGCCGGCGTGCAGCCGATTTCCGACTGGAAGACGGTTGCCAACGAGGCAATGAAAAACCCCAACGTCACCGGCGCGGTGCCCTTCGCTGAACTCGAAGGCATGCTGTCCTACAAAGGCGCGATGCAGCCGGTGCAAATCAACGGCATCGACCCCGCCGAGGAGCCCAAGGTTTCCATCATCGGCAAGCACATTGTGCAAGGCAGCCTCAGCGCTCTGAAACCTGGCGAATTTGGCGTGGTGATCGGTGAAATCACCGCCCGCCGTTTTCGCCTGAATGTGGGCGACAAACTGACGTTGATCATTCCGGAGTTGAGCGACGCAGCGGGCGGTATTACCCCGCGCATGCAGCGTTTGAATGTGGTGGGCGTATTTAAAGTGGGCGCCGAACTCGATGGTTCGCTGGCCATGATCAGCATTGCCGACGCTGGCCACTTACAGCGCCTGCAAAGCGGCCAAGTGCAAAGCGTGCGCCTGGCGCTGAAAGACCTGTACCAGGCGCCGCAGGTATCGGCCGCGGTCGCCAAGCAACTGGGCGAAGGCTACCGCGCCAGCGACTGGACGCTGACCCAGGGCAGCCTGTTTAGCGCCATGAAAATGGAAAAGACCATGATCGGCCTGCTGCTGTTGCTGATCGTCGCTGTGGCGGCGTTCAACATTATTGCCACGCTGATTATGGTGGTCGCCGACAAGGGCGGCGACATCGCCATTTTGCGTACCTTGGGCGCAACCCCGGCGCAGATCATGGGCGTGTTTATGGTGCAAGGCACGGTAATCGGCCTGATCGGCACCGTGGTCGGTGGCGTGCTTGGTGTGTTGCTGGCGTTGAATATCAGCGCGGTGGTGGGCTGGATCGAACGTATCAGCGGCCAGCAAATCTTCAGTTCCGACGTCTACTTCGTCAGCAACCTGCCGTCCGAGCTGCAGGCACCCGATGTGGTGTTGATCTGCAGTGCGGCGTTTATCCTGAGCTTTCTCGCCACCCTCTATCCGTCTTGGCGTGCTGCGCAGATACAGCCGGCCGAAGCGCTGCGTTACGAGTAACGTCCTTGCTAGGCAAAGGCGTTTTTTCGCCAGGCAGTGGGGGGGCGTGGCTTTCGTCGCGACGTGCTTGATCGTCAACACTCAAGCCGCGCCTCCCCCGAACTGTGTTACGGCCGACCGATTTGAGTTAGGTCTCGCAGCAGCGACGGCATCCCCGCGATGCCGTTGATTACCGGAGGAGGCGTCACAATGACGGATTGGCTGGCATTGTTGTTTTCCGGGTTTACGCTGGGCGCGCTTACCGTCGCCGTTGCCGTTGCTTGTTCAAACGTTGGTAGCGACGTGCCCAGGTACTGCCAGTAGTAGTTGTCTTTTCTGTCGATCGGAAAATACCAGTAACGCAGGTCGCCGCCTCGATTGATCAGCCGGAAGAACTCCACCTCATTGGTGTACGGGTTGTCGTAAACGAAAATGTCGCCGATGTTCGCCTTGCGGTCGTTAGTGCCCCATTCGCCGGTACCCAGCACCTTACGGCTAAATGTAATGGCTTCCTCGCGCGTGCCTTTCTCTTTGATGGCGCTATACACCCACGGCCAATAGTGGCTTAGGCGCACGTGGGATTTAGTGCCGGAAATAATCCCAGCCAGAGAAAGCGTGCCGTCAGGTGCTTTGTAGAAAATGCCGCCGCCTACATCGGTGGGGGTAATGGGGTTGGCGATTCCAGAGTCAGGATCTGAGTCCAGTCCGGTAACAAGCAACTGAATGGCGTTGATTTGCTGATCCTTTATTTGCCGCTGCACATAAAAGTAATTGAGCAGGTCAAGGGGCATGACCGGGTTCGGGTTGTTGAAATTAAAACGCTGTGGTTCCAACTGACGGTATTTTTGCAGCGAGCGAAAGATCAGCGGCCGACTATCTGCTGGTCGAGGGCTGTTTTTGTCCAGGTACCAGTCGGTAGATGTGACATTGCGTACCCAAAGATCATCGCCTGGCGTCGAGGCATACAGGGAAAGATTGGCGCCGCGCGTCAGATCGTCATTTCCGTCTACCAATAGCCGCTTCTCTTGCGTGTAACTCAGAATATTGGCGGGCTTGAGGTCTTCGTTAAAGCGATTAAAAAAATCGACGGTGAATGCAATTCCCACATTGCCTACTGGGCCGTAACGGTCTTGACCCGAATACTGCGACTGCGCATTGTGCGGGCTCGCGGTGTAGGCTGAGATTTTCGGATACATGAGCCGGTAGAGTTTATCTACGCACGATCCGGTGCTGATTGCCACATGTGCGGTGATTTGTGTGGCTGAGCAATTTTTATCAAGAAAAACCGCCCAATCCGGGCTTTGCTCAAGCGGCACTGGATGATCGTTTATAAATGCCAGCGCATGAGGCGCGCTGAGCATTGCGGCTAAGGCAAGAAAACTTCCTGCGGCTAGGCGATGGGGTAACAAGCGGTGGCTGTTCATGGAGTATCCATCCTTCATAGGTCTTAGGCTTGAGCGGATGCGTCAAGGATTTGCTGGCGCTTAGCTCGTCGACGAGCAAACCGCCAGCATCGAAGCGCTGGAAGTTGCCGTTAGTGCGCAGTTTTAAATGACAGGCAGGCGCCGTCAGTCATGCGTCGCCCAGGCTTGCTGCGGCAACTTCGGCCAAGTGCCTCGGAGTTCGAGTGATTGGGAGGGGGAATATGGGCATTCTTGCCGGGGCCATATCTCAGTCTGGTGTCGCGGGTTGGGCCGTTAAAATGCCGCGTTGCAGACCGTGTAAAAGCGCATTGCTGGCGCCCTGTTTTTTTCGGCCTGAAGTCACTTGCTGACATAGGCGTCAATCACCCAGACCAGATGATCGTCAACGGATCAAGCTTTGCAACGAGACCGAGAATAGACTGGTCTGGCTGCGTAATGCTCCTTGGATATAAGCCATAAAAAATGCCCCGTACCTTTCGATACGAGGCATTTTCTTTTGAGCCCACGTAGGTGCCTAGGTTTTCACTCAGTCTGTTTAGCGGATTTTTTCACTGCTGGTTGGCCGTTACGCTAGAGCAGCAATCGGTTCAATAGAATTTATACCTAGCGCAGGAAGTCTGCGTTCGGCCGCTCAATCAGCTGTGGTAACGCAGCAGCCGCACTGGCGGAACTGCTGTTGGCGTCGGGCTCGCTTTTTACCAAATCGAACGGCGGCAGGTCGAACCTATGGCTCGCTACTGCAGTCGCTTGGACACTGGAACTCTCAGCGCTCGGTAGTGGGTGCACCACCAGCTCAATTTGCGGGCCATTGAGAATCGGATCGGCTGCCGCGATAGCCGTGATGGCCAAAGGAGCCTCGGTGCGTGTGCTACTGGTGATCTGGGTCGCGTCTCCTCGCACTTCAATTTTTGGCGCATTGAGTATTGGACTTGGCAGCGTAATCACCTCGACGCTGGCATCGCCTGTGGCTGCTGCGGCACCTGGTGGCAGACTAAATTGTGCCCGGTTGAGCATAGGGTCTGGCAGGCCAATAGCCTCGACGCTGGCATTGCCTGTGGGTACTGATGCACGAGGTAGCAGGCTGGGTTGTGGCCTGTTTTGCGCAGGGCCTGGCACTGCAATCGCCTCGATGCTGGCATTACCTTTGGGTTCTGCTGCGCGAGGTAGCAGGCTAGGTTGTGGCTTGTTGTTCGCTGCGTTTGGCATTGCAACAGCTACAGCCACACTTTTTCCCTCGCTGCGCTGCGCCGGTACGCTCGGAAACTCTGGTCCAACGGCCTCTTCAAACGTCGGTAGCGACGTTCCTAGATACTGCCAGTAGTAGTTGTCTTTTTTGTTGATCGGGAAGTACCAATATCGTTGGTCGCTACCTCGATTAATCAGCCGGAAGAACTCGACATCGTTGGTATAGGGGTTGTCATAAACAAAGATGTCGCCAATGTTTGCCTTACGATCGTTGCTACCCCATTCGCCGGTGCCCAGCACTTTGCGGCTAAAGGTGATGGCTTCGGCACGCATGTTTTTGTTTTTGATGGCGTCATACACCCAAGGCCAATAATGACTAAGACGCACATGAGTTTGGCTTCCGGAAATGATCCCTACCAGTGCCAGCTTGTTCTCTGGGGATTTATAAAAAATGCCGCCGCCGACATCGGTTGAGGTAATGGGGTTACTGATATTGAATGCCGGATCGTCGTAGAGCCCGCTGGTCAACAACGTAACCTTATTGACCTGCTGATCCTGCCAGCGCCGGAAGGAATAAAAGTAATTGAGAACATCCGGCGCCATGAGCGGATTGATGTTGTTTGAGAGAAAGCGCTTAGGCTCAAGTTGCCGGTATTTTTGTACTGAACGGTAGATCAGTGGGCGGCTGTCGGGCGATTGGTAGCCCGCGTCATTCCAATACCAACTGGTAGATGTCACCTGACGTACCGAAAGATCGGCGCCCGGTGTTGAGCTGTACAGAGACAGGTTTGCCCCGGCTGTCAGCTCGTCATTACCGTCTACCAATAACTGCTTCTCGAGGCCATAACTCAGAATATCGGCGGGCTTGAGGTCTTCGTTGAAGCGATTGAAAAAATCGACTGAGAACGCGATGCCCACATTGCCTATCGAGTCTGGGTAGAAGTCATCGCCCTGATACGCGGCTTGGACATCACTTTGCACGTAGCCATAAATCTTCGGGTACATCAGCTGAGTGATGCTAGTGATGCAATCGCCCGTACTAATGGCCACATGCGCGGTGATTTGCGTAGCCGAGCAGTTTTTATCAAGAAACACGGCCCAGTCCGGGCTTTGCGCGAGCGGCACCGGATGATCGTTTTTAAACGCGAGAGCGTGAGGTGCGCCAATCACTGTGGCTAGCGCTAGAACGCTGCCTGCAAGGCGATGGGGTAACAAGCGGTGGCTGTTCATGGAATATCCATCCATATAGATCTTGGGCTTGAGCGCAGGCGCCAGGGATTTGCTGGCGCGAAGCTCGTCGACGAACAAACCGCCAACGCCGAAGCGCTGGAAGATGTCGTTAGTGCCCAGTGTCAAACGGCAGGCAGGCGCCGTCAGTCGTGCGCCGCCCAGGATTGCTGCGGCAACTTCGGCCAAGTGCCTCGGAGCTCAAGCGAACGGGAGGGGGAATAGGGGCGTTCTTGCTAGGGCCATATCTCAGTCTGGTGCCGCAGGTTGGGCCGTTAAAAGGCCGCGTTGCAGACCGTGTAAAAGCGCATTGCTGGCGTTTTTGTTTTGTGCGGCCTGAGTTCAGATGAGGTATTTCATTCCATCAACGCGCTCAACCGGCATGCGCCAAGCGCGTCAAGGCAACCTCTTGAAACTTGCTGCTATCAATCGCCACCACTCACCCGCAATCAAACGGGACTACCGGCAAAGCAGCTCCAGGTCGGTATGGAAGTAGCCGTAAAGATAGAGCCTGAGTTGATCGACAGGATCGTAAGCGCGACGTCCTGTGGCTTTTGACTCCTTTTAAAAACCAACCGGGCCAGATTGAATTTGCTGACGTAGGCGTCAATCACCCAGACCAGATGATCGTCAACGGATCAAGGTTTGCAACGAAACCGAGAATAGACTGGTCTGGCTGCGTAATTTTCCTTGGATATAAGCCATGAAAAAAATGCCCCGTATCGTAAGCGTCCAGCCAAGTCACCTTCCGAACCCCCGCTTTAAGGGCGATGGTGTCCGCGTATTTTTAAGCGGACGCGATAGCACTTATCGCCGGGATTTCCATGCGCCAACGAAGCTCTTACCCCAAACCGTTCAAGGCCCAGGTTGTTCAGGAGTGCCTGCAACCCGGTGCAAGCGTTTCCAGCGTGGCCATCCGCCACGGCATCAACGCTAACGTCATTCGCAAGTGGCTACCGCTTTATCGAGATCAACTGCCAGCTGCGTTGCCGGCGTTCGTTCCAGTGAGGGCTACTCCCAAACGACCGGCTGAAGCTGCGGTGATTATCGAGTTACCGCTTGGCGAGCAATCAATCACGGTGAAATGGCCAGCCTCCGATCCTGAAGGATGCGCCCGCTTTGTCCGTGGGCTTGCCCAGTGATCCGCATCGATAGCATCTGGCTCGCCACCGAACCGATGGACATGCGCGCTGGCACTGAAACCGCGTTGGCCCGCGTGATCGCGGTGTTCGGTGCGGCGCAGCCGCACTGCGCTTATCTCTTCGCCAATCGCCGCGCCAACCGCATGAAAGTCCTGGTGCATGACGGCGTGGGTATCTGCGCTGACGGGCTGCTCTGGCACAATCAGCGACATGACTTCCTCGCCCAATCTCGACCAACTGACTCCTGTGCAACTGCGTGCGCTCGCCGCACAGTTGCTCACGCAGGTCGACGCGATGGGCAAGAAGATCCACATTTCCGCGTACCGTGATCCGTCACGAGCCGGAGAACACCCAGTGCGCCTGCGGCTGCCAACTGCAACGCATCGCTGAAGACGTCAGCGAAAAGCTGGATTGCACGCCGGGCGTGTCCACCCTAAACGCACTGCATGACTGGATGCTGGCCCAGCGTGATCTTGTGCCCAACGGCTCAGCAACGGCGAAAGCCTTGGATTACAGCCTCAAACGCTAGGTAGCGCTGACGCGCTACCTGGAAGATGGAGCTGTGCCCATCGACAACAACTGGGTCGAGAATCAGATCCGGCCATGGGCACTGGGGCGCTCGAACTGGTTGTTTGCCGGGTCGCTACGCAGCGGCAAACGAGCGGCGGCGATCATGAGTCTGATCCAGTCGGCCCGCATGAACGGACATGATCCGTATGCTTATCTCAAAGACGTGCTGACACGACTGCCGACGCAGCGGGCAAGTGAGATCAGCCAACTGCTGCCGCATCAGTGGGTGCCTGCCTGAATCACGCAAGGTGAGTTCGGCGGACGCTTACGCTAGAGTTCGGCTTAGGTGCCGCACTACGTACAAAAAAACGCCGCTGTTAGTGCGGCGTTTTTTATTGGCGCGTATTTAAGACGCTATTCGTCACTAAGGGGCGGCGGAATGCGGATGTTCTTAGTGGTTAGTTCTGTCCCCAAAAACTTCCACTGGCTGTTACTAACTTGGTCGATCGGGAAGTACCCATACGGCGCGGAAGTGAGTAGGCGGAAATATTCTACCTTTCGTGAGTAGGGGTTGTAGTACACGTAGATGTCATTGATGTTGCCGACCCGGCTAACTTTTTCTCGACCCCAGGCGTGCACCGGCGTGGTGACCACGTCAAATTCGGGTAGCGCCGTGCCCAGGTATTGCCAGTAGTTGTTGTTGTCTTTAGCGATCGGGAACCAACCGTAACGTTGGTCGGCGTCTGTGCCAATCAACCTGAAAAACTCAATATCACCGGTAAATGGGTTGTCGTACACGTAGATGTCGCCCTCCCTGCCAACCCGGTTGTTAGTGCCCCATGCACTGGTGCCAAGCACCTTTTGACTCAGGGTAATCGCCTCGTTTCGCCAGCCGCTTGTCCTTAGCGTGTAGAAAATCGTCGGCCAGAGCTCGCTGAGGCGTCTATGAGTGTTGTTTTCGCCGATGGCAGCGAGCAGGGAAGTTTTGCCGTTGGCGCCGAGATAAAAAACACCCCCGCCGACGTCGCTAGAAACTATCGGGCTACTTATCCCAGCAGCTAAATCACTTTCCAGTCCTGCGGTCACCAAAAATGCGGGAACAATCTGCTGCAAAAGTTCACTGGGCAGGATTTGGCTTGGGCTGTTGATTTTGAAGCGCCCGGGTTCCAGCTGGTAGTACCTATATAGAGAGCGGTAGATCAGTGGCCTGGCATCAGCAGTGGGGTTGTAATTATTGAAATAGCTGCCGGTGCTAGTGACGTAGCGATCAGAGTAGTTTGCGCCGGGCGTAGCGCTAAACAGCACCAGTTTAGCGCCGGTGGTTAAGGCGTCGTTACCATCCACCAGTGCTTCTTTCTCTTGCAGGTAGCTCAAGATGTTGGCTGTTTGCAGCCCACTATCGAACGCCGTAAAAGAAGCATCTGTCATTACCAGCCCGAAGAAGGCCACTGGATTTTCGTAAACTCTTTGCCCCACCTTTTTTGCCGTCATATTGATCTTGGGATAGAAAAGCTCGGCTCCGGCGTCGCTTGCGCATTGTCTCGAGGTTAGTGTTACGTGCGGGGTGATTTGTATGCCCGAGCAGTTGGGGCCGAGAAAAACTGACCAATCAGGTGTTTGCTCACCCGAGAGTATTTGGTCATTTTTAAACGCCTGCGCTTGCGGCACGCTGATCATGGCAGCCAGCGCGAGCAGACTGCTCGCCGCTAAGCGGTTTGAAAACGAGGAGGATATGTTCATGACGGGTCCTGCCTTTTTTGGTTTAAGCCGAGAGCGGATCGCTGATGCGTTGTTGCAGCAGTGGAGCTCAGCTCTGGTTGGGAAAGTCGCCTCACCAGCGCGCGGCAGCCTTTCCTGTACCACCAGTGTTAAGTGCTAGGCCGGCGGGGGCAGCCGGCTTGGTCCCATGCGCTACTGGGCAAGTTCGCTTAAGCGCATCGGATCGCAGGGACGTGTGGGGAGGATTTCGAGCGTTGTAGCTTTCGTCAGCATTGACACCGCGAAGCGCTCAAGGCCGGGCGATAGCGTGCGAGCAGTACTGATCAGCCGAGAAAATAAAAAATGCCGCATTGCGCGGCAATTTTTCTGAGCAAGAGTTTGCAGCGCGGCCAAATCAAACCGCTGACTTTTCCCGCCGTTTGGCCTGACGCTTCTTCCAGCTGCTGCGTACCCACCAGCGCCAATACAGCATGGTCAATGCATAGCCGAGCACGCCGGCAATCAGCCCGGCCAACACTGAGCCCAGCAGAAACGGCGCCAGAATTGGTTTCCACAGCAGTTGAATCAGCTCCCATGACGGCTCGTCAAAGAAGTGTGCGATCCGAGGCCACACGTGGGTGGTGATTTCTCCTACAGGCCGTTGCAAAGCCCACGAGCCCAATTTGTAGGTGCAGTAAAAAACCGGCGGCATAGTGATCGGGTTGGTGAGCCATACCAGGCCGACCGAGATCGGCAGATTGGCGCGAAAAGGAATGGCCAATGATGCCGCCAGGAGCATTTGCAGCGGCAGGGGAATAAATGCTGCAAACAACCCGACCGCCATGGCCCGCGCCACCGAGTGACGATTGAGGTGCCAGAGATTGGGGTCATGCATCAATGTGCCGAGAAAGCGCAGCGACTTATGTTCCCGGATCAGGTCGGGATTAGGCATGTAGCGCTTGAACAGGCGGCGCGGCATAGGGCATCTCGGCAGGCGTAAAAAGGCGGATTATGCCCAGATTGTGCGGGGGCAATGCGTTGACTTTGTGACAACAAATAAGCGCCCGCGGTTTGCCTTAGGCGACGCAAGGGCGCAGCAGGAGCGACGGCAATGCGCACAGGGATGTTGGCGCTGGCATTGGGCTTGGTTGCCTTGCGCTGGCTGCCGGTGTTGCCGCCAGGTTGGATGGTGGCGTGTTTGACACTGCTTGGGGCAGTTCTGCTGCCGTGGCGCACGCCACTCTGGCGGCCGTTGGGGTTAGCACTGCTGGGGTTTAGTTGGGCGTGTTTATCCGCGCAGTGGGCCTTGGATGATCGGCTGGCTCCTGAGCTGGATGGGCAGATCCGTTGGCTGCAGGGGCGTGTGGTCGGCCTGCCGGAACAGGGCAGGGGCGTGGTGCGTTTTCAACTGGAAGACATCAGTGCGCGCAAGGCCACATTGCCTTCGCGCATGCGCCTGGCCTGGCACGACGGGCCGGCTGTGCAAGCCGGCGAAACCTGGCGCCTGGCGGTAAAACTCAAGCGCCCGCGCGGGCTCGTTAATCCGCAGGGCTTTGACTATGAGGCCTGGTTGCTTGCCCAACGCATCGGCGCCCAAGGCACAGTCAAGCAGGGCGAGCGCCTGAGCAACGCCAGCGGGCCGTTGGCCTGGCGCGATCACCTGCGTCAACGGATGCTTGCCGTGGATGCGTTCGGTCGTGAAGGTGCGTTGGCCGCACTGGTGCTGGGCGACGATTCAGGGTTGTCGAGTGCCGACTGGCGCGTATTGCAAGACACCGGCACGGTGCACTTGCTGGTGATTTCCGGCCAACATATCGGCCTGTTGGCGGCGCTGCTTTATGGTTTGGTGGCTGGTATGGCGCGCCTGGGCCTTTGGCCGCAGCAAGTGCCGTGGTTACCTTCGGCCTGCGCCTTGGCAGCCGCCGGCGCGCTGGGTTATGGCCTGCTTGCCGGTTTCCAGGTGCCGGTGCAGCGCGCCTGTGTGATGGTGGCGCTGGTGCTGATCTGGCGTCTGCGCTTTCGCCATCTGGGGGTGTGGCTGCCGATTCTGCTGGCGCTGGATGCGGTGTTGCTGGTCGAGCCGCTGGCCAGTTTGCAGGCCGGCTTTTGGTTGTCGTTTGGCGCGGTGCTGGTGTTGGTCTGGGTGTTTGCCGGCCGTCTTGGCGCCTGGCCCTGGTGGCAAACCTGGGGCAGGGCGCAGTGGACCATGAGCATTGGCCTGCTTCCCTTGCTGCTAGGACTGGGGTTGCCTATCAGCTTGAGCGGGCCGTTGGCCAATCTGTTAGCCGTGCCATGGGTCAGCCTGGCGGTCGTGCCGTTGGCCTTGCTGGGCACGATTACGCTGCCAGTGCCGTGGCTGGGAGAAAGCCTGCTGCAACTGGCGGGTGGTTTGCTTGAAGTGTTGTTTCGCTTTTTGGCGTTGCTGGCTGAATGGCAGCCGGCTTGGCTGGCGCCGCAGGTGTCATTTGCGGCGTGGCTGCTGGGCGCGCTTGGCGCCTTGGTGCTAGTGGCGCCAGCCGGTGTGCCGATTCGCGCGCTAGGGCTGGCGATGCTGGCACCCTTGGTGTTCGCACCGCGCGCCCAGGTGCCGAGCGGGCATGCCGAGGTGTGGCAGTTGGATGTTGGCCAGGGCTTGGCGGTGCTGGTGCGCACTCGCAACCACACGCTGCTGTATGACGCCGGTCCGCGTTATGGCGATTTCGATAGCGGTGAACGGCTGGTCGTACCCTCGCTGCGCGCCCTTGCGGTAGGGCGCCTGGATCTCTTGCTGATCAGCCATGCCGACAACGACCACGCCGGCGGCGCCCTCGCGGTAAAACGCGGTCTGGCCGTGAGCCACGTGCTAAGCGGCGAGGCCGGCGAACTTGAGCCCGAGCTTGGCGCCATGCCCTGTATCGACGGCGCCAAGTGGTACTGGGATGACGTGTACTTCGAAACCTGGCGCTGGGCTCAGGCCAGCGCAGGCAACCAGGCCTCCTGTGTGCTGTGGATAAACGCCAACGGCGAACGGCTGCTGCTAACCGGCGATATCGACGTGGCCGCCGAAGCTGCCTGGCTCGCCGCCCACCCAGGGCGCACGACAGACTGGTTACAGGCGCCACACCATGGCAGTCGCAGTTCCTCCTCGGCGGCGTTCTTGCGCGAGCTGGCGGCGCATTCAGTGCTGGTTTCCCGCGGCGCACACAATGCCTTCGGCCATCCGCACCCGCAGGTTATGGCCCGTTACCAGGCACTCGGCCTACGGGTATACGACAGCGTGGCGCTGGGCGCGCTGCGGCTTGAGCTTGGTGTCAATAAGGCGGCTGGCGGCCTGCGTGAAGAACATCACTTCTGGCGGGAAAAATGAGAACCGCGACGGTCGGCGTGCTGGCGACCCTATGCTAGAGTGGCGCCACTTTTGTCAGGGCCACTTTTAATCGGCCCGGTAAACCAGGCCGAGGAGAGTCAACACCGTGTGGGAGCTAGTCAAAGCAGGTGGCTGGATGATGCTACCGATCATTCTGTGTTCCATCGCGACCGTGGCCATTATTGCCGAACGCCTGTGGACGCTGCGGGTTAGCCGCATAGCGCCACCGCATCTGCTGGGGCAGGTGTGGCGCATGATCAAAGACAAACAGCTAAATAAAGAAAAGCTCAAAGAGCTGCGCAGCAACTCGCCGCTGGGACAAATTCTGGCTGCCGGCCTGACCAACTCCAAACATGGTCGCGAGATCATGAAAGAGTGCATTGAAGAGTCCGCCAGCCGGGTTATTCATGAACTCGAACGTTACCTCAATGCCCTCGGCACCATCGCGGCCATGGCGCCGCTGCTGGGTTTGCTCGGCACCGTGTTTGGCATGATCGAAATCTTCAGCGGCTTTATGGACAACGGCCAAGCCAACGCTGGCCAGCTCGCCGGTGGTATCGGTAAAGCCTTGGTTACTACGGCTGCCGGTCTGATCGTCGCCATTCCCGCCGTGTTCTTTCACCGTTATCTGCTGCGCCGTGTCGACGAAATTGTGGTCACCATGGAGCAGGAAGCCATCAAGTTAGTGGAAGTAGTGCAGGGTGATCGGGAAGTCGATTTCGTTGAGGACAGCAAGCCGTGAAATTCCGCCGCAGAGCCTCCAATGTCGCCCGCGAAGAGGTGTTTCTTAACCTCACTTCGCTGATCGACGTGATCTTCGTGCTGCTGCTGTTTTTTGTGGTTACCACCACCTTTAGCCGGCCGACCCAGCTGAAAATCGACCTGCCGGAAGCCGCCAGCGGCACGCCGCCAGAAGCCTCGCAGCTAAAACAATTAGAAGTAGCGATAGCTGCCGACGGTACCTATTCGCTAAACGAGCAGGTGCTGGCCAAGAGTGATCTGGCCACCTTGATGGCTGCCTTGCAGCGTGAGTCGGATGGCGACAGTAGCTTGCCGCTGACCATCAATGCCGACGGCAAGGCTACCCATCAAGCCGTGGTTACCGCCATGGACGCTGCAGGCAAGCTGGGCTTCAGCCACCTACGCATTACCACCATCGAGGCGCCGTCGGCGCCTTGATGCTTGGCCATCGCCGCTAATGGCCGCCTCGGAAAAACTCCTTAACGCCTGGTACACCGGCCACCCCGCGCTACGTGTGTTGTGGCCGCTGGAATGCCTGTACCGCGCCGTGGTGCAGCGCAAACGCCAGCGCTTTCTGGCGGGCGAGGGTGAGATCTACCGCGCGCCTGTACCGGTCGTTGTGGTGGGCAATATCACCGTTGGCGGCACCGGCAAAACGCCGATGATCCTTAGCCTGATCGCTCACTGCCAGGCCCGCGGTTTAAAGGTTGGCGTGGTCAGTCGCGGTTATGGCGCCACGCCGCCGCAGTTGCCCTGGCGGGTTCGTGCCGAGCAGAGCGCTACCGAGGCGGGCGATGAACCTTTATTGATTGTGCTGCGCACCGGCGTGCCGTTGATGATCGACCCCGATCGCTCCCGCGCCGTGCGCAGCTTGCTGGCCGAAGAAAACCTCGACCTGATCCTCTGCGACGACGGTATGCAGCATTACCGCCTGGCGCGTGATATCGAGCTGGTGCTGATCGACGCGGCACGTGGCCTGGGCAATCGCCGTTGCCTGCCGGCCGGGCCGCTGCGTGAGCCTGTAGAGCGTATGCAAAGTGTCGATGCCATCCTCTATAACGGCGCCACAGGCGACAGCGCCGAAGGCTTCGGTTTTACCTTGCAGCCCACGGCCCTGGTGAATGTACGCAGCGGCGAGCGGGTTGGCCTCGATCATTTTCCCCATGATCAAGCCCTGCACGCGGTGGCCGGCATTGGCAATCCGCAGCGTTTCTTCAATACGTTGCAGGCGTTACACTGGTGCCCGATTTCCCATGCCTTCGCCGACCATGCGCAGTACAGCGCCGAGCAGCTGAATTTCAGCCCCGCGCTGCCGCTGGTGATGACCGAGAAGGACGCCGTGAAGTGCAGCGCTTTTGCCGCTGATAACTGGTGGTACCTGGCTGTAGATGCCGTGCCTTCACCGGCGTTTTTTGCCTGGTTTGACGCGCGTTTAGCCAGCGTTATTGCGGCCGATTAAGCCCGCTCTACGGCCCCTCCATTCAACCGTTTTTAAGGACTCTGTAATGGACCCGAAACTCCTCGATATTCTCGCCTGCCCCCTGTGCAAAGGCCCGCTCAAATTGGCTGACGACAAGTCTGAACTGGTGTGCAAGGCCGATGCCCTGGCCTTTCCTGTGCGCGAAGGTATTCCGGTGATGCTGGAAACCGAAGCGCGCACCCTGAACGTCGATGAGCGCCTGGATAAGTAAATGAGCACAGCCTTTACCGTCGTTATTCCGGCCCGTTTTGCCTCTACCCGCCTGCCTGGCAAGCCGCTGCAAGATATCTGCGGCAAGCCCATGATTCAGCACGTGTGGGAACAGGCGAAAAAAAGCAGCGCTCAACGGGTGGTGGTTGCCACTGATGACGCGCGCATCGTTGAGGCCTGCAAAGGTTTTGGCGCCGAGGTGGTACTCACCCGCGTCGACCACAACTCCGGCACCGACCGCCTTGCTGAAGTGGCCAGCGCGCTCGGGTTGGCCGGCGATGCGATTGTGGTCAACGTGCAGGGTGATGAGCCTTTGATTCCGCCGGCGGTGATCGACCAGGTGGCGGCCAATCTGGCTGAGCACACTGAGGCGGCGATGGCGACCTTGGCTGAGCCCATTGATGACGTGAAGGCGCTGTTCAATCCCAATGTGGTCAAGGTGGTCACCGATAAAAACGGCCTGGCCCTGACCTTTAGCCGCGCGCCGTTGCCGTGGGCGCGTGACAGCTTCGCCCAGAGCCGCGAGCAGTTGCCGGCTGGTGTTCCGTACCGTCGCCATATCGGCATTTACGCCTACCGTGCCGCGTTCCTGCATAACTTTGTGAGCTGGGGCCCGTGCTGGTTGGAAAACACCGAATGCCTGGAGCAACTGCGGGCGCTGTACCACGGTGAGCGCATTCACGTCGCCGACGCCTTGGAAGCACCGCAAGCCGGCGTTGACACCCAGGAAGACCTGGAGCGCGTTCGGCGCCTGCTGGGGGCCTGATGCGCGTGTTGTTTGTATGCCTGGGCAATATCTGCCGCTCGCCTTCGGCTGAGGGTGTGTTGCGTCAGCAATTGCAGCAGGCCGGCCTGGCCGATTTGGTTGAAGTGGACTCGGCCGGCACCGGCCCCTGGCATGTCGGCAAACCCGCCGACAGCCGCGCCAGTGCCGCTGCGTTGCAACGCGGTTATGACCTGTCTGCGCTGCGTGGCCGTCAGGTCAGCAAAGCCGACTTTGAACGCTTCGACCTGATCCTGGCCATGGACCACAGCAACTTTGCCGACCTCAAAGCCTTGCAGCCAGCCAACAGTCGCGCCGAGCTGGATCTTTACCTGCGCCGCTATCAGTTGGATGAAGACGAAGTGCCCGACCCTTACTACGGCGGTGCCGACGGCTTCGAGCATGTACTCGACCTACTGGAGCAGGCCGGCTCGCAGCTGATTAATGAACTGCGGGGGCGGCTATGAAGGTGCTGGAGCAGGTGTCGCTGAAAGCCTTTAACAGCTTTGGCGTAGAGGTAAAGGCTGCACTGTTTGCCGAAGCCCTTAACGACGCCGACGTGCGCGACGCGTTGCAAGTAGCCCAAGAGCGAGACGTGCCGTTGCTGGTGATTGGCGGCGGCAGCAACTTGCTGCTAACCGGCGATGTGCAAGCCTTGGTGCTGCGTATGGCCAGCCGCGGCATCCGTATTGTTGAAGACTGCGTGCAGGTAGTGGTTGAAGCCGAAGCCGGCGAGCCGTGGCATCCGTTTGTGCAGCACACCTTGGAGCAGGGCTTGGTTGGGCTGGAAAACCTCAGCTTGATCCCCGGTACCGTCGGCGCTGCGCCAATGCAAAACATTGGTGCCTACGGCGTGGAGATTAAAGACGTCTTCCACAGCCTCACCGCGCTGGATCGGCAGACCGGTGAGCTGCGCGAATTCACCCTCGCCGACTGCCACTTCGCCTACCGCGACAGCGTGTTTAAACAGCAACCCGGTCGTTGGCTGATCCTGCGTGTGCGCTTTGCCTTGAAACGCGAACAAACCCTGCACCTGGAATACGGCCCAGTGCGTCAGCGCTTGGCCGAGCAAGGAATTGAAGCGCCGACGGCTACAGATGTGAGTCGCGCGATCTGCGCTATTCGTGCAGAAAAGTTGCCCGACCCCGCAGTGCTGGGCAATGCCGGCAGTTTCTTTAAAAACCCGTTGGTAAGCGCAGAGCTGGCGGCTCGCGTTCGTGCTGAACATGCTGATCTGGTGGCTTACCCGCAAGCCGATGGCCAAGTGAAATTGGCCGCCGGTTGGTTGATCGAGCGGGCAGGGTGGAAGGGTTTCCGTGAGGGCGATGCCGGCGTGCATAAGTTGCAGGCGTTGGTGTTGGTGAATTATGGCGCGGCGACTGGGACGCAGTTGTTGGCCTTGGCCAAGCGTATTCAAGCGGATGTATTGACGCGCTTTGGCGTGAGCCTCGAGATTGAGCCAAACGTGCTGTAACGCGTCCTTCGCCCAACAAAAAACCGCGCCTGAGGCGCGGTTTTTTGTTGGGGTCGTAGGTTGGGTTGAGCGTAGCGAAGCCCAACAATCTGCACGTGGAACTCGCTGGGTCCTGTTGGGCTTCGCCTGCGGCTCAACCCAACCTACGCACGCGTGGTGTCCCCTCAGTTCACCTGCGCGCCTTTCGCAATCCAAGCGCCAATCAGCTCGCGCTCTTGCGGCGTCATCTTGGTCAGATTGCCCAATGGCATCGCCTGAGTCGCCACGGCCTGCGCCTGAATACGCGGTGCCATCTGTTGGATCTGCTCAGGTGTATCAAACATCACCCCAGCCGGTGCGGCGCTAAACATGCTGTTGGTAGGTGTAGCCGAATGGCACACCGAGCAGCGCACTTGAATCACTTCATGCACTTTGTCGAAGCCGACATCACCTGCCGGCGCCGTTGCTTGAGCAACTGGCGCGGGCTGCTTAGCAGCTTCTTCTGCAGCCTCTTTGGCGGTCTTACCACCGATGGCAGTAGCCGGCAGCGGTTGGTATTCCACGGCTTTGGCTTGCGTGGCAGCCGGCGCGGTGCTCAGGGCCGGGCCGGTGACAAAGGCCAGGCAGATCATGCCCAAGGCACCAGCGGGCAAGGCCCAGGCGAAGCTTTTGCTGTGGTGACGGGTGTTGAAGTAGTGCCGCACGATCACTGCCAGTACCGCGATGCCCGCCAGAATCAGCCAGTTGTATTTGCTGCCATAGGTGCTCGGGAAGTGGTTGCTGATCATGATGAACAGCACGGGCAGGGTGAAGTAGTTGTTGTGCCGCGAACGCAGCAGGCCTTTGGCCGGCAGGGCCGGGTCGGGCATGCGGTTCTCTTCGATGGCTTTAACCAATGCGCGCTGGGCGGGCATGATGGTGCGGAATACGTTGCCGACCATGATGGTGCCGATAATGGCGCCGACATGGATATACGCACCGCGGCCGCTAAATACATGGCTCAGACCAAACGAGGCGGCCACCAACAGCACAAACAACACCAGGCCAAGCAGGGCCGGCTGCTTGCCCAATGGCGAGTCGCAGAGGAAGTCGTAGATAAACCAACCGCTAACCAGCGAACCGATGCCGATGGCAATGGCGGTGGACGGCGCCATGTCGCTGCCTGGCAAGATCAGGTACAGCGAGGGGTTGAGGTAGTAGACGATCATCAGCAGGGTAACGCCCGACATCCAGGTCCAGTAGGCTTCCCATTTGAACCAGTGCAGGTTGTCCGGCATTTTTGGCGGGGCGAGTTTGTATTTTTCCAGGTGGTAGATACCGCCACCGTGGATGGCCCAGAGGTCACCGGCCAGCCCATCGCGCGGGTTGACCCGGTTGAGGTTGTTTTCCAGCCAGACGAAATAAAACGACGCGCCGATCCAGGCGATGCCGACGATCATATGCACCCAGCGCACGGCCAGGTTGGCCCATTCAATCAAATGTGCTTCCACAGTGTTTACCTCTTCCCGACACCGGCTGGCCGGTAGTCGAGCTTCTCTTATTGGTGGGGGTTGAGGAGAAGGTGTTCATCCTCAGGGAAAAAATGCTCATCGCAGTTGTTGCCAGAACCGCTGCGATCAACCACCAGGAAGTCATCCCGCTTTTCGATCGTTAGCACCGGGTGGTGCCAAACGCCGCGATGGTAATTAATGCCCTGCTTGCCATTGCTGACAAAAGCACGGACCAACTCTGATTCAGGTGCATCGCCAAGTGGCGCGACCACGATCAGAAAGGGGTTGCCGAGCAGCGGTATAAACGCTTGGCTGCCCTGCGGATGGCGCTCCAACATGCGGATGGTCAGGGGCATCTGCAGTTTTTCAGCGCTGAAAATACTGATGATGGCCTGGTCATCCGGCTGCGCGGTCTCAACCGTTGCCAGCTTGTGATAGCGGCGGGTGGAGCCGTTGTTGATCATGAAATAGTCGCTGCCCTCGGTTTCAATCACATCGCCAAAGGGGGCGAAGGCTTCTTTGCTGAGCGGTTCGATGATCAGTGTGCGCATGTTGGTGTCTGCTTGTTTGTAGTTAGGCTCCCCTCTCCCGTTTACGGGAGAGGGGCTGGGGGAGAGGGTCGGGCGCAACGAATATATGCGTCCGAAGAGCCCCTCTCCCTAACCCTCTCCCGCGAGCGGGAGAGGGGACTGTCCGTGTGTTATTTGGCGACTTTGCCAAACAACCGCAGCCGGCTAACACCACCATCCGGGAACACATTCAAACGGATGTGGGTGATCGGCCCCAGGGCTTTGATCTGCTCGGCAAACTCATGCTCTTGGTGCATTTGCAGTTTCTGGCTGGGCAGCAGTTCGCGCCAGAACAGGCTTTGGGTTTCGATCTGGCTGTCGGTGCCGCCTTTGACGAAAGCGCCTTGGATCGAGCAGCTATCCGGGTAGTTGCCTTTGAAGTGCAGGGTGTCGACGACGATGCGTTCGATTTCGCCCGGGTGGCCGAGGGCGACGATCACCCAGTCATTGCCCGGGGTGCGGCGGCGCGCAGTTTCCCAACCGTCGCCCATGTTTACGCCACGGCCTGGGTTGAGGATGTTGCTCATCCGGCCGAAGTGCTCATCCGAGCAGGCCAGGGCACGGCCGCCGTTGAGGGCGCTGGCCAGGTCAACTTGTTCGTTGTCGCCGGTGTTGGACCAGTCGCGGAACGGAATGCCATACACGCGCAGACGGGCCACGCCGCCGTCCGGGTAGATGTTAAAGCGCAGGTGGGTGAAGGCCTGGCTGTTAGCGATTTCGTGGTAGTGGTGGCTGTTGCCTTGCAGCTCAACGGCGCCGAGTACTTCGGTCCACTCGGTGCTATCGGTTGGGTCGCCTTCAGCCAGGAAACAGGCTTCCAGGGACGCCGACGGCGGGAAGTTACCGGTGAAGAAACTGGTGTCGATATCCACGCCTTTGATCGAGCCGGGCACGCCCAGTTTGATCACGGCACTGTCGTAGCCTTCGAAGCGCTTGCGGCGCGATTCCCAGCCATCCATCCATTTGCCGTTGTCATCAAACACGCCTTCTTTCCATACCGCGGGGGTGGGCTGGAACAGGCGGTTAACGTCGGCGAACCAATCGTCGGTGACGGAGAGGGCTTTGGTGCCCAGGCGGGCGTCGGCGAGGTTGACGTATTTCTCGAAGGGTACGGCGTAAGCTTTCATGAATATCTGCCTTATCAGTGCCTTTTAGACGGCGGGGAGAGGTGGCGGTGTCAGGTGCTGAGGCCCTATAGGGTCTGCAAGCGGAACAGCGCGATCTTGTTGATTTCGGCCAGAGCCCGGGTGAACTCGGCTTCCTTGGAGTTGTGAATACGCTCCTCGAAGGCCGCCAGTATCTGATGCCGATTGCTGCCCTTGACCGCCATGATGAAGGGAAACGCGAACTTGGCTTTGTAGGCGTCGTTCAGCTCGGTGAAGCGTTGGAACTCTTCAGCCGTGCATTCGTGGATGCCAGCACCGGATTGCTCCGAGGTGCTGGCTTCGGTTAGTTCGCCACGCACCGCGGCTTTGCCGGCGAGGTCCGGGTGAGCATTAATCAAAGCAAGCTGGGCGGCGTGATCGGCGCTCAGCAGGATGTCGGCCATGCGCGCGTGCAGGCCTTGGATATCGTCGAGGCTGCTGTCAGCACCCAGGTCATAGGCCTTTTCGGCAACCCACGGCGAATGTTCGTAAATGTCGGCAAAGGCGGCGACAAAGGCGTCGCGGCTCAGGGTTGATGGCGTCAGGGTCTGGAAGCGGCTCATTTCGCGCTCTCTTCTTTGAAGGGGTGGGTCTGGTGCCAATGCTTGGCAATATCGACGCGGCGGGCGAACCACACCTGCTCAAAGCCCTGCACGTATTCAATAAAGCGTTGCAAGGACGCCAGGCGAGCCGGGCGGCCAATCAGGCGGCAGTGCAGGCCGATGGAGAGCATTTTCGGCGCCTCGCCACCTTCGGCGTAGAGCACGTCAAAGGCGTCTTTCAGGTAATTGAAAAAGTCGTCGCCGCTGTTAAAACCCTGCACCTGGGTGAAGCGCATGTCGTTGGTGTCCAGGGTGTAGGGAATCACCAAGTGCGGCTTGCCGGTGGGGTTGTTCGGCTCCCAGTAGGGCAGGTCGTCGTCGTAGGTGTCGGAGTCGTAGAGAAAACCGCCTTCTTCCATCACCAGGCGGCGGGTGTTTGGCCCGGTGCGACCGGTGTACCAGCCCAGCGGGCGCTCGCCGGTGATTTCGGTGAGGATGCGGATGGCTTCAAGCATGTGTTCGCGCTCTTGCGCTTCGTCCATGTACTGGTAGTCGATCCAGCGGTAGCCGTGGCTGCAGATTTCATGGCCGGCGGCGGCCATCTGGCGGATCAGATCGGGGTGGCGCTGCGCGGCCATGGCCACGGCAAAGATGGTCAGCGGAATGCCGGTTTTTTCAAACAGCTTGAGGATGCGCCAGACGCCAGCGCGGCTACCGTATTCATACAACGACTCCATGCTCATATTGCGCGCGCCTTGCAGCGGCTGAGCGGCGACCATTTCCGAGAGAAAGGCTTCCGACTCTTTGTCGCCGTGCAACACATTGCGCTCGCCGCCTTCTTCGTAATTGAGCACAAAGGAGATGGCGATGCGGGCATTGCCCGGCCAGTGCGGATGGGGGATGTCGTTGCCGTAACCGATCAGGTCGCGAGGGTAGTCAGCGCTCACTGCAGTTTTCCTTCTTATGGATGGTGCGGCCGCTGCAATTGCCAGGATAAGGCGGTGGGCGACCGTGATGGAGTGATTGTATACAAAGTGATAGGTGTTTTGTAAATGGAAAATTTCACTGTTTTTTCCATTTGCTGATGACCAGAGAGATTAGCTCAGCGCCCGCGCTTGGCCATTGCGCGAGCCATTGTGGTGCATGAGAGGTAATCACGCGCGGTGACTGTGCAGGTGCTGCGAAGGGAAATTGTTATTGGTGATTGTGTACAATTTTTAACTGGAATGTCTCGAAATTGCAGAGCTGCATGCTATGCTCCAGCCGCGCCCCAGGAAACGCCTGGCCTGGCGTAACGAATTCAATCACTGCATAGAGGAGGCGTGGCGCCTGTGCCCAGCGCAGTTGCCCGAAACCGATGGGACGTTTAACCACGCATGTATTGGACGCCGCGCACGGCTGCCCCGGAAGCAATATCAAGGTCGAGTTGTATCGGGTTGAAGGCACTGCCGTCGAACTGATCAACACGCTGTACACCAATGACGACGGTCGTTGCGACACGCCGGTTTTGCAGGGCGATGGTTACACCACGGGTGTTTACCAACTGCAATTTTCCGCTGGCGACTACTACCGTGCCCGCGGCGTGCAGCTGCCGGCCCAGGCCTTTCTGGATGTAGTTGTGCTGCGCTTTGGCATCAGCGCCGAGCAGGAGCACTACCATGTGCCGCTGCTGATTTCGCCGTATAGCTATTCGACCTACCGCGGCAGCTAGGCCGCTTGCGGCGCCGGTCTGCCCGGCGCCGTGTCTTTGCTTCTATCGACTCAACCGTTAGCGACTCAACAGCGACGCCGTGCCGGCCCCGGCAAATAGCGCGGCGCTGATGCGGTTAAACCACACCTGGCCTTTACCGGAGCGCAGAAACTTCGCCGCCCCGCGTGCGCCTAAGCCGTAGAACAGCTTGCAGCCCAAATCCAGAATCGCCCAGGTGGCGATCATCACCATCAGCTGCTTGAGAATCGGCTCTTCGGCGCTGATGAACTGCGGCAAAAAGGCGGCAAAAAACAGGATGTCTTTCGGGTTGCTGGCACCCAGGCCAAAGGCCTTGAGAAACATCGCGCGCCAGCTTGGTGGCGTAAGCGCCTCTTCCTCTGGTCGCACCGGTTTGGCTGCCTGACGCGACTCCTGCCAGCTCTGGTAGGCGAGATAAAACAGGTACAGCGCGCCGACGATTTTCAGCACGCTAAACAGCGTGGCCGAAGCCAGCAGTAGGGCGCCCAAGCCCAGGGCCGAGGCGCTCAATAAGCAGATCGATGCGCTGACGCCACCGAGAAACGCCGGAGCCGAGCGGCGCAGGCCGTAGTTCAAGCTGTTACTGACCATCAGCAAGGACAGCGGGCCGGGGATAAAAATCACGATCAGCGCCGCACTGCTAAACAGCAGCCAGGTTTCAAAATTCATACAGGCCTCTTGGTAAATGCAGAAAGCCCCGGCGCGAACGCCGAGGCTTGATGTTGCTCACGTCGGTTGGGTTGAGTGCCGCAGAGCCCAACTGGTTCCGCGGTGGGGCAATGCAACCGACGAGGACTGGCGCGAAGATTACAAGAAGGCGAATTTCGCCGCGCAAATAATCGACAGCACATACAGGCTTGGGGTGATTTCTTTGTGCTTGCCGGTGGCCAGTTTCAGCACCACAAAGGTGATAAAGCCCATGGCCAGACCATCGGTGACCGAGAAGGTCAGCGGCATCATCACCACGGTGATAATCGCTGGAATGGTGTTGGTGTGGTCTTCCCAGTCGATATGCGCCATGCCGCTCATCATCAGCATGGCTACATAGATCAACGCACCTGCAGTGGCATAGGCGGGAATCATGCCGGCCAGCGGGGCGAAGAACATCGCGGCAATAAACAGCACGCCCACGGTAACGGCGGTCAACCCGGTACGGCCACCGGAGGCCACGCCAGCGGCGCTTTCTACATAGCTGGTTACCGGTGGGCAGCCAACCAGGGCACCAAAGGCGCTGGAGGTACTGTCGGCTTTCATTGCCTTGCTGAGGTTTTCGATATGGCCGTTTTCATCCACTAGACCGGCGCGTTGGGCAACGCCCATCAAGGTGCCGGCGGTGTCGAACATATGCACAAACAGGAAGGCCAGCACCACGCTGATCATGCCGACGTTCATGGCGCCGGAAATATCCATGGCCAGCCAGGTGGGCGCCAGGCTCGGCGGCATAGAGAAGATGCCGCCGAACTGCACTTCGCCAAGCCCCCAACCGATCAGGGTGACGGTCAGGATGCTGATCAGAATGCCGCCGAACACGCGGTGGTATTCCAGCACGGCAATCATCAAGAAGCAGATGGCCGCTAGCAGCGGGCCGGCGCTGGTCAGGTCACCCATCTTGATCAAGGTGGCGGGGCTGGCGACTACGATGCCGGCGGTTTTCAGGCCAATCAGACCAAGAAACAAACCGACCCCGGCGCCCATGGCAAAGCGCAAGCTGGCGGGAATGCTGTTAAGCAGCCACTCGCGGATGCGCGAAAACGTCAGGATCATAAACAAGATGCCGGAGAGAAATACCGCACCCAGCGCGATCTGCCAGCTGTAACCCATGGTGCCAACCACGGTGTAGGTAAAGAACGCGTTCAGACCCATGCCCGGCGCCAGGCCCACTGGCCAGTTGGCGTACAAGCCCATCAGAAAGCAACCAAACGCAGCGGCGATACAGGTGGCGACAAAGGCCGCACCGTGGTCGATACCGGCGTCGGCCATGATATTGGGGTTAACAAAGATGATGTACGCCATGGTGATAAAGGTGGTGAGGCCGGCGGCGAGCTCAGTCTTTACCGTGGTGCCGTGCAGGGACAGCTTGAATAGCCGTTCCAGCAGGCCTTTGCGCGCAGGCGTGGCCGCATAGAGTTGTTCTTGTTTGGTGCTTTCCACAGCGGGGTACTCCTCATTTCTCTTGTTTTTATTGACTCAACGGTCAGGAAGTCACACTGGCGCGATTATGCGTTTGTATACAAAAAAAGCAATTAATGTTTTAACTGTTGCGGGAATTGCTCCTATCGATTGTTTGCAGCTGGATAAGCAAATTGTATGCGACAGTCCGGCTGGCTTATTTTTATTAAAGCTATGCGAATCAATAAGATAGGTTTTGCTACTGCGTGGAGGGGAACGGCCGATATGGCCAGACGGGTGCGTGATCGGCGCGTTGAAACGGCCTGTTGAAGAGAAATTTGCAGGTTTATTCGTCTGAATAGGTCAGAAAAAACTAAGAAGTCAGTAGGGGGAATGCTGTGATTACTTACGCTGGACCTGCCCCGTATACGTAGCGGTTAGGAGCTGCCGCTCTGATTGTGTACAATGCGCCGGTATTTTTACCCTCTATTTTCCCCGCAAACGCTTGCCAGCACTGGGGGGAAACGCAGTAGAGTCGCGCATGACCGCAGAACTTCTGACGCGAGCCCGAATGAACGAACAATTGCAGCCCCTAAAGAAGCAACCGCGTGTTGGCAAAGCCAGCCACAGCGGCACTCAGGATGACGTCGTTTACGCGCATATCTTCGATGCCATTCTCGAACAGCGCCTGGCCCCAGGCACCAAGCTGAGCGAAGAAGCGCTGGGTGAGATTTTCGGCGTCAGCCGCACCATTATTCGCCGCGCCTTGTCGCGCTTAGCCCACGAAAGTGTGGTGCTGCTGCGGCCCAACCGCGGCGCCGTAGTAGCAAGCCCCAGCGTTGACGAGGCGCGGCAGATTTTCTACTCGCGCCGTTTGGTTGAACGCGCCATCACCGAGCTTGCGGTTGAACACGCCACGGCCGAACAACTGGCGGAATTGCGCCAGATGGTCGCTGATGAACAGGCGAGTTTTTCCCGCGGGGATCGTGGTGCCGGCATCCGCCTTTCTGGCGAATTCCATTTGAAGTTGGCCGAGGCGGCGAAGAATGCGCCGCTGATCAGCTTTCAACGCAGCCTGGTGTCGCAGACCTCGCTGATCATCGCCCAGTACGAAAGCGGCAGCCGCTCGCACTGCTCCTACGATGAACACAACCAGTTGATCGACGCCATTGAAGCGCGGGATGCGGTGAAAGCCGTGAGCCTGATGATGCATCACATGGATCATATCGACAGCAAGCTCAACCTCGACGAAGACAGCGCCTCGGACGACCTCCACGCCGTGTTCTCGCACCTGCTGCAAACCAAGAAAAAAGCACCGCGCTCAGCAGCGCCGCGCTAGGTTCTTCGGCATAAAAAACCGCCCCTGATTGGGCGGTTTTTTTATGGGGGAGAGTGTCGGCTTAGCTCGGTGACACCCTCAGAAATCTGGATTCCCATCTGTGCCGGAATGACGGAGGGTGCTGGCGTTTTCTCCGTCGTCGCCGCGAAGGCGGGGACCCAGAGTCTGGGTCGAGGGCGATAATCGCTGCCCTCACCCCAGCCCTCTCCCGTAAACGGGAGAGGGGGCCGATCATCAGCGTTTGTGAACGCTTTGACCGGCTGCAAACGTCTCTTTCACGGCGCGGTCGTCGCCAATGGTCATCAGCACAAACAGTTTCTCTTCCAGGTTTTTCGCTTGCTGCAAGCGGTACGACAGCAACGGCGTAGCGTTGTAATCCAGCACGATAAAATCGGCGTCGTTGCCGCGGGCAAAGCTGCCGATTTTGTCGTCCAAACGCAGTGCCTGGGCGCCGCCCAAGGTGGCCAGATACAGCGATTTAAACGGGCTCAATTTGTTGCGCTGCAGCTGCTGCACTTTGTACGCCTCGTTTAGCGTTTGCAGCATGGAGAAGCTGGTGCCGGCGCCGACGTCGGTACCCAAGCCCACATTCACGCCGAACTGTTCCGCCTGCTTAAGGTTGAACAAGCCGCTGCCCAGAAACAGGTTGGAAGTCGGGCAGTGCGATACCGCCGAACCCGTCTCGGCCAGGCGCTGACATTCCTCGTCGCACAGGTGCACGCCGTGGGCAAACATCGAACGCTCGCTGAGCAGTTGGAAGTGGTCGTATACGTCCAGGTAGCCCTTTTGCTGCGGGAATAGCGATTTCACCCAGGCGATCTCGTCGAGGTTTTCCGACAGGTGCGTGTGCATATACAGGCCCGGATATTCCTGCAGCAATTTGCCCGCAGCGGTCAGTTGCTCCGGGGTGCTGGTCGGGGCGAATCGCGGGGTGACGGCGTAGTGCAAACGCGCTTTGCCATGCCAGCGTTCGATCAGTTCTTTGCTGTCGTCGTAGCTCGATTGCGCGGTGTCGGTGAGGTAGTCCGGGGCGTTGCGGTCCATCATTACTTTGCCGGCGATCATGCGCAGGTTCAGCGCTTGGCTAGCCTCGAAGAATGCATCCACCGACTGCTTGTGCACGCTGGCAAATACCAGCGCAGTGGTGGTGCCGTTACGCAGCAGTTCCTTAAGGAAAATGCTCGCCACATCGGCGGCATGGGCTTTGTCGGCGAACTGTTTTTCGGTGGGGAAGGTGTAGGTGTTCAGCCAGTCCAGCAGTTGCTCGCCATAAGCGGCGATCATGCCGGTTTGCGGGTAGTGGATATGGGTGTCAATAAAGCCCGGCGTGATCAGCGCATCGCGGTATTCGCTTACTTCTACGCCGCGCAGGGTGGGCAGAATATCCCCGGCGTGGCCGACCTTGACCACTTGGCCATTGTCGACCACCAGCACGCCGTCTTCGAAATACTCATACGACTGCGCGTCGCCCACTAAGGCGGGGTCGGCAATGCTGTGCAGGATGGCGGCGCGGTAGGCTTTCAATTGGCTGGTCATGGCAATCTCGTGGTACGTATTTATTGTGTTGGGAGCGTTCTGTCGGTTGGGTTGAGCAAAGCGAAGCCCAACACTGTTCTCTGCTACGCCTTGGCGCGGCGCGAGGCAGGAATCAATTTGGCCACGCTTTCGCCGCTCTTTTCGCCCTGGCCAAAGTTGGCGTTGTAGGTGGCAACCACCTCGCCAGCAATGGAGATGGCAATCTCGATGGGCAGCTTGCCTTTTACTTCCGGTATGCCCATCGGGCAGCGCATTTTCTGCATCACCTCGGGGCTAAAGCCGCGCTCACGCAAGCGGTGTTCAAACTTCATTCGCTTGGTTTGCGAACCGATCAGCCCGTAGTAGGCAAAGTCGTTGCGTTTGAGGATGGCGGCGCTCAGTTCCAGGTCGAGCTGGTGGTTGTGGGTCATAACGATGAAGTAACTGCCTGGCGGCATGTTTTCTACTTCGTCGACCACGTCCTCGTTCACCACCTTGGTGGCACCCTGAGGTATATGTTCGGGAAATTCTTTTTCCCGCGAATCAATCCACTGCACCTTGCACGGCAGGCTTGCCAGTAGCGGCACCAGGGCGCGACCGACATGGCCGGCGCCAAACACGGCGATGCGCGCTTGTGGCTGGCCCATGGGTTCAAACAGCAGCACCGTGGCGCCGCCGCAGCATTGGCCCAGGCTGGCGCCCAGGCTAAAACGCTCCAGACGGGTGTCCTGGGTGCGGCTGGCGAGCATGTCGCGGGCCAGCTCCATCGCTTTAAATTCCAGATGCCCGCCGCCTACGGTTTCGTAGATGCGCTCAGCGGTGACGACCATTTTCGAGCCGGCATTACGCGGGGTTGAGCCGAGCTCTTCGATAATGGTCACCAGCACACAGGGCTGGCCCTGTTGCTGTAATTCGGCGAGGGCGCTGATCCAACTCATTTGCTCAGCCTCCAAGTGCGAAGCGGTTTTGCGGAACGGGACAGGCGCCAGTCGTCATCGCTTTTTGGCGCTGTAGCGGGCTGTTCCAGTAACACCAGCCGTGGCAAAGGCTCAGAGCCCTTTGGCGCGGCTGGGGTAGTTATTTGCGCGGTGTGTGTTGTCATTGTTGTTCACCGTATGTCCTGCAAGGAGCTAGTAGGGCGTGCTGCGCGCTCCGAAGCGAACACAGCATTTCAAATTGGTGCGCACAGCACACCTTACGGAGCGCAGGCCAGGAATAGTTATGCGGTTTCCACTGTGGTGTTCACTGCTGCCTTCTGCGCTTTCAGCACTTTGCGCATCTGCTCCACACCCCAGAGCACACGCTCCGGCGTAGCAGGGGCATCGATCAGCGGTTGCACGCGGTAGTCGGCCAAGCTCGCTACAGCGTCTTTGATCGCGCACCAGGCGGCGATGCCAAGCATAAAGGGTGGTTCGCCGACGGCTTTGGAGTGGAACACGGTGTCTTCCGGGTTTTTGCGGTTTTCTACCAGCTTCACGCGTAAGTCCAACGGCATATCGGCGATGGCCGGAATCTTGTAGCTGGCCGGACCATTGGTCATCAGCTTGCCTTTGGCGTTCCACACCAGCTCTTCCATGGTCAGCCAGCC